>NZ_JBICLB010000034.1:0-1094146 GCF_043104845.1 Delftia sp. WSY_7 | reverse complement strand
CAGGAGCTGGACAAGATCTTCCAGCCCTTCGTGCAGTCCAGCAAGACCCGTAACGGCTCGGGCGGCACGGGCCTGGGGCTGGCCATCTGCCGCAAGATCATCGACGCCATGGACGGCACCATCGTGGCCAGCAACCGGCCCGAGGGCGGCTCGCTGTTTCGCATCACCCTTCCCTGCCGCAGCGCATCGGAGACGCGCCCGGCGGAGCTGCTGTAGCGGCACCGCCGGCCGGCGCGCCTGCGGCCGGCAAACGGGTGGTGAACAAGTGGCAAACGGGTGGCAACAAATGAGAAAAAGTCTCATTTAGAATGCCAGCACTTCGTCCCGCCCTGCCCGCCTGCCTTCCCTCCCCGCTTGCTTGTATGACACGCCATCCGACTCCTGCCGCCTGGCTGGGCCTGGACCTGCACTGGGCCTATGGCAGCCTGCTGCCCGCCATCTGGCGCAGCACGCGCTGCATCCACCGCGCGCAGGATGTGCTGCATGACGCCTTCGTGCGCTACGCCCTCAGCGGCCGGCACGAAGGCATCGCCCAGCCGCATGCCTACCTGCGCGTGGTGGCGCGCACCGTGCTGGCCGACCAGATGGCGCATGAGCGCCGCTTCGTGCCCCTGCCCGAGCTGGCAGGCGAGGCCGGCGCCGCGCAGCACCCGGTGGCACGCGCGGACGAAATCGCCTTGCAGGAAGCCTTCACGGCGCCTTCGGCCGAGATGCTGGCCGACCTGCAGCAGCGCCTGGGCGCCGTGCAGCGTGTCATCCAGGGATTGCCTGCGCGCTGCCGCGAGGTGTTCTGGCTGTGCAAGGTGGAAGGCCACTCCCAGCCCCAGATTGCCGCCATGCTGGGCATCAGCCTGAACATGGTGGAGCGCCACCTGATGCGCGCCCTGCTGGACCTGCGCGCCGCACGCGAGCTGCTCGCGCCATGAGCACGCCGCGCGAGGAAGCCGCGCGCTGGTTCATACGCATGCACCGGGATGCGGGAGCGCGGCCGGGCGCCGCCGATGCCGCTGCCTGGCGCCGCTGGATGGACGCCGACCCGCGCCACGCCGCCGAATACGCCGCCTTCGAGGCGCTGTGGCAGGACTTCGACTCCACGCCCCGCACCGAGGCCCTGGCCACGGCGGTGGACACCGCCGCACGCCAGCGCCGCAACACACGCAGCAACACGCGCCGCGCGATCATCACCCGCGGCGTGCTGGGCGTTGCCGGCCTGGGCACGGCGGGCCTGCTGGCATGGCGCGGCTGGCTTGAATGGCAGGACACCACCGTGTTCGCCCTGGCCCGCGACAGTGCGATTGGCGAACGCATCGTGCTGAACCTGCCCGACGCCAGCGTGCTGACCCTGGGACCGGCCAGCCGCATCGCCACGCGCTACACGCGCCGCCAGCGCGCCGTGGTGCTGGAGCGGGGCGAGGCCCTGTTCGACGTGGCCAGGGATGCAGACCGCCACTTCACCATCGACGCAGGCCAGGCGCGCATCACCGTGCTGGGCACGCGCTTCACCGTCAACCGCCTGCCGGGCCTGGTGCGGGTGGGCGTGGAGCATGGCACGGTGCGTTTGGCGGTGAAAGGTGCTGAAGGAGAACCGTTCTTGCTGCTGCAGGCCGGCGAAGTGGGGGAACTGCCGGACGAAAGCGCCGGTGCCGCACCCGGTGCCGATGGCGACCACGCCAGCCCCCGCCCCCGTCGCGTGCAGCGCGATGCGCGCGACAGCTTCTCGTCCATCGAACGCGGCCTCATCGTCTTCGACAGCGCCGGGCTGGGCGAGATCGCCGCCACGCTGTCGCGCTGGCGCCGCCAGCCCGTGCGTGCGGCCGTAGCCGACGGCACGGGCGGGCAGCGCATCACGGCCGCCGTGCAGCGCGCCGATGTGGAGAATTTCCTGGACGCGCTGCCGCGCATCGCCGCCGTGCGCGTGCAGGAGCGCGACGGCGCCACCTGGCTGGCCCCCCGCAGCACGGCGCCGGAAAAAATCCGGAAAAACTGAAAAAAAGCGGCCAACGCACATCAGGGATCCGGCGGGCTGCCCCGTCATACAGGCGAGCACAACCGATACCCAGGAGAACGTTCCCGCCATGCCCGCCCGCCCTCTTTCCCTTCGCCCGGCACGCGCCTGCCTGTCCCTGCTCGCCTGCGCGGCGGCACTGGCCTGCACGCCAGCCCTGGCCGCCCCTGCCGACATCGACCTGCCGGCCCAGCCGCTGGCCGACGCCATCAAGGCCCTGGCGCGCGCCACCGGCACCAGCATCGCGGCCGACAGCGCCCTGCTCGCAGGCAAGTCCGCGCCCGCCGTCCAGGGCCGCCTGGAGCCGGCCGAGGCACTGCAGCGCCTGCTGGCCGGTAGCGGCCTGCAAGCCTCTGCCCAGCCCCAGGGCGGCTGGCTGCTGCGCCCCGCCCCGGCGCGCCCGCAGACCGCGCTGGACGAAGTGCAGGTGACAGCCACGGCCCTGCGCGACGGCCGCACGGAAGGCACGGGCAGCTACCGGGCGCCCTATGCCAGCGCGGCCACCAAGATCGAGCTGACGGCCCGGGAGACGCCGCAGTCCGTATCCGTGATCTCGCGCGCACGGCTCGATGACCAGAACTTCGTGGAGCTCACCGAAGCCGCCAAGGTGGTGCCCGGCATCGTCGTGCGCCGGCAAAGCAGCACGGGCGGGCGCAGCGACATCCTCTCGCGCGGCTACCAGTCCTCCACCTACCAGCTGGACGGTCTCACCGTCAGCGGCAATCCGGCCACCCAGGAAACGCTGGACCTGGCCCTGTTCGACCGGGTCGAGGCCCTGCGCGGGCCGGCCGGGCTGTTCTCGGGCGCGGGCGAGCCCAGCGTCATGCTCAACCTGGTGCGCAAGCGCGCCCTGCCGGACTACCAGGGCCAGGGCGCCATCGGCCTGGGCTCGCGGGGCCGCAAGCGGGCCGAGGTGGATGTCACCGGAGCGCTGTCCGAAGATGGCCGCCTGCGTGGCCGGGTGGTGGCGCTGCACGAGAACTTCGGCAGCCCCGTGATGGCCATGGACGGCCACAAGCAGGCCCTGTACGGCACGGTGGAGCTGGACGTCACTTCCCAGAGCACGGTCTCGGTGGGCGCCACCTGGCAGCGCGGCCGGGGCAACTACGACACCGGCCTGCCCGCCCACGCCGACGGCAGGCTGGCCCCCATTCCGCGCGACGTGGCCATTGCCGCCGACTGGGGCCGCGCCGCGCCCGAATCGCTGGCCGGCTTCATCGAGTCGGAGACGCGGCTCGACGGCGGCGGCCTGTTCAAGCTGGCCGCCCGCCGTGTGCTGCGCCAGCAGCGCGACAAGTACATCAACGGCTACTCGGCCGTATCGGACACCGGCATCAGCCGCCTCACCCAGGCCCAGACCGTGGACCGCGACTACGCCGACACCACGGCCGACATCTACTACAGCACGCCCTGGCAATGGGCCGGGCAGACGCACCATTTCATCGCGGGCGCGGACTACCGCAGCTCCAACATGCACCTGCGCATGCTGCGCGGCGCCATGAACACGCCGGCCGACCTGTTCCACTACGACCCCTCCTCCATCCCCGAGCCCAGCTTCAAGCCCTTTGCCGACGACACTACGCGCACCAGCCTGCGCGGCGTCTACGGCCAGTTGCGCATCAAGCCCACGCAGGCCCTCACCCTGGTGGCGGGCGCGCGCAAGAGCTGGTGGAAGACAGAAACCTCGGATCGGCTGCAGAACACGCGCTCGGGCTACGAGGTCGATGGCCAGTTCACGCCCTTCGGCGCCGTGCTCTTCGATCTGAACGACAGCTGGACGCTCTACGCCAGCCAGTCGCGCATCTTCCAGCCGCAAAGCGGGCGCCTGGCCGGCGGCGGCCAGATCGCCCCGCGCGAGGGCCGGCAGGTGGAAGCCGGCATCAAGGGCAGCCTGCTGGACGGACGCCTGAATGCCACCGCCGCCGTCTACCGCATGCAGGACACCAACCGCGCGCTGGCCGACCCCGCCGATGCCGCCTTCGTCATCCCCGCAGGCAAGGTGCGCTCCGAAGGCTTCGAGGCCGAAGTGGTCGGATCGCTGTCGCCGCGCTGGGACGTGGCGGCCAGCTACGCCTACATGCGCTCCAAATACCTGCAGGGCACCGTCACGCAGACGGGCACCGACTTCAGCACCATGTCGCCGCGCCACAGCGTGAACCTGTGGGCGCGCTACCGCGTGGCCGGCCCCGTAGCCCAGGGGCTGGAGCTGGGCGCGGGCGTGCGCGCCGTCAGCGAGTTCTACGACACCCTGGGCACCGTGCGCTGGCGAGCGGGCGGCTACGGCGTCTGGTCCGTCTATGCCGCCTACCCGCTCACCCCCCAGGTCAAGCTGGCCGTGAACATCGACAACCTGTTCGACCGCGTCTACTGGGAGCGCGTGGGCACGGCCACGCGCAGCAACTACTACGGCCTGCCGCGCAGCATCATGGTCACGCTGCGCAGCAGTTTCTGATCCCGTCGCCACAGGGCGTGCGCAGCACAAGGCTGCCGCGCCCCCTGCCTGCCGCGCAGGCATTCAACACATCGACACCATCGAATGATTTCTCACAAATAATTCAATAGATCCACACAATGCATGGATTTACGCTTGTGTCCATTGCTGGCAGCCGCCGCCAGCCAGGACACCAGCCATTGCCATGCAAGACCGTTTTCTGATCGAGCGCATCGAGGCGCGGATCCTCGACATTCCCACCATCCGCCCGCACAAGCTGTCGTTCGGCTCCATCAGCCGGCAAAGCCCGGTGATCGTGCAGCTGTGGCTGCGCAACGGGGCCACGGGCTTTGGCGAGGCCGCCACCATCGGCGGCCCGTCGTGGAACGAGGAATCGCCCGAGAGCATCCACCATGCCATCGCCAACCACCTGGCGCCCAGCCTGATCGGCCAGGACGGCGCGCGCTTCGAGGCCTGCCTCTCGCGCATGGACCTGGCCTGCAAGGGCAATGCCTTTGCCAAGAGCGCCGTCGAGATCGCGCTGCTGGACGCCGTGGCGCGCAGCCTGCAGTTGCCCGTGTGGCAGTTGCTGGGCGGCAAGCAGCGCGACAGCCTGCCCCTGGCCTGGACGCTGGCCAGCGGCGACATCGAGCGCGACCTGGCCGAGGCCCATCTGCGCCTGGAACAAAAGCGCCACCGCATCTTCAAGATGAAGATCGGCGCGCGCACGCCCGAGGCCGACGTGGCCCATGTGAGCGAGATCGCGCGCGGCCTGCAGGGCCGCGCCACGCTGACCGTGGACGTGAACCAAGCCTGGGACGGCGCCACGGCGCGGCGCTTTCTGCCGCAGCTGATCGATGCCGGCGTGACCCTGATCGAGCAGCCCGTGGCCGGCTGGAACGTGCCCGCGCTGCGCGAGCTGACCGCCACGCTGCACGGCGCCCTGGTCATGGCCGACGAGAGCGTGTGCACGCCCTACGACGCCATGCGCCTGGCGCGCGAGCAGGCCAGCCATGTGTTCTCGCTCAAGGTGGCCAAGCACGGCGGCCTGCTGCGCACGCGCAAGGTGGCGGCCATTGCCCAGGCGGCCGATATCGGCTGGTACGGCGGCACCATGCTGGAGACCTCGATCGGCTCGGCCGCCTCGGCCCATGTCTTTGCCACGCTGGGCGGGCAGCACTACAACTGCGAGCTGTTCGGCCCCCAGCTGCTGGTGGACGACATCGTCACCGAGCGCATGGTCATCCGCGACTTCGAGCTGCAACTGCCCGACGGCCCCGGCCTGGGCGTGGAGATCGACCTGCAGCAACTCGCGCGTTTCGACCGCGCGCTGGCCGGCAGCCAGCCGCAGCACTTCGACATGGGGCAGGCCCGGACCGGGGCTGCGACCTGAATTCCTTTCATTCCTCCTGGAGACAAACATGCTTTACCTGGTCCGCATGGACGTGAAGATCCCCCACGACCTGCCCGCCGACGTGGCAGCCGAGATCAAGGCCCGCGAGAAGGCCTATTCCCAGCAGCTGCAGCACGACGGACGCTGGCCCCACATCTGGCGCGTGGTGGGCGAGTACGCCAACTACAGCGTGTTCGACGTGGCCTCCAACGACGAGCTGCACGAGCTGCTGCAGGGCCTGCCGCTGTTCCCCTACATGGACATCCAGGTCACGCCGCTGGCCCGCCATCCCTCGGCCATCGCCTGAGCACAGCCCAAACCAAGACCAAATTTTTCGGAGACAACTGAAGTGAATGTGAAACGCCGTTTTCTGACCGCCGCAGCCGCAGGCCTGTGCCTGTCCGCCGTGATGCCCGCCGCCCATGCGCAGGCACCCGAGGCCAACTGGCCCAGCAAGCCCATCCGCTGGATCGTGCCCTTCCCGCCGGGCGGCGCCATGGACGCCATTGCGCGCACCCTGGGCGAGAAGGCCGGCCGCACGCTGGGCCAGCCCTTCGTGATCGAGAACCGTCCCGGCGCCGGCGGCAACATCGGCGCCGACTTCGTGGCCAAGCAGCCCGGCGACGGCTACACGCTGATGATCACCTCCATCGGCATGGCCACCAACAAGCCGCTGTACCGCAAGCTCAGCTACGACCCGATCAAGGACTTCGCCCCCGTGGGCGTGCTGGCCGTGGTGCCCAACATCCTGGTCACCAACTCCACCCAGCCCAACGTCAAGAGCGTGGCCGACGTGGTGGCCGCCGCCAAGGCCTCGCCCAGCAAGCTGACCTATGCCTCGGCCGGCAACGGCACCTCCATCCACCTGGCGGGCGAAGTGTTCAACTCGCTGGCCGGCGTGGACATCCTGCACATCCCCTACAAGGGATCGGGCCCGGCGGTGTCCGACCTGCTGGGCGGACAGGTCAACTACATGTTCGACTCCATCACCTCGGCGCGCCCGCACATCCAGTCGGGCAAGCTGCGCGCCCTGGCCGTGACCACGGCCAAGCGTTCGTCCAGCATGCCCGACGTGCCCACCATGGAAGAGGCCGGCATCAAGGGCTACGAGGTCTCGCCCTGGTTCGCCGTCTTCATGCCCGCCAGCACGCCGCCGGCCATCGTCAAGAAGCTCAACCAGGTCTTCGTGGCCGAGATGAAGCAGCCCGACGTGCTCGAACGCTTCAAGGCCATCGGCGCCGAAGTCGTGGGCTCCACGCCCGAGGAAGCGGCCAGGCACCTGCAGGCCGAGTCCGTGCGCTGGACCAAGGTGATCACGGAGCGCAACATCAGCATGGACTGAGCCTGGACCGCCTCCGGTCGCCCGACAGGTTTTGATACGCTCGCCGGATCACACAACCAGGGGGACGGGATGGGCAAGCTCAGGAAATCACCATGCTGCGGCACACGGCCTTCTGAAGCGCACGGACGCTGAAGGAAGGCTGCCATGTTGTTGCGCATCCGCAAGGCCCTTGCGGCACGGTTCGAAGCCGTGGCCGAAATCGTGGGCCTGATCCTGTCCCTGGGCGGCGCGGCCGCAGCCAGCTTGCTGGGCAAGCTGGTGCTGGCCTTGATTCTGGGCACCATCGCCCTGGGCATTTTCTTCAGGCTGGCAGGACGCCGAAAGCGGTCCCAAGCCGGCCCATCGCAGCGCGAACCCGGCTGGCTTGCCGCCATGGCAGGCCTGCTGGCGTTCATCGAGATCGGCGTGCTGGTGGAGGCAGTCGATCTGCGCGTGCGCTTTCACCAGCCAGGGTTTGCCTTGCATCACTGGCTCATCGTTGCGGCAGCACTGCTCGCCGCATCCTGGCTCCAGTTGAAGCTGCTGCGCGCCGCGCGCAACGCCATCCGCGCCAGGCGGAGCACCTGACACGTCAACTGCGGACTGCCGCCTGCGCACCCTGCATGCGCGGGGCGGGCACCGGCCTGCGCCCCCAGTTCATCAGCGCCGTGCCGGCCACGGCCATGCCGCCGCCCAGCACGATGCTGGCATCGATGCTCTCGCCCAGCCACAGCGCCGACAGCGCCACGCCGATCACGGGCACCAGGGTGATGTAGCCCGAGGCCGCACCCGCGCCCAGCGCCTTGACGCCGTCGAAGTACCAGGCATAGGCAAGCGCCGTGGCGCCGAAGGCCAGGAAGGCCAGCGCGCCCCAGGCAGTGCCGTTGCCAAGCACGGCGGCCTGCAGACCGGCCGGCCCCTCGACCACCAGGCTGGCCACCAGCAGCATGGCCGCGCCCATGGTCGAGGTCACGGCCGTGGCCGACAGCGCATCCACGCCCGTGAGCAGCCAGCGGCCGATCAGGGTGTAGCTCACCCAGCACACCACGCAGCCCAGGATCAGCAGCTCGCCCGCGCCCACCGATCCCTGCAGCAGCGCCAGCGGCTGGCCGTGCGAGATCACCACCACGGCGCCGCAGGCCGCCAGCGCCATGCCCAGGGCAATGGTGCGGTTGAGCCGCTCGCCGAACAGCCAGACCGCCAGCGCCAGCGTGAGCACGGGGTTGAGCGTGATCACCAGGGCCGCCTTGCCGGCCGGCACATGCTGCAGCCCCATGAGGAAAAAGGCGGCATAGCCGAACACGCCCGTGGCGCCGGCGGCCGCCATGCCCAGCCAGCGTTTGGCACTCCATTGCCGCAGGCCCGCCATGCCACCGGCCCAGTACAGCCACGGCAGCAGCACGGCGGCGGCCAGCAGGAAGCGCAGGCTGGCGGCGGCCAGTGGCGGCATGTTCTGTGCCACCACGCGGCCCGCAGGCCAGGAAGCGCCCCACAGCAGGGCCATGCCGACAAGCCGCAGGTGGGGACCGAAGAAGCGTTGAAAATTCATGGCGCGTACTATGTGCTCATATCGATTCATAGACAAATGAGCGAATGCTCATGACCTGGACACCGTGATCCCATGACCTTCACCCAGCTCGAAGTGTTCGCGGCGCTGGCCCGCGCCGGCAGTTTCTCGCGCGCGGCCGCGCTGCTGGGCATTACCCAGAGCGCCGTCAGCCATGCCCTGCGCGCGCTGGAAGGCGAGCTGCAGGTGCAGTTGGTGCGGCGCGAAGGCCCTCACTCCCCGCTGACCGACGCAGGCACGCGGCTGCTGCAGCGCGCCAACGACATCCTCCAGCAAAAGGAGGCCTTGCGGCAGGAGGCCGATGCCGAGCGCGGCATGGCGCGCGGCACGCTGCGCGTGGCCTCGTTCGGCGCCACCTCTTCGCTGCGGCTGCTGCCCCCGCTGATCACCGAATACCGGCGCCGCCAGCCCGCCGTACTGGTGCAGATCGACGAGCAAAACGACGACACCGTGGTCAAGTGGCTGCTGGAGCGGCGCGTGGAGATCGGCTTCGTCGTGCTGCCCGACGAGCGCTTCGAGACCGTGCCCCTGGTCGAGGACGAACTGGTGGCGCTGCTGCCCGCCGCGCACCGGCTGGCGGCCCAGCGCAGCATCCGCGCCGCCGACCTGCAGGGCGAGGCCTTTGTGCGCACCTCGGCCGGGTCGGGCGCGCACATCGACCGCTTCCTGGCCGAGGCCGGCGCCCAGCCTGCGGCCATCTACCACTTCGAGCAGATGTCCTCCATGCAGGGCTTCGTGGCCCAGGGCCACGCCATTGCGATTGCCGCACGCCTGGCCGTGCCCGAGCAGGCGCCCGAAGGCATGGTCTACCGCAGCCTCGCGCCCCGCCAGCGCCGCGTCACTGGGCTGGCCGTGCGCAGCATGGAACGGCTGTCGCCGGCCGCTGCCGGCTTTGTGGCATTGGCGCGGGAGATGGCGAAGAAGAAGTGCTTTGGCTAAGCCTGCGCCGCCGACGGCAAGGTCAGCGGATGCAGCACCAGCGCCTCGCGCACGATGGGCTTGAGCGCCTGGGCCTCGTCGGGGCTGGCCAGCACGCGGGCCAGTTCGGCGCGCATGCGGGGCTCCCAGAATTTGCGGATGTGTTCGGCAATGCCCTGCAGGGCCTCGTCGCGCTCGGGCATGGCCTCGAAGAACTCGCCGATGCGGTTGGCCATGCGGACCAGGTTGGCGCTGTCCATCACTTGCCTCCCGCCACGGCCATGCTGCCTGCCTGCGCGGCTTGCAACAGGCCGATCTGCTCTTCGTGCATGCGCGCAAAGCCGCGCTGCCAGTCGGACGGCTGGGCGTGCTGGGGGACGGGCAGCACCTGCACGGCCGTGACCTTGTATTCGGGGCAGTTGGTGGCCCAGTCCGAGCTGTCGGTGGTGATGACGTTGGCGCCCGATTCGGGAAAGTGGAAGGTGGTGTAGACCACGCCGGGCTGTATGCGCTCGGTGACGGTGGCGCGCAGCACGGTCTCGCCCGCGCGGCTGGCGATGCCGACCCAGTCTCCGTCGCGTATGCCGCGGTCCTCGGCGTCATGCGGATGGATTTCCAGCCGGTCCTCGCTGTGCCAGTGGCTGTTGTGCGTGCGCCGGGTCTGGGCACCCACGTTGTACTGCGACAGGATGCGGCCCGTGGTCAGCAGCAGCGGAAAGCGCTGGGTGACCTTCTCGTCGGTGGCCACGTACTGGGTGATGATGAAGCGGCCCTTGCCGCGCACGAAGCGGTCCCTGTGCATGATGGAAGTGCCGGCCTCTTCGGTGCTGTCATTGCAGGGCCATTGCACGCTGCCCAGCCGGTCGATCTTGTCGTAGTTCACGCCTGCAAAGCTGGGCGTGAGCGCGGCGATCTCGGCCATGATTTCGCTCGGGTGCGTGTAGTGCATGGCGTAGCCCAGCGCATTGGCCAGCAGCTGGGTGACCTCCCAATCGGCATGGCCGGCCAGCGGCGCCATGACCTTGCGCACGCGCGAGATGCGGCGCTCGGCATTGGTGAAGGTGCCGTCCTTTTCGAGGAAAGAGGCGCCCGGCAGGAAGACATGGGCGTACTTGGCGGTTTCGTTGAGGAAGATGTCCTGCACCACCACGCATTCCATGGCCGAGAGCGCGGCCGTCACATGCTGGGTGTTGGGGTCGGACTGCACGATGTCCTCGCCCTCGCAGTACAGGCCCATGAAGCTGCCGGCCAGGGCCGCCTCGAACATGTTGGGAATGCGCAGGCCGGGCTCGGGGCTGAGCGCCACGCCCCAGGCCCCCTCGAACTCGGCGCGCACCGTGCTGTCCGAGATGTGGCGGTAGCCGGGCAGCTCATGCGGGAAGGAGCCCATGTCGCAGGAGCCCTGCACGTTGTTCTGGCCGCGCAGCGGGTTCACGCCCACGCCTTCGCGGCCCACGTTGCCCGTGGCCATGGCCAGGTTGGCAATGCCCATGACCATGGTCGAGCCCTGCGCATGCTCGGTCACGCCCAGGCCGTAGTAGATGGCCGCGTTGACGGGGCGGCCCGCTGGATGGTCCTCGGCGCCCAGCGCATACAGGCGCGCGGCGCCGCGCACGAGTTCGGGAGCGACCCCGGTGACCTCGGCCATGGCCTCGGGCGAGTTCTCGGGCCGGGCCACGAATTCCTTCCACTGCGCGAAGGACTTGGCATCGCAGCGCTCGGCGATGTAGTCCTCGGCCAGCCAGCCTTCGGTGACGATGACATGGGCCAGCGAGGTGATCATGGCCACGTTGGTGCCGGGCCGCAGTTGCAGGTGGTAGTCGGCGCGGATGTGGGGCGACTTGACGAGCTCGATCTCGCGCGGGTCGATGACGATGAGCTTGGCGCCCGCACGCCGGCCGTCGCCGCGCAGGCGCTTTTTCATGCGCGAGCCGAACACCGGGTGCGCGGCCGTGGGATTGGCGCCGATGACCATGACCACGTCCGTGTGCTCGATGGACTTGAAGGTCTGCGTGCCGGCCGAGGTGCCATAGGTCTGGCCCAGGCCATAGCCCGTGGGCGAGTGGCACACGCGCGCGCAGGTATCGACGTTGTTGTTGCCGAAGGCCGTGCGCACCAGCTTTTGCACCAGGTAGGCCTCTTCGTTGGTGCAGCGCGAGGAGGTGATGCCGCCAATGGAATCCTTGCCGTGCTTGGCCTGGATGCGGCGGAACTCGCGGGCCGTGTGGGCAATGGCCTCTTCCCAGCTCACTTCGCGCCAGGGGTCGGTGATCTTCGCGCGGACCATGGGCCGGGTGATGCGGTCCTTGTGCGTGGCATAGCCCCAGGCAAAGCGGCCCTTGACGCAGGCATGGCCCTCGTTGGCCTGGCCGTCCTTCCAGGGCACCATGCGCACGACCTGCTCGCCCTTCATCTCGGCCTTGAAGCCGCAGCCCACGCCGCAGTAGGCGCAGGTGGTGATGGCGCTGTGCCCGGCCTGGCCCAGCTCGGTCACGGTCTTTTCCTGCAGCGTGGCCGTGGGGCAGGCCTGCACGCAGGCGCCGCAGCTGACGCAGTCGCTGTCCATGAAGCTGCCGCCCTGCCCCGCCGTGACGCGCGAGTCGAACCCCCGGCCCGAGATGGTCAGCGCAAAGGTGCCCTGCGTCTCCTCGCAGGCGCGCACGCAGCGGTTGCAGACGATGCACTTGCTGGGGTCGTAGCTGAAGTACGGGTTGGAGTCATCGACCTCGGCGCGCGCCTGGCCCTTGAAATGGTTGGCGCCGTCGAAGCCGTAGCGCACCTCGCGCAGGCCCACGGTGCCGGCCATGTCCTGCAGTTCGCAGTCGCCGTTGGCGCTGCAGGTCAGGCAGTCCAGCGGATGGTCGGAGATGTACAGCTCCATCACGCCGCGGCGCAGCTCCTGCAGTTGCGGGCTTTGCGTGCGCACCTTCATGCCCGGCTCGGCCGGCGTGGTGCACGAGGCCGGAAAGCCCTTGCGGCCTTCGATCTGCACCAGGCACAGGCGGCAGGAGCCGAAGGGCTCCAGGCTGTCGGTGGCGCACAGCTTGGGCACGCTGACGCCGCCTTCCATGGCAGCGCGCATCAGCGAGGTGCCCTCGGGAACGCAGACCTCGCGTCCGTCGATCTCCAGGGTGATCAGGCGTTCGGACGGGCTGGCGGGTGTGCCCCAGTCGGCTTGCTTCAAATGGTCGAGCATGGTGTTCTCCGGTCAGGCAGCCGCTGCGGCCGTGGTGGACTCGATGCCGAAGTCCTGGGGGTAGTGGGTCAGCGCCGAGCGCACGGGATACGGCGTCATCCCGCCCATGGCGCACATGGAGCCGTGCTGCATGGTGTCGCACAGGTTCTCCAGCAGGGCCACCTGGCTGGCGTGGGCGGCAGGGTCGCTGCCGGCGCGCACGATGCGGTCGATGACCTCCACGCCGCGCGTGGAGCCGATGCGGCAGGGCGTGCACTTGCCGCAGGACTCGATGGCGCAGAACTCCATGGCGTAGCGCGCCAGCTGCGCCATGTCGGCCGTGTCGTCATGCACGACGATGCCGCCGTGCCCCACCACGTTGCCCTTGGCGGCATAGGCCTCGTAGTCCAGCGGCGCATCCCAGTCGGCCGGCGCCACATAGCTGCCCAGCGGGCCGCCCACCTGCACGGCCTTGACGGTGCGGCCGGTGGCCGTGCCGCCGCCGAAGTCTTCCACCAGCTCGCGCAGGCTCAGGCCGAAGGCCTTTTCCACCAGGCCGCCGCGCGCGATGTTGCCGGCCAGCTGGAACGGCAGCGTGCCGCGCGAGCGGCCCATGCCGAAGCCCTGGTAGAAGGCCGCGCCGCGCGCCAGGATCAGCGGCACCGTGGCCAGCGTGATCACGTTGTTGATCACCGTGGGCCGGCCCCACAGCCCCGCTATGGCCGGCAGCGGCGGCTTGGCGCGCACAATGCCGCGCCGCCCCTCGATGCTCTCCAGCATGGCCGTTTCCTCGCCGCAGACATAGCTGCCCGCGCCCTTGCGCACCTCCATGTGGAAGGCCCGTCCGCTGCCGGCCACGTCGCGGCCCAGCCAGCCTGCGGCCTCGGCACGCGCAATGGCTTCGCGCAGGGTGGCGATGGCATGCGGATACTCGCTGCGCACATAGACCAGGCCCTGCGTGGCGCCCACGGCCAGGCCAGCGATGGCCATGCCTTCGATCAGTGTGTAGGGATCGCCTTCCATCAGCAGCCGGTCGGCGAAGGTGCCCGAGTCGCCCTCGTCGGCGTTGCAGGCAATGTACTTTTGCGGCCCCGCTGCGGCGGCCACGGTCTTCCACTTGATGCCGGCCGGGAACGCCGCACCGCCACGGCCGCGCAGGCCCGAATCCAGCACCTCCTGCACGATGGCTGCGGGCTCCATGCGCGCCGCGCGCTCCAGCCCCTGCCAGCCGCCATGGGCTGCATAGTCGGCCAGGTTCAGCGGATCGATGACGCCCACGCGCGCAAAGGTCAGGCGCTCCTGGCGCGCCAGGTAGGCAATGGCCTCGGTCAGTCCATGGCACAGCACATGGCTGCCGCCCTGCAGCATTCCGGCATCGATCAGGCCCGGCACCGCATCGGCCGTGACCGGGCCGTAGGCCACGCGGCCTTCGGGCGTCTCGACTTCCACCAGGGTCTCCAGCCACAGCAGGCCGCGCGAGCCGTTGCGCACGATCTGCACCGCAAGGCCGCGCGCCGCGCACTCGCGCTGCAGGGCGCCGGCCACGGCGTCAGCGCCCACGGCCAGCGCGGCGGCATCGCGGGGCACATAGACGCGCACGCCGGGGCCTGCCCCTGCCCCTGCCCCTGCCTCTGCCCCTGCCTCTGCCCCGGCATGCGCAGGCTGGGCCACCGGCTCGCCGGCCTGCTCCGGCTGGCGGCATTGCGCGATGAGTGCATCCAGGCCGTTGGCCGTGACATGCGCATGGGGCTGGCCATCGAGCATCAAGGCAGGCGATGACGCGCACAGGCCCAGGCAGTAGACCGGCTCCAGCGTGACGGCGCCATCGGCACTGGCTCCATGCCCATGCCCACTCGATCCGCAGCCCAGCGCCTGGCCTGCGTGGGCCAGCAGCGCGTCGGCACCGCGCGACTGGCAGGCCTCGGCGCGGCAGACCTGCAGCACATGGCGGCCCGCTGGCGTGCTGCGGAAATGGGGGTAGTAGGAGATGACGCCATGCACCTCGGCACGCGAGAGGTTCAGCGCATCGGCGATGCGCGGCACGGCGGCTTCGGGGATATGGCCCAGCATGTCCTTCACGGCGTGCAGCAACTCGATCAGGGGGCCGGGGCGCCGGGCATGGACGGCAATGGCGTGCTCGACGGCTTCGCGCTCATGGGCGCCGAGTGCGCTGTCGGCAGCAGCGGCATTGAGGACGGCGATGGGAATGATCTTCCCTTGTGTGGCTGGCATGGGTGTCCCTGCTGGCTTTCGTTGTGGGGAGCGGCGCGGTCCGGTCCGCTGGCGCTTTGTCTCTGATGCCCATTTCAAGGCCTGCCGGGCAAGCCGTCAAATTCAAACGGATGATTGCGCCATTCAATCGGCAAATGAGCCGCCGGGCAGTGCTGCGCCTGCTGCCCCAGGTCTTGCGGATGCCGCAGCCAGCGCGGGTTTGCGCCACTTGGCAAATGCGCCCGGCTTGTCGCAAATCACACGGTATTTGGTGTGAATTTTGATAAGCTCACGCGCACCATGAACCACCCGCCATCAGCCATGACGCCACAGGATGGCTATCATTTTTCAGACCAGATCGGCCACCTGCTGCGGCGTGTCTATCAGCGCCACACTGCACTCTTCCAGCAATACATTCCCGACTCGCAGCTCACCGCCGCGCAATTCGTGGTGCTGTGCTCCGTGCGCGACAACAGCGGCAGCTCGCTGGCCGACATCGTCAAGGCCACCGTGATCGACCAGGCAACCATCCGCGGCGTGGTGGACCGGCTCAAGCAGCGCGAACTGGTGCAGGTGGACCATGACCGCATCGACCGCCGCAAGGTCGTCATCAACCTCACCGAGGCCGGCCAGGACCTGGTGCGCGACATGGAGCCCTTCGCCAAGCAGATCACCGAAAGCACCTACGGCAAGCTCAATCCGGCCGAGCGCCTGGCGCTGGATTTTTTGCTCAAGAAGATGCTGGAAGGTGGCGAGGCGGATTGAGCCCTTGCAGCCTCCCCCCAAAAAAAAGGCCAGAAGGACAAATCCTTCTGGCCTTTTTGCTGAGCCGACCTTTCAGTCAGCTCAGGCCGTCATCAATCCAGCGCCCGGTTGCGCGATTCCACATCCACGGCCCAGATCGACAGGGCGCCGCCCACCAGCATGGCAGACAGCACGGCCAGCGCCAGGGTGAAGTGGGTGGCCATGATGGGCGCAATGATGGCCGGGGCGAACAGGCCGCCGAAGCGCGCCACGGCGCCGGCCATGCCCATGCCGCTGGCACGCAGGTCGGTAGGGTAGACCTCGGGGGTGAAGGCATACAGCGCGCCCCAGGTGCCCAGCAGCGAGAAGCTCATCAGCAGGGTGGAGCCGATGACCACGAAGGGCGACGAGCCCAGGCTGTAGAACATGCAGCCGACGGCGCTGAGCAGCAAAAAGCCGATCAGCGTGGGCTTGCGGCCCCAGCGCTCCACGCCATAGGCCGACAGCGCAAAGCCGGGCAGTTGCACCAGGGCCAGCACCACCAGGAAGACCTGGCCGCGCATGAAGGCGAAGCCCTCGCTGCTGAGCTTGACGGGCAGGTAGACGAAGACACCGTAGTAGGCGATGGAGATCAGCGCCCAGGCCAGGAACAGCGAGAGGCTGCGGCGGCGCAGGCCGCCGTTGAACAGCGCGAGGATGGACTTGCGCTCCTGCTTTTCAGGCTGCAGGGCGGGGATTTCCGCGTTGGTGCCGTTGACCTTGGCCACCCGCTGCAGCACCTTGCGCGCCTCTTCGGACTTGCCGTTGCGGTTGAGGAACATGGGCGACTCGGGGATGTAGAAGCGCAGCACCACGCCGATCAGCGCCGGCAGTCCGGTCACGAAGAAGATCACGCGCCAGGCATCGTCACCCCAGGACACGGCCACCAGCGCCAGGATGGCCAGGAAGATGGTGCCCACGGCCCAGAACGATTCCAGCAGCACCAGCCAGCGGCCGCGGCGGTCGCTGGGCAGGAACTCGGCCATCATGGTGTAGTCCACGGGCAGCGTGCCGCCCACGCCGATGCCGGTGATGAAGCGCAGCACCAGCAGCCAGGCGAACTCGGGCGCAAAGGCCGAGGCCACGCCCGCGAAGGCATCGATCACCACGGCCATCATCAGCACCGGGCGGCGCCCGATGCGGTCGGCCAGGCGGCCGAAGACGAAGGCACCGATCAGCATGCCGATGAAGAAGAAGGTGCCGGTCTGCAGCGCCTCGGGCACGGTCTTGCCGAAGGTCTTGGCAATGGACGGCGCGCTGAAGCCGATGGACAGCACCTGCATGGCGTCGGCCAGCCAGACCAGCCCGAAGATGACGAACAGCCGATATTGGAACTTGCCGACACCCGCTGTCTGGATGCCTTTTTCCACCGAAATGTATGTAGATGACATGCAGGGACTCCTTTTCTAGCCATCGCAATTGTTGAATCTGTCTTTTCCCAGGCAAGGCCGTTCAGCTTGTGTTGCCGTCTCCTGCCGTGCCTTCCACCCTTCACACATCCGGAGCGAACCGCTCCCTCGGCGCCATCTCCATGGCCCGATGGAAAATTTCCGGATGTCGGTCTCTGCATCCGGGCGATGGGCGCATTGCGGACAGGCTGCACATCGACAGCGCCGTCCGTTGTTGCCCATCACCCGTCCCCAGCATCAGATGTCAGGACCCAGGCCCTGGAGAAATTCCAGGGCAAGGTGTCCATATCCGCGGCATCGCCCATGCCGCCGCCCATTGCTGCCCATTGCCGCCCTCAGTGCGCATGCGCCTGTGCCTGCATGCGCAGCCGGTTAATCGTCTTCGTGTCGTCTGGCCAAGCTTTTTCCTCCGGTGCAAATCGTTCGCGCAAATATCCGAGCAGGTCCGCGATCTGCCTGTCGTCCAGGCTGTCCCCGAAGCCGGGCATGTAGCCCAGCGCATCGTCGGCCGGTGCCTGTATGCCGTTCAGGATCACCTGGACCAGGTTGTCGGGGCTGGCCGCATGCAGGTTGGTGTTCAGGGCCAGCTGCGGCTTGACGCCGAACAATGTGGGACCGCTGCCCGCCTCATGGCAGACCGCGCAGGCGTTCTGGTAGATGCGCTCGCCATTGGCGTGGCGGTCCAGGGCCCTGGCAGGTGGCGCCGCAGGCGCCGCCGCCTGCACGGCGGCCGGCGCCGGTGCCGGCATGGCCGGGGCGGCCTGGGCGGCCTGTGGTGCCTGTGGGGCCTGGCCCGGCAACTCCATCAGATAGGTGGCCATGGCGCGCACATCGGCTTCGGGCAACTGGGCCAGGCCGTGGATGACGGGCGCCATGGGGCCGGCCGCCACGCCGTGGCGGGCCGAGAAGCCGGTGCGCAGGTACTGGTACAGCTCCTCGCGGCTCCAGGGCAGCTTGCCGCCGGCCAGTTGATTGAGCGCGGGCGCCGTCCAGCCTTCGGCCTCGCCGCCGCCCAGGTAGTGGATGCCGGTCTTTTCGGCACCCAGCGCATTGCGCGGCGAGTGGCAGGCCGCGCAGTGGCCCGCGCCTTCGACCAGGTAGGCGCCCCGGTTCCATTCGGCGCTGCGCGCGGGGTCGGCCTTGAACGGCGTGGCGTCGTGGAACAGCAGGTTCCAGCCCGCCATGGCCGGGCGCAGGTTGTAGGGGAAGGCCAGCTGCGTCTCGGGCGCCTTGGCCTTCACGGCGGGCTGGGACATCAGGTAGCCGTAGAGGGCCTGCAGGTCGCCATCGCTGAGCTTGGCGAAGGCCGTGTACGGAAAGGCCGGATACAGCTGGCGCCCGTCCTGGTGGATGCCGTGGCGCATGGCGCGCTCGAAGGCCGCGTAGGACCAGCGGCCGATGCCGGTTTCGTTGTCGGGTGTGATGTTGGTGGAGTAGATGGTGCCGAACGGCGTCTCCAGCCCGAAGCCGCCGGCATTGGCCGCGCCGCCCGGGGCCGTGTGGCAGACCACGCAGTCGCCCGCAGCCGCCACCAGGCGGCCGCGCTCCAGGGCCTGCGGCGAGTACAGGGAAACGTCGGGCCCGTCGGTCAGCGGCAGGGCCGGCTTCAGCGGCCAGGCCATGGCCGCCATGCCGGCAAGGCCTGCGGCGCCTGCGGCCAGCCAGCCCCAGCCACGGCCAGGCCGCGCCGCACCGGGCTTGCCGGCACCCTCGCCCGCCAGGGCCAGGCGCAGCTGCTCGGGCTGGAAGGGCACTTCGCGCAGGCGCACGCCTGTCGCATGGTGAATGGCGTTGGCAATGGCGGCGGCGGCGGGCAGCGTGGCCACGCCATCCAGCGCCAGATTGCCCTGGCGGATGACCGCGACATCGCCGGGCACATGTTGCGCCAGGTCGGAGCCGGGCTTGGCGATCACATCGAAAGAAGCAGCGGAGGCTGTGGCCCCTGCCCAGTCGTCAAAAGCGGGCGCCGTGCCCAGCAGCCGGCGCGCATCGGCCAGCAGTTGCGGGTCCTGCTGGACGATCTCGGGCCGCGTGCTGGCGGCCTGCGCCGCTTGCAGGCTGCGGCTGTCATGGCCGGCCACGACGCGGGTCACTTCGATCTCGCCCGTTTGCGGGTGCACGGCCACCTCGGCCACCCAGGCGCTCCAGGCATGGAGGTCGGCGCCCTGCGCATCCAGGGTCTGCAGCTGGGCGGTGGCAAAGCCCCGGCCCAGCAGGCGGCCATCGGCACCTTGGTGGGACGGTGCCTGCTGCGATGCCTGCGCACGCTCGGCCACCTGCCGGGCCAGATCGCGCACCGGGCCTTCGGGCAGGTGCTGCAGCCGCCATTGCAGCGGATCACGGCCCTGGTCCAGCGCCTGCTCATGCCAGTGGCTTTCGCGGGCAAAGACCTGGGCGGCATTCAGATCATCAACGCCGGCATGCCGCAGGCTGGCGGCCAGCCTGCGCTCTTGCACTTCGCCGGCATCGAGCACGGTGGCCAGGGCCGCGGCGCGCGCCAGCTCGGGCTGGCTCAACAGGCGCGCCATGCTGGGGCGCACGGCCCAGGGCGTGTCGGACAGCAGCAGGTCTGGCTGCGGCGATGCATTGCCCGGCTGAGGCTGCACCACCGTGTCGGCCTCAAGCCCTTGCGAAGGCTGCGCATCCACGCGCAGCACCAGCTCCCGGCTGTCTGCGCTGCCCGCAGCAGTCCAGGCCTCGCAGGCCACGCTGACAGGCCGGCCCACGGCCTGGGACAGCAGGGCCGCATCGGCCGCTGCGTCCATGAGATCCAGCACATGCGGGGTGCCGGCCGCCGTGGCCGTCAGGCTGAACAGCCGCAGCGCGGACTCGGGGCATTGCAGCAATGCGGCCAGTTCACGGCCGATCATCTGCCGCACATCCGCGTCACAGGGCGGCAGCCAGACGCTGGCATGGCCGTCCAGGCACCACACGGCTGCGCGTGCGGCACCTTCGCAAGACGCGGGCGCCGCCATGCGCCAGACATAGCGGCCGGCATCGGGCAGGTCGGCCTTGTCGGCCTTGTCAGCCTTGTCGGCTCTGTCGGCAGCACGGGGCGCGCTGGCGGCCCTGGCTTCCTGCCGGTCATCCCAGGCAGGGGCCAGGCTGGCAGCGGCCTGCCGGGCATGGACAGGCGCCACGGCCACCACGCCCAGAAAATGCCCGCGCTGCACCGCGGCCACCACGCCAGCCATGGCCTGGGCGTCCTGCAGCCGTGCATGCAGGGGCACGCTGCCCCGGTAGCGCAGACCGTCCCAGGCCGCAACGGGCGGGCGCAGCGCCAGGCCGTGCAGCAGGTCGGAAGGCAGGGCGGGGGTGTGGCCGGCCGGGCTCATGGCTGGACCTCGCCCGCGCTGGAAGATGGAAAACCGGGGGGCGCCTGCAGCGCTGCGCGTTGCGCACGCAGCTGCACGGCGCGCAGGGCGGCCTGCATGATTTCCACATGCGTGCCGCAGCGGCACAGGTTGTGGTGCAGCTCGTTGCGCAGCTCCTGCTCGGTGGGATTGGGGTTGCGGCGCAGCAGGGCCTCCACCGTCATGATCATGCCGTTGAGGCAGTAGCCGCACTGGGCCGCCTGGCAGTCGATGAAGGCCTGCTGCGTGGGGCCGGGGCACTGGCGCGAGCCCAGGCCTTCCAGCGTGGTGACCTCGCGGCCCACGGCCGCCCGCACGGGGATCACGCAGGAACGCGCGGCCACGCCATCGATCAGCACCGTGCAGGCGCCGCATTCGCCCAGGCCGCAGCCGTACTTGGGCCCGTTCAGCTCCAGGTCATTGCGCAGCACATGCAGCAGCGCCGTCCCGGGCGCTGCCGGCACCTCGCATGCGCGTGCATTGACCTGCAGGCGGATGGGGCTGGGTGTACTGCTTGGATGGACTGGGGTTCCCATGGGACGAGGCTCTTGCAACTTGGATGCGGTTCAGGATGTCGGCGTTCTGCGGCCGGACAGGAGGGGGGGGATTCCCTCCCCTCGTCCGGCAAGGCAGCGAGTATCAGGCCGCTGCCTTGACCTTGGGCTCGACCAGGGGCACGTTGAACACGTCGTAGCCGAAGCACCAGGACGGATCTTCGTTGGTGCGCAGCCAGGTGTTGTCGTGCGAGATGCGCTGCACCTTGCTGGCGCGCTCGGCACGGTTGGCTTCGTACAGGGCGAAGGCCAGCTCATGGTTGTGCGCGCCGACTTCCTTGAGGCAGCGCGCCAGCATGGCGCCGTCCTCGATGGCCATGGCGGCGCCCTGGGCCATGTGGGGCTTCATGGGGTGGCAGGCATCGCCCAGCAGCACCAGGCGGCCACGGCTCCACAGCGGCAGCGGATCGCGCTCGAGCAGCGACCACTTGGTCACTTCCACGGTGGCGTCGATCAGTGCCTGCACGGTGGGATGCCAGCCCGAGAAGGCCTCGCGCATCTCTTCCTTGCTGCTGGGCAGCCAGCGGTCGTTGAGGTCCCACTTCTCGACGGGCACGCCGGTCACGTAGTACAGCTCGTCGGCCTTGCCGGTGACGAAGTAGGTCATCATGTGGCGGTCATCGCTCCACCACTTCACGCAGGCGTCGAAGGGCAGCATGCCGGCCTTGACCTCGGGCGTGGGGAACACGGCGCGGTGGGCCAGGTAGCCCGCGTACTTGGGCAGCTCCGGGCCCAGGAGTTCCTCGCGGATGCGGGAGTTCACGCCATCGGCGCCGATGACGATGTCGGCCTCCTCGGTCGTGCCGTCGGCAAAGTGCATGACGACCACATTGCCGCGGTCCTCCACCTTGGTCAGGAACTTGCCGTAGGCCATCACGCTGTCGGGCAGGGCCTCGACCAGCAGCGCATGGAAGTCGCCACGGTGCACGGTCAGGTAGCTGGCGCCGTATTCCTTGACGGCGTAGTCGCCCAGCGGAATCTGGGCCAGCACGTCGCCCGTCTGCCAGTG
Organism: Delftia sp. WSY_7; assembly: GCF_043104845.1. NCBI lineage: Bacteria > Pseudomonadati > Pseudomonadota > Betaproteobacteria > Burkholderiales > Comamonadaceae > Delftia > Delftia sp. WSY_7. The sequence continues at coordinate 1,072,017 of NZ_JBICLB010000034.1, read as the reverse complement.
GCGGCTGTACCAGTAGTCGGGATGCGAGCCCTGCTCGTTGAGCGCGTCCTCGATGCCGATGCGGCGCAGGATCTTCATCACATTGGGCCCGACGTGGATGCCGGCTCCCAGGCGCGAGAAGCTGGGCGCCTGCTCATAGACGCGGACATTGAAGCCTTCCTGGAGCAGCAGCTTGGCAGCTGCAGCCCCGCCGAGACCGGCGCCGACAACGGCGATTCGAGGGGATTGAGACACAGTTTTCTCCTTGCAGGAATGTTGAAAGCCAGACGGGGCAACCGTTGCTTCGGCGCGTCCTTGCAGGGTGTAGAGCAGGAAGCGTGCCAGGCAACAAAACACTTAATTCAGGTGTATGCGCTTGAATTTTTCAAATAGACGCATGCACCATAGGGCGGCAGAATAAATTGAAGTTCGCCATTTTTGGTGCAATTTCTGCACCAAATAAGTACAAACCCCGAGAAAATTCTCATTTGCAAGGCGGCACGTCTTTTGCAAGAATAAAGCGTACACACTCAGTTGATTCTGATCAGAAACCCTCGAAACTTCGCAAAGGCAAGTCCATGACCAAAACGTTCCGCATCGGCCAGATCGTCCCCAGCTCCAACACCACCATGGAGACCGAGGTGCCGGCCATGCTGCAGGCCCACTCCACGCTGCGCCCGCAGGACCGCTTCACCTTCCACTCCAGCCGCATGCGCATGAAGAAGGTCCAGAAGGAGGAACTGGCCGCCATGGACGCCGAAAGCGACCGCTGCGCGCTGGAGCTGAGCGACGCGCGCGTGGACGTGCTGGGCTATGCCTGCCTGGTGGCCATCATGGCCATGGGCAAGGGCTACCACCGCGTCTCGCAGCAGCGCCTGACCGAGCGCACGGCCAGCAATGGCGCCACCGCCCCGGTGATCACCAGCGCCGGCGCGCTGGTGGAAGCGCTCAAGGTCATGGGCGCCAGGAAGATCGCCCTGGTGGCGCCCTACATGATTCCGCTGACCCAGCTGGTCATGGACTACGTGGCCGCCGAAGGCTTCGAGATCGTGGACTGGCGCGCGCTGGAGATCCCCGACAACCTGGACGTGGGCCGCCACGACCCCGCCAAGCTGCCCGGCATCGTGGCCGGCATGAACTACGCCGACGCCGACGTGATCGTGCTGTCGGCCTGCGTGCAGATGCCCTCGCTGCCGGCCGTGGCCCAGGTCGAGGCCCAGACCGGCAAGCCCGTGCTGACCGCCTCCATCGCCACCACCTATGCCATCCTCAAGGAACTGGGGCTGGACCCCGTGGTGCCGGGCGCGGGCGCGCTGCTGTCGGGCGCCTACCCCTACGACACCGGCACCAGCGCAGCCAAGGCCTGAGGAACACACGCATGACCAGCACCTCCAGCACCCCCAGCACATTCCGCTACGGCGGCAACGTCCATGCCAACGGCATCCGCCAGCACTACCTGCGCTACGGCGGCGCCGAGGGCGAACGCGCGCAGCGCGACGCCGTCATCCTGATCCCCGGCATCACCAGCCCGGCCGTGACCTGGGGCTTCGTGGCCGAGCACCTGGGCCGCCAGTTCGACACCTATGTGCTGGACGTGCGCGGGCGCGGCCTGTCGTCCTCCGGCCCGGGCCTGGACTACAGCCTCGATGCCCAGGCCGCCGACGTGGCCGCCTTCGCCCAGGCCCTGGGCCTGCAGCGCTGGGCGCTGGTCGGCCACTCCATGGGCGGGCGCATTGCCGTGCGCGCTGCGCGCAGCCAGCCGGTGGGGCTCACGCGCCTGGTCATCGTCGATCCGCCGGTCTCCGGCCCCGGCCGCCGCGCCTACCCGGCCGCCCTGCCCTGGTATGTGGACTCCATCCGCCAGGCCACGCTGGGCATGGATGCCGAGGCCATGCGCGCCTTCTGCCCCACCTGGACCGAAGAGCAGCGCCAGCTGCGCGCCCAGTGGCTGCACACCTGCCACGAGCCGGCCATCGTGCAGAGCTTCGAGGACTTCGGCCGTGACGACATCCATGCCGACCTGCCCCGCATCCAGCACCCGCTGCTGCTGGTCACGGCCGAGCGCGGCGACGTGGTGCGCAGCGAGGACGTGGCCGAGTGGCAAGGCCTGGCACCCCAGACCGAGCATGTGCGCGTGCCCAATGCCGGCCACATGATTCCCTGGGACAACGAGGCCGGGTTCTATTCGGCCCTGGGCGATTTCCTCGGCGCGCGGGTGGACTGAATGTCCAACCGCAGCCCACTCCCATCCATCGCGACACCAAGGAGCCGACCATGTCCGTCAGCGATATCGATCTGATCCACGCCTGGAAGCAGGTGCTCACGCTGTCCCGGCTCGAAGCCGGCCAGACCGTCACCGTGCTCACGGGCGCCGACACGCACCCGCAGACGCTGCGCTGTGCCATTGCCGCCTCCAGCGAAATGGGGGCGCGCGTCAACCGCCTGGACCTGCCGCCCGTCAATGCCGAAAAATCACTGAGCCGCGACTCGCTGGCCTACCTGGGCACGACGCCGCTGACCGGCAACCCCGCCGCCATCGCCGCGCTCAAGGCCAGCGACCTGGTGCTGGACCTGATGACCCTGCTGTTCTCGCCCGAGCAGCACGAGATCCTGCAGACCGGCACCAAGATCCTGCTGGCCGTGGAGCCGCCTGAGGTGCTGTGCCGCCTGGTGCCCACCGAGGGCGACCGCGCGCGCGTGCAGGCCGCATCCAAGCGGATCGAGGCGGCCGGGCAGATGCACATCACCTCGGCCGCGGGCACCGACCTGCGCTGCCGCCTGGGCAGCTTCCCGGCCATCTGCGAATACGGCTTCGTGGACCAGCCCGGCCGCTGGGACCACTGGCCCAGCGGCTTCGTGCTGACCTGGCCCGACGAGGGCGAGAGCAACGGCCGCGTGGTGCTGGACCGGGGCGACATCCTGCTGCCCATGAAGGACTACGTGACCGAGCCCATCGAACTCGTCATCGAAAAGGGCTACGTCACGCGCATCAGCGGCGGCCTGCAGGCCGACATCCTCAAGGAGTACATGGCCTCCTACGAGGACCCCGAGGCCTATGCCGTCTCCCACATCGGCTGGGGGCTGCAGCCGCGCGCCCACTGGTCCATGCTGGCCCACTACAACAAGGAAACCCACATCGGCATGGACGCCCGCGCCTTCGAGGGCAACTTCCTGTGGTCCATGGGCCCCAACAACGAGGCCGGGGGCAGCCGCACCACGGCCTGCCACATCGACATCCCCATGCGCCACTGCTCGGTGGCGCTGGACGGCAAGCCCACGGTCATCGACGGCGTGGTGCAGGACGAGGAAGGACTGGCGCGCGCCGCCAAAAGGTCCAAGCAAGGAAAGGACATCGCATGACAACCGCCACCACCAGCACGCAGAGCGTTCCCACCGAGGGCGTGCAGGGCGACATCTCTGCCTACGCACGCCAGGGCTTCGGCACGCCGCTGCCGCTCAAGGCCCCGTTCGGCCTGCTCATCATCGACTTCGTCAACGGCTTTACCGACCCGGCCGTCTTTGGCGGCGGCAACATCCCCGAAGCCATCGCGCAGACGCAGCACCTGCTGGCCCATGCGCGCGAGCGCGGCTGGCCCGTGGCGCACAGCCGCATCGTGTTCTCGGACGACGATGCCGACCACAACATCTTCTGCCTGAAGGTTCCCGGCATGCTGACCCTGAAGGAAGACAGCCCCAACAGCGCCATCGTGCCCCAGCTGGCCCCGGCCGCTGGCGAATACGTGGTGCGCAAGAGCACGCCTTCGGCCTTCTTCGGCACCATGCTCGCACCCTGGCTGGCCCAGCGCGGCGTGCAGACCCTGCTGGTGGCCGGCTGCGTGACCAGCGGCTGCGTGCGCGCCAGCGTGGTCGATGCCATGCAGTCGGGCTTTCGCCCGCTGGTGGTGGCCGACTGCTGCGGCGACCGCGCCCTGGGCCCGCACGAGGCCAACCTGTTCGACATGGCCCAGAAGTACGCGGCCGTGATGCCGCTGGGCCAGGCCATCGCCGACACCGACGCCCTCGCCGCAGGTTGATCCCACCGCGCCAACGCGCCTATGGGGCCGGCCCTGCGCAGCCGGCCCCGGAGTGCATAACATGCACAGGGCACGCCTGAAGGCGTACCCGCGAAGAACACCGCCCCATGAACCTGCCCCAGCCCCAAGCCCTGCACGCACAGCTGCTCACGCGCGCCGACACCCTGCTCGTGGTGCGCCAGCCCGTGGTGCCGCCGCGCCCCGCGCCCGGCCAGCCCGGCACGGCCACCGACTATGTGCAATCCACGCCCGAGGTCTTCGTGGCCGTGCTGGCCGACGAAGCCGCGCCCCAGGGCTGGCGCGCCCTGGCCTTCAACGGCCATGTGGACCTGGGCACGGGCATACGCACGGCCCTGGCGCAGATCGTGGCGGAAGAACTCGAAGTGCCTTTGGAGCGCCTGGACATGGTGCTGGGCCACACGGCCGCCGCACCCAACCAGGGCCCGACCATTGCCAGCGCCAGCATCCAGATCTCGGCCGTGCCGCTGCGCCGCGCCGCCGCCCAGGCGCGCGAGCAGTTGCTGGCACTGGCCGCGCAGCAATGGAATGTGGCGGCGGACCGGCTCCAGGCACGGGAAGGCGCGGTGCGCTTTGCCGATGGCAGCGATGCCCGCGAACTCGGCTATGGCGATCTGCTGCGCGGCCAGCAATTGCAGCTGACGCTGGCCCCGCCCGATCAGGAAGTGAAGCTCAAGCCCGCCAGCGAATACCGGCTGGTCGGCCGTGGCGCGGCGCGCGTGGACATCCCTGCCAAGGCCACGGGCGAGCTGAGCTTTGTGCACGATGTGCGCGTGCCCGGCATGCGCCATGGCCGCGTCATCCGCCCTCCGCACCCGGGCCGCGACGGCGGCAGCTTCATCGGCCGCTGCCTGGTGGCCGTGGAGCGCGACTCCGTGGCCCACCTGCCCGGCAACGTGCAGGTGGTCACCGAAGGTGATTTCGTCGGCGTGGTCGCCGACCGCGAGGAACAGGCCATTGCCGCCATGCGCGCGCTGCGCGTGCAATGGCAGGCCGTGCCGCCAGCGCCTGACTTATCCGATCTGGCTGCGGCGATACGAGCCAATCCCGCCCAGCACCGCTCGCTGGTGGACCAGGGCACTGTGGACGATGCCTTCGCGGGCGTCGGCACGGGTGCGGCCACCGAACTGCGCCGCAGCTACGTCTGGCCCTACCAGATGCATGCCTCCATCGGCCCGTCCTGCGCCGTGGCCGATTTCAGCGGGGGCCGTCTCAAGCTCTGGGCCGGCACGCAGAACCCCCACATGCTGCGCACCGACCTGGACCGCCTGCTGCAACTGGGCGAGGACCGCATCGAGATCGTGCGCCTGGAGGCGGCCGGCTGCTACGGCCGCAACTGCGCCGACGATGTCTGCGCCGACGCCGCCCTGCTGTCCATGGCCGTGGGCGCGCCCGTGCGCGTACAGCTCACGCGCGAGCAGGAACACCAGTGGGAGCCCAAGGGCACGGCCCAGCTCATGGACGTGAGCGCGGCCATCGATGCCCGGGGCGAACTGCTGGCCTATGACTTTGCCGTGCGCTACCCCTCCAACGACGCGCCGCTGCTGGCCCTGCTGCTCACCGGCCGCATCCCGGGCGAGCCGCGCACGCTGGAGATGGGCGACCGCACCGCCGTGCCGCCCTACCGCTACGCCAGCCAGCGCATCACCTGCCATGACATGGCGCCTATCGTGCGCTCATCCTGGCTGCGCGGCGTCTCGGCCCTGCCCAATTCCTTTGCCCACGATTGCATGATCGACGAGCTGGCCCATGCGGCCGGCGCCGACTCCGTGGACTACCGTGTTCGTCACCTTGATGACCCGCGCGCCGTCGAGCTGATCGAGGCCACGGCCCGCCACGCGGGCTGGCAGCCAAACCAGCCGGGAAGCCGGGGCCTCCCCGGCGCCGACGGCCTGCTTCACGGGCGCGGCGTGGCCTATGCGCGCTATATCCACAGCCGCTTTCCCGGCTTCGGCGCGGCCTGGGCCGCCTGGGTCATCGACATCGACGTGGACCCCGCCAGCGGCCGCATCGCCGTGCGGCGCCTGGTCGTGGGCCAGGACACGGGAATGATGGTCAACCCCGACGGCGTGCGCCACCAGATCCACGGCAACGTCATCCAGACCCTGAGCCGCAGCCTGATGGAGAAGGTCGCCTTCAACGAGCAAGGCGTGGCCAGCCGCGAATGGGGCAGCTACCCCATCATCGGCTTCCGCGACCTGCCACCCATCGAAGTGGTGCTGATGCCGCGCCAGGACGAGCCCCCCATGGGCGCAGGCGAATCGGCCTCGGTGCCCGGCCCGGCCGCGCTGGCCAATGCGCTGTTCGACGCCACCGGCCGGCGCTTCTACGCCGCGCCCTTCACGCCCGACGTGGTGCGCGCCGCACTGAATGCCGCGCCGAACGCCACGCCAGAGACTGCACAACCCGCCTAGTCTTTCAGCGCCCCCGCATGCCGCAGGCACTGCGCGCGCCAACCGGCGTCGTCCTGCAATTGCAGCGCGGCCTGCAGCGCGCGCGTGGGCGCCACGCCCTGCTGGGCCATGAAGCCTATGGGCGTGACCAGTTCGGGCGAGCGCAGCGGCCGGGCCACCAGGCCTGGCATGTGGCGCACCGTTGCCACCATGGCGCCGGGCAGCACGGTGGTCATGCCATCCGTTCCTTGCGCCACGGCCATCACCAGGGTCAGCACGGAGTTGGTTTCCATGGCGGGCTGCACGGCCATGTCCACGGCGGCGAAGGCCTCGTCGATCACCGTGCGGTTGTGCATGTCGGGCGTGAGCAGGCACAGCGGCATGCCGGCCACTTCGCGCCAGGCGATGTCGGCGCCAAAGGCAAAGGGCCGGCCCTCGCCCTGCCCATCGCGGCACTCGGGGCACTCGCGGCACAGCAGGTAGTAGTGCTCCTCGTACTGGGGCCAGGACTGCAGGCGCGGTCCGCGCGGCGGCATGCGCGCGCTGTAGCCCAGGGCCAGGTCCAGGGACAGGTCTTCGAGCCCGCTCTCGATCTCGGCCGAGCTCATGGACAGCACCACGGGCGTGATGCCCGGATGGTGCTCGCGCAGCAGGGCCGCAAAGCGCGTGAGCATGGGCATGGCCGTGGGCACGGCCGCCATGCGCAGCTGCCCGCGCAGCGCGCCGGCGGCAGCGCTCAGTTCCTGGCGCAGGCCTTCCTCGGCCCGCAGCATGGCCAGGGCCGTGGCCAGCACCTGATCGCCCTCGGGCGTGAAGCCCGCGAACGAGCGGCCCCGGCGCACGATGACCGTGCCGAACTCCTCCTCTAGCGCGCGCAACGCATTGGACAGCGCCGGCTGGGTGATGTGGCATGCCAGCGCCGCGCGGCCGAAATGGCGGTGCTCGTTGAGCGCCGCCAGATACCGCATCGAGGTCAGCAGGTTCATGCCGGCAGCGCCAGAAGGGTCAGGTTCCCTGGCTCACCGTGATGGTGGGGAACTTGCTCGTGAAATCGCGTGCCTTGAGCGCCACCTTCACGGCCAGGTCGCGCGCCACCTTCTTGTAGATCTGCGCGGCCTCGCTGTCGGGCTCGGCCACCACGGTGGGCTTGCCGCTGTCGGCCTGCAGGCGGATCTGCAGCGACAGGGGCAGGGCGCCCAGGTAGTCGATGCCGTACTCGGCCGCCATCTGCTTGCCGCCCTCGGCGCCGAAGATGTGCTCCACATGGCCGCAGTTGGTGCAGACGTGGGCTGCCATGTTCTCGACCAGGCCCAGGATGGGCACGCCCACCTTCTCGAACATCTTCACGCCCTTCTTGGCGTCGATCAGGGCGATGTCCTGGGGCGTGGTGACGACCACGGCGCCCGTCATGGGCACGCGCTGGGCCAGCGTCAGCTGGATGTCGCCGGTGCCGGGCGGCATGTCCACCAGCAGGTAGTCCAGATCCTTCCAGTTGGTCTGGCGCAGCATCTGCTCCAGCGCCTGCGTGGCCATGGGGCCGCGCCAGATCATGGCCTGGTCGTTGTTGACCAGGAAACCGATGGACATGACCTGCACGCCGTGGCTTTCCATGGGCTCCATGGTCTTGCCGTCGGGGCTTTCGGGGCGGCCCGAGATGCCCATCATCATGGGCTGGCTGGGGCCGTAGATGTCGGCGTCCAGGATGCCCACGCGCGCGCCCTCGGCGGCCAGCGCCAGCGCCAGGTTGGCCGTGGTCGTGCTCTTGCCCACGCCACCCTTGCCGGACGAGATGGCGATGATGTTCTTGACGCCCGGCAGCAGCTGCACGCCGCGCTGCACCGCATGCGCGGCGACCTTGGACGTGATGTTGACCGAGACATTGCCCACGCCCTCGACGGTCTTGGCCGCCGCGACGAACTGGCCGCGCAGCGCCGGCACCAGGCTTTGCGCCGGATAGCCCATCTCCACGTCGAAGGCCACGTCGGCCCCCGTGACCTGCAGGTTGCGCAGGGCGCGGGTGCTCACATAGTCCTTGCCGGTGTGGGGGTCGAGCACGCTGGAGAGCGCGGCCAAGAGCGCTTGTTCTGTGACTGCCATTGCTTTGATTACTCCTAGAGCCGGATAGTCTATCCAAGGCCCCAAGCCCTCGCCCGCGCGAGACAATGCAGGCCCCGCTGGCTTTGTTCCCATTTCTCCCGCCTTTTTCCGCGAAAGATCCGCCCCGTGAAATTCAAGATGGCCCACAACTCCCTGTTCACGATCCTGCTGCGCTCGCGCTGGTGGATCAGCATCGCGCTGGCCGCGCTGGTGACCCTGGTGTCCACGGCGCTGCTGCCCAAGGACATCGCGCCGTTCGCCGCCATCACCGCCCTGCCCTTCTTCGGCATAGGCTGCGTTGCCGCCTGGCGCCAGCTGCGCGCGCCCAGCCCCGCCAAGGTGGAGCAGGCCCTGGAGATCGCCGCCCAGCAAAGCTGGCGCGAGTTCGCCGATCGGCTCGATCGCGCCTGGCAGGCCGAGGGCTACACCGTCACCCGCCTGTCCGACAAGGACGGCGCCGACTTCGTGCTGGAACGCGAAGGCCGCACCACCGTGGCCAGCGCCAGGCGCTGGAAGGCCGGCGTGCACGGCATGGAGCCGCTGCGCGCCCTGCTGGCCGCAGGCCAGGCGCGCGATGCGGCCACGGTCTGCTACCTGTCGCTGCAGCCGCCGGCCGAGAATGCAGCCGCCTGGGCCAAGCAGCAGGGCATCGCCCTGATCTCCGGCAAGGACCTGGGCTCCCTGCTGGCCAAGGCCTGATTCCTTCGGGGTCATCCCCTGATCTGATGACGGCCGGCGCGCGGCACACTCCAGGCATGCCCGATGCCGCGCCCTCACCCGACTCCAGCCTCCCTCCCCCCAGCACCGGACTGCTGCTCAGCGGCGGCGGCGCCCGCGCCGCCTACCAGGCCGGCGTGCTGGAGGCCATTGCCGAGATACGCCGCGCCTGCGGCCAGCAGCATGGCCCCAATCCCTTCCCCATCCTGGTCGGCACTTCTGCCGGCGCCATCAACGCGGCCGCCCTGGCCTGCGGCAGCGACCATTTCGACCGGGCCGTGCGCCGCATGTCGCGCATCTGGCGCAACCTGCGGCCCGAGGACATCTACCTGTCCGACTCGCTGAGCGTGCTGCGCAGCGGCGCGCGCTGGCTGACCCTGCTGTCCCTGGGCTGGGCCCTGGCGCGCTGGGGCCGCATGCGCCCGCGCTCGCTGCTGGACAACCAGCCGCTGGGCCGCCTGCTGTCGTGTGGCCTGGTTCCGCTGGAACGCCTGCCGCAATTGATCGCGGACGGCCACCTGCGTGCGCTGGCGGTCTCGGCCTCCAGCTACACCACCAGCGAGCATGTGACCTTCTGCCAGGCGCAGGACCAGCTCCAGCCCTGGGTGCGCAACCAGCGCAAGGCCGCCGCCGCCCAGATCACGCACGCGCACCTGCTGGCCTCCTCGGCCATCCCCTTCATCTTTCCGGCCACGCCGCTGCCGCTGGACGGCGCCACCGAATACTTCGGCGACGGCTCCATGCGCCAGACCGCGCCGCTGGCGCCCGCCATCCACCTGGGCGCAGAGCGCATCCTCGTCGTGGGCGCGGGCCGGCGCACCGAGCCGCCGGCCAGGCCGCCGCCAGAAGGCGCAAGCTACCCGTCGCTGGCCCACATCGCGGGCCACACGCTGTCGAGCATCTTCCTGGACGCCCTGTCCCTGGACGTGGAGCGCGCCGAGCGCATCAACCAGACCCTGGCCCTGATCCCGCCCGCCGACCGCGAACGCAGCCGGCTGCGCCCGCTGCAGCTGCTGGTCATCTCACCCTCCGAACGCATAGACGCCATCGCCGCGCGCCACGTGGGCCAGTTGCCCCTGCCCATGCGCACCCTGCTGGGCGCCCTGGGCGTGCGCCAGGACGCCAGCGACCCGCGCGGCGCCGCCCTGGCCAGCTACCTGCTGTTCGAGCGCAGCTTCACCCGCGAACTCATGGCACTGGGCCGGCGCGACGCGCTGGCGCGGCGCAGCGACATAGAGCAGTTCCTGGGCTGGCAGCGCCCGCTGGTCGCCAGCTGACGCCTGCAGCCAACAGGCCTGGCGCAGCGAAGGCCCGCAACAACTCCCCGTATGTCCGCCTGCACGGAAAAGCCATCGCCGCCCCACAACCGCCCAGCCCTTCTAGAATGTCAGGTTCCCCCGAGAAAGCCGCCATCCATGACCGCACGCAAACTCTTCGTCACCACCGCCCTGCCGTACGCCAACGGCAACTTCCACATCGGCCACATCATGGAATACATCCAGGCCGACACCTGGGTGCGTGCGCAGCGAATGCAGGGCAACGCGGTCAACTTCGTGGGTGCCGATGACGCCCACGGCGCGCCCATCATGATTGCGGCCGAGAAGGCCGGCAAGACGCCCCAGCAGTTCGTGGCCGACATCGCCGCAGGCCGCAAGCAGTACCTGGACGGCTTCCACATCGCCTTCGACAACTGGCACAACACCGACGCGCCCGAAAACCACGTGCTGGCCCAGCAGATCTACAGGGACCTGAAGGCTGCCGGCTTCATCGAGACGCGCACCATCGAGCAGTTCTTCGACACCGAGAAGAACATGTTCCTGCCCGACCGCTTCATCAAGGGCGAATGCCCGCGCTGCCACGCCAAGGACCAGTACGGCGACAACTGCGAGGTCTGCAGCGCCGTCTACGCGCCCACCGACCTGATCAACCCCTACTCGGCGCTGTCCGGCGCCAAGCCCGTGCTCAAGAGCTCGGAGCATTTCTTCTTCAAGCTGTCAGACCCGCGCTGTGTGGAGTTCCTGACCGAGTGGACCCAGGACGGCCAGCATGTGCAGCCCGAGGTGGCCAACAAGATCAAGGAATGGTTCGGCGTGCGCACCAACCCGGACGGCACGACCAGCGAGGGCCTGGGCGACTGGGACATCTCGCGCGACGCGCCCTACTTCGGCATCGAGATCCCCGATGCGCCGGGCAAGTACTTCTACGTCTGGCTGGACGCGCCCGTGGGCTACCTGGCCTCGCTCAAGAACCTGCTGGACCGCCGTGGCGAGGACTACGAGGCCTACATGGCCGACCCCGCGCTGGAGCAGTACCACTTCATCGGCAAGGACATCATCACCTTCCACACGCTGTTCTGGCCCGCCATGCTGAAGTTCAGCGGCCGCAAGACGCCTACCAAGATCTGCGTGCACGGCTTCATGACCGTGAACAACGGCGAGAAGATGAGCAAGAGCCGCGGCACCGGCCTGGACCCGCTCAAGTACCTGGGCCTGCAGATGAACCCCGAGTGGCTGCGCTACTACCTGGGCGCCAAGCTCAACGGCAAGAATGAAGACATCGACTTCAACCCCGATGACTTCATGGCCCGCGTCAATTCCGACCTGATCGGCAAGTACGTGAACATCGCCTCGCGCGCGGCCGGCTTCATCGCCAAGCGCTTCGACGGCAAGCTGGGCACGGTCAGCGAAGACGGCCAGGCCCTGCTGGCCCAGCTGCGTGGCCAGAGCGACGCCGTCGTCCAGGCCTTCGAGAACCGCGACACGGCCCGCGCCGTGCGCGAAATCATGCAGCTGTGCGACCGCGTCAACGAATACGTGGATGCCAACAAGCCCTGGGAGCTGGCCAAGCAGGAAGGCATGGACGCCCGCCTGCAGGACGTGTGCACCACCTGCATCGAGGCCTTCCGCCTGCTGACCATCTACCTGAAGCCCATCCTGCCGGCCGTGGCCGAACAGGTGGAAGGCTTCCTCAACGTGGCGCCGCTGCAGTTCGCCGACGCACAGAACCTGCTGGGCGCCGGCCATGCCATCGGCCTGTACAAACACCTGATGCAGCGCGTGGACGTCAAGCAGCTGGAGGCCCTGTTCGAGGCCCCCGAGCCCGTGGTCGAGAAGGTCCTGCCCGGCGGCGAGGAGATTGCCGAAACCATCAGCATCGACGACTTCGCCAAGGTGGACCTGCGCATCGCCAAGATCGTGGAATGCAAGCCCGTGGAAGGCTCGACCAAGCTGCTGCAGCTCACGCTGGACGTGGGCGAAGGCAAGACACGCAACGTGTTCTCCGGCATCTCCAGCATGTACCAGCCCGAGCAGCTGCAGGGCAAGCTCACCGTGATGGTGGCCAACCTGGCACCGCGCAAGATGAAGTTCGGCATCTCCGAAGGCATGGTGCTGGCAGCCAGCCACGCCGATGAGAAGGCCAACCCCGGCATCTACGTGCTGGAGCCCTTCCCCGGTGCCACACCCGGCATGCGCATCCACTGAAGCAAGGCATCCATGTCCCGCAAGCCCTCACGGTCCCCGGCCCTGGGGGCTTTTCTTTGCCTGTGCGCCAGCGCCCTGCTGTCCGGCTGCACCGTGGTGGCCGTGACCGCCACGGCGGTCAGCGTCACGGCCTCGGCCGTGGGGCTGGCTGCGGATGCGGCCGTGGGCACGGTCAAGATCGTCGGCAAGGGAGTGGGCAAGGCCGTCGATGCCATGAGCGATGACGGGGCAGCCGCAGACAACAGCGGCATCACGGTCCGCTACCGCACGCCCGATGGGCAGCCCCTGACGCCCTGAGGCTACTGCCCGGCGTAGCGCCCGGGCCGGTGGCTCACGGCCAGGAACACGCCCATGACCACGGCCGCCAGCACCGACCAGGCCACGCGCTCGAAGGGCACGACCCACAGCGCCAGCAGCACCACGCAGCAGTCGATGGCCATCTGCACCTTGCCGGCGCGGATGCCGTAGCGGTCCTGCAGGTAGAGCGAGGCGATGGTGGCGCCGCCCAGGCTGGAACGGTGGCGCGCCAGGAACAGCAGGCCCGAGCCCATGAGCAGGCCGCCCGCAATGGCGGCAAAGGCCGGGTGCAGGTAGTCGATGTGGATGAGGCGCGGCCCCATTTCGGTGATCAGCGACAGCGCGCCCACGCAGATGAAGGTCTTGACCGTGAAGGTGCGGCCCACGCGCGTCCAGGCAAACCAGTAGAACGGGATGTTGATCGCGAAGAAGATGAGGCCGAACGGCCAGCCCGTGGCGTAGTGCAGCACGAAGGCCAGGCCCGCCGTGCTGCCCGTCAAAAGCCCCGCCTGGGCGAACATCATCATGGCGATGCCCACGAACAGGGTTCCGGTGAAGAGGGCCTGGACATCCTCGAAGAGGCCATGGCGCAGCGAAGCGGTGGCCGAAACAGGCGCAGCGGGCGCGGCAGCGGGTAGGGAGGGCGTGGACATTGTCGGGGTGGTGACAGATCTATCGTCGCAAAGGCCCCGGTTCGGGGCCTTCACCGTACCCATGGGTGTCATAGGTACAAACCCGGATTCTAGAGACTGTTGCCCCGGCGCGCTGTGGCGTGCAGGGTACAGCGCGCCGCAGGGGCTTGCAGGGACCTGTTGTCAGGCTCCGCCGTGCAGTTTCTCGCGGCCGGCGCTGCGCAGCACGCGGCCGTCGGGGCCGAAGGTCACGGTGAACTCCATGTCGCGCGTGGGGGGATCGATGTAGTTCCAGTCCCAGTCGGTTTCCTGCTTGAGCTGGTAGGTGGTGACCTTGGCAGGCTTGCCCAGCATGCGGCGCACCTGCTCCTCGTCCATGCCGGGGCGGATTTTCTCGAAGTTGTGCGGCGCCAGCACCTGGCGCAGCGCGCTCATGCGGCCATCGGTGCCGATGGTGATCATGTAGTTGCGGCTGCCGGCGGGCTGGCGGTTGTACTCGAAGGTGCGCGAGCCGTCGGGCTCGGTCCAGATGCGTTCGGGCTCGCCAAAGCGGGCGCGGACGTCGGCCTCGGTGGACAGGCCTTCTTCGAGTTCCTTGATGTTTTGGGGATCGCAGCCGGGCAGCGAGAGCATGCCCATCACGGCCACGGCAACCCCCAGAAGACGGGAGACTAGGTTCATCGGCGGTGTCCCGGTAAAATCACGCGATTCAAGAGGTTATCAGACTATGTCATTCTTTCGCCGCCCCGACTATCGCTCCGACGCCACCAACTTCATCAATGACCTGAAGAAGCAAAAGCCCGAGCTGCCCAGCCAGCAACTGGCCGGCCGCTCTCTGCTGTGGGACAAGGACGTGAACCACGAAGTCTGGGAAGACCTGCGCGCCGGCCGCGTGGACCAGAAGCCCTACGTCTACCAGACGAACTCCTGATTTCGGCTGCAATGACACATCAGCCTGTTTCGCTGTGGCACCGTGCGCATGCAGCTGATGCCTGCGCAGCAAGGCATGGCCGAGGCTGAGTCCGCACTGGCGCCTGCGGGCGCCGGCGCCGCATCCCCCGCTCCTGGCGACGATTCACCGGTCGTGATCGACCAGGTGGCTTTGGCGCGCCTGTACGGCGAGCCGCTGTTCGCCCTGCCGCAGGACCTGTACATCCCGCCCGATGCGCTGGAGGTCTTCCTCGAAGCCTTCGAAGGGCCGCTGGACCTGTTGCTGTACCTGATCCGCAAGCAGAACTTCAACATCCTCGACATTCCCATGCTGGACGTGACGCGCCAGTACATGCGCTATGTCGACGAAATCCGCAGCCGCAACCTCGAGCTGGCGGCCGAGTACCTGCTGATGGCGGCCATGCTCATCGAGATCAAGTCGCGCATGCTGCTGCCGCCCAAGAAGCAGGACGATGGCGAGGAAGCCGAGGACCCGCGCGCCGAACTGGTGCGCCGCCTGCTGGAGTACGAGCAGATCAAGCTGGCCGCCCAACAGCTGGGCCAGGTGCCGCACTACGGGCGCGACTTCCTCCGGGCCCAGGTCCATATCGAGCAGAACCTGCAGCCGCGTTTCCCCGATGTGGACGTGGCCGAGCTGCAATCGGCCTGGCGCGACATTCTCAAGCGCGCCAAGCTCGTGCAAAGCCACAAGATCACGCGCGAGGAACTCTCGGTGCGCGAGTACATGAGCCAGGTGCTCAAGGCACTGCAGGGCCGGCGCTTCGTCGAGTTCGAGACCCTGTTCGAGCCAGAGAAGGGATCGACCGTGCTGGTCGTGACCTTCATCGCCCTGCTGGAGCTGGCCAAGGAAACGCTGATCGAGATCACCCAGGCCGAAGCCTTTGCGCCCATCTACGTGCGCCTGGCCTATACGCCCGTCTAGCGGGCACGGATACAGGCACGCGCACACCGACAGGCCGGCACCACCGGCCTCCATGCACCATGACTTACAGCGTCAAAGAAATCTTCTACACCCTGCAGGGCGAGGGCGGCCAGGCCGGCACGCCGGCCGTGTTCTGCCGCTTTGCAGGCTGCAACCTCTGGACCGGCCGCGAGCAGGACCGCGCCAGCGCCATCTGCCAGTTCTGCGACACCGACTTCGTGGGCACCGACGGCACGCTGGGCGGCAAGTTCGCCACGGCCGACGCCCTGGCAGAACGCATCCTGTCCCAGTGGCCGGCCGGCGACAGCCGGCACCGCATGGTGGTGCTGACCGGGGGGGAGCCCCTGCTGCAGGTGGACGAGCCCCTGATCGCGGCCCTGCATGCGCGCGGCTTTCGCATTTCCGTGGAAAGCAATGGCACCGTGGCCGCGCCCGAGGGCATCGACTGGCTGTGCATCAGCCCCAAGGCGGGCGCCGACTGGGTGCAGCGCAGCGGCCAGGAGCTCAAGCTGGTCTGGCCGCAGCCCGGCTTCGATCTGCAGGCCATCGAGGCCGGCACCCGTTTCGACCACTATTTCCTGCAGCCCATGGACAACGTCCTGCAGGCCGACAACACGGCCGCCTGCATAGCGCAATGCCTGCAGCACCCGGCCTGGCGCCTGAGCCTGCAGACCCACAAGCTCACCGGCATCCGCTGATTTTTGCCATGCAGTTCACCGTTCACCAGCGCTTTTTCTTCGACGCCGCCCACACGCTGGAGCGTGCCATCGAGACCGAGAGCAGCCGCCGCATCCACGGCCACACCTACTACGCCGAAGTCAGCGTCACCGGCCCGCGCAACCCGGACAACGGCATGGTGATCGACCTGGGCTACCTGCGCTCGCGCCTGAAGACCCTGGGCGACGCGCTGGACCACCGCTTCCTCGACGAAATCCCCGGCCTGGGCAAGCCCACGCTGGAAAACCTGTGCCTGTTCATTGCCGATTCCCTGGCCGACCTGCAGCCCGCTCCCAGCCGCATCCGCGTATGGCGCGACAGCATCGGCGATGGCTGCGTGCTGGATCTGGGCTGACCTCAAGCCAGGCCTGCCAGAGAGCCGCCCCCCGAAGAGCAACTCCACGGCCATCATGGGTTTGGCGGTTCGCAGATAGACTTGGTTGCTTTTTTTGCCAGCCCCCGCCACCGTCAAGATCGCGCCCAAGCGCCCCCTCGAGAGACAAAACATGTTCCGCACCCTGCTCAAATCCAAGATCCACCGCGTCAAGACCACGCAATGCGAGCTGCACTATGAAGGCTCCTGCGCGATCGACGAGGACCTGCTGGACGCCGCCAACATCGTCGAGAACGAGCAGGTGCACATCTGGAACATCGACAACGGCGAGCGCTTCGTCACCTATGCCATCAAGGGCCAGCGCGGCAGCGGCATGATCTCGGTCAACGGCTCGGCCGCGCGCCGTGCTGCCGTGGGTGATCTGCTGATCATTGCGTCCTTTGCCCAGGTCCATGAGACCGACGTGGCCGAGCACCGGCCCCAGCTGGTCTTCGTGGACGATGCCAACCGCCAGGTCGAGCTGCGCCACCACGTGCCCACGCAGCAGCTGTGAGCTGCGCTGCGGTGTGACAATCGCGCGATGACTCAATCGCTTGCCGCCCGCAGCCTTGCGGCTGTGTGGCACCCCTGCACCCAGATGAAGCGGCACGAGGCCGCGCCCCCCATCGCCATCGCGCGTGCCCAGGGCCCCTGGCTCCACGACACCGAAGGACGCCGCTACCTGGATGGCGTCAGCTCCTGGTGGGTCAACCTCTTCGGCCACAGCCATCCGCACATCCAGGCCGCGCTCACCGACCAGCTCGCCAGGCTTGACCATGTGATGCTGGCCGGCTTCACGCACGCGCCCGTGGTGGAGCTGTCCGAACGACTGGCCACGCTCACCGGCCTGGGCCATGCCTTCTACGGCAGCGACGGCGCATCGGCCACCGAGATCGCCCTCAAGATGAGCGCGCACTACTGGCGCAACCTGGGCCGCCCCGCCAAGAGCCGCTTTGCCGGCCTGGCCGGCGGCTACCACGGCGAAACCGTGGGCGCGCTGGCCGTGACCGATATTCCCCTCTTCCGCGAGGCCTATGCCCCCCTGGTGCGCCTGGCCGACACCGTGCCCAGCCCCGATGCACGCGGCGCGCAAGGCGGCGAAAGCCCGGTCGATGTGGCACGGCGCGCCGCCGAAGGCCTGCGCCAGTGGCTGGAGCAGCACCACGAGACCACGGCCGCACTCATCGTCGAGCCGCTGGTGCAGTGCGCGGCCGGCATGGCCATGCACGACCCCGAATACCTGCGCCTGGCGCGCGCCCTGTGCGACCGCTACGAGGTGCACCTGGTGGTGGACGAGATCGCCGTGGGCTTCGGCCGCACGGGCAGCATGTTCGCCCACCAGCAGGCCGGCATACGGCCGGATTTCATCTGCCTGTCCAAGGGCCTGACGGGCGGCACGCTGGCCCTGTCGGCCGTGCTGACCACCGAGGCCGTCTACGCCGCCTTCTACGACGATTCCGTGGCGCGCGGCTTCCTGCACTCGCACTCGTACACCGGCAACCCGCTGGCCTGCCGTGCGGCCCTGGCCACGCTGGAGCTGTTCGAGCAGACCGATGCCATCAACGCCAACCTCGCGCTGGCGCAAAGGCTGGACGGCGCCTTCGCCCCTTTGAACCAGCACGCCCGCGTGCGCCACGCACGGCGCCAGGGAATGATCTGGGCCTGGGATGTGCAGACCTCGCTGCCCGACTTCTCGCGCCGCTACAGCGCAGCCGCGCTGGAGCGCGGGCTGCTGCTGCGCCCTATCAGCAACACCCTCTACGCCATGCCTCCCTATTTGCTGGACGAAGAAGCCGTGCTGCACCTGGCGGCCAGCGCGCTGGCGGCCCTTGAAGACACCCTGGCCCAGGAGAACCATTCGTGAACGCCCACCGCACCATTGGCTGCTTTGTCACCGGCACCGACACGGGCGTGGGCAAGACCCTGGCCTCCTGCGGGCTGCTGCATGCGCTGGCCCGCCACCATGCCCGTGTGGTGGGCATGAAGGCCGTGGCCGCAGGCGCCGAGCCCGACGGCCAGGGCGGCTGGGCCAACGAGGACACGCTGGCGCTGCGCGCCGCCTCCACCCTGGCCGTGCCGCCCGAACTCGACAACCCCGTGCTGCTGCCCGATCCCATGTCGCCGCACATCGCCGCGCAGCGCGCGGGCCGCTCCATAGAGATCGCACACATCGTGGACAGCTACCGGCGCCTGGCCGAACAGGCCGACGCCGTGGTGGTGGAAGGCGCGGGCGGCTTTCTCGTGCCGCTGTCCGACCAGATCTCGGGCGCCGACCTGGCCTGCGCGCTGGACCTGCCCGTGGTCATGGTCGTGGGCCTGCGGCTGGGCTGCCTGAACCACGCCGCCCTCACGGCCGAGGCCATCCGCGCGCGCGGACTGCGCCTGGCCGGCTGGATTGCCAGCCGCGTGGACCCCGCCATGCTGGTGCCCGAGGAAAACATGGCCTGGCTGCGCCAGCACCTGGACCGGCAACTGCAGGCGCCGCTGCTGGCCGACATCCCCTTCCAGCAGCACCCCGACCCGCGCGCCACCACCTACACCCTGCCGGAGCAATGGCAATGAGCGGCTCCTGGCTGGACGACATCCCCGCGCGCATCGCCGAGCTCGACGCGGCCCACCTGCGCCGGCGCCGCCGCGCCACGGCGCCGCTGCAGGGCGCCGCCAGCGGCGCCCACATGGAGGTGGACGGTCACCCCATGCTGGCCTTTTGCAGCAACGACTACCTGGGCCTGGCCGGCCACCCCACCCTGGTGCGCGCCGCCTGCGCGGGCGCCCAGGCCTTTGGCGTGGGCTCGGGCGGCTCCCCCCTGGTCAGCGGCCACAGCACGGCCAACGCCGCGCTGGAGGAACAGCTGGCGCACTTCGTGCAACTGCCGCGCGCGCTCTACTTCTATGCGGGCTACGCCACCAATGCCGGCATCGTGCCGGCCCTGGTGGGCGCGGGCGATGCCCTGTTCTCCGATGCGCTCAACCACGCCTGCCTGATCGACGGCGCCCGCCTGTCGCGCGCCCAGGTCCACCGCTATGCCCATGCCGACCTGACCGATCTGGCCGCGCAACTGGCCGCCAGCACGGCCCGCCGCAAGCTGGTCATCAGCGATGCCGTGTTCAGCATGGATGGCAATGTGGCCGACATCCGCGGCCTGCTGGCGCTGTGCGAGCAGTACGACGCGCTGCTGCTGCTTGACGACGCGCATGGCTTCGGCGTGCTCGGCCCACAAGGCCGGGGCAGCCTGGCCGAGGCGGGACTGACGGACGCAAACGCCTCGCCGCGCGTGCTCTACATGGCCACCCTGGGCAAGGCCGCTGGCGTGGCCGGCGCCTTTGTCGCGGGCAGCGACATGCTGGTCGAATGGCTGCTGCAAAAGACGCGCAGCTACATCTTCGCCACGGCCGCGCCGCCCATGCTGGCCAGCGCGCTGCAGGCCAGCGTGGCCCTGATCGAGGCCGAGGACGAGCGCCGCGAGGCCCTGGCCGAACGCATTGCCGAGCTGCGCGCCGGCCTCACGCCGCTGCTGGCGCGCACGGGCTGGCAGCTGCTGCCTTCGCGCACCGCCGTGCAGGCCCTGGTCATAGGCTCCAACGCCACGGCCCTGGCCGTGATGGAAGGCCTGCGCGAGCGCGGCCTGTGGGTGCCCGCCATCCGCCCGCCCACCGTGCCCGAAGGCACGGCGCGGCTGCGCATTGCACTGTCGGCCTCCCACACGCGCATCGACGTGCAGCTGCTGCTGACGGCGCTGGACGAGGTCTCGCGCCTGGCCCCACCCCTACCCTGAATCCCTCTTCACCACCGGAACGGAGACATCCATGCCCCATCTCTACGTCGAATACACCGACAACCTCGCCGGCCTGCCCGGCCAGCAACTGCTGACCGAACTCAATGCCTTCGTCTGCGGCCACCCCAGCATCCTGGACGAGGCCGACGTCAAGGCCCGCCTGCTGCCAGTCAGCCAGTTCGAGATCGGCTCGGCACCCGCCAACCGCGGCTTCGTCCACGTGCAGCTGCGCCTGCTGGCGGGCCGTACCGACACGGCCAAGAAGGAACTGTCCGAAGGCATTGCCGCAGTGCTGCGCCGCCTCACGCCCCAGCCGGCCGGCATGATGGTCCAGCTCAGCGTGGAAATCGCCGACATGGACAAGCCCAGCTACTACAAGGGTCGCCTGTAAGGCAGGCGCCGGGCCTTGTCCGCCGTGAGCACCCGCGCACGCTGCGCGCAATGCCTGCGCCCTGAGCGCACCTGCCTGTGCCCCCTGGTGCAGCCGGTGCCGCATGCGGTGCAGCTGCTGGTGCTCCAGCATCCCGAGGAAGAACTGCAGGCCAAGGGCACGGGCCGGCTGCTGCACCTGTGCCTGCCCGCCAGCCGCCTGGCAGTGGGCGAGGCCTTCGAGCCAGCGCAGTTGCAGGCACTGCTGCACGCGCCCTGGCAGGCCGGCGACGCCCCGCGGCAGGCCGTACTGCTCTATCCGGATACGCCGCACGGCGATCAGCTGGGCCTGGCCAGGCAAGCGCCCTGGCCGCAGCCCGCGCCATGCCCCGAGGACCTGCGCCTGGTGGTGCTGGACGCCACCTGGCGCAAGAGCCGCAAGATGCTCTACCTCAACCCCGGCCTGCAGGCCCTGCCGCGCCTGGCACTGCAGGGCGACCTGCCCGCCTCGCGCTACGGCGCCCTGCGCAAGGCCCATGCGCCGGGCCAGCTGTCCACGCTGGAGGCAGCGGCCTGCGCGCTGCAACGGCTGGCGCCTGCCGGCCCGTCGCTGCAGCCGCTGCGCGATGCGTTCGAGGGGCTGCTGTCCCTGCATGCCCGGCACAGGCCCGAATGAAAAAACGCCTCGGGGAACGAGGCGTTTTTCATGGCGGCAGGCCGTGCTTCAGTTTTCCGGCGTGATCCTGGCGAACTTGACCAGTTCGGCGTACTTGCCCATGTCGGTACGGATGATCTGGGCCAGGTTTTCGTCGCCCGTGGGGGCAATGATGCCCGCCCCTTCCAGGCGCGCGCGCATCGCCGGATCGGCCAGGCCCGCCTTCAAGGCCTTCTGCAGACTGGCCACCACATCGGCAGGCAGGTCCTTGGGACCCGCCAGCCCGAACCAGCCGCTCAGCGCGTAGCCCTTGAGCGCTGCGTTCTCGCCCAGTGCGGGCACGTCCTTCATCATGGCGATGCGGTGGGCCGTGGTCACGCCCAGGGCCTTGATCTTGCCGCTCTGGATGAACGGAGCCGCCACCGAGGGAGAGACGATGGCGAAGTCCAGGTTGCCGCCCGCCAGGTCGCTGGTCATCGCGGCCGAGCCCTTGTAGGGCACATGGACGATGTCCACCCCGGCCATCTTCTTGATCAGCTCGCCCGAGAAATGCGGCGTGGACCCGATGCCCGGGCTGCCGTAGCTGTACTTGCCGGGATGGGCCTTGGCCAGGGCGATGAACTCGTCGAGGGTCCTGGCCGGCATCTTGGTGCCGGCCACCCACAGGTTGGGCAGCACGCCGGTCAGCGCGATGCCGGTCAGGTCCGTGGCCGGGTCGTACTTCTGCGCGGCGTTGACGAACTTCGTGCCCGCCAATTCGTTGCTGGAGCCTGCGAGCAGGGTATAGCCGTCGGCCTTGGCACCGACCACGCGCTGCGCGCCCACCACGCCGGCGGCACCGGGCACGTTGTCGACCACGACGGTCGCATTGAGGTGCTTGGCCAGGATGTCACCCACCACGCGCCCCACCAGGTCGACCGAGCCGCCTGCCGCGTAGCCGACGACGACGCGAATGGGCTTGTTGGGATAGGTGGTCTGGGCGCACAGCGGCCCTGCCGCCAGGACAGCCGCGGCGCTGATCAGCGCGCGGCGGGAAATACGGAATTCATGCATGGATCGATCTCAGGGGAGGCAGGCATCAGTCAACAATCAAAATGATATTGCTCAACAATATTCACCGATTGTCTGACATTGCCTTGTGGAATCCATCCCTGAAAACCATGAGTTCCGCCCGTGGCCCTAGCCTGCAGCTCAGCGCAGAACCGCCGGCAGCCAGCCGCGCAGGCTGTTGACGAAGGCCCAGCCCTGCACGCGCGGCAGATCGTCCAGCCGCACCAGGTGCTCCACCACGCGGCCCTCGTCCAGCGCCACCGCGCGGCCCACGCCGGGCAGCAGGCCGCTGGACAGCGGCGGGGTCACCCAGCGGCCCGCCAGCAGCACGGCGATGTTGCCGCGCGTGCCCTCGGTGATCTCGCCGTCCTCGTTGTGGAGCACGGTGTCGAACACCGAGGCATCGGTGGGCTGCAGGCTGTCGTAGTGCGCGCGGCGCGAGGTCTTGAAACGCACCCAGTCGCCACGCGCCACCGCATTGACGATGGGCCGGTCGGCCAGCGCCAGCCGAACAGGCGTGGCGGAAGGCGGCAGCGGCGCCGCCTGGGTCTGTATCCGCCCCGTGGCCTCCAGCGCCAGGCGCACGCGCCAGTGGCCGCTGGCGTGCGCCTGGCGCAGTTGCTGCAATGCCTGCTCCAGCACGGCATCCGTGCAGGGCCGGCCGAAATGCCGCGCCGCGTCCTGCATGCGCGTCACATGGCGCTGCAGGTGGATGAAACCGCCATCCCGCAGGGCCAGGGTTTCCAGAATGTCGAAATCCAAGTCCGTATCCGCCATGGCTGCACGCCCTTTCACACCTTGTCCAGAAAAGCCCTCTTGTGGCGCCATTCCTGCCATTCGGCAGGCGCCTCGGCGCCCGAGGTGATGCCGCTGCCGATGCCGCAGCACAGTTGCGTGCCACGCGCCACCACCGTGCGTATGGGCACATTGAAGGTGGCGTGCACGCGCCCCGCAGTGGTGCCGGGCCGCACCACGCCCACGGCGCCGCAGTAGACGCCGCGCGGACCCGACTCCAGTTCGTGGATGAGCCGCATGGCCTGGCGCTTGGGCGCGCCCGTGATGGAGCCGCAGGGAAACAGCGCCGCAAACACGTCCGCCAGGCCGGTGCCGGGCCGCGTGCGCGCCTGCACGTCGGACGTCATCTGCCACACGGTGGGCAGGGGTTCGGCATGGAACAGGCGCGGCACCTGGACGCTGAAAGGCTCGGCAATGCGCGAGACATCGTTGCGCAGCAGGTCCACGATCATCACGTTCTCGGCCCGCTCCTTGGGCGAGGACCGCATGGCCTGGACATTCGCCTCGTCCTGTGCAGGCGTGGCGCCACGGGGCGCCGTGCCCTTCATGGGGCGCGTGAGGATGCGCTCGCCATCCCAGTCGAAGAACAGCTCGGGCGAGACGGACAGCACCTGCTCGTCGCCGCTGTCCATGCAGGCCACGTAGCCGCCGGGCTGGGCGCGTCGCAGCGCGGCGAACAGCGATGGGATGTCACCCAGCAGCCGGCCCATGAACTGGGCCGTGTAATTGATCTGATAGCAGTCACCGGCCGCAATCGCCTCGTGGATGCGCGCAATGGCGGCATCGAAATCGGCTCGCTCCAGGCCGGGCTGCCATTGCACCTGAGATTGCACCTGAGATTGCACCTGAGATTGCACCTGAGGGCCGGTCTCGACCGCGTCCGCGTCTTCAGGCCAGGGCCGGGGGCCGTCGAAGACGGCAAACCAGGCCAGCGGCTCGCCTGGCGGCGTGGCATGCAGGGCGCCGGCGTAGGCCGCGTCAAACGCCGCCGCCGCCTCGTAGCGCACCCAGCCCAGGCACCACAGGCCGGCCTGGGCAGCCTGCTGCACGGCGTCAAGCACACCGCGCACCTGCTCGGGCGCATGGGCTGCCAGGCTGCGCAGCGGCGGCCCGAAGCCATGGCGCAGCCGGGCGGCCGAGCCGTCATGGGGGTTGGGAAAATCGATCAGAAACTTCACAAAACGGCCGTCAACGCATGCTGTACTTGCATCAGCAGCTTCGCTATCGATAGCAGCCACTGACACGGGGCCGCCCAGTGTAGAGCGAGGGAAACAAAAAAGCGCCCCGAAGGGCGCCAAACCAAGCGTCCCGAAAGGACGCTTTCCACCAACAGGCCCGGCACCATGCCGGACCCATATCCATTCACATCACTTCTGGGTGACGGTGTGCTGGCCTTCCAGGCGGGCCACGGCCTCGCGGTAGGCAGGGCCGCTGCGCAGTTGCTGGTAGCGGGCCAGGCCGCGCTGGTATTCGGCCGAGTTGTAGCCGATTTCGCGGTCAGCCGAGGGCGAGGGCAGGTAGGTCATGCCTGCCTGGTGCCACATCTCGAGGTCGGCCAGCACTTCGGCGCGGCTCAGGCCTGCGGTGGCGGAGGACGAGGGGGAAACGGCTTCTTGGGCCATTGCAGTGCCGGCGAGGCCCAGGGTCAGGGCGGCCAGTGCAGCGGAGAGGGTACGCATGTCAGATCCTTTCAAAAGGCCGCTCGGCATTCATTTCCTCACGGCATGGACGTACTATGCGGCGCTGCAGCATTCTTCGTCTGTGCGTTTTCTCACGTGTTTTGGCATCCGGCCCGGGCGGCCCGCTGCCTTTTCCCCCGTGCTCCCCTCGACAGAAGGCCGATTCACGCGTTCTAGAAACAGTGTTTTTCGCGGCTTGAAACAGCCGCGGCAGACAAGGCTCAGCGCGCTTCCTCGAGCAGCACGCGCAGGCCTTCGACATGGCAGATGCGCAGGTTGCGGCCTTCGCGCCGCAGCAGGCCCAGGCGCACCAGGCGCGACATCTCGCGCGCCACTTCCTCGCGGCTGGAGCCCAGCATCAGCGCCAGATCGGTCTGCCGGGGTGCGGGCGCCAGCAGGGCCTGCCCCTGGTCGATGCCCGCGCGCTCGGCACGTTCCAGCAACTGGGTATGCAGGCGGCTGCGCACCGACAGCGTTCCCAGATCCACCATGCGGCGCGCCAGCGCCACGGCCAGATCGCTGAGCCGGCCGATGAAGGCGCGCAGGACCTGGGGCTCGTTCATGAGCAGGGCTTCCACATCCTCATGGGCCAGCGAGGCAATCAGGCTGGGGACGCCTGCCTCCACCACCAGGGGCATGGCCGTGCAGCCCGCCTGCTGCTGCGGCAGACCGCCGAAGAACACGCCCTGGGCAATCTCGCCCAGCGTGAGCCCGCGCCCGTTGGGGGCATAGCTGCTGACGCGCAAGCCGCCCTGCACGAGCATGTAGAGACGCTGATCGGTGTACGCGCCCTCCAGCGTCTGGTGCAGCGCCAGATGCTGCCAGCGGCATTGCGCGGCCAGTTCGGCCAGGCGCTCGTCGGACAGGCTTTGCAGCACATGGACCTGGCGCAGGCCCTGCCAGGCCACGGCGGGAAGAAGTGGAGATGTCTGTAAGGAACCGGACATGGTGCAACACCGTTGAAGCGCATCCGCAGGGCCTGTGCGGGCCCTGTCGTCCGTCGCGGGAAGTACAGCATAGCGGGATCGCATAGACTCGTCGCGCGCCGGGAATCGCACTGTCCGGCTCCCCGGATGGCCGCACCGCGCAGCACAGAAAAAAGGGAGGGCTTCATGGAAGCGAGCATCGAATCGGCACGACCACCCGCGCGCCCGCAGGCCACCGTGGCGGCCTGGGCGCAATCCGTGGAACAGGCGATCGCCAGCCAGCAATGGCATGGGGCCTGGCGTGCACTCATAGACGCCGCCCTGCCCGCCGAAACCGCCGTGCAGCAGAGCCTGCTGACTGCGCTGGACGCCTGGGATGGCCTCGCGGCCGATTCCGGCGCAGAGCCCCGCCACGCGCTGGTGCAGCAGGTTTTCGACGCCCTGCATGCCGCCCATGCCCCGGGCCAGGCGCTGCAGGCCGATTCCGCACCTTCCAGCGCGCACCGTGCATACCGTGCGCACTGCATACTGGGACGGCAACTGGTCAAGCGCTACCGGCGCGGCGGCTTTGCGCTGGGGCCGGTGGATGTGGCCGTGGAGCCCGGCACCATCCTCGGACTGGTGGGCGAGAACGGCAACGGCAAGACCACGTTGCTGCGCCTGATGGCCGCCGATCTGGCGCCCGACGCGGGGCAGCTGGACTGGGGCGTTCCCGCCGCCGATGCCTACCTGCTGCGCACCCAGCTCGCCTATATCCCCCAGCGCCCGGCCGTCTGGAGCGGGCGCCTGATGGACCATCTGCAATTCGCCGCGCGCAGCCATGGCGCCGTGGGCACACGCAACATCTGCCTGGTACAGCTGGTCATCGCGCAGCTGGGGCTGCGCGCCTTCCGGGGCCACCAGTGGAAACAGCTGTCCTCGGGCTACAAGATGCGCTTCGAGCTGGCGCGCGCCCTGCTCTGCCGGCCGCGCGTGCTGCTGCTGGACGAGCCTCTGGCCAACCTGGACATCAACGCCCAGCAGACCCTGCTGACCGATCTGCAGTCGCTGGCGCGCTCGCCCTGGCAACCCATGGCCCTGGTGCTGAGTTCACAGCAGCTGTACGAGGTGGAAAAGGTGGCCGACCAGGTGCTGTTCCTGGAGCAAGGCCAGCCGCGCAGCGTTCGGCAGAGCTTTGCCGCCATGCAAGGCTGCGCCATCGAGTTCGAGACCGGCTGGGCCATGGCGCAACTGAACCCCTGGCTGGACCAGCTGCCATCCCATACGCACCAGCTCAGCGGCCAGACCCACATCGTGAGCTTTCACGTGCCGTTCACGGCAGCGCAGTTCCTGGCGCAGGCCGTGCAGGCACAGATGCCCGTGCGCTATTTCCGCGACATCACCGCATCCACCCGCCGCCTGTTCGTGAGGGACTGAGCCATGCCACGTTTTTCCGATATGACGAACCGCTGGGACCAATGGGTGCTGATGCGCTGCCCCCTGCTGTGGCAGCTGCGCCTGCACTGGTATCTGCCGCTGGCGCTGCTGTGGTGCGTGCTGGTGCTGGGCATCTGGATGCAGTGGATGGCCGAGCCGGCGCGCTGGATGGGCTCCCTGCCCGGCGTTGCGTCCACGGCACAGCAAACGCCCGAGCAATTGGCGCTGGACATCGGCTCTATCGTGGCCTGGATCGTGGCGATCGGCCTGGCGCTGTGGTGGTTGCTGCGCGTGCGCATCCACAACCGCTGGCGCGAACACGCCCCCGTGGGCCGCTGGGGCCTGTGGTGGGAGTACCTGTGGGGAGCCTTGTTCCTATCGCTATTGTTCGCGCCTGCGATCGCCTTTTCGCCCATCTATGAAATGCGGATTCAGCGCCAATGGTCGGACACGGATGTCAGTGCACAGATCCAGACTGTCGAGCAAGTCGCCGCCCTGGAGGCGCTTGTCGCGCCACGCCAGGCGGCCATGCTCGTGGAATGGATACGTGTGCTGCGCGAGGAAGAGGTCGATCCGGCGAAGTACCCGGGCATCCAGGCCCTGGTCTGGTTGATGCGCGGAGACCAGGCCGCGATTGCCGCGACGCTGGAGCGCTACGGCCAGCCATTGCAGGCCAGAGGCTATGTGCGCCAGTCTGCCAGCTCCGCCCAGGACCAGGCGGAGCACCTGCTGGCCAGCTACCGCAGCGCGCTGCAATCCCCCCTGGCCCAGGAATGGCGCGCCTACCTGGCAGCGAACCCGCAACCAGAGACTGGCGAGAAGGTATCCAGAGCGCAGAACTCCAACTGCAAACCAGCCCTGGGTCGCAGCAGGCCTTTGGATCTGGAGCCGGATCCGCGCAAATGCTTCGGTACCTATCTGGCCCAGAGCAACCGTGAGTGGCTCATGCTGCTGGAGAGGTTCGACAGCCGGTGGAGCCCGCTGCAGCATGTGCAATGGAAGCACGCGCGCTACGGCCTCGCCCTGCCTGCCTACCAGGAAAGCCATCTGCGGCGCGCTGACAGGTCCCGCGACGACGAATGGCCAAGGATGTCCCAGTTGCTGGCGGCCGCCAGCGTTGGCTTTTTCCTCGCCTTGGCCCTGGTGCTGGTGCGCCTGATGCCTGCCATGCAGCTGGTGGCCTGGGGCGCATGCCTGGTCCTGACCTTGCTTGGCAGCGTGCTGGCCGGGATGCTGGGAATCACCAACCTCTATGTGCTGGGGCTGTTTCCGGCCGCGCTGATATCGGTCGCCTGGCTGCGCATCCGTGTGCTCAAGCGCCCCTGGGCCGGCGCGGTGCTGCTGGCCCTGGGCATGTCGCTGGCCCTGATATGGCTCGCCGCCGCCTGGTCCAAGTGGTCCGCACTGCTGTTGCCCCAACCCGCCGGCAGCGCAGACCCTTGGACGGATACCCAGCACTGGCTGGACCTGCTGATGGGCGCGCCTGCCGTGGCAGCCAGCACGGCCATGCTCGTGGCCCTGCTGTCTCCGCTGTGGCGCCGATGGCGTGGCCTGCCCGAAAGGTGATGGAACAGCAAAGGACAGCTCAGGGACAGGTGCCCCCGGCGCGCATCGCATAGACTCGCGGCAATTCCACCCCCCTCCGAGCGCCCCATGACCCAAGCCCCCGTCACCGCCGGCACGCCCTACGGCACCATCCCTCCCGCCTCGCCGCTGCCCCAGCGCCGCCCCGTGAGCCTTCCGCGCCTGGCGCAGATGCGCGAGGCCGGCGAGAAGATCACCATGGTCACCGCCTACGACGCCACCTTCGCGGCCGTGGCCGATGCGGCCGGCGTGGAGTGCATTTTGGTGGGCGATTCGCTGGGCATGGTCTGCCAGGGCCTGCACAGCACCGTGGGCGTGTCGCTGCAGGACATGTGCTACCACACGGCCAGCGTGGCGCGCGGGCTGCACCGCGTGCAGGGCACGGCCTGGCTGATCGCCGACATGCCCTATGGCAGCTATGCCGAAAGCCGCGAGCAGGCCATGCGCAGCGCCTGCGAGCTGATGCAGGCCGGCGCCCATATGGTCAAGCTCGAAGGCGGCGGCTGGACCGCGCCCACCGTGCAGTTCCTGGTCGAGCGCGGCGTGCCCGTCTGCGCCCACCTGGGCCTGACGCCGCAGACCGTGCATGCGCTGGGCGGCTACCGCGTCCAGGGCAAGAGCGACGAGGGCGCGGCCACGCTGCGCCGCCATGCGCTGGAACTGCAGGATGCAGGCGCCTCCATGCTGGTGCTGGAGATGGTGCCGGCACAGCTGTCGCGCGAACTCACGGCCGAGCTGCCGCACTGCCATACCATCGGCATCGGCGCGGGCAGCGGCACGGCCGGCCAGGTCCTGGTGCTGCACGACATGCTGGGCGTGAACCTGGGCAAGATGGCCCGCTTCGTGCACAACTTCATGGCCGATGCGGGCAGCGTCAAGGGCGCCTTCGAGGCCTATGTGCATGCCGTGAAGAACGGCAGCTTCCCCGACGACAGCAAGCACGCCTGGTAGTCCGGCAGGCTGC
The DNA here is from genome assembly GCF_043104845.1 of Delftia sp. WSY_7. Classification (NCBI taxonomy): domain Bacteria; kingdom Pseudomonadati; phylum Pseudomonadota; class Betaproteobacteria; order Burkholderiales; family Comamonadaceae; genus Delftia; species Delftia sp. WSY_7. The sequence goes on along the minus strand of NZ_JBICLB010000034.1, from coordinate 1,042,191 downwards.
ACGGTCCGTTTTTCCGCTTCCCGCTTCCCGTTCCCCCGCTTCCCCGCTTCCCCGCTTCCCCGCTTCCCCATGCAAATCGTCCACTCCATCGCCGACCTGCGCGCCATCCTGGCCAGCAAGGGCCGCCCTGCCTTCGTGCCCACCATGGGCAACCTGCACGATGGCCACCTGTCCCTGGTGCGCGCCGCGCGCCAGCACGGCGACATCGTCGTGGCCAGCATCTTCGTGAACCGCCTGCAGTTCCTGCCGCACGAGGATTTCGACAGCTATCCGCGCACCTGGGCGCAGGACTGCGCCAAGTTGGAGAGCGAAGGCTGCGACCTGCTGTTCGCCCCGCGCGAAGCCGATCTCTACCCCGAGCCGCAGACCTTCAAGATCCAGCCCGACGCGCAGCTGGCCGACATCCTCGAAGGCCATTTCCGCCCCGGCTTCTTCACGGGCGTGTGCACCGTGGTGATGAAGCTGTTCTCGGCCGTGTTCTTCGCCAGCGGCGGCGGCACGGCCGTGTTCGGCAAGAAGGACTACCAGCAGCTGCTGGTGATCCGCCGCATGGTCGAGCAGTTCGCCCTGCCCGTGAACATCGTGGCCGGCGACACGGCGCGCGCCGACGACGGCCTGGCGCTGAGTTCGCGCAACGGCTACCTGAGCCCCGATGAACGCCAGCAGGCCATGGCGCTGTCGCAGGCACTCAAGCAACTGGCCGACGCCACGCGCGCAGGCCAGGCGCCGCTGGCCGAACTGGAGGCATGGGCCATGCAGTCCCTGGCCGCACAGGGCTGGGAGCCCGATTACCTGACCGTGCGCCTGCGCCGTGACCTGCAGCCGCCGGCCGAGGGCGCGCAACTGGCCGGTGCACCACTGGTGGCCCTGGGCGCCGCGCGCCTGGGCAAGACGCGCCTGATCGACAACCTGGAATTCTGATCCAGCGCAAAGCCCTGGCGGCCATGGCGGTCCAGGCTGGATGCCATGGCCAGGAAATTCCCCATCCACCCCGCCCATCCCGAGCGCACCTGCTGGGGATGTGACCGCTACTGCGCTCGTGACGAACTGGCCTGCGGCAACGGATCGGACCGCACACAGCACCCGGTGGAGATCTTTGGCGACGACTGGATGGAGTGGGGCCTGCCGCCCGAGCCCGCTGCAGACAAGGCTCCCGGCCTGGACAGCGCGGCGCGCTGATACCGCACCCCGCCCTCTGCCTTCAGCCGACCGCAGCCACCTCGGCGGCGAGCGCGTCCACCAGCCACTGCACCTCGGCCACGGCCGGCCGGTGCAGCGGCAGCAGCGCATGGACCTGGAAGGGAATGGAAAACGCCAGCGGCCGCACCACCAGCTGCGGCCCGGCGCAGGCACGCGCCGTCAGCGGATTGACGATGGCCACCCCCAGGCCATGCTGGACCATGGCGCAGACCGCCACGGCGCTGTGGGTCTCCAGGTGCAGCTGGCGCTGCACGCCGGCCTGCTCGAACACGGCATCGATCTGCTGGCGATAGGGATCGTCGCGCGCCAGGCTGACAAAGCTTTCCCCGGCAAAGTCAGCCACATCCAGCACCGGCCTTGCGGCCAGCGCATGGCCTGCGGGCAGCACGGCCACCTCGTCCATGGCGGGCAGCGCAAGGGCACGCGTGCCCGGAGGCGCCTCGGCCAGCTCGGCCAGGCCCAGGTCGTAGCGCTGGGCGGCCATCCACTCCTGCAGCAGCGGCGCCTCCTGCGTGGCCACGCTGACGGCCACGGGGCCGTGCTCCGCATGCAGGCGCGCCAGCGCTGCAGGCAGCAGCGCATGGCTGAGGGCGGGCAGGCACAGCACGTTGATGCGCGCCTGGTGCGGCCGGCCCAGGGCCAGCGCATGCTCCACCACCCGGTCCAGCCCCTGCCAGCTGCGCTGCACCTCGGCCCACAGCGACAGGGCGCGTGCCGTGGGCCGCAGCCGGCCCTGAGCGCGCTCGAACAGCGCATAGCCCAGCAGGCTTTCCAGGCGCGCCAATTCGCGGCTGACGGTGGGCTGGGAGCTGAACAGCATCTGCGCCGCCGCCGTGGCGCTGCCACTGAGCATGAGCGCGCGAAACACCTCCAGGTGGCGGTGGGAGATGCGGGGTTCGGGGGACGTGTGCGGCAGCGCGGGGTCTTGCATGGCAGGAGCATATCCAAATCAAATAGACACCATAAGAACAAGCATTGGACTGAATGACTGACATCCACCATCATGCGCAGCAGTTCCCCTGAAAGAGACACCATGTCCAATCCCTTCTCGCCCGCCCAGCTCTGGGCTCTGGCCGACCAGCACGGCACGCCGCTGTGGGTCTATGACGTCGCCACCATCCGCGCGCGCATCGCCCAGCTCAAGGCCTTCGACACCATCCGCTTTGCGCAGAAGGCCTGCTCCAACATCCACATCCTGCGGCTGATGCGCGAGCAGGGCGTGAAGGTGGACGCCGTCTCGCGCGGCGAAATCCTGCGCGCGCTGGCCGCCGGCTACGCGGCCGGCCACGGCGACGACCTGCACAGCGACATCGTGTTCACCGCCGACGTGATGGACGAGGCCACGCTGGCCTGCGTGGCCGAGCACAAGGTGCCCGTGAACGCCGGCTCCATCGACATGCTGCACCAGCTGGCCCAGGCCTCGCCCGGCCATCCCGTGTGGCTGCGCATCAACCCCGGCTTCGGCCACGGCCACAGCAACAAGACCAACACGGGCGGCGAGCACAGCAAGCACGGCATCTGGCACAGCGACCTGCTGGCGGCGCTGCAGGCCATCCGCGACGGCGGCCTGAAGCTGGCAGGCCTGCACATGCACATCGGCTCGGGCGTGGACTACGGCCACCTGCAGCAGGTCTGCGGCGCCATGGTCGAGCTGGTGCGCGCCACCCGCCAGGCAGGCCATGACCTGCAGGCCATCTCGGCCGGCGGCGGCCTGTCCATTCCCTACCGCGATGGCGACGCCACCATCGACACCGCCCACTACCACGGCCTGTGGGATGCGGCACGCAAGGACGCCGAGGCCATCGTGGGCCACGCGCTGGGCCTGGAGATCGAGCCGGGCCGCTTCCTGGTGGCCGAGTCGGGCGTGCTGCTGGGCCAGGTACGCGCCACCAAGAACGCGGGCAGCAACCATTTCGTGCTGGTCGATACGGGCTTCAACGAACTGATGCGCCCTTCCATGTACGGCAGCTGGCACGGCATGGAAGTGCTGCGCCGCGACGGCCAGGCCATGCCCCTGCGCGATGCCGTGGTCGCCGGCCCGCTGTGCGAATCGGGCGACGTTTTCACCCAGGGCGACGGCGGCGTGGTGCTGCCGCGCGCGCTGGCAGGCGCAGCGGTCGGCGACCTGCTGGTCATCCATGACACGGGCGCCTATGGCAGCTCCATGTCCAGCAACTACAACACGCGCCCGCTGGCCGCCGAGGTGCTGGTCGATGGCGACAGCGCCCGCCTCATCCGCCGCCGCCAGACGGTGGAGGAACTGCTGGGTCTGGAGCTGGGCCTGTAACTGGGCCTGTAACTGGGCATGTAGCGCGCCAGGCGCCAGGATTTCTGACGCAAAAAAGCCCCGGGGCCTTCCAGCTCCGGGGCTTTTTCATCGCCGGGCCGCCCCAAGATGAAAAGCGGCCCCCTCGGGGGGCAGTGGACCTTGCGCAGCAAGGGGAGCGTGTGGGCCATTTTTCATGGACACCGAAGAATCACTCGCCGCGTGGATCGCGCGCCATCAGGTGCTGCACGGCCTCGGCCGCCTGCAGCCGGCCGTCCAGCAGCTCGACCACGGTTTCGGTGATCGGCATCTCCACATTCAACAGCCGCGCGCGCGCCAGCACGGTGCGTGCGCTGTACACGCCCTCGGCCACATGGCCCAGCGAGGCCACGGCCTGCTCCAGCGTGCGGCCCTGGGCCAGCAGCAGGCCCACCTTGCGATTGCGCGACAGGTCGCCCGTGGCCGTCAGCACCAGATCGCCCAGGCCGGACAGGCCCATGAAGGTCTCCACCCGCGCGCCCAGGGCCAGGCCCAGTCGCGTCATCTCGGCCAGGCCGCGCGTGATCAGCGCGGCGCGGGCGTTCAGGCCCAGCTGCAGGCCGTCGCACAGGCCGGTGGCAATGGCCAGCACGTTCTTCACGGCGCCGCCCACTTCCACGCCCACGATGTCGGCGTTGGCGTAGACGCGCATGGCATCGCCATGGAAGGCCGCGACCAGGGCGTCATTGACCTCGGCATGCCGGCTGGCCGCCACCAGGGCCGTGGGCTGGTGGCGCGCCACCTCGGCCGCAAAGCTGGGGCCGCTGAGCACGCCGCACAGCAGATCGGGCGCCACCTGGGCGCAGACCTCGTGCGCCATCAGTCCATGGGCGGCGGCCGACGCGCCTGCGGGCACGGCCTCGAAGCCCTTGCACAGCCACACCACGGGCGCCCGCACATTGCGCAGGCGGCCCAGCCATTCGCGCAAGGCCGCCATGGGCGTGCCGATCACGATCAGGTCTGCCGCAGCCAGATGGCCGTCGATCTCGCCATGCACCACCTGCAGCGCGGCAGGCAGCGCCACGCCCGGCAGGTAGCGCGCGTTCTCGCCGCTGTCCCGCATGGCCTGCGCCTGGGCAGCGTCGCGCGCCCACAGCGTCACGACACGTCCGTCATCGCGCGAGGCCGCGCTCATTGCCAGCGCCGTGCCCCAGGCGCCTGCACCAATCACCACAATGTTCATATCTGCCCGACGTTGAAGAAGCGACGTTGATGAAAAAAAGAGGCCCTCGGGCCTCTTTTCTTGTACCACAGCGATGCGACGCGCCTGGGCGCAAGTCTCATCGGCCGGGATGGGACCGGCTTACTGCGGCAGCGAGTTGCCGTCCGCCTGGGCGGCTGCCTGCTGCTGCTCGTACATGGCCTGGAAGTTGATCTCGGCCAGGTGCACGGGCGGGAAGCCGGCGCGTGTGACCACGTCGGCCACGTTGCCGCGCAGGTAGGGATAGATGATCTGGGGGCAGGCAATGCCGATCACGCCACCCATCTGGTCTTCGGGCACGTTGCGGATCTCGAAGATGCCGGCCTGCTTGGCCTCGACCAGGAACACGGTCTTGTCCTGGATCTTGGTCTGCACGGTGGCCGTCACGGCCACTTCGTAGATGCCTTCGGCCACGGGAGTCGCCTCGACGCCGAGCTGGATGTCCACGCTGGGCTGCTCCTGCTCCAGCAGGATGGCGGGCGAATTGGGCTGCTCCAGCGACAGGTCCTTGAGGTAGACGCGCTGGATCTGGAAGACGGGAGTGTCCTGTTCGGCCATGGAATCAGTCTTTCTGGGCAAAAAACCCTGGCACGGCGGCCAGGGCATCAAAAAAATCACCAACAAAATGCCCGCTGCCAATAGGTTGCGCAGCGGGCACCTGGGCTTGCATTATGCAGTGCCCGTGTTTCAGCTTTGCAGCATGGGCACCAGGCCACCGTCGGCGTCCAGCGCCATCAGGTCGTCGCAGCCGCCCACATGGTGGTCGCCGATGAAGATCTGGGGCACCGTACGGCGGCCCGTGCTCTGCATCATCACGTCACGCGCGGCAGGGTCGGTATCGATGCGGATCTCTTCGATCTGCTCCACGCCCTTGGACTTGAGGATCTGCTTGGCCCGGATGCAATAGGGGCAGACAGCGGTGGTGTACATCTTCACGGCTTGCATATGCGACTTTCTTCGAGTGGGCGGCTTGCCGGCTGCAGGCGCCGGGGACGCGGCGCAGCGGCTTCCATCGTGATCAACTGGAGGCGCTTCAGGCCTTTTCAACCGGCATGCCGGCATCACGCCAGGCCTTCAGGCCACCGGCCAGGGCCTGGGCCTTTTCGTAGCCCAGCTTCTTCGCAATGCCTTCGGCACGCGAGGCGCGGTTGCCCTTGGTGCAGATCAGCACCAGCGGCAGGGCCTTGTTCTTCACGGTGGCAGGCAGCTTTTCCTCGAACTGGCCCAGCGGCACATTCTTGGCGCCATTGGCATGGGCGGCCGCGTACTCCTCGGGCTCGGAGACATCGATGACCACGGCCTTTTGGCGGTTGATCAGTTGCACGGCCTGCGCCGCCGTCAGCGAGCCGCCGCCTGCGCCGCGCACCAGGGGCAGCAGCAGCATCACGCCGGAAGCCAGCGCGATCAGGATCAAATACCAGTTATCGATGATGAATTTCACGTCATTCCTTGGGTTGGCAAACCTGTCAATTCTAGAATGCTGGCTTTTGCCCCCGCGACAGCCCAGCTTTGTCGCATCGAGAGACTTAGAAAGCCGCCATGTACAAGCTCGTGCTGATCCGCCACGGTGAATCCACCTGGAACCTCGAAAACCGCTTCACCGGCTGGACCGATGTGGACCTGACCGCCACCGGCGTCGAACAGGCCAAGAACGCCGGCCGCCTGCTCAAGGCCGAAGGCTACGACTTCGACCTGGCCTTCACCAGCGTGCTCAAGCGCGCCACGCGCACGCTGTGGCACACGCTGGACGAAATGGACCGCACCTGGCTGCCCGTGCAGCACAGCTGGCGCCTGAACGAGCGCCACTACGGCGGCCTGCAGGGACTGAACAAGGCCGACATGGCCAAGCAATACGGCGACGCCCAGGTGCTGGTCTGGCGCCGCAGCTACGACACGCCCCCGCCGGCCCTGGAGCCCCAGGACCCGCGCAGCGAGCGCAGCGACGTGCGCTACGCCCAGCTGGACCCCAGCCAGGTGCCGCTGACCGAATGCCTGAAGGACACGGTCGCGCGCGTTCTGCCGTTCTGGAACGAGTCCATCGCGCCCGCCATCCTGTCCGGCAAGCGCGTCGTGGTTGCCGCGCATGGCAACTCCATCCGCGCGCTGATCAAGTACCTGGACGGCATCTCGGATGACGCCATCGTCGGCGTCAACGTGCCCAACGGCATTCCGCTGGTCTATGAGCTGGATGCCGATCTCAAGCCCATTCGCCACTACTACCTGGGCGATGCCGAGGCTGCCGCCAAGGCGGCTGCCGCCGTGGCCGCACAGGGCAAGGCTTGAGCCTGACCCGCCTGAGGTGAGCGCCTGCTACGGAAATTGCGCTTGCTGCGCCGTTTTTAGGGAACCACGCGGGCGCTTGCCTTTCCAAGCGGGTGTATATTGACGCGGTTAAAGGGGTGATATGGGCCAGAAAATCAAAATTGCCGGCTGGGTTTCCGTAGGCGTAATCGCCGGAGCACTGACCACGGTTTCCTTGCAGACCGTGGCCCGCGGTGCCATGACCCCGCTGCCGCTGGAGGAAATCCAGCAGCTGTCCGCCGTCTTCGGCCTGATCAAGACCGACTATGTCGAGTCGGTCGATGACAAGAAGCTGATCACCGATGCCATCTCCGGCATGGTGTCCAGCCTCGATCCGCATTCGCAGTACTTCGACAAGAAGTCCTACAAGGAATTCCGCGAGGGCACCTCGGGCCGCTTCGTCGGCGTAGGCATCGAGATCACGCAGGAAGACGGCCTGATCAAGGTCGTCTCGCCCATCGAAGGCTCCCCCGCCTTCCGCGCGGGCCTGAAGACAGGCGACCTGATCACCAAGATCGACGACACGGCCGTCAAGGGCCTGTCGCTCAACGACGCCGTCAAGCGCATGCGCGGCGAGCCCAACACCAAGGTGCAGTTGACCATCCTGCGCAAGGATGAAAGCCGCAGCTTCCCCGTGACCATCACGCGCGAGGAAATCAAGACGCAATCCGTCAAGGGCAAGGTCATCGAGCCCGGCTACGGCTGGATCCGTCTGAGCCAGTTCCAGGAACGCACGGTGGACGACTTCGTGCGCAAGGTCGAAGAGCTGTACAAGCAGGAACCCAACATGAAGGGCCTGGTTCTGGACCTGCGCAACGACCCGGGCGGCCTGCTGGACGCGGCCGTCGCCATCTCGGCAGCCTTCCTGCCGCCCGATGTGACCGTGGTGTCCACCAACGGCCAGCTGGCCGAGAGCAAGGAAACCTACAAGGCCTCTCCCAGCTTCTATGCCCGCCGCGGCATGGGAGACCCGCTGCAGCGCCTGCCCGCCTCGCTCAAGAAGCTGCCGCTGGTGGTTCTGGTCAACGAAGGCTCGGCATCGGCCAGCGAAATCGTGGCCGGCGCCCTGCAGGACCACAAGCGTGCGGTCATCATGGGCAGCCAGACCTTCGGCAAGGGCTCGGTGCAGACCGTTCGCCCGCTGGGTCCCGACACGGGCCTGAAGCTGACCACGGCCCGCTACTACACGCCCAGCGGCAAATCCATCCAGGCCAAGGGCATCGTTCCTGACGTGATGGTGGACGAGACCCCTGAAGGCGATCTGTTCGCTGCCCTGCGCATGCGCGAGGCCGACCTGGAAAAGCACCTGTCCAGCGGACAGGGCGCCGAAGTCAAGGACGAAGTACGCGAGAAGGCCCGCGAGGAAGCCCGCAAGCGCCTGGAGGAAGAGGCCAAGAAGCCCCTGGCCGAGCGTCGCCTGCCCGAGTTCGGCACCGAAAAGGACTTCCAGCTGCAGCAGGCGCTCAACCGCCTCAAGGGCCAGCCCGTCATGGTCAGCAAGACCCTGACCGAGCGCGAGCCCGAAAAGAAGGAAAACTGAAGAGCGCGGACCGGGTCCGCGCTCTCACCAAGCCGGGCCCGCGCCCGGCTTTTTCACGTCTGGAGACGCGAATGAACGACGATCAACTTCTGCGCTACTCGCGCCACATCCTGCTGGACGAGATCGGCATCGAAGGCCAGGAGCGCATCCTGGCAGCGCATGTGCTCATCATCGGCGCAGGCGGCCTGGGCGCGCCTGCCTCGCTGTACCTGGGCTCGGCCGGCATCGGCCGCATCACCCTGGTGGACGACGATGCCGTGGACATGACCAACCTGCAGCGCCAGATTGCCCACACCACCGATCGCGTGGGCCAGCCCAAGGTGCAATCCATACGCACGGCCGTGCATGCCATCAACCCCGGCATCCGCATCGATTGCCGCCAGCAGCGCGCAGACGATGCCCTGCTCGACGACCTCGTGCCCCAAGCCACGGTGGTGCTGGACTGCACGGACAACTACCGCACGCGACACATGATCAACGCGGCCTGCGTGCGGCACAAGGTGCCCCTGGTGGCGGGGGCGGCCATCCGCCTGGATGGCCAGCTCATGGTGATGGACCCACGCGACGAGAACTGCGCCTGCTATGCCTGCGTGTTCCCGCCGGAGGCGCAGTTCGAGGAAGTGCAGTGCTCGACCATGGGCGTCTTCGCCCCCGTGGTCGGCGTCATGGGCACGCTGCAGGCGGCCGAAGCCCTCAAGCTGATCGCGGGTTTTGGCACGCCTGCAACAAACCGCCTGACCATGTTCGACAGCCGCAGCCTCGATTGGAGTAGCATGCAAACCACCCGTGTGCCGGACTGTCCCGTTTGCGGCAACAAGGCGTAGGAATCGGCTGACTTCCAGGCCGATCCCCCACTGGCACAATCGCCCGCTGTCGCGCAGGACAATGAAGGCCGGGTTCCGCCGGACTCCGATTGCCATCCGCGTCCCTATTGGATACAGCCGTGAAATTGCGCACCTATCTTGTTGAAGACAACCCTACGATCCGCGAGAACCTGATCGCCACGCTCGAGGAACTCGCCGATGTCGAGGCCGTGGGCATCGCCGAGACGGAAAGCGCGGGGACGGACTGGCTTCAGCAGAACCCCGACGCATGGGATCTGGCCATCGTCGATCTGTTCCTGCGCCAGGGCAGCGGCCTGGGTGTGCTCACCGCCTGCCGCGAGCGCCAGCCGCACCAGAAGATCGTGGTGCTCAGCAACTACGCCACCCCTGACATCCGCAGCCGCTGCGCCCAGCTCGGTGTGGATGCGGTCTTCGACAAGTCCAATGAGATAGATGCACTCATGGACTATTGCATGAATATCGACGCCGCATCGCTCAATCAACTCAAAACAGCCTGAACCCAAAACACGGCATTTTTACTCTCCATCAAAGAAAAAGGCTGCACGACTTGATAATCGTGCAGCCCGTATTTTCTATTGACTGGAAATCAGTCGATCAGCCGGTTTTTCAGCGCGTAATACGTGAGATCGCTGTTGGATGACAATCCCATTTTCTCCATAAGCCGCGTGCGATAGGTACTGACCGTCTTCACGCTCAGCGAGAGCGATTTCGCAATATCACCTGCCGTTTCGCCGCGCGCGAGTTTGAGGAAGACCTGGAACTCACGCTCGGACAGTTGCTCATGGGCCGGGGCATCGTCCTTGCGGTTGAGCTGCTGGGCCAGCAGGTCGGCCACGGCCGGCGTCAGGTAGCGGCGGCCCAGGGCCACGGTGCGGATCGCTTCGGCAATCTCCTGGGGATCGCATTCCTTGTTCAGGTAGCCACTGGCGCCCTGGCGGATCAGGTTGATCGCGTAGTGCTCCTCGGGATATCCGCTCAGGATCAGGATGCCCATGTCCGGGGCCTTGGCCCGCAGCATGGCCAGCGCATCGATGCCGCTTTGCCCGGGCATGGACAGGTCCATCAGCAGCACGTCGATCTCGTGGGCTCGGACCAGGTCGATGGCCTCACGGCCATTGGCGGCCTCACCGACTACACGCAGGTCCACATGTTCCGAGAGAAACTGACGCAGACCCGAGCGCACAATTGCATGGTCGTCCACAATGCCGATTCTGATCATGAATACCTCTTTTTCGGGGGACCAGCAGGAACGCCGGTCGTGCAAACAATATATGGTAACGGCCGGGGCAGGAACTGCTCCGGCTGCCGATAACACGAATTATGCAGAATATCGGCGAAGATCTTGTAGGTGAGAGGATGCTTATGCGTTGGATAAATTTCCGAAGAATTGCGATCAGCCTGGCATTTGCCATCGTTGCGGCCGTGCTGCTTGTCAGCATTAACGAGGCCAGCTACAAGCGCTCGACCAAGGCGCTGGAGGCCATGACCCAGACCCAGGCGACCCGCTCGGAAATCAGCCAACTGCTGCGGTTGATGCTCGATGCCGAGACCGGCCTGCGCGGCTACCTGCTTACGGGGGAGGAGCGCTACCTGGAGCCCTACAGCAAGGCGATCACGGCCATCAACTACAACATGGACGAGTTGCGCCAGATCTTCATCTACGACCCCCAGGAACTGGCCATCTTCACGCCGCTGGCCCGCCAGGTCGAGCGCAAGATGAGCGAGATGGAGTTGAGCCTGCGCCTGTACCGCCAGGGCAACGAGGAAGCCTGGCGCTTCGTCATGTTCACGGACGTGGGCATGGAGAACATGGACGCCATCCGGGACTACACCGGCAAGCTGCTGTCAGGCATAGACGAGCGCTCGGCCAAGAACCTGCAGGATATCGAGCACACGCTGTCGCTGTCGCGCATAGGCATTGCCACGGTGACCGCGCTGGGCGTGCTGGGCTTTTTCATGTACCTGCGCCAGGCCCACGCGCTGCAGCAGGCCCATCAGCGCGAGCAGGAAATCCAGCGTGACGAGCGCAACCGCCTTGAAGCCCTGGTGCGCGAACGCACGGCCACGCTGACGGAGCTGGCCAACCACTTGCAGCAGGTGCGCGAGGATGAGCGCGGCCACCTGGCGCGCGAGCTGCACGATGAACTGGGCTCGCTGCTGACGGCGGCCAAGCTCGATGTGGCCCGGCTCAAATCCAAGATCGACCTCAGCGCCCCCGACGTGGGAGAGCGCGTCAGCCATCTGGTGGAGACGCTCAACAGCGGCATTGCCCTCAAGCGCCGCATCATCGAGGACCTGCGTCCTTCGTCACTGTCCAACCTGGGCCTGACCACGGCGCTGGAAATCCTGGCACGCGAATTCGGCGAACGCAGCGGCATCGAGGTCACAGCGAACCTGGAGCAGGTGGAGCTGCCGGAGTCGACCCAGCTCACGGTCTACCGCATCGTGCAGGAGTCGCTGACCAATATCGGCAAATACGCCAAGGCCAGCCACGTACTGGTCTCCGTGCACAACTACCCGACCTATGTGACAGTGCAGATCCAGGACGATGGCGAGGGCTTCGAGACCTCGGCCATGCGCCCCAACTCCCACGGGCTGGCCGGCATGCGCCATCGCGTGGAGGCGGCAGGCGGGCGGCTGACAGTCTCCTCCGAACTGGGCAAGGGCACGGCCATCTCCGCCGTCATCCCGCTGAGCCCGGCATCCGCCTGACCACGACGCCTCGCCTGCACGCACAACCCCTGCCCGGCACCGCCCTGGCAGGGGTTTTTCTTGATGGGCACTGCGGGCCGGCGCTTTTCCTACACCCACCCCCTGCCTAACCCTGACGCCATGCCACGCCGGGCACCGTCAATCCGGCCTCGGGCGGCTCGGTACAGTCAATCGCATGGGAACAGCACTCGGCTCCTGACAGCCAGATGCCGTTTCTTGGCAACGAACAACCAAGGAGTTCTACATGCTGCACTACGCCATCGTGTTTTTCGTGATCGCTCTCGTCGCCGCCATCTTCGGCTTTGGCGGAATTGCGGCAGGTGCTGTAGGCATCGCCAAGATCCTGTTCTATATTTTCGTGATCATGGCTGTAGTCACCTTTGTGATGAGCCTGATCAAGAAGTAGCGGCGGCGCCGCCTTCAGCCACCTGCCAGCCCAAGCCCGCCTCCGGCGGGCAGCCAGCCCGGCAGCCCGACCGCCTTTCCCATTCATGCAAGTTTTGAGGAGATAGAACCAATGAGCCAAGCCGAGAAAGCCGTGAACAAAGCCGCCGATACCGCCAAGGACGTTGCCCAGGACGTAGCAGACACTGCCAAGGAAGCCGTCAACACCACGCGCCGCACTGCAGCAAATGCTCTGGACAAGGCCGAGGAAGGCGTGAAGTCCATCGAGCGTGAACTGAATCCCGTCATCGACGACCTCGCGGCACGTGCCCAGGAACTGGCCACGCGCGGAATCAACTTCTGCGCCGACAGCTCCGACCGCGCCCGCCGCCAGCTGCAATCTGCCACGGAAGCCACCACGCGCTACGTCATCGAGCAGCCTGGCCGCTCCATGCTGCTGGCAGCAGCCACGGGCGCAGCCCTGGCCACCGCGTTCTTCATGAGTTCCCGCTCGCGCAAGTGAGCTGCAGCCCAGCCCCCCGAGTTCCCTCGACTACCGTTTCCCTCAATTTCTTGTCCAAGAAAGAACTGACCATGCAAAAGTACACCCGTGCCATCGCTTTCGCTCTCGTCGCCGGCGCCACCGTGCTCGGCACCACCGCCTGCTCCGTGGCCCGCGACCAGCAGACCGTGGGTTCGTATGTGGATGACGCCGGCATCACCACTGCCGTGAAGGCCAAGATGGCAGAGGACAAGAGCGTCTCGGCCACCTCCATCAGTGTCGAGACCCTGAACGGCACGGTGCAACTGTCGGGCTTTGCCAAGTCGGAGTCGGAAAAGGCCCGCGCTGCCGAGATCGCACGCACCACCAAGAACGTGCGCGAAGTGCGCAACAGCATCGTGGTTCGCCCCTGATGCAGGCCCCCATGGGGCCATCGAAAGGCCGGTGTGATCCGGCCTTTTTTCATTGCAGGGCCACCCCGGTGAAAACCACCATTGGGGGAATCTGACCTTGCAGCGCCAGGGCGACATGGGAATCATTTTTCATGACGCCAGGGCATACGGCGTAAAGTGACCGACATGCGAGTTTTCAACTGCGATGCCTGCGGCCACCCGGTTTTCTTCGACAGCGTTCAATGCGTGCACTGCGGTGCCACCCTGGCCTTCCTGCCAGAGCGACTGCATGTGGCTTGCCTGCGACCGGTTTCCGGCGCGCGGGACAGCGCGCTGTGGGAGAGCCTGTCCTCCCTGGGCGCAGGCAAGCCGCCAGGCCGCCTCTACAAGATGTGCAGCCACCGGGGACCTGTGGGCCAGTGCAACTTCGCCCTGCCCGCCGACGACCCCCACGCGCTGTGCGAATCCTGCCGCCAGACACGCTGGCTGCCCGATCTGTCAGACCCGGCCAATGCCTTGCGCTGGACCAAGATCGAGGCGGCCAAGCGCCAGCTGTTCTATACGCTGGCCCGCCTGGGCCTGGGCCCCAGGCCTGGAGAGGACGGGCCGCGCTTCGAGCTGCTGGCCGACCTGCCCGGGCAGGCGCCGGTGATGACCGGCCATGCCAACGGCACCATCACGCTGAACGTGGTGGAGGCCGACGATGCCGAGCGTGCCCGGCGCCGCCAGGCGCTGCATGAGCCCTACCGGACGCTGGTGGGCCATCTGCGCCATGAGTCCGGCCACTTCTTCTGGGACAGGCTGGTGGTGGGCGCGGGCCGTATCGAGGAATTCCGCCGCCTGTTCGGCGACGAGCGCCAGGACTATGCCCAGGCCCTGCAGAACTACTACGCACGCAGCCCGCTGGATGGGCAGTGGCGCGACAACTTCGTCAGCGCCTATGCCACCTCCCACCCGTGGGAAGACTGGGCCGAAAGCTGGGCCCACTACCTGCACATGGTGGATCTGCTGGAGACTGCGGCCAGCTATGGCACCTGCATCACCTTGCCAGGAGGCGCAGGCACGGCGGCGGGCATGGGAACGCCGGCCGCGCTGTGCGTGCAGGACCCGTTCGCGGTCCCTGCCCGGCCGGACTTCGGCACCATGCTGGACCAGTGGGTGCCGCTGACGCTGCTGACCAACAGCCTCAACCGCAGCCTGGGCCACGGGGATGCCTATCCGTTCGCTCTTTCAATGGGCGCGCGGCGCAAGCTGGAATTCGTGCATGCGGCCGTGAATGCAAGTGCCGCCACGCAGAGCGCCTGATATCGTGAACTCGTCATGGGGGCGGGCCAAGGCGCCTGGCCGGCCTCCCTCTCTCAAGGAGCGCGATTGGCCTGCACCTTCTCAAGCAGTCGCGTGCGCACGTTGGGCGAGACGAACTTGTCGATCTCGCCATCCAGCGTGGCGATCTCGCGCACGAAGGTGCTGCTGATGAACTGGTAGCGGTCGCTGGGCGTGAGGAAGACGGTCTCCACCTCGGGCATCAGCGTGCGGTTCATGCCGGCAAGCTGAAACTCGTAGTCGAAGTCGGTGACCGCACGCAGGCCGCGCACCATGGCCTTGCCGCCGCGCTCGACCACGAAGTCGCGCAGCAGGCCATGAAAGCTCTCGACCTGGACATGGGGATAGATGGACACGGCCTCGCGCACCATCTCCATGCGTTCCTCGAGATTGAACATGGTCTTCTTGTGGTGGCCGGCCGCCACGGCCACGATGACGTGGCTGAACAGCTGGGTCGCACGGCGCACCACGTCTTCGTGGCCCAGCGTGATCGGATCGAAGGTTCCGGGGTAGACGGCAATCACGTCGTGGCTCATGGCGTTCACTTTCCTTGGCTGCGCGTGCCCTGGTCCGGCACGGATGGCGCATTATGCATTGCACTGCAGCATGGCCCGTCGGCTGCGCGACAGCCGCATTCCTGCGCTGGAACACGGCTGCGGCGCCAGCCTACTCGTCCTGCGCGGCCTTGCGCAGCAGATGGGCGTGGACGGCACCCGCCTTGAGATGGCGGAACAGCTGCAGGCCACCGGCCTCGGCCAGTTGCTCCTCGGTCCAGGCCTGGGGCGCCTCCAGATAGACATAGCCCTGGGCGGAGACGGCCAGCGCAGCGGCCTTCAGCGCAGGCTCGAACAGCTCGGCATGGTCGAACGGCGGATCGATCAGCACCAGGTCCAGCGTGCCCGGCGCCACCTGGCGCAGGCAGCCGATGCCATCGCCGCGCAGCACGCGCACGGACTGGGCGTCCAGGCGCTCGCGCAGGCGCTGCAGCTGCAGCACCAGGGCGGCGTCCTGCTCGTTCATCAGCACGCTGGTCGCGCCGCGCGATGCGGCCTCGAAGCCCAGCGCACCCGTGCCCGCGAAGGCGTCCAGGCAGTGCCAGCCCGTCAGGTCCTGGCCCAGCCAGTTGAACAGGGTCTCGCGCACGCGGTCCGGCGTGGGGCGCAGGCCCGGGCGCTGCGCCACGGGCAGACGCGTGCGGCGCCACTGGCCGCCGATGATGCGGACCTCGCCCGCACCCGAGGGTGCCGGCTTGCCCGCCTTTGCCTTTGCGGCCGGTGCTGCGGCAGGCGCCTTGGGCGCCGCGGCCTCGGCCGTGGCCTTTTCCAGCCAGCGCTTTCCGGCAGGGGTATGCAGTTTGATGCTGTTGCGGCTCATTGCTTGCCTCCCACAACGACGGTCACCATGCGATCGGGCTGCAGCATGCGCTGCATGGCCTCGCGCACATCACGCACGGTCAGCGCCTGCACGCGCTCGGTCCAGTGCTCCAGATAGTCCAGCGGCAGGCCGTTCCACGCGATGTTGGCCACATTGCCCAGCAGCTTGCGGTTGCTGTCGATGCGCAGCGCAAAGCCGCCGATCAGATTGTCCTTGGCAGCCTTGAGCTCCTTCTCGGTCGGGCCGTCGGCGACAAAGCGGCGCAGCGTGTCCTGCGACACCTTCAGGGCCTCGGCCGCCTGGTCGGGGCGTGTCTGCAGGGCGATCGTGAAGGCCCCCGCGTCCAGGCCTGGCGAGAAGTCGCTGTAGACGCTGTAGCTCAGGCCGCGCTTTTCGCGCACTTCCTCGGTCAGCCGCGAGGTGAAGCCTCCGCCGCCCAGGATGTGGTTGCCCACGAGCACGGCCATGAAGTCCGGGCTGTTGCGTGCAATGCCGGGCTGGGCGATCAGCACCTGCGCCTGGGCCGAGGCGAAGGGGATGTTCTCGTTGACCGGCGCCTTGAGCGCCTGCACCTTGGGCACGTCGGGCAGGGGCGCGCAGGCACTGGCGTCCTGGCCCTGCGCCGCCTGCAGCGGAGCCAGCAGTTGCTGCACCAGCTGGTCGGCCTGTTCGCGGCTGACCGCACCGACGATGCTGACCTTGGCGCGGCAGGCCGCGATCAGGCGGCGGTGGAAGGACTGCATGTCGGACAGGTCGATGTGCGCGAGGCTCTCGCCCGTGGCGCGCGCACCGTAGGGATGGGTGCCGAACACGCCCTGGCTCAGGGCCTTGCCGGCCACCGTTCCGGGGCGCGTGTCCGATTCCTTGATGGCCGCAGTCCAGCGCTCGCGCTCGCGCAGCCACACGTCCTGCGGCCAGCTGGGGCTGGCGATCTGGCGCGCGGCCAGGGCCACGGCGCGCTGCAGCAGCGCGGGCTCGGTCAGGGAGCGCAGCCCGTAGCTGAAGCTGTCGCGGCCCGCCTGGGCGCCAAAGCTGGCCCCCAGATCGGCCCAGGCCTGGCCCAGGCCGTTTTCATCGAGAGCAGGCGCGCTGCCCTGGGCCGTGACGCCCTTGGACGCCATCAGCGCCACGGCGCTGGCCAGGCCGACCTGATTGGCGGGATCGCGCCGGCTGCCGGCGTCGAAATCCATCTGCACATCGACCATGGGAATGCCCGGGCTGTCCACCAGCCAGACCTGCGCCCCGCTGGGCTGGGTCCAGTGCTGGATGGGCAGCAAGGCCCATGCGGACGTGGCGCCAAAGCCCAGGCCCACGCTTGCCAGCACGGAGCTGGCCACCATCTTTTTCATGTTCTTCATCTTCACTCCAGCGTACTTCGGGGGGCATCAATGCAGGGGTCCGCCAATGCCGGCACCCGCGTCGGTGCGGCGGGGCTTGCCGCCTTCAGGCAGGGGCTGCGGCACCAGGGTGCCCACCGTGAGCTGGTCATCGCCAAAGTACTTGGCCGCCACGCGCTTGACGTCATCGGGCGTGATGGTGCGAAGCTGGGCCAGCAACTGGTCTTCCGCATCCAGCGGCATGCCCTGTATCCAGTAATTGCCCAGGCTCTGGGCCTGGCCCATGACCGAGTCGCGCTCATAGACATTGGAGGCCATCCATTGCGTCTTCACGCGCTCCAGTTCGGCAGGCTCGACGCCGTCCCTGGCGACCTTGGCCACTTCGGCGCGCAGCGCGGCCTCGACCTCGGCCGCAGTCTTGCCCGTGGCGGGCACGCCCGTCAGCATGAACAGGCCGGGGCCGCGGCTCATGAGCGACATGGAGCTGCCCGCACCGTCGGCCACGCGGCCTTCGCCCTGGACCAGGGCCCGCTCCAGGCGGGCGCCGTCATAGCCGTCGAGCACGGCCGAGAGCACCAGCAGCGCCAGCGCATCGCGGTCATCGGCCTGCAGATCGCTGACGCGCGTCAGCGAGGGAGCACGGAAGGCCAGGGCCACCAGGGCCTGCTCGGCCGGCTGCTTGACCTCGATGCGGCGGATGCCGATCTGCGCAGGCTCGGTGCGCGGCTTGCGCACCGGCACGGCGCGTGCGGGAATGCTGCCGTAGTACTTCTCTGCCCAGGCGCGGACCTTGGCAACGTCCACATCACCGGCAATGACGACGGTGGCATTGCCGGGCACATACCAGCGGCTGTGGAAATCGCGCACGTCGCCGGGCGTCAGGGCGTCCAGATCGCTCATCCAGCCGATCACGGGCCGGTGGTAGGGCGAGGCCATGAAGGTCGCCGCCATCAGTTGCTCCATGAGCACGGCGCGCGGCTGGTCCTCGGTGCGCATGCGGCGCTCTTCCTTGATGACCTCGATCTCCTTCTTGAACTCGCTGTCGGGCCAGTGGTTGTTGGCGAAGCGGTCGGATTCGAGCTTCATCACTTCCTCCAGCCGGCTGGACGGGATCTGCTGGTAGTAGCCCGTGTAGTCGCGGCTGGTGAAGGCGTTCTCCTGGCCGCCCAGGGCCGCCACCCGGCGCGAGAACTCGCCGGGCGCCACCTTGCGCGAGCCCTTGAACATCATGTGCTCGAGCGCATGGGCCACGCCCGAGGTGCCGTCGACCTCGTCGATGGCGCCCACGCGCACCCAGACCATGTGCACGGCCGTGGGCGCGCGCCGGTCGGGCTGCACGATGAGCTGCATGCCGTTCTTCAGGGTGAATTGCTGCGCTGCTGTGGCGGACCGCTGGCCGCCTGCGGCCTGGCTGGCCACCGTCTGCAGCAGTGACGAAGGGGAGGAAGAGGATGCATCCGGGGCTGCCAAAGCAGCCCCGGTGCCCATGCAGGCCATTAAGCCCAGGAGGGTGAGTGCATGTTTCATAGAATGCTGTGATTCTAAGAACCTGCCGATGTTCAGTTTTTTCAAGAAAAAGCCCACCCCCTCCTCCGCCGAGATTTCCCCGGCGGACAGCAGCGCCGCGCCTGAAGAGGCCGGCATTCCCGCAACCCCGCCGCAGGACCGCGCCCCAGACCTGCCCCCTGGCACGCCTGCCCCACCGGCCGCAGCCGACACCGGCAGTGCCTGGTGGCGCAAGCCCTTCGGCGGCGGCAAGGGCGATGCCGCCCCGCCTGCCGCACCCGCTGCACCCACTGCTGCTGCTTCCACGCTCGCGCCTGCCGACTTCATTGCCGCACCCGAGCCAACGGCCAAGCCCGAAGCCGAAGGCGCCAGCCGCCAGAACTGGATGCAGCGCCTCAAGGCCGGACTGCGCAAGACCGGCAGCAGCATCGCCACGGTCTTCACCGGCACGCAGATCAACGATGCGCTGTACGAAGAGCTGGAAGACGCCCTGCTGATGGCCGACACCGGCGTCAAGGCCACCGAGCACCTGCTCGCCGACCTGCGCCGCCGCGTCAAGGAAGCCAAGGCCACCGACCCCGCCGCCGTCAAGGCGTTGCTGGCCGATGCACTGGCCGACCTGCTGCGCCCGCTGGAAAAGCCGCTGATCATCGGCGAGCACCAGCCTACCGTGGTCATGGTCGCTGGCGTCAACGGCGCAGGCAAGACCACCTCCATCGGCAAGCTGACCAAGCATCTGGCCGACGAAGGCCAGAGCGTGCTGCTGGCTGCCGCCGACACCTTCCGCGCCGCCGCGCGCGAGCAGCTCGGCGTCTGGGCCAACCGCAACACGGTGGAGATCGTCAGCCAGGAAGGCGGTGATCCTGCAGCCGTGAGCTTTGATGCCGTCACCGCCGGCCGCGCCCGCAAGAAGGATGTGGTGCTGGTGGACACGGCGGGCCGCCTGCCCACCCAGCTGCACCTGATGGAAGAGCTGCGCAAGATCCGCCGCGTGGTCACCAAGGCCGATGCCACGGCACCGCACGAGGTGCTGCTGGTCATCGACGGCAACACCGGCCAGAACGCGCTGGCACAGGTGCGCGCCTTTGACGATGCACTGCAGCTCACGGGCCTGATCGTCACCAAGCTCGACGGCACGGCCAAGGGCGGCGTGCTGGCCGCCATTGCCCAGGAACGGCCGATCCCCGTGTACTTCATCGGCGTGGGCGAAAAGGTCGAGGACCTGGAGACCTTCAACGCCAGGGAATTCGCGCAGGCGCTGCTGTCCTGAGGCCACCCGGCACACCACCACCCAAAGGAGCGCGCTGCGCTCCTTTTTTCATGGGCATGCGAGCGCAGCGAATGCCCAGGCATGCAGGCAAGGGTTTTCCCTTGATTCGAATCAAGCCGCAGGTTTTATGCTTTGCATTGATTTATAAGAAGAACGTTGTTTTATACAAGAAACAATCGATAGCCCTCAGGCATTTCTTTTGCTTGTACCTGCCTTGCCTTGTTCCCCGGAGTTCCCCATGAAAGCCCCCACCTTGCTCGGCGCTGCCGCCCTGCTGGCAGCAGCCGCATGCCAGAGCGCCCTGGCCCAGGATGCCGCCGCCCAGCAGCAGCTGGCTGCCAAGCCTTTCACCATCGTCGCGCCCTTTCCGCCCGGCGGCCCGGTCGATGCGCTGGCCCGCCTGCTGTCCACGGGATTGGCCGAGCGCTACAGGCAGACTTCGGTGGTGGAGAACAAGCCCGGGGCCAACGGCAATATCGGCATCGACATGGTCAAGCGTGCCGCGGCGGACGGCCATACGCTGCTGGTCGTGCCCCAGGGCAACCTGACCATCAATCCCACGCTGCTGGCCAGGCCCGGCTACAGCGTGGAGACGGACTTCGCGCCCGTGGCTTCGCTGGCCAAGGCGGCCAATGTGATCGCCGTGCACCCCGGCGTGCCCGCCAAAACGGTGCAGGAGCTGGTGGCCCTGTCCAAGACCAGGCCGGCCACCATCAGCTATGCCTCGCCCGGCGTGGGCTCCAGCCTGCATCTGGCCGGTGAACTGTTCAAGCAGCAGACCGGCGCCGACATCCTGCACGTGGCCTACAAGGGCACGGCGCCCGGCCTCAACGATGTGCTGGGCGGCACGGTGCCGATGATCGTGGGCAATGTGCCCGCGCTGCTGCCGCATGTGCAGTCGGGCAAGCTGCGTGCGCTGGCCGTGACCGACCCGGCCCGCAGCAAGTACCTGCCTGATGTGCCCACGCTGGCCCAGGCGGGCGTGCCGGGCATTGCCATCTCGTCCTGGTACGGCGTGATGGCGCCAAAGAAGACGCCGCCGGCCGTGCTCAGGCAGCTGGAGAAGGATATCCAGGAGCTCTTCAGCACGCCGGCCGTGGTCAGGCAGCTGGACCTGCAGGGGATCGAGCCCTGGGTGGTCACGGGCAGCGCCTTCGGCGAGCTGATCCGCAAGGAGACAGCAACCTGGGTGCCCGTGATCAAGGCCGCCAACGTCACGCCGCAGTGATGCGGGGCGCGGCGGCCCTTTCTGCAGTGTCCGCCACGTCCCGGGTCGAGACCTGGGAGCGCAGCCACTGCGCATAGTCGGCCATGCAGCGCTCGGTGCGCATGGTGATCTGCGGCACGCTGTAGCTGTGCCCGGCGCGCAGCAGCCGGGCCAGGCGCTCCAGCACGTCGGGCAGGGTCTTGCAGACCAGCCGCCACTCGGGCGTGGCGTGCAGCTCGCCGTCCCACACGTAGTGCGAGGTGATGGCCTCCACCTGCACGCAGGCCGCGGCCTGCTGCTGCACCAGGCTGCGCGCCAGATGGGCGGCCTCCTCGGCGCTGGGGACGGTGGTGGCCACCACGCACAGCGTGGACCAGGGCGAGGCGGGGTTCTTGGCGGAAGTCATGGAGGCGTAGTCTACGGTTGCGTGCTGCAGGCCGGTACTGGCCCTTGCGGCGTCAGGCCATCAGCCCCTTTTGCCGCGCCTGCAGCCGCGCCAGGCCCAGCAGCGCATCGGTGAACGGGGTGTCCACGCCGCACAGCTGGCCCATTTCGCGCACCGCGCCCACCAGGGCGTCGAGCTCCACGGGCTTGCCGGCTTCCACGTCCTGCAGCATGGAGGTCTTGAAGGCGCCCAGCTTGAGCGTGACCGCATGGCGGTCTTCGGGCGATTCGTTGATGGGCAGGCCGATGCGCGCGCCGATCTCCTTGGCCTCCAGCATCACGCGCGTGATCAGGCCGCGCACCAGGTCGTCGCCCAGGATGCGGTCCGAAGTGGCACCCGTCAGCGCGCTGACGGGGTTGACGGTCATGTTGCCCCAGAGCTTGTACCAGGCGTCGCGCTGGATGTTGTCGGAGACCTTGGCCTCGATGCCGCCACGCTGCAGCAGTTGGGCCAGTGCCGCCAGGCGCGGCGTGGGCGGCTGGCCGGGCCCTGTGGCCAGAGGCTCGCCCAGGATCAGGCTGTTGCCGAAGTGCCGGCGCACCACGCCGGGCGCATCGTTGGAGCAGCTGGCATGGACCACGGAGCCCAGCACCTGACCCAGCGGGATGGCTTGCGCAATGCGGCCTTCAGGGTCCACGGCTTTCAGCTGCTTGCCGCGCACGCTGGCATCGACACCGCCGTGCAGAAACCACCAGGGCACGCCGTTCATGGCCGTGAGCACCACGGTCTGCGGGCCGATCAGCGGGGCGATGCGCTCGGCCACATCGGGCATGCCCGGCGCCTTGACGGAGATGATGACCAGGTCCTGCACGCCCAGGGCGGCCGGGTCCTGTTCGGCACGCAGCGCGAAGTGCTCGCGCTGCTCGCCGTGCACCAGGGTCAGGCCCTGGGTGCGCAGGGCCTGCAGCGCGGCGCCGCGCGCCACGGCGCTGAGCTGGCAGCCGGCGCGGGCCAGGGCCGCGCCCATCCAGCCGCCGATGGCACCGGCGCCGAAGATGCAGGCCTTGTCGAATGAAATGCTTGTCTGTTCCATGGTCATGCGCGGGAAGCTCCGGGTTCAAAGATCGAGATAGCTGCTGTCGCGCCGGTTCACGCGGCGCACCAGATGGTCGAACACATCGCGGGCACCGCCGTGGCTGGCGTTGAAGGTCAGCGAGTCCTCGTTGCAGCGCTGGGCCATGGCGTCGGAGACCATGCGCGGCGCGCCCATGGACAGGGTGGCCATCTGCACGTCGCAGGCGCGCTGCAGCGTCCACAGCACCACGAAGGCCTGGGGCAGGTCGCTGCCCCAGCTGAGCAGGCCATGGTTGCGCAGGATCACTGCCTTGCGGTGGCCGATGCTGGCCAGCAGGCGCGGCCCTTCGTCGGCATGGATGGTGATGCCCTCGAAGTCATGGTAGGCCACCATGCCGTGCAGCTGGGCGCTGTAGAAGTTGCTTTGCGACAGGCCCTGCTCCAGGCAGGCCACGCCCATGCCCGAGGTGGTGTGCGTGTGCATCACGCAGTGCGCGCCCGGCAGTCCGTCGTGGATGGCCGCATGCACCACGAAGCCGGCCGGATTCACCGGATGCCGCGAGCCGTCCAGCACCTCGCCGCGCACATTGATGCGTACCAGGTTGCTGGCCGTGACCTCTTCGTAGTGCAGGCCGAAGGGGTTGATCAGGAACTGCTTTTCCCCGCCCGTCACGCTGTCGGGCAGGCGCACCGTGATGTGGTTGTAGATCAGTTCGTCCCAGCCCAGCATGGCAAAGACGCGGTAGCAGGCGGCCAGTTCGATGCGGGCGGCCCGCTCATCAGGGTGCATGGAGCAATTCATGGTGTGGGTTCTGAGGTGGGTCGTGGGGAAATCAGGCATCCAGCCCCTGGTCCAGAGCCTGGGAGGCACGGCCCAGCTTGTCCAGGATGCGGTCCAGCATGGCGCGCTCATCGGCCGTCAGGGCATTGAGCAGGGCCGCCTGGTAGGGGCGTGCGCGGGACAGCACCTCGTCGAAGAGCGCCTGCCCTGCTTCGCTCAGCTGCAGCAGGTGGCGCCGCGCGTGCTGCGGGTCGGCGCGGCGCAGCACCCAGCCCCGATCGATCAGCGGCTGCAGCGCGCGGCTGATCTGGGCCTTGTCCATCAGGCTCAGGCGCGACAGCGCGCTGGCATGCAGCTCGCCATGGCGCTGGATCTGGCCCATGAGCCGCCACTCGGTCAGCCCCACGGGCGATGCCGGCGCGATGTAGTGGCGCGTCACCTGGGTCTGCAGCGCATTGGACAGCGCGCCCAGGCGGAAGGTGATGAAATCCTCCAGCGCCAGCGTCTGGGGGCAGACCTGCGTGTCCGGTGCAGGGCCGGTGGCGGCATCGGCGGCAGGGATCGTGGATGTGCGTGGGCGGGGCATTGGGCGGAGGGAATCGGGCGGCGATTGCGATGGCCGCATGATCCAACAATGTTGACATATCAACATTGGTGGCAACCCTGAGAGCCCTGGCGGCCTGCAGGCCGCCAGCGGGCGCAGGGTGAAACCCGTGCGCCCGCGCCGCGCTCAACGCTTGAGCAGTTCGTTGGAAGGCAGGGTCTCGTCCAGCAGCTTGCGGGCCGTCTCCACGCCCGCCACGGGCAGCAGCGCCGGGTCCAGCAGGCCCACCTGCACCAGCACGCTGGCCTGGTCCCAGTAGATGTGCTCGTGGTAGAGCTTGTCGCCCCGGAACTTGACCACGGCCAGCAGCGGGATCTCCACGCGCCGCCCCGTGGGCCGCACGCCGGGCAGCATCCACGGGATCTCGGTGGTGTGCGTGAAGCAGAACAGCATCTCGTCCACCACCTGCGAGGCCCCCACCGTGCGTGAAATCGGGGTCAGCGACGTGTCGGGCGGATTGCTGTTGACGAAGTGGTTCGTATAGAAGGCGTGCAGGTTGCTGAAGCCCACGCCGCCGGTCATGGTGGGGATGTGGTTCACATAGGGCTCGGCCACCATGGTGGCCATGGTGTCGTCCACGTTGCGCGTGGCGAACTCGTACTCGCAGTGCTTGTCCCACAGCGCGGCCAGGTCGAAATGCGGGCCGATGGCGGACTTGAGCGTGGCAATGCTGCGTTCGTGCGCCATCAGGGCCGAGGCGCGGTGGAAATGGTCGCCGCCCTTGCGCGCAAAGGCATGGTCCACGCCCGAATAGACATGCACGGCCACGCCGGGACGCCCGCCCAGCGCCTGGACGATGCGCTGGCGCGCCTCGGGCGGGCAGAAGGCGTCGAGCTCGGCCACATGCAGGGTGAGCGGGCAGCGGATGCGCTCGGCCTCGTCCAGCGCCGCCTCGATGCCCACGCCGTAGTAGCCGACCACCGCATCGGCATCGGTGCGGCAGGCGGCCAGGTAGGCCAGCTTGCCGCCCAGGCAAAAGCCCAGCACGCCGGCCTTGCCGTCCGTGACCTCGGGGCGCTGGCGCAAGGCGTTCAGGCAGGCCTGGATATCCTGCACGCCCAGGGCCTCGTCGAATCCCTTGTAGAAGCCGAAGGCGCGCTCCCAGTCCGCCGGCGTGTAGCCCAGCTCCACATCGGGCTGCTGGCGCCAGAACAGGTCGGGCACCAGCACCACGTAGCCTTCTTCGGCGTAGTAGTCGGCCACCTCGCGCATGGTGGCGTTGACGCCGAAGATCTCCTGCGCCAGCACCAGGCCGGGGCCGCTGCCCGAGGCCGGCACGGCCAGGTAGGCGTTGAAGCTGCCGCTGCCGTCCAGCGCGTTGATGCGCACATGGCGGCTGGCCGGGGGTTCTTTCTGCTGCATGGGTCTGTCTCCGTTTCAAAGGGTGGGGAAAGCTGCGGTGCCGCTTTTTTCATGGCCCGTCATACGCATTCGGGGTGCCGCACCGTCACCTGATAGTAGCCCGCGTGAAAGGCCAGGGGCTCGCCGTCGAAGCGTTCGCAGCGCTCGACCTGGCCGATGAAGATGAGGTGGTCGCCGCCATCGTATTGCCGGACGTTGCGGCAGACGAAGCGGGCCAGCACGCCATCGATCAGGGGCACGCCGGCCGGGCCTTCCGCGCAGTCCAGGCCGACGAACTTGTCTTGCTGCGGCGTGGAAAAGCGCCGCGACAGAAGGTGCTGGCCCGCAGCCAGCACGTGGATGGCGAAGTGGCTGGCGCCCTGGAAATCGCAGACGCTGGGCGCCTGGCGCGCCAGGCTCCACAGCACCAGCGGCGGGTCCAGCGAGACCGAGGAGAACGAGTTGGCCGTCATGCCCACGCGCCGCCCGTCCGGCGCGCGCGTGGTGATGACGGTCACGCCCGTGGTGAACTGGCCGAAGGCCTTGCGCAGCTCGCGCGGATCGAAGGAGCAGGCCGTGGCGGGGGCCGGGGTTTCGCATGTGCTCATGGCGGCCTCTGCGGCTAGGCGGGGACGGCTGCCATGGCGGCGATGGCCGCGCAGCTGTCGATGTAGTGGTCTGCCTCGCCCGCGTCCGCGAACCAGGGGAAGAAGGTGCGCGGGTCGTCGAAGCCGTTGGCAAAGGCGCTGGCCAGCGGTGCCAGCGTGCCCGCGCTGGCCAGCAGCTTGAGCACATGGGGCGGCGGTGGCGCCAGCAGCATGTTGGTCCACTGCGTGACCCATTGCGCATAGCCGAACCAGTAGCGGTCGAAGGTCTGCTGCATCCAGGCGGCGTCGAAGGCGCCATTTCCGTCACGATTTCCGTCGCCATGGCCGTCGCCATTGCCGCGCGCCAGGATGCTGCGCAGATAGGTGTCGGCGCACTTGGCCGCGTTGTTGGAGCCCTGGCCCGTGATGGGGTCGTTGAGCACCACCACGTCGCCCATGCCCAGCACCTTGCGCCCCGACGGCAGCGTGGCCACGGGCTTGCGCACCGTGGGGGCGAAGCGGCCCGCGAGGATGCCGTTGTCATCGGTCAGCGCAATGTCGCGGCAGCGCTCGGCCTCCCAGGGCACGAAGGTGTCGAGGATCCAGCGGCTGCGCTCCAGGTGCTGCTCCGGTGTCTTCACATCGCCCCAGCAGTCCATGGGGCCGCCGGGCACGCCCTCGAACACCATGATCTCGCAGGGGCCCGTGGTCGTCAGCGCCGGGAACACGAAATACTCGCCCACGCCCGGCAGCAGGTTGAAGGACACGGCGGAGAACGGATCGCGCGGCTTCATGCCCGTCACATAGGTCAGTGCCAGCGCGCGCTGGGGCTGGTCGAAGCGCGAGCGATGGGCATCGCGCTCGAACAGCCTCGATATCTCGCCCTTGCCGCTGGCGACCAGGGTCAGGTCATGGCTGCGCGTGCATTCCTCCAGTTCGGCGATGCCCGCGTCCTTGAGCACCAGCTCGCCGCCCTGGCGGCGGAAGTCGTCCATCCATGCGGGGATCTTCAGGCGCTGGTCCACGGACTGCGCGCCCGCGTTCAACCGCGCGGCCCAGTCGATGGCCTTGTCGGCCGATTTCCCGCCGTGCTGCGCCGGATGCGGCACGCACAGGCCGATGCCCTCGACCACCGGGCATTCGCGCGACCAGTGGTCCAGGCCCAGGCCGCGCTCTATCTGCAGCGCGCTGTCGAACATGCACTGGCTGGACATGACCCGGCCCTGGGCGATGTCCTGCGCCGTGCGGTTGCTCAGTATCGTGACCTGATGGCCCGCGGCCAGCAGGCCCAGGCCCAGTTGCAGGCCCGACTGGCCGGCTCCGACGATGGCGATTTTCTTCATGGCTGTCTCCTTGCGGCTCCGTGTCCGTACTGCGTGCTAGTCCATCAATTGGGGAATGGCGGCCACGGCCCGCTCGGGCCCCATGGCGCCGTAGCCGCCGTCCACCGCGTAGTCGGCGCCGGTCACGAAGCTGGCATGGTCCGAGCACAGGAACAGCACCACCTGCGCCACCTCGTACGGATCGCCCACGCGGCCCAGCAGGTGAAAGGGCGCGGCCACGCGGTCGGTCTTGGCGCGGTCGCCGCCACTGAGCCGGTCCATCACCGCCGACCAGGTCCAGCCCGGGCAGACGCTGTTGACGCGGATGCCATCGGCCGCCAGGTCCATGGCCATGCTGCGCGTGAGCTGCTTCATGGCCGCCTTGCTGGCCGGGTAGAGCCAGCGACCCGTCTGCGCCGCTTCCGAAGAGATGCTGGTGAAATTCACCACGGCCCCGCCACCGGCGGCCACCATGTGCGGGTGCACGGCCTGCAGCATGGCCACGGCGCTGGCCACGTTCACGTTGAACGAGGCCAGCCAGTCCGCGCGCGGCGACTGCAGGCCTTCGTCTACATACGAGCAGGCCAGGTTGACCAGGATGTGCACGCCGCCGTGCCGGCTGCATGCCTGCTGCACGCAGGCGGCGACCTGCGCGTCGTCGGTGATGTCGGTGCGCACGAAAAGCGCGCCCTCACCCAGCGCATCGGCCAGCACCTGGCCGTTGTCGGCATCAATGTCGGCAATGACCACCTTCACGCCGGCCGCGTGCAGCGCACGCACCACGCCGGCGCCTATCAGGGTGGAGCCGCCGGTGACGATGGCGCTTTTGCCTTCGAGTCCATTGAACATGACGCTTGTTCTCCCGTGTGGATGCCAGGCCGGGCTGGCCTGTGCAGCACACGTTACGGGGGGCCGGGCCGCGCAGGCATCCGGCAAGCGCAGGCACTGTCCCTGGCGCGCAGAAATTGGCTCCCGGGGAATGGTCCGAATTGTGGGAGCGGGTGGTTTTTGCTACGTTCTGCGCAGCCTATGGAACACGCCATGCACACACCGCTGCCGCTGCAGCGCTACCGGCTTTTCGAGAGCCACGACATGGACGAGGCCCGCGAAAGCGTGGCGCGCGTCTTCTGTCCGCATGGCCTGGGCATGCTGCGCCCGCGCGCCGAGCTGGATGCCTGCCACCACAGCGCGCCGCTTTCCCGCAACGTCAGCCTGAACTATGTGCAATACGGCCCCGGCGTGCACATCGAGCCCGGCTACCTGCGGGACTTCTTCCTGCTGCAGATTCCCCTGCGCGGCAGTGCCGAGATCCGCTGCGGCGCGCAGCAGGTGGATGCCACGCCGCGCCTGGCCTCCCTGCCCTCGCCGACCGAGCCGCTGTCCATGCGCTGGGCCGACGACAGCCCGCACCTGATCGTGCGCATGGCCCGCCCGGCCCTGGTGGCGCGGCTGGAGGCGCTGCTGCAGGCGCCCGCAGGCCGGCCCCTGGTGTTCGATCTGGGCGTGCCGCTGGACCAGCCGGCGCTGGCACCGCTGGTGCATTTCATCGACTGCCTGCGGCACACGCTGGATGCGGGCAACGCCCTGCAGGCCACGCAGGCGCTGGCCCGGCATGCGGAGGAATACCTGCTGACCAGCCTGCTGATGTCGGCCACGCACAGCCACAGCCGCGCACTGGCCGGGGACAGCCGGCGCAGCCTGCTGCCGCGCGGCGTGCGCAAGGCCCAGGAGTACATGCAGGCCCATGCCGACCAGCCCCTGTCGCTGGCCGATGTCTGCCGCGAGGCCGGCTGCAGCGCGCGCACGCTGCAGGCCGCCTTCCGCCAGCACGCGGGCATGGGGCCCATGGATTTCCTGCGCCAGCTGCGGCTGGACCGCGTGCGCGCCGAACTCCAGGCAGCCAAGGGCCCGGGCGCCGCAGCCGGCTCAGGCGTGCGCGATGTGGCGCAGAAATACGGCTTCCTGCACCTGGGCCACTTCGCGGCCCAGTACCGCAGCCGCTTCGGCGAGCTCCCGTCCGAGACGGCGAGCCGCCGCGTGCAGGTCTGAGAGCCTGCCGTTGCCGGTTCAGCCCCGGCCCACGAAGGGCATCTTGGTGGCCATCACCGTGTGGAACAGCACATTGGCCTCCAGCGGCAGGCTGGCCATGTAGAGCACGGACTGGCCCACCACATCCGCGTCGATCAGCGGCTCCACCGCGATCTCGCCATTGGCCTGGGGCACGCCCTTGGCCATGCGCGATGCCAGCTCGGTCATGGCATTGCCGATGTCGATCTGGCCCACGGCGATGTCGTAGGCACGGCCGTCCAGCGCAGCGGTCTTGGTCAGGCCCATGACGGCATGCTTGGTGGCCGTGTAGGCACTGGAATTGGGGCGCGGCGCATGCGCGGAGATGGAGCCGTTGTTGATGATGCGGCCGCCGCGCGGCGACTGGTCGCGCATGGTGCGAAACGCCTGCTGCAGGCAATAGAACATGCCGTTGAGGTTGACATCAACCACCTCGCGCCACTGCTCGGGCGTCCAGTCCAGGAAGGAGCCGGGCGGATTGCCCCGGCCCGCGTTGTTGAACAGCAGGTCCACGCGCCCGAAGCGCTGCACCGTGCGCGCGAACAGCTGCTCCACGGCAGCCGGGTCGCTGACATCGGTGGCAATGCCCAGCATGCGCTCGCCTGCGCCGTACTTTGCCTGGGCCTCGGCGCAGGTCTCATCCAGCGGCGCCTGGCGGCGGCCCGCCACCACCACCTGGTAGCCCGCGCCCGCCAGGGCCAGCGCCACGGCCTTGCCCACGCCGGTTCCTCCGCCCGTGACCACGGCCGTCTTTGCGTTCTTCATCTCCATTGCTTGTCCATCCTGTAGTGCATGTGTTGCAGCCGCCGCCCGCGCACCGGTGGCGGGCGGCGCCGCTGCATTGTCGGCGACGCGCCGGGCCTGCGGACTGTGCCGCAGGCGACACCATCGCCACACTGCGGACGAAGCTCAGGCAAAGCGCCAGGCAATGGAGCCCAGCGGCCCGTAGTCCACATGGAAGCTGTCACCGGCCTGGGCCGTGACGGGCCGCGTGAACGAGCCGGCCAGCACCACCTGGCCTGCGTCCAGCTGCTCATCCCATTGCGCGAGCCGGTTGGCCAGCCAGGCCACGCCCGTGGCCGGATGGTTGAGCACGGCGGCCGCCACGCCGGACTCCTCGATCACGCCGTTGCGCTGCAGCAGCGCCGACACCCAGCGCAGGTCCACCGCGTCGGGGCGCACGGGCCGCCCGCCCATGACGATGCCGGCATTGGCCGCGTTGTCGGCGATGGTGTCGCGCACCGTGCGCATGGCCTGGGTATCGCGGTCCTTTTGCTCGATGCGGGCGTCGATGATTTCAACAGCGGGCACCACCCAGTCGGTGGCGGCCAGCACATCGCACAGGGTGACGCCCGGCCCCTTGAGCGTGCGGCCCAGCACGAAGGCCAGCTCCACCTCCACGCGCGGAGCGATGAAGCGCGCAAAGGGAATGTCGCCGCCGGGCTCGAAGAACATGTCGTCCAGCAGGGTGCCGTAGTCGGGCTCGGTGATCTGCACGGCCTGCTGCATGGCACGCGAGGTCAGGCCGATCTTGTGGCCCCTGACCGTGCGGCCCTCGGCGCGCTTGAGCCGCATCCAGGCGCGCGAGATGGCGTAGCCGTCCTGCACCGTCATGTCCGGATGGCGGCGGGAAAAGTGCCGGACCTGCACCCGGCTTTTTTCGCTGGCGTGCAGCTCGGCCGCCAGGCTGTCTATGGTGTGTTGCGCAAGCATGGGCGGCCCTTCAGCGCGCGGCGGGGCCATCGTCGGCCCAGGCCAGGTAGCCGTCGGACACGCCCTGGCGCTGCATGGCATCCCACTGCGCCACCGAAGGCGTGGGCATCTGGAAGGCATCGCCCACGCGGCCATACCAGCCGGGGTTCTGCAGCCGCGCGATCAGCTCCATGGGCGCGGGGTCGAAGTACATGCGCTCGCCATCGACCACGGCCGCATCCATGACATGGGCGGCCAGCACGTCGGCCAGCACCAGGCTGCGCACGCCGTCGATATCGATGATCTGGCGCACGCGGCACTCGAAGGACGCAGGGCTGTCCACGATGCGCGGCGCCTTCACCCGCCGTGCATCGCCCAGGACCAGACCGGCCTGGGCCGACTCGTCCACCTGCGCGCCGAACTCTATGGCCGTCACCGCCATGCGGCGCGCCAGCGGCTCGGACACCAGGTTCACCACGAACTCGCCCGTGGCCGCGATGTTGCGCGCCGTGTCCTTGAGCACGCCCTGGCGCGAGCCGATGCACACGCACAGCAGCGGCGGATCGCCCGACATGGCGTTGAAGAAGGAAAACGGCGCGACGTTGACCGTGCCGTCCCCGTCCACCGAGCTGATCCAGGCGATGGGACGGGGCAGAACCAGGGAGTGCAGGATGTTGCTGCGCTGCTCGCTGTTGAGCGATTGCATTTCAAAGTACATGGGAATCCGGAGGGGAAGGGAAAAAGGGAGGGCGTCGCGTCACTCGTTGCCGGCGCGCGCCGCGTCCTGCTCGGCCTGGGCGATGCCCGGGGCGCGCGCATTGGACTGGTGCAGTTCCACCAGGTTGCCGGCCGGGTCGCGCAGGAACAGCTGCTTGAGGCTGGGCGATGCCACGTTGTCCAGCGTGAAGTAATCGACGCCGCGCGCCTGCAGCTCCTGCTCGGCGCCGAGGATGTCGTCCACGGCCAGCGCGATGTGGTTGGACACGGGGTCCTTGCCCGGGCCCTGCGCATAGCGCGACGGCCCCTCGCTGCCGAGGATGTGCAACTGGCTGCCGTTGGGCAGGTTGATCCAGGAGCCGTAGATGCCGGGGATCTTCCAGCGCGCGGCGTCCTGGGGCAGGTTCAGCACTTCGCGGTAGAAGTCGAGCATGGCGTCGGCCTGGGCGTGGTTGACGCCGAATCCGACATGGTGGAGTTCCAGAACTTTGATGGGCATGGGATGTCCTTGCAGATTTGTGTGCCGCCAAATAATACGTTTAACGTACTATACACAAAGCGTAATATATGAAAGCCGTAAAATCAACCGCCCTTTCTTCTCCCGGCTTCAACCCGCCTTCACCCGCTTCCATCCACTCCCATGAGTCCGCGCAAGACCGCTGCCGCACCGGCCCCCGATTCCACCCCCCTCGCCAACGCCCCCGAAGCGCTGCGCCCGCACCTGGCCCTGATGGCCGAGACCGCGCAGCCCGGCACCGACACGCCGGCCGCCGGCCTGGGCCTGCTGCTGCTGTGGCTGGCCGACGATGTGGAGCAGCGCGCCAACGCATCGCTGCAGGCGTTCGGCCTGTCCGAGAGCAAGCTCGACGTGCTGATGATCTTCGGCCTGGCCGAGCGCGGGCTGCTGGGCGACACGGTGGTCACGCCCTCCTATATCGCCAGCTACGTCGGCGTGACGCGCTCGTCGGTGACGGGCCTGCTGGACTGGCTGGAAAAGCGCTCGCTGCTGGCGCGCAGCCTCAGCCAGGAAGACCGCCGCAGCTTCGACCTGGCGCTCACCGACCAGGGCCGCGAGGTGCTGGCCCGCGCGCTGCCGGCCTTCTGGCGCATGTGCGAGTCGCTGGTCGACTACCTGGACGAGGGCGAGCGTGCCAGCCTGCAGTCCATCCTCTTCAAGGCCTGGACGAGGATGAAGGCCCAGCACAGCGCCTGAACGCCTGCCGCCTTGTCAGACCGCAAGACCCCGCAGGCAGCTCGCCCGCTCAAGCCCCCAGATGTTTGACAGCAGCTGCCGGGCACGTCCCGCGCCGGCGACGGGAGCGGCAAGCTCCATGAACTTGTCCTCCAGCTCCCCATCCGACAACGGCAGTTCGGGATCGCCCTTGCGATCGGGCTGCAACCAGACATGGCGGCGTCCATCCCTGGCAACGATTTCCAGGCGCGCCGATCTCTTTCCCGGGAAGGCCCTATCGATTTGCGGGTCCACCGAGACCTGGACGCGCTCGAGCATCGCGCGCACGGCGGGATCGGCCAGGCGCTCGGGGGTGTAAGCGGACATTCGCACGCTGCCATGGACCAAGGCCGTCGCCACCACGAACCGGAGACTGAAGCGCGCTTCGTTTTCGGTCACGGGATCGGTGTAGCAGGCGATATCCAGGGCCGGGCCATAGGTGGCCACGGCCACGCTGCAGATGTCGTCCGCCCGCAGGGCATGCTGGCTGCGCAGAGCCAGCGCGGCGTCGATGGCCGCAAAGGTATGGCCGCAGCCGACATGGTTCTTGAAGGTGAGCCGGGTGATGTGGAAGTCCCTGCCCAGCGTGTCCCCGATGCCTGACCAGTCCGGTCCGTCGCTGACAGCGCGGCCCAGGCCCGACTCCCCCTCCAGCACATCCAGCGATCCCGTCACCCCCCTGTGCGCGAGTTGCGCAGCCAGCAGGCCGGCCTCCGCTGCGCGCCCGGCATGCAGGGGCTTGGACATCGAATCCATGCGAAATGCCTGCTGCAGACCCGCAGAGAAGGTGGCCGCCGTGGCCAGTGCATGGGCGAATGGCCCTGCATCCAGCCGCAGCGCATACCCTGCGGCCGCCGCTGCCCCGAAGACGCCCACGGTGCCGGTGTTGTGCCAGAAGCGGTAGTGGGCCCGGCCCAGGGTCACTCCGATGCGGGTGGAGACCTCATAGCCCAGCACCACGGCACGCAGGAATTCCAGGCCACTGGCCCCTGCCTGCTGGCTTGCCGCCAACGCCGCTGCAATGGTTGCGGCCCCGGGGTGGTACATGGCATCGCGGAAGCTGTCGTCCACCTCGGCGGCATGGGCCGCCGAGCCGTTGAAAAGTGCCGCCGCCCGCGCCGTGGCCATGCGGCCGTTTCCAAGCCGGCAGGACCCACGGTCCAGATCCTCGGCAAGCACCTGTTCCAACTGTGCAAGAGGCGCGCAGCCCAGGCCCGGGAACAGGGAGGCATACCAGTCGATCACGGCCCGCTTGGCGTGGTGGATGACGGTGTCGGGAAGCTCGGTGCGTTGGTATCGAGAGGCAAATTGTCCGAACACTTCGGTCGCATGCATGCGTGGTCTCCTGGATGAACACTGGCCGGGGCAGTCTCACTTTTTTTGGCACAAATGTGCAGTGGCCGGCCCCTCAGGCCAGAACCAGCACACCATCCGCAGCGCACACGCCCTGGCCCTGCGGCAGCACGAACACCGGGTTGATCTCCGCCTCGATCACGCGGTCGCCCAGTTGGGCGGCCATCGCAGAGAACGCGACGATGGCATCGGCCAGGGCATCGACATCCGCCTTGGGGCGGCCGCGAAAGCCGTCCAGCAGCGGCCAGGTCTTGAGCTCCCTGGCCATGTCCAGCGCTTCTGAGCGGCTCAGCACACCCAGTTGTGTCCCATCGTCCGGCAGCAGGCGCAGCGTGGTGTCCTGGAACAATTCGGCCGCAACGCCCCCCATGCCCAGCATCACGGCGGTGCCCAGCGCATCCTTGTGCAGGCCCAGGATCAGCTCGGTGCCGCCGGCCACCATCTGCTGCACCAGGAACCGGTCCGGGCGCACGCCCGCCCTGGCCTGCACGTCGGCCACCATCGCACCCAACCGGGCACCTATGGTCTGCGTCGTCAGGCCGACGGCGACACCGCCCACATCGCTCTTGTGCGTGATCCGGGACGAAAGGATCTTGAGCACCACCCGGCCGCCCAGTTCGCGCGCGGCGGCTTCGGCCTCTTCGGCGGTGCGCACCACACGCTCGGCCGCGCACGGCACGCCGAAACGGCGGAAAACGGCCTTGGCCTGCGCTTCATCGAGGCAGCCGACGGGCAGGTCCAGTTCCTGCTGGGTGTCCTTGCCGACGACCAGCTCGGAAGGCGCACCCTGGAAGCCGTTGACTCGCAGCATGCCCGCCAGCGCGGCCGTGCAGCTTTCCGCCGCAGCGAAGGCCGGCACGCCGCGTTGCGTGAGCAGCGCGCCGATTTCCGGCGCATGCGGGCTGACGTAGGCCAGCACCGGCTTGTCGGAGTGGGGCAGGCAGTCCTGGATGGCACCGGCCAGCAGCTCGGGCATGGCCAGGCTGGAGGAGCCGACGATGATCACCAGCGCGTCGTAGCTGGGGCTTGCCAGCAAGGCATTGATGGCGCCGCGCAGCAGGTCGGGACGCAGGCCCGCCAGGGTCACGTCGATGGGGTTGCGGTCCAGCACGGCCTCGCTGCCGGTCTGCAGCGCGCGCAGTGCGTCGGCGGTCGCCTGGTCAGGGGCCGGCGTGTCGAATCCGGCCACGCCCAGATCGTCCGACACCAGGGTGCCCGCACCGCCGGTGGACGTCAGGATGGCGATGCGCCTGCCGCGCAGCCTGCGGCCCGTGGCCAGCGCAGCGGGCACGTCCAGCAGGTCCGCAAAGCTTTGCGCACGGATCACGCCGACCTGCCGGAACAGCGCGTCGTACATGCGATCCGCACCGGCCATGGCGCCCGTGTGCGATACGGCGGCCTTGGCGCCGGCCTCGGAGCGGCCGATCTTGAAGGCCACCACGGGCTTGCCGGCACGCGCGGCCTTCAGGCAGGCGGCACGGAACCTGGCGGGATGGCGCACCGTCTCCACATACAGCGCGATCACCTTGGTGGCCGGGTCATCGGCCAGGTGGTCTATGAAGTCGGCCAGTTCCAGATCCACTTCGTTGCTGGTGGAGATGAGCTTGGACAGGCCGATGCCACGCGCGGCGGCACGCGACAGCAGCGAACCCAGGATGCCGCCGCTTTGCGAGACGACGCCGATGCCGCCCGCGGGGAACTCGTCCATCTCCAGCGCCCCAGAAGGCGACAGCACGATCCGGTCGGTCAGGTTGACCAGCCCGATGGTGTTGGGCCCCAGCAGGCGCATGCTGCCGGCCGCCTCGATCAGCTGCCGCTGGCGGTGCGCCCCGTCCTCGCCCGTTTCCGTATAGCCGCTGGCCAGCACGATGGCTGCCGCGCAGCCCAGCGCCGACAGTTCCCTGACGGCCAGGTGCGCACGCTCGGCGCCCAGCAGCACCACGGCCACATCGGGCACTTCAGGCAACGAGGCCACATCGGGATAGCAGGCCAGATCGCCGATGCGCTCCACGCGCGGATTGACGGGAAGAATGCGGCCGGCAAACCCGTGCTTTTGCAGGTAGGCCACCGGGCGGCCCGTGGTTTTCTTCAGGTCGGCAGAGGCGCCTATGACGGCGACACTGCGCGGCGACAGCAGCTTGGCAATGGCTTCGCTCATGGCATCATTCCTTGCCGGCCGTCTTGGCCAGGAAGGCCTCCACCGATGCGCGGTGTTCACTGCTGGTGTAGCAGATGCCCTGGGCCTGGCTTCCCTGTGCGAAGACATCGTGCGAAGACAGCTCGAAGCTCTGGTTCAGGATGGTCTTGGTCAATGCCAGCGCGGTGGAAGAAGCCGAGGACAGCTCGCGCGCCCAGGCCTGGGCCTCTGCCACCAAGGTCTCGGCGATGGCCTGGCGGTCCACGATGCCCAGGGCCAGGGCTTCCGGCAGCTTGACCTGGCGGCCCGTGAAGATCAGCTCCTTGGCCTTGGCCAGGCCCACGCGGCGCGGCAGGAAGTACATGCCGCCGCCGTCGGGGATGATGCCGCGCAGCACATAGCTCCACGCGAAGCTGGCCCATTCGCTGGCGATGACGAAATCACAGGCCAGCGCCGTGTCCGCGCCCAGGCCCGACGCTGCGCCGTTGACGGCGGCGATCACGGGCTTGGGCATGGTGTGCAACAGGGCCTGGACGTGGTGCACGCGCTGCTGGCGCTGCCAGCCGTTGAAGCCCACCTCGCCCGCAGGCGCGTTCATGCGCCTTTGCATTCCGGCAATGTCCCCGCCTGCGCAAAAGCCCTTGCCCGCGCCTGTCAGCACCAGGGCCTTGATGGCCTTGTCTGCCGCCACGCGCTCCAGGGCATCGATGAACTCGGTGCGCATGTCATCGCTCATGGCGTTGCGCTTGTCAGGGCGGTTCAGGGTCACGGTCGCCACCGCATCGGCGACATTCAGTTGGATCAGTTCGTAGTTCATGGCGTGCTCTCAAGGTGATCGCGGGCAATGCGATCAATCGGGATGGATGTTGTTTTGCCTGACGATCTGGGCCCAGCGCTTTTCCTCGGCCTGCACATAGGTGTCCAGTTCCGCCGCCGGCCCGGCATTGACCACCAGGCCTTCGTGTTCCAGCTTGCGAACAAAGTCCGGCGAACGGGCCGCCTTGCGGGCCGCAGTGTTCAGGCGCTCGATCACGGCAGCGGGCGTGGCGGCCGGCACGTACAGGCCGTACCAGCTCTCGACGCGGTAGCCCGGGACGGTGACGGCGATGGGCGGCGCATCCTTGAAGGCCGCAGACGGCTCGGCCGTGGTCACACCCAGCACGCGCAGCTTGCCGTTGTCGATGAAGGTGGAGACCGCCGCCGCGGTGGCAAACATCATGTCCACCTGGCCACCCATCAGATCGGTGAGTGCCGGGCCTGCGCCACGGTAGGGCACATGGGTGATCCTGACCTTGGCCAGGTTGGCAAACAGCTCACCCGCCAGATGCGCCGACGTTCCTGCGCCCTGCGAGGCATAGGTCAGCTTGTCGGGACTGGCCTTGGCGGCGGCCATCACGTCCGCCACCGTCTTGTACGGGCTGGCGGCGGGCACCACCAGCACGTTGGGGCCGCGGCCGATCAGGATCACCGGCGCGAAGGCCTTGTTGCTCCCGTACGGCAGCTTGGCCTGCAGCGCCGGATTGACGGCGTGCGCGAAGGAAGCCACGACCACGGAGTAGCCGTCCGGCGCGCTCTTGGCAACGTTGTCGG
This sequence comes from Delftia sp. WSY_7, assembly GCF_043104845.1. Taxonomy (NCBI): domain Bacteria; kingdom Pseudomonadati; phylum Pseudomonadota; class Betaproteobacteria; order Burkholderiales; family Comamonadaceae; genus Delftia; species Delftia sp. WSY_7. Next base: position 1,003,911 of record NZ_JBICLB010000034.1, on the reverse strand, counting down.
TGCCGATGATCGTGCCGGCACCGGGCTTGTTGTCCACGATGACGGGCTGGCCCAGGTCCTTGGCCATCTCGGCCCCCAGCGTGCGTGCGATCAGGTCGGTTCCGCCACCGGGCGCGAAGGGCACGACGAGGCGCACGGGCTTTTCCGGGAAAGCTGCAAAGACTGCGTTGCAGGCAGTCGCGAGCACGGCAATGAGCGCAATGGCCCTGGCGCAACGGCGGGCGGCGAAACGAAGCATGGTGTGTCTCCTGGTTCTATGGGCAGAGGTCCGTTCCATGCGCAAGCGTTGCGATGACGCTGGCGACGGATTGGTGAAAGCTTAGGGAAACGCGCCGCAGTTGTGATCCCCCATGTTCTAACCAGTGAAACCGCACAGCGAGCGCACCAGGACTTGCGTTTTCATCTGCCATCCTTTCGGTGGAATACTCCACGCCATCAGGCGCCTGCGCCTGTGCAGCAAGAACCAGGCTTTCAACCGAGGATGAACCGGTCCTCCCGCAGGCGGCAGCAACATGACCCACAGGCGATCCCCCATACTCCATGACAAGCCCGGTCAGTCCCCGAGCAACCGCTCCCTGGAAAGAGGCATCGAAATACTCCGTGCGTTCAGGCCCGGGTCGGAACTGCTGGGCAACGGCGACCTGGTGGAACGCACCGGACTGTCCAAGGCCACCGTGAGCCGGCTGACGCAGACCCTGGTGGGCTGCGGCATGCTGCAGGCCGATCACCAAAGCCGCGCCTTTCGCCTGGCTCCCGCTGTCCTGAGCCTGGCACACGCCATGCGTACCGGATCGACGGTGCTGTCGATGGCGGCCCCCCTGATGCGCACCCTCGCCGAGACACGCAGGATCAACGTGGGCCTGGCCTGTCCCGACAGGGACGAGATGGTCTATCTGGAATCGATCCGCTACAACCGCCGGATTGTGCTCAGGCATGTGGTGTCGGGTCAGCGCGTGCCCATGGAGCTGACGTCGCTGGGCCGTGCCTACCTTGCCGTGGCGCCGCCTGCCAGGCGCAAGGCACTGTTCGACAGCTTCAGGCTCAAGAGAGGCGCCCAATGGCGCGACCTGGAAAAACAGATCCAGGCGGCCATCAGGTCCGTGAAAAGCCAAGGCTTCTGCGCTGCATCGTGGCAGCCGGAAGTGGTTGCACTGGCCACGCCGCTGGTGACACCCGATGCCATCTATGTCCTGAACTGCAGCGTGTCCACGACGGAGCCTGTGCCAGCCATCGTGCAGGAGCTGCACCCGGCGTTGCTGCAGCTGGGCCGCCAGATTCAGAGCCTGCTGGAGAAACGGTGAGGTTTGCCCGCCGTTCCGCGCACCTGCGGGCGGCCCGCTTTGCATAGGGAAAAAACATAGCTGATATAGGCTGCATTGCCTTATCGCAATGGCGCCCGAAACCCAGACTGGCGGCATGACAAACACCCATCTGGAGACAACCGGCGTCACTCGCCGGCTCGTGCGCTACCGCCCGCAGGCTGCGAAGGACGAGATTCAAATCGAGTATGCGGACCAGGGCGCAGGGCCGGTCGTCTGCATGCTGCCATCGCTGGCCCGTTCCGGCCGGGACTACGACGTCGTTGCCCGCCATCTGCAGGCGCAAGGGCTGCGGGTACTGCGCCCCGAGCCTCGGGGCATAGGCCAAAGCCGTGGCCCCATGCAGGGGCTGACGCTGCACGACTTCGCAGCCGACGTCGCCGCCGTCATCGACCACGAAGCCACCGGCCCTGTCGTGGTCGTGGGTCATGCCTGGGGCAGCCAGCCGGCGCGCATGCTGGCGGCCGACAGGCCGGACCTGGTGCGCGGCGTCGTCATGGCCGCCGCCTCGGCAGGCAAGCTGCCGCCGGGATCGGACGAAAAGCCGTACGGCCGCCTGCGGGACGCAATCGATGGCGCGGGCGATGCACGGCTGTCCAGGGAGCAGCGCCTGGACTGCCTGCGCCGCGCCTTCTTTGCCCCGGGACATGACCCCAGCGCCTGGCTGGACGGGTGGAACGCCCAGGCCCATGAAGCGCAAGGCCATGCACGGCGCGTCACGCCCGTCGATGACTACTTCAGCGCAGGAACGACCGTTCCCATACTGGACCTTCGGGCCGAGCATGACGCGGTCGTGACCCCCCATGTGATGAAGTCCTGCCTGGGCGAGCGGGTGACGGAACAGGTGATTGCCGACGCGGGCCACGCCCTGGCGCCCGAGCAGCCCCTTGCCATGGCAGACGCCATTGCGGCATTCACGCGCCGCGTGTACGCCGCCTAGGCCAGCCCTTGCCCGCAAGACACCCGCCCCCTTCGGGGATGCGCCGGACAGAAACAGTGCTCAGGAGACAAAGATGACCATCCACACGCCCGCAGCCGCCATCAGGAAAGCCTGGAAGATCGCCATGACCTGTGCTGCCTGGGCTACCTGCACCCTGGTGTGCGCGCAAGACTATCCGGGCAAGCCGATCCGCATGGTGATTCCGTACACGCCGGGTGGCTCGATCGACACCGTGGGCCGCCTGGTGGCCGACCAACTGCAAAGGCAGCTGGGCCAGGCCATCGTGATCGAGAACGTTCCGGGGGCTTCCGGCCTGTTGGGAACCCTGCAGGTCAAGAAGGCCAAGCCTGACGGATACACGCTCATCTTCAATGCCTCCAGCCATGCCTACCTGCCGCTGGTCAGTTCCAAGAAAACCTATGACGCCGAGCGTGACTTCACGCCCGTGGGGCAAATCGGGTACGTGCCGCTGATCGTGGCGGTCACCAACGAGTTGCCCGTCAGGACCGTGGCAGAGTTCGTGCAACTGGCCAGGGCCCATCCAGGCAAGTACACCTGGGCGACTTCCGGCCTGGGTACCACCAGCCACCTGAGCGAAGAGATGCTGAACCGGGCCCTTGGCCTGCAGATGGACATCGTCGCCTACAAGGGTGCCGTTCCCCAATTGACGGACGTGATCGGCGGCCATGTCTCCGCGGCCATCTCGCCCATGCCGGGTGTCATGCCCTTCGTGCAGGCCGGCCGTCTGCGGCCCCTTGCCGTCACCAGCAAGACCCGCGTCCCGTCGCTGCCCGATGTGCCGACGCTGGCGGAGGGCACCATTGCCGGGTTCGAGCTCCTGTCCTGGTACGGAATCTGGGGCCCGGCCGGCCTGCCCGCAGACATCACCCACAGGTTGAACACCGAAATTTCAAAGGCCGTGGAGGCGCCGTCGCTGAAATCCAGGTTCGCCGAACTGTCCTTTGTCCCCGCGAAGTCCAGTCCTGCGCAGTTTCGGAAATTGATCGCTGACGACCTGAACAAGATCGGCAAGGCCGTCAGGGAAGCGGGCATCCGCATCGACTGACCTGCCGCTTCCGATCCGGGAGGCATGCCCTACACGGCGCGGGCGCCCTTGCGAAAGTCAAGCTCGCGCAGCAACTTGGCGGTTTCCGCGATCAGCCGGTTCGCGGGACGCGCCCTGGGCATGGCCAGCACGAGCTGGTTGCGTATGGCCGGCGGGCCGATGGGCGCAGACTGTATGCCAGTGCGGGCACCGGCCAGATTCAACGCACTGTCCGGAAGAATGGAGCAAGCCAGTCCCTCCTCCACCACGGACAGCGCCGTGTGCACGGCCCCCACCTCGGCCACCACGTTCAGCCGAATCTTGCGCGGCAGCAGGACGGCGTCAACGAGGCTGCGTATCGGGTTATGGGTGCCCGGCAGCACCAGCGGAAAGTCCGCCAGGGCCGAAAGGCCGATGCGCGACGGCAACCGGTAGCCCTTGGGAGCCACCAGCAGCATGGACTCGCGCATCAGGGGTTCGTAGGACAGCAGGGGCGTCGGAGCGGGGTCGAACATCAGACCCAGGTCGATGCGGCCCGCAATCATTCCCTCACGCAAGGACAGGCTCAGCCCATCCACCACCGAAAGCAGTGCATGCGGCAGCCGGCGCCGGAACTCCCGTATCAGCGGCACGGCCAGGCTTGCCGCCACCCGGTGGGGCAGGCCCACGACCACGCTGCCGACGGGCTCGGCATGCATTTCCTTGAGATCGGACAGCGCCTGGCTGGCCGAGTTGAGCATCGTGCGTGCATGCGACAGCAGTGTCTCCCCGGCCGCGGTTGCTGCCACGCCGCGCCCTGTCCTGTCCAGCAGCCGCTGCCCCAGCTCCTCTTCCAGCAGTGCGATCTGGCGGCTCACGCTCGGCTGCGCCAAATTCAGCGCCACGGCCGCGCGGCTGATGCTGCCGTGCTCCACCACGGCGACGAAGTACTCCAGTTGGCGCAGATCCATAGGTATTCAACATAGCTGGTATAGGCGCCATCCAGTTTAACTTTGCCGGCATCGATCGCAAACTGGCCTGCATCGCCGCTTGCCACAGCGGCTCCACCGTGTCACATGAGGAAAGCCAATGAGCAGGTTCAAGTCCAAGATAGCCATCGTTACGGGGGCCGGATGCGTGGCAGCAGGCTGGGGCAACGGCAGGGCCATGGCCGTGCGCCTGGCGGAGGAAGGCGCGAAGGTGCTGGCGGTGGACCGTGACCAGGCGCGGCTTGACGAAACGCTGTCCCTGGCCGGCGAGGCGGCAGCGTCCATCACGACCTGCATCTGCGATGTCACCGACTCGTCCAGCGTCAAGGCCATGGTCCAGGCCTGCCTGCAGGCCTGGGGCGTCCCGGACATCCTGATCAACAACGTGGGCGGCTCCGCAGCCGGCGGCCCCATTCAGCTGAGCGAGCAGGACTGGGACAGCCAGATCGACATCAACCTCAAGAGCGTCTTTCTGACCTGCAAGCATGTGCTCCCGCACATGGTCGAACGCGGCAGCGGCGCCATCGTCAACGTGGCGTCCACCTCGGGCCTGCGCTGGACCGGCAGCGCGCAGGTCGCCTATGCGGCCAGCAAGGCCGGCGTGATCCACCTGTCCCGCGTGGTGGCCGTGCAGCATGCGCCTGACGGCATTCGCGTGAACACGGTGGTGCCGGGCCAGCTGCACACCCCCATGGTGCAAGCGCGGCTGGCCAGGCAGCGCACAGGCGGCGATGTGGAGACGCTGCTGGCCTCGCGGGTCAGGCGCATCCCGCTGGGCTTCATGGGCGATGGCCGCGATACCGCCAGTGCCGCCCTGTACCTGGCCAGCGACGAGGCCCGCTTCGTGACGGGAACCGAGCTTGTCGTGGACGGCGGCATGACCGCCCGCTGCGACTGAACTTGCACTGCGACTGACCTGCGCGGCGACCGACGGGCCGATCGCCGCGGCCAGCCGCCATGGACATCGCATGGGCCCTGGGGCGAAGGCCGTGCTATGTCCCGCGCCAATGGGCATGCCGCACGCCCAGCTGCAGCTGCTGGATGCGCCGGTGGATGGTGGAGCGGCTGACGCCGAGCTGGCGCGCCGCCTCGGAGACATTGCCCTGGCATTGCGCAAGCAGCTGTTCCAGCGCCTGTGCGGCGGGCTCGCCGGCATTGCCAGCCAAGGCGGTGCGCGCTGGTGCGCGGTGCAGCGCATCGTGCAGGTGGTCAGGCAGGTGGTCGGGCTCGATGGTGCCGTCGCCATCGTGGCCGCACAGGGCTGCGGCGTAGCGCAGCGCGTTGTGCAGCTCGCGCAGGTTGCCGGGCCAGGCGTGCGCGGCCAGCACGGCGCGGGCTGCGTCGCCCAGGTGCAGGTGGCTGCCCAGGGTGGCCAGCATCTGGTCGGCAATGGTCTGCAGGTCGCTGCGCTGGCGCAGCGCAGGCAGGCGAAGCTCGGCCGCGTTGAGGCGGTACAGCAGGTCTTCCCGGAAGCTGCCACGCCGCACCAGCTCGGCCAGCGGCTGGTGCGAGGCCGAGATGAAGCGCACCGCCACCGCCCGTGGCGCGCGCGCGCCCAAGGGAGTGATTTCGGATTCGGACAGCACCCGCAGCAGCTTGGCCTGCAGGGCCAGGGGCATGTCGCCGATCTCGTCAAGGAACAGCGTGCCCTCGTGTGCCGCAGCAATCAGCCCTTCGCGGCCCTTGCTGGCGCCGCCGGTCCAGGTGCCGGGCAGGTAGCCGAACAGCTCGCTCTCCAGCAGTGCCTCGGGAATGGCTGCGCAGTTGATGGCAATGAAGGCGCCGCTGCGGCCGCTGGATGCATGCAGCGCGCGGGCCAGGTATTCCTTGCCCGCGCCGGTCTCTCCCTGCACCAGCACGGGCAGCTCTTGCGGTGCGAGCCGCGCGGCCTTGCGCAGCAGCGTCTGCAGTGCGGCATCACCCGTGTCCAGCGCCTGCAGCGCAGCAGGCAGCGGGGGCTGCGCCGGCCTTGCCTGCGCTTGCAGGCGGCGTGTCCGGCGCTGCGGCTCCATGGCATGGGCGAAGAGGATGCTGCCGTCGCGGGCGCGGATGATGCGCTCCTGCGCCGGGCGATTGCGGCGCAGCTCGGACAGGTGGCGCAGGTCCACGTCGAAGAAACGCTCCAGCGGCTGGCCGATGAGGCTCTTGCGCTGGCGCCAGTCCAGTTGCGCGGCCGCTGCCAACAGCCGCGCGCCCGCGTGGGTCATGGCGCGGATGCGGCCACGTGCATCGACGCTGATGGAGGCGTCGGGATCGACGTCGAGGAAATCGGGCGACTGGGCCAGGCGCACCACCCAGTCCTGGCCGGACTGCGCCATCAGGTTGGCCTGCTCCACCCGCCGCGCCGCGGCCATGACGAGGTTGAGCGCCAGGTTCTGGCTGGCCCGCTCGGCAGGTGAGCGCAGCAGCGACAGGTCCAGCACCGCCGCGAGTTCGCCGCGCATGTCGTAGATGGGCGCGGCCGTGCAGGACAGGCCGGTGTGGGTGAAGTCGAAATGGTCGCTCTGGTGCACCGTCAGCGCCTCGCCCGTCTCAAGGCAGGCACCCACGGCCGAGGTGCCCGAGTGGTCCTCGCGCCATTGCGCGCCCAGATACAGGCCCGCGCGGCGCAGGTCGCCCTTGTCGGCCTCATGCCCCAGAAAGTCCACGGCCACGCCATGCCGGTCCGCCAGCAGCAGCACGTAGTCCAGTCCCTTGAGCTGCTGGTACAGCCGCTCCAGCGCATGGCGGGCGATGTGGATCAGCGGCTCGGACTCCTCGCGGTGCGCGCGCAGCTGGCCTTCGGTGACGATGTGGGCTTCGCTGGTATGCGCCGGGTCGAGCCGGTGGGAGTCGATGCAGCGGCGCCAGCTGCGCAGCACGGCGCGGTCGCGCTCCTGCCCGCGGTGGGAGTAGCCCAGGCCGAAGGCTTCGATTTCCTGGATGTGCGAGGCGTAGGACTGCAGGGGCATGGCGTGGAGTCGATGCGGGCTTTGAACGTGCCGCAGACGATTCTGTGCCCTGTGCGGCGCAGCGCCAATCAAGACTTACCCACTGCCCCTGCTGCGCTGCAGCACGCCTGGTGCGACAGGTGTCGCAGGGCTGCCCCACCTGTCGCGGGCGGCAACGCCGGGCAGCGGGGTGCAAGGCGCAGGGTTTGTACCGGAGGCGCGCAGGCAACCCCTTGATTTGCCTGGCGCATCCTGCCGCCGGGCCTGCCTGGCATGGTGATTGCGTAAGAGCGCCTGCCCGAAGAAAAACCAGCGGGCATGACCGCATCAAGGAGACAACCATGACCGATACGACGCCCAACGCCCGCGCCAAGGCGATGCTTGACCAACTCAACCATGCCCTGGGAGACCGCGACTTCGCGGCCGCCAGCCGCCTGTTCGCCGACGAATGCTACTGGCGCGACCTGGTGCTGCTGACCTGGAACATCAAGACCATGGAAGGGCGCAGCCAGATCGCCGACATGCTGGCCGCGCAGCTGGACGCCGCGGCCCCCGTGCGCTTTTCGCTGGACGAGCGTGAGACGGTGGAGGAGGCCGATGGCGTGGTGTCCGCCTGGATCGTGATCGACACGCGCCATGCGCGCGGCGGCGGCCATGTCCGCATCAGGGACGGGCGCATCTGGACGCTGCTGACGGCCGCCCAGGAGCTCAAGGGCCATGAGGAACCCATGGGCACGCGCCGCCCGATGGGGGCCGAGCACGGCATCCGGCGTGGCCGCCAGACCTGGCTGGAGCGCCGCCAGCAGGAGGCCCAGGAACTGGGCCGCGACAGGCAGCCTTTCGTGCTCGTCATCGGCGGCGGCCAGGGCGGCATTGCGCTGGGCGCGCGGCTGCGCCAGCTGGGGGTATCGCACATCGTCATCGACCGCCAGGCGCGCCCCGGCGACCAGTGGCGCAACCGCTATAAATCGCTGTGCCTGCACGACCCGGTCTGGTACGACCACCTGCCGTACATGCCTTTCCCGGACAACTGGCCCGTGTTCGCGCCCAAGGACAAGATCGGCGACTGGCTGGAGATGTACACCAAGGTGATGGAGGTCAACTACTGGCCGTCCACCAACTGCCTGAACGCCCGCTTCGATGAGGACCGGCAGGAATGGGAAGTGACCGTGGAGCGCAATGGCGAGACGCAGGTGCTGCGCCCCAGGCATGTGGTGTTCGCCACCGGCATGTCGGGCAAGGCGAATGTGCCCAAGATCAAGGGCCAGGACATCTTCAAGGGCGAGCAGCAGCACTCGTCCCAGCACCATGGCCCGGACGCCTACGCGGGCAAGAAGGTGGTGGTGATCGGCGCCAACAATTCCGCCCACGACATCTGCGCGGCCCTGTGGGAGCACGGCGCCGATGTGACCATGGTGCAGCGCTCGTCCACGCATATCGTGCGCTCCGATTCGCTGATGGACATCGGCCTGGGCGACCTGTACTCGGAGCGCGCCGTGGCCAGCGGCGTGACGACCAGGAAGGCGGACCTGATCTTTGCCTCGCTGCCCTACCGCATCATGGCCGACTTCCAGGTGCCGGTGTACAACCGCATCCGCGAGCGCGACGCTCAGTTCTACCGCCAGCTGGAGGCGACCGGCTTCATGCTGGACTTCGGGGATGACGACTCGGGCCTTTTCATGAAGTACCTGCGCCGCGCCTCGGGCTACTACATCGACGTGGGGGCCTGCGATCTGGTGATCGACGGCAGCATCAAGCTGCAGGCGGGCAAGCAGATCAGCCACCTGTCGGAAAACGCGGTGGTGCTGGCCGATGGCACCGAGCTGCCGGCGGACCTGGTGGTCTACGCGACCGGCTATGGCTCCATGAACGGCTGGGTGGCCGACCTGATCAGCCAGGAGGTGGCGGACAAGGTGGGCAAGGTCTGGGGCCTGGGCTCGGACACCACCAAGGACCCGGGACCGTGGGAGGGCGAGCAGCGCAACATGTGGAAGCCCACGCAGCAAGAGGCGCTGTGGTTCCACGGCGGCAACCTGCACCAGTCGCGCCACTACTCGCTGTACCTGGCGCTGCAGCTCAAGGCGCGGCAGGAAGGCCTGCCGGTGCGTGTCTATGACCTGCAGCAAGTTCATCACCTGCGGTAAGGCCGAATAATCGCCATGGGGCGGCTGTGCCGCCCGCCAACCCAGCCTTGCAAAACAGAAAGTTCAATCATGAAAGCAGCACGTTTCCACGACCGGGGCGACATCCGCATCGAGGACATCCCCGAACCCGTGGTGGAGCCCGGCACCGTGGGCATCGAAGTGGCCTGGTGCGGCATCTGCGGCACGGATCTGCATGAGTTCATGGAAGGGCCGATCTTCATCCCGCCCTGCGGCCACCCGCATCCCATCTCGGGCGAGTCCGCACCCATCACCATGGGGCATGAGTTCTCGGGCGTGGTGTACGCCGTGGGCGCAGGGGTGGACGATATCCAGGTCGGCCAGCATGTGGTGGTGGAGCCCTACATCGTGGCCGACGATGTGCCCACGGGGCCGGGCGACAACTACCACCTGTCCAAGGACATGAACTTCATCGGCCTGGGCGGGCGCGGTGGCGGGCTGTCCGAGCGGATTGCCGTCAAGCGCCGCTGGGTGCATCCCATCTCCGATGCCATTCCACTGGACCAGGCCGCGCTGATCGAGCCGCTGTCCGTGGGCCACCATGCCTACACCCGCAGCGGAGCGAAGGCCGGCGATGTGGCACTGGTGGGCGGCGCCGGCCCCATCGGCCTGCTGCTGTCGGCCATCCTCAAGGCCAAGGGCCTGACCGTCGTCATCACCGAGCTCAGTGCCAAGCGCAAGCAAAAGGCGCGTGAATCGGGCGTGGCCGATCACATCCTGGACCCCTCCGAGGTGGACGTGGTGGCCGAGGTGATGAAGCTCACCGGCGGCAAGGGCGTGGATGTGTCGTTCGAATGCACCAGCGTGAACAAGGTGCTGGACACGCTGGTGGCCGCGACGAAGGCCACGGGCGTGGTGGTGATCGTGTCCATCTGGAGCCATCCGGCCACCATCAACGTGCACAGCGTGGTCATGAAGGAGCTGGACGTGCGCGGCACCATCGCCTACTGCAACGACCACCAGGAAACCATCAAGCTGGTCGAGGAGGGCAAGATCAACCTCGAGCCCTTCATCACCCAGCGCATCCAGCTCGATGACCTGGTGGCCCAGGGCTTTGACACGCTGATCCACAACAACGAGTCGGCGGTGAAGATCATCGTGCAGCCACGGTTCAAATAGCCGCTGGGCACCGCGACTGCGCGAACCTGGATCTTTCGTGCCGTTCGCCCGGTCGCCGGCGGAGCCGGGCGCAAAGGGGTCAAAACCCGGCGGGGGCCGACACATGCCTCCCGCCGGCAAGCAGGGTTTCCAAAAATCGCTCAGACTAGCCAGAAGCGACTTTTGCAGTGCCGAAGATTTCTGCAACCGACTGAAAAACCCGCGGAACTTCGGCTTTAGCACTCAATCCTAACGAGTGCTAATATGAAGGAATGGAAGAAAGGAACTCTGCAATGACAAACGCCTCCGGCTCCATTGCGACCACCTTGGCGCCCGCTAACCCCTGGGCCCTGGTGCCGCCTCTGGGCAATCTGGATGCCTACATTTCCGCGGTCAACCGCCTGCCCATGCTCACCCTCGAGGAAGAGCAGGACTACGCCCGCAAGCTCAAGGAACACAGTGACCTGGACGCCGCAGGGCGTCTGGTGATGTCCCACCTGCGCCTGGTGGTGTCCATCTCGCGCCAGTACCTGGGTTATGGCCTGCCCCACGGCGACCTGATCCAGGAAGGCAATGTCGGCCTGATGAAGGCCGTCAAGCGCTTCGATCCCGATCAGAACGTTCGCCTGGTGAGCTACGCCATGCACTGGATCAAGGCCGAGATCCACGAGTACATCCTCAAGAACTGGCGCATGGTCAAGGTCGCCACGACCAAGGCCCAGCGCAAGCTGTTCTTCAACCTGCGCTCCATGAAGCAGGGCCTGAAGTCCGACGCCGCCATGGCCGAGGACGGCGCCATGCTGCGCGACACGCTGACCTCCGGCGAGATCGACGCCATGGCCGAGAAGCTCAACGTCAAGCGCGAAGAAGTCATGGAGATGGAAACGCGCCTGGCCGGTGGCGACGTGCTGCTGGACCCCTCGCCCAGCGATGATGGCGAGCAGGCCTTCGGCCCCATCGCCTATCTGGCCGACGGCGCACATGAGCCCACGGCCATGATCGAGTCGCGCCAGCGTGACCACCTGGCCACCGACGGCATTGCCATGGCGCTGGATTCGCTGGACGACCGCAGCCGCCGCATCGTCGAGGAGCGCTGGCTCAAGGTCAACGATGACGGCTCGGGCGGCATGACGCTGCATGAGCTGGCCGCCGTGTATGGCGTGAGCGCCGAGCGCATTCGCCAGATCGAGGTGGCTGCCATGAAGAAGATGAAGAAGGCCCTGGCCGAATTCGCCTGAAAGCGTGAAGGCCTGGGCTGACAGGCCGCTTCAAGACAAACCCGGATAATCTCCGGGTTTTTTATTGCCCGCAGCCTTTGCGGCCCCCACGCACCCATGCCCGCCAGCGCCATCTCGCCACTACGCCGCCTCTTCGCCAATGCCTTGGCCACCGCCCTGGCTTCGGCCCTGCTGCCTTGCGCCGCCGTGGCGGGCGACCAGTGGCCCAGCAGGCCCCTGCATCTGATCGTGGGCTTTCCCGCGGGCTCCTCGCCCGACCTCACGGCGCGCGCCCTGGCCGAGCCGCTGGAAAAGCGCCTGGGCCAGCCCGTCATCGTCGAGAACAAGGTGGGAGCAGGCGGCAACATTGCAGGCGAGCAGGTGGCCCGTGCGCGCGATGGCCATACCTTCAGCGTGATGATCAACGGCAACCTGACGATTGCCCGCCTGCTCAACCCCGCCGTGCGCTACGACCCCGTCACGGACCTGCAGCCCGTCAGCCTGATCGGCGTGGCGCCCCTGGTGCTGGTGGCGCCGGCCGGCGCGCCCGAGGGTCGGGCCTTCCTGGAGGCCGCTGCCCAGGCCGGCAGCCGCTGGAGCTACGGCTCGCCCGGCGTGGGCACCGTGGGCCACCTGGGCATGGAGCTGCTCAAGAGCCGCTCCGCGCTCAGGCCCGAGCACATTCCCTATCCCGGCTACCCGCAGGTGTTCAACGCCATCCAGGGCGGCGACCTGCAGCTGTCCATGCTGCCGCCCGCGCTGGCCATGGCCCAGGTCCAGGCCGGCAAGCTGCGCGGCGTGGCCGTGACCTCGGCCGCGCGCAGCCCGCTGGCGCCGGGCCTGCCCAGCCTCAAGGAGCTGGGCGTGGGCGATTTCGACCTGGAGATCTGGAACGCCGTGGCCGCGCCCAAGGCCATGCCCGCCGCCCATGTGCACAAGCTGGCCGAGGCCGTGAGCGAGATCGTGCGCTCGCCCGAGATGCGCGCGCGCCTGGCCGCCCAGGGCTGGCAGGCCGTGGGCAGCTCGCCCGAAGGGCTGGCCCTGCGCATGCGCCAGGACGTGGCGACGCTGGGCCGCATCATCCGCGAACAGGGCATACGCGCACAATGATGCGCCCAGTGACGTGCCCTCTTTGACACCCCCATGACCGCAGCCCAAGCCTTCACCGAACTCAATGCCTGGCAGGTCATGGCCTGGGGCCTGGCCTTCTTTGGCGTGCTCTACCTGGCCGGCGGCTGGGGCATGACGGCGCTCACGCGCTGGCTGCAGCGGCGCAGCGTGGGCCGCGTGCTGGACACGCGCCCGCTCAAGCCCGACCAGTTGCGCCGCGAATGGCGCCAGTCGCTGCATTCGGTGCTGATCTTCGGCATCGGCATGATCGTGCCCTGGGGCCTTCTGCAATTGGGGTGGGCGCGGCTGGAGCCAGATGCAGGCCCCTGGCGCATTGCCGTCGAAATCGTGGTGCTGCTGATCTGGAACGATGTGCACTTCTGGATCAACCACCGCCTGCTGCACACGCGGCTGCTGGGGCGCTTTCATGGTGACCACCACCGCTCCATCGTCACCACGCCGTGGTCCACCTACAGCTTCCATCCCATCGAGGCGCTGATGCTGGGCAACGTCATCCTGCTGCCCATGGTGGTGCATGACTTCAGTTTCTGGTCGCTGGCCTCGGTGCCCGTACTCAGCCTGCTGCTGAATGTCATAGGCCACTCCAACTATGACTTCTTTCCCGGGGTGTCCGACACGCATGCGCTGGCCGCCAGCCGGCGCCACCATCTGCACCATGCCCGGCCCAATGGCAACTACGGCTTTGCGCTGGCCTTCATGGACCGGCTGATGCGCACGCGCGTGGCCCTGCCCGCCACGGCCCGGCCCAGGACGGAATGAGCCGGCCGCCTGCTCGCCACGTCCAGCCACGGCTGCCCCGGCTGCGCCACGGGCGCGACCTGCAGTCGCTGGCCTATCTGGTGGCGCTGCCGTTGATCGTGTGGTGGCAGTGGCAGCATGGCTGGAACCTGTGGCTCTACGGGATCGAGCTGTTCCTCACGCTGGGCGTGGGCGTCATCCACCACAACCACACGCATTTGCGCATGTGGCGCGGGCGCTGGGCCAACCGCTTCACCGACTACTGGCTCACCCTGCTGCAAGGCCACCCGACCTTCGTGTTCTGGCCCGCCCATGTGGCCAACCACCACCGCTTCCGCCACGGCCCGCGCGACATGGCACGCACCTACCGCTTCGGCGGCGACCACAACCATCTGCTGGGCTACCTCTTGCACCCGCTGCAGGCCGGCTGGGTGCTGTACCCGCTGTTCCTGCGCTGGCTGGGCCAGCTGCGGCGGCATTGGCCCGGCGCCTTTCGCTACTGCATGGGCCAGTACCTGCTGTGGCTGGGCAGTTGGGCGCTGCTGCTGTCGCTGGATTGGCAAAAGGCCTTGCTGCTGGTGATCGTTCCCCAGTTGCATGGCCTGCACTGGCTGCTGGCCACCAACTACCTGCAGCACGCCCATGCCGATGGCCGGCCACTGACGCGCGGCCAGCGGCTGGACAGCGCCACGCCACTGAACTACGCGCGCAACTTCGAGGGCTGGGTCAATCCGCTGCTGTTCAACATCGGCCTGCACACGGCCCACCACGAGCAGCCCCAGGCCCACTGGTCCGAGCTCACGCGCCTGCACGACCTGCACTATCGCCAGCGCGTGGCCCCCGCGCTCAACGAGGGCGGACTGCTACCCTACATGGCCCGCGTCTTCGTGCTCGGCACGATCTGGCCGCCGGCGCGCACGCGTGCGCAAATGCCTCCCGGAACATACGACTGATACGACCCTGAACCCATGCCCGTCGCCTATTCCAACGTCTATCTGCATGCCGCAGGCATGTTCCTGCCCGGTGAACCCGTGGACAACGCAGGCATGGATGCCTACGTGGCGCCGCTCAACCGCCTGTCCGAGCGCCTCAAGCGCCGCATCCTGGCCGAGAACGGCATTGTCCAGCGCCACTACGCCATCGACGCCGAAGGCCGCACCGTGCACAGCAACACGGCCATGGCCGCCCAGGCCATCCAGGACTGCCTGGCGCAGGCCGGGCGCGCGCTGGGCGATGTGGGCTTCCTGGCCAGCGGTTCCTCGGGCGGCGATGCACTCATGCCCGGCTTTGCCAGCATGATCCAGGGCGAGATGGCCGCGCCGCCCATGGAGACCCTGTCCGTGCACGGCGTCTGCGCCGCCAGCGTGGGCGCGCTGCAGGCGGCGGCCCAGGCCGTGGACCGCGCGCCCGACTCGCTGGCCCTGGCCGTGGCCAGCGAAATGCCCTCGCGCCTGTTCAAGCGCTCGCGCTTCGCGGCCCAGGGATACAACACGGATTTCGACGCCCACTTCCTGCGCTGGATGCTGTCCGATGGCGCAGGCGCCGTGCTGCTGGGCGGCCCTCAGGCCCTGCCCGACGCGCCCGGCCTGCGCCTGAAGCTGCGCTGGACGCACCTGCGCAGCTTTGCGGGCGACTACCCGGTCTGCATGCAGCTGGGCCTGACGCCCGACCGCGCCACCAGCCACCTGGACTTTGCCGCCTGGGGCGATGCCGAGGCCGCAGGCGCGCTGTCGCTGCGCCAGGACATCCGTCTGCTGCCGCACCTGTTCGATGTCTGCATCCACGAATACGCCCACCTGGCGCACACGGGCTGGGTGCCCGGGCGCGGCATAGACCACTTCCTGTGCCACTACTCGTCGGAGCGCTTCATCCCCGTGGTGGACGAGTTGCTGGGAAAGGCCCAGCTCGGCATCCCGCGCGAACGCTGGTGGAGCAACCTGGCCTGGCGCGGCAACACGGGCGCGGCTTCCATCTTCGTGATGCTGGCCGAATTCCTGCGCACGCAATCGGCACACCTGAAGCACGGCGACACGGTGCTGTGCTTCATTCCCGAATCGGGCCGCTTCACGGCCGGCTACATGCTGCTGGAAGTGGAGGATGCGGCCCAGGCGCCCACCGCCACCCCGGCCACCGCCGCAGCACGCAGTGCCACCGCCGAAGCTCCCGCTGCCCCGGACCTGCTGCCCGATGTCTCCACCATCGCCCCGCCCCACGACCCGAACCAGGCCCCGGCCACGCTCGCGCCGCTGCTGACCGAGCTGGCCAGCCTCTGGCAGGACTACCGCTCGCGCGTGTGGCGCACGCCGCTGCTGCAGCGCATACGCACAGGCAGGCTGCAGACGGCGGACTACGTGCGCTGGATGAGCCACTGGGTTCCCCAGGTGCGCGAGGGCAGCCTGTGGATGCGCGAGGGCGCGGCCTCGCTGACCGGCGAGCACGCGGCGCTGGCTGCGCTGATCGACGTGCATGCGGGCGAGGAGCAGAACGACTTCCGCATCCTGCACGAGGACTACCTCAAGGCCGGCGGCACCGAGACCGACCTCACCCGCCTGCGCCGCAACCCCGGCGGCGAGGCGCTCAACGCCTATCTGCACGGCCTGGCCGCCACGCCCAATCCGGTCGGCCTGCTGGGCGCCATCTACATCATCGAAGGCACGGGCCAGCGCATCGTGCCCAGCCTGCTGCCACTGCTGCGCGCCAGCCTGCCGCTGCCGCCCGATGCCTTCCGCTTCCTGGAATACCACGGAGCCAACGACGAACACCACCTGGAACGCTGGCTCATGGCCGTGCAGATGGTGATGGCGCTGGACGACACAGACGACACAGACGGCAGCGGGGGCACGGCGGCGCAGGCCATCGTGCGCACCGCGCGCCACACGGCGGCGCTGTACCTGATGCAGTTCGAGCATGTCCTGACCGAGGAGAACTGATGCCACCGCCAGACTTCATCGACCAGCCCCACGACGAGCGCGACCCCAGCCCCTGGCGTGCCCTGTACCTGGACCAGAGCACGCCGCTGCCCGACGACGTCAAGGCCGCCTGGCTGCGCGACTGCAGCAGCGGCTCGCGCCAGTACCTGCTGCCCTTCCTGCGGCCGCTGGCGCGCACCAGCATCGTCCTCATCCAGATCCTCAAGGTGCTGCTGCCGCGCAACTGGGCGCACTCCAGGCTGCTGCACCGGCTGCTGGCCTTCAGCATGAACCGCTTCGTCTCGCCCGAGGCCAACTGGCTCATCCTGCGCCACTTCCACCTGGGCTCGCAGATCCTGGCCTTTGTCGCGGCCAATGCGCCCACGCCCGTGTCCACCACACCGCTGGAGCCGGACAGCATCGACGACATCAAGGACGACCTGTTCCTCAGGCACGACCTGAACCTGTTCAACTTCGTCATCCGCCTGAACAACGCGCTGCGCGCCGCAGGCCAGGAACTGCAGCCCGTGGCCGAGCCCGACTTCTCCATGCTGCGCAACCCGCCCCTGCGCCTGGAGGACATGCCGCGCGGGCGCCTGAACCTGCTGGACCTGCAAAGCGCCATCGAGGTCTACACGCCCGTCTACCAGCTGCTGCTGACCGACAACGACTTCTGGCGCGCCAGCAACTCGCTGCAGCTGGACGAGACCGTGGCCATCTATGCGGCCAAGATCCTCGCCTCGCCCGAGCACCTGGTCATGCTCAACAACAAGCACCCGCTGGTGCCCCTGTCCACCCTGCGCGCCGGCCACCGCCTGGTGCTGCACGGACTGTCCACCGAAATGCTGCACTGCCTGCTGATGAAGGTCGCCAGCGGCGACATCCCCCTGCCCGCACGCGAGCTGGCACGCATGCGCGAAGCCGCCCGCGCCCACTGCAGCGAAACGGCCAGCGGTGCCGACCATGCCAGCAGCACCAGCAGCACGGCAGCCGTCTGACCCAGGTCAAGGAACAGCGGTGGATTGACGCCATCTGGCGCGAAAACGGTTACATCACGTTGCATTCAGCCGCAGGGCCCGCTAGCCTGCACGGCTTCGCCCTGGCCGCACGCCCGGGTCCCTGCCAGCGCCAGGGCGCCTCCTGCCCTGGCTTGCGGCGCCTTCGAACCGTCCGTGCCATGCCATCGTCGTCCTTTGCGCCTTCAGCCGTACGCTGCAGCGAATGCATGCGTTCGTCGCACTGCCTGCTGGGGCAACTGCCCGAACCCGCCTTCCTGCAATGGCTGCCGCACATCCGCGAACGCGGCCTGGCCAAGGGCCAGAAGCTCCAGGCGCAAGGCTGCGTTGCCCATGAATTCCAGGTGATCAAGCTCGGTTTCGTCCTGGCTATCCGCCGTGGCGGCGACGGCGTGCAGCGGCCCGTGGCACTGTTCGGCAACGGCCACGCGCTGGGCAGCCCGGGCTGGCTGCAGCAGCCCTCGGCCATGCACTTCGAGGCCCTGGGCCCGGGGCGCATCTGCTGCGTGGACATCGCCACCATCACGCGCCGCGGCCTGGTCGATGCCGCCTTCGTGCGCGCGCTGGCCACCAGCTACACCTGCAACAACGCCCTGCTGGCGGAATGGGCCCACATCGTCCGCATCCCCGGCGTGCTGCGCCAGCTGGCCGCCACCCTGATGCAACTGGCCGCGCTGCAGTCAAGCCTGCTCGTGCGCCTGCCCAGCCAGGGCGCACTGGCCGCCCTGCTGGCCACCACGCGCGAAACCATCGCACGCAGCCTTGTGCGCCTGGTGCAGCTCGGCGCACTGGAGCGGCCGGATCGATGGCACTGCGTGCTGCAGCCTGCGGTGTTGTCGAGGATCAGTGGGGGTGGGGTGAGGGAGGTGGGGTGAAGGAGGTGGGGTGAAGGAGGTGGGGTGAAGGAGGTGGGGTGAAGGAGGTGGGGTGAAGGAGGTGGGGTGCGAGAGGCGTGGCGGTTGATCGGGCGGACCGGTAGGCTTGCCGACCTGTTGCAACATCAAGCGCCAGGTTTGGCAGAACCGCCGTCCCTGCTCACCATCGCTCCCTTCCCATCGCAACAGTCCGCAGTTTGATGCTCAAGCGCCTCTTCCTCCTGCTGCGCCAGCAAGGTCGCCACGGGCTTGTGAATCAGCGCGGGAATCTGCTCCGCCGGCATGGCGCGGGCGAAGAGCCAGCCCTGGTAGGCGTCGCAGTCCAGGATGCGCAGCAGGCGCAGCTGCTCGGCGGTTTCCACGCCTTCGGCCACCACCTGCAGGCCCAGGGTGCGGGCCAGCGCGATCACGGCCTTGACGATCTTGGCGTCGGCCGGGCTGTCGAGCATGGGGCCGATGAAGGTGCGGTCTATCTTCACGCGCGAGACGGGCAGATCGCGCAGGTGGGCCAGCGAGGAGTAGCCGGTGCCGAAATCGTCCAGCACCACGCAGACACCTGCGGCAAGCAGGCTGCCCAGCAGTTCGCGCGCCTGCTGCGGGTCGGTCATGGCGGCGGACTCGGTGACTTCCAGCTCCAGCAGGTGCGGCGGCACGCCATGCCGGGCCAGGCTGCCCATGAGGCGCTGCTGCAGGTCGGCCTGGCGCAGTTGCTGGGCCGAGAGGTTGACCGCCACGCGCAGCGGCATGCCTGCGCGCAGCCAGTCGCCGGCCTGGCGGCAGGCCGCATCGATCACCCATTCGCCCAGCGCGAGGATCAGGCCCGTGGACTCGGCCACGGGCACGAAGCGCTCCGGCGAGACCCAGCCCATCTGCTCGTCGTTCCAGCGCAGCAGGGCCTCCACGCCCTGGACCTGGCCGCCCAGCACCTGCACCTGGGGCTGGAAATGCAGGCTCAGCAGACCCCGGTCCAGGGCGCGCTTGAGGCGTTCGTGCAGCAGCACTTTCTCGGCCATGGCCTCGCCCATGGCGCTTGCATAGCAGGCGTAGGAGGCACGGCCGCGCTGCTTGGCGTCGTACATGGCCATGTCGGCATAGCGCATGAGGGTGGCCGCATCGCCCGCGTCCTGCGGGTAGAAGGCCACGCCCACGCTGGCGCCGAAGTTCAGCGCGTAGTGGCCGATGGCGCAGGGCCGGCACAGCTCGCCCAGCAGCGCGTCGACGCGCCGGCGCAGGTCCGGCCCGTTGCAGGGATGCAGCACGGCGGTGAACTCGTCACCGCCCATGCGCGCCAGCGTGGCCGAAGTGCCCAGCGCGGCCTGCAGGCGGCGCGCCACTTCCTTGAGCACCTGGTCGCCCACGTCGTGGCCATAGCCGTCGTTGATGGCCTTGAAGTTGTCGAGGTCGAGCAGCAGCAGCGCAAAGGACGCGGGCCCGGTGCCCGAGCCCGAGCCCGAACCCACTTGCGCCTGCGCCTGCGAGATCGCCTGCTCCAGCTGCAACCCGAACTGCCAGCGGTTGAGCAGGCCGGTGAGCGTGTCGTGCGTGGCGTGGTAGTGCATGCAGGCCTCCATCTGGCGCAGCTGCGACAGGTCGCGCACAAAGGCCACGGCCACGCCCCCGCCGTGCGGGGAATGGCCCAGGGCGATGTCCACGGACAGGCGCTTGCCGTCCTTGCGCAGCAGCCACAGGTCCCGCCCCTGCCCCATGGGCCGGCGCGCGGGCTGGGCGAAGTAGGACTGCAGCTGCGGCCCATGGGCCGCATGCGCCTCGGGCGGCAGCAGCATCTGCAGCGGACGGCCCAGCAGCTCGGAGGCGCCATAGCCGCTCATGGCCTGCATGGCGGGATTGGCCAGCAGGATGTGGCCCTTGCGATCCACGAGCACGATGCCGTCGGGCGCGGCCTCCATGGCCACGCGCTTGAGCTCCTCATCCAGCGCCTCGCACGGCCCGATCAGATGGCCGGCTTGCGCGCTCCAGGCCGACGCCATCATGCGGACGGCCCCTTGCCGTGGAAGACCGATGCCGCAGCCTCCAGCGCCTGAGCCTGCCCGGCCAGCTGCTGCGCGTGCCCGATGGTGTCGCGCGCCAGCGTGGCGTTGTGCTGGGTCATCTGTTCGAGCTGCTGCACGGCGGCCTGCACCTGTTGCACGCCACCGGCCTGGGCCTGGCTGGCGGCCTGCATGCCTTCGGCCAGCAGCAGCTGCTCGCGCATGTCGGCCTGCACGGCGAGCATGGCCTCGCCCATTTCGCGCGCCATGGCGCAGCTTTGCGCCACCTGCTGCTGCGATGCCTCGATCAATGCCTTGATCTGGCGCGCAGCTTGGGCGCTGCGCTGGGACAGGCCGCGCACCTCGTCGGCCACCACGGCAAAGCCCTTGCCGTGCTCGCCGGCGCGCGCGGCCTCCACGGCGGCGTTGAGCGCCAGCAGATTGGTCTGAAAGGCAATGCCGTCGATGAGCGAGCTGATCTCCCCGACCTGGTCGCTGGTCCGGGCCACGCCGCGCATGCCCTGGTCCAGTTGCGCGACCATGCGGCTGCTCTGCCCGGCCATGTCCACGCCATGCCGCGCGCGGCGGGCGGCCTCGCCGGCCTGGGCGCTGCTGCGCTCTATGGCGCAGGCCAGGGCCTGCATGGCCTGGGCCGATTGCTCCAGGCTGGCGGCGGCAGCCTCGGTGCGGTCGCTCAGTTCGGTGCTGCCCTGCTGCACGGCCAGCGCGCAGCGGCGCACCTGGTCGCTCTTGCCCTGGATGTCGTCCACCAGGGAGACCAGGTTGAGTCCGGTCTGCCGCACGGCGCCGCCGATGGCGCCGATCTCGTCCGTGCGCTGCGTGAACAGTTCCCCCGTCTGCTGCCCGCTGGCCACGGCCTGGGCCTGTCCGCGCAGGGCAGCCAGGGGCATGAGCAGCCTGGTGCGCAGCCACTGCCCGGCCGCCACGCAAGCCAGGCTCCAGATCAGCCAGGCGGGCCAGATCTCGGCCAGCGTCAGGGACAGGGGCAAAGCCGAGGCCCAGGCCTGCAGCGACGGCAACCACAGCCCGGCCGATCCCAGCAGCCACAGTCCCGCCACCATGGCCTGCGCCCGCCAGGCCAGCGGCCTGAAGCGCCACCAGCGCTGCAGCGCGCCCGCGGCGCCACGCCCCACTGGGAAGCCCCGGTGCAGGCCCAGCGAGCGCACACCGGCATTGATCTGTTCATAGAGCGCCGCATGCTGCTGCACCTCGCACGGCTGCGGCCGGGTGCGCACGGACAGGTAGCCGACCACGGTGCCCGCATGGCGTATGGGACTGGCGTTGGCGCGCACCCAGTAGTGGTCGCCGTTCTTGCGCCGGTTCTTGACCAGGGCGCTCCAGGGCAGCCCTCGCTGGATGGTGGTCCACATGTCGGCGAAGGCGGCGGCCGGCATGTCCGGATGGCGCACGATGCTGTGGGCCTTGCCGTAGAGCTCGGCGGCCTCGAAGCCGCTGACGCGGATGAAGGCATCGTTGGCATAGACGATGCGCCCCTTCAGGTCGGTGACGGAAAGAAGCGTCTCTCCTTCGTTCAAAGGGTACTCACGCTGGGTGACGTACACGTTTCGCCGCATGGATCAGGTCTCTTGGAGATGGGCGGGGCGTCGGCATGACGCTCCAGGCGGGGCCCACTCTAAGCAGTCCTGCGGCGATGCACATCAGGGATGGTGTGCCGCATCGCGCCTAAACGCAGCCAATGTGACGGCGGTCACACTGGCTGCGGCGCGCGCAGGATCAGGAACGCTTTTCCTGCAGCAGGGCCTTGACGTCGGCGCCCAGCACCTGCGGGCCGCCGCCGTATCGCTCATACACGCGCAGGCGGCCGGCCGTGTCGTAGACATAGCTGCCGGCCGAATGGTCCAGCGTGTAGGTGCCTTCGGTCTTGCCGGGCACCTTCTTGTAGAAGAGCTTGAAATCCTTGGCCACGGCCGCCGTCTCCTCGGGCGTGCCGTGCAGGCCGACGAAGCCGGGGTCGAAGTTGCCCAGGTAGGCCTTGAGCACCTCGGGCGTGTCGCGCTCGGGGTCCAGGGTGACGAAGACGCCCTGCAGCCTGTCGCCATCGGCGCCCAGCTGC
The DNA here is from genome assembly GCF_043104845.1 of Delftia sp. WSY_7. Lineage (NCBI taxonomy): Bacteria > Pseudomonadati > Pseudomonadota > Betaproteobacteria > Burkholderiales > Comamonadaceae > Delftia > Delftia sp. WSY_7. The sequence continues at coordinate 981,480 of NZ_JBICLB010000034.1, read as the reverse complement.
TGCTTGACCTCGACCAGCTCCTGCAGGGTGGTGGGGCATACGTCGGGGCATTGCGTGTAGCCGAAGAAGACCACGACGACCTTGCCCGCAAAGTCCTTGATGCTGCGCTGCTTGCCGTCCACATCGCGCAGGGGAATGTCCTTGGCGTATTCGGCGCCCGTGACATCGACGCCCTGGAAACTGGTCTTGGCCTCGCGCGAGCATCCGCTCAGCGCCAGGGCGCCCCATGCCATGGCGGTCACGCCCAGAAAGCGCAGCGCTGTCCGTTTGTTCATGCTTCCTCAACAAGGTAGTTGCCGCAGGCTGCGTGGCCGCAAAGCCTGCGCGCCGCCCGGGCTGGAAAGGGAAAAGGCGAAAGCGTCTGCTGAAGGCGCTTTCGCACAGCCGCAAACCATAACCCATAACCGCAAGACCCCGGCGCTGCGGGGCCTGCCTGCCTCCATGAGACGGCCTGGCTGCCGGCTCGGTTCCTTGGCGCAGGCCTCAGTCGCCGTCGCCGGGGCGTCCCGCCGTGTCCCACGAGGCCGATGCTCGCAGCAGCCGGTCCAAGTCGCGCTTGGCCTTGCCGGCGTCGGCCATGCCCAGCCCGGCGGGCATGCGCATCATCCAGTGGCCCTGCGGGTCCACCACGTACAGGTGGTCCTGCAGCGCATGGCCGGGCGCGGGCTGCAGCCAGCCGCGCAGCACGGCCTCGGGCACGCGCAGCACCGTGGCCTGGGCCAGCGCGGGGCGCAGGTGGGCGGGCACGGGAGCGTCGTCGGAGATGAGCCAGACCCGGTCCAGCCGGTCCTTTTCGCGGCCCAGGGTTTCGCGCAGCTGGCGCTGCAGATAGAGATGGCTTTCGCAGGCGCTGCCGCAGGCCCCGCCCGCCACGCTCAGCAGCAGCCATTGGCCCTTGAGCGACTGCAGCGGTACAGGGGCGCCGTCCAGCGTGGTGGCCGTGGCCGGAGGCAGGGCCGGCTGGTCCGCGATCAGCTCGCCAAAGCTGCGCTGCTGGCCAGGCCGCAGCACGTAGTAGGTGAAATAGGAGGCCACCACGGGCGCGGCGCAGACCGCGAACACGGCCAGCATCTTCCAGCGGCCGCTGCGCGTGCGTTGCGCGCCGGCAAGGCTCGGCTGCAAGGGTGGCAGGCCATGGACAGTCATCTCCAGGGGAGTCTCAGGAGCGGGCATGGCGCGGGCGGACAAAGCGTCGGACGATTTGGAACCAGACATACAAAAGCGTGATCAGGGCCGCAAGTCCAAACCATTGGAACGCATAGCCATGGTGTTTCTCGACACCGGCCGTCACAACGGGCCAGTCGCGCCGCAGGCCTTCGCTGGCTTCGCCGGTCTGCAGCAGGCTCCATTCGCGCAGCGGCAGCCCGGAGGCCACGGCCCATTCGGCAATGTCCACATTCTGTCGGATGCGCGACTTTTGCCCATCAGGGTCTGCCCCTGCACGGCCGAATTCGTAGAGCCGGGACGGCGCGGCCTCCATGCGCCCCTGGACGGTCACCAGCCCTTCGGGCGTCTGCACCTCGGGCAGGGCCGTGCGGTCCAGGAAGTTGCGCGGCACCCAGCCGCGCTGCACGGCAATCACCACGTCCTCATGCGGCGCAGCCAGCCGCAGCGGCGTGAGCACGAAGAAGCCCGGCTGGCCCTGCATCTGGCGGTTGTCCAGGTACAGCGTCTGCCCCGCAATCCAGTGGCCCTGCAATTGCACGGGACGGTGCAGCCAGGGCGCGGCTTCGGGGTTCGGCACCGCACCGGGCTGCACGGCTGCCAGCTGGGCGTTGCTCCACGGCGGCAGGCCCTGCTGGCGCTGCACGGCGTCGAACAGTTCCTGCTTGTAGGCCGCGCGCTGCAGCTGCCAGCGGCCCAGGGACAGCGTGACGGCCACGCCGATCAGCGCGGCCAAGGTGATCAGTACAAACCGCCAGCGCTCTGGCATTCTGGAAACACGCACCGGATAATCCACCCATGAAATTCGTGATCGTTCTCGCCCTGCTGGCCATTGTCGCCAGTCTGGGCAGCGCCCTGTTCTTCATGATGCGCCGCAATCCCGAAGACCAGCAGGGAGCGGGCGACGACAGGCGCCGCAGCCGCGCCATGTTCCGTGCACTGGCGCTGCGCGTGGGCCTGTCCATCGCGCTGTTCCTGTGCGTGCTGCTGGCGGCCAAGCTGGGCTACATCCATCCCACCGGCTGGACCGCCGGGCAATAGACAAGCCCCCTGCCCCCACAAACAAAAAGAAGCGCCCTGGCGCTTCTTTTTGCATGGGGCCGGATACAGACTACATCCAGTAGACCAGCACGTAGAGGAACAGCCACACCACGTCCACGAAGTGCCAGTACCATGCCGCGCCCTCGAAGCCGAAATGCCGCTCGGCCGTGAAGTGCCCGGCATGCAGGCGCATGGTGATGAAGAACAGCATCAGCATGCCCACGAAGACGTGGAAGCCGTGGAATCCCGTGAGCAGGAAGAAGGTCGAGCCGAACACGCCCGAGGACAGCTTGAGGTTCAGATCCGTGTACAGGTGGTAGTACTCGTAGCCCTGCACGCACAGGAAGACGAAGCCCAGGATCACCGTCATCCACATGAAGGCGATGGTGCGGGCGCGGTGGCCGGCCTGCAGCGCATGGTGGGCAATGGTCAGCGTCACGCCCGAAGTCAGCAGCAGCGCCGTGTTGATGGTGGGCAGCCAGAACGGGCCCACGGTCTGGAAGGGCTCGACACTGTTGGCCGGCGAGGCCGTGGCGCCGGCTGCCATGCTGGGCCAGACGGCCTTGAAGTCGGGCCACAGCAAGGCGTTGTCCAGGCTGCCCAGCGCGGGCACCGAGTGCGAGCGCGCCCACCACAGGGCGGTGAAGAAGGCGCCGAAGAACATCACCTCGGAGAAGATGAACCAGCTCATGCTCCAGCGGAAGGACAGGTCGATCTTGCGACCGTACTTGCCGGACTCGCTTTCATGCGCGGCCTCCCGGAACCAGAAAAAGAGCACGGCCAGCCACCAGACCAGGCCCAGGCCCAGGCTGTACATGCCCCATTCATGGCCGTTGATCCAGTTGCCCGCGCCCAGGATCACGAAGAACAGCCCCGCCGCCGCCATGACTGGATGGCTGGACTCTGCCGGCACGTAGTAGTAAGGCGTTTTGCCGTGGGTGGTTGCACTCATTGCTCAGCTCCTGACATTCTTGGTTCTGTGTTTCCCGTCGATCACTCTCTGTCCCCGATGGCCGCGCCGCTCAGACCACGAGCTTGACCAGCGCGATCAATCCCAGCACCAGCAGGAAGATGGCCGCCAGCCCCACTGCAATCACATGCAGCGGCGTGATGCGCTCCCCGTCCTGCTGGTACTCGCTTGCCCTGCGCACGCCGAACAGGGACCAGGCCACGGCGCGCACCGTGCGCCACACGCTGGGCGGGCGGCGCTTGTCCCCAGGTTGCGGCGCATTCATGAGGCCGGCTCCTGCTTCGGCCCTGCGGCCACCGGCGCATCGCCCGTGGGCGCGGCCGGCGTCCTGCCGCCCACCTCGAAGAAGGTATAGGACAGCGTGATCGTGGTCACGTCCTTGGAGATGCGCGGATCGATCACGAAGGCCACCGGCCACTCGCGCTTTTCCCCTGGCTCCAGCGTGTACTGCGAAAAGCAGAAGCACTCGAGCTTGTTGAAATGCGCAGCCGCCTGGCGTGGCGCATAGCTCGGTATCGCCTGGGCCGCCATGCGGCGGTTCTGCACATTCTGGAATTCGTACATGACCGTGGCCAGCTCGCCCGGATGGACCTGCATGGAGCGCTGCGCCGGCTTGAAGTCCCAGGGCCCGCGCGCATTGGCGTCGAACTCCACGGTGATGGTGCGGCTCTTGTCCACCTGCGAGTTGGCCGGCAGCTTCACATCGCGCCCGGCCGTGCCGTTGCCCGGCACCTGCCGCTCGGACAGCGACAGGATGTTGATGCCCGTGAGCTCGCAGATGTGCTTGTAGATGGGAATCAGCACGTAGCCGAAGGCAAACATGCCCAGCGCCACCACGGCCAGCTTGCCCACCATCTTCGCGTTTTCACTGCGCACGCTCACGGATTGCCCTCCTGTTGCCTTCAAGCGCTCAATGGAGCACGGTGATCTTGATCACGAAGCCGGCCAGAAAGACCAGCGCCACCGATACCAGGATCAGCGCCAGCCGCACGTTGGCTTTTCGTTGCTGTGCATCCATTTTTCTGATCTCCATGACTACTGGCAATCTCTGAGACTGTCGCGCCCCACCCCAGGGACACCAAGGAAGGGGGAAGGCGCGAAGCGACCCAGGCGGTGGTTCATTTCAGCCTATGACGCGGGTCGCCGTCGCATCCAGCTTGGGCGGCGTCTCGAAGGTATGGAACGGCGCCGGCGAGGGCACTTCCCACTCCAGGCCTTCGGCAGCCTCCCAGGGCTTTTGCGGCGCCTTCTCGCCCTTGCCGCGCATGGCGGGCACGACGACGAAGAGGAAGAAATACACCTGCATCAGGCCAAAGCCCAGCGCGCCCAGCGAGGCCACCATGTTGAAGTCGGCGAACTGCATGGGGTAGTCGGCATAGCGGCGCGGCATGCCCGCCAGGCCCAGGAAGTGCATGGGGAAGAAGGTGATGTTGAAGAAGATCAGCGAGCCCCAGAAGTGGATCTGGCCGCGCGTCTCCGAATACATCACGCCCGTCCACTTGGGCGCCCAGTAGTAGTAGGCCGCGAACATGGAGAACAGCGATCCGGCCACCAGCACGTAGTGGAAGTGGGCCACCACGTAGTAGGTGTCCTGCAGCTGGATGTCGATGGGCGCCATCGACAGGATCAGGCCCGTGAAGCCGCCCATGGTGAACACGAAGATGAAGCCCACCGAGAACAGCATGGGCGTCTCGAAGGTCATGGAGCCACGCCACATGGTGGCCACCCAGTTGAAGATCTTCACGGCCGTGGGCACCGAGATCAGCATGGTGGCGTACATGAAGAACAGCTGGCCCGTGACGGGCATGCCGGTCGTGAACATGTGGTGCGCCCACACGATGAAGGACAGGATGGCGATGGACGAGGTCGCATACACCATGGACGCATAGCCGAACAGCTTCTTGCGGCTGAAGGCCGGCACGATCTGGCTGATGATGCCGAAGGCCGGCAGGATCATGATGTAGACCTCGGGGTGGCCGAAGAACCAGAAGATGTGCTGGTACATCACCGGATCGCCGCCGCCTGCGGGGTTGAAGAAGCTGGTGCCGAAATGGCGGTCCGTCAGCGTCATGGTGATGGCGCCGGCCAGCACGGGCATGACGGCGATCAGCAGGTAGGCCGTGATCAGCCAGGTCCAGGCGAACATGGGCATCTTCATCAGCGTCATGCCGGGCGCGCGCATGTTGAGCACGGTGACGATGATGTTGATGGCGCCCATGATGGAGCTGGCGCCCATGATGTGCATGGCCAGGATGGAGGTGTCCATGGACGGCCCCATCTGCAGCGTCAGCGGCGCATACAGCGTCCAGCCTGCGGCAGGTGCGCCGCCGGGCATGAAGAACGAGCCCACCAGCATCAGGCCGGCCGGGATCAGCAGCCAGAAGCTGAAGTTGTTCATGCGCGCGAAGGCCATGTCGGAGGCGCCGATCTGCAGCGGCAGCATCCAGTTCGCAAAGCCCACGAAGGCCGGCATGATGGCGCCGAACACCATGATCAGGCCGTGCATGGTGGTCAGCTGGTTGAACAGCTCGGGGTTGACGATCTGCAGCCCGGGCTGGAACAGCTCGGCGCGGATCAGCAGCGCCAGCACCCCGCCCACCATCAGCATGGTGAACGAGAACAGCAGGTACAGCGTGCCGATGTCCTTGTGGTTGGTGGCGAACATCCAGCGCCGCCAGCCCGTGGGCGTGGCGTGGTGGTGATGGTCGTCATGCCCGTGTCCATGCTCGTGCTCATGCGCATGTTCGTGGCCCTCGCCCGCAGGGCTGTGGATGGGGGGAAGTACGGCGCTCATGCTGTTATCTCCAATCGCTCATCTGTCTTGCGTGCTCACTGCGCAGGGAACTTGCCGGTGCGGGCGGCCACGAACTCGGCCGGCTGCACCAGCTGGCCGGTCTTGTTGGACCAGTGGTTCTTGGCAAAGGTGACCACGGCGGCCAGCTCGGTATCGCTCAGCTGCTTCCAGGCGGGCATGGCGCCGTTGGCACGGCCTTCCAGCACCACATGCATCATCTCGGCCGTGGGACCCAGGACCACGGGGCTGCCGTCCAGCGCCTTGATAGGACCGGCGCCCTTGCCGTTGGCCTGGTGGCAGGCCGCGCAGTTGGCCGCATAGACCTTCTCGCCGCGTGCGATCAGGTCTTGCAGGGACCAGACCTTGCTGGGGTCGTCCTTCTTGGCGGCGGCGATCTTCTTTTGCTCGTCCACCCAGGCCTTGTAGCCGTCATTGGACAGCACCTTCACGTGGATGGGCATGTAGGCATGCTCCTTGCCGCACAGCTCGGCGCACTGGCCGTAGTAGTCGCCGGTCTTCTCGGCGCGGAACCAGGTGTCGCGCACGAAGCCCGGAATCGCATCCTGCTTGATGCCGAAGGACGGCACCATGAAGGAGTGGATCACGTCGTTGGCCGTGGTGATGATGCGCACCTTGCGGTCCACGGGCACGACCAGCGGGTTGTCCACCTTGAGCAGGTAGTCGTTGGGTGCCTTGGACACATCGCCGCTGTCGGACAGCACGCGGTGGCTGCTGTCCAGCGTGGAGATGAAGCTCAGGCCCTCGCCTTCGCCGTTGATGTAGTCGTAGCCCCATTTCCACTGGTAGCCCGTGGCCTTGATCGTGACATCGGCGTTGGTGGTGTCCTTCTGCGCCACCAGCACCTTGGTGGCCGGCAGCGCCATGAGCACGACGATGATGAAGGGCACGACGGTCCAGACCACCTCGACCGTGGCCGATTCGTGGAAGTTCGCGGCCTTGGCGCCGCGCGATTTGCGGTGCTTCCAGATCGAATAGAACATCACGGCGAACACGCCGATGAAGATCACCGTGCAGATGATCAGCATCATCCAGTGCAGGTAATGCTGCTCATGCGCGATGCGCGTGACCGCCGGATGAAGGTTGAGCTGATTGACGGCCGGGCCGCCTGGCAGATCTGTCGCCGCATGTGCAAGGGAGCCTGCCCCTGCCACACTCATCAAGCCCCAGAGAACCAGCCTGGTGGAAATGCTTTTCATAGTTTTCACTTACATCTAAGCCTCGGGTTATCCACTCGCTCCGCTGCGCCGGCGTGGGGGCCGCGCAGCCAGACCGTTCAACGCCTGCCCAAAGGGCAACTCCCGGCCTCAACTGTCCGAGCATGCATGAAAGCGCCGCAGATGTGCCTGCGCGCAATCACCAATAGCGTGCCAGCCGGCATCAACGGCAGCTCGGACGTGGGACCAGGATGGGGGCGGGCCGCCATCCCCGCCTGCGCCTGCAGGCGCATGAACTCGGGGGACAGCAGCAAAGTGGATGGGAGGATGCGCGCGCGCCGGCCCTTCAGGGCATGTGTGCCGTGTGTGCCGTGCGGGCCGGGAGCGGATGGAAGAAGGCAGCGCATGCGGCCCAGCAGTGCGGGCAGCAGGGAACACAGTGACAGAAAGACCAGTGCCCGCTCCCAGAGGAGCAGGCACTGCTGCAGCCGGTGATGATCAAACTTGCGGGCGGGCCACTCTTGAATGCGCCGGCCCGTTCTCGTTCCCGTGGCAAAGCGAAACACCAAATCGTCTCCCCTTTCGGCCTGCGGACCGCTGGTCTTTTCCCGGCCCGGGAGAGCGAGCCCAGGGAAAAGCTGTTGTCTCTGTCAGCTCGGGAAAAGTGTAGACGTTTTTGTTTTCGATCAATGACCGGAAAGCGACATTCAGGCTATCGCAAACCCGTGTTGCGCGGCTGGCGCAGCATCCTGCGCATGTCCTCCAGCGACACGGCGCTGCTGGACTCCAGGCGCACGCGCGGCTGCGGCTTGTAGGCATGGCCGTAGACGATCTCGAAGGTCAGCGCCAGCTGCCCGTCGGGGCCGGCCAGCCGTTCGCGCAAGGCGTCGTGCAGGCGCAGCTGCCAGCGGCGGCCGCGCAGCGCGGCAAAGCGTTGCGGATGGAAGTTGCGGCCCAGCTCGCGCAGCTCCTGCAGCAGCCGCTCGGGCGTGGCAAAGGTCAGCGTGATGTGCTCCATGTCCATCACCGGCTCGCTGAAGCCTGCGTGCACCAGCATGTCGCCCCAGTCGTGCATGTCGGTGAAGGCCTGCCCGGCGGGCGGCCAGCCGAGCTGGGCGTAGAGGGCATGCAGTTCGCGCAGCGTATCGGGCCCCAGGCAGGAGAACATCACATAGCCGTCCACGGACAGCGCCTGGTGCCAGCGCGCGATCAGCGCCTGCGGGTCGGCCTGCTGGTGCAGGGCCATGTTGGCCCACAGCATGTCCACGCCGGCGGGCTCGGGCTCGCCGAAGCGCGTGGCGCCCCCGGTCCAACGCGCGGGCTGCCACCAGCGCGCGCCCAGCTGCTCGCGGGCGGCGGCCTCATGCAGCGGCGAGGCTTCATAGACCAGGCATTCGGACTGCGCATAGCGCTGGCGCAGCAGCGCATGGGCCTGCAGGCCGCCGCGCACGGGCTGCCAGTGGCACCAGCGCTGGGGCGGCTTGACGATCCAGTCCAGCCGCTCCTGCATGCGGCGCGCCACCTCCTCATGCAGCCACGGCGAGGCCGCAGGCGCGCCCTGCTGCCAGCGCAATGCGGCGGCCGGATCGATGGTGGGAGGCAATTCGTGGGACATGGCTAGGCGGGGAATCCGTGCTCCTCAAAAGACAGGCGCCCGGCCCCGGAGCAAAGGGGTGGCGGACGCGGCGCGAGTATATTGACTCCATGCCCAACCTGCCTGCGTCATGGCTTTCGCGCTGGCATGCCGGCCTGCCCGGCCTGCTGCCCAGCCAATGCGCCGTCTGCCACCGCTGGCCTGCGCGGCGCCTGTGCCAGGACTGCCGCGCACGCTGGGCCAGACCCATGGCGCGATGCGGGCGCTGCGCCATGCCGCTGCCGGCCCGCACCGGCGCCGATGGTCCCCGCACCTGCGGCGCCTGCCTGGTCAAGCCGCCGCCGCTGACGCACTGCTTGGCCGCGCTGGACTATGCCTACCCGTGGCACACGGTGATCGGCGACTTCAAGTTCCTGGGAGACACCGGCCTGGCACGCAGCCTGGCCGATCTGCTGCTGGAGTTGCCTCAGGCGCGCGAGCAACTGCAGCAATGCGACCTGCTGCTGCCCATGCCGCTGTCGCCGCAGCGCCTGCGAGAGCGCGGCTTTCACCAGACCCTGGTGCTGGCCCGCGCGCTCTGCAGCGCATCCACCCGGGGCAAGCTGCGGCACCAGGCCGTGCAGCGCGCCCACACGGCACAGGCCCAGCATGACCTGCCGCGCGCCCTGCGCCTGCGCCAGCTGCGCACGGTCTTTGCCGTGCCACCTGCGCAGCTGGCCCACGTGTGCGGCCGCAAGATCCTGTTGATCGACGATGTGATGACCACGGGCGCCAGCCTGCATGCGCTGGCCACCTGCCTGCGCCGCGCAGGCGCGGCCGAGGTCAGCGCCCTGGTGCTGGCGCGCACGCCCTGACCGCAGGGGACCGGGGCCCGGGGCATCTGCCACCGCGAGACAATACGGGCCATGTTCCATATCGTTCTCGTCGCGCCGGAGATCCCGCCCAATACCGGCAATGTGATCCGTCTGGCCGCCAACACAGGCTGCAGCCTGCACCTGATCGAGCCGCTGGGCTTTTCCATGGAAGACCGCCTGATGCGCCGCGCCGGCCTCGACTACCACGAGTACGCGCCCGTGCGCCGCCATGCCGACTGGCAGGCCTTCCTGCAGGACTGCCGGCCGGACCGCCAGCGCATGTTCGCCATGACCACGCACAGCAGCAGCCCCGCCCACGCCATCGGCTTCCAGCCCGGCGACTGGCTGGTGTTCGGCTCCGAAAGCAAGGGCCTGCCCGCCGAGGTGCGCGAGCAGTTCCCGCCGCAGCAGCGCCTGCGCCTGCCCATGCTGCCGCAGCAGCGCAGCCTGAACCTGTCCAACGCCGTGGCCGTGACGGTGTTTGAAGCCTGGCGCCAGCAGCAGTTTGCCGGCGCCGCACTGGCCGAGGGCGCGCCCGGCGCGGCCTGAGCGACCGGCCCGGGTCGGCGGAAAGTTCCCCGCCGATTGTTTCAACCGCTGAAAAAGCGCATTGCCAATCCAAGGGTTTATCCCGATTCCACACCGTCCTACATTTGAGTCATGGGCTCTACGTTACCAAGCGATTTCCGCAAGGAACGCCCTGTCCCAGAAACAAAACAAAGGACTTGAATCATGAAGAACACCCGCCGTTTTGCCGTCCTGGCCGCCCTCACCGTTTCCGCCTTCGCCGCCCAGGCCGCCGGCTTCGACTACGCCGACAACAGCAGCTACCCGCCCGAAGTGAAGACCCAAAGCACGCTGACACGTGCCCAGGTCATGGCCGACCTGAAGGCCGCCCAGGCCAATGGCACCATGCCCTCCGTCGCCGAAGGCTACCTGCCCATCCAGAACACCGCCACTGCTGGCGTGAGCCGCGAGGAAGTGCGCCGCGAGGCCGCCGCTGCCGAGCGTTCGGGCCAGCTGAACTTCGGCGCCTGAGCCCCAGACCCCGCAACCGCTGCCACCACGCAGCCAGCCCGCAGGTGCCGCCTGCGGGCTTTTTTCATCGCCGGGCAGCCCCAACATGAAAAGCGCCCCCTTGGGGGGCAGCGGGCCTTGCGCAGCAAGGGTAGCGTGGGGGTCAGTTTTCATTCAGGCCTTGGCACCGTAGTTGCGGGCCACGGACTCGGCCACGCAGGCGGGCTTGTCGGCGCCTTCGCGCTCCACGGTCACCAGCCAGGTCATCTGCAGGCCGCCGGGCTCGATGGGCTCGGCGGCCTGCAGCGTCAGGCGCGCGCGCAGGCGGCTGCCCACGGGCACGGGCGAGGTGAAGCGCACGCGGTTGAGGCCGTAGTTCACGCCCATTTGCGCGCCTTCGATGTGAAAGCAGCTCTGGAAAAACTGGGGAATCAGCGACAGCGTCAGAAAGCCATGCGCGATCGGCGCGCCGAAGGGGCCCTTGGACGCGCGCTCGGGGTCCACATGGATCCATTGCTGGTCGCCCGTGGCATCGGCGAACAGCTGCACCTGCTGCTGCGTGATGGTGATCCAGTCGCTGACGGCGACTTCCTGCCCCACGCAGGCACGCACTTCGGAATAGGAATGGAAGGTTTTCATGCCCCAAATGGTAGGTGCCGGTGCCGCGCGCTCCATGTCGGGCGCGCGACAGCTAGGGTCTGTTGACGTTAATTTGTGGATCGCGTTGCGCGGTTGCGGGGTTGTATGCAAGGCGCTCATGCGCAGCAAGGCCCATGCCTTGCGAGTGTGAGCAACGCGGCAGACGGCCCCGCAACCGCGCAACCCGAAGGGAAGCAGCCTGCCAGCGCGCCACTCGGCGTTGCACTCCTTGTGCGTGTAGGCACACGCACGGCGTCGCGCGCCTTGATTGGCACGCTGGCAGGCTGCTTCGCGACCGCAAATTAACGTCAACAGACCCTTGGGTTAGCCCAGGGAGGGGCTCAGCGCGAGGCGCGCTGCACGAAGAACAGCCCCGTGCCCACGGCCATCAGCAGCGCGCCGAAGACCCGGTTCTGGCTGCGCACGGCACGCGCGCTGCGCATGAAGCCGCGCAGCGCGCTGGCGCTGGCCGCATAGCCGTGCATGACCATGGTGTCCACGGCCAGCATGGTGGCGGCCAGGATCAGCAACTGCAGCCACAGCGGGCGGCTGGTGGTCATGAACTGGGGCAGCACGGCCACCATGAAGATGATGCCCTTGGGGTTGGTGGCGTTGGTCAGGAAGCCCGTGAGCACGCGGCGGCGCACGCTGAGCTCGGGCATGGATTCCTGGGTGGCCAGGGGTGCGGCACCCGAGCGCCATTGGCTGATGCCCAGGTAGATCAGGTAGCACGCGCCGACGATCTTCACGGCGTTGAACGCCCATTCGGAGGCCAGCAGCAGCGAGCCCACGCCCGCGCCGGCGATCAGCAAGATGGTCAGCAGCCCCAGCTGCAGCCCGAAGATGGTGGCGCTGCTCTTGCGCACGCCATACGACAGGCCATGGCTCATGGACAGCACGGCGCCCGAGCCCGGGGAGACCGCAATGATCCAGCAGGCCACAAAGTAGGCGATCCAAGTGTGCCAATCCATGCCAAACACCTTAAAAATACGGAGCAGGCCGGCATCTTAAAACTGTGCAGCCGATGTGGCGCACTGCCGCGGCAAAGCCGGATGGGGCGGTGAAGCATTCGGTGGCATTTTTCATCGCCGGGCCGCCCCAAGATGAAAACGGCCCCCTCGGGGGGCGCCCGGCCAGGGGCAGCGGACCTTGCGCAGCAAAGGGAGCGTGGGGGGGCATTTTCAACCCTGTCAGAAAGCTGACCCGGCTGTGAGAGTGACACAATCAATCATCCCAGGGTAAACACCAACTCCAAGATCCCGAGCTTCCATGGAACACAGCGCCCCCATCTGGCTGACCTACGGCTTTCTCTATCTCACCGCCGCCGTGCTGGCCGTGCCCATAGCGCGTGCCCTGGGCCTGGGCGCCATCATTGGCTACCTGGGTGCCGGCATTGCCATGGGCCCCTGGGGACTGTCGCTTGTCAGCAATGTGGATGACATTCTTCACTTTGCCGAGTTCGGCGTGGTGCTGATGCTGTTCGTGATCGGGCTGGAGCTGCAGCCCAGCCGCCTGTGGGAGCTGCGCCGGCCCATCCTGGGATGGGGGCTCGCGCAGATGCTGGCCTGCACGGGCGTGCTGTTCCTGGCGGCCTGGGCCTTCGGCTTTTCCTGGCGCGTGAGCCTGATCGCGGGCATGGGCCTGGCCCTGTCGTCCACGGCCATCTGCCTGCAGGTCATGGCCGAGCGCAACCTCATGCGCACGCCCAGCGGCCAGGCCGGCTTTTCCATCCTGCTGTTCCAGGACGTGGCCGCCATTCCCATCCTGGCGCTGATCCCCATCCTGGGCGCGGTCAAGGCCGCCAATGCCACGCACACCGACAGCCACCTGTGGCTGCAGGTGCTCAAGACCGTGGGCACCATCGCCGCCGTGGTGGTGGGCGGCCGCCTGCTGCTGCGCCCCCTGCTGCGCTGGATCGCCCGCAGCCGCACGCCCGAGATCTTCACGGCCACCTCGCTGCTGCTGGTGGTGGGCATTGCCATGCTGATGGTGCAGGTGGGCCTGTCCATGGCGCTGGGAGCCTTCCTGGCCGGCGTGCTGCTGGCCGACAGCGAGTACCGCAGCGAGCTGGAGACCAACATCGAGCCCTTCAAGGGCCTGCTGCTGGGCCTGTTCTTCATGGCCGTGGGCATGAGCATCGACTTCGGCGTGCTGCTGCGCGCGCCCTGGGCCATGGCGGCCATGGTGCTGGGCTTTCTGGCGCTAAAGGGCGCCGTGCTCTACACCCTGGCCCGCGTGCTGAAGCTGCCCTGGCGCGAGCGCCCGGTGTTCACCCTGCTGCTGGCCCAGGGCGGCGAGTTCGCCTTCGTGGTGTTCCAGACGGCGGCGCAGTACAAGGTGTTCCACCACAGCATCTCGTCCATGCTGGTGGCCGCCGTGGCCCTGTCCATGCTGATCGGCCCGCTGGTGCTGGTGCTGATGGACAAGCTGCTGCTCAAGCGCTTTGCCGACATGAAGGATTGCCAGGTCGACGGCGCGGGCCAGGCTGCCAGGGCCCATGAAATCTCGGAGCCGCAGGACGCGCAGATCATCATTGCGGGCTTTGGCCGCTACGGCCAGATCGTGGCGCGCGTGCTGCTGACCCAGGGCGTGCCGGCCACCATCCTCGACCACAGCGTGGAGATGCTGGAAGTGGCACACACCTTCGGCTACCGCGTGTTCTTCGGCGATGCCACGCGCATGGACCTGCTGCGCATTGCCGGCGCGGACAAGGCGCGGGTGCTGGTCATTGCCGTGGACTCTTCCGAGCAATCGCTGAAGATCGCCGCCCGCGTGCGCAAGCGCTTTCCGCACCTGGAGATCGTGGCCCGCGCGCGCGACATGGCCCACTGGTACCAGTTGCGCGACCTGGGCGTGCACCATGTCGAGCGCGAAGTCTTCGAGTCCAGCCTGGTCTCGGCACGCACCGTGCTGGAGCTCGCTGGCCACAGCCCTGCCGAGGCCCGGCGCACCACCGCGCGCTTTCGGGAGCACAACCTGCAGCTGATCGAGCGCATGTACCCCCACCACAAGGACCAGGCCCAGCTCATCGCCGTGGCCAAGCAGGGCCGCCAGCAGCTGGTCGAGCAGATGGCCAAGGAGCGGCAGGAGGCCCAGGCGCAGCAGGAGAAGGACCAGGCGCCGCAGGAAACCCCGCCCCCGCCCACCCCCTGAAAACCGGGCCTCAGGACGCGCCCAGCGCCTGCACCATGTGGTCCACGAACTGCGCCAGCTTGGGCAGTTGGCGGCGGTCCGGCAGATAGACCAGGTGCACCGGGCGCGGCAGTGGCACGCAGTCCTGCAGCACGGGCACCAGCCGGCCCGCGGCCATGTCGGCGGCCAGCAGCACCTCGGGCTGCAGGATCAGGCCCAGGCCGCGCAGCGCCGCATGGCGCAGCCCGTCGCCGCTGTTGCAGCGCAGGCGGGCATCGTCGGGCCACTGCACCGGCGCCGAGCCGTCGCCGCGCAGAATCCATTCCGAGCGGCGCTGCCAGACCGCGTAGCTCAGGCAGTCATGGCGCGCCAGATCGCCCACGCCACGCGGATGACCGCGCCGCCGCAGGTACGAAGGCGCCGCCGCGATCACCATGCGATAGGGCAGCAGCGGCCGCGCCACCAGGCCTTCGCCGCCCACGGGGCCGATGCGCACGGCCACGTCGATGTTCTCGCCCACCAGGTCGACCATGCTGTCGCTCAACTGCAGGTCCACGCGCACCAGCGGATGGGCCAGCTGGTAGTCGGCCACCAGCGGCGCGATCACATGGTTGCCCAGCGTGGTCGGCGCGCTGATGCGCAGCAGGCCCTGCGGGGCACTGCGGCTGCGCTCCACGGCCGACTCGGCCCAGCGCAACTGCTCGAAGACCTGGCGGCTGTCCTCGTAGAAGCTGCGCCCCACCTCGGTCAGGCTGTGGCGCCGCGTGGTGCGCTGCAGCAGGCGCGCGCCCAGATGGGCTTCCAGTTGCTGCACATGCTTGCCCACCATCACGGCCGAGATGTCCAGGCGCCGCGCGGCCTGGGCAAAGCTGCCGTCCTCGACCACGGCCATGAAGACCTCCATATTGCGCAGCTTGTCCATGGATTGCCAACCAATGCTTAGGAGTACAAAAAGATCCGGCTACTTTATGCCATCCATGATTTGCAAAACACTGGAGGCCTGTTCACTCCTTCCGAAAGAAAACCGCATGAAGATCCTGCTCATCGGTGCCACCGGCACCATTGGCCGCGCTGTCCACGCCCTGCTGGCCCCGCGCCATGAGATCGTCACCGTGGGCCGCAACAGCGGCGACCTGCGCGCCGACTTCACGCAGCCCGAAACGCTGCAGAAAATGTTCGAAGCCGCCGGTCAGGTGGACGCCATCGTCAGCACGGCCGGCAAGCTGCACTTCGGCCCGCTGTCCGAGATGACGGCCGAGCAGTTCAACTCCGGCCTGCAGGACAAGCTGCTGGGCCAGGTGCGGCTCGCCCTGCTGGGCCAGCGCTGGCTGCGCGACGGCGGCTCCATCACGCTGACCAGCGGCGTCGCCGCCACCGAGCCCATCCGCCACGGCGCCAATGCATCGACGGTGAATGCCGCGCTGCACGGCTTCGTCACCGGCGCCGCCGTGGAACTGGGGCGCGGCCTGCGCATCAACGCCGTGAGCCCCACCCTGCTGACCGAATCGGCCCAGGCCTATGGCTCGGTCTTCCCCGGCTTCGAGACCGTGCCCGCCGCCCGCGTGGCCCTGGCCTACCAGCGCAGCGTGGAAGGCGCCCAGACCGGCAGGGTCTTCGAGGTGCTCTGACCTCTTCTTGCGGCGGGCCCTCGGCAAAGTCCTTGCGTGCCCGCCCAAAAGGGCCGCGTGCTACGCTGCGCGCCACCATGTTCAACCCCACCCAAGCCGATGTGCGGCGCTTTTTCTGCGGCGTGCGCACCAAGATGCTGAGCGGCGCGCCGATGGAGGCCATAGAGACGCTGGCCAGCCTCTGGATCGCCGAGCATCCCGAGTATTTCGATGACCTTGCCGACGTGGACGCCGCCCTGCTGCGCGACTACGACGCCACGCCCGGCGTGACCAATCCGTTTTTGCATCTGTCCATGCATCTGTCCATCAGCGAGCAGTGCAGCATCGACCAGCCGCGCGGCATACGCCAGGCCGTGGAGCTGCTCAGCCGCCGCCTGGACTCGCTGCACGACGCCCACCACGCCACCATGGAATGCCTGGGGCAGATGCTCTGGGAAAGCCAGCGTTCGGGCCGCCCGCCCGATGGCGAAGCCTATATCGCCGCAGTCCAGCGCCGCGCCACGAGTGACGGCGCCAAGGCCACGGGCGGCGCATAGCGCCTCTGTGCATCACCCTCAAGACAAAGCCCGCGATTGCGGGCTTTTGCTATGGGGTATGGGGCTGCGCGCGATTCACTGCGATTTGTGGCCCAGGCGGAAATGGGGCTGCGGCAGGGTCTGCAGCTCGCCATCGAGGCTGCCGATGTAGTTGGCCAGCGCCTTGAGTTCGCTGTTGGTGAACTGCTTGGCAATGCCGGCCATCACGCCGTTGCTGCGGCCGATGTGGGGGTTGCCTTCGGTCTTGTAGGACTTGAGGGCGGAGTACAGATAGTCCGCGTACTGGCCGGCCACCTTGGGGTAGCTGGGATCGATGGGTTTGGAAAAGCCCTGGCCGTGGCAGGATACGCAGGCGCCCTTTTGCAGCAGCGCGGCGACCTGGGTGCTGGGCTCGCGGACCTTGGCGTCGGCGGCCTTGGCCACGCCATGCTCGGCGTAGTAGGCCGCCACGTCGGCCATGTCCTGCTCGGTCAGCGGATCGGCAATGCCGCGCATGGTGGGATGCTTGCGTTCGCCCTTCTGGTAGGCCTGCAGCGCGGCCACGATGTAGGGTGCGCCCTGGCCGGAAATCTTGGGGACCTTGTACACCTCGGGGAAGCTGGCCTGGTAGCCCTGGATGCCATGGCAGCCAATGCACATGGCGATCTTCCCCTCCCCTGCCTTTGCGTCACCTTTGCTTTGCTGGGCCTGTGCCACAGAGGTCACAGATGCGACAGCCAGCGCCAATACCGTGGTCAAAGTTTTTATCATTTTGCGCGCACAATCCTTCAAGAGTTCTGACGGATGCCTACTGCTGAGCGGGTAGCGCGAACGATTATGGCAGTCACCGTCAAGCGTCCCCATCAATACTTACGCTGATACCGCCCATGAAATTTCAAGGTTCCGAGAACTACGTCGCCACCCAGGATTTGATGCTCGCGGTGAATGCCGCAGCCACCTTGCAGCGCCCGCTGCTGGTCAAGGGAGAGCCCGGCACGGGCAAGACCATGCTGGCCGAGGAAGTGGCCGCCGCGCTGGACATGCCGCTGCTGCAGTGGCACATCAAGTCCACCACCAAGGCCCAGCAGGGCCTGTATGAATACGACGCCGTCAGCCGCCTGCGCGACTCGCAACTGTCCGACATCGACGGCGGCGAGCGCGTCAAGGACATCCACAACTACATCATCAAGGGCGTGCTGTGGCAGGCCTTCACGGCAGACCGGCCCGTGGCCCTGCTGATCGACGAGATCGACAAGGCCGACATCGAATTCCCGAACGACCTGCTGCGCGAGATCGACCGCATGGAGTTCTACTGCTACGAGACGCGCGAGATGATCCGCGCCAAGCACCGGCCGCTGGTGTTCATCACCTCCAACAACGAAAAGGAGCTGCCCGACGCCTTCCTGCGCCGCTGCTTCTTCCACTACATCAAGTTCCCCGACGCCGACACCATGCGCCAGATCGTGGCCGTGCACTTTCCCAAGCTGCAGGGCGAGCTGCTGACCGCCGCGATGAAGGTGTTCTACGACGTGCGCAACCTGCCCGGCCTCAAGAAGAAGCCCTCCACCAGCGAGCTGATCGACTGGCTCAAGCTGCTGGTGGCCGAGGACATTCCCGTGGAGTCGCTGCAGACCGCCGAGGGCAAGGTCGCCGTGCCGCCGCTGGTGGGCGCCCTGCTCAAGAACGAGCAGGATGTGAGCCTGTTCGAGAAGCTGGTCTTCATGAACCAGCGCAACCGCTGAGGCCTGCCATGCCGGATTCCAAGCCCGACACCGAAGGCCCCGACCACGCCGGCGCAGAATCGCGCGTGCCGGCCATCACCGGCCAGGTCACCACCATCCCCGTGGCTGGCGCCGTGGCGCACCAGGGCTTCGTGCAGCCCGTGGTCATGCGCTTCAACGGCGTGCGGCTCGAGCCCCTGGCGCTCAGCCATGAAGCGGGCCTGCGCGAGGCCGTGCAGGACGGCCAGCTGTGGCGCATCCGCGTGACCTCCGCGCCCGAGCCCGACGACGTGCGCGCCTATATCGAGGCCGCGCTGGAGCAGCGCAGCCAGGGCAAGCGCTTCGCGTTTGCCGTGCTCGACGACGACAGCGGCCGCGTGCTGGGCACCAGCAGCTACCACGACATCCTGCCCGAGGTGCGCCGCGTGGAGATCGGCTACACCTGGTACGCGCGCAGCGTGCAGCGCACCCATGTCAACACCTCGGCCAAGCTCATGCTCATGGGCCATGCGTTCGACACGCTGTCCTGCCATGTGGTGGGCTGGCGCACGGACTGCTTCAACTTCGCCAGCCAGCGCGCCATCGAGCGCCTGGGCGCCAGGAAGGACGGCGTGATCCGCGGCCACGCGCTGCGCCGCGATGGCACCATCCGCGACACCGTGATGTACAGCCTGCGCAGCGGCGAATGGCCCGAGTCGCGCGCCCAGCTGCTGGACCAGCTGCAGCGCCATTCGGACGGCAGCACCGCCGTGGCGCGCACATGAGGGCGCGCACGCCGGGCCCTCGGGAGATGCCATGCTGATCGACTTCTTCTACACCATGCGCGCGGCCAAGCTGCCCGTCTCGGTCAAGGAGTTCCTGACCCTGCTGGAGGCACTGCAGGCCGGCGTGGTCGGCCCCAAGAGCGACGACGCCTGGAGCCTGGACGACTTCTACCACCTGGGCCGCACCGTGCTGGTCAAGGACGAGAAGCACTACGACAAGTACGACCGCGCCTTTGCCGCCTACTTCAAGGGCGTGGAGATGGTGGCCGACCTCACGCGCGAAATTCCCCAGGACTGGCTGAAGAAGCTGCTGGAGCGCGAGCTCTCGCCCGAGGAAAAGGCCGCCATCGAGGCCATGGGCTGGGACGAGCTGATGGAGACGCTCAAGAAGCGGCTCGAAGAGCAAAAGGAGCGGCACGAAGGCGGCAACAAGTGGATAGGCACGGGCGGCACCAGCCCCTTCGGCCACGGCGGCTACAACCCGGCCGGCGTGCGCATCGGCGGGCCGGGCCGCAACAAGAGCGCCGTCAAGGTCTGGGAGCAGCGCGCCTACCGCGACTACGACGACACGCAGGAGCTGGGCACGCGCAACATCAAGGTCGCGCTGCGCCGGCTGCGCAAGTTCGCCCGCGAAGGCGGCGAGCTGGAGCTGGACCTGCCCGACACCATCCGCAGCACGGCCGCCAACGCGGGCTACCTGGACATCAAGATGATCCCGGAGCGCCACAACAACGTGAAGGTGCTGCTGCTCATGGACGTGGGCGGCACCATGGACGAGCACGTGCAGCGCGTGGAGGAGCTGTTCTCCGCCGTCAAGAGCGAGTTCAAGCACCTGGAGTTCTACTACTTCCACAACTGCGTCTACGACTTCATGTGGAAGAACAACCGCCGCCGCTTCGCCGAGAAGTTTCCGACCTGGGACATCATCCGCAAGTACAACAAGGACTACAAGCTGATCTTCGTGGGCGACGCCACCATGAGCCCCTACGAGATCCTGCAGCCCGGCGGCAGCGTGGAGTACATGAACGAGGAGCCCGGCGCCGAATGGCTGCAGCGCCTGACGCATGCCTTCCCGCGCTTTGCCTGGATCAACCCCGAGCCGCCCGGCGTCTGGCAGTACCGCCAGAGCATCAGCATCATCCAGCAGCTCACGGGCAACCGCATGTACCCTTTGACACTCAAAGGTCTGGAAGACGCCATGCGCCTGCTGTCAAAATAGGCCGATGCCCAAGCTCCCCCCCGCGACAGCGCCGGCCCGAGGGCCGGCGTTTTTGTTTCTGTTGAGTGCAGCCCTGATGCTCGGCGGCTGCAGCCTCCTGCCGTCCAAGAATGATGACAAGGACACGGACCCGTCGCTGATTGCAGCGACCGGCGACCCGGCCTTCTCCCTTGTCGTCGATGCGCCCAAGGAAGTGCGCGAGCTGCTGGAAAAGCACCTCGAACTGCGCCGCTACCGCTACCAGAGCGACCTGCAGCGGCGCGAGTTGACGCGGCTGCTGGGCGCCACCGACGCCAACGTGCGCGACCTGATCGGCACGCTGGGCTACTTCAGCCCCACGGTCACGGTGGAGATCAAGGAAACGCCCGAATCCGACGAGGCCCCGCTGGAGGTCACCGTCAAGGTGGACCCGGGCGAGCCCGCCACCATTGCGCGCAGCCAGGTGCGCTTTGCGGGCGTCAATGCCGATGATCCCGATGGCGCCTCCCAGCGCGCCACCATCGAAGAGGACTGGCCGCTGCAGCCCGGCCAGCGCTTCAGCCAGGCCAGCTGGAGCCAGGCCAAGAGCCAGGGCCTGCGCACGCTGCAGTCGCGCCGCTACCCGCTGGCGCGCATCGACTCCAGCCTGGCCGACATCGACGCCGACACGCATGAGGCCGATGTCAGCGTGGCCTATGCGCCCGGCCCGGCCTACACCTTCGGCCCGCTGCGCATCGAAGGCGCCCAGCGCTACGACCCCGTGGGCACGGCCCGCATCGCACGCCTGCCCGAGGGCGAGGAATACGACCAGACCGCCCTGGTCGATGCCCAGCTGCGCCTGGCCAGCAGCGGCTACTACGACTCCGTCTTCCTCACGCTGGCCAACGTGCCCCAGCAGGGAGACAGCGCCGCCGAGGATGAGGAGGCCCTCAAGCGCAAGGGCGCCCAGGTCACCACGCCCGTCATCGCCCAGGTGCGCGAGGCCCAGATGCAGAAATGGGTCTTCGGCGTGGGCATGAGCACCGACACCGGCCCGCGCCTGAGCGTGGACCACATCCACAACCGCCTGCCCTGGCTGGGCTGGCGTGCCGTCACGCGCATGCGTTTCGACCGCAAGAACCCGCTGATCTCCACGCAGTGGACCGCCCTGCCCGATGAAACCCTGTGGCGCTGGTTCACCACGGCCAAGGCCGAGCGCGCGCCCTCGGGCGACTTCGATGTCAACAGCCTGCAGCTGCGCGCCGGCCGCACCAAGTCCGAAGACCACATCGACCGCAACTACTACCTGCAGTACGACTACGCCAAGACCCAGGGCGAGGGCGCGCCGCCCTCCAGCTCGTCGGTCACGGCCAACTACGGCTGGACGGGCCGCTACTTCGACAGCACGCTGGCGCCCTCCTCGGGCTTCGGCTTCGCCTGGGAAGTCGGCGCGGGCACCACGCTCACGCCCCAGCGCACACCGTTCGGCCGTGTCTCGGGCCGCTGGCTCAGCCTGATTCCCATCGGCGAGGTCGATCCCGAGACCAAGCGCCGCAGCCGCCTGGCGCTGCGCGCCTCCGGCGGTGCCCTGCTGGCCCGCAAGGATGCCGACCTGCCCGTCACCCAGCTGTTCATCACCGGCGGCGACAACACCGTGCGCGGCTACGGGTACCAGAGCATCGGTGCGCGCACCGACAGCGGCAAGGTCATCGGCGGGCGCTACATGGCCGTGGGCAGCATCGAGTGGCAGCGGCCCATCGTCATCAAGGGCAACACGCAGGACTGGGAGCACGCCGTCTTCCTGGACGCCGGCACCGTGGGCGATGCGCCCGACTCCATGTACATGCGCGTGGGCGTGGGCACCGGCCTGCGCTGGCGCAGCCCCGTGGGCCCCGTGCAGGCCGACATCGCCTGGGGCGCCCAGGAAAAGCAGCTGCGCCTGCACCTGCGCCTGGGCTTCAACTTCTGACCATGGTGGATTCCCGCTTGAATACCCCTGCCTCCTCCGCCACGCCAGACCAAAGCCCCCAGGCGTCCCCTCCGTCGCCTGCGCCCCGCCGCCGCTGGCTGCGCTACCTGCTCTGGTTCTTCCTGGTCCTGGTCCTGCTGCTGGCCGCCCTGCTGGGTTCCGCCTGGTGGTGGAGCGGCCGTGCCGATTCGCTGGCCTACACCCTGCAGCGCGTGGCCGGCTGGCTGCCCGCAGGCCAGAGCCTGCAGGCCAAGGAAGTCACCGGCACCGTGCGCCAGGGCGGGCGCATCGGCTGGCTGCAATGGCAAAGCCCCACCATGAAGGTGGAGCTGCGCGACGCCACCATCGGCTGGCAATTGCGTCCCCTGCTGTCGCGCACCGTGCGCCTGGGCGAAGTCCGCATCGCCGAGCTGAACATTGCCAGCACGCCCGACCCCGAGGACAAGAAACCCGTCGAGCCGCTGCAGCAGCTCGTGCTGCCCGTGAAGATCGACGTGCCCTTCCATGTGGAGCGCATCGTCTGGCAAGGCCCGCCCCAGGCCGAGGTACTGGGCCTGCAAGGCCACTACGCCTACGACGGCAGCGAGCACCAGCTGGACGTGCGCGACCTGCAATGGGCCGATGGCAGCTACCAGGCCAGGCTGCGCCTGCAGGCCCGCGCGCCCATGGCCATCCAGGCCGAGCTGCAGGGCGACCTGCAGGCGCCTGCCCTGGCTTCGGACGACGAGGCCTCCGCAGCCAAGGCCCCCAAACCTGCACCGCTGGCCGTGCAGGCCAAGGCACAGATCGACGGCACCCTGGCCACCGCCGCTGCGCAACTGGGCATCAAGCTCCAGGTTGATGCCAAGCCCGGGACGGTGTCCGAGGAAACGCCTGCCCCTCCCGCCGTACAGAAATCCGCCAAGGCCGATGGCAAGAACGGCAAGGCCAGGGAGCGCAAGGAAGCCGCCCCCGTGTCCGAACCCATGCACGCGGACATCGAGGCCAGCATCCGGCCCTGGCAGCCCCAGCCGCTGCAGACCGCGCGCGCCCAGCTCAGCCAGATCGACATCGCCGCCTTCTGGCCCCAGGGACCGCGCACCCGCATCAGCGGCGAATTGCAGGCCGGGCCGGATGGCAAGGCAGCTGATACAGCCCAGGCACCCGCCACGGAACAGGCACCGGACCAGGCACCAGGCTCGGCCATAGCCACCACCGCCTGGCAGCTGACGACACGCCTGAACAACGCCATGCCCGGCCCCTGGGACCGCCAGCGCCTGCCGCTGGACCAGATCGAGGCCGCAGTGCGCTATGACGGCCAGCAGTGGCTGCTGGAGCAGGCGCAGATCGCCATAGGCTCGGGCAGCATCGACGCCCAGGGCCGCTTCGAGCCCGCCACCAAGGTCTTCGAAGGCCAGGCCAAGGTCCAGCGCCTGGACCCCGCCGCGCTCTACAGCCTCCTGGAAGCCGCGCCGCTGCAGGGCGAGCTGCGCGCCAGCACCACGGCAGAGCAGCAGGTGGACTTCAGCGTGGACATCCAGGCCGCAGCAGCGCCCGCAGGCGCCAAGCGCCAGCCCCTGCGCATAGAAAAACTCGCCACCAAAGGCCGCTGGGCCCAGCCCGTGCTGTCGCTGGAGAACCTGCAGCTTGATGCGCTGCAGGCCTCGGTGCGCAGCCGCAGCCTGCAGTTCGACACCGAACAGCAAAAGCTGCAGACCGTGCTGAAGGCCCAGCTGCCCGGCGCCGAACTCTCGCTGGACGGCCACATCAGCCCTGCCGCAGGCCAGGGCAGCAGCCAGCTCAAGCTGTCGTCACTCACCGCCCTCACACAGTGGCTGCGCAAGCTGCCCGGCATGAAGGACCCGCTGGCCGGCGCCCTGATCGAAGGCCAGGCCCAGCTGGACGCCAGCTGGCGCGGCGGATGGGGCGCACTGCAAAAGCGCATGAAGGCCGCCGTGGGCGACCCCCTGCCCGCCAGCGGCCTGCAGCTGCAGGCCGACCTGCAGGCCGCCAAGCTGCGCTACCTGCCCGCCAACACGCTGCCCGAGCAGGCGCTGGAGCTGCCCGAGCTGCGCCTGGCCCTCAAGGGCTCGCCCGAGCAGGCCAGCCTCACCCTGGCCGGCCAGGCGAAGCGCGGCACGCAGACCGCGCAGATCGACACGGCCCTGCAGGCAGGCCTTGCCACGGCGCGCGGTGCCGCGCCCCTGGACTGGCAAGCCAGCATCGACAAGCTGCAGGCCCGGCTGAGTCCGGGCCAGGACCTGCCCGGCCCATGGCAGCTGCAACTGGCAGGCAACCAGCCCGTACGGATCGCCCAGCGCACCGCGGGCCGCACCGTGCTGTCCACCTCCTTCACGGCATCGGCCGGCAGCCTGCAGGTCACGCCGCCCACCCTGCCCCAGCGCCGCACCAATGCCCAAGCGCCCCAGCCCGTGCTGCTGGCCTGGGATGACACCCGCGCCACCCAGGGCAGCGACGGCCGCTGGGCCCTGCGCAGCACCGGCCGCGCCCAGGCATTGCCGCTGGCCTGGGTCGATGCCCTGTCCATGGCCGAGGAGCCCCCGCTGGCCGCCATGGGCCTGAGCGGCGACCTGAGCTTCAACGCCCGCTGGGACATCGACACGACGGGCCCCGCGCTCAAGGCCGAACTGCTGGTCGAGCGTGCAGCCGGCGACCTGCGCCTGGCCGTGGAAGACGGCTCGGGCACCACCGTCATTCACACCACGGGGCCGCGCTCCAGCAAGCCCGGCGAAGTGCGCACCCGTACCGTGCGCGGCGTCGGCATGCGCGCCCACATCAAGCAGGCCCGCCTGAGCGTGCGTGCCCAGGGCGACGACGTGCAAGCCAAGCTCGACTGGGACAGCGAACGCGCCGGCACCCTGACCGCGCAGCTGGGCACGCGCCTGGCCCAGCAGGACGGCACCTGGACCTGGCCCGAGAAGGCCCCTCTGTCCGGCCAGATAGACGCCCGCATGCCCGACATCGGCATCTGGGCGCTGTTCGCCCCGCCCGGCTGGCGCGTCACCGGCTCGCTGCAGGCCAAGGCCGATATCAGCGGCGACCGCCAGAACCCGCAGTGGCAGGGCAATCTCTCGGCCGACGGCCTGAGCATCCTGTCCGCGCTGGACGGCATCGACCTGCAAAACGGCGTGCTGCGCGCGCGCCTGCAAGGCAACCGCCTGGACCTGACCGAGCTGCGCATGCAGGGCGGGCGCGGCAGCAATGCGCGCATCCTGGGCTACAGCGGCAACCTCACCACGGCACCGCGCGAAGGCGGCGAACTCACGGGCTCGGGCTTCGTGCGCTGGGACCCGCCCAACGCCGATGGCAGCAACTCCGGCCTGAGCATGGACCTGCGCGCCCAGGCCACCAGGCTGCAGGTGCTGGTGCGCGCGGACCGCCAGGTCAGCGTCTCGGGCGGCCTGCAGGCCAGGCTGGAGCAAGGCCAGTTCACGCTGCGCGGCGACCTCACCACCGACCGCGCCACCATCATCCTGCCCGAGGAATCCGCGCCCTCGCTGGACTCCGACGTGGTCGTGCACTCGGCCGCCTCGCGCAAGGCCGAGCAGGAAGCGGCGCGCAAGCAGCAGCAGGCCGACCGCAAGGCCCAGGCCCGCGCGGAAACCATCAAGCTGCCCGACATCCTCGTCAAGCTCGACCTGGGCCGCGACTTCGCGCTGCAGGGCTACGGCATCACCACCCGCCTGGAAGGCGCGCTGGAAGTGCAGGGCCCCACCGTGGCGGGCGGCCCGCCGCGCATTACCGGCGAGATCCGCACCGTGCAGGGCCGCTACCGCGCCTGGGGCCAGTCGCTGGACGTGGAAACCGGCCTCATCCGCTTCAACGGCCCCTACGCCAACCCCTCGCTGGACATCCTGGCGCTGCGCCCGAACATCGCCGTGCGCGCAGGCGTGCAGGTGCAGGGCACGGCCAACGCCCCGCGCGTGCGCCTGTACTCCGACCCCGAAATGCCCGATGCCGAAAAGCTCTCCTGGGTGGTCATGGGCCGCGACCCCGCCACGGGCGGCGCCGAAAGCGCCCTGCTCCAGCAAGCCGCGCTGTCCCTGCTCAGCGGCGGGCGCAACAACAGCGGCAAGATCGCCAGCAACCTGGGCCTGGACGAAATCGGCTTCAAGGGACCGGGCGGCGAGGGCTCCACCGGCGCGGCCCTCACCCTAGGCAAGCGCCTGTCCAGCGACCTCTATGTCACCTACGAGCAAAGCCTCTCGGGCGCCATGGGCACGCTGTACATCTTCTACGACCTCTCGCGCCGCCTCACCCTGCGCGGCCAGACCGGGGAAACCAGCGCGCTGGACCTGATCTACACCGTGCGCAAGGACTGACGCCTCACCCCCGCGCAGCCGCCCTGCCGGCGCTGCGCGGGGCGGGCCTGCCATGGGTTTACAATCGCCGTTTGCTCCTCTCCGTAGTTCAATGGATAGAACGGGCGCCTCCTAAGCGCCAGATACAGGTTCGATTCCTGTCGGAGGGACCATCAGATGGTTTTTGCATTAATCATTTGCGCGCACTGTAAATGGTCTGGTGACATACCGGGGACATGAACAGTGCAGAAACGACAAGAGCCCCTCGACACCGGATAGGGTGTTGAGGGGCTTTTTTGCATCGCACACCGTCATAGATCGCGATTCGCCCCGCTCCCGTTCGGGGCGATCGTCCAGAGCCAGTCCTATGTACGGAACCGATAGCACAGGCTGACGAGCTGCTGCAGCCTCGGCGCACCCATCAAGCACGCGGACTGAGTCGCTTGCGGTTTGGCATGAATTGGATGGAGCCTTTGCCCGACTGCCGCAGCATGGAGACTCAATGGCCGCAGGACCCTGCACCTGCAGCAAAAACACAACAACTGGGGGACTCTCTCCTACCCCAGCACCCTCTGATGACGCGCCTGGTAACGCGATCTGCTCAGACTTGCTCAGATTCAGAATGTTTCTTTTTGTTCTAATTTGTAGCAAAAGTCTCACTATGAGACCAAGGCCCAAACCTCCGGTCTAAGCAAGTCTTCTTTCCAGCCTCCCCAATCCTCAAGGCGTGCATTGCAAGCTTTCAGGGGTTTTCCTCAAAGGTGTCCACACATGATTCAGCGCCGTTCTTTGCAGCACGTCCTCGCCGCCGCTTCGCTCTCACTCATTGCCTGTGCCGTAAGCGCCGCCGATTACGCCTATATTCCCAATTCAAACAGCAGAACAATTTCGGTCATCAATACCGCGACTGGAGAACTCGCCACCACATTAAGTCCAGCAAGCATGGACGCAACGTTAAATGATAACATCTACACTCTTGCATTGCGACCAGGCGCCAACAATGAGTCGTGGTTCGGGCAATACAGATCCAACAACAAACTGGGAGTTATTGACACAACAAACAACTCCCTAAAAGCAGTTATCGACAACACTGGATCATCTGTCTCCATCACCTTTTCTGCAGATGGTGCCATCGCCTACGTCAGTGATTACGTCAATAGTAAGCTGCATATTATAGACGCCAACTCCAAACAAATCACTGCCAGCTTAAATACGGGATGCTGGACAATCTCCTCTGCACTAAGCCAAGACGGTGCCTCACTTTATGTGCGGTGTGGAGACACTGGTGAGATCAAAAAACTGGATACTGCCACCAACACGTTATCCACACTGGAAAACGTCTCAAATTCGGGATTTGGCTTGGCTTATGACCCGACAGGAGCCGGAAAACTATATACGTCGAGCAATGCTGGCAACACGGTTGGCCTCATCGATTTGGCAGACAACACGGTTACTCAGATCACAATAAGCGGTATTAATGGCACCGCCAAGGCAGTAGCAGTTCGAAAGAATGGCAGCAAACTATATGTTGGCGGAAACAACAATGTACTGCACGTCGTTGACACTGCCAACACTTCAACACAGAAAACGCTCACACTGAGCGGTGAGGTCTCAGGTATCACGGGCCTCGGTATTTCGGCAAACGATGCGGCGCTGTATGCTGTAACAGCGAATGGCACAGTCCATGTCATTGATGTCGCCACCGATACGGAAACCAAGACGATATCTGCCGCAGCCGGCGCCTCTTCTTTATGGATCTGGGGTGACTTCCTCGGCAACGTCGTCGCCAGTGCCACGCCGGGTGGACCCTCGGTGGCATCGATTGCCCCGCAGGGCACACCATCAGCCAGCGCCACAAGCATCAATTTCGCAGTGACCTTCAGCGAAGCGGTCAACGGAGTGGATGGCACCGATTTCGCGCTGACCACTACAGGCACCGCCACCGGCACGATGGGCACGCCATCCAGTGCCGACAACGGCATCACATGGACTGTACCCGTCACTGCCATCAGCGGCACGGGCAGCCTGCGCCTGGACCTCAACAGCAACGGCACCGGCATCGAGAGCACCGCAGCAGCCAAGCCCATTGCAGGGGGCTTCGCGACAGGAACCGTGCACAACGTTGATGTACAGGTGCCAGTCGCTGGCGCTTGTGGCACGGCGGCGGGCCAAGCCACGGCACTGGCCCCTGCAGCGGGCCTGTGCAGCGCGGGCACGGCTACGGCGATCTCCAGCGCCAGTGGCAAATACACCTGGCAGTGCCAGGGCTTGAACGGCGGCAGCGCCAACAGCTGCGAAGCCCCCTGGTCCACCGCTGGAGGCAGCAAGGCAATGGTCGCACTGCAGACAGCCAACGGTTGGCAGGTGAGCAACGCCAGCTTCAGCACCACGCCACCCGCGACCGCTCCGCAAGGCGTGACTTTCCCCTCTGGACTGCTCTCGCTGAATCTCAGCAGCGGCAACCTGGGCAGCGATGCAACCGTCACCCTGAACTTCAGCACACCGGTGCCTGCAGGCGCGGTATACATGAAGTACGGCCCCAGCCCTGATGGTTTCAACTGCCAAGGCGCAGCATGTGCTCAACCACACTGGTACCAACTGCCTGCCAACCGCGCTGTGCTGGCATCGGACCGGCTGAGCGCCACGTTGACGCTGACCGACGGCGGGCTCGGCGACAACGACGGCATAGCCAACCAATCCATCCAGGATCCGGGAGGCTTTGCACTGCTGGCAGCACCCGCCAGCACTGCGGCGATTCCCACCCTGTCTGAATGGGGCATCATCGCGCTGTCGTCCCTTCTGGCCATGTTCGGCATCGCAAGAATGCGCCGCCGCCAGGGCTGAAAACAAAAGCCACCTTCGGGTGGCTTTTTTCATTTCACCGGCCGCGAAACGAGCAATCGGGCTTACCGCTCTCTGCCGTCCCTCAATGCATTTCCTTGATAGCTCCATGGCAAGAACCCAGAACCCGGCTCCAATACAAAAAATCGTCACCGTCAGCTGACTCAATGCCTACCATGGGTCAATACTGGAAATCCTCAATTCAATCCCATTGAGATGATCGCAATGTAAATGCGATCTCAATATCAATTGAAATGCCCTACCCGACACAATAAAACAAAACAATTCCTTGCAAAATAAAATACGCCTTCATACACTCCAGTCTCCAACTTTCATGGAGGAGAACGCAATGACTGGAATTCGTCGTGATGTCAATCAAGGTGGAACTGTCTGGAATGAAACGCTGATCTGGTATTCCAAGGCCGTGGGGCACCTTTACTCTCTTCCCATTACGGACAGGACCAGCTGGAGATATCTTGCCGCCATTCATGGCATCAACAAGAGCGGCTGGATCAGTGCTGGCGTGCTCTCGGCCAAGGACCCTTTGCCACCCACCTCCGAAACCGAGGAGATGTGGGACCAATGCCAGCATGGCACCTGGTACTTTCTTCCCTGGCATCGCGGCTATCTCGCCGCATTCGAAGCCATTGTGGCGAAGACCGTCAAGGAGCTTGGCGGCCCTGCGGACTGGGCGCTTCCCTATTGGAACTACCTGAATTCCAGCAATCAGGCCGCACGCAACATACCCCAGGCTTTCCTGGAAGAGAAATTGCCGGATGGCTCTCCCAATTTCCTGGCCAAGGCCAGGCGCAATGGGTCAAAGCGCCTGGGACCAACGCCTGACATTCCCCGTGATATCACGCTGGGTTGCCAGGACTACCACCGCTTCACCAGCGCTCCCGGCACCTTGGAATACGGCGGTGGCATCACCGCCTTTTCCCATGACGGCAGCGACACTGGCGCCATTGAATCCAATCCGCACAATCTGGTTCACATCATGGTCGGCGGACTGCAGGAGCCCTATGGATTCATGTCAGACCCCGACTATGCCGCCCTGGACCCGATTTTCTGGGTGCACCATTGCAATGTGGACCGGCTTTGGGCCGCCTGGCTGACCCAGCCCGGCAACATCCAGGACAACAGCGCCGCCTGGAGCAACGGACCTGCCGGCCGCGGCTTCGTCATGCCGGACACCGAAGGAAAGCTGGCCTCCTATGATCCGGGTGAAACCCTGCCTGGCGGTGCGCTGGCCCCTGACTATGACAATCTGACCAGCGGCACGGGCGCCACCACGCTCACGGCCAGCACGGCAGGCCTCACACCGCAGGAGATCGACATGCCCGCAGAATTCTCGACGGTCCCGCCGCCCGCGCCGCGTGTACTGGGCTCCAATGCGGAGCGGGTCATCGTGGGCCGCACGCCGCGGCTGACCACCGTATCGATCGCGGACCCCGCCGCAAAGGTCGAGTTGCTGCAGGCAGGCGCCGCGCTGCCGCGGCCACAGCGCTACTTTCTTCACCTGGAAGGCATTCGCGGCAATGCGCCCAGCGGCGTGCTGACGGTCTCCATCGGCTCGCCCGGGGCGGCGGCGCGGCATGCAGACACCGTCGCCCTGTTCGGATTGGCCAAGGCCTCGGCCAGCGACGGACCGCATGGAGGCAACGGACTGGGCGCCACCATCGACATCACCGATGCCACGCAGGCCATCCTGGACGCAGGCGGCAGTCTGGACCAGTTGAACGTGGCCATCGAACAGCCCGAAGCCGATCCCGGGCGCGAAATCACCGTGGACCGCGTGAGCGTGGTCGCACAGGACGCCACCCGCTAAGGCTCGTGTATGGATGCGCTGCTGAGAGACCTGCGGACCGCTCCCGCGCCAGCACTGATGGCCGTGTCGGGGGCAGGCTTCATCAGCCTGGCCATCAGCCCGCCTGCCACGCCCGGCCTGTCGCTGTGCGGCTCG
This sequence comes from Delftia sp. WSY_7, assembly GCF_043104845.1. Lineage (NCBI taxonomy): Bacteria > Pseudomonadati > Pseudomonadota > Betaproteobacteria > Burkholderiales > Comamonadaceae > Delftia > Delftia sp. WSY_7. The sequence continues at coordinate 950,221 of NZ_JBICLB010000034.1, read as the reverse complement.
CTGTCCTCGGTCACGCTGGCCGACCTGTCGCCGCTGGTGCTGGACGGGCACACGCTCGGCATCCTCGGTGTGGCATGGCTGGCCATGGTCCTGGCCATGATGCCGCTGCTGGCACTGCGGCAGGTGCGCCATGCCATGCGATCGAGCGTGGCCCGCCGGCGCCTGCTGGCGGCGGGCCTGCTGCTTGCGGGCTATGCGCTGGTGTGGATGGCAGCCGGGCTGGTCATGGTGCCGCTTGCCGCCCTCTTGCACGCAGCCGCGCATCCCGCGCTCATTCTTGCCTGCATTGCCGTGGCGGTCCTGTGGAGTTCATCGCCCGCAGGAACGCGCGCCCACAATGCCTGCCACAGGCTGTACCCCGTGGCCGCCAGCGGCCCCACGGCCAATCGGGACAGCCTGCAGCACGGACTGCGAACCGGCGTGGCATGCGCCACGGCATGCTGGCCGTGGATGCTGGCGCCCTTTGCCTTTCCCGCGGCCTGGCACCTGCCGGCCATGGCTGTTGCTGCCGTTTTGCTCTTTGTGGAGCGCACAGGCCCATCGCTGCGGCCCGCCTGGCGCCTGCCCTATGTCCTGCGGCGCCTTCTGCACGGCAAGCCGCGCACGTCGCTGGGCCGGGCGACAAGACACTGAACCTTGTGGAGGGTGAGCCTCACCCCCGACCGGCCAGCTCCGCCACCCCTCGCACCAGCGCGCGCCCGGCGTCCGTCGCCTTGCCGTAATGCGCCAGCAGTGCCTGTACATCGGCGTCGGGCGCATGGGAGCGCAGGGACAGCAGCACGTAGCCGATATCGACGCCGGCAAGGTGCAATTGCTGCAGCGCCGTGGCGTCGGGGACGAGTGCGCCGGACTCGAATTGCTGCAGGACCTGTTTGGCTTGGCCGGCCTTGCGGGCGAGTTCGGCTTCGCTGAGGTTCAGGCGCTGGCGCTCCTGCTGCAGGCGGGCGGCGAGGGTGGGTTCGGGGCGCTCATGCTGGATGGCGTTCGGGTCAAACAAACGTTGACCTGTCAGCAGGTAGGCGACGTCCACTCCCTGCTCGGCGACAGCCATGAGGTAACCCGCATCAGGCTTTCTGACGCCCTTCTCATAGTTGAGTTGGGACATCTTTGACACTCCCGCGATAGCGCCAAACGCCTCTTGGCTCAGGCCCAGCCTATTTCTTTCCTCCGTCAGGCGCGCAGAGAAATCAAACATTTTTTATATAAACTGTTGACGATCAAATTTTCGTTTGATAGCCTATGGGGCGTTGTCACTACAAGCGCCAAATACTACCTGACCCCTCAGGCGGCTCCTTTGCTGCGCCTGTACGTTGCTCGAAGGAGGTCCATGAAGCATGCCGGCGCAAAACCATCGCGCAAGAAACTCGCCAAGGCGGACCGCGCGCTGTTCCTGCAGGCCGCTGAAGCACTCACGCAGGCCGCGATGACCGACGAGAAGCACCGGCACAGCGGGGAGTCCGACCGCCTGCTGCGCATCGCCAGCGATGTGGCACGCCACGCGGCGCAGCCCGGCTCGACGTGCGATCTGCATAACACGGCGCTTGACGTGGCCGCCTGCATCAATTCGGCGCGGCTGGTGCCCGGCGATGCGGAGTCAGGCCCACGCACCCGCCTGCTGGCAGTAGCGGCCCAGGCGCTGGCTCAGATATCAGAGACGCCGGTGGACGGGATCGTGTTTCCGCGCACCACGCTGTACGAATTGCAAGCGAGGCTGGACACCGGTGCAACGCCATCGCAGTGGCGCGAACTGGCCCGCGAGGCCAACTACGAGGTCCAGCAGTTGGCGCAGGTGCTGATGCAAATGGGCGACTACCAGAACACGGAGAGCCATATCGTGGCGCACGGCATGGCGGCACGCATCTCGCAGTTGTCGGAGATCGTTTACGTGGCGGCCGCCCTGCATGGCGAGCACCGTGATGAATGGGGCTCGCAGACCCTTCGTGACGTGCGCGATGTCTTTGAAGGCGGCATGGGCCGCCCGGGGTGAACCGGGTGCGGATCAGCCCTGAACGACCACGTTCTCCAGCCGCAGCACGGCCTCGCGCACTTCGCCCAGCCGCGTGTCCTGCGCCTGCGAGGCCTGCCACGCCACACCGACCCACAAAGGCCTCGCCACGCGCAAGCCGCGTCTGCACATCGGCGTCGGGCGTGGCGGAGCGCAGAGACAACAGCACCTAGCCAATATCGACTCCAGCAAGGTGCAGTTGCTGCAACGCCGTGGCGTCAGGGACAAGGTCGCCGGACTCGGACTGCTTCAGGGTCCGTTGGTCCTGGCCGGCTTTGTGGGCCATTCGGTGAAGTTCAAGCGCTGGAACTCTTGGTACAGGCGGGCGGCGAGGGTTGGTTCGGGGCGCTCGTGCTGGACGGTAAATGAGTTCCTTATGCTATCTTTGCTTAATATTGAGGTGGATAACAGCAGCAATCATGCGCAATATCATTTTGCCAAACTGGATAGCTATCGGGATCCCTGAGACAGCACATAATTGCGCCACAACAGGTTCCATTAAGAGATTGGCAACGAATATCGCAGCAGCCATACGTTCCTGATGCACTCTGAGATTTCAGGACAATAGGACTTTCCAAGCTCAAATCGCAGGTTTTTCTAGGCATATTTTTCAAGTATCCCTCTTCGTCCTGGATGTCAGCTATGGTTACCTCCACCTGCATCTCGTCAGATGCTTCGTCAAGTCTGAAAAAGGCAGGAACTGATTTTTCCACAACTGCAAAAATATCGCGCTTGGACAACCAAGTTTCACCACCCTCTACACCAGAGTATAAAGTTGCAGATAAGCTATATTTCTTCAAATTATTCACTTGAATATTTTTTATCACATATTCTATAGCAACAATCATTCCTTCTTGACTGGATGTGAGCTTTATTGAATCACCCAAACCCACGACGGCACTCCTTTTAACCACCTCACCCTTGAAATGAGTGGATATTTTTACCTGCACGACCTCTCCATTCGTCAGGACGGTATCAGGAAAAATCGCACTCAATATTACAAAGAAAAAACAAGTAAACTTTTCATAATTCCCCCCAGAAAGATTAAGAACCATAGAAATATCGCCTATTGATTTAATACAGGCGAGTTGCTCAACTTGCGCCAAGCAGCCTTCGAGAGGGAACATGGTCCAATCAATTGAATCCTAAAACTCCAGCTTGGGAAAAGCTGAGAACTGGATAATCAAAAGCACCAAAAACCCAACTCCAAAGGTGGGCGGCATTGTTCTGGCGTGACCATCCGCCAAGAGCGGACCGGCGCAGCTGGAGTCAGCGTACGGCTACTGATTTTTAGGGGCTGGCCCAATGCTATAGGGAAATTCTATAGATGCAATAAATGCGTGCAAACAGGCTATCGATAGTTTAAGAATTTTCTTAGGAATCCTCTGCAAAAATCGACTTTTTCTGTGACAGCCAACTTCAGGCATGAACTATCTATCGTTGCAATCGCAACGACTTACAGGCGACTGGCTGTCTGGACAGTGTTGTGATGAATGGTGCGTAGCAGATCGTTTTTGATCTGTGCAGAGGACCCTTAACCTTCTGACCGATGCTGCCGATCCATGTACAGTGCCCACCGGTTGGCAAAGTTCATGGCGTGGGCCAGTCGGCGAGGCTGACTTGGACAATCGGAGTCACAAGGTGAGGCAGACTGCCTACTCGGGCCATAGGCCCCGAGTGCTCAGCTACCATCAGTGCCCCAATCACCGATGCAGTCCCCCTGAAAGGCCCTCATGCTGCTGTACGCCGATTCGCAATTCGCCTCTCCCTATGCCCTGTCCGTGTTCGTGTCGCTGAAGGTCAAGGGGATTGACTTCGAGCTGCGCACGCTGGACCTTTCGGCGGGACAGAACACCGGGGCGGACTATGTGGCGGCATCGCTCACGGCACGGGTGCCCACGCTGGTGGACGGCGATTTCAGCCTGTCGGAGTCTTCGGCGATTTGCGAGTACCTGCAGGACCGCTTTGGCGGCGCACCGCTCTACCCCCAGGATGCGCAGGCGCGCGCCCGTGTGCGCCAGGTCCAGGCCTGGCTGCGCAGCGATCTGATGGCCTTGCGCTCGGAGCGCAGCACCGAGGTGGTGTTCTACCGCCCCACGCCCACGCCGCTGTCGGATGCGGGTCAGGCGGCGGCGCGCAAGCTGTTTTCGGTGGCCGGTGCCTTCATCCGCGCGGAAGATGACCACATCGCCGGCCCATGGTCGATTGCCGATGTGGATCTGGCGCTGATGCTCAATCGCCTGGTGCTCAACGGCGATGCCGTGCCCGCGCCGCTGGCCGCCTATGCGCGCCGGCAGTGGCAGCACCCCGCCATCCAGCAGTGGCTGGCCCTGCCGCGCCCGCCGCTGGCAGGCTGAGCCCCCCGGGATATTGGCAGGCCATGGACAGTCTTCTCTACATGGGCGTGCGGATCACGCCAGCATCACTGCCCAGCGATGTCACGCCCGGCGCCTGGCTGCCCCGCGCCACGCTGCTGGAGGTGGCCAGCGGCAAGGCCCTGGGAGTGGTCACCGAAGACCAGGGCTGCGGCACGCGGCAGGAGGCCGATGCCCGTGCGCTGCGGCTGGGCAAGCGCCATGTGATGAAGGTGCTGCATCAAGGCTGAGGCGCCAGGGTGCTGGCGACCCGCCCGCGCCCCTCAATCCATCTTCACGGCCACCAGCCTCCATCCCATCAGGCCTTCCCGCCTGAAAATGAAGCCGCCCGGCTCGCCGCGCGGGTGCACGAAGACCTTGGACCAGCCCTGGTACTCCACGGAGTAGTCCTTGCGCGGCGGCCCGCCCTGGGTGTCCACGCCCACGCCTGCGGCGGCCACGTCCGTGGGTTTGCCGGGCTTGCCTTTTTCCAGCATGAGCATGACGCCGTCGGGCGAGACCAGCGCCTCGGTGAACTGGCTGACCAGGCCCTGGGCCAGTTGCTGGCCAAAGCCGGCCAGGGGGTTGGAGGCGCTGTCGCCCGAGCCGCCCATCTGGGATTGCAGCCTGGCCATCATCTGGCCCTTGATGCTTTCGCGCAGCGCAGGGAAGTCCACGTAGCCGGACAGGGCCTGGGCGTCGCGACGCTCCACGGCCTTGCCGATCTGGTGCAGGGCGATATAGGGCGATGCATAGAGCAGGCCGGCCGCAGCCACGCAGAGGGCGGCCAGCGCACCGGCCAGTGTTTTGGGTTTCATGGATCTCTTTCGTGAAAGCGTGCCAGCGGCCACGCGCAAACGCGGATTCTAGGCGGGCCCGTCCGGCGCGCGGCGCCGGCCAGGGACGGCCCCGGGCACAGGCCGTCTCTTCCTGCCGCAGCAATGGGCAGAGAACCCCTATCAGGCCAGGGCGAATACCTGAAAAGCTGGTATTGCCTGCTCCATCCGATTCATATTATAGTTTGTAACAAATAGTTTACAAACCAATACAACATGGATCGCCATTGGCCACGCAGGCCATCGGCAAGCCAGCATCGCCGTTTCCGGATGCCTGTGAGCCTTTGTGCAGACCGGGCATTTACCGTGAATGAAATCTCATTTTCACGACCGAGTTCTTTTTGCGAGAGATGTGAGCCATCACGGGGCGGCCTGACAACGCGAGTACCCACCAACCATCCGCAATGCATGCAAAGGACGCAGTATGAATAATTTCAAGTTATCGACTCGCCTGACCGCCTTGATTGGTTTTCTCTCACTGCTCATGATCGTGATCGGCGCTTTCGGGCTTTATGGAATCAGCGAGTCCAACCGCCGATTCAAGGTGGTCTATGAAGAGCGCCTGGTCGCACTGGGCGATCTGCTGGAAGTGCAGCGCCTGCTGCTGCGCAACCGCAATGCGGTCTCGGGCGCCATTGCCGTGCACCTGCCCGAATACACGCAGCAAAAGCAACAGGAGATACAGACCAACATCAACGACGTGAACAAGGCCTGGGCCTCGTTCCGCCAGACCCGGATGACAGAGGAAGAGGCGCAGCTGGCCGACCGCTTCGAGGCCGTGCGCGCGCTGTTCCTGCAGGGCTTTCTGAAGCCGGCCCAGCAGGCGCTGCTGTCCGGTGACCTGGAGCTGGCCCGGCAGCTGCTGATCGACAAGGACGAGGCGCTGTACGCGCCGCTGCGTGATGTGATCGTGCAGCTGACCGCGCTGCAGACCCGCGTCGCCAAGGAGGAATACGAGGCCGCGCAATCGCTGTACCAGGTGATTTTTGCGGTGGCCGTGGGCTCCATCATCGGGGGCGTGCTGCTGGGAGTGCTGCTGGGCTGGTCCATCATCCGCAACATGGCGCGGTCGCTGCGACAGGCCATCCATACGGCCGATGCCGTGGCGGCAGGCGATTTGACGCGGCACATCGATGTGCGCGGCAAGGACGAGGTGTCCATGCTGCTGCGCGCGCTGCAGACCATGCAGGAGGGGCTGCGCGGCGTGGTGCGCCAGGTGCACCAGGGATCGGTCAGCGTGGCGGCGGCCAGCGGGCAGATCGCGCAGGCTAACCAGGACCTGTCCTCGCGCACCGAAAGCCAGGCCAGCGCGCTGCAGCAGACGGCAGCCTCCATGGAGCAGCTCAGCTCCACCGTGCGCCAGAACGCCGACAACGCGCAGATGGCCAACCAGCTGGCCCTGGGCGCCTCCACCGTGGCCGAGCAGGGCGGCGAAGTCGTGCGGCAGGTGGTCGATACCATGCGCGGCATCAGCGAATCGAGCCGGCAGATCGCCGACATCATCAACGTGATCGATGGCATTGCCTTCCAGACCAACATCCTGGCGCTGAACGCGGCCGTGGAAGCGGCACGCGCCGGCGAACAGGGCCGGGGCTTTGCCGTGGTGGCCACCGAGGTGCGCGGCCTGGCCAGCCGCAGCGCCGAGGCCGCCAAGCAGATCAAGCAGCTCATCACCGACAGCACCAGCCGCGTGCACAACGGCAGCGCGCTGGCCGACCAGGCCGGCACGACCATGGCCGAGGTGGTGGACGCCATACGCCGCGTGACGGATCTGATGGGCGAGATCAGCGCCGCCAGTTCCGAGCAAAGCTCGGGCGTGGCCCAGATCGGCCAGGCGGTCACGCAGATGGACCAGGCCACCCAGCAGAACTCGGCACTGGTGGAGGAGATGGCCGCCGCGGCCTCCAGCCTGCGCGGCCAGGCCGGCGACCTGGTGCGCACGGTGGGCGCCTTCAAGCTGGAGGCGGCAAGCGGCCATCAGCATGCCGCCGTGGAGCTGCAGCGCAGGCAGCCCATGCTGGCAGCAGGCTGAGACGGAAAGAATAAACAGCGCGCGCGAGAAGCAGCCAGACAGGCCATGCAAGGCGGCAACAGGCCCTGGCCGCCGGGCCAGCTCAATGCAGCGCGGTGCCCCTGGCGCCGCGGCTGCGCGCCATCTTGACGCGGTACATGGCCGCATCGGCCTTTTGCAGCGCGTCGTCGGCGTCAATGGAGTCCGGCCGCAGGCAGACCACGCCCACGCTGGCGCCGCCGTAGTCCAGCGTCTTGCCATCGGGCAGCTCGACCTTCATGACCGAGGCCTCCGACAGGCGCTGCTGCAGGTCGCGCGATACGGCGTCGGCCTCGCTGCCGAACAGCGGGCCCACGCCGATGAAGACGAACTCGTCACCGCCGAAGCGCGCCAGCATGTCGGCGCTGCGCAGATGGGAGGACAGGCGCTCTCCCATGGCGCGCAGCAGTGCGTCGCCGGCCTCGTGGCCGTGCTCGTCGTTCACGTTCTTGAAGCGGTCCAGGTCGATGAAGCCCACCACCACGCATTCCTGGCTGCGTGCGCAGCGCGCAATCAGCCGGCCCAGCTCGTCGGTGAGGCAGCGCCGGTTGGGCAGGCCGGTCAGCGGGTCCAGCAAAGCCAGTGCCGCCAGCTCTTGGTTGGCCTTGCTCAGGCTGGTGATGAGCTGCTCGCGCTCCACGCGCTCGGCAATGAGGTTGGCGAACAGGCGCAGCAGGCCCTGGGCCTCGGTGCTCAACGCCTGGGAGGTCTTGCTGGCCGCGCACAGCGTGCCGTAGAGCTGGCCGCCGGAAAAGCGTACCGGGGCGCTGGCGTAGGTGCGAATGCCCAGTTCACGCGCGGCCTCGGAGTCGCCCCAGCAGGCACCGACATCGGGCGTGTACATGCGGCCTTCGTCCAGGGCGCGCTTGCACAGCGTGTCGCCCCAGGGGACGACCAGGCCTTCGGGAATCTGCATCTCGCTCGCGTTGCGCGCGTACAGCACGCGCTGCTGGCCCTGTTCTTCGTTGATGGTGGTGAGATAGGTGGACTCCAGATGCGTACTCTCTTCGAGCATTTGCAGCAGGGGCCGCGTCAACTCTTCCAGAGAATGCGCCTGGGTCACGGACTGGGACAGGCGCTGGACAAGGGACTCCATGAAATACCTCTCGAAATGACGACGGAAGCAGACTGCCCGCGCGCCTGATGAGGGAATGGGAAGGCAGGCGGGCCGGCACCAATTTGGGGATTGTGACCCGGCCAGACGCAGGCGGGAAGCATCCCGGCCGCGCTGCAGGCCGACAAGCCTGCGCGCCACGCGCCGCTGTCAGCAGGCCGACACAGGCGGCCATATCACCTGCACGCGCAGGCCGCCCAGCGTGGGCGAGCGGTCGAGCAGCAGGCGTGCTCCATGCCGCTGGGCAATGGTCTGCACGATGGCCAGGCCCAGTCCGCTGCCCTGCGCCTGCTGGCCCGCAGAAGCCGCTGAAGCCGCAGAGGGCCCACGCACAAAGCGCCGCAGCACCAGTTCGCGCTCGCTTTCGGCAATGCCGGGGCCCGAGTCCTCGACCACCAGCGCGCGGCCCTGGGCATCGCTGCGCCAGCCCACATCGACGCGGCCGCCTTGCGGCACGTACTTGATGGCGTTGTCCAGCAGGTTGCGCACCAGCATCTGCAATGCCTGTGCGTCGCCCGCCACGGCAAAGGACTGCCGCAGATGCGGGGACTCGCTCAGGCCCATGTCCAGGCCGTGCTGCTGGGCCGCCACGGCCTGGTCCGCCAGGGCCTGCTCCACCACCTCGCGCAGGTCCACGTCCGCAGGTGCGGCCGTGGCAGCGCCGTGCGGCCCCTGCATGCCTTGCGGGCCTGGGGCCGTGCCTTGTACCGTGCCTTGGGCTTCCTGCCGCGCCAATGTCAACAATTGTTCGACGAGCCGTGTGGCCCGGTCTATGCCGGCCGAAAGACGCTGCACGGCCTCGTCATGCGCGGCCGCATCGGGCGCGCGCTGCAAGGCCACCAGTTGCAGCTTGAGCGCGGCCAGCGGAGAGCGCAGCTCGTGCGCGGCGTCGGCCACGAAGTGCTGCTGCGCCTCGAAGGCCTGGCCCACGCGCTGCAGCAGCGCGTTGAGCTCGGCCACCAGGGGCCGCACCTCGTCGGGCAGGCCCTCGGCCGGCACGGGGGCCAGGTCCTGCGGGCGGCGCGCGGCCAGCTCGCGGCGCACGCGCTGCACGGGCGCCAGCGAACTGCGCACCACCCACCACACGGCCAGCGCCAGCACGGGCGCCAGCAAGGCGATGGGCAGCAGGCTTTGCCAGGCGGCATCGCGCGCCAGCGTGCGGCGCACGCGCATGTCCTGCGCCACCTGGATCACCTGCGAGCGCGTCTGCAGCGAGAACACGCGGTAGACGGTGCCGCGCGCGGGCACATCGGCAAAGCCCAGCACGGCCATCTGCGGCAATGCCGCACCCAGCGCGGACTCGAAAATGCGCAGGCCCTCGTTGGTCCAGACCTGGACGATGAATTCGTGGTTCTCATCCTCGGGCGGCGTGCCCTGGGGCCTGCCGCGCGCATCCACCGGCAGGCCGGCGCGCAGCGCAAAGGCGGTCTGCTGCATCTGGTAGTCGAACAGGGTGTCGGTCTGCAGCAGCGCGTTGCGGTAGGCCAGCAGGCCCTGCAGCAGCGCGGTGAGCACGATGGCCGCGCCCAGGAACATGAGCAGCCGCGTGCCCAGTGCGCCGGGCAGGCGGCCGCGCAGCCGGGCGATGACAGAGTAAGCCGGCGCCGTCATGGCTTGGGCACCATGTAGCCCACGCCGCGCACATTGAGGATCAGCCCCGCGCCCAGCTTCTTGCGCAGGCCGTGGATGTAGACCTCGATGGCGTTGCTGCTGACCTCGTCGCCCCAGCCGTAGAGCTTGTCCTCGATCTGCTGGCGCGACAGCGTGCTGCCCGGGCGCGCCAGCAGCGTCTCCAGCACCGCCCATTCGCGGCCGGAGAGCACCACGTCGCGCCCCTCGACACTGGCCTCGCGCGTGGCGGGATTGAGCCGCACGCCTTCGCGCTCGTACAGCGGATCCATTGCGCCCGACGCCCGGCGCGCCAGCGCACGCAGCCGCGCGAGCAGCTCGTCCAGGTCATAGGGTTTGACCACGTAGTCGTCGGCCCCCGCATCCAGCCCGGCAATGCGGTCGCGCACGGCATCGCGCGCCGTGGCCACCAGCACCGGCGTGCGGTCGCGGCGCCCGCGCAGGCGGCGCAGCACCTGCAAACCGTCCTGCCCCGGCAGGCCCAGGTCCAGCAGCACCATGTCATAGCCATGGCCGCCACCCGGGCCGGGGCACAGGGCCGCATCGGCCTGCAGGCCGTCACGGACCCAGTCCACCGCATGGCCCTCGCCGCGCAGCAGGGTCTGCACGGCCTCGCCGATCATGGCGTCATCTTCGACAAGCAGTAAGCGCATGGCAGAAGAATAGCTCCCTGCAAGGCTGGCTCAGTTCTGAGGCACATGCCGCCCGAAACTGGCGCGCTCAAACGTCAGGGACAGCGAGCAAGGGCCTAAGCCGGCCGCGCCGCCCCGCCGCGAGGCTGTCGTCCCCCTCCTTCGCGAAGCGATTAGAGAGGGGGAAGGCGCGCAGCGACTCAGGGGGTGAGCGGCGGTCACACCGCCGCTTCAATCTTCGGCATGGCCATGCGGGCCTTGGTCAGCGCCATGCCCAGGTTGGCCGTGCGCCGGCAGACGAAGACGGCCACGTAGTCGGGCATGAGCTTGCCGCGCAGGAAGACGTGGATGAGGTTGTCGCTGTTGACGATGAGTTCCTGGAAGTAGTGGTGGCCGTCGTCCTTGAGGCCGCGCGACTTCTTGAACAGGCTCTCGATCATCGAGACGTTGGGGCCGTTGAACAGGTCGGCCGTGGCAGCGGCCACGAGATCGATGACTTCGCGCGGATGCGAGTCCACCGTGCGGATGGCCAGCAGCATGCCGGAGGCGGCATCCACATAGCCGATGGCCAGACATTCGGGCACCGAACCGGCCACCTCGCTCAAAACGTTATCAAGGCTCATTGCAGCTTTCCTTTTTTGTGAATGGATGTGATCGGTCAGCCCATCTTCAGCAGCAGTGCCACTTCGTACGCATACAGCAGGTCCTCCTGGGCCTGGGACTGCACGTACTGGGCATCGATGAGGCGCACGCGGCGCAGCGCCTCGTCGGCGGTGAGGCCCTCGCGCACCAGCCATGCGGCCAGCACCGTGCCCGTGCGGCCCAGGCCGGCCAGGCAGTGCACGGCCAGCACCTCGCCCGCGCGCAGCATGGCCGACATGCGCGCCAGCAGCATCTGGATCTGGGCCACCGACGGTGATTCGTGGTCCCGCACCGGCAGGTGCAGGTTGCGCAGGCCATGGCGCTGCAGCGGCTCCTGCGGCAGGTCGTTTTCGGTCAGCGTGATCAGCACGGTGACGCCGCAGCCGCGCAGGGCCTTCAGGTCGAAGTCCATGGACTGCACCACGCCCGGTTGCGGCGCGCCCGCCAGCCGGCCCGGCACCAGCCAGGCAAAGCCGCTGGGGCCACGGCTGGCCGGCACGGCCTGCGGGTCGGCCACCAGCGGCTGCCAGTCCACCAGCACGGAGGGATTGACGGCGCGCGGCCGGGCTGCGGCAGCGGCAGCGGCAGCGGGTGTCGGTGCGGGTGCGGGTGCGGGTGCGGGTGCGGGTACCGGCGCAGGCACGGGTACGGGCTCAGGTGCAGGCATGGGCTCGGATGCAGGCTCGGCGGCCACTGCGTCCGACAGGAATTCGGAGATCGCGGCCACGGCCGCTGCAGGCAGCGGAGGAGGCAGGGGCACGCCCTCCTCCAGGTCTTCGGCCCGCGCATCGGGCGAGGCCACGGCACAGCTGCCGGTGCGCAGGAACTGCTGGCCCGCCAGCGACAGCGGCGCACGCTGGAAGGCCTCCATGGATTGCGCCTCGGCAATGCGGCCGCCGGCCAGCAGCAGCATGTCCTGCGCCACGGCCTGTGCGTGCTGCTGGTGGTGCGTGCTCATCAGCACGGCCGTGCGCTGGGCCACCTGGCGCAGCAGTTCCAGCAGCACGAAGGCCTCGTAGCCCTCAAGCTCTGCCGTGGGCTCGTCCACCATCAGCAGGGCCGGCTCGGCCAGCGCCTCGCGCAGGATGGCCACGGCACGCTGCTGCACGGGGGACAGCTGCAGCGCCGGCTGGTCGAACATCAGCGCAAGCTCGGGAAAGCCGAAGGCCTGCACCTGCGCGCGGCACCAGTCGCGCAGCGCATGCGGCACGAGCTTGAGGCGGGGCCGGGCCAGCTCGACGATGGCGTCGAAGGTGCTGGCCATCATCAGCCGGGCCTGCTGCTGCACCAGGCGCGGCGCCTGCATGGCGCCGGTCCATTCCTGGCCCGCGTAGCGCACGCTGCCCCAGCGGCGAAAGCGCGGATTGGCGGCATTGAGATCGGCCAGCGTGCGCAGCAGCGTGGACTTGCCCGAGCCGCTGGGGCCCAGCAGGGCCGTGATGCCGTGGGTGGGCAGCGTGAAGTCCACCTCAGCCAGGATGACGCGCGCGCCGAACGATGCGCCCAAACCCGCCGCCTGCAAGCTGTAGTCCTGCTTCAAAGCATGCCCTTCCTGTTTTGCCATGGGCCCTTGCGGGCGCTTCTTCCTGAAACCAGAACGGTGCACGCCCGCCTGGATGGGCCGGCAGTCTAAGCGTATTCGCTCTATCTCAAATCGTCACAATTTGAAACACCACTAACGCAAAAGGACGCGAATTCACAGAATACAACCATCACATTGCCGCACGAATGCAGGAATCGCCAGCCACTGGCCGGTTGAATTCCCCATGCAATAAGCCCCGGCACATTCGTGCCGGGGCTGTGCGATCAATTCAGTGTGCAGGTGCTTTTCAGTCCCTTACCTCCTTTCGCTTACCCGAGACGTACGGGAACAAATATCCTGTTGCCATCGCGCCAAATCAGCACGGCCACCGTCTTGCCGGCCTTGGCCATGGCGGCGCGCACGGCCTCGATATCACCGGCAGGCGAGCCGTTGATGGACAGCAGCACATCGCCCTGCGTGATGCCGGCCTCGGCCGCCGGGCCTGCGGCGTCGGCAACGACCAGGCCGTCCTTCACGCCGATCTGCTGCTTTTCCTCGGGCTGCAGCGGGCGCAGGGCCAGGCCCAGCTTGCCCTTGCCGGCGTCGGGCTTGTCCTTGGCCACCTTGGCAGCCTTGTCGCTGGCATCGCCCAGCACGGCGCTGAGCGTGCGGGCCTCGCCGTTGCGCCATATCTCCAGCGTGACCTTCTGGCCCGGCAGCGCCTGGCCCACAAAGGCCGGCAGATCACCCGAGCCCACGATGGGCTGGCCATCGATCTTGCGCACCACGTCGCCGGGCTCCAGTCCCGCCTTGGCGGCAGGGCCGTTCTTGTCCACGCTGGACACCAGGGCGCCTTCGGGACGGTCGAGCTTGAAGGAATCGGCAAAGGCCTGGTTCACCTCCTGCACGGCCACGCCCAGCCGCGCATGCTGCACCTTGCCCGTGGCCACGATCTGCTGCTGCACGCGCGTGGCCACCTCGATGGGAATGGCGAAGGACACGCCCTGGTAGCCGCCCGAACGCGAGTAGATCTGGCTGTTGATGCCCACCACCTCGCCGCGCGCATTGAACAGCGGGCCGCCCGAGTTGCCGGGGTTGATGGCCACGTCCGTCTGCAGGAAAGGCACGAAGCTGTCGTCCGGCAGGGTGCGGCCCTTGGCGCTGACCACACCGGCCGTCACGCTGCTCTCGAAGCCGAAGGGCGAGCCGATGGCCAGCACCCAGTCGCCCACGCGCAGATCGGCCGTCTTGCCCAGCGACACCGTGGGCAGGTTCTTCGCCTCGATGCGCAGCACGGCCACGTCGGTCTTGGGATCGGCGCCCAGCACCTTGGCGCTGAACTCGCGCCGGTCGGTCAGCTTGACGGTCACTTCCTTGGCGCCGCGCACCACGTGGGCGTTGGTCAGGATCAGGCCGTCGCTGGAGACGATGAAGCCCGAGCCTTCGCCGCGCGTGGGCACATCGCGCTGGGGCTGGCCCTGGCCCATGCCCGGCATGCCGGGCACGCCGAAGCGGCGGAAGAATTCAAAGAACGGATCCTTGGGGTCCATGCCCGGCACGCCCTGCTGCCCCTGGCGCGCTGCGGCCTCGTCGCCGTCCTCGCCCATGGCACGCGAGCTGCCGACCACGCTGATGTTGACCACGGCCGCGCCATTGCGCGCCGTGATGTCGGCAAAGTTGGGCGCCGCCACGGCGCCGGCGGGAGAAGCAGGAGAAGCGGCAGAAGCAGGCTGTGCTGCAGGCGCAAACAGCGACGTGGCGGCACGCGCATCGCCATGCACCACACCAACCAGACCGGCGCCCGTGGCGCCCAGGGCGCCGATGGCACCTGCGGCCACCAGGGCCAGCACCAGACGGCGGGGAGTCGACAGAATCTTGTTCATGGCAGACCTTTCCTCAAAAGCAGCGTTCCTTGCTGCGTTGGGGAGAAGTCTGAAGGGGCAGACTTAGGCGAGGCTTAGAGGCCTCGCCGTGCATCTCAGATCAGCGCCAGCACCTTCTCCGGCGGGCGGCACAGCGCCGCGCCCTTGGGCGTGACGACGATGGGGCGGTTGAGCAGCACCGGGTGCTCGGCCACGGCGGCGAGCAACTGCGCATCGCTGGCCAATGCATCGCCCAGGCCCAGCTCGGCGAAGACGGCTTCCTTGCTGCGCAGCAGCTCGCGCACGGGCATGCCCAGCTGCCGGACCAGGGCCTGCAGTTGCTCAGCGTCCAGGGGCTGGGCGATGTAGTCGACGATGGTCGGCTCTATGCCGTTGTCGCGCAGCAGGGCCAGCGCGCCGCGCGAGTTGCTGCAGCGGTTGTTGTGGTAGATGGTGATGTCGGTGCGGGGGGCGGTGGTGTTCATGGGCCGCAGTGTAGGCCCATGAAAATGCGTCTCAGGCCACGGCTTCCTCGGGATGGGCATCGACCTCGCGGCCGGGCAGCAGCAGGTTCAGCCCCACCGCGACCAGGGCGCCGACGGTAATGCCCGAGCCGAAGACTTCGCGCACGAAGGCAGGCATGCGGGCCAGCAGGTCCGGGCGCACCGTGACCGCCAGGCCGCAGCCCAGCGAGACCGCGATGATCAGGCTGGCACGCCGCGAGTGCTCGGCGCCGCTGAGCATGCGGATGCCGGCAGAAATGATCATGGCAAACATCATCAGCCCCGCGCCGCCGAGCACGGGCTGCGGAATCGTCACCACCAGTGCGCCCAGCACAGGAAAGAGACCGGCCAGCAGCAGCATGACGCCCGTCAGCATGACCACATGGCGGCTGGCCACGCCGGTCAGCGAGACCACGCCCACGTTCTGGGCGAAGGTGGACAGCGGAGGGCTGGACATCACGGCCGCGAAGGCCGAGCCCACGCCGTCGCACAGCATGCCGCTGGACAGGCGCTTGCCGTCGATGCGCGTCTGCGTGGCCGCGCCCAGGGCCATGAAGGTGCCCGTGGTCTCGACGATGGTCACCAGAAAAGCGATGGACATGGCGACGATGCCGGCCACCGGGAACGTCATGCCGAAGGTCAGCGGCTGCGGGATGGCGAAGACCGCGGCCTCGCTCACCTGGGTGAAGTCGATCAGGCCCAGCGCCAGGCACAGCACATAGCCGCAGGCGATGCCCAGCACCACGGCCGAGGCAGAGACGATGCCCCTGCCCCACTGCACGAAGCCGATCACCAGCACCAGCACGAAGCCGGCGATGGCCAGGTGGCCGATCGCGCCGTAGTCGGTGCGGCCCATGCCGCCCGCAGCCCAGTCCACGGCGACGGGGGTCAGCGACAGGCCGATCATGGTCACGACCACGCTGGTCACGGTGTGCGGGAAGAAGCGGCGGATCACGGGCATGAAGTAGCTGCCCACGATCATCACCAGCGACCCCACCAGCGAGGAGCCCAGGATGCCGGCCACGCCATGCTCCAGCCCCACGCTGATGCCCGCGCCCACGAAGGCGAAGCTGGTGCCCATGACGCAGGGCAGCCGTATGCCCAAGGGCCCCACCCCCCTGCACTGGACGATGGTGACCACGCCCGAGCCCAGCAGCGCTGCATTCACCAGCGCCACGATCTGGTCGGCCGGCAGCTTGAGCGCCCCGCCGAAGACCAGGGGCACGGCGATGATGCCGCCCAGCGCCGCCAGCAGGTGCTGCAGCGACAGAAGCACCGTGGTGATGAGCATTGGCGGACGGTCTTCCACCTTGTAAAGCAGTTGTTCCATTGTCTTGTCTCCTTGTGTCCTGGCCGTTGGCCTCTTCAGAGGCGCTTGTATGTATGTCGGGGCAGTGGTGCCGGAAAAGGGTGGGGGTCCTGAAAGTGCTGTCCGGGTCTTCGAGCCTCCTGGAGATGCTTCGGGGGAATGGCGCAGCGCGGCAGGTCGGCACCCGCGATGGCCTGGGTGCCGGCCTGCCGCGCTGCAGGGAGATGTCAGTGGCCCGCTGCGCGCTCGAACAGCGTGCGGGCCAGCTCGCGGTGGCGTGTCAGCACGCGCGGCAGGTCGGCCGTGAGCAGGTGGCCGTCACGGACCACGACACGGCCGTTGATGACGCTGGTGGACACGTCGGTGGGCGTGCAGAACACCAGCGCGGCCACGGGGTCATGGCCTGCGCCCGCGTAGCCCACGCCCGACATGTCGAAGGCCACGAAGTCGGCCGACATGCCCGGCGCCAGCGCGCCGATGTCGTCGCGCCCCAGCACGCGCGCGCCGCCCAGCGTGGCGATCTCCAGCGCCTCGCGCGCGCCCATGGCGGCAGGGCCGTGGCCCACGCGCTGCAGCAGCAGGGCCTGGCGCGCCTCGCCCAGCATGTGGGCGCCGTCGTTGGAGGCGCTGCCGTCCACGCCCAGGCCCACGGGCACGCCCGCATCGCGCATGGTGCGCACGGGTGCGATGCCCGAGGCCAGGCGCATGTTGGAGCACGGGCAATGCGCCACGCCCGTGCCCGTGCGCGCGAACAGCGCAATGCCCTCGGCATCGAGCTTGACGCAGTGGGCATGCCAGACATCGGGGCCGACCCAGCCCAGGCTTTCTGCGTACTGCGCGGGAGTGAGGCCGAATTTCTCGCGAGAGAAGGCGACGTCGTTGTCGTTCTCGGCCAGGTGGGTGTGCAGCGACACGCCGTGCGCACGCGCCAGCACGGCGGACTCGCGCATCAGCTCGCGCGTCACCGAGAACGGCGAGCATGGCGCCAGCACCACGCGCAGCATGGAGTGGCGTGCGCTGTCGTGGTACTGCTGGATCAGGCGCAGGCTGTCGCGCAGGATGGCTTCCTCTTCCTCCACCACCGCGTCGGGCGGCAGGCCGCCCTTGCTGCGGCCCAGGCTCATGGAGCCGCGCGCCGCATGAAAGCGCATGCCCATCTGCTGCGCCGCGGCGATGGAGTCGTCCAGCCGAGCGCCATTCGGATACAGGTACAGGTGGTCGCTGGTGGTGGTGCAGCCCGACAGCATCAGCTCGGCCATGGCGGTCTGGGTGGAGACGTGGATCATCTCCGGCGTGAGGTGCGACCACAGCATGTACAGGTTGGTGAGCCACGAGAACAGCTCCGCATCCTGCGCGGCAGGCACGGCGCGCGTGAGGCTCTGGTACATGTGGTGGTGCGTGTTGACCAGGCCCGGCATCACCACGCGGCCGCGCATGTCCAGCACCTGGGCCGTGCCGTCGTCCACCATGCGGCGGTACTGCGGCGGCAGATCGGCCGTGGCGCCCACCCATTGCACGGCCGGGCCGTCGGCCACCAGGGCGCCGTCGCGGATCTCGCGGCGCTGCGCATCCATGGTGACGAGTACATCGGCGTTCAGTGCGATCAAGGTCATGGCGTTCTCTTCTTCGAAATGGAAAAGCCGCCAGTCTAGGAAGGACAAGCCATTGCCGATAGCGCTGAATTCCGCCCGATGTGTCCACAAAAAGTGGACAAGTGCCTAAGACTCACCGCCCCCCGGCAAACAGCCTTGCCAGCGCCTGGCCGATGGACTGGGCCATCAGCTCGCCCGCCGCGCTCAACTGCCCCCTGGCCCGGCCGGTCAGCACCAGCGTCTGCCGCCGCAGATGCGCATCGCGCAAAGGCACGAAGACCAGGGCATTGCGGCTGCGCTCCTCCATCACGTCCAGCGGGTTGAGCAGGGCAATGCCCTCGCCCAGCATGACCAGGCGCTGGATCAGCGCCATGGAGGTGGACTCGGCCACGGGCGTGACCTCGATGGCGTTGCGCGCAAAGGCTTCGTCCAGCAGGCTGCGGATGGACAGCGGCGGCGCGGGCAGGATGAGCGGATGGCCTATGCACTCGCTGAGCAGCACCGACGATTGGCGCGCCAGCGCATGCCGGGGCGGCACGATGGCGCCGATCTGCCATTCGCTGATGGCCAGCGCGCGCAGCGCGGGGCGTTCGGACAGGTCGTAGGCCAGGCCCAGGTCGGCGTCGCCGCCTTCCACGGCGGCCGCGATGTCGCTCAGGGGCAGGTCGATGATGCGCACCACGATGCCCGGGTGGCGCTGGCGGAATTCATGCACCAGCGAGGGCAGCAGCGAGCCGGCCAGCCCCGTGGTCGCGGCCACGGTGATCTCGCCGCTGCGCGCGCCCTGCAGTTCGGCAATGCGCTCGCGCAGCGCCGCATGCTCGCGCAGCGTGGCGCGCACATGGGCCAGCACCATCTCGCCCGTCGGGGTAAGGCGCAGGCGCTTGTGGATGCGCTCGAACAGGGGCGTGCCCAGCTCGGCCTCCAGGTCGAGGATCTGGCGGTTGACGGCCGTGGGGGCCACGTGCAGATGTTCGGCCGCCTTGCGGATGGAACCGCGGCGGACTACTTCGTCGAGATAGCGCAGGACTCTGGCGTGCATGGCGCGAGCGTAGCGGGGTTTGCCGGGCCGCGCTTTGCAGCGCCCGGCGGCGGGCTCAGCGGGCCGTGCCCGGGCGCTCGGCGCGCAGCGTGCGGCTGAGCATGATCACGGGGATCAGGCCCACCAGCACCAGGGCCAGCGACGGCAGGGCGGCCTCGCCCAGGCGTTCGTCGCGCGCGAGCTGGTAGGCCACGACGGCCAGGGTGTCGCTGTTGAAGGGGCGCAGCACCATGGTGGCGGGCAGCTCCTTCATCACATCGACGAAGACCAGCAGCGCCGCCGCTGCCGTGGAGCGCCTGAGCAACGGCCAGTGCACGCGCGACAGCATGCCCCAGGCGCCCGTGCCCAGCATGCGGGCCGAGTCGTCCAGGCTGGGCGCGATGCGCGCATAGCCGCTTTGCATGGACTGCAGGGCCACGGCGCAAAAGCGCACCAGGTAGGCCCAGACAATGCCCACGGCGGTGGCCGTGACCAGGCCGGCAAAACCCCATTCGGGCCGCACCTGCTGCACCCAGCCCACGGGCAGCAGCAGGCCGACGACGACCACGGCGCCCGGCACCGCATAGCCCAGGCTGGCCAGTTGCACCACGCCGCGCGTGACGGCCGACTCCTTGTGGCGGCGCACGGCAAACGCCAGGGCCACGGCGATGATGACGGCCAGTACCGAGGTGATGGCGCCCAGGCGCACGCTGTTGAGCGCCCAGTCGAGGAAGCGGTCCCAGGGCAGCACCGACCAGTCGGCCGCCAGCGGGCGCAGCATGAAGAACACGGGCGCCACAAAGCCCATGAGCACGGGCAGCAGGCACACCAGCCAGGCCAGCGCGCAGCGCCAGCCGCGCAGGCGCAGCGGCTGCGCCTCGGCCGAGCCGGCGCGGCCCGTGCTGCCGGTGACGAAGCGCATGCGCCGCTGCGCGCGCAGCTCCAGCTGCAGCAGCAGCACCACCAGCACCAGCAGGAAGGTGGCCAGCTGCGCAGCGGCAATGCGGTTGTCCATGGACAGCCAGGCCTTGTAGATGCCCGTGGTGAAGGTCTGTATGCCGAAATAGCTGACCACGCCGAAGTCGGCCAGCGTCTCCATCACCACCAGGGCCACGCCAGCGGCCACGGCCGGGCGCGCCAGCGGCAGCGCCACCGACCAGATGCGCCGCGACAGCGGCGCGCCCATCAGGCGCGCGGCCTCCATCAGATGCGCGGCGCGCTCGCCCAGCGCGGTGCGCGCCAGCAGGTAGACATACGGGTAGAGCGAGAAGATGAAGACCCAGACCGCGCCGCCGAGGCTGCGCACCTCGGGCAGGAGCCGGCCTTCCAGGCCATAGGTGTCGCGCATCCAGGTCTGCAGCGGGCCGCTGAACTGCAGGAAGTCGGTATAGGCATAGGCAGTGACATAGGCCGGCATGGCCAGCGGCAGCAGCAGCAGCCATTCGAGCTGGCGCCGGCCCCGGAAGTCGAACAGCGTCACGGCCGCCGCCGTGCCCGTGCCCACGATGGCCGCGCCCAGCGCCACCAGCAGGCCCAGCCAGACCGTGGTCCACAGGTAGCCGGGCAGCACGGTGGCCGCCATCTCGCGCAGGATGGAGCCGGCCAGGGCATCGCCCTGCCCCAGAGGCAGCCAGGAGCCGAGCACGGCCAGCACGGGCAGCATCAGCACCAGGGCCAGCAGGAGCAGTGGAAGGGAGCGGAGTACGGACGACAGACGGCGCAAAGCGGAGGTCTCGGCTAGAGGATGAGGGGGAGGATCTGGCTGCCGGGCTATGGAACGGGCCGGGATCCGCGGCAGCCACCGGCCTGTGGGCCGAGGTGCCGCCGAGACCGGACGTGCCTGCGGGCTGCTGGAGTCGGCGGGCTCCGGGCATGCCCCTGGCCCGCCAATGCAAATGCGAATTCTATTCATTTGCGCGGTTCTACAATCGCCGCATGTTTTTGACCGTCTCCCAACTCGAGGTGCGCTACCCGGGCCGCGACAGGCCTGCCGTGCAGGGCGTCACGCTGAATCTGGCCGCTGGCGACATCGGCGTGCTCATCGGCCCCTCGGGCTGCGGCAAGACCACGCTGCTGCGTGCCGTGGCGGGCCTGGAGCCCGTGAGCGGCGGCGAGATCCGCATCGACGGCCAGCTCGTGGGCAGCGCGGATTTCTCGCTCCCTCCCGAGCAGCGGCGCATCGGCATGGTGTTCCAGGACTATGCGCTGTTCCCCCATCTGAACGTGGGCCGCAACGTGGCCTTCGGCATCCACCATCTGCCCAAGGCGCGCCAGGCCGAGCGCGTGGCCGAGGTGCTGGAGCTGGTGGGCCTGGCCGGCAGTGCAGGAAGGTTTCCGCACGAGCTGTCAGGCGGCCAGCAGCAGCGCGTGGCGCTGGCCCGCGCGCTGGCGCCCAGCCCGCAGCTGATGCTGCTGGACGAGCCGTTTTCCAACCTCGACGTGGACCTGCGCGAGCGCCTGGCGCATGAGGTGCGCGGCATCCTCAAGGCCGCAGGCGCCACGGCCCTGTTCGTCACGCACGACCAGCTGGAGGCGTTTGCCATCGGCGACATGATCGGCGTGGTCCACCAGGGGCAGCTGCAGCAGTGGGACGACGCCTATTCGCTGTACCACCGGCCGGCCACGCGCTTCGTGGCGGACTTCATCGGCCACGGCGTCTTCGTGCCGGCCACGCTGGCCCACAGCGGTGCCGGCGGCGTGGTGGCGCGCACGGCGCTGGGCGATCTGGTCGATCCGGCCACCTGCCCGCTGCCTGCGCAGTTTGCGGACGGCGAGTGCGATGTGCTGCTGCGCGCCGACGATGTGGTGCACGACGATGCCTCGCCCGTGCAGGCGCGCATCCTGCGCAAGGCGTTTCGCGGCTCGGAGTTCCTCTACACGCTGGAGCTGGCCAGCGGCCACAGCGTGCTGGCCCATGTGCCCAGCCACCACGACCATGCGGTGGGCGAGTGGGTGGGCATACGGCTGGACATGAATCACGTGGTCGCCTTCCCGCGCGAGAGACAGGGCACTGCGCAGACCGCAGCGGCCTGAGCAGGCGGCCGCCGCCGCGCCGTCCAGGCCTTTGTCATCCGACGGTCATGGGTGAAACCCAGAATCTGTCACATCTTGTGACAATTCAAGGCCACCCATGTTTGCTCTGGACCCCTCCTCCACGCAGCACGCTGCATCTGCTCCGAAACCGGTTCCGGCGCTTGCCCCTGCGCCCGCCGCGCCACGCCTGCTGGCCCGCGCAGGCCAGCTCAGCCAGCCCACGGCGCCGATTCCCCCCGACACCAGCAACGAGGACGTGCACCGGCTGTTCAGCGAGCAGCCCCTGCTCGAAACCCTGGCCGTGGTGGCCGACGACCGGCCGCTGGGCCTGATCAACCGCCAGCGCTTCATGGAGCAGTACGCGCGGCCCTTTGCGCGCGACGTGTTCGGCCGCCGCAGCTGCCTGGTATTCACCGACACCGCGCCCATGGTGGTGGCGGCCGGCCTGCCCATCGACCAGCTGGTGCAGCAGGCGCTGGCCAGCGGCAGCCGCGTGCTCAAGGACGGCTTCATCACCGTCGAGGAAGGCCGCTATGCAGGCATAGGCACTGGCCACGCGCTGATGGCCGCCATGTCCGACATCGAGGCCGACAAGACGCGCCAGCTCATGGCCAGCATCGACTACGCCAGCCTGATCCAGCGCTCGCACCTGGTCGAGTCCGACCGCGTGCTGGCCAGCCAGCTGGCCGACCACGGCCTGCTGTGGGAGCCGCGCGACGTGGTGGGCGGCGATGCGTATTTCTTCCGTGCCACACCGCAGGGCCTGCTGGGCTGCATGTTCGACTGCACGGGCCACGGCGTGCCGGGCGCCTTCATGACGCTGATTGCCCTGTCCTTCCTCGAACAGGCCGTGGCGCCTGCAGGTATCGGCACTGGAACCGGCACCGCCATCGACCCCGGCGCCCTGCTGGGCCAGATGAACCGCTACATCAAGCGCGTGCTGCAGCAGCGCACCCGCGACGCCCAGCCGGCCTGGGGCGCACCAGCGGCCCCCGCCGACGGCCTGCCGGCGGAGAAGACCTCCAGCGATGGCCTGGACGCCGCGCTGTTCCTGCAGTCGCCCTGCGGCACGCAACTGCGGTTTGCATCGGCCCGGCTGGACCTGCTGGTGGCGCCGCCCGGCGTGCAGGAGGCGGCCCAGGTGCAGACCCATGCCGGCGACAAGCTGGGCATAGGCTATGCGACCACGCCCGACGACGCGGCCTGGAGCACGCAGGAGCTGGAGGTCGCGCCCGGGTCGCTGCTGATGGTGGCCACCGATGGCGTCATCGACCAATTGGGCGGCCCGCGCCAGATCGCCCACGGCAGAAAGCGCCTGGCGCGCTTCCTGCACGAGCAGCAGGACCGCCCCGCCGCCCAGGCCTGCGCCGAGTTCCGGCAGGCCTTCGCCCAGTGGCAGGGCACGCAGCGCCGGCGCGACGATGTGTCTCTGCTGGTCTGGCGCAACCAGGCCCTGCAGCCCGCCACCTGCGTGCAAGGCCAGCCATGAGCCCGGCCGAATTCGCTCAGCTGCGCGCCCAGGCCGAGCACAACGGCCTGCTGCTGTACTACGCGGGCACCTTCAACCCCAATGTGATCCAGGCGGCGGCCGACACGCTCAAGAGCCGCCTGGCCAGCGAGGACGGATCGAGCAGCGCCAAGCGCAAGCTGTTTTCCACCTTCATCGAGATGGCGCAGAACGTGCTGCACTACGCAGCGCCCCTGCCTGCGGCCGACACCGGCCCCCGCCAGGCGCTCAGCGCGCCCGTGCCACAGGGCGCCATCGGCGTGGGCCGTATCGATGCGCAGACCTGTGCCCAAGAGGCAGGGCCCGATCAGGCGCCTGCCTGCTTCTGGATCGCCTGCAGCAACGCCGTGCGCAGCGAGCATGTGCCGCGCCTGGCCGCCAAGCTGGACGCCGTGCGCGCCATGAGCCACCCCGAGATCAAGGCCGCCTACAAGGCCCAGCTGCACAACACGGACCACGGCACCAGCGACGACATCAGCCGGGGCGCGGGCCTGGGCTGGCTGACCATTGCGCGCGATGCCTCGGCACCGCTGCAGTACCACATCGCCACGGGAGAGGACGCCGCCGAGACCGCGCCCCATGCCGTATTCCACGTCAAGGCGCTGATCTGAACGCCGGGCGTCCTTCAACGAACCGACCTGCCGCCATGCAAGCATTGAAATCCGAACGCACCTCCGTCACGCCCGAAGTGGTCTTCTCGCCGGCCGAGCAGCTTCTGCGCATCGAAGGCGAGTGCTATCCCGAAAACCCCCTGCCCTTCTTCAACCCCATCCTGTCCATGCTGGGCCGGTATTTCGAGGCGAGCCAGCCCCCTCGCTTCGTGGCCGAGATGAAGCTGCAGTACATCAACAGCGCCTCCACCATGGGCCTGCGCTCGCTGTTCGCGCTGCTGGACCAGGCCGGGCAAAAGGGCACGGACATCCGCGTGGTCTGGGCCTTTGACGAGGAGGACGACGCCATCGAGGAACTGGGCGCCGACCTGGTGGAGGACTTCGCCAACCTGGTGCTGGAGCGACAGCCCTACAGCAACTGAGGGCAGGCCTGCTCCGCCCTGGCCTTCAGGCCAGCGGCTTGCCCATGAGCACCGTGGTCAGGCCGCAGTCCCATTCCTCGTCGGGATAGGTGTCCAGCGTGGCATATCCCTGCGCCGTGTAAAAGCCCAGGGCCTGGGTGTTGAAGCTGTCGGTCTCCAGCCGCACCTGGGCGTGGCCGTCGGCGCGCATGGCCTGCTCCGCGTGGGCCAGCAGCGCACGGCCCACGCCGCGCCCCTGCCAGGCCGGCAGCACATGCAGGGCGCCGATGAAGTCATCCACGCGGTCCACGAAGCCTGCCACCACGCCATCGCACTCGGCCACCCAGAACAGGTGGCCGCGCGACTGCACGTACTGCGCGGTGCGGCCCGAGCCGCGGAACCGCGCATCCTTGTCCGCCGTCAGTTGCGGCTTCCAGGTGCTGTCGTAGGTGGCCCAGAGCACGGCGTTCAGGGCCGGAAGGTCATCGGGCCGCGAGGGCCGAAGCGAGAAGGTGTCTGTCATGTCGCTGGCAAGGTTCAGGCCTGGCGCAGCCGGTCCACCTCGGCATGCAGGTCCTGGGCCCAGACGCGGCGGTCGCGGCCATCGGCCGTCTGCGGCTGGCCATAGTGGACGGCGGCGACCAGGTCGTCGGCGCACAGCGTGCGCCAGATGGAGCCCAGCAGGGTTTCATCGCCCTCGTAGCTGGGCGCGTGGCTGATCTGGCCGGTGGCGCCGTCGATGAAGCGCAGGCCCACGGGCAGCACGGGCGCACCGATCTGCACGGCCGCCTGCAGCAAATTGGCATGGAAGGGCAGCAGCTTGCGGCCGTCGCCCGTCGTGCCTTCGGGGAAGATGGCCAGGATCTCGCGGCGCTGCAGGGATTCCTCCATGCTCTGCACCATGCGCCGGGCATCGCGGCGCGAGGTGCGCTCGATGTACAGCGTGCCCGCCGCCGTGGCCAGCGTGCCGATCAGCGGCCAGCCCTTGACGTCGGACTTGGAGATGAAGCGGCAATGCCGCGCCGCATGCAGCACGGGAATGTCGAGCCAGGAAATATGGTTGCTGACCATGAGCACGGGGCCCTGGCTCGGCGGCTCGCCCTGGATCTCCAGGCGCACGCCCGCATGGGCCAGCAACTGCAGGGCCCAGGCCTGCACATGGGCGTGCTGGCGCTCCTCGGGCAGCTGCGGAAAGCGCAGGGCCACGATCCACAGCCCCTTGCACACATGGCCGAACAGGCGCGCTGCGCGCAGCGTGGCGCGCCCTCCATTACGCAAGCGTTTCATTTCAGCCATTCAGCGCGTTTGGCAACGCCCATGCACGTGAAACAGGCACGCTCCATCTCAGGGACACCGAGGAAGGGCCGCCCCGCACCGAGGGTGTCGTCCCCCTCCCTCGCGTAGCGAGTAGAGAGGGGGAAGTCGCGAAGCGACTCAGGGGGCGCTTCATTTCAGCGGCGTTCGAATGCCACGCGGCCATCGACCAGGGTGCAGCGCACACGGGCCGGCAGTTCGTAGCCGCCGAAGGGCGTGCTCTTGCCCTGGCTGGCCAGCTCCTGGGGCTTGACCGTCCAGGCCGCCTGCGGATCGACGATGCACAGGTCGGCCACGCCGCCCTCGGCCAGCCGGCCCAGCTGCCCCTGCAGCTCGCCCAGCGCCGATCCCAGCACCTGCACGGGCGATGCCGTGATGGCGGCCAGCGCACGGTTCAAAGGCACGCCACCGTCCTGCGACCACTTGACGGCCAGCGACAGCAGCAGCTCCACGCCCGTGGCGCCGGGCTCGGCCTCGGCAAAGGGCAGGACCTTGGCATCCTCATCGACGGGCGTGTGGTCGGAGACCAGGGCGTCGATGGTGCCGTCGGCCAGCGCGGCAGACAGCGCATCGCGGTCGCGCTGCTGGCGCAGCGGCGGCGTGACGCGGGCGCTGCTGTCGAAGTAGCCGATATCGGTATCGGTCAGGTGCAGCGAGTTGATGGACACGTCGGCCGTGACCTGCAGGCCTTCGGCCTTGGCACGGCGCACCAGTTCCACGCCTGCGGCGCTGGACAGGCGGCACAGGTGCACGCGCGCCTGGGTGCCGCGCATCAGCTCGAAGATGGTGTGCAGGGCAATCGTCTCGGCCGCCACGGGCACGCCGGACAGGCCCATGCGCGTGGCCAGCGGGCCGCTGGCGGCCACGCCCTTGCCCAGGTACAGCTCCTGCGGGCGCAGCCACACGGTGTAGCCGTAGGTGGCAGCATACGCCAGGGCGCGCTGCAGAGTCTGGGTGCTGGTCATGGGCACCTCGGCCTGGCCGAAGCCGATGCAGCCGGACTCGGTCAGCTCGGCCATTTCGGTCAGCACCTCGCCCTTGAGGCCCAGCGTCAGCGCGCCCAGCGGGAACAGGCGCGACTGGTGCAGCTTCTCGGCGCGGAACTTGAGCATCTCCACCAGGCCCTGCTCGTCGAGCACGGGATCGGTATCAGGCGGGCAGACCAGGCTGGTCACGCCACCGGCCACCGAGGCGGCCATCTCGGACTGCAGCATGCCTTCGTGCTCGTGGCCGGGCTCGCGCAGGCGCACGGCCAGATCGACCAGGCCCGGCAGCACCCAGCAGCCGGCCGCATCGATCTCGCGTTCTGCGGCAAATCCCTCGGGCGCCTTGCCGATGGCCAGCACCTTGCCGCAGTCGATGGCCACGTCGGCCTGCTGGTCCAGGCCCCGTGCCGGGTCCATCACTCGGCCGTTGCGGATGAGTATCTTCATGGTTTGCTACCCCGTAGACCGCAGGCGGCGCATGGGCTGCGGCCTGCGGCGATCAAAAACATATGCGTGTGTGGAGGCTCAGGCTTCGTTGCCGGCCACTATCGACATGACGGCCATGCGCACGGCGATGCCGAACGAGACCTGCGACAGGATCACGGCCTGCGGGCCATCGACCACTTCGGAGTCGATCTCCACGCCGCGGTTGATGGGTCCCGGGTGCATGACGATGGCGTCCGGCTTGGCCAGGCGCAGCTTCTCGGCCGTGAGGCCGAAGCTCTTGAAGTATTCCTGGCTGGACGGCAGCAGGGCGCCGCTCATGCGCTCGTTCTGCAGGCGCAGCATGATGATCACGTCGCAGTCCCGGATGCCCTCTTCCAGCGTGTGGAAGACGCGCACGCCCATCTGCGCCAGGTCCGGCGGCACCAGGGTGCGCGGGCCGACGACGCGCACTTCGGCCGCGCCCAGCGTGGTCAGCGCATGGATGTCGGAGCGCGCCACCCGCGAATGCAGCACATCGCCCACGATGGCCACGCGCAGGTTGGCGAAGTCCTTCTTGTAGTGGCGGATGGTGTACATGTCCAGCAGCCCCTGCGTGGGGTGGGCGTGGCGGCCGTCGCCGGCATTGACCACGTGGACATGGGGCGCCACATGCTGGGCGATGAGGTAGGGCGCACCCGACTCGCTGTGGCGCACGACGAAGATGTCGGCGGCCATGGCCGAGAGGTTGGCGATGGTGTCCAGCAGCGACTCGCCCTTGCTGGCCGAGCTGCGCGCGATGTCCAGGTTGAACACGTCGGCCGACAGGCGCTTGGCCGCGATCTCGAACGTGGTGCGCGTGCGCGTGCTGTTCTCGAAGAACAGGTTGAACACGCTCTTGCCGCGCAGCAGCGGCACCTTCTTGACCTCGCGGTCATTGACGCTGACGAAGTTGGCCGCCGTGTCCAGGATGTGGGTCAGGATGTCCTTGGACAGTCCTTCGGTGGACAGCAGGTGGATCAGTTCGCCGTTCTTGTTGAGCTGGGGATTGCGCTTGTACAGCACGGTCAGGCCTCTTGGATGCGGAATTGGAAGACGCCGGCGTCATCGCGCGCCAGCGACAGCAGGCGGTCGGCCGGCAGCGCGATGCGCGCGGCGGCGAAGTCGGCCTGGAAGGGCAGCTCGCGCCCGCCCCGGTCCACCAGCACCGCCAGGCGCACGCAGGCCGGGCGGCCGTAGTCATAGAGTTCGTTGAGCACGGCACGCACGGTGCGGCCGGTGTAGAGCACGTCGTCCAGCACCAGGATGTCGGCGCCGTTGACGTCAAAGTCGATCTGCGTCTGGGCGCTGGTGGCCATGCCGCGCTGCGCGAAGTCGTCGCGGTGCAGGGCCGAGGACAGCACGCTGGGGTTGCCGGGCAGGTTCAGGTCCTTGTGCAGCCGCTCCACCAGCCAGGCGCCGCCCGAGGTGATGCCGGCCAGGCGGGTTTCAGGCCCCATGAGGCTGCGCACGCCGCGCAGCAGTTCGCGGTACAGGGCCTCGGCGTCCAGCACCAGGCTGCCGGCTCCCGCAATGGATTCACTCATGGAAGACTCCTCAAAAACTGTTCAAGAATGATGCAGGCCGAGGCCGCATCGGCATCCCTTGCGCCACCGGCCAGGGCCTCGGTGGTGCTGTAGCGCTCGTCCACCTCGTAGACAGGCAGGCCGAAGCGGCTCTTGAGCTGGCGGCCGAACTTCTTCGCCCGCGCCGTGTTCTCGTGCGCGTTGCCGTCGGGGTGGTAGGGCACGCCGATGACCAGGGCATCGGGCTGCCACTCCTTGATGCGCTCGCCGGCCTGGGCCAGGCGGGCCTCGCCGGCCTCGGCGCGGATGGTGGGCAGCGGGTTGGCCGAGCGCAGCAGGCGCGTGCCCACGGCGCAGCCCGTGCGCTTGGCCCCGAAATCGAAGGCCACGAAACTCTGGAAATGGGAGGGAACGACGGGCGGCACGGCCGTGCCGGCTGCCGCTGCTGCCTGGGGCTCGGGAGCGGGCAGGCTCATGCGCGCCCCGCTTCGGGCGAGATCATCCAGCGCTGCAGGCCCAGCAGGCCCAGGGCGCGGTCATAGCGGTCGTCGACCGGGGTATCGAAGATGACGTTGGCGTCGGCGCCCACCGTGAGCCAGGCGTTTTCGGCCAGCTCCGACTCCAGCTGGCCCTCGCCCCAGGAGGCATAGCCCAGGGTGACCAGCAGGCGCTTGGGGCCTGCGCCATCGGACAGGGCTTCGAGCACGTCCTTGGAGGTGGTCATCTCCAGGCCGCCGGGAATGGTCATGGTCGAGGCGTAGGCGGACTCGTCGTCGGGCGCGCCTTCGATCACCATGGGATCGTGCAGCACGAAGCCGCGATCGGTCTGTACGGGCCCGCCGTTGAAGACGCGGTTGCCGCGAAGGTCCTCGCGGCCCAGGGCCAGATCCACCTTTTCCAGCAGGCCTTCCAGCGTAAGCTGCGAGGGCTTGTTGATAATCAGACCGAGCGCACCGCGCTCGCTGTGTTCGCACAGGTAGATCACACTGCGCGAGAACGCTTCGTCTTCCAGGCCAGGCATGGCAATCAGGAAGTGGTGCGTCAGATTGATAGGCGCAGTTTCAGCAGACATAACGACGGATTTTACCGGCGATCCATGCCACCTTCTTACCCTGTGGGCTTGGTCTGGCTGCGGCGCGACCTGCGCCTGTCCGACCATGCCGCCCTCTACCATGCGCTGCGCCAGTGCCGGCAGGTGCATTGCGTGTTCATCTTCGACGACGACATCCTCGCCCCCCTGCCCCGTGCCGACCGGCGCGTGGAGTTCATCTGCCAGAGCCTGGCGGGCCTGGACGAGGCGCTGCGCGAGGCATCGGGCCGCGCCGACACCGGCCTCATCGTGCGCCGCGGCCGGCCCGCTGAGCAGATCCCGGCCCTGGCCAGGCAGCTCGGCGCCCAGGCCGTGTTCTGCAACTGGGACGACGAGCCCGACGCACTGGCCCGCGACGCCCGCGTGCGCCAGGCCCTGGCCGCCGAGGGCGTGGCCCTGCACAGCTTCAAGGACCACATGGTCTTTGCGCGCGACGAGGTGCTGACCCAGGCCGGCGCGCCGTTCTCGGTGTTCACGCCGTACAAGAACGCCTGGCTGCGCCAGGTCACGCCGTTCTTCCTGTCCGCCTACCCCAGCGAGCGCGACCTGCCCGAGCGCCTGGCCCCGCGCCCCGAAGGCGAGCGCCGCCCCGTGCCCACCGCAGCCGACCTGGGCTTCGAAGCCGGCACGCTGGACGGCCTGCGCCTGCCCACGGGCTGCGCTGGCGCCGAGGAACTGCTGGCCGACTTCCTGCCGCGCCTGCCGCGCTACAGGCAGGCGCGCGACTTTCCCGCCGTCAAGGGCCCCAGCTACCTGAGCGTGCACCTGCGCTTTGGCACGGTCTCCATCCGCCGCCTGGCAAGGCTGGCCTGGGAGCAGGCGCAGCAGCAGCCGCACGACAGCGAGGGCGCCGCCACCTGGCTGTCCGAGCTGATCTGGCGCGACTTCTATTTCCAGATCCTGGCCCACCATCCGCACGTGGTGCACGCCAGCTTCAAGCCCGCCTACGACGCCATCGTGTGGGATACCGGCCCCGAGGCCGATGCGCTGTACGCCGCCTGGTGCGAGGGCCGCACCGGCTATCCGCTGGTCGATGCCGCCATGCGCCAGCTCAACACCACGGGCTACATGCACAACCGGCTGCGCATGGTGGCGGCCAGCTTTCTGGTCAAGGATCTGGGCATAGACTGGCGCCGGGGCGAAGCCTGGTTTGCGCGCCAGCTCAACGACTTCGACCTGGCGGCCAACAACGGCGGCTGGCAGTGGGCGGCCTCCACGGGCTGCGACGCCCAGCCCTGGTTCCGCATCTTCAACCCCATCACGCAAAGCCAGAAGTTCGATGCCGACGCGCGCTTCATCGAGCGCTACGTGCCCGAACTGGCCCGCCTGCCCGCCGCGCTGCGCCACGCACCCTGGCAGGCCCGGCCGCTGGAGCTGGCCGAGGCCGGCGTGGTGCTGGGCACGGACTATCCCCATCCCGTGGTGGACCACGCAGCCGCGCGCGAGCGCACGCTGGCCCGCTACGGCGTGGTCAAGCAGGCGGGCTGAAGGAAGCCGGTGCAAAGACACCGGAGCCAAGAAAAAAGGAGCAGCGCTGGCTGCTCCTTTTTTGCGGGGCGAGGGCTGGCCGCCGAGGCTCAGGCCTCTTCGCCCAGCACCTGCGTCTCCGTCTGCAGTGACAGCGGCGCAGGCTGGGTGCTGCTCCCTTGCAGGGAATAGTGCTGGATCAGGCCCAGCAGCTCCTCGTCCGAGTAGGGCTTGCCCAGGTAGTGGTTGGCGCCCAGCTGGCGCGCCATCTCGCGGTGCTTCTGGGCGATGCGCGAGGTGATCATGACCACGGGCAGGTCGCGCAGGGCCTCGTCGGCGCGGATGTTGCGCAGCAGGTCGAAACCGTCCATGCGCGGCATCTCGATGTCGGACAGCACCAGGGTCGGGCGCTCCTCGGCCAGGCGTTCCATGGCCTGCAGGCCGTCGGCCGCCAGGGCCACGCGGTAGCCTTCGCGCTGCAGCAGGCGCTGGGTGACGCGGCGCACGGTGATGGAGTCGTCCACCACCAGCACCAGCGGCACCGAGACCGGTCCCGCGCTGGCCGGCACGGCTTCGCCGTCGCCCTGGCCGGCGGCACGCTCGGCCTCTTCGGTCCGGGCGCGCACCTCGTCGCCATAGACGTTGGCCAACGCCACAGGGTTGTAGATCTGCACCACGGCGCCCGAGGCCAGCACCGACATGCCGGTCAGGCCGGGCAGGCGGGCCAGCTGGGGGCCGAGGTTCTTGATCACCACTTCCTGGTTGCCCAGCACTTCGTCCACGTGCAGCGCAATGCGCTGCGACGCGCTGCGCAGGATGACCACGGGCCGGGTGCGGCCCACGGTTTCCTCGCTGCGCAGGGAGGACTGCCACAGCGCGCCCGCCCAGTAGAAAGGCAGGGTCTCGCCGCCATCTTCAAAGCCGTGGCTGGCATAGGCCTGCTGCAGCAGATCCAAGGGCGCACGGCGCACGATTTCCACCAGGCTGGCCGGCACGCCGACCAGCAGCCGGCCCGCGCGCAGCATGACCACCTGGGTGACGGCCGTGGTCAGCGGCAGCACGAGGCGGAAGGCACTGCCCCGGCCCGCTTCGCTGTGGGTCTCGATGCGGCCGCCCAGCGCGTTGACCTCGGAGCGCACCACGTCCATGCCGATGCCCCGGCCGGCCACGCCGGTCACCTCGGTGGCGGTGGTGAAGCCGGGCTCGAAGATCAGGCGGCCGGCGTCCTGCTCCGTCAGCGTCTGGTCCTCGGGCCACAGGCCCTGGGCCACGGCCTTGTCGCGGATGCGCTGCAGGTTCAGGCCGGCGCCATCGTCCTCCACCGACAGCGCCACGTCGTTGCGCTCCTGGCTCAGGATGATTTCGATGGTGCCCATGGCCGGCTTGCCGGCAGCGGTGCGCTGCTCGGGCGGCTCGATGCCGTGGGCCACGCAGTTGCGCAGCAGGTGCTCGAAGGCCGGCATCATGCGGTCCAGCATGCCCCGGTCCATTTCAATGGTGCCGCCGAGGAT
This sequence comes from Delftia sp. WSY_7, assembly GCF_043104845.1. Lineage (NCBI taxonomy): Bacteria > Pseudomonadati > Pseudomonadota > Betaproteobacteria > Burkholderiales > Comamonadaceae > Delftia > Delftia sp. WSY_7. The sequence goes on along the minus strand of NZ_JBICLB010000034.1, from coordinate 917,242 downwards.
GTTCAGCCGCACCTGCTTGCCCATTTCCTTGGAGGTCTGGCGGACCACGGCATACAGGCGCTCGGCCAGGGAGTCGAACTCCACCATGCGCGTGCGCAGCAGGTCGCGCTGCAGCTCGCGCGCCTGGCGGCCCTGGGCGACCAGGTCGTCCTCGGCGCCCGCCATGTCGCGCTGCAGGTTGCGCTGCACGGTGGCCACGTCGTTGACCGACTCGGCCATCATGCGCGTGAGTTCCTGCACCCGCGTGAAGCGGTCGAACTCCAGCGGGTCGAAGCCGGCCGCCGAGTCCTTGGACAGGGCCAGGCGCGACTGCATCTGGCTCTCGGCCTGGACCTCGATGTCGCGCAGCTGCATGCGCAGGCGCTCCAGGTTGCCGGCCAGCTCGTCCAGCGAGCCACGGGCCTGGGCAAGGCGCGCATCGACACGCGAGCGCGCAATCAGCACCTCGCCGGCCTGGCTGATCAGGCGGTCCAGCAACTGGGCGCGCACGCGCACCGTCTGGTGGGCGCCCGCACGCAGCGGCGCGGTGACAGGAGCCGGCTGTGCGTCGGCTGGCGCCGGGGATGCGCCAGCGCCCGAGGCGTCGGAGGCCGTGGCGTCAGAAGACACCGCAGAGGCGGCAGGCTCGGCCTGGTCCGGCCCATCGGCCAGGCCCAGCGGCCCATCCTGCACCTGTTCGCCCGCAACGCGCAGCACGTCGAAGCCGGCCTGCAATGCGTCGAAGTTGCCCAGCAAGGGCTCGATCTGCTCGGCCGTGGGAGATTCGCTGTCGACCCGCTCGACGGCGGATTCCAGCCGATGGGCCATTTCGCCCAGGCGCATGGCGCCAGCCAGCCGGGCACTGCCCTTGAGGGTGTGCAGGGCGCGCAGCGTTTCGTGGCGCGCCTCGTCCAGGGAAGGCCGGCCATGCCAGCGACGCAGCGCAGCGCCCAGGCGGGGCAGCAGCTCGATGGCCTCTTCCTCGAAGATGGGGAACAGGTCGGGGTCCACCTCGTCCAGGGCGTCTATGTCGTCGTCCAGGTCGTTGCCCACGGCCACCGCATGGGCGATGGCCTCATCGATGCGGCGCTGCAGCTCGGCTTCCTGGCGTGCGTCGTTGACCAGGGGGCGCATGGAATAGGCCAGCGGCGCCACGTCCTGTGCCTGGGCCTGCGCATGGGCGCCGGCGTCGAGCACGGCATCCGTGCCAGGCTGCGGCAACGGCTCCGGCAGCAGCGCATCGAGCCGGCTGTCCGGAGCGTCCGCGACTTCGATATCCAGCGCCAGCAGTGCCTGCAGGGCTTCTTCCACGCCCGGCTGGGGTGTCTTGAGGAAGCCGGCCGCGAACTGGTGCAGCAGGCGCTGCACCTCGTCGGAAGCCGCAATGCAGGCGGCGACCTGCTCAGGCGTGCCGCAGCGCTGCGGCTGCAGATGGGCCAGCGCATGCTCCAGCAGGCGCGCCAGGTCCGACAAGGCCTTGAAGCCCACGGTGGCCGAGCTGCCGGCCAGCGAATGCGCGAAGGCGATGGCGTCATCGGGCACGGGCTCGCCGGGCTCGGTCGCCCATTGCTGCAGCGACAGGTCCAGGCGGCGCGACCATTCGTCGGCCTCGTTGAGATAGACGTTGTACAGCGGCGCGCTGATGCGCAGGCCGTCCACGACCTTGAAGCCATCGGCATCGACGCCGGACGGCTCCTGTGCGCCGGACTCCTCAGCCACCGCAGGCGCCTCATCGGCCACGGATTCGGCATGCAGCTCCTGCGGGGTTTCCGCCTCGGAAGCTTCTACGGCTTCGATGGCCTCGGCAGGTGCGGCTGCCGGAGTCAGGTCCAGATCCAGCCCCTCGAAAGGCGCCAGCGGCACGGCGGCGTGCGGAGCCTGCTCTTCGGCTTCAACTTCGGCTTCGGCTTCGACTTCGACTTCGACTTCGCCTACAGCTTCTGCGCCTGCTTCTGCTTCTGCTTGCAGCTCGGGCAGCGCGTCGGCATGTGCCTCGGGCACGGTCTCTGTGCCGGGCAGCGCGGGCTGGTCGCCCGAGACAACGGCCAGGGCTTCCTGCTCGCTGTCGCGCATGGCCGCCTCGAAGGCGGCGAAGTCCAGCTCCTCCACCGCGTCGGTGGCCAGCGCGGCGGGTGCCTCGGCGGTCTCCGGCTGCGTTGAACCCTGCGACTGTTCGGGCACGGCCGCTGCAGGCTGGGGGTCCAGGTCCAGCAGACCGAAGTCCAGCGCGATGTCCAGGTCACCGGCGGTCCCGGCGGTCTCGTCAGGCACGGCCGGCTCGGGGGCTTCCCGCTGCTCGGCCTGCAGCTGCTGCTCCACTGCGGCGAAGGGCTCCACCGGCGCCTCGACCGCGGCAGGCTCGGCCTGCGTGCGGCGGTCGGCGCGCGGCACCAGGGCCACGTCGGCGCGCACGCCTTCCAGGCGCATGGCATCGGCTGCGGCGCGGAAGGGCGTGGCCAGCCAGGCATCGGCCTGCTGGCGCTCGATGGCCGAAGCCCAGGCGCCAAAGGCGCGCAGCGCGTCGCTGGCCAGCTCCTGCATGGGCTGGGGCATGGGCTTTTGCTCGGCCAGCCAGGCATTGAGCATTTGCTCCATGGCCCAGCCGGCTTCGCCGAATTCATCCAGGCCGACCATGCGCGAGCTGCCCTTGAGCGTATGGAAGGCGCGGCGCAGCGTGGTCTGCTCGCTGAGGTTGCCGGGCTCATCGGCCAGGGTGCGCAGCGCCTGCAGGCCGTTGTCCACGACCTCGCGGGCCTCTTCCAGGAAGATGCTCAGGATTTCGTCGTCGGAATCATCTTCCGAGACGGTCAGACCGGCCAGCGGGGGAACGGGTTCAGGCAAGGGTTCGGGCTGAGCCGTGGCGGCAGCGGCAGCAGGGCCGGGCACCGGTTCGGCCGCTTCAGCCACGTCAGCTGCTTGAGCCGCTTGAGCCGCTTCGGCGGGTATCTCGAGCGCCTTGGCGAATTGCGCCAGTTCGGCATCGTCGGCCAGCGCTTGCTGCCCGGCGGCAGTCGCCTGCGGTAGGGGCTCGGGCACAAGGTCCACGGAGGGTGGCGGCGGCGCCGGCACCGACGGTGCTGCCGCAGCAGGTTCGGCAGGCAGGTCGTGTGCAGTCTCGGCGGGCTGGATCTGGGGCACGGGCAGCGGCTGGGCCACGGCAACGGCTTCGCGCTGCGGCGGCACGGCGGCGGTGTCCAGGGCCGGCAGCTGCTCGGGCGCCTTGCCCGCGTCGTCGGCGCGGTGGCCACGGCGGCCCATCAGGATGCGCAGGCCGCCTTCGGCCTCGTCATAGACAAAGAGCTTGCGCGCCATGCTGCGCTGGTAGCTCAGCATGTCGATCAGGAAACCCATGGCGCCCAGGCTGTTGCCCAGCTTGTCGAAGACCTGGGCCCGTTCTGACTCGGCGATCTCGCCCAATACCAGCCGCTCCACGGTTTCGCGCATGCGCTGCATGGCCTGGGTGGCCTGGTCCAGACCCAGCACGGACAGCACGCCGCGCATCTGCGCCATCTGGCCAGACACCGGCGCCAGCACGGTGGCATCGGCGGGGTTGCGGAAATACTGGTCCAGGTGCCGCTCGGCCTCGGCCAGCGTGGCACGCAACTCCCCCACGACCGAGCCCATGGTCTGGTGGTCGCTGGCCTGACGGTACAGCTCCTCCATCCACGGCTCCAGCGGACGCGCGGGCGCGCCCTGCAGGGATTCCTCCAGGCGCTGTACCAGGTTGGCGGATTGCTCGGCCAGTTCCTCGTCGCCCATGTCCATGGTGGCAAAGGCCGCCTGCAGATAGAGCACGGAGGTGGCCACTTCCATGGCCAGTTCCGCCGGCGGCGGCTCGCCGATGCGGGCCACGGTTTCGGCCACCTTGATCAGCATGCGCGCCAGGCCATGGCTGGCCGGGTGCAGCTTGACCAGGGATTCGGCCACCTGGGCGAACTGGTCCACCACGATCTTGGTGCGCGCACGGTCGCCGCCTGCCAGGGCGGACCAGGTCTCCGCCGCCGTGGTGATGCGCTTGCGCGCCTGCACCAGCACGGCCGGGTCGTAGCGGCCAAAGCGGGTCTGCTGGTAGTCCACCTGCGGCTGGGCCTGCATGCCATAGGCCTGGCGCACGGCCTGCAGGGCAGCGCCGGCCTGCTCGGCCGGGCGCGCCTGAGCGCAGAAGAACAGCAGGTCCTGCAGCAGGCGCGCAGGCGGCGTGCGGTCGCCCTTGGCCATGGCCGCGTACTGCAGCAGCACGCGCGAGGCCATGCGTTTCACATAGAGGTCGACAACGATCAGGCCGCGCGACTGCGCGTCGAAGAAGCCAGCGGCCACCTTCCAGAAGCTGCGTGCAGTGACATCCTCGGTCTGGGCCACGGCAAAGCGCAGGCACAGGTCACGCATCTGGGCGGCGGCCTCGCGGTCATCGCTCTTGACCATGCGCAGCACCACGCCGTCGAGCAGGGCACGGGCATCGGGCCCGTAGGCCAGCGGCTCGGCCTGGCGCGCCCATTCGGGCTCGCGCGCGCGGCGCTCGGCAGGCCACAGATCGGCCGGATGCACCTTGTCGTTGCCGGCCAGCGCCTGGGTGTCGCGGTATTGGGGAAACAGGGCCACGGCCGAGACGGTCTTGCCGGCCAGCACGGTTTCCAGGTATTCGATCAGGGCAAAGCTGGCGCGCTCCAGCGTGGCGGCAGCCTGGTCGGTGCACAGCTCGGGGCGCTGCACGAAGCGCTGCACGGCGCTTTCCATGCCGCGCAGCACCAGGGCCGGAGAGCCCAGGCCCACCATTTCGAGGGCGCCGCAGGCCTGGTGCAGCTGCTGGCGGGCGATGCGCAGGGCCGAGGTGTCAAGCTCCTCAAGGTCCGAGGCGCGCGCCGCATCGGCATCGCGCACGAAACGCGCCACGGCCTTGCTCGCGCCTTCCAGCGACTTGCGCAGCTCATCGAGCACCCAGGCCAGCGGGCCCAGGTCCTGTTCGGTGTGCGCGGCCTGCGCCGCGCCCGTTTGCGATTCGTCAACCACTGACATGGACAGTTCCCCAAGCCCCTAGGGCCTGTGCATAGCTATGTTGGACCGGGTCAGGCAATCTTGAAACGCGCCACCGACTGGCGCAGTTCCTCGGCCATGTGCGAGAGTTCGCGCACCTGCTGCGCCGTGGTGCGCGTGCCTTCGCCCGTCTGCTCCGTCACCGCGAAAATGTGCTGGATGTTCTCGGCCACGTCGTTGGCCAGGACGGCCTCGCGCGAGGTGGACGAGGAGATCAGCTCGATCAGCTCGGCCAGGTGGCGCGACACGGTATCGATCTCGGTCAGCGCGGTACCTGCGGAGTCGGACAGTCGCGCCCCCTCGACCACACCCTGGGTGGAGCGCTCCATGGCGGCCACGGCATCCTGGGTGTCGGTCTGAATCGCCTTCACCAGCGCCGCGATCTGGCGCGTCGCATCTGCCGAGCGCTCAGCCAGGCGCTGCACTTCTTCGGCCACCACCGAGAAGCCGCGACCGGCTTCACCGGCCGATGCGGCCTGGATGGCGGCGTTCAGCGCCAGCACGTTGGTCTGCTCGGTAATGTCGGAAATCAGCTCGGTGATTTCACCGATCTCCTGCGAGGATTCGCCCAGCCGCTTGATGCGCTTGGAGGTTTCCTGGATCTGGTCGCGGATGGAGTTCATGCCGCCGATGGCGTTCTGCACGGCCTTCAGGCCCAGGTCCGCAGCTTCCAGCGACTGGCGCGCCACCTGGGCAGATTCCTGCGCCTGGGTCGAGACCTCGTTGATGCGGCCTGCCATGTCCAGCACGGAGCGGCCGGTTTCGCGGATCTCGCGAAGCTGTTCGGTCGACGCGGCCAGCAGTTCGGTGGAGTTGGCATCCACCTCGGCCGTGGTCTGTGCCACGCGCGTTGCCGTGTTCTGCACGCTGCCCACCAGGGCGCGCAGCTCTTCCACCGTGTAGTTCACCGAGTCGGCGATGGCGCCGGTGATGTCCTCGGTCACGGTCGCTTCCTGCGTCAGATCGCCTTCGGCCACCGATTGCAGTTCGTTCATCAGACGCAAAATCGCGGCCTGGTTGGCATCGTTGATGCGCTTGGCTTCATGCTCCTGCACGCGGGACTCTTCCTGGCGGCGTTCGGCCGCTTCCTGGCGCAGACGGCTGTCGAGCAGCTGCACGCGGGACAGGCCCACGCCGCACAGCAGCACCAGCACGGTGGCCAGCGCCAGCAGGCCCATGGGCAGCGAGCCGATGCCGGCGCCGCTTTGCAGCTTGTTCTGCAGGTCTTCCAGATGGCGGCGCAGCGGTTCGCTGTCGGCGTTGATGGCGGTCTGGGCTTCGCGGGCGGACACCAGGCCCTGCAGGTTGCCCAAAATGGCGCTGGCCTCGCTGCGGGTCTCTTCGTAGAGCTTGATCAGCGCCTCGATCTGCTCGCGGGTCTGGGCATCGCGCGTGGGAGGCAGGCGCAGTTCGCTGCTGCCGCTCAGCAGGCTTTCGGAGATTTCCTTGAACGAGTTCAAGTCCTTGCCCAGCAGGAACACGGCCTCGGGGCTCACGCCTTCGGCGGTCTGGAATTCGTTGGCCGACTTGCCGATACGCTGGGTCAGCATCACGAGCTGGCCGGCAGCGGAGATTTCCGCCGGGCTGGCGCCCTGCTGCAGCTTCAGCGAGGAGATGGTTTCGGCGATCTCCAGCAGGTCCGAGGACTGCCGGTTGATGGTGCGCAGCGCGTCGCCGACCTGGGTCAGGATCTGCTTTTGGTCCATCACCACCTTGGCGCTTTGCTCGGCGCGCTCCATCAGCGGCGTGATCTGGGCCAGTTCGTCGGCATAGGCGCCGCCCAGCGGGCGCACGCCCATGGAGTCGTCGCCCGAGGCAATGGCGCGCACGTTGCGCGCCAGCACGCCGGAGCTGTCCTGCACGTCCACAAAGGAGGATGCCGCGCCCGTCAGCGCCTGCGAGACCGACTTGGCCAGACGCTGCGACTGCATCAGCGCCTGGCCGGTGGCGGCCAGCTGCTGCGCCGAGCCGTCGGCCTGGCGCAGGGCCCAGGCCGCCGCCAGCACCAGGGCCAGCACCGACACACCCAGCAAGGTGGACAGCGTGCGCTGGTGGCGCGCGGCAGGCGCGCGGCCCAGCAGCGGCAGGGCCACCATGTCGTGGTCAACGGCTGCGCCGCCGTCGCGGCCCGGCATGGCGTCGGGGGCGCCCTGCACGGTCAGTGACGCATCGAGTGCGTACATATCCTGGGAGACGGTGTCTCCGAGCATGCTGTTGTCCGCACCGGAGCCGGCGTCGGCCGGCTTGCGTTGGAAGCGATTTGCAAGACGTTGCAAGAATGACATGGGACGACCTTCAGAAACTCAGGCGCGAATGCTCAGAAACTCGGAGGTTTGGGACAGGCGCTGCAGTTGCAGCTCCTGCCAGCGGTGGCCCGCTTCATCGATATGCACGGGGCCGAAAAAGGCGGGAGAGTGCTCGGGCGCAGGCTCGGTGCGCACGAATGCGTCGGCGCTGCGCAGGCCCTGCAGGCGGTCCACGAGCAGGGCCGCATTCACTTCCAGCGCGGCATTGAACGCCAGCAGGCTGGACTCGGCCAGCGCCGGTTCGCTGCGTGTCACGCCGTGGCCCAGCAGGCTGGCCAGGTCGATCACGCCGGCCAGGGTGCCGCGCAGGTTGGCAATGCCCAGGAACCAGGGCTTTGTATAGGGCACAGGCTGCACGCCGGCCCAGGGAAAGATCTCGCCGGACTGGCCCAGCGGCATCAGGTAGTTGCGCCCGCCGGCCTGGACGGCCAGCCAGGCCGCCACCTTGACGCCTTCGCTGCGTGCGGCCTGAAGGCGGCCAGCCAGACGGGACTGCAGATCGCGCAGTGCTTCACGGTTCGCCATGGGCAGCGCACCAGATCAGTTCAGCGCCGCGATCTTGGCCTGCAGCTCGTCTGCATCCACAGGCTTGGTGATGTAGTCCCGCGCACCCTGGCGCATGCCCCAGACCCGGTCGGTCTCCTGGTTCTTGCTGGTGCACATGATGATGGGCAGGTCGGCGTACAGCGGGTCGCGCGTGATGGCACGCGTCAGTTGAAAGCCGTTCTGGCCGGGCATGACCACGTCCATCAGGATCAGGTCGGGACGGTCTTCGGCCAGGCTGCGCATGGCCTCTTCGCCATTCTCGGCCGTGCGTACCTGCAGGCCCTGCTTTTGCAGCATGTCGGACAGAAACATCAGTTCGGTCTTGGAGTCGTCCACGACCAGGACTTTGCGGATGGGCATCAAAGTGCTCCTATGGTTTGCTTGCCGAACTGCTCCACGGCCTGCAGCAGCTGGTCTTTGGTGAAGGGTTTCGTGAGGTAGTCCTGGCAGCCCACCATGCGCCCGCGCGCCTTGTCGAATACGCCGTCCTTGGACGAGAGCATGACCACAGGCGTGTCAGCAAAGCGCGCGTTGCGCTTGATGATGGCGCAGGTCTGGTAGCCGTCCAGCTTGGGCATGAGGATGTCGCAGAAGATCAGCTGGGGCTGGTAGTCGTTGACCTTGGACAGTGCGTCGAAGCCGTCGTCGGCCAGGAGCACTTCGTGCCCGCCCTGCTTGAGGAAGATTTCTGCGCTGCGGCGGATGGTATTGCTGTCATCCACCACGAGTACGCGCAAGGGTGCGCCCGATGTCGTCACTGAGAAACCTCCCGGAAATGTATGAGTCGGCGCGGGTGGTCCCGCGCTCAGATTTCGACCATCTCAAAGTCTTCTTTACGTGCTCCGCACTCGGGACAGGTCCAGTTCATGGGCACGTCTTCCCAACGCGTCTGGGGTGCGATGCCATGCTCGGGGCAGCCTTGCGCCTCGTCATAGATCCACCCGCAGATCAAGCACATCCAAGTTTTGGGGTCGGTCACAGCTTAAAGGGCCTTCACATAGAATGCAACGATTGTATCTAGTCACAACCACCCGCCACGGCCTTCGCTGGCGGGGCGCACACTGGGCTGAGCCATGGCATTGAACCCCTCCAACTCCCCCAGTCCCGACACCGAGCCGATGGACGAAACCGCGCCCGTCTGCGTGCTGGTCTTCAACGCCAGCGACCCCAGCGGGGCGGGCGGCCTGTCGGCCGATATCGCCACCATCGCCTCGGTCGGCGGCCATCCGCTGCCCGTGGTCACGGGTGCCTACGCACGCGATTCGGCCAAGATCTTCGAGCATTTTCCCTTTGACGACGAGGCCGTGGCCGAGCAGGCGCGCGCCGTGCTGGAGGACATTCCCGTGTCCGCCATCAAGGTCGGTTTCGTGGGCAGCCCGGGCAACCTGGCAGCGATTGCCGAGATCGCCTCCGACTACCCCGACATCCCCATCGTCTGTTACATGCCCGACCTGTCGTGGTGGGAGGAAGACCCGCTCGACCAGTACATGGACGCCCTCAAGGAACTTGTTCTTCCGCAAACGTCTGTGTTGGTTGGAAGCCACAGTACGCTGTCGCGCTGGCTGCTGCCCGACTGGACCAACAGCCGCAGCCCCACGGCGCGCGACATCGCCATGGCGGCCGAGGCCCTGGAAGTGCCCTACGTGCTGGTCACCGGCATTCCCCTGCCCGACCAGTTCGTGGACAACGTGCTGGCCACGGCGCAGTCGGTGCTGGGCAACAGCAAGTACGAGATGTTCGACGCCACCTTCACCGGCTCGGGCGACACCCTGTCGGCCGCGCTGACGGCCCTGGTGGCCAGCGGCAACGACCTGGGGCTGGCCACGCAGGAGGCGCTGGAGTACCTGGACCGCAGCCTGGACAGCGGCTTTCGCCCCGGCATGGGCCACTACATCCCGGACCGCATGTTCTGGGCCCAGCCCGAGCCCGAGGATGAAGACGCCGAGGCCGCCGCCGAGCCCCTCGCCGAACTGGACCCCGACACCCAGGCCATCGAAGGCTTCGTGATGCCCCCTCATGACACCAAGCATTGAGGCAGGCCGCCGCCTGAGCGGGTGCGCGGCCGGCACAGGCCCTTGGCTTGGCACCTCTGGCTTGTACCCCGCACATGGCAGACTCCTGCACTATGACCACTGACCTGAATATTCCCCTGTTCGAACGCGCCAAGGCCGTGATCCCCGGCGGCGTGAATTCGCCCGTGCGCGCCTTCAACGCCGTGGGCGGCACGCCGCGCTTCGTGCGCCGTGCCCAGGGCGCGCATTTCTGGGACGAGAACGCCCAGCAGTTCACCGACTACATCGGCTCCTGGGGTCCGATGATCCTGGGCCACGGCCACCCCGAGGTGATGGCCGCCGTGCAGGCCGCCGCGCTGGAAGGCTTCTCCTTCGGCGCCCCCACGGAGCGCGAGGTGGTGCTGGCCGAGAAGATCCTCTCGCTCATGCCCTCCATGGACATGGTGCGCATGGTCAGCTCGGGCACCGAGGCCGGCATGAGCGCGCTGCGCCTGGCGCGCGGCTTCACGGGCCGCAACAAGATCATCAAGTTCAACGGCTGCTACCACGGCCATGCCGACGCCCTGCTGGTCAAGGCCGGCTCGGGCCTGGCGACCTTTGGCGCCTCCTCCTCGGCCGGCGTGCCGCAGGACGTGGTCAAGGACACCGTGGTGCTGGAATACAACGACGTGGGCCAGCTCGAGGAGGCCTTCGCCCAGTTCGGCGATCAGATCGCCGGCGTGATCATGGAGCCCATTGCCGGCAACATGAACTTCGTGCGCGCCAGCGTGCCCTTCACGCGCCGCATCCGCGAACTCACGCGCGAGCATGGCGCGCTGATGGTCTACGACGAGGTGATGACCGGCTTTCGCGTGGCCCTGGGCAGCGCCCAGAGCCTGTACGCCCAGCAGATCGAAGGCTTTGCGCCCGACATCACCGTGCTGGGCAAGGTCATCGGCGGCGGCATGCCCATGGCGGCCTTCGGCGCGCGCCGCGAGATCATGGAAAAGCTCTCGCCCCTGGGCCCGGTCTACCAGGCAGGCACCCTGTCGGGCAACCCCATTGCCACGGCCTGCGGCCTCAAGACGCTGGAGCTGATCAGCGAGCCGGGCTTCCACGACGCCCTGCACGCGAAGACCGGCCGCCTGATGGCCGGCTTCAAGGCCGAGGCCGACGCCGCCGGCGTGCCCTTCAGCGTGGACCACCAGGGCGGCCTGTTCGGCTTCTACCTGCTGCCCGAGCTGCCCAGCACCTGGACCGAGGTCATGAAGACCGATGGCGCACGCTTCAACCGCTTCTTCCACGGCATGCTGGAGCGCGGCCACTACTTCGCACCCGCCCTGTACGAGGCCGGCTTCGTGAGCGCCGCGCACACGGACGAGGACATCGACAAGACCATCGAAGCCGCGCGCGAAGTGTTCAAGACGCTCTGACGCTGGCCCGTACCTGCCGATCGAGCCCGCCCTTGCGGGCTCTTTTCACGTCAGGGCCGAAGAAAAGCCTGGCGCGCCTGTTCGACCTCATCGCGCACGGCACAGCCCTGCGCATGGTCGTTGACCAGGCCCATGGCCTGCATGAACGAGTAGACAGTCGTAGGCCCCACGAACTTCCAACCGAGCTTCTTCAGCTCCTTGGACAGCGCCCGGGACTCGGCCGTCTCCGACACAGGCCCCGAAGCCTGCACAGGCTCCGGCGCATGGCGCCAGAAGAAGGCCGACAGCGAGCCTTGCGCCTCCACCATCTCCAGCGCCCGCTGCGCGTTGTTGATCACGGCCTCGATCTTGCCGCGATGCCGCACGATGCCCGCATCGCCCAGCAGCCGCAGCACGTCGTCTTCGGTGAAGCGCGCGACCTGGTGGAAGTCGAAGCCCGCAAAGGCCGCGCGGAAGTTCTCGCGCTTGTTGAGGATGGTCAGCCAGCTCAGGCCGGACTGGAAGCCTTCTAGGCTGAGCTTCTCGAACAGGCGCCGGTCGTCGGTGACGGGAAAGCCCCATTCACGGTCGTGGTAGGCCAGGTAGCTGTCCGTGGCCGCGCACCAGTGGCAGCGCGGCCGGCCGTCGGGGGCGGTGAACAGGCGGGACATGGTCAGGATTTCCCGGGTTCGGGAGAAGGGAGGGACAGCAGCCAGGCCGCCATCTGCAGGGATTGCGCCGTATCGATGTGCGGGTGGCGCGGCATGATGGCGCGGCCCCATTCGCCGGCCCCGCCCTCGCGGATCTTGCGCGCCAGGTAGTCGGCGGCATCTTCGCGGGCCCGGTAGCGCTCGGCGATCTGCTGGAAGGACGGGCCCACGTAGTGGCGCACCAGGCCGTGGCAGCGCAGGCAGTCATTGCCTTCCACCAGGGCCTTGCCGGCGGCCAGCTGCGCGTCGGCTGTCACGGCAGCGGCGGCCGGGGCCGCATTGGCCGCCGCCGTGGTGGCCCCGACAGCCGGCCCGCGCATGATGCGCCAGCCGATGTTGAAGACACCCAGAGCCACCAGCAGCATGAAGACCACGAGCGCCCAGCCCAGCCAGCGGGGCCGGTGGGGGGCGTCGTCGCCCTCGTCGTCTGCGTCAGGAGGCAGTTGGCCGGCCATCAGTGGCGGAAGTGGCGCACGCCGGTGAAGACCATGGCGACGCCGCGCTCGTTGGCGGCGTCAATGACTTCCTGGTCGCGCATGGAGCCGCCGGGCTGGGCCACGCAGGTGGCGCCTGCGTCAACGACCACGTCCAGGCCGTCGCGGAAGGGGAAGAAGGCATCGCTGGCCACGACCGTGCCCTGCAGGCTCAGCTTGGCGGCCTCGGCCTTGATGGAGGCGATGCGCGCCGAGTCCAGGCGGCTCATCTGGCCTGCGCCCACGCCCATGGTCATGCCGTTCTTGCAGAACACGATGGCATTGCTCTTGACGTACTTGGCGACCTTCCAGGCGAACAGCAGGTCCTGCAGTTCTTCGGGCGTAGGCTGCTTGACGGTGACGACCTTGAGGTCGGCCAGGGCCAGCTCATGGTTGTCGGCGGTCTGCAGCAGCAGGCCCGAGCCGACGCGCTTGGCGTCCATGGCGTTGCGGCCCTGGTCCCAGGAGCGCTCGCCGCCGGCCGGCAGGGCGATCTTCATCAGGCGCACATTGACCTTGGGCTTGAAGATTTCCAGCGCCTCGGCCGTGAAGTCGGGGGCCATCAGCACCTCGACGAACTGCTTGACCACGGCCTCGGCCGCTGCCTTGTCCACCGTGCGGTTGAAGGCGATGATGCCGCCGAAGGCGCTGGTGGGGTCGGTCTGGAAGGCCTTGGCATAGGCTTCGTGCGCGTCCTTGCCCACGGCCACGCCGCAGGGGTTGGCGTGCTTGACGATCACGCAGGCAGGCTGCTCGAAGCTCTTGACGCATTCCCAGGCGGCGTCGGCGTCGGCGATGTTGTTGTACGACAGCTCCTTGCCCTGCAGCTGCTCGCCCGTGACCAGGGAGCCGGGAGCCGGATACAGGTCGCGGTACAGGGCGGCCTGCTGGTGGCTGTTTTCGCCGTAGCGCAGGTCCTGCACCTTGGTGAAGTGGCCGTTGCTCTGGCCGGGGAAGGGGCTGCGCTCGGGCACGTAGGCTTCGGAGAGCTTGTCGTCCTCGAACTTCACGCTGGACAGGTAGTCGCTGATGGCGCCGTCGTACTGGGCAATGCGGTTGAAGGCGGCCACGGACAGCGCAAAGCGCAGCTTGTCGGACAGCTTTCCATTGGCCTTGAGTTCGGCCAGCACGGCCTCGTACTGGCCGGCATCGGTGATCACGCCCACGTCGGCCCAGTTCTTGGCGGCAGAGCGCACCATGGCCGGGCCGCCGATGTCGATGTTCTCGATGGCGTCGGCCAGCGTGCAGCCGGCCTTGGCCACGGTGGCCTCGAAGGGGTAGAGGTTCACCACCAGCAGGTCGATGGTGTCGATGCCGTGCTCCTTGAGGGCCGCCATGTGGGCGGGCAGCTCGCGGCGCGCCAGCAGGCCGCCGTGGACCTTGGGGTGCAGGGTCTTGACGCGGCCGTCCAGCATCTCGGGGAACTGGGTGACTTCGGCCACCTCGGTCACGGGCAGGCCGGCCTCGGCCAGCAGCTTGGCGGTGCCGCCGGTGGACAGCAGCTTGATGCCCAGGGCGTGCAGGCCTTGGGCGAATTCGACAATACCGGTCTTGTCAGAGACGGAGAGCAGGGCGTTCATGGGCGTCGGTGCAGGGAGTTTGAAAAAAGGGGAATTCGTGCCGCTCAGAGCATGTCGTGCTCAAGCAGCTTCTTGCGCAGCGTGTTGCGGTTCAGGCCCAGCCAGTCGGCGGCGCGGGACTGGTTGTTGTCGGCCTGGCTCATCACCACTTCCAGCAGCGGCTTTTCGACCAGGTGGATCAGCATGTCGTACATGCCATTGGGCTTTTCGCCGTCGAGATCGCGGAAGTACCCCTCCAGGCTTTCACGCACGCATTGTTCGATGTTCTGGTTGCTCATACTGTCATTCCTGCGAGCTCTGCGAATTCGGCGCTTGTGGCACCGGCATCGATGGCGGCTGGTATCCGGTCCATCTGCGCGCCCAGGGCGTCCAGATAGTCGGCCACGGCCTGCCATTGCACCGCGCAGTCCTCGATGGTGTTGATGTGTTGTCTGAATGCCTCGCCGCCCGGCAGGCTGCGCAGGTACCAGGCGATGTGCTTGCGCGCACTGCGCACGCCGGTGCCTTCGCCGTACAGGCTGTAGTGGTCCTGCAGATGCTCCAGCAGCAGCCGGCGCAGCTCGGCCACCAGGGGCGGGGCCATGTGCTCGCCCGTGGCCAGGAAGTGCGCGATCTCGCGGAAGATCCACGGCCGGCCCTGGGCGGCGCGGCCGATCATCACGGCATCGGCGCCCGTGTAGGCGAGCACGTCGCGCGCCTTCTCGGGGCCGGTGATGTCGCCATTGGCCACCACAGGCACGCGCACCGCCGCCTTGACGGCAGCGATGGTGTCGTACTCGGCAAAGCCCTTGTAACCCTGCTCGCGCGTGCGGCCGTGCACGGTGAGCATCTGTATGCCCACCTCCTCGAAGCGGCGGGCCAGCACCACGGCGTTCCTGTGCGCGTCGCACCAGCCGGTGCGCATCTTCAGCGTGACGGGCACGCCGTGCGGGGCGCAGGCCTCTACCACAGCCTGGGCAATCTCCACGGCCAGGGCCTCGTTCTGCATCAGGGCCGAGCCGGCCCATTTGTTGCAGACCTTCTTGGCCGGGCAGCCCATGTTGATGTCGATGATCTGGGCGCCGCGGTCCAGGTTGTAGCGCGCGGCCTCGGCCATCATCTCGGCGTCCGTGCCCGCGATCTGCACCGCGATGGGCCCGGGCTCGCCTTCATGGTTGGCACGGCGCGAGGTCTTGAGGCTGTTCCACAGGTCCTTGCGCGAAGTCACCATCTCGCTGACCGCATAGCCCGCGCCCAGGGCCTTGCACAGCTGGCGGAACGGCCGATCCGTCACCCCCGCCATGGGGGCGACGAACAGGCGGTTGGCCAGGGCATGGGGGCCTATGGACAGGGGAAGGGAGGACATCGGGAAAGCCGGAGAAAACGCGCGCGCCGATCACAAAACGGGCGGCAACAAAGGACCAAGATTGTACCTGCCCAAATTTTCAGCAGGGCTAAAACCGGGCCGTCAAGGCGGCCAAGCGGCGAAAACAAGACAGCGCAGCGGTTTCATGGTGTGGGAACGAAGGTGCGCACCTGGCCCGGAACGGCCTGCAGCCCGTAGGCGCCGAGCCGGCCCTGCCACCAGCGGCGGTTGAATTGCACGTCGGGAGAGACCTGGTCGTCGGGCATGGGGCGCAGGCCGACCTTCTGCAGCCCGGCTTTCTGCGGCCCGGCTGCGTGCAGCCCAGCCTCAAGCCCCAGGTCCAGCGCCTCGCCGTCGGCCAGCGGGCCGCGCACCACGGCCATGGCCTTGCGCCCGTCGGTCACCCAGGCGTCCAGCACCAGGGCCGGGCCGGGCTCGGACCCGTCCAGGCTCACGCAGCCTTGCAGACGCGGCTCCAGGCCCAGAGGCTCCAGCTCGCGCTGCAGCTGCTCCAGCCTGTCGGCCACGGCCGGGTCCGGCAGGGTGCAGCCCTTGGCCTGCAGCGCCTTGCCCCAGGCCGAGGTCGGTGCGGCCTCCTGGGTCGGCGGCGCCTGGGCAGCGGCCTGTGCCACCACGGTGGTGTCCTTGCCTGGCGATGGCTGCAACGCGGCGCAGCCGGCCAGGCCGGCTGCTGCCATTCCCAATGCCGCCCATCCCGCCCATCCTGCAATCCGCCCTGTCTGCATGACGCCCCCTGTTCTTTGTGGTTCCGGACCAGGCCCCACGATAGCTTCAGGCCGACAAGGCGTCAGCCAGCGCAGACCTACACTTGGCAGCACCTATGGAAGTCTGGATGCATCAATTGCTGGGCTGGCTGGCGCTGCCGCAGTTCGGCCTCAGCACCGTGTTCATCGTGGCCCTGATCTCGGCCACGCTGCTGCCGCTGGGCTCGGAGCCTGCGGTGGTCGGCCTGCTCCAGCTCAATCCCGACCTGTTCTGGCAGACGGTTTTCGTGGCCACGGCCGGCAATACGCTGGGCGGGGCCATCAGCTGGTGGATGGGCCTGGGCGCGCACAAGGCCTGGCGCGCGGCACGCGAGCGGCGGCTGGCCGGGCTGCCGCCTGAACGGGCCAAGCCGCCGCGCAATCTGTCACGCCACGAGCGCCGCGCCCGCGTCTGGCTGCGCCGCCTGGGCGCAAAGGCCTGCCTGCTGAGCTGGCTGCCCGTGGTGGGCGATCCGCTGTGCGCCGTGGCCGGCTGGCTGCGCCTGCCGTTCTGGCCCTGCGTGTTCTACATGGCCATCGGCAAGTTCCTGCGCTATGTGGTGATGACGGTGGTGCTGCTGCAGCTGCTGCCGGCCTCCTGGGCCAGCTGAGGCCGAAGCCCCCCACCGAAGCCCTCCCCTTTTGCGATCTACGCCTGCGGCTCGCGCGCCCAGGGCGCCAGCGCGAAATGCGCGGCCAGGAAATCGATGAGCGCCTGCACGCGCGCCGGCCGGGCGCGCCCCGGCGGCGTGACGATGTGCAGGGCGATGGAGGGCACCTGCCAGTCGTCCATGCAGGTCTGCAGCGCACCCGATTGCAAATCCTCCCAGGCCAGGAATTCGGGCTGCAGGGCCAGGCCCAGCCCGGCGCGCAGGGCCGGCGCCAGGCCCTCGGCATTGTTCACGCGCATGGCCGTGGGCACGACCTGGGCGAACTCGCCGCGGCGCGCATGCACGAAGCGCCAGGCCTCGCCCAGGCGGCTGTGCACATAGCGCAGCGCCCGGTGCTGCGCCAGCTCGCGCGGATGGGTGGGGCGGCCGTGGCGCTCGAAGTATTCGGGTGATCCCACCAGCAGCAGGCGCACCGTGCACAGGCGCCGCGCCAGCAGGCTGGAGTCGGGCAGCGAGGAGATGCGCAGCGCGATGTCGAAGCCCTGGGCCACGACGTCGATCAGCTCGTCGCTGAAGTGCAGGTCCAGCGTGACCTCGGGATGCTCGGCCATGAAGGCGGGCACGGCCGGCGCCAGGTGCGAGATGCCGAACGACATGGGCGCCGCAATGCGGATGGGGCCGCGCAGGCTCTTGGACTGCTCGCTGATCTCGGCCTCCACGGCCTCGCCCTCGGCCAGGATGCGCGCGGCCCGCTCCAGAGAGGCCTGGCCGCCGGCCGTCA
This sequence comes from Delftia sp. WSY_7, assembly GCF_043104845.1. Lineage (NCBI taxonomy): Bacteria > Pseudomonadati > Pseudomonadota > Betaproteobacteria > Burkholderiales > Comamonadaceae > Delftia > Delftia sp. WSY_7. Next base: position 899,713 of record NZ_JBICLB010000034.1, on the reverse strand, counting down.
GCGACATGCGCCGCGAGGTGCGGTGCAACAGGCTGGTCCTGAGCCGCGTCTCCAGCCGCGTGATGGCCTTGGAGATGGTGGGCTGGGAGACGCCCAGCTCGGCGGCGGCCTTGGCGAAGGAGCCTGTCTCGGCCACCTTGGCGAAGACGGCCCAGGCTTCGAGGTCAGGAAGTCTTGGCATGAAAGTTTTGGAATAGATGTCTTTGCATATTTTCTATTCTCTTCTTGATCGGCAAAACATAAAGTTCATCCATCGCAACACACAACGCAGCAGGAGAACACCATGATCGAACGCCGTCCCTTCCAAGCCCTTGGCGGTGCCAACCACGGCTGGCTCGATGCCAAGCACCACTTTTCCTTCGCCGGCTACCACGATCCGGCCCGCATGGGCTGGGGCGCGCTGCGGGTGTGGAACGACGACACCATCGCCGCCGGCACGGGTTTCCCGCCCCATGCCCACGCCAACATGGAAATCATCACCTATGTCCGTGAAGGCGCCATCACCCACCAGGACAGCCTGGGCAACAAGGGCCGCACCGAAGCGGGCGATGTGCAGGTGATGAGCGCGGGCACCGGCATCCGCCACTCGGAATACAACCAGGAAAAGGACACGACGCGGATCTTCCAGATCTGGATCATGCCCGACGAGCGCGGCCAGCAGCCCCCGTCCTGGGGTGCCAAGCCCTTCCCCAAGGGCGAGCGCTCGGGCAGCTTCGTGGCCCTGGCCAGCGGCCTGCCCGGTGACGAGGACGCCCTGCCCATCCGCACCGCCGCCCGGGTGCTGGGCGCCACGCTCAAGGCCGGCGAGAGCACGGAGTACCGCATCGGCCGCGACCGCCTGGGCTACCTGGTGCCGGCCAGCGGCTCGGTGCAGATCGACGGCGTGACGCTGCAGGAGCGCGACGGCGCCGCCATCAGCGACGTCGAGACCCTGCGCGTCACGGCCCTGACCGACGCCGAGCTGGTGCTCGTCGACACGGCGCGCTGAAGCGCCCTTGCCGCCCCGGCTCCGGCCGGGGCCCACCTGCCCCAACTGTCTTTCCGAATTTCCGCTGTCCCTTCCTTCACCCAACCCACTGCCTCACAGGAGATCACCATGACCGACCGCAAGTACCTCGAAGTCCTGACCCCCGCCAACAGCCAGATCATCTTCATCGACCAGCAGCCCCAGATGGCCTTCGGCGTGCAGTCCATCGACCGCCAGGTGCTCAAGAACAATGTGGTGGGCCTGGCCAAGGCGGCCAAGGCCTTCGACATTCCCGCCACCATCACCACGGTGGAGACGGGCAGCTTCTCCGGCCACACCTATCCCGAACTGCTGGCCGTGTTCCCCGAGCACAGGCTGCTGGAGCGCAGCTCCATGAATTCCTGGGACGACCAGAACGTGCGGGATGCGCTGGCCGCCAACGCCGCCCAGGGCCGCAAGAAGATCGTGGTCTCCGGCCTGTGGACCGAGGTGTGCAACACCACCTTCGCCCTGTCGGCCCTGCATGACACGGACTACGAGATCTACATGGTGGCCGACGCCTCGGGCGGCACGTCGCTGGACGCCCACAACTACGCCATGGACCGCATGGTGCAGGCCGGCGTGGTGCCCGTGACCTGGCAGCAGGTGCTGCTGGAATGGCAGCGCGACTGGGCCCGCCGCGAGACCTATGACGCGGTGATGGACATCGTGCGCGAGCATTCCGGCGCCTACGGCATGGGCGTGGACTATGCCTACACCATGGTGCACAAGGCCGCCGAGCGCGTGCAGCATGGCGAGACCGTGGGCCCGAACCCCGCCAAGGCCTGAGCACCAGCGCCGCCGCCGGCCCGCCAAAGGAGTCTCGCCATGAAGCTCTATGCACTTTCCCTTGGGGCCGGCCTGCTGGTCGGCGTGGTCTACAGCCTGCTGCAGGTGCGCTCGCCCGCACCGCCGCTGGTGGCCCTGGTCGGCCTGCTGGGCATCCTGGCCGGCGAGCAGATCGTGCCCGTGGGCCGGCACCTGCTGCAGGGCATGGACCTGCGCAGCGCCTGCAGCAAGACGCAGGCCACCGAGCATGTGCTGGGCCAGCTGCCCGGCCGCAAGAACGCCGATGCCGATGCCGATCGGCACCACGGCTGACCCCTCCCCCTCGCTCCAAGAAAACTGCACCATGACCACGCGCAGAAAAGTCCTGGGCTCCGCCGCCACCCTTGCCATGGGTGGACTGCTGGGTTGCACCACCAACGCTCGCCAAGGAGCCTCCATGTCCGATTCCACGCCCGAAGTCATCTTCCACAATGGCCGCTTCACCACGCTGAACAAGGCCCAGCCCACGGCCACCGCCGTGGCCGTGAAGGACGGCCGGTTCATCGCCGTGGGCACGGACGCCGAGGTGCTGGCCCTGGCCGGCAGCGGCACGCGCCGCATCGATCTGCAGCGCCGCAGCGTGCTGCCCGGCCTGTTCGACAACCATACGCACGTGATCCGCGGCGGCCTGAATTTCAACCTGGAGCTGCGCTGGGACGGCGTGCGCTCGCTGGCCGATGCGCTGGACATGCTCAAGCGCCAGGTGGCCAACACGCCCGCGCCGCAGTGGGTGCGCGTGGTCGGCGGTTTCACCGAACACCAGTTCGTGGAAAAGCGCCTGCCCACCATCGAGGAGATCAACGCCATCGCGCCCGACACGCCGGTGTTCCTGCTGCACCTGTATGACCGCGCCCTGCTCAACGCGGCCGCCCTGCGCGCCGTGGGCTACACCCGCGACACGCCCGAGCCAGCAGGCGGCGAGATCACGCGCGATGCCAACGGCAACCCCACGGGCCTGCTGCTGGCCAAGCCCAACGCCACCATCCTCTATGCCACGCTGGCCAAGGGTCCCAAGCTGCCGCTGGACTACCAGGTCAACTCCACGCGCCACTTCATGCGCGAACTCAACCGCCTGGGCGTGACCGGCGTCATCGATGCGGGCGGCGGCTTTCAGAACTACCCCGACGACTACGAGGTGATCCAGAAGCTCAGCGAGGCCAACCAGATCACCGTGCGCCTGGCCTACAACCTGTTCACGCAAAAGCCCAAGGAGGAGAAGGCCGACTTCCTCAACTGGACGCAGAGCGTGAAATACAAGCAGGGCAACGACTATTTCCGCCACAACGGCGCGGGCGAGATGCTGGTGTACTCGGCCGCCGACTTCGAGGACTTTCGCCAGCCGCGCCCCGACATGCCGCCCAGCATGGAGGGCGACCTGGAGGAAGTGGTGCGCGTGCTGGTGCAGAACCAATGGCCGTGGCGCCTGCATGCCACCTATGACGAGACCATCTCGCGCGCGCTCGATGTGTTCGAGAAGGTGCACCGCGACACGCCCATCGACGGCCTGAACTGGTTCTTCGACCATGCCGAGACCATTTCGGACAAGTCCATCGACCGCATTGCGGCGCTGGGCGGCGGCGTGGCCGTGCAGCACCGCATGGCCTACCAGGGCGAGTATTTCACCGAACGCTACGGCGCACGCGCCACCGAGGCCACGCCGCCCGTCAAGAAGATCCTGGAGCGCGGCGTGAAGACCTCGGCCGGCACGGACGCCACGCGCGTGGCCTCCTACAACCCCTGGGTGTCTCTGTCGTGGATGGTGACGGGCAAGACCGTGGGCGGCCTGCAGATGTACCCCCAGCGCAACCTGCTGGACCGCGAGACCGCGCTGCGCATGTGGACCGAGAACGTGGCCTGGTTCTCCAACGAGGAAGGCCTGCGCGGCCGCATCCAGGTGGGCCAGCTGGCCGACATGATCGTGCCCAGCAAGGACTACTTCGCCGTGCCCGAGGACGAGATCTCCTTTCTCACCTCCGAGCTCACCGTGGTGGGCGGCCGCGTGGTCTATGGCGCAGGCCCCTTCCAGCAGCATGACGACAACCCGCTGCCGCCGGCCATGCCCGACTGGTCGCCCGTGCGGCGCTTCGGCGGCTACGGCGCCTGGGGCGAGCCCGAGGGCGCGGGCAGGAACTCGCTCAACCCCGCGCGCTACCGCAGCCTGGCGGCGGCCTGCGGCTGCGGCACCAGCTGCGGCATGCACGGCCACCGCCATGCCGACGCCTGGGCATCGAACGTGCCGACCTCGGACCCCCGAAGCTTCTTCGGCGCGCTGGGCTGCTCCTGCTGGATGGCCTGAGGAGCAAGGCCATGTCCATCGATTCCAAGCCGTCTGCCCCAGCTGTTGCCGGCAGTTCCTCCGGCAGCTTCGCGCCGCTGCGACAGCCCGTGTTCGCCGTGCTGTGGGCGGCAACGGTGCTGGGCAACATCGGCAGCTTCATGCGCGATGTGGCCAGCTCCTGGATGGTGACCGAGCTGTCGGCCAGCCCGGCCGCCGTGGCCCTGATCCAGACGGCGGCCACGCTGCCCATCTTCCTGCTGGCGATTCCGGCCGGCGTGCTGTCGGACATCCTGGACCGCCGACGCTTCCTGATCGGCATCCAGATCCTGCTGGCCGCCGTCAGCGCCAGCCTGCTGCTGCTGGCCCGCACCAACACGCTGACCGTGGAGTACCTGGTGGCGCTGACCTTCGTGGGCGGCATAGGCGCGGCGCTGATGGGGCCGACCTGGCAGTCCATCGTGCCCGAGCTGGTGCCGCGCAGCGACCTCAAGAACGCGGTGGCGCTGAACTCGCTGGGCATCAACATCGCACGCGCCCTGGGCCCTGCGGCCGGCGGCCTGCTGCTGGCCAGCTTCGGCGCGGCGGCGGCCTATGGTGCGGACGTGGTCAGCTATGTGTTCGTGATCGCCGCGCTGGTCTGGTGGAAGCGCCCCAAGGCCGAGGCATCGGCGCTGAACGAGCAGTTCTTCGGCGCATTCCGCGCAGGCCTGCGCTATGCCCGCTCCAGCCGCGAGCTGCATGTGGTGCTGCTGCGCGCCGCCGTGTTCTTCCTCTTCGCCAGCTCGGTCTGGGCCCTGCTGCCGCTGGTGGCGCGGCGCATGCTGGGCGGCTCGGCAGGCTTTTACGGCGTGATGCTGGGCGCCGTGGGCGCAGGCGCCATCCTGGGCGCCCTGCTGCTGCCGCGCCTGCGCAAAAGGCTGGATGCCGATGGCCTGGTGCTGCTGTCCTCCGTGCTCAGCGCCGCCGTGATGGCCGCGCTGTCCACCGCGCCGCCGCAATGGGCCGCCGTGCTGCTGATGCTGGTGCTGGGCCTGGGCTGGATCATTGCGCTGACCACGCTCAACGGCGTGGCCCAGGCGGTGCTGCCCAACTGGGTGCGCGGCCGGGGACTGGCCATCTACCTGATGGTGTTCAACGGCGCCATGGCGGGCGGCAGCCTGGCCTGGGGGCTGTTTGCACAGGGCGTGGGCATTCCCACGGCGCTGCTGATCGGCGCGGCGGGCCTGGTGGCGATCTCGCTGGTGTTCCACCGCATCAAGCTGCCCACGGGCGAGGCGGACCTGCAGGCCTCCAACCACTGGCCCGAGCCGCTGCTGGCCGAACCCGTGGCCCATGACCGTGGCCCGGTGATGATCCAGGTGGAGTACCAGGTGCGCCGCGACGACCTGCCAGCCTTCATCGAGGCCATGCAGCATGTGGCGCGCGAGCGGCGGCGCGACGGCGCCTATGCCTGGGGCATTGCCGAGCACACGGGCGAGCCGGGCCGGGTGATCGAGTGGTTCCTGGTGGAGTCCTGGGCCGAGCATCTGCGCCAGCACCAGCGCGTGTCCAGGGCCGATGCCGATCTGCAGGCCCAGGCGCTGCGCTTTCATATCGGCCCCGAGCGGCCCGTGGTCCACCACTTCCTGGCGCTGGATGCCGCCAGTGCCGCGAGCGGGCCTGCGCAGGCACCGGCGCACGGCCACGCCCACTGAAGCGTTGCGGCAGGCCTGCCCCTGGCCTGCGCCCGGCCTGCCAGGACACCTCAGCGGATATCCAGCCGCTCCAGCGCACGCACCAGGTCGGCCAGCGTGCGCACCTGCATCTTGCGCATGGCCTGGCCACGCCGCACCTTCACCGTGATTTCGCTCACGCCCAGGTCTGCCGCGATCTGCTTGTTCAGCAGGCCGCGCACCACGCCCACGACCACTTCCTGCTCGCCGGGCGACAGCGACTGCCAGCAGGCGCGCAGCGCCTGTTCGCCGGCGTCCAGCGCACGGCGCTGGCGGTCCAGGGCAATGCCCTGCTGGATGGCGTCGAGCAGGTCCTGGTCGCGGAAGGGCTTGGTCAGGAACTCGATGGCGCCGGTCTTCATGGCCTCCACGCTCATGGGAATGTCGCCATGGCCGGTGATGAAGATGGTGGGCAGCTTCAGGCCCAGCTCCAGCATCTGGCGCCGGAAGTCCATGCCGCTTTGCCCAGGCATGCGGATGTCCAGCACCAGGCAGGCCGGTCCCTGCGGCGGCTGCCGCTGCCAGTGGTCCAGAAACTCGCGCGTGGCGCCGAAGGCGCGCACGCACAGGCCCACCGAGGCCAGCAGGTCCTCGATGGCTGCGCGCACCGAGGGGTCGTCATCGACGATGTAGACCAGTGCCTCGGCTTCGGCGGTGGAGGGTTCAGCCATGGCGCAATCCCGTGGAAGGCCTGGCGCCCGTGGCCGGGGCGCAGGCGATGGTGACGTGAAAAGCCGTGCCCCCGCGCCCGTCCTCGCGGTCCGTGGCCCAGATGCGGCCGCCGTTGGCCTCGGCCATGTGGCGGCAGATGTTCAGGCCCAGGCCCATGCCGTCGGGCTTGGTGGTCCAGAAGGCATCGAACAGGTGGGTGCGGGCCAGCGGCGACAGGCCTTCGCCCGCATCGGCCACGGTCAGCACCAGCTGCTGGCCCAGGGCCTGCGTGGCGATAGCGATGCGCCGCTGCGCGGCCGGTGTGTGCTGCATGGCGTCCATGGCATTGAGCAGCAGGTTGGCCAGCACCTGCTGGATCTGCACGCGGTCGGCCCAGGCCGGCTGCAGCGCGGTCGCCAGCTGCAGGTCCAGGGCCACGCCGCGCCGGTCCAGCTCTGCGACGGACAGGCGGGCCATTTCGCGCACGGCCTCGTTGAGGTCGAAGGACTGCCGGCTGGGTGCGTCTCCGCGTGCCATGCTGCGGATGCGGGCGATGACATCGCTGGCGCGCTGCGCATCGCCCAGGATGCGCTCCAGCGCCTGGCCGGCCTTGGCGAGGTTGGGCGGCTCCTGGGCCAGCCAGCGCTGGCAGGCGTTGCCGCTGGTGACGATGGCCCCCAGCGGCTGGTTGACCTCATGGGCGATGGAAGCCGTCAACTGCCCCAGGCTGGTGGTCTGGGTGATGCGCATCAGCTGGGTGCGCGCCGCATGGGCCGCGTTCTGGGCCGCCACCATCTTCAGGCCCAGATAGGCCGTGATGGCAATGGCCAGGATGCTGATCACCATGTTGATCAGTCCGGTGCGATAGGCACCGGCAGGCGTGAGCGCAAAGCTGGCCAGGGTCAGCACGATGCACAGCGCCGTGAGGCCGATGACCACGCGCGGGCTGAACCAGCGCACCGCCACCAGGATGATGGCGGTGTGGAACACGGCGGCCGCCACGGCGTAGTCGGTCAGCGTGTCCAGCGCGAAGATCGCGGCCATGGCGACGCCCATGGCCGCCAGGATCAGGGCCCGGGGCCAATGGGGAAAGCGGCGCAGAGCGGTGGTCATGGCGTGCAGGGAAAAGGAATGGACTGTCAGCTGCCAATTCTCATTCAAGAAGCCGCTGCACCTGAATGCAAGCTATACCCGAACCGTACGATACTGGCGCGACCCAAAACAAGGGACACCGAGGAAGGGACGCCCCGCACCGAAGGTGTCGTCCCCCTCCCGCGCAGCGAGAGAGGGGGAAGCCGCGCAGCGGCTCAGGGGGTTCACAACACTGGCCGGCGGCCCACGCTCAGCTGCAGCTCCACCGTGGCCTTGGCCAGCTCGGTCTCTGCCTCCAGCGATCCCAGGTAGGCCTCGTCGGCCGAGCGCTGGGCGGACAGCAGCTCCAGCAGCGAAGCCTCGCCATGCCGGTAGGACAGGCGTATGCCGTCCAGCACGCGCTGCGCATCGCGCAGCACGCCGTCGCGGTAGCGCTGCACGTTCTCGCGCGCGGCGCTCAGGCGAAAGCGGGCGGCGCGCACATCGGCCTCGGCCCGGTTCTGGGCCTGCTGCAGGGCCAGCATGGCCTGGGTGACGGCCGCCTCGGCCTGCACCAGGTCGCCCCGGTCCAGGCGCGACAGCGGCAGCGGCACGCTGACCGAGACCGACAGCGTGCGCGAGCGCCCGCCGCCATCGAAGGGATTGCCCTGGGCGTCCGTGCCACCGGCCGTGGCGGGCACGGCGGCCATGCCCACGGCCAGCGTGGGATTGACCCAGCGGTTGGCCCGGGCCAGGCCCGCGTTGTCGCGCGCATGCTCGAGCGCCGCCTGGGCGATGCGCACCTCGGCGCGCGACTGCAGCGCCTGGGCGACCAGGGCATCGGCATCCTCCAGCCCCGAGTCTTCGGCCAATTGCATGAAGCCGCATTGCAGCGTGTCGCTGGCAAAGACTTCGGACAGGCGGCGCCCCAGCGGGACGGACAGCGCCAGCCGTGCGGTCTGCGCCTCGGCGCGCGCCTGCACCACCTCGGCCTGGAAGCGGTCGCGCTCCACGCGCGACTGCAGCCATTCCACGCCGCCGATGTCGCCGGCCTTGCGCCGCAGCTCGTTGGCCTGCACCACGTCGCCCAGCGCCTTCAGCGTCTGCTGCTTGCGCTCCAGCGCCAGCGAGTCGCGGCAGGCCTGGGTGTAGTCCTGGGCGGCATCGGAGAACAGCTGGCTGCGCACGCCTTCAAGGCCGGCCTCGGACAGGCGCACCTGGCTGCGTGCGGACTGGATGCGCGCGGCGCGCTTGCCGCCCGTCTCCAGCTCCATGCTGATCTCGTAGTTGCGCGTGGTGGGCCGGGGCTGGCCGGTGCGCACCTGTTCGCGCGAGGCGCCCAGCGTGAGGCTGGGGTCGGGGCGTATGCCGGCGATGCCGATGCCGGCACGCGCGGATTCCACGCCCTGCTCCTCCGAGCGCAGCAGCGGGCTGTGCTGCTCCACGGCGTTGAGGTAGTCGGAAAAGCGCAGGCCGGCGGACGGCGCCGTCTGCGCCTGGGCTGCGGCGCCAAGGCACAGCAGCAGGGCCAGGGCCTGCCTGGGGAAGAAAGGGGTCGTTTGCATGGCGACTCGCATCAATGGGGTTGGCTCGTTGCGGTGCGATGCCCGCCCTCGTGCTCGGCGGCATCCGGATCGCCGCTCTCACCGCGTTCAGCGGCACGGCGCTGGCGGCGCTCGGCCGCGCGGGCGGCACGGGCCTCGATCACGTAGTAGAGGTTGGGCAGCAGCAGCAGGGTCAGCAAGGTGGCGCTGAACAGGCCGCAGACCACGACCGTGGCCAGGGGCCGCTGCACGTCGCTGCCCAGGCCCGTGGCCAGCATGGCCGGCGTGAGGCCGAAGGCCGCGACGGTGGCCGTCATCAGCACGGGGCGCATGCGGCTGGAGGCGCCTTCGAGCACGGCTTCGCGCAGGCCCAGGCCGTCCTCGCGGCGCAGCCGGTTGATCTGCGAGACCATGAGCACGCCCGAGAGCACGGCCACGCCGAACAGCGCGATGAAGCCCACGGCGCTGGAGACGTTGAGCGTCATGCCGCGCAGGTGCAGGCCCGCAAAGCCGCCGATCATGGCCAGCGGCACCACGCCCAGCACCAGCAGCGGCTGGCGCAGGTTGCCGAACTCGCCGAACAGCAGCACCAGCATGATGCCCAGCGTCAGCGGCAGGATCATGAGCAGCCGCGCCTCGGCACGCTGCAGGTTCTCGAACTGGCCGCCCCACTCGATGTGCAGCTTCTGGCGGTCGTAGTCCAGGTGCTGGTCGATGGCGGTGTGCGCATCCTTGAGGAAGCCCGCCAGGTCGCGGCCACGCACATTGAGCTTGACGAGGATGTGGCGCTCGCCGCCCTCGCGCACGATGACGCTCTGGCCCACGGTGGTCGTGATGCGCGCCACGTCGGCCAGCGGCACCTGGGCGCCATTGGCCGCCGACAGGCGCAGCGCGCCGATGGCCTCGGGGCTGCTGCGCGTGTCGGGCGTGAAGCGCACGGCCATGTCGTAGCTGCGCTCGCCCACGTAGAGCTGGCCGATGGAGGCCCCGCCCACGCCGGTGGAGATGAGCTGCGCCACCTCGGAGGCATTGATGCCGTAGCGCGCGGCAGCGGCGCGGTCCAGCGCAATGCGCAGGTTGGGCAGCGGCGGCTCCACGTCCACGGCCACGTCGGCCGCGCCGGGCACTTTCTCCAGCACGGCCACCAGGGCATCGGCCACGCGCCGGTCCTCGGCCAGATCCTGGCCGAAGACCTTCACCGTGAGATCGCTGTGCGCGCCGGACAGCTTGTCCTGCACGCCGTCGATCATGGGCTGCATGAAGCCCACGGAATAGCCGGGCAGCTGGTCGAAGCGCGCGGCCATCTTCGCGATCAGCTGCTGCTTGGTCAGGCCCGACTTCCATTCGCCATAGGGATGCAGGCCCACGCTGGCCTCGATGTGCGAGGGCGTCCAGTAGTCCGTGCCGTCATCGTTGCGCCCGGTCTGGGTGACGATGTAGGAGACCTCGGGGAACTCCAGCGCGGCGCTGCGCAGCGCGTCGGCCATGTCGCGCGCCTTGTCCAGCGTGATGCCGGGCGGCATCTGCACCTGCAGCCAGATGGAGCCTTCGTCCAGGTACGGCAGGAAGTCGCGGCCCATGGTGCCGGCCAGCACGCCCAGCGCCAGAAGCGAGGCCACCACCGCCCCCGCCAGCCAGCGCACGCGGCCCACGGCCGCGCCCAGGAAGCGGTCATAGCCCACGCCCAGCCGGTGCAGCACGGGGTTGTGGAAGATCCTGCGCGGCCTGCGGAAGGCCAGCCAGGCCAGGGCCGGCGTGAGCAGCAGGGCCACGGCCAGCGCCCCCACCAGGGCCGCGCCCACGGCGCTGGCCATGGGCGAGAACAGCTTGTACTCGATGCGCTCGAAGGCGAACAGCGGCAGGTAGGCGGCCGCGATCACGCACATGCCGAAGAAGATGGGCCGCGCCACCTGCAGCGTGGCCGTGATGGCGTCCCTGGGCGTGAGCGGCCGGTTCTGGTCGGCCTCGCGGCGCCGCAGGATGTTCTCGACCACGACCACGGCCCCGTCCACCAGGATGCCGAAGTCGATGGCGCCCAGCGACAGCAGGTTGGCCGGAATCTTCGCGTGGTGCATGAAGATGAAGGCCAGCAGCAGCGCCATGGGAATGGTCAGCGCCACGATCAGCGCCGCGCGCGGGCTGCCCAGGAAGACCAGCAGCACCAGGGTGACGACGATCAGGCCTTCGGCCAGGGTCTTGCCCACGGTGTGGGTGGTGCGCTCGATCAGCGTGGTGCGGTCCAGGTAGGGCACGACCTTCACGTCGGGCGGCAGCAGCTTGCCGTTGAGCTCCTCCACGGCGGCGTGGATGCCCTCCAGCGCCTGCGAGGGGTTGGAGCCCTTGAGCAGCAGCACGATGCCCTGCAGGGTGTCGGAGTTGCCGTCCTTGCCCAGGATGCCGCGCCGCTCCACGTTGCCGTAGGTCAGCCGCCCCAGGTCCTTGACCAGCACGGGCGTGCCGCTGTCCGTGGTCTTGACGACCACGTTGCCCATGTCGTCCAGCGAGCCCAGCAGGCCCACGCCGCGCACCACATAGGAGACATCGCCCCGGTCGATGACGCTGCCGCCGCCGCTGGCGTTGTTGGCATTGATGGCCTCGATCACCTGGGACAGCGTCAGCCCGTACTGCAGCAGCCGCGCCGGGTCCAGCTCCAGCATGAACTGCGTGGTCAGGCCGCCGAAGTTGGTCACGTCCACCACGGACTGGGCCTTCTTCAGGCGCGGGATCACCACCCATTGCTGCAGCTCGGACAGCTCGCGCAGGCTGCGCACCGGGCTTTCCAGCGTGTAGCGGTAGACCTCGCCCGTGGGCGAGCTGTAGGGGTCCAGCCCGGCGCGGGCGCCATAGGGCAGCGTGACCTCGTCGATGCGCTCCTTCAGGCGCTGGCGCGCCCAGTAGCCGTCCACGCCGTCCTCGAAGACCACGGTGATCAGCGACAGCGCGAACAGGCTGCGCGAGCGCAGCACGTGCATGCCGGGCGTGGCCAGCAGGGCGCGCTCCAGCGGAATGGTGATCTGCTGCTCTATCTCCTCGGCCGCCAGGCCTGGCACCTGGGTGACGATCTGCGAGGTCACGTCGGCAATGTCGGGATAGGCCTCCAGCGGCAGCTGCTTCCAGCTGAACACGCCATACAGGGCCGCGAAGCAAAAGACCAGCCAGACCACGCCGCGGCGGGAAAAGCCGATGTTGACGATGCGCTCGATCATTGCAGCAGCACTCCCCCGTTGACCACCACGCGCTCGCCGGCCGCCAGGCCCGAGAGGATCTCGGCCTGGCCGTCCTGCTGCGCGCCGACCTGCACGTCGCGCGGCTCGAAGCGCCATGCGCCCTTGTCCACGAACACGCGCGTGCTGACCTGGCCCTGCAGCAGGGCCGCGGCCGGCACCATCACGGCCTGGCGCGCCGGGGCGTCGAAGCCCACGCGCGCAAACATGCCGGGGCGCAGCCGCCCTTCGGGGTTGTCCACGGCCACGCGCACCTTGACGCTGCGCGTGGCGGTGTCCACCAGCTCGCCCACGTACTGCACGCGGCCCTGCAGTTGCAGGTCGGGATAGGCGGCCAGCGCGATGTGGGCCTGCTGGCCCACGTCCACATGGGCCAGGTCGCGCTCGCTGACGCTGGCGCTGAGCCAGACCTTGCGCAGGTCGGCCACGGTCATGACGGAGGCATTCACATCGTTCCAGTAGCCGCCCTGCGAGCCCGCCATCTCCACCACGCGGCCGCTGATGGGCGACTTGACCACGTAGCTGCCGCGCGAGCCTTCCTGCACGGCTGCGCCCAGCTGGGACAGGTGGTCGGAGGCGGCGCGCGCGTCGGCACCTGCTGCGGCCAGCGACTGCTGCGCGGCCTCGTAGTCCTTGCGCGCGGCGATCTCGGCATCGAACAGCAGCTTCTGGCGGTCGAATTCCTGGCGCGCGTGCAGCAGCGCGGCCTGGGACTTGGCGTGCTCGGCACGCACGCTGGAGATCTCGGAGGAGTCCATGGTGATCAGCGCATCGCCGGCCTTCACCGCATCGCCCAACTGGTGGTGCAGGCGCACCAGGCGGCCCGCCACGGGCGGCGTGATGCGGACCAGCTTTTCAGGCTCGGCCTCGATGGTGGCGGGGGCCGACAGGCGAGTCTGCAGCGGCTGCAGCGCGATCTCGGCCACCTGCAGGCGCTCGCGCAGCGGCGAGCCTTCGGGCACCACGATGAGGTTGCCTTCGCGGCGCACGGGAGCCGGCTGCGGAGCGGTGGTGGCTGCATGCGTGGCTGCCGTGGGCTCGGCCGGCCCGTTGCACGCGGCCATGGCCACGCTGATCAGCAACCCACCCACAGGCCAGGCGGCCGCCAGCAAGGGATGGCGCTGGTGCAGGCCATGGGGTCGGCCTGATCGTTCAGAAGCGAGAAAGCGGGTCATCCTGAGGTCTCCGGGTGCCACGGACCCGCGCAGACCTCTCGCCCCTTCAGGCGATCACAGGCCTCCGCCCGGGTCCGGGCAGATCAAGAAATGGAAGAAGGGAAAGACGGAAGGGGGCGGCGCGGCAGCGCCTGGCAGGATCGGGATCGGAATCAGGATCGGGGTCCATGGGGTACTCCTTTGCGTGTGGGTGGCGCAGTCCCCGTGCAGGCCGGGAGCCCTGTTTGCTGCAGTGCAATATGTGCCCGGAATTATCAAAGGCGAAAGTGCCTGCGGCCAGCCTTTGTTGGGAAGGCTGGCCTGTTCATTGGTGGATGCGGGATATACCTTCGTATAGAAGATGGCCGGCACAAGCCCCCCTCGGCCCGGCCCAGCCCGGCCCGGAAAGCAAAAAGCCGCCAGCGCGGAGCGGGCGGCTTGCGGGCGATGGCCTGCGGGAAAGCTCAGTCCACTTTCAGGCCGATGGCTTTCACCAGTTCGCCAAAGCGCTCGCGCTCGGTAGCGTGGTGGTCGATGAAGGCCTTGCGGCTCAGGGGCGCGGGCGTGGCGCCCAGGGTGAGGATGACGTCGTTGACGTTCTTTTGCTCCAGCGCCTTGGCCACGGCAGTGCGAACGGCCTCGATCACCGATTCGGGCGTGCCCGTGGGCGCGTAGATGCCGAACAGCGTGTCCGCATCAAAGCCCGGCAGGCCGCTTTCGGCCAGCGTGGGCACGTTGGGGTACTGCGGCGAGCGGTGCGGGCTGCCGATGGCCAGCAGGCGCAGCTTGCCGGCCTCGACCTGCTTGAGGCCCGGACCCGGGTCGAACCAGAACTGCAGCTGCCCGCTGAGCACGTCGCTGAGCGCCGGGCCCGCGCCCTTGTAGGGGGCGTGCACGGCATCGACGCCGGCCATGCGCTTGAACATCTCGCCGGCCAGGTGCGGCGAGCTGCCCTGGCCCGGCGAGCCGTAGGACAGCTTGCCGGGGTTGGCCTTCAGGTGCTTGATGAACTCGGCCACGTTGGTGGCGGGCACGGCGGGATTGGTCTCCAGGAACACATGCACGCGCGCCACGGCAGCCACGGGCGTCAAATCCTTTTCGGGATTGAAGGCCAGCTTGCTGTAGATCATCGGATTGATGGTGATGGCCCCGCCCGAGCTGAGCAGCAGCGTGTAGCCATCCTTGGGCGCGCGCACGGTTTCGCTGATGCCGATGTTGCCGCCCGCGCCGGGCTTGTTGTCCACCACCACCGACTGGCCCAGCACCTGGGACATGGTGGGCGTGATGGCGCGCGCCAGCACATCGGCCGCACCGCCGGGCGCGAAGTTCACGACCAGGCGCACGGGACGCTCGGGCCATTTGTCGCCGGCCTTCTGCGCCAGCGCAGGGACCGAGGCCGTCGCGCCCAGCAGGGCCAGCAGGCCCAGGCGGCGCCAGCGGCTGAAGGGATTTGTCTTGTGCATGAGCTATGTCTCCTTGGGTTATGAGTTCTTGAAAACGGTGAGGGCGCCTGAAGCAGCAGCGGCGCTACGGTCAATCCAGCCGAATGCCCGCCGACTCGATGACCTGGCCCCAGCGCCGGCTTTCGCTGCGCCAGTAGTCACGCATCTGCGCAGGCGTGCCGGGCAGCGGCTCCAGCGACAGCGCCTCGAAACGCGCCAGCACGGCAGGCGAGCGCAGCGCCTGCTGCAGCGCCACGGACCAGGCCTGTACGGTGGCGTCGTCCGTGCCTGCGGGTGCGACCAGGCCCTGCCATGCATGGGCCTCGAAATCCTTCACGCCCTGCTCGGCCAGCGTGGGCACGCCCGGGTGGCTCTTGAGCCGCTCGGCGCTGGCCACGCCGATGACGCGCAGCTTGCCGGCCGCAATGTGCTGGGCCGCCGCCGCGCTGTCGGCCAGCATGAAGGGGATCTGGCCGCCGATCACATCGATCAGGGCCGGCCCCGCGCCACGATAGGGCACATGGGACATCTTCACGCCCAGGCGCTGGGCCAGCAGTTCGGTGGCCAGGTGGTGCGGCGTGCCCAGGCCCGGGCTGCCATAGCTGACGGGGCCGGGCTGGGCCTTCACCCACTGCGTGAACTCCTGCAGGTTGTGCACCGGCAACGGGTTGCCGACCACGAGGAACAGCGGAAAGCGCGCCAGCAGGCCGATGGGCACGAAGTCCTTCTCGGCGTTGTAGGCCAGCTTGCGAAACAGGTGGGGGTTGGCCGCCAGCGTGGCGAAGTCGGCCGTGAAGACCAGGCTGCCCAGCTCGCGCGTGCGCGCCGCGTATTCGGCGGCGATGTTGGTGCCTGCACCGGGCTTGTTCATGACGACCACGGTGCGGCCCAGGGCCTTGCCAAAGGACTCGCCCACGCCGCGCGCCACGGCGTCCGAGCCGCCGCCTGCGGCAAAGCCCACCACCCATTCGATGGGCTTGCCGGTCTGGGCGTGTGCCGTGCCCATGCCCAGCAGGGGCGGCGCGCCTATGGCCAGTGCGGCCTTGAGTGCTTGTCTGCGCAGCATCTTGTCTCCTTCTTGTAGTGGTTCGTTTTGCCTTGAGCGTTCAGCGCGGCGCGACGGCGCCCGCGTTCTCGGACAGGCTGACCAGTGCATGCAGCGTGCGCGTCACGGGCACGGCAATGCCCAGCCGGTCGGCCACCTGCAGCACGGCGCCATGGATGGCGCCCGTCTCGGTGGCACGGCCGGCCAGCAGGTCCTGCAGCATCGAGGGCTGGTGGCCCCGGTGATGGTCCAGCGCATCGCGCACGGCCGCGCCCACGCGCTCGGCGCTGGCGGCGACGCCATGGGCATGGGCGACGGACAGCACCTCGTCCAGCACGCGCTGCAGCAGGGCCTCGCCCTGCGGATTGGCCAGTCCGTCCACGGTCTGGCGCGTCACGGCGCACACGCCGTTGAAGGCGGCATTGAAGGCCAGCTTCTCCCAGATGGCCTCCTGCACCTGCGGGTCGATGCTGCAATGCATGCCTGCGCGGTTGAGGTCTTCCGCCAGCATGTCGAAGACCGCGCTGCGCTGGCCGTCGCAAGGCATGAAGCGGATACCGCCCTGCCCCATGGAACTGACCTCGCCCGGCGACACCACGCGCGCAGGCCAGGTGGTCACGCCCACGGCGATGCGCTCGGCCGGCACCCGCTCGCGCAGCACGTCGGCATGGCCTATGCCGTTTTGCAGGCTCAGGAAATGCGTGTCCGGCCCGATGAGATGGGCAATGCCCTGCAGCGCGGCCCGCGTATGGGCCGACTTGGTGAAGACCAGCCACATCGCGGGCCCTGCCGTGAGCTGCTCGGCCCGCGCGGCATGCACGCGGGCCTGCAGCAGCCCCTCATCGGTGTGGCAGCGCGCGCCATCGCGGTTCAGGGCCTGCAGCAGTTCGTCGTTCACATCGACCAGGGTCACGTCCAGGCCGATGCGGGCCAGCCGCGCACCGAACAGGGTGCCCATGGCGCCTGCGCCGAGGATGCCTATGCTTCTTGTGTTTTCCATGGCTTTGTCTCCTGTCCCGGGGCCTGCGCTCAGGCGACCTCGACCTCGACCACGATGGGCTTGGGATGGGCCAGCGCGCGGGCCAGCACATCGGCCAGCTCGGCCGCGTTCTCCACATGCACGCCGTCGCAGCCCTGGCCACGGGCCAGCGCCACAAAGTCGATGTCGGGCAGTTCCGTGCCCTCGACCTTCTCGCCCTCGCGGTAGCCGAAGACATGGGCGAAGTCCTGCAGCGCCGCATAGCGGCGGTTCTTGAGGATCACGAAGCTGATGGGCAGGCGCAGCTGGGCTGCACTCCAGAGGGCCTGGATGGCGTACATGGCCGAGCCGTCGCCGATGACGGCGACCACCTTGGCCTCGGGCTTTGCCAGCGCCACGCCCACGGCGGCCGGCATGCTGTGGCCCAGGCCGCCGCTGCACATGGTGTAGAAGGTGCCCGAGTGGAAGATGGGCAGGTAGGTCTGGATGGTGGAGCGCGAGCTGGGCGCCTCTTCCACGACGATGCTGCGCCGGTCACGCACCTGGGCCAGGGTGTGCATGGCAAAGGCCACCGACATGCGCTCGCCTGCGGCGGGCGCGGCCGGCACGGGCGCTGCGGGCCGGGGTGCGGGCGCCTGGCGCGGTGCGGGTGCAGGGCGCTGCAGCAGCTCCTCCACGCCCATGCGCACATTGCCCACGGCGGCCGTGCCCACGGGGGCCCAGGCGGCAATGGCCGGGTCCTCGATCAACTGGTAGAGCGCCGTGCCTTCGGGGATGTGCGGGCCCTCGCCTTCCACGTGGTAGGTGAAGGCGGCCGCGCCCACGGCGAAGACCACGTCATGGCCGGACAGCAGCTGCACGATGCGCTCGCGCATGGCGGGCAGGAAGCCGGCGAACAGCGGATGGTCCTCGGGGAAGCTGCAGCGCCCGCTCATGGGGGCCACGAAGACGCGGGCCTGGTGGCGCTCGGCCAGCGCGACCACGGCATCCCAGCCCTGGGCCCGGTCCACGGCCGCGCCCACGACCAGGGCTGGGGCACGCGCGGCGTCCAGCGCCTGGCCGATGAGGTCCAGCGTGCGCGGATCGGGCCGCGTCTCGAAGCCCACATGGCGCAGCGTGACGGGCTCGGCCGGCTTGTCCCAGTCATCGGCGGGAATGGAGACCAGCACGGGGCCGCGCGGCTCCTGCATGGCGATGTAGTAGGCGCGCGCCAGCGCCTGGGGCACGTCTTCGGCGCGCGCGGGCTCGCAGCTCCACTTCACATAGGGCTTGGGCAGCTCGGCGGCCTGGCTGGAGTGCAGGAAGGGGTCGAACTGCAGCAGCGAGCGCGCCTGCTGGCCCGCCGTGATCACCAGGGGCGTGCGGTTCTTGAAGGCCGTGAAGATGTTGGCCATGGCATGACCCACGCCCGCGGCCGAATGCAGGTTCACGAAGCTGGCATTGCGCGTGGCCTGGGCATGGCCGTCGGCCATGCCCACGACGACGGTTTCCTGCAGGCCCAGCACATAGGAGAAGTCTTCGGGGTAGTCGCGGAACAGCGGCAGCTCGGTCGAGCCCGGGTTGCCGAAGATACGCGTCATGCCCAGCTCGCGCAGCATGGCGATCACGGCATGGCGCACGGTGTAGGTCGCGGTGGAGGTCGCGGTGGAAGAAGATGCCTCGGCGGGCTGGCTGCGCGGTGTGGTGGGTGCTTGCAAGATGGGGTCTCCTGGGAAATGGGCCGGCCGCCCGGTGCGTGCCGCGCGGTGGCCATGGAAGTCGGTGCCCATGGTGCAGGCGCTTATGATTTCCAGCAATTGAATAAACTATCTAAGAGATATTCACCAAATGGATATCAAGAACCTGGACCTCAACCTGCTGCGCGTCTTTGACGCCGTGTACCGCCACTGCAGCGTCAGCCGCGCGGCCGAGGAGCTGGGCATGTCCCAGCCCGCCGCCAGCCAGGCCGTAACGCGGCTGCGCCTGCTGCTGGGCAATCCGCTGTTCGAGCGCGCGCACGCAGGCGTGCGCCCCACGCCGCGTGCCGAGCGCCTGGCGCTGGCCGTGCGCCAGGCGCTGGAGGTGCTCGAAGTCGCCATGTCCGAGGCCCAGAGCTTCGAGCCACTGCAGGCGCGCCAGCGCTTTCGCATCCACCTGAGCGACATCGGCGAGGCGCGCTTTCTGCCGCCGCTGATGCAGGCGCTGCACCAGCGCGCCCCGCATGTGCAGCTGGAGACCCTGCCCATGCCGCTGGACGGCATTGCCGATGCGCTGGACCGGGGCACGCTGGACATCGCCATCGGCTTTCTGCCGGGTGGCACGCGGACCCGGCAGACCGTGCTGCTGTCCGACCACTACGGCGTGCTGCTGCGCAGCGGCCACCCCGCGCTGGCGCACCTGCCCGAAGACGCGCCACTGGCTCTGGCCACGCTGCGCCAGCTGGATTTCGCGGCGGTGCGCTCGCATTCGGAGACGCTGCGCATCCTGCAGGCGCTGCGGCTCGATGAGCGCATCCGCCTGTCGGCCGCACATTTCATGGCCGTGCCCTCCATCGTGGGCAAGACCGACCTGGCGGTGATCATGCCGGCCGAGATTGCGGCCGGCTTTGTCGAGCGCGGCGGCTATGCGGTGCGCGACGCCGACCTGCCCGATCACCGCTTCGACGTGTCGCTGCACTGGAGCTGGCGCTTCGAGCAGGAACCGGCCAAGCGCTGGCTGCGCGAACTGGTCTGCGAGCTGTTCCAGCAGCCCCGGCACCGCGAGGCCGCCGCGCACTGAAGGGCCGGCCGTCACGGCCATGACTTGCGGGCCTGCCGACTCAGTTTCGTCTAAGAAACCGGCGCCAGACTGGTACCTGCGCCGACAAGGGCACGCGGCCGGCCGCGCCGAAGATGGGCACCGGCCTGTTTCATCCACTCTCCAGGAAAGACTCACCATGCAACTCAAGGACAAGGTCGCCTTCATCACCGGCTCGGCCAGCGGCATCGGCAAGGAGATCGCCACGCTGTTCGCCAGCGAGGGCGCGCGCATCGTCATTGCCGACCTCAACAAGGAGGCAGCCGACGCCACGGCGGCCGAGCTGCGCGCCACGGGAGCGCAGGCCATGGGCGTGGCCGTGGACGTGACCGACGAGGCCCAGGTCAACGCCTCGGTCGAGGAGGCCGCCCGGGCCTTCGGCGGCATCGACATCCTGGTCAGCAATGCCGGGATACAGATCGTGCATCCGGTGGAGGAATTCAGCTTTGCCGACTGGAAGAAGATGCTGGCCATCCACCTGGACGGCGCCTTCCTCACCACGCGCGCCTGCCTCAAGCACATGTATGCGCAGGGCCGCGGCGGCAGCGTGATCTACATGGGATCGGTGCACTCCAAGGAGGCCTCGCTGCTCAAGGCGCCCTATGTCACGGCCAAGCACGGCCTGATCGGGCTGGCCAAGACCGTGGCCAAGGAAGGCGCCAAGCACGGCGTGCGCGCCAATGTGATCTGCCCGGGCTTCGTGCGCACGCCGCTGGTGGACAAGCAGATTCCCGAGCAGGCCCGCACGCTGGGCATCAGCGAGGACGAGGTCATCAGGAACGTGATGCTCAAGGAAACCGTGGACGGCGAGTTCACCACCACCGAGGACGTGGCCCGCGTGGCCCTGCTGTTCGCGGGCTTCCCCAGCAATGCGCTGACCGGCCAGTCGCTGGTGGTCAGCCACGGCTGGTTCATGCAGTAAGTCGCCAATCGGCCACTCAATCGGCCTTCAGGCCCAGCGCACGCGTCACGGCGGCATAGCGGTCGATGTCGGCCGCGATCAGCGCCTGGAATTGGCCCGGTGTCTGCCGCGCCAGGGTGTAGCCCTGGTCGCGCAAGCCAGCGCTGACGGCGGGATCGGCCAGCGCCTGCTCCAGCGTGTCATGCAATGCCTGCACCGTGGCCCGGGGCGTGGCGGCAGGTGCCAGCAGGCCATGCCACTGCTCCACCGCAAAGCCCGGCAGGCCGCGCTCGGCCACCGTGGGAACGCCGGCCAGCTGCGGCAGTCGCTGCGGCGCCGTGACGGCCAGGGCGCGCACGCGGCCTGCAGCGATCATGGCCGCAGCACTGCTGGCCGTGACCATGCCCGCCGCCACCTGGCCTGCCGCCACGGCCGTGATGGCCGGGCCGCAGCCCTTGTAGGGCACATGCTGGACAAATCGCTTCGCGTCGCGGGCCAGCATCTCGCCGGCCAGGTGCTGGGGCGTGCCGTTGCCGCAGGAGGCGAACAGCAGCGGCCGTTCCTGGCGCGCCTGGGCCAGCGCATCCTCCAGCGTCTGCAGCGCGCTGTCCGCAGGCACGACCAGCACCGAGGCGATGGAGCCGGCGTTGAACACCGCCGTGAAGTCCTTGCGCGGGTCGAAGTCCAGGCGTTCGTAGACACCGGGGTTGATGGCGAACGAGCTGTTGGCCATCAGCAAGGTGCTGCCGTCCGCTGCGGCCTGGGCCACGGCATGGGCGCCGATGTTGCCGCTGGCGCCGGGACGGTTCTCCACCACCACGGTCTGGCCCAGGCGCTGCTGCAGCTGCTCGCCCAGGCGCCGCGCCAGCAGGTCCGTGCCGCCGCCCGGCGGAAACGTCACGACGATGGTGATGGGCCGCTCCAGGCGCGTGCCGGCCTTGCCCGGCGCCGCCAGCCACAGCCCCGATGCGCCCGCCAGCAGCGCGCAGGCCGCCAGCGTCCAGAGTCTCCGTCGCTTCAAGGTACACCCTTCAAAAAACATGGCAACTGCTCCACTGGGCTAGGTGCAAAAAACCGGCGCAGCCCAACTCAGGGACACCGAGCAAGGGCCTAAGCCGGCCGCGCCGCCCCGCAGCCAGGGTGTCGCCGGTTGCCCGGACGCCCCCCTCCCGCGCAGCGAGAGAGGGCGCCGTGCACACGGGGGAAGCCGCGCAGCGGCTCAGGGGGTGCCTCATTTCAGGTGTCAAGGCCGATGTCGAGAACCCGGGCGCTGTGCGTGATCCAGCCCACGGCGATCTGGTCCACGCCGGTCTCGGCCACGGCGCGCGCCGTCTCGGGCGTGATGCGGCCCGATGCTTCGGTCACCGCGCGCCCGCGCGCCATGGAGACGGCCGTGCGCAGCGTGTCCAGGTCCATGTTGTCCAGCAGCACCACTTCCACGCCCAGGGACAGCGCTACCTCCAGCTGCTCCAGCGTGTCCACCTCCAGCTGGATCTGCACCATGTGGCCCACGCCCGCGCGCGCCCGGGCCAGGGCTTCGGCCACGCCGCCGGCCAGCGCGATGTGGTTGTCCTTGATCAGCACGGCATCGTCCAGGCCGAAGCGGTGATTGCTGCCGCCCCCCACGCGCACCGCGTACTTCTGCAGCGCGCGCAGGCCCGGCATGGTCTTGCGCGTGCAGGTCACGCGTGCGCCCGTGTCGGCGATGGCCCGCGCGATCGATGCCGTGGCCGTGGCCACGCCGCTCAGGTGGCACAGGTAGTTGAGCGCCACGCGCTCGGCGGTGAGGATGGCGCGCGCGCTGCCGTGGATGCGCGCGATCTCCTGGCCGGGCGCCAGTTCGCTACCATCGCGCAGCACCGGCTCGAAACGCGACTGCGCATCCAGCGCACGGAACGCCAGCCGCGCCATGTCCAGCCCGGCCAGCACGCCCTCCTGGCGCGCCACCAGGCGCAGTTCGGCCTGTGCGTCGGCAGGGACGATGGCATCCGTGGTCAGGTCGCCCGCGCGGCCCAGGTCCTCCAGCAGGGCCGAGCGCACCAGCGGCTCCAGCATCAGGTCGGGCAGCGGCGGCACAGGCAGGCGGGCACTGAGGGCATTGGCAATATTAATGCTCATTTTGAGTATATGTAGGTCAAAAAAATGTGGCGCGCGGCCTTGCGGGCTTGAGCGAGGAACTTATGCTAGATACGAGCATAAGTGCTGTCAAGCCATTGTCACAATCGGGCAAGTGCCGTGCGGCTCAGGGAGAACCGTCGATGCCCTTGGCCAGGGGCAGCTTGCTGCCGGAGATGGCGCGCTCCAGCAGCACATCGCTGCGAAAGCGGAACAGCTTGGCCGGCCGGCCCGCCGAGCCCACCGTGAGCTGGCCGGTCTCCTCGACCAGATCCTGCTGCTCGATCAGGCGGCGGAAGTTCTGCTTGTGCAGCCCGCGCCCGGCCAGGGCCTCCACCGTCTGCTGCAGCTGCAGCAGCGTGAACTCGGGTGGCATCAGCTCGAACACCACGGGCCGGTACTTGATCTTGGCGCGCAGCCGCGCCATGCCCGTGGCCAGGATGCGGCGGTGGTCGTGGTGCATGGCCTCGCCGGGCAGCATGGCGGCCGCGCCATGGACGCGGTGGGCCGCCTCCTGCACCAGTCCGGCCTCGTACAGCAGTTCGTAGCGCTGCAGCACCATGTCCTCGTTCCAGGGCCCGCCGTCCAGGCCGAAGGCGATGTCCGCGCGCTGGCGCCGCAGCGCACGCTGGGCGCCGCGCGCCTCGGCCATCCAGGCATGCAGGCGCGGAGCGATGTGGGAGCGCAGCAGGGCCGGCTCGCCGCCGCGCCAGTCTTCCCAGGGAAAGTAGCGGTACCAGTCCTGCCAGACGGCTTGCCCCGCGCTGCGGTCCGCGGATTCGCGCGTCAGCCCCAGGTAGCTGACCGAGATCACGCGCGCCCCGCTGGCATCGGTGCGATCGCCATCGGCAAAGGTGTAGAGCTGCTCCATGTAGCCCAGCGGGTGATGGGTCTGCTCCTCCACCCAGGCGCGCAGGCCGGCCTGCAGCGAACGGTGCCCCACCTCGAACGGCCCCGCCGGCAGCAACTGCCCGTCCGCCGTGGTCAGCACGCGCGGTGTGCCCTGGGTCACCGCCGCCAGCACGGCGACGAGTTCGGCATGGATGGGAGAGGCTGCGGGACTGGTGGGGTGGGGCACGAAGGTGAGGGAGGTCGGTTGGCGGGATGGGTGATTATGGTGGGTTGAAGGGGCGGGGTTGCCCGCGTTCAGGCATGGCGGTCCAAGCTTCCGATGTACTGGTCCACCATGGCCTTGGCCTGTCCCAGGCTGCAGCCATGCTCACTCTGGCAGGCCCTGATGGCCGCCATCTTCTGCAGGGGATCGGCGGCAAGGGTGCGCCAGTCGATCTTTGCGGGCTCTGGCACCAGGCCGGGCTGCGTGCTGCCCTCGTCCGATGAACACACTTCCCAGCGCGCCACGACGGGAAAGGAAAGGTCCACGGCGGGCAGCCGGTCCAGTTCGGCCGCCAGTTCATCTTGTGAAATCAATGAAGCCACCTGGCGAACACGCGCCCGGGGCCCGTCGCGCCAAGGCCTGATCTCCAAGGGACGCCGGCAGAAATCCTGCAGATAGCCTCCCAACTCCTGCGTCATGAAGCGCGTGGTCTGTGCGACATCGGCCCGCAACAATTGCAAAGCCTCCGGCTCCGAGAATTCATCCAGCTGATCGCTCAGGTCCGCAAAGGCCTGCAGAAATCCCGCGCAGACAAAGTCATCGAAGCAGGCGTGCGAAAGGCTGCTGGCCTCGTCATCGTGCAACACCAGCGCCACGCCCACGCCATGCGTGTCCAGCGGCGTCAGGCACCAGGCATCGCCGGCGCCCGACTGGGCGAATGGCAGAAAGCTCCGGCCGTTCTGTGCGCCAGGATGAAGCCAGCCCTCGATGACTTCCCGGCTGGCTTCGGCGTCTATCCATTCGAAGTCCTGCCAACTCATGAACAAGGGCGGGTCCTGCAGGCAGCGCTGGCGCCAGGTATCAGCCCAATCCGGGCCATAGTGGGTCTTTCCCGATGCCAGAAATTCCTTCAACAGTGGCGGCAAGGCAATGCCGGTCTGGGTGGAGAGCGTTTCGTAGTCGATCATCGGGTTCATCCCACATCCATATGCAGCCTATGCTCGCCGCAACGCACGCACCGGAAAAGGCAGCCTGAAATCATGCCGTCCGTGGACATGCGCTCCAGCATCCACTGGGCATCCTTTTTGTAGATGCCTTCGATGTCGGGCAGGACTTCAGCAAGGAAAGGCTCTACGGCCTGCCTGTCGGCGTGACCCAGGAAGACACAGGGCTCGTTGCAGTGCGTGAGCCACACGGGCTGCTGCCAGGCCCTGTAGCCGGGCGTGCGCAGCGCGATCTCCAGTAGCAGTTCCCTGGCGATGGCGGGCTCCGGGTCTGCCGGATCAGGCGACACGCCTTCGATATCGGTGTATCCCACAAGTTCGCCGTCGTATGTCTCGCAAGCCTGCCCGCTGGCAATGCACCAGGGACACAGGTAATCGGGGCTTTGCTGGCTGTAGAACGGGCCTTCGTACTTGAGGCTGCGGTTTTGTCCGCAGCAGGAACACACACCCTCTTCCTGCTCGAAGACGGCTTCGTAGGCACCGGGATGGAATCTGAAATGCGGGCGGTCCATTTCAAGGTCTCTCTTTCCCCAATGGAAAGGCGCCATTGTCCATGGACGTTCGGTGCGTGGGACCGAATCGATCCAGACATGAAAAAACCGCGCAAAAGCGCGGTTTCCTGAGGTGGGCGAGAACTGCTTTTCAGCAGTTCTGCCGCGGCATCCGTTGCCTCAGACGTTGAACAGGAAGTTCATCACGTCGCCATCCTTGACGACATATTCCTTGCCTTCGGCGCGCATCTTGCCCGCGTCCTTGGCGCCTTGCTCGCCCTTGAAGGCGATGAAGTCGTCGAAGGCGATGGTCTGGGCGCGGATGAAGCCGCGCTCGAAGTCGCCGTGGATGACGCCTGCGGCCTGGGGGGCGGTGTCGCCGACCTTGATGGTCCAGGCGCGCACTTCCTTGACGCCGGCCGTGAAGTAGGTCTGCAGGCCCAGCAGGCCGAAGCCGGCGCGGATCAGGCGGTTCAGGCCCGGTTCTTCCAGGCCCAGTTCCTGCAGGAACATGTCGCGGTCCTCGTCGCTCATCTCGGCCATTTCAGCCTCGATCTTGGCGCAGATGGCCACGACGGGAGCGCCCTGCGCCTCGGCATAGGCCTTGAGGCTGTCGAGCAGCGGGTTGTTCTCGAAGCCGTCTTCGCTGACGTTGCCCACGAACATGGCGGGCTTGGCGGTGATCAGGCAGAACTGCTTGAGCAGGGGCGCGTCTTCCTTGGAGACGGGCACCGTGCGTGCGGGCTTGCCCTGGTCCAGCGCAGCCTGGATGGGGGTCAGCAGCGCCACCAGCTTGGCCGCTTCCTTGTCGTTGCCCGACTTGGCGGCCTTGCTGTAGCGGTTCAGCGCCTTCTCGACGGTGGCCAGGTCGGCCAGGCACAGCTCGGTCTGGATGACCTCGATGTCGGCGATGGGGTCCACCTTGTTGGCCACGTGGATGACGTTCGGGTCTTCGAAGCAGCGCACCACGTTGACGATGGCGTCGGTTTCGCGGATGTGGGCCAGGAACTGGTTGCCCAGGCCTTCACCCTTGGAGGCGCCGGCCACCAGGCCGGCGATGTCCACGAATTCGACGATGGCCGGGACGATGCGCTCGGGCGTGATGATGTCGGCCAGCTTCTGCAGGCGCGGATCGGGCACTTCCACCACGCCGGTGTTCGGCTCGATGGTGCAGAAGGGATAGTTCTCGGCGGCGATGCCGGCCTTCGTCAGCGCGTTGAAGAGAGTGGACTTGCCCACATTGGGCAGGCCCACGATGCCGCATTTGAGGCTCATGGCAGGGCTTTCTACAGGGATTCTGGGGACAAACCCCGTATTTTAGTCAACCGGGCATTTCCTGTCGTTTCAGGCGAACTGCCAGTCGCCGGCCACGGACTGGCCAACAGCCAGTTCAGCCCCGTCGTGCAGGCCTTCCAGCACGGCATTCATGCCGAAGGTGATGGCACCATCGACACGGTCGTCCTGGCGGTAGGCACGGATGGCATCACCCACGGCGGTGCCCTGCACGGCCGTGACGGGGTCGATGTCGGGAATGGGGCAGCGTGTGCAGGGCTTGGCCATGCGCAGCCGCAGGCCCCGGGCATCGAGCACGTCGAACCCGTCGACCCGGTCCTCGTCGTGGGCCTCAAGGCCCTCGATCACGATGTTCGGTCGGAAGCGGCGGGCATCGACGGCGGGCTGGCCGGCGGCCTGCAGGCGCTGGTTGAGCTCATCCACGGCCGCCTGGCTCAGCACCAGCAGCGGGTAGCCGTCCGCAAAGTGCACGGGCGCGGCCTCGCCGCCTGTCCAGCGCTCGCTGGTGCGGCGCGGCGCGGCCGGGTCGAAACGCACCAAGGCGCAATCCGCGCCCAGGGCCTGGGTCAGCCAGCGCGCTGCCTCCGGCCCCATGTCCCAGGCCTGGACCCCATCCGACCAGACGCGCGCCTGGCGCACCGGGCCCGTGGCCTGCAGCGGGATGCGCAGGGGCGGGAGCTGGGGGAAATGCAGGACCAGGTGGCCGGCCTCCAGCTCGGGGCGTATCCAGGCCATGCGCGGATGGTCGCGCTGGGTCAGGAATTCGCCGTTGACATCGACCACCATCCAATGGCGGTCCCAGGCCAGGCCCGTGGCGCCGACGCCGCTGCTTTGCAGCGCGATGCCCGCGCAGGATTTGACGGGATATACCCACAACTGGGCAATGCGGCCCTGCACGTCTCTTTCTTGGTCAAACATCGGATAGCTCTTTTTGGGGAAATCTGGAGTGTGTATGCCATCCATGGCGCGAATGGCGCCATGCGATGGGCGGCAATATGCCAGATGGCGACGCAGGCTGCGGCACATCACGCCAATGCCGGAGTTTGCGCCAGTTGGAATCCCCGGCATGGCCCGGACTCCTACAATGCCGGCCATGGCGCAAACCTTTGATGTATGTATACGCGGGGCCGGCATCGCAGGCCGGACCCTGGCTCTCCTGCTGGCCCGGGAACGGCTGCGCGTGGCCCTGGTGGTGGCCGCTCCCACCGGCAACGCGCCCGATGTGCGCGCCTACGCGCTCAATGCCAGCGCACGCGGCCTGCTGGACAGCCTGCGCTGCTGGCCGGACGACGAGCACGCCACGCCCGTGACGCAGATGGAAGTCTTTGGCGACCTGGACGGCCACGTGCTGTTCGACGCTGCCCGCCAGGACGTCGACGCCCTGACCTGGATCGTCGATGTGCCCGCGCTGGAGCAGCGCCTGGCCGAGGCCGTGCGCTACCAGCCCATGGTCGAGGTGGTGCACCAGCCCGTGGCCGCGCCGCTGACGGCCATCTGCGAAGGCCGTGCCAGCCGCACGCGCAGCGAGTTCGGCGTGGACTTCGCCGTCACGCCCTATGCACAGCACGCCATCGCCACCCGGCTGCACTGCGAGCTGCCGCACGGCCAGGTGGCGCGCCAGTGGTTCACGCCCGAAGGCATCCTGGCCCTGCTTCCGCTGGAAGGCCCCCAAGGCCACAGCGTGGCCGTGGTCTGGTCCATCGCCCGCGAGCTGGCCGATGGCTGGCTGGCCGCCGACACGCAGGATTTCACGGCGCGGCTGGAAGCCATCAGCCAGGGCGCGCTGGGGCGGCTGGAGCTGAGCGCACCGCGCATGGCCTGGCCGCTGCAGCAGGCCGTGGCCGACCACTGGTGCGGCTCCATGCCCGACGGCGATGCACGTTCGGCCCGCAGCTGGGTGCTGGTGGGCGACGCGGCCCACAACGTGCACCCGCTGGCAGGCCAGGGCCTGAACCTGGGCCTGGGCGATGTGCAGGCCCTGGCCCGCGTGCTGCAGGAGCGCGGCTACTGGCGCAGCACGGGCGATCTGCGCCTGTTGCGCCGCTACGAACGCGAGCGCAAGGCCGCGCTGGCGCCCATGGGCCTGGCCATGGACGGGCTGCAGCAGCTGTTCAGCCGACCGGAGGTGCCGGTGCAGATGCTACGCAACTGGGGCATGAAGGGCTTCGAGCGCTTCGGCCCGCTCAAGGACTGGATGGCGCGCCAGGCCATGGGCCTGGACCCGCGCAGCGGCGCCTGAGCCCGGCATGCAGGAATGCTTGCCGTTGAACCCTTTGCCGATTTGCGACTCGTACCCGTGCTCCGTGGCGCCCTGCGCTGCGCACTCCCCCCTCAACCACGGCGCGGCCGGCCTGAACGCGGCCCCGCCCACCTCCGCATTGCCATGAAACTCTTCGCCTGCCTGCTGACGGCTGCCAGCCTGACCTGGAGCCTCGGTGTTCACGCCCAGGACGCCAACCTGCGCAAGACGCTGACCGAGCGCATTCCCCAGCTGGAAAAGATCGACGAAATCCGCCCCACGCCCATGTCCGGCCTGTTCGAGGTGCGCATCGGCACGGATCTGTTCTACACGGACGCCAAGGGCAACTACCTGATCCAGGGCGAGCTGATCGACACCAAGGCACGCCGCAACCTCACCGAAGACCGCATGAACCAGCTGACGGCGGTGGACTTCAAGCAGTTGCCGCTCAAGGACGCCGTGACCATCGTCCACGGCAAGGGCGAACGCAAGATGGCCGTGTTCGAGGACCCCAACTGCGGCTACTGCAAGCGCTTCGAACGCGACCTGCAGAACGTGGACAACGTCACCATCTACCTGTTCCTGTACCCCATCCTGAGCCCCGATTCGGCCGAGAAATCGCGCAACATCTGGTGCGCCAAGGACCAGGCCGGTGCATGGGCCGACCACATGCTGCGCGACAAGGTACCGGCCGCTGCCCAATGCGACACCTCGGCCGTGCAGCGCAACCTGGCCTTCGGCCGCAAGTACAAGATCACGGGAACGCCCACCGTCATCTTCACCAACAACACCCGAGTGCCTGGCGCCATCAGCGCCCAGGAAGTCGAGAAGAACCTGGCCGCAGCCGCGCGCTGATCGCCACCTCGCGGGCCTGATGCCGGGCCCGCCCCTCTGATTCCCCTTGGCCGGAGCTTCCCGGCTCCAGCCCGCCGCAGCGGGCCCGGGCAGCCTCCAGGCCACACCTGCAGGAGCCCGAATGACCTCTCCCCTCGCCGCCACCGCCGCTGCCACTGCCGCAGCGGACATCCACTACCGCGTGCAGGCCCTTGATGTGGATGCGCACCTGTTCAGCGTGCAGCTGCACATCGCCCGCCCGGCCGCCGGCCAGACCCTGTCGCTGCCGGTCTGGATTCCCGGCAGCTATCTGGTGCGGGAGTTCTCCAAGAACCTCCAGGACCTGTCTGCCGAGCAGGACGGCCGTCCCGTCGCGCTGGCCCAGCAGGGCAAGAACCTCTGGCAGGCCGACTGCGCAGCCGGCGTGCCGCTGGTGCTCAGCTACCAGTTCTGCGCCTACGACAGCTCGGTGCGCACGGCCTGGCTGGACCGCCGCCGCGGCTTCTTCAACGGCACCAGCCTGTGCCTGCGCGTGCACGGCCAGGAAGACACGCCGCATACGCTGCAGCTGCTTGCATCGGACGCCACGGCATCGTGGCAGGTCGCCACCGGCCTGGACGCCGTGGACGCCGATGCGCGCGGCTGGGGCCTGTACCGCGCTGCCCACTACGACGAACTGGTGGACTGCCCCGTGGAGATGGGCAGCTTCTGGCGTGGCGACTTCGTGGCCGCGGGCGTGCCCCACAGCTTCGTCGTTGCGGGCGCCGCGCCCAGCTTCGACGGCGCGCGCCTGGTTGCCGATGCACGCAGGATCTGCGAGACCGTGCTGGCCTTCTGGCACGGTACGGGCGAGCAGGCCACGCCCGCGCCCATGCAGCGCTATGTGTTCATGCTCAACGTGGTCGATGACGGCTATGGGGGCCTGGAGCACCGCAACTCCACGGCCCTGATCTGCGGCCGGCGCGACCTGCCGCGCGTGGGCGAGCGCAAGGCCGCCGAGGGCTACACCACCTTGCTGGGCCTGATCAGCCACGAGTACTTCCACACCTGGAACGTCAAGCGCCTGCGCCCCGCAGAATTCGCACGCTACGACTACGGGCAGGAGAACTACACCGAGCTGCTGTGGTTCTTCGAAGGCTTCACCAGCTACTACGACGACCTGCTGCTGCGCCGCGCCGGCCTGATCGACAACGCCCAGTACCTCAAGCTGGTCACGCGCACCATCAACCAGGTGCTGCAGACACCGGGCCGCCGCCTGCAGTCCGTGGCCCAGGCCAGCTATGACGCCTGGGTCAAGTACTACCGCCAGGACGAGAACACGCCCAACCAGACCGTCAGCTACTACACCAAGGGCTGCCTGGTCGCGCTGGCCCTGGACCTGCAACTGCGCCGCGAAGGCCGCAGCACGCTGGACGACGTGATGCGCGCGCTGTGGCAGCGCTGCCAGGGCGGCCCCATGCGCG
The DNA here is from genome assembly GCF_043104845.1 of Delftia sp. WSY_7. Lineage (NCBI taxonomy): Bacteria > Pseudomonadati > Pseudomonadota > Betaproteobacteria > Burkholderiales > Comamonadaceae > Delftia > Delftia sp. WSY_7. The sequence continues at coordinate 868,610 of NZ_JBICLB010000034.1, read as the reverse complement.
AGGCCGATGTGCTGGCCGTGCTGCAGGAGCTGGGCGGGCGCAGCTTCGCCCCCGAGATCACGCAATGGGTGCACGGCACCGACGACCTGCCGCTGACCGAGCTGCTGGCCGCCCAGGGCGTGCAGGCCAAGGCCGAACCGGCGCAGACTGCCCAGCGGCTGGGCCTGCGCGTACAGGAAAGCCAGGGCATCACCGTCAAGACCGTGCTGCGCGGCAGCCTGGCCGAGCGCGCAGGCTTCATGGCCGGCGACGAATGGCTGGCCATCGAGCTGCCCACCGGGGCCGAGGATGCACAGCCCGCACGCTGGCGCATCACCCGCCTGGACGATGTGGCGCTGTACGCAGGCACGGCGCTGGAGGTCGTGGCCTGGGTGGCCCGCGACCGCCAGATCATGGCCTTCACCCTGCCCTGGGGCTCGGCCCTGCTGAGCGAGGCCGCCATGGTCGAGAAAACGGACAACGGCGATGCAAAAGCTGCCATCTCCAGCGCTCCACAGCTCCCGTCTCCCAGCAACCTCGCCCTGGAAATCACCGACGAAGAGGCCGTGGGACGCTGGCTGGGCGGCCGCGCCGACAGCCCGCAGGCTCCCGGCACGCCGTGAAACGCGGTGCAGGCGCGCACATGCACACACGCGCACCCGCGCCCCTGGCCGGTTATTCTTGAGCATCACGACGACAACCCCAGCAGGAGACTCCCTTGGCCTACGAAATGATTGAAGTTCGCGTCGAAGCCGACAAGGTCGGCATCATCACGCTCAACCGCCCCAAGCAGCTCAACGCGCTCAACGACCAGCTCATGAACGAGCTGGGCCAGGCCCTGCAGGCCTTCGATGCCGACGAGGCCATCGGCTGCATGATCATCACCGGCAGCGAGAAAGCCTTTGCGGCCGGCGCCGATATCGGCGCCATGGCCAAGTACAGCTTTGCCGACGCCTACAAGGGCGACTACATCACGCGCAACTGGGAGACCATCCGCAGCATCCGCAAGCCCGTGATCGCCGCCGTCAGCGGCTTTGCCCTCGGCGGCGGCTGCGAGCTGGCCATGATGTGCGACTTCATCATCGCCGCCGACAATGCGAAGTTCGGCCAGCCGGAAATCAAGCTGGGCGTCATCCCCGGCGCCGGCGGCACGCAGCGCCTGCCACGTGCCGTGGGCAAGTCCAAGGCCATGGACATGGCCCTCACGGCCCGCATGATGGACGCCACCGAGGCCGAGCGCGCCGGTCTGGTCAGCCGCGTCGTGCCCTTCGACAAGCTCATGGACGAAGCCCTGGGCGCCGCCATCATCATCAGCGGCTTCTCGCAGATCGCCGTCATGGCGGCCAAGGAATCGGTGAACCGCGCCTTCGAGGGCTCGCTGGCCGACGGCGTCATGTTCGAGCGCCGCCTGTTCCACGCGCTGTTCGCCACGCAGGACCAGAAGGAAGGCATGGACGCCTTCGTCAACAAGCGCCCCGCAAGCTTCAAACATCTCTGAACCTGCTGAAAGACACGCTAGAATGCGCGTCTTCCGGCAAGGCACTGCAGGCCTCTCGCAAAGAAATTTCGAGAAAATTGCACAACTTCCCGGATCGACCAAAAATTCTGCATATAATTTAGGTCTTACGGCGCTTTAGCTCAGTCGGTTAGAGCGATGGAATCATAATCCACAGGTCCGCGGTTCGAGTCCGTGAAGCGCCACCAAACAAAGAAAAGGGTCTACGTGCAAGCGTAGACCCTTTTTTATTGCCCGACGAACAGAGCGCGGGCACGCCGGGAGCGCACCCTGCTCGGCGCCCTCCCCCGGCTGCTAGCGGCGGCTCTTCAGCTCAATCCAGTGGTTGTCCAGCGCCATTCCAGGCACTGCCACCGTGCGCAACACCTGGCCGCGTTGGCGCAGCTGGGCCTGGCGCGCACCGCCCATCCACAGCGCGGGCTCGGCAGGCAGGGGCCGGCCCTTGGCATCGAGCGAGACACTTGCGTTGGCCACGCAGTACACGCCTGGCATGGCATCGCCACGCAGCCAGCGTCCGCTGGCCTGGCCGTTGCCGGGCACCTGCCACCAGGTGACGGTGTTCACGCGCGGGCAACTGACGGCGAAGAGCTGGCCGTCGCAACCGATGTCGCCGCCATAGCCGGCCAGGGGCTCGTGCCCTTCGGGCAGGGGCACGGCATGCAAACGGTGGCCATCGAACAGGGCCAGCACGGGCGCGGCGGCGCGCGCTTCGGTGTCACGGTGCTCGGCCTGCAGCGCAATGCCCAGCCAGCGGCGCGCGGGCGCGTGGGCGACCTGCGGGCCCCAGGCCAGGTGGCGCAGGCTCAGGCGGTTGTCGTCCAGCTTCCACAGGCCGGCACGGGCGCCGCCTTCTGCCGGCAACAGCCGCGCGATGGACGAGTCCATGTGGTCCAGCTGCAGCTTGCGCCGGCCGGTCTCGGACTGCGTGGGAATGCCGCCGTTGGCGACCATGAGCGTGCCGTCGGCGTCCAGCAGCAGCTGGTGCGGGTCCATGCCGCCCGTGCGCCATTCGGCGATCTTCTCCAAGGTGATGGCATCGCGCACGCCGATCAGGCCCTGGGCATCTTCCAGGTCGGTCTCGGTGGTGTAGAGATGGCGGCCATCGGCACTTTCAACCACGTGGCCGTTGAAGAAGCGGTCGGGCTCTATCCACTGCCACTGCGCATCCTCGGCGGCCTGTCCGGGCTTCAGGCGCACCAGCCAGTCACCGGGGCGGCGGCTGGCAAAGACCACGGAGCCGTCGCGCAGCGCGGCCATGCCATGGGCGCGCGTGGGCACATCCAGGGCCTGCAGCACCTGCAGCGGCCTGTCCACCTGCGCACTGGCCTGCACGATGCCGACACGCATCTGCTCGCCCTGCATCCAGGCCGCAGCCAGCGACCGTGCCGGTCCAGACGGCCTGGCCGCATGGGAGGTTGCCAGCGGCATGGCAGCCAGCAGCCCCATGCCCTGCAGCCAGCGGCGGCGATTCAGCGCCTGCTCAATCCCCGTCGGCATCCGAGAACCCGATGTTGACTTCCAGCGCAGGCGCCACCTCGCCTTCCATGAGGCGCTTGAGGCGCGACAGCGGCTTGGTCGCGGCATCGACGGCCTTGGCACTCGGCTCGGTCAGGGCACGCATGCCGGCATCGGCCTCGTTGACGGCCTTGAGCCAGCGGTCGGCCAGCGGGTTGAGGCCACGGCCGCGCAGGTAGGACTCGATGGGCACGATGTCCACGCCGGGCCGGGGCACCTTGCGGTCCACGCTCACGGCCAGCGTGCGCAGGCCCTGCCAGTGCGCGCGCCAGACCTCAACGGTGCTGCCGCTGGCCAGGTGCTCCCAGGCGGGGGGCTTGCTGCCTGCACTGCCCGCACTGCGCAAGGGCTTTTCCATGTCCGCCCAGCGCAGGCGCTCCAGGCCGCCCACCCACTGGTTGATGAACTCGGCCATGGCTTCGGTGGTGGCATCGCCGTCCTCGGACCAGTCCTGGGCGGCAAGCTTGGCAAAGCCATTGCGGAGGATGCCCATCTCGGCGCCGATTTCCTCGGCCACCAGGGTGGCATAGGCGCAGGCCGGCGTCTGCGGCTCCACGGGCTGGGTCCACAGCAGGTTCTCGAGCGCCGGGTATCCCTTGGCGGGTGCGCCGATGCGCTCCATGGCAGCCAGATCGGCGGGGGCCGACTGTATGGCCTTCTTGAGCAGGGCCGGGCGCATGGGGCGGAAGTCCACCAGGCGTGCCGAGCGGCGCTCCACCAGCGGCCCCAGGGCCACGGCCGAGAGGCTGCTCCACTGCCGCGACGATTGCACATAGGCCTGGCGCGCCGTCTGCAGCGTGGCAGCGGCCGATCCCGCAGGTGCCGCAGGTGCTGCGCAGTGCGCGCGCAGCGCCTGGTTCAGTGCCTGGGCGGATGCCTGCGCGGCCTTGACCTGGGGCGAGAACCATTGGCCATACAGCCCCTGCACGGCATGGGCCGTGTTGTAGAAGGGGATGGCCATGTTGGCCTCCACTTCCTGGGCCTGGGCCGGGGTGGTGGCCAGCAGCGCCAGCGCGGCGGCACAAAGGATTTGGCGAGGGGTCATGCGCATGTCTTGCATCAGAGGGACTCCACAAATTTGACCAGGGCTTCACGGTCTTCGGCGCTGAACTGGCGCACCTGTTCGCGCGCGGCTTCGGCCTCGCCGCCGTGCCAGAGGATGGCTTCCAGCACGCCGCGCGCACGGCCGTCGTGCAGCAGGCGCTGGTGGTTGTTGACATCGGGAAGCAGGCCTATGCCCCACAGCGGCGGCGTGCGCCACTGGCGGCCTGAGGCCTTGAAGTCGGGCCGGCCGTCGGCCAGCGCATCGCCCATGTCGTGCAGCAGCAGATCGGTGTAGGGCGCAATGGTCTGGCCCGACAGCGCCTGGCTGCTGAGCGCCGGCGACAGCGCGGGGAACAGCGCGCCGCCGGTCTTGTACGAAGGCCGGTGGCACTGCGCACATTGGGCTTGGTGAAACAGTGCCTCGCCACGGCGCACGGCCGAGTCGCTGGCGTTGCGCCGTGCAGGCGGCGCCAGCGTGGCCTGGTAGAAGATCACGTCGTCCAGCACGCGGTCCTCGATCTCCACGCCTTCGGCGCCGTTGCCGTTGGGCGCGGCCAGGCAGTCCTTTTGCTCGGGCGTGCAGGTCTGGTGCGGGAAACGCTTCGATGTGATGCCGATATCGCCCAGGAAGGCCGAAGCCGTCTGGTGGGCAATGGAGGCCACGTTGGCCTTCCAGCCGAAGCGGCCCAGCATCATGCGTTCGCCGTAGGCATCCCAGACATAGTTGGGCTGGCCCTTGATGGGACCGCCCAGGGCCGCCTGGGCGGCAGCGTTGGCCAGGATCTCGGACTCCGGGATGTGCTCCAGCAGGCCCAGGCCGATGACCTGGGGCGCAATGCGCGGGCTGGTCATCAGGTTGGCAGCGAGGGGGCCGTAGTTGAGCGCAGCCAGCTCGTAGACCGGCTTTTCCAGCGTGTAGGCCGTGCCGTCGGCAAAGCGGCCATGCACCTGTTCATAGCGGATGCGCAGCTGGCCCTCGCCCTTGACGCCCAGCACGCCCTCGGTGTTGAACTGGTCGCCATAGACCGGGTCCGGCACCGGGCTGCCGTGCGGGCCTTCGCCCGGAATGGACAGCCGCATGAGCAGGCCCGCGAACGGCTGGGGCTTGAGCGGGTTGTGGAAGTCGGGCGGCTGGGCGCGGCCGTCCTGCACATGGCAGCCGCCGCAGGAGCGCGCCAGGAAGTGCGGGCCCAGGCCATCGCGCGCCGTGGTGGAGGCCGGCGCCTGCACCCAGTTGCGCTTGAAGAAGGAGTTGCCGATGACGAAGCGCGTGCGCTCGGCATCGTCCAGGTTGGCGGCAGGCAGCGAGAAGGCGTTGCGGCCCGTGGCGTGGACCGTGGTCTGGCCACCCGGGGGCAGCGGCTCGCCCGGTGCCGCGAACAGCAGTTGCGCCGCAGGCGTGGACGCGGGCATCGGCTCTGGCGGCGCGGCAGCCTTGGACTCCTGCTGTTGCGCCGAGCAACCCAGCAGACTCAGGCAGGCTGCGGCCAGCAGGAATGGGGAAAATTTCATGGTGAGGGCGACCCTGCAAATGCCATGGCCGCCGAACCCTTTCGGGGGCGGCGGCCTTGGCGCATGGGCGTGAGAGGGGTTGGACGCTTGGGGTGAATGTTCTTTTAGTTGGCCTTGGGGTCCACCAGGTTGAGCTGGGTGATGCCGACGGCATTGGCCGCCTCCACCAGGTCCTTGCTCTGCTGGACCAGGCTGTCGATGGTGGCCTGGATCTTGGCGCGCGAGGCCGAGTCGCGCGCGCCCTGGATGGCCTGGTCGAACGGCGCGGGAATGGCCTGGGCCGCCTGCACCGACTGCGTGATCTGGCGCGTGGTCCTGTCGGCCAGCGCGCTGTCCTTGGAGGCCACCCAGTCCCTGATGCCCGGGCCTTGCAGCTCGCTGCCGTCCAGGCGCTTGTAGCTGCCCTGCCAGACGTTGAGGATGCCCTGGGCATTGGTCACGGCATCGCGGTGCGTGTTGTCCGAGAAGCAGGAGTGCTCGTCTTCCTGGTCGCGGCTGGCCAGCGCCACTTCCAGGCGCTCGCCGGCCAGCTCGCCGCGCGACAGCGAACCCAGGCCCACGAAGATGCGGCGCAGCGCGTCGTCGGGCTTTTTCTCGAACTGGGCGCGGAAATTCTTGGGCGAGCCGGGCTTCCACTGGTCGGCCACCGACTGCAGATCCTCGATCAGCAACTCGGTCACCACCTTCAGGTACTCACGGCGGCGGTCGGCATTGGACTTCTTGCCATCGACGAAGTCGGTGTAGGGACGCGCGCCCGGTCCCTTGTCATTCAGGTCCTGGCCCCAGAGCATGAACTCGATGGCGTGCCAGCCGGTGGAAACGTTCTCCTCGCCGTCATGCTCGTTGAGCTCGGCCAGGCGCTTCTTGGTGATGGCTTCCTTGCGGTTGTTGATGATGCCGGCATTGGGGTTGCCTTCCACATAGTCCACATAGGACTCGTCCATGGGCCAGGCGTTGATCTGGCCTTCGGGTCCTTCATCGTTGTCGATAGGACCGGCGTAGAAGCGGAAGGCCTCGGTCTGGCCGTAGTACTCGCGTGCATCCAGCCAGGCCTTGCGCGCATTGTTCAAGCCCTGTTCGCTGGGTGATGCGAGAAAGGCCCCGATGGCTTTCTGCATGGTCTTGGCCGAGCTGATGGAATCCGAGTAATTGGCGTGCACCAGGGTGCCGTAATGCTTGACCACCTCTGCAACGGAGAGGTTCTTCTTCACGGGCTGTTGAACGGTGCCGGCGGCTGCGGCCTGGCTCATCGGGGCGGCCGCGCCCAAAGCGAGGGCGGCTGCAATCAGGATGGGATGCATGGCAGAAAGGATCGGAGGTTGGAGAACTCGGAATGCCAAACTGTAATGAGAATTGTTTTTATTGGCAAAACCTGCGAGATATCGCCGCACTGCACCGCAAGGTCATAGACGGACCCGGGCGGCCAACGGGCAGTGAACGGACGGCAATGGGAGCGCTTGCGGCGCACGGGCCGCAGCGGGCGCCAGCCTAGCACGGCGCCCTTGGCGCCAGGGCCAAAGACCCCGCGCTGGCGCAGCGCGGGCCGGGCCTCAGAACTTGTAGTTCAGGCTGACATTCACCGAGCGCGGCTCGCCCCAGGTGTAGGTGCTGTAGTAGCTGAAGATGGTGTAGTACTTCTTGTCCAGCAGGTTGCGCACGTTGACGGTGGCCGACAGCTGTTTGCTGAACTCGTAGCGCGCCATCATGTCCAGCAGCCAGTAGCCCTTGACGGTGTGAACGGCCGTGCCGCCCGATGGCGTGGAGATGTCGCCCCAGGTCTTGTCCTGCCAGCGCGCGCCGCCGCCCACCGTCAGGCCGGAAAGCGGGCCGTCCAGCCTGTAGCTGGTATGCAGGCTGAACTGGTTGGAGGGCGTGAGCGTGGCCACGCGCTTGCCTTGGTCGCGCGAAATGGCATGCGAGAAACCGGCCTGCAGTTGCCAGGCGGGCGTGATCTGGCCGGATAGCTCCGCCTCGAAGCCGCGCGTCCTGACGCCATCGACGGCCCGGTAGGCCGTGGCGCCGCCGGGCGTCAGGCCGCCGGTCTCGATACCGAAGTTGTCTTGCTGAAGCTGGAACAGCGCCGCCGATGCATTGAGGCGGCCGTCCATGAAGGCCGCCTTGACGCCGACCTCGGCGTTGTTGCCGCGCAGCGGGTCCAGCGCCTTGCCGCTCTCGTTTTGCTTGGACTGCGGGCTGAAGATGCTGGTGTAGCTGGCGTAGACCGAATAGTTGCCATTGAGGTCGTAGATCGCGCCCACATAGGGCACGAAAACGCCGGTCTCGCGCTGACCCTGCACCTGGTTGCGATAGTTGGACCAGCGCCCGCCCGTGATCAGCTTGAGGTCGGCCGCCAGGTTCCAGCGCGCCGCCGTGTACAAGCCCTGCTCCTTGGTCACTTCGCTGTTCACGTAGTCGGGTGAGGCGCCCCACACCGGCAGGCGCGAATCGCCATTCCAGTGGTAGTAGTCATTGACCGTGGACACATAGTCGGCGGGCAGTTGCCAGTAGCCATCGTTCTTCCAGTGGCGCCTCGCTACGCTGGCGCCCAGCACCAGTTCGTGCTCGCGCCCGCCCAGCGAGAAGGGCCCGCTGGCGTAGGCATCGAGCGCATTGCTGGTGGTGCGGCCTATGTACTGGCCGCGCCACAGCGACACGCCGGAGCCATCGGCCGGGTTGGGGAAGCCCGCAGCCGCCGCGCCCAGGTTGGCGTTGTAGCCGTTGATCTGGTGGTTGAACTGCGCCTTGGCCACCCAGCCGTTGCCGAAGCTGTGCTCCAGCGTGGCAAAGGCCGTGCGCGTGTACTGGTCCCAACGGCTCCAGCGCGTGCCGTTGTTGTGCGAGCGAGGCATGTCATTGAATTGGCCATCGGCATTGAGCAGCGGAATGCCGCCCCAGGTGGAGTTGACCGGACGGTTGTTCTGCGCATCGCCGCCCAGCGTCAGCAAAGTGCGTGGCGTCAGGTCCATTTCCACAATGCCGTACAGCGTCGCGGTCTTGCGCGAATAGCGGTCCATGAACGAGTCCTTGTCCTGGTAGGCGGCCACGCCACGCGCGCGCACGCTGCCGCTTGCATTGAGTGCGCCGCCCACATCCACCTCGGTGCGGTAGTTGCTCCAGCTGCCCGCAGAGATGGACGCATGCCCGCGGAAATCGCGCGTGGGCTTCTTGCGGATCAGGTTGATGGTCGCGCCCGGAGTGCCGCTGCCCGTGAGCAGGCCGGTTGCGCCCTTGAGCACCTCGACGCGGTCATAGATCGCCATGTCGCTGAGGGTGTTGCCGGCCGAGTACGCGGAGTCGCGCATCATCGGAATGCCGTCGTACTGGAAGTTCTGGATGGCGAAGCCGCGGGCGTAGTACTCGGTGCGCTCGCTGTCATAGGTGACGATGCTGATGCCGGGCGTGTGCTCCATCACCTGGTCGATGGATGTGAGGTTGAAGTCATCCATCTTCTGGCGTGTGACCACGCTGATGGACTGCGGCGTCTCGCGCGGCGTCAGCACCATGCGCGTGGCTGTGGCAATGGTGCCCGGCGTATAGGAGCCCGAGCCTTCGGTCACCTCGCCCAACTGGTTGGAGATCACGTTGACCGTGGGCAGCGTGGCCGGGTTCTGCGTGTCCGGCAATGCCTGAGCCTGGGCGGACAGAGTGCCGATGGCAAGGGAGATGGCCAGCGCAAGAGGCGCAGGGCGATGGCCGGGTCGAAGGCGATGCAGTGGCATGAAAAGCTCCGGGAGAACAGCAATACGGCAATAAAAAAACTTCCTCGCCATGCCCTCCGATGGGTCGAAGGGCACGAAGAGAAAGCGAATGCGATTTGTTCTCATTATCGTTTCTTCAATTGTCTGGGCCATCGGCAGCACAGGGGCTGCTGCATCCGCGCAACACCCGAATCCGTCCCGCGCCCGCCGGGCAGTACCAGCCGTCCATGCCGTAGAAGCTGTCTGGCAAGACTGCCCTACTTGCCTTGTCCGGCCACTTCCCTTACCATTGCGCCCGCCCGCATGGGAGCGCCCTTTTCACCGGGCCTGCCCGCAGCCTCCAAGCCCTGATCGCCCAGCCGATTCAGGGCTTTCGCTTTTTGCAGAAGCGGTCTTTTGGCGCTGCACCTTGCGCTCTGTCTTTGCGCGCAGCCCCTGCCATGCTCCGGCATGCCGGCCGCCCAGCTTGTTTTCCCACCAGGACTCCCGTGCCCATCGCCTTCCCAGGATGCAGCACACGCGCAGCGTGCCCGCACGCCGGCTCAGCCGGCGGCGCAGGCGTTTTGCGTGGTGCCGCACCCCAGCGAGAGCGCGCGCCGTCCTGGCTTTCAAGGATCTTCACGTGACCACCACTTCCTCCGGGGCGCTCGCAGCCAATGCTGCCGGCGCCAGCACAGACACGCATGCCGGCGCCCATGCCACCCAGGTCAATGGCTACAGCTGGAAGGCCCTGGCCGGCTCGGCCGTCGGCTATGCCATGGACGGCTTCGACCTGCTGATCCTGGGCTTCATGCTGTCGGCCATCTCGGCCGACCTGCACCTCACGCCGGGCCAGGCCGGCTCGCTGGTGACCTGGACGCTGATAGGGGCCGTGTTCGGCGGCATCTTCTTCGGCCTGCTCAGCGACCGCTACGGACGCATCCGCGTGCTGACCTGGACCATCATGCTGTTCGCCGTGTTCACGGGCCTGTGCGCCTTCGCGCAGGGCTACTGGGACCTGCTGGCCTACCGCACGATTGCGGGCATCGGCCTGGGCGGCGAGTTCGGCATCGGCATGGCACTGGCCGCCGAGGCCTGGCCTGCCCGCCACCGCGCGCGCGTCTCGTCCTACGTGGCCCTGGGCTGGCAGATGGGCGTGCTGGGCGCGGCGCTGCTGACGCCGCTGCTGCTGCCCCTCATAGGCTGGCGCGGCATGTTCCTGGTGGGCGTGATCCCGGCCGTGGTGGCCTGGGTGATCCGCAACAAGCTGCACGAGCCCGAGGTCTTCGTGAAGCGCCAGCAGTCCGCCACGCCGTCGGCCCGCGTGCCGGTGCTGCAAAGCCTGAAGCTGCTGGTGAAGGACCGCGCCACGGCCAAGGTCAGCCTGGGTGTGATCGTGCTGACCTCGGTCCAGAACTTCGGCTACTACGGCATCATGATCTGGATGCCCAGCTTCCTGTCCAAGCAACTGGGCTTCAGCCTGACCAAGTCCTCGATATGGACTGCCGTGACCGTGGTGGGAATGATGGTCGGCATCTGGGTCTTCGGCCAGCTGGCCGACCGCATCGGCCGCAAGCCCAGCTTTCTGATCTTCCAGCTGGGCTCGGTCATCATGGTCGTGCTCTATTCACAGCTGTCCGACCCTGCGGCCATGCTCTGGGCGGGGGCCCTCATGGGCCTGTTCGTCAATGGAATGATGGGCGGCTACGGCGCCGTGATGAGCGAGGCCTATCCCACCGAGGCGCGCGCCACCGCGCAGAACGTGCTGTTCAACATCGGCCGCGCCGTGGGCGGACTGGGCCCGGTGGTGATCGGTGCGCTGGCCATGAGCTATTCGTTCCAGGTGGCGATCGCCCTGCTGGCGGCCATCTATGTGCTGGACATGCTGGCCACGGCCTTTCTGATCCCCGAACTCAAGGGTCGCGAGCTGTCCTGAGCGGCTCAGATCCTCCGGCTCAGAACGATGCCCCACAATGCAAAGAGCTGCCGATGGCAGCTCTTTTTTTTGTCCGGCAACCGGCGTGTCCAGGCTCAGCCGCCTTCGCTGCACTCCAGGTTTTCGATGCGGTCTGCCGCCTCTCGGATGTCTTCCTGGAACATCTGGTCGCCCAGCATCACGGAAACCTGGCCCTCAAAGCCGCGCAGCTTGACCAGCGCTGCCTCGTAGCCGCCGCTGCCCATGCGCTTGAGCCCGCACAGCGCATAGAGCTTGGCCACGGGCGAGCTTCGCGGATCGTCGATCACCGACAGCAGGACGGCATTGGCCTCGGGCCGCCTGAGCATGGCCTCCAGATGCCGCTCCGCTGGCGAAATCTCGCCGGCAAGGCCGACCAGTCCCAGGTTGAACTGCGAGGCATCCAGCGGCGCCGGGTCCAGCGGACGGGCCAGGGCCGGGGCAGACAGGAACAGGCAGATCAGGGCGGCGGACAGGGTGGTCTTCATGGCAGGGGCAAGGCCGTGTGAGGCCTGGGAGGCAGTCGCAAAGGCTCTTCGACGCAAAGCATTGCGGCAGGTTCCCCTTCGGCACCATCGCGATCATCGACCGCCAAACAGCCAGCCTGCGACCAGCGTGCCGCCATAGAACAGGAGCAGGGTGACCGGCACCAGGTGCCAGCCCCAGACTCTGAACCACCAGTGATTGAACAGGGTCACCACGGCGCCGATGACGATGCAGATGGCCAGCGCACCCAGTCGCTGCTCCAGACTGTCCGCCACGTCCTGGGACGCGAAGAAGATGAACGCCGCGACGGACGAACACAGCAAGGCGGTGTAGAACGCCACTTTCTCTTGCCTGCGCAATTTCAGGATGCTCATGGGGGCCAGGGAGGTTTCGATGGATCGGTCGCCGGGAAAGCCTGCGCCACCGGAGCGCGCAGGTTGCGCTGCGGCACAATTTTTCGTATCCCACCCGGGATGCGCCATAAGACCCGTCCGAATCTGCAGCCACTGCAGCGCACGCGCAACGCGCTGCGGCCTTCTCGACGCCCAATCGGCCCAATCAGCTCAATCGACCCTGTCAGGTCAGTCGTGTCAGTCGGCCACGGCCAGCACCACGGCGGACTCCGGCACCGACAGCCAGACCTTGCGTCCTGTGCGCAGCGTCCAGGGCTCGCCTTGCGCCTGCTGCGCCGCATACCCCACGCCGCTGCCCCCCCAGGGCAGCCTGGCCACCACTTCGCGCGGTCCGTCCCCCTCGGCACGGGCCAGGCGTTGCACCTTGGCAGGCCAGGCATTGGCCAGGCCCTGCGCACCGGCCAGCGGCGCCACTGGCAGCACCTGGACGGCAGTGGCCTTGCACAACGCCATCACGGGCAGGCCAGGGGCCAGGCCCAGCAACTGGGCGCTTTCGGCGGTGATGCGTGCGGCAATGCCTGGTGCATCGCCACCGCCATCGGGCAGCATCCAGACGCGGACCTGGGCACCCTGCGCCTGCAGGGCCCCGACCCGGCAAGGCCACAGATTGCGCATGCTGGTGCGCAGGCCCAGCCCCAGTCCGGGAGCCGCCGAGGAAACGCCGGCCGGCCCGCCAAAGCGCTGCAGCACCTGTGCACGGGCCTGCTCCAGCGCATCGGCCATGGCCAGCAGGGACTGCCCGGCTGCGGTGATGCGCGCGCCGCCGCCGCCGGCGCCGCCGACCGAGCGCTCCACCAGGGCACAGCCCGCGAGATTGGTCAGCACATCCAGCGCCTGCCATGCCGCCTTGTAGCTGACGCCGGCCTCGCGCGCCGCCTGTGAAATCGAATGCCCTGCTGCGATATGGCGCAGGATGGCGAGGCGGCGGTCAGCCAGGTCATGGCCCAGCGCGGGCGCCAGATCGGAGGGTGAAGCAGGAGCGTCGGCAGTCATGCGCGACATCATGCCCGCCAAGCGTTATTTCCCGCCAAGCAAAACGCCTGCACCCTGCATGCGCATTTTCAGGTCGCTACACTGCGCTATTCACCAACGGAATAGCGAGAGACCCATGAACGTGAACCAGCCCCTGCGTGCCACCGCCTTTGCCGCCCTTGCCCTGTTGGGCGGTGTCGCTGCGCAGGCTGCCGAAGTGTCGGTGGCCGTTGCCGCCAACTTCACGGCGCCCATGCAGAAGATCGCCGCCGAGTTCGAGAAGGACACCGGGCACAAGGCCCTGCTGTCCTTCGGCGCCACGGGCAAGTTCTATGCGCAGATCGTCAACGGCGCGCCCTTCCAGATCCTGCTGGCCGCCGACGACACCACGCCCGGAAAGATCGTCAAGGAAGGCCGTGGCCTGCCCGACTCGCGCTTCACCTACGCCATCGGCCAGCTCGTGCTGTGGAGCCCCAAGCCCGGCTATGTGGACGACAAGGGCGAGGTCCTCAAGACCGGCGACTACAGGCACATCGCCGTGGCCAACCCCAAGCTCGCGCCCTACGGCACGGCCGCCATGGAAGTGCTGGACAAGCTGGGCATCACGGCCCAGGTGCAGCCGCGCATCGTCATGGGCGAGAACATCGCCCAGACCTACCAGTTCGCGGCCACGGGCAATGCCCAGCTGGGCTTCGTGGCCCTGTCGCAGGTGATGGAAAACGGCAAGCTGCGCGAAGGCTCGGCCTGGCAGGTGCCCGCCGCCATGCACGAATCCATCCGCCAGGACGCCATCGTGCTCAACAGCGGCAAGGACAACGAAGCCGCCACCGAGCTGATGAAGTACCTGCGTGCTGATAAAGCGCGTGCCATCATTCGCTCCTACGGCTACGGGCTCTAGGCTCCCCCTGAGGCGCTGACGCGCCTTCCCCCCTCCCGCTGCGCGGTAGGGGGACGACGCCAGCGCTGCGAACCACTGAATTCTTCCAGCATGATTCTTACCGCCGACGACTACGCCGCCATACGTCTGACGCTGAAACTTGCCAGCGTGACCACGGTGCTGCTGCTGGCGCTGTGCACGCCGCTGGCCTGGTGGCTGGCCCATACGCGCTCGCGCTGGCGCGGCCCGATTGGCGCCGTGGTGGCGCTGCCCCTGGTGCTGCCACCCACGGTGATCGGCTTCTACCTGCTGGTGACCATGGGGCCCAATGGCCCCGTGGGCCAGTTGACTCAGGCGCTGGGGCTGGGCACCCTGCCCTTCACCTTTGCAGGCCTGGTCATCGGGTCCCTGGTGTATTCCCTGCCGTTCACGGTGCAGCCGCTGCAGCGCGCCTTCGAGTCGCTGGGCACGCGCCCCATGGAGGCCGCGGCCAGCCTGGGCGCGGGGCCGCTGGACCGCTTCTTCACCGTGGCGCTGCCGTTGGCGCGCCCGGGCTTCATCACCGCAGCCGTGCTGACCTTCGCGCACACCGTGGGCGAGTTCGGCGTGGTGCTGATGCTGGGCGGCAATATCCCCGGCGTGACGCGCGTGGTCTCGGTGCAGATCTACGACCATGTGGAAGCCATGGAGTACGCCCACGCCCACTGGCTGGCCGGCGGCATGGTGGTGTTCTCCTTCCTGGTGCTGCTGGCCCTGCACCTGTTGCAGCCGCGCGAGGAGCGCCGCGCATGATGACTGACTTCTCTCCCGTTGCTTCGGCCGGCGCCGTGCCCGCCGCGAGCCCTTCGCAAATCCTTGCTGCGCTGGCGCTGGAGCGTGCCGACTTCCGCCTCGATGTGCTGCTGCAGCTGCCCGGGCGCGGCGTCACGGCCCTGTTCGGCCCTTCGGGCTGCGGCAAGACCACCTGCCTGCGCGCGCTGGCGGGGCTGGAGCGCGCACGGGGCCGTGTCGCCGTCAATGGGGAGGTCTGGCAGGACGATGCGGCCAGCCAGTGGCTGCCCACGCACCGCCGCGCACTGGGCTATGTGTTCCAGGAAGCCAGCCTGTTCCCGCACCTGAGCGTGCAGCGCAACATCGACTACGGCATGCGGCGCACGCCCGCCGAGCGGCGCAAGGTGTCCCAGGACCAGGCCGTGTCCCTGCTGGGCATAGGCCATTTGATGGACCGCATGCCCTCCACCCTGTCGGGCGGCGAGCGCCAGCGCGTGGCCATTGCGCGCGCCCTGGCCACCAGCCCCCGCGTGCTGCTCATGGACGAACCGCTGGCCGCGCTGGACGCCCAGCGCAAGGCCGAGGTCCTGCCCTACCTGGACCAGCTGCGCCGTGAACTCGACATTCCCGTGGTCTATGTCAGCCACTCCATCGACGAGGTAGCGCGCCTGGCCCAGCACCTGGTGCTGCTCAAGGCAGGCGGCATCGTCGCGGCCGGCGCCACCAGCGAACTGCTGGCACGGCTGGACCTGCCGCTGAGCATGGGCGACACGGCAGCGGCCATGCTCAGTGCGCAGATCCGGCAGCACGATCCGGATGCCCACCTGAGCACGCTGTCCTTCGACGGCGGGCGCCTTCGCCTTGTCATGGCCCGCCCGCGCCCCATCGGCGAGAGCGTGCAGCTGCGCGTGCAGGCGCGCGATGTGAGCCTGAGCCTGCAGCACCCGCAAGACAGCAGCATCCTCAACATCCTGGCGGCCACCGTGCAGGATCTGCGCGAGGACGGCCCGGGCCAGGTCATGGTCTCGCTGCAGCTGGGCCCATCCCGCCTGCTGGCGCGCATCACCCTGCATTCCGCCCGGCAGCTGGGCATTGCGCCGGGCATGCATGTCTTCGCCCAGATCAAGGGCATGGCATTGCTGGACTGAAGCTGCGCGGCGGCACCGATATCATGCGCAGGCCGCCTGCGCGGCCCACGCCATGAACGCCACCACCGAACACGCTCCCGCACCCGCCCCGGACTCGGGCCCGGCAGATGCTGCCTGCGCCACCGCGCCCGCCATTGCCGCACTGCGCACGCATGCGGTGGTGCGCCACCGGATCGCCGGTGGCGGCGCCGTCAGCATCCAGGCCGAGCCGCAGGTGCTGGCCAGCGAAGTCCCCATCGCCCTGGTGTTCAATGGCATCTCGCATGCCGTGATGATGGGTACGCCCTCGGACCTGGAAGACTTTGCGCTGGGTTTTGCGCTCACCGAAGGCATTCTGGACAGCGCTGCCGACTGCTACGGCATCGAGGTGCGCACCGTGGCTGCACAGGCCGCAGGCCTTCCGTCCGGCATGGACGGCATCGAGGTGCAGCTGGACGTGGCCTCGCGCTGCTTCACGCGCCTCAAGGACCGGCGCCGCAGCATGAGCGGGCGCACAGGCTGCGGCGTCTGCGGCGTGGACAGCTTCGCGGCGCTGGACCTGTCCTTCGACCCGCTGCCCGCGCACGACTGGATCGCCCGTGTCGATGCCACCACGGTGTGCGCTGCCATCGATGCCCTGCCGCCGCTGCAGCGGCTCAACGCCGAAGCCGGCGCCGTGCATGCCGCAGGCTGGGCAGGGCTGGACGGGCAACTGACGGATGTGCTCGAGGACGTGGGCCGCCACAACGCGCTGGACAAGCTGGTCGGCCGCCTCTCGCGCACAGGCCGCCTGGGCGAGGCCGGCTTTGTCGTGCTCTCCAGCCGGGGCAGCCATGAGCTGGTGCGCAAATGCGCCAGGGTCGGCATCGCCGCCCTGGCCACCATCTCCGCCCCCACGGCCATGGGTGTGCAGATGGCCGAGCTGACCGGCCTGCGCTTCTGGGGCCTGTGCCGGCCGCCCAAGGCCGTGCTGTATGCGCCGGGCCGCGCCTGACCCAATGCCCGAGTGCCGCGCCCGCGCAGCGGCAAGTTCGTAGAATCGCGGGTTCAGCCCCTGGATGTACACCATGAACCGCTGCAAGCCCCATTTCTCCGCCGTCCGCCGCCTGTGCGCCGGCGCCCTGCTCGCCGGCCTGGCCTGCGCCAGCCTGGGCGCGGCCGCGCAGGGCCTGCCCTCCAACGAGACACGCAACTTCCCGCCGCAGGCCCAGTTCGGCGAGCTGGTCGTGACCGCGCAGTTTCCCGTGGTCGAAATCGACGGCAAGACCATTCGCACCAGCCCGGGCTTTCGCCTGTTCAGCCCCGAGCGCACGCTGGTGCAGGCCATCAACTACCAGGGCAGCAAGCTCGTGGTGGGCTATGTGATCGAGCCGCAGACGCAGTGGCTGCACCAGGCCTGGATCCTGACCAAGGCCGAGGCCGACAAGCACTACAAGCCCAAGTCGATGCTGCACCGCTTCTTCAACTGAGGCCGGCGCACACCGCACGCACACGATGGATGCGGCCCGCAGCTTGCGGGGCGCAGCGGCTCGGGCCAGGGAGCACAGCGCCCGCCCTGGCCCGGCCATCTTCTTTTTTTGCAGACCGCCGCTTGCAGTGCGGCGGCTGCCTGACGGAACCCCACCATGTCCAAGAAAGTCTTTATCAAAACCTTCGGCTGCCAGATGAACGAGTACGACTCGGACAAGATGGCCGATGTGCTGGGCGCCGCCCAGGGCTACGAGTCCACCGACGACCCGGAGCAGGCCGACCTGATCCTGTTCAACACCTGCTCGGTGCGCGAGAAGGCACAGGAGAAGGTGTTCAGCGACCTGGGCCGCTACAAGCACCTGAAGGAACGCGGCGTGCTCATCGGCGTGGGCGGCTGCGTGGCCAGCCAGGAGGGCGAGGAAATCATCAAGCGCGCGCCCTATGTGGACGTGGTCTTCGGCCCGCAGACCCTGCACCGCCTGCCCGAGCTGCTCAATGCACGCGCCGCCAGGCACAAGCCCCAGGTCGATATCAGCTTTCCCGAGATCGAGAAATTCGACCACCTGCCACCGGCGCGCGTGGAAGGCTCCTCGGCCTTTGTCTCCATCATGGAAGGCTGCTCCAAGTACTGCAGCTACTGCGTCGTGCCCTATACGCGCGGCGAGGAAGTCAGCCGCCCGTTCGAGGACGTGCTGGTCGAGGTCGCGGGCCTGGCCGACCAGGGCGTGAAGGAGGTCACGCTGCTGGGCCAGAACGTGAACGCCTACCTGGGCAAGATGGGTGACACGGCCGAGATCGCCGACTTTGCCCTGCTGCTGGAATACGTGTCCGAGATCCCCGGCATCGAGCGGATCCGCTACACCACCAGCCATCCCAACGAATTCACGCCGCGCCTGATCGAGGCCTACGCTCGGCTGCCCAAGCTGGTCAGCCACCTGCACCTGCCCGTGCAGCACGGCAGCGACAAGATACTCATGGCCATGAAGCGCGGCTACACGGCCATGGAATACAAGAGCACCATCCGCAAGCTGCGTGCCATCCGGCCCGAGATGGCCATGAGCAGCGACTTCATCGTGGGCTTCCCCGGCGAGACCGAGGAAGACTTCCAGAAGATGATGAAGCTCATCCACGACGTGCGCTTCGACAACAGCTTCAGCTTCATCTTCAGCCCCCGCCCCGGCACGCCGGCCGCCAACCTGCACGACGACACGCCGCACGAGGTCAAGCTGCGCCGCCTGCAGGAGCTGCAGGCCGTGATCAACAACAACATCAAGGACATCAGCGACGAGCGCGTGGGCACGGTGCAGCGCCTGCTGGTGGAAGGACTGTCCAAGCGCGATGGCAGCGAACTCATGGGCCGCACCGAGTGCAACCGCGTGGTCAACTTCCCGGGCAACGAACGCCTGATCGGCCAGATGATCGATGTGAAGATCACCGAGGCACGCACCTTCACGCTGCGCGGCGAAGTCGTGGTGCGCCACTGATCCCAACCCGATCCCTGCGGCCCCGGTGGCCCAGCGACCTCTTGCGTAACGAAAGCCCGGCAATGCCGGGCTTTTTGCATGTAACAGGACGTGAAAACATCCCGGCCACACTGGCCTGGCGCGGGCCGGCCCGCTAGCATCGCGGGTTGCCGCCCTGAGGTCTGTCGGCCTGCATGGCTTTTCCAGCTTCGCTTGCTTGCTATCGATTCCATGAACACCTCCCAGCCCGCCAACGCCCAGGCCATCCTTGAGGGCGAAGCCCTGCATGCCTTCATGGACCAGGCGCACGACCTGCTGCAACAGGAAGATGAAACCAGCCCCATCGCCCCGGCCGAACGCCAGGCGGCCGTCATGGAGCTGCTCTCGCAGCAGCGCTTCGCGCCGGCCACGGTGAGCGAGCTGGAGCGTCTGCACGATCTCTGGCTCGACCT
This sequence comes from Delftia sp. WSY_7, assembly GCF_043104845.1. Taxonomy (NCBI): domain Bacteria; kingdom Pseudomonadati; phylum Pseudomonadota; class Betaproteobacteria; order Burkholderiales; family Comamonadaceae; genus Delftia; species Delftia sp. WSY_7. The sequence continues at coordinate 849,382 of NZ_JBICLB010000034.1, read as the reverse complement.
GGAACGGCCCGAGACCGCCAACGCCCTGCTGCGCGAGCACCGCGATGCCACGCTGCAGCACCTGCAGGGTGACAACCGCCTGCTGGCCACGGCCAGCCTGGCGCTCAGCGACATCCAGAGCCGGCTGCGCTTTGACCGCGAAGGCGGCGTGGCCCTGCTCGCGCCTGCCGCCGATCTCATGGGCCGGCTGCCGCACACCGGCGAGCCCTATCGCTACTGGAATGGCTGGCACTACCTGGCCCGCGAGGCCCAGGCCTGGGAACTGGCCGAGCAAGGCGTGGACCTGCAGCGCAGCCACGAGCGCAGCGACCCCGACGGCGAGGCATCCCCCGCGCGCCGCGACGCGCGTGCCAGCCTGCGCAAGGCCGAGCTGGCCCGCCTGCGCGGCGATGTGCCGGCCACCGTGCGCCATGTGCAGGCCGCCACGGCGCAGTTGGCCCTGGCAGACGCCGACCAGAACGTGGACTTCGACGACTGGCTGCACCTTGCGCGCGAAGTGCTGCCGCTGGCCCCGCAAAGCGTTCCGGCCGTGCTGATGGCGGCGCAGCAGCACCTGGCCCGCACGGAAAGCCCCGCCGCATCGCAGGCGGTGCGCGCGCACCGCAAGGTCCATGAGGCACGGCTGCAGGCCATGGCCTGCCATGCCATGGGCCAGCCAGAGGCCGCGCTGCAGCTGGCCGAGCTGGGCCGCTTCGGCCTGGTGGACGACTCCGACGACGCCTCCAGCGGCCTGGTGCTGCAATGGCTGCAAGAGGCGGGCCGCCTGGCCGATGCGGCGGACCTGGCGCTGGAGAGCGTGCTGCACAGCCGCCCCGGATCGGCCCGCCAGGGCTATGAGCTGGCACTGCGCATGGTGGACAGCGACACCGCCCACGCCCCCGCCTGGGCGCTGATCCTGGCCTGGGCCGGCCTGGACTCCGACATGCAGGAGATCCTGGAAGACAGCCCGGCTGCTGCGCGCAGCGCCGACGACTACCTGGCCCTGGCGCGTGCCCAGGCGCCCGGCCATCCGCTGCTGGACATGATCGACGGCTGGCGCCTGGCCAGGAACCACCAATGGGAACAGGCCCTGCCGCTGCTCGAGCGCGGCGTGGGCGAGCAGCCCCGGCACGCCAACTCCGAGCTGCTGCCCATGCTCTGGGCCGCGCGCTTCGCCGTGCTGCCCGCCGCGCAGGCGCTGCAGCGCCCCTTTGCGCAGGGCCATGGCGCCCACTGGTGCTATGCAGCGGGCGTGACCCTGGACGACGAGGACGACCTGGCCGCCCTCATGGGCGAAGGCCGTCAGGTGCCGGACGACGAGGTGCGCGAGCCGCTGGTGCAGCGCTACTACGAAGAGGGCCTGGCCCGCTTCGAAGCCTTCTGGGCCAGCGGCCAGGGCAGGTACAAGGACGCGCACCTGCACGTCTACTCCATGCTCTGCAACAACCTTGCCATCAAGTACCGCTCGCAGCAGCGCTATGAAGAGGCTGCAGCCCTGCACCACAAGGGACTGTCCAGCAGCCCCTTCGCCGAGCACCATGACGGCCTGCTGTGGTGTGCCATCCGCCGTGACGACCGACCCGGCATCGTCACGGCGGCCGAGCAGCTGTGGCACTTCACCCAGGACTACGGCTACAGCCGCCACTGCCCCACCGACTACTTCCCCAGCGTGGCGCTGGCGCTCTACCAGCTCGGCCGCGCGGGCGAGATCGGCATCTGGCTGGAACGCCTGGACCAGTGGTTCGAGGAACTGGACGCAGACGAGCAGCGCGAACAGCGGCGCGACTACCTGGCGGCCCTGATGTCCCTGCTCGACTTCTTCTCCGAAAGCCATGGCGACGTGGTGCGCCCCCGCCTGGAGGCCCTGCTGCCCGAAGTGCGCGCCCTGGGCGAGTGCTACACGCTGCGCCGCCTGGCCTGCGCCATGGAAAGCTGCGGCCCCATCGATCAGGCCGTGGCCCTGCACCGCGAGGCCATCGCCAAGCTCACCCCCGATGACAGCGAGGCCGAGCACAAGATGGCCAGGGACGGCCTCCAGCGCTGCCTCAAGCTGCGCTCGGACAGCAAGCCCTGGTGGAAGCTGTGGTGAACCCGGGAGCCGCCACGGCAGCCAGCGCCTACCGCCCGCGCGACGTGGTCAATGCGCCGGACATCAAGCAGCGCATACGTGAGCGCAGCGCGGCGCGCGGCGACAGTCAGGAGATCGCGGCCTGGCTGGCCAACCACTTCTACCGCCACGTGATCGGCAACCTCGACGCCGATCCGCCGGCCGTTCAGCCCATCTCCACGCAGGCCGAGCTGCTGCGCCTGCACCGGCGCACCGAGCCTGCCGCCTGGGCGCTGGAGCGCCTGCGCGCGCATGCGGCCCGCCAGCCACCGCTACAGGACAGCCCTGGGGCCGGCGCCAGCGCACCGCTGTGGTGGGTGGAGCCTGACAGCGCCCCGCTGCTGGCGCTGGAAAGCCGGCTGCTGGAGTTCCTGTCCACCCGGCGCGGCACGGCGCTTGAGGGCAAGCTGCAGCGCATCAACTGCCCGCAGGCCCTGGCGCGCTGGACGCTGGAGCACCTGGCCTTCACCAGAAAAAGCGAAAGCGGCTGGGCCGAGCACCGGCCCGGCGCCGTGCGTCCGCTGCTGCGCGGCCAGTTGGGCGTGTTCGTGGAATTCGATGCCCAAAGCCCGGACCTGCGCGCCGAAATGGCCTATGAAAGCCAGATGATGCGGCACTGCCTGGGCCAGTTCAGCGCGCGCGGCGCGCTGCGCGGCGGCTACGGCGAGCACTACGCCGAAGCCTGCAAGCAGGGCCGGCTGCGCCTGTTCAGCTACCGCACGGGCACGGCCCAGCCGCGCATCACCGTCAGCGCCCAGGTGCTTGACGGCGGGCGGCTGCGCATCGACCAGATCAAGGGCAAGCAGAACCGCCCGCCGATTGCGCGCTACCTGGCCGACGTGCTGGCCCTGCTCAACCACCTCGATGCCGATGGCGAGGCGCCAGCGGATGCCCTTGCCATGGGCATCGTGCGCCGTCCGGCGCATCTGCTGGCCTCGGGCCACACCGGCGCCTGGTGCGCGGCCAGCGAGCTGCACACCGAAGCCGAGCAATTGTGGCTGCTCCAGGCCCACCCGGCGCTGCTGGAGCAGCTGGATATCCGGTCGCCCCTGATGCAATGGCTGGTCGCGGCACGCCGCGACACCGTGCCCGTGCCCGCCTTCGAGCGCATGCCGCGCAGCGCGGCCCTGCAGCAGTCGCTGGAGCTGGCGCGGCGCCGGGCAGGATCGCCGGGCAGGACAGGAAATCCGCGATGAACGCCTTCACTCTTGTTGTGCTGTCTGCATTGGTCTGGTGGGCAGTGCGCGCCGGCCTGCGCCGCAGGCGTGCGGCGTGCCAGCGCGGCGACTTCAGCAGCTACCGCAGCGGCGATGCGGCGCTGGACTGGGCCCTGGCCCTGGCCCATCCCATGGCCTTTCACGCCATCCAGGGCGGCTTTGCAGACCGGCAGCTCCATGGTGCCGACGACGCCCTGACCACCCAGCTGCGCCCCATGGTGCTGCACCACCTGGGCCTGCGCACCGACCTGGACGATGCCCAGATCGCACGCCAGTTGCCCGACGGCCTGCGCCAGCGCTGGTTCACGCTGGACCTGCAGCGCCTGCAGGCCGGCGACGATCCCCATGCCGCCATGGCTTTTGCCTGCGCGCGCGTGGCCTTCCACGTGCGATGTGCCTGGCTGCTGGGCTGGCTGGACGAGGCCCTGCACCAGCAGATCCTTCACCTGAACGCATGCCGCGCGCGGGATTGCTTTGACAGCTGGCAGGCCTTCGGCCAGGCCTATGCGCGGGGCCGCAGCCAATGGCTGGCCCGTGGCCGGGCCGACGTGCTGGGCCGCAGCGTGACGCCCGAGGAGGTGCAGCAATGGGTGGCCGATCCGCGCCATCCCTGGCATGCCATGCCCTGGCAGCCGCAGGCGGTGCGGTGACGGCTGCCAGGTGGCCCGGCCCTCAGCCTTCGCCGTGCACCTTGGCGAAGGTCAGGATCACCTCCCGCACCACCTGGCGTTGCGGCGCGGGCAGCCTCAGAAAGGCGTCGAAGGTTTCGCGTTCAAGATAGCCCACGCCCGGTTCCTGGCATTCGTGCTGAGGCGGCAGTGACCGCTGGGCAGGGTCGCCAAAGCGCAGCACTTCGGGCTCGATCCTGAGCAGCTCGGCCAGCAGCACCAGCTTGTCCTGCTCGGGCACGGCCTCGCCGTTGAGCCAGCGCGCAACCGCCTGGAACGAAATCGGCCGACCCCAGTAACTGGAATTGAACAGATTCAGCAGCACGCTGGGCCGCGGCTCCAGACCCGCAGCCTCGATGGCCTGGCGCAGGCGCTGTGCGAATTCGAGCTTGTTATCCATTCCGAAACCCTGGATTTCTATGGAGCTCTCATTGGACCATCGATTCAAGAGCCGGCGCCAAGCCCGGCGCCTTGCCTGGCAGGCGCTCAGGCGAAGATGCTGCGCGCTTCGGTGAAGCGCCTGGCGAAATAGGGATTGTCCATGCGCACGCGCTGCACCGTGCCGCCGCTGGACGGCGCATGCACGAACTGGCCGTTGCCCACAAAGATGCCCATGTGCGAATAGCGCGAGCCCAGGGTGTTGAAGAACACGAAGTCGCCGCGCTGCAAGCTGCGGCTGCCCACGGGATTGCTGAACTGCGCCCACTGGGCCGTGGTGCGCGGCAGGCGGCTTTCGGTAATGCCGCCCACGGCCCACTGGATCAGGCCGCTGCAGTCGAAACCGCCGTCGGGCGAATTGCCGCCGTAGGTATACGGCGTGTTGACCACGAGCATGGTGCGCGCCAGCAGGGCCTCGCGCAACTCGCCATCCAGGTTCAGGGCCTGCGGCGAAGGAGCAGGCCCGGGACCCGCGCCCTTGCGGGGAGCAGACGAGCAGCCGGCCAGCAGCGCAGCCGCCGCCAGCAGGCCCCAGTCACGGCGAGACAGCCGCGATGCAGTCACGCGGGAAGCCGCAAGGGAAGTCGAAACGCCAGCCTTCATGGCGCCGCATGTTCTCACAAAGCCCCGCAGCGGCCAAAGAAAAGCCGCAGGCTGTGCTGCGGCTTGACTGTCCATCGGCGGGGCCCGGCCCGCTCAGAACGGCAGCTTGGGCATGCCGCCGCCACCGCCCATCATTCCCTTCATGGCCTTCATGCCGCCCATGCGCTTCATCATCTTCATGAGGCCGCCGCCCTTCATCTTCTTCATCATCTCCTGCATCTGCTCGAACTCCTTGAGCAGGCGGTTGACTTCCTGGACCTGCACGCCCGCGCCGTCGGCAATGCGCTTCTTGCGCGTGGCCTTGATGATCTCGGGCTTCTTGCGCTCCTTGGCAGTCATCGAGCAGATGATGCCTTCCTTGCGGCGGATCTCGCGCTCGGCCTTGTCCATGTCCACCTGGCCGGCCTTGGCGGTGAGCTGTGCCGGCAGCTTGTCCATGAGGTTGGACAGGCCGCCCATCTGCTTCATCTGCTGGATCTGGGCCAGGAAGTCGTTGAGGTCGAAGCCGTCACCGCTCTTGACCTTCTCGGCCAGCTTCTGGGCGGCCTCCATGTCCACGCCCTTGGTGACCTGCTCGACCAGGGCCACGATGTCGCCCATGCCCAGCACGCGCTGCGCGTGGCGGTCGGCGTCGAAGACTTCCAGGCCGTCGATCTTCTCGGACACGCCGGCGAACTTGATGGGCGCGCCCGTGATCTGGCGCACCGACAGCGCCGCGCCGCCGCGCGAGTCACCATCGAGCTTGGTGAGCACGATGCCGGTCAGGGGCAGGGCCTCCTTGAAGGCCTTGGCCGTGTTGATCGCATCCTGGCCCTGCATGGCATCGACGACGAACAGGGTCTCGACCGGCTTGAGCGTGGCGTGCAGATCCTTGATCTCGGCCATCAGCAGCTCGTCGATGGCCAGGCGGCCGGCCGTATCGACCAGCAGCACGTCAAAGAAGTGGCGCTTGGCGTAGTCCAGCGCGGCCACGGCAATGTCGTGGGGCTTCTGGTCTGGCGTGGAGGGGAACCACTCGGCGCCAGCCTGGCCGGTCACGGTCTTGAGCTGCTCGATGGCGGCCGGGCGGTACACGTCGCCCGACACGGTCAGCACCTTTTTCTTGCGCTTTTCAATCAAGTGCTTGGCCAGCTTGGCCGTGGTCGTGGTCTTGCCGGCGCCCTGCAGGCCGGCCATGAGGATGACGGCAGGCGGCTGGGCGTTGAGATTGATGTCGGCCACGCCCTCGCCCATGGTGGCGGCCAGTTCCTTGTTGACGATGGACACCAGCAGCTGGCCGGGCTGCAGGGAGCCCAGCACCTCCTGGCCCAGCGCTTTTTCCTTGACGCGCGCAACGAAGTCGCGCACCACGGGCAGGGCCACGTCGGCCTCGAGCAGGGCCATGCGCACTTCGCGCAGCATGTCCTGTACGTTGGATTCGGTGATGCGGGCCTGGCCGCGCATCTCCTTGACGAGTCGCGAAAGTTTGTCGGTCAGAGCGGAGGCCATAAGCGGGGAGGAACTGGAGTCGTCGGAAAGGAAAAGGTGTGCTGCAGCGAGCCAGCCGGGGCCAGGTTGCCGAATGGGGCCAGGCGGGGCCGGGTCGCGGCACGGACCCTGCAGATCCCGACGATTCTACCCGCTGCCCCTGCAGGGGTAAGTACCGGCCTTCCCTGCCGCGCAGCGGGCACCGGCCGGCAGTAACATCCACACTGTTTCCATAGATTATGGCTATCGCCCTGTGCAGTGCCGGCTTGCTACCGCCTAGGAGTCTTCATGCCCGATACGCCGTATGGCCAGTTCCTGGACCGTGTCCCCGACGGTTTTCTTCTGTTTGACGAGCAGGGCTGCCTGCTCGATGCCCATGCCTGCGCCAGCCTGGGCCATCACAAGGCCGCCATGCTGGGGCTGGGCATCATGGACGTGTGGCCCGACGCGGACGGACTGAGGCGCGGTCCCTGGCAGGACATGGCCGTGGACAGCCAGGCCCATCTCTGCGGCCGACTGATCCGCCGCGACGGCACCAGCTTCCCCGCCGAGCTCCATATCTATTGCCAGTCGCTGGCGGGCAGGCGGCTTTTCTTCACCACCTGGCACGAGCTCAGCGAGCGCACCGGCCAGGACGAGCCGATCGGCCAGCCCGATGCGCAGCTGGAGCCGCTCCTGCGAAAAAGTACCGGGCCGTGGCAGGATTCGACGCGCCTGCTGGAAGCCGTGATGCACGAAACGCCCGACCTGGTCTTCGCCAAGGACCGGCAGGGCCGCTACACCTTCGTCAACCCCGCCGCCGCGCGCTTTTCCGGGCGCACGCCCGAAGACATCGTGGGCAAGACCGACCAGGAACTGTTCCCCGACAGCAGCTTCACCCACAGCGACCGCCGGGTGCTGGACAGCGACGCCCCCGTGGTGTCGGAGGATCATTTGCTGGTCAACGGGCAGCGCCGCCTCTTCCAGTCCACCAAAATTCCTTACCGCAATGACGAGGGCCGGACCGTGGGCGTGCTGGGCATTGCGCGCGACATCACCCTCATGCGCCAGACCGAGTCCCAGCTGCAAAAAAGCTACGACGTGCTGCGCCAGGCCGAACAGCTGGCGCGCCTGGGCAGCTGGACATGGGAGCTGGACACCGAGCACTTCCAGGCCTCGGAGATGATGTATGTGATGAACGGCCTGGACCCCCAGGGTCCGCCGCTGACGCGCCATGCCCTGCGCGCCATGCTCGGACCGCAGGATCTTGCCCGGCTCACCGCTGCCGTGCAGCTGTGCATCGGCACCGGCCAGTCCTACAGCCTCGATGTCGTGCACCACTGCCCGGACGGACGGAGGTTCGCGGCCCGCCTCATGGGCCGCGCCCTGCGCGACGAGCAAGGCCGCATCGTCGCGCTCAGCGGCACGCTGCAGGACCTGTCCGAACGCGAGGACGCACGCATGCGCCTCGAAGCCCTGGCCGACAACCTGCCCAGCGGCGCCATCTACCGCCTGGAAGGCGGCCTGGCGCAACTGCGGCTCAGCTACATCAGTGCCGGCATAGAGAACCTGATCGGCGTGCCGGCCCACGCCATCATGGCCGACCGTCAGGCCTACCTGAATGCCATCCATCCCGAGGACCTGCCGCACTACCAGCAGATGCTGCAGTGCTCGGTCGATACGCTGCGGGTCTTCGACTGCCGCTTCCGCGTGATCAGGCCCGATGGAGAGATCCGCTGGCTGCGCTGCCGATCGGCCCCCCGGAGCAGCCACGAGGGCATGGTCTGGGACGGCATCATGCTGGACATCACCCGCGAGCGCGAGGCCGAGCAGGCGCTGCAGCAGGCCAAGGAGGCCGCAGAAGCGGCCGAACGGGCCAAGTCGGATTTCCTGGCCATCATGAGCCACGAAATCCGCACCCCCATGAACACCGTCATCGGCATGACGCGCCTGGTACAGCAGACCGCGCTGACATCACGCCAGCGCGGCTACCTGGAGAAGGTGGAGCGCTCGGCCAGCGCCCTGCTGGCCGTGATCAACGACGTCCTCGACTTTTCCAAGATAGAGGCGGGCATGCTGGCGCTGGAGGAAGTGGATTTCGCCCTTGACGATGTGCTGGAGACCGTCTCGGCCTCCACGGCGCTGCGCGCAGAGGAAAAGGGGCTGGAAGTGGTCTATGCGCTGGACCCGCACCTGCCGCCCCGGTTGCGCGGCGACCCGCTGCGCCTGGGCCAGGTGCTGACCAACCTGGTCGGCAATGCCATCAAGTTCACCGAGCATGGCGAGGTGGTGATCTCCCTGCATCTGGAGCCGCCGCTGGCGTGCGCGCCGGTGGAGGCCGACGCGCACGCCACGGCAGCGCCCCTGCACCACCTGTGCGTGAACGTGCGCGACACCGGCATAGGCCTGGATGCATCGCGGGCCGAACGGCTGTTCCAGCCTTTCACCCAGGCCGACATCCAGACCACGCGCCGCCACGGCGGCACCGGCCTGGGCCTGGCCATCTGCCACAGGCTGGTGCAGCTCATGGGCGGCGAGATCAGCGTCTGCAGCCAGCCCGGCCAGGGCAGCAACTTCCGCTTCACGGCCAAGGTCCGGCCTGCCACGGATGCGCCGCTGGACGGCCACGACAACCTGGGCAGCACCGGCGTTCTCATCGTCGATGACAACGCCAGCGCGCGCGAGGCCCTGGCCGCCATGGTGCGCAAACTGGGCATGCGCTGCGATACGGCGGCGGACGGCATGCAGGCGCTGCACATGCTGCAAGAGGCCGCACGCCAGGAATCCCCCTACGGCCTGGCCCTGCTGGACTGGCGCATGCCCGGCATGGACGGGCTGGACCTGGCACGCCGCATGCGCGAGCAGCAGGACCTGGCCAAGACCCCGGCTGCGCTCATGGTCACGGCCTTCGGGCGCGACGAAGTGCAGCTGCAGGCCGCGCAGTTGGGCCCGCGGGGCCTGCTGATCAAGCCCTTGACCGCATCGGCACTGCGCTCGTGCATCCGGGAGGCACTGCGGGACCCCGAATCGCCCCCGCCGGAAAGCCCGGCGGCCGGCCCCTCGCCACAGCAGCGCTACCCGGGCCTGCCTGGGCGCAGGGTGCTGGTGGTGGATGACAACGTACTCAACCGCGAGGTGGCCACCGAGCTGCTGGAGCAGGCCGGCATATCGGTACAGACTGCGCAGGACGGTCTGCAGGCGCTGCAGCTGCTGGACACCCAGCCTTTCGATGCCGTGCTCATGGACGTGCACATGCCCGGCATGGACGGCCTCAGTGTCACGCGCACCATCCGCACGCGCAGCGCGCTGCGGCATCTTCCGGTGATCGCGCTGACTGCGCAGGCCTATGTCGAGGAGCGCGCCCGGATCGAGGCCGCAGGCATGAATGCCCATCTGACCAAACCCGTTGACGATGTGCTGCTGTACGAGACACTGCAGCGCTGCCTGCGCGCGGGCCCTCCTCCAACGGCAGCGCTTGCGCCGGCCGCGCCCTTGCAGCCGACGCCGTCAAGCCCTGCCCAGGCCTGGGATCCGGCACGGCTGCGGCAACGCCTTGCCGGCCAATCGCCGCGCATGCTCCACGCCATCGAAGGCTTTGCCCAGGACTTTGCCGATGCGCCGCAACGGCTGCGCGATGCCGTGCGCAGCGGCCATTGGGACACCGTGGCAACGCTGGTGCACACCTTCAAGGGCAGTCTGGGCTACCTGGGCGCGGACCTGCTGGAGCAATGGTCGGCCATGGCCGAGACCGGTGCGCAAGCCTGCCTGTCAGGCGACGGCAATGGCGGCAACGCCCGGCCCGGCGCCGATCTGCAATCCCTGGTCCAGGCGCTGGCCGATGGACTGCAGGGCCTGCTGGCGGAAATCGCCCGGCGGTCCGGGCAGACGGCCGTAGTGGCCGTGGCGTCCGCGGCCGCCGTGACCGCCGTGACCACTGCCGCGCCCCCCCCGCAGCGGCAGCCGATGACCGCGGAAGAAGTCTCGTCCACCCTGGCTCGGCTGCGGCTGCAGATTGCCGACAGCGACTATGCCGCCATGGCCGAACTGGATCGGCTGCGGCCCCTGGTCGACGGGCGCCATGCGTCCGTGCTGCAGCGCATCCAGCGCTGCACCGAGTCCCTGGAAACCGAGGCGGCGCTGCAGGCGCTCGAACAGCTGGCGCGGAGCATGGCCATGAACCGGACGGTCCTACAGGGAGCTGCAGATGTTTGAAGCCTTGACCGGGCCGGAACTGCCCACGGTCCTCATCGTTGACGACGAACGGCTGAACCGCAGCATGCTGGCCGAGCTGCTGAGCCCCCACTACCGTGTGCTGCTGGCCAAGGACGGCCCGGGTGCGCTGGTGATCGCCCAGCGCGAAGCCCACCGGCTGCAGCTGATCCTGCTGGACCTGGCCATGCCCGGCATGAACGGCTACGAGGTGCTGGGTGCGTTGCGCGCCCAGGAGCGCACCGCCCATATCGCCGTCATCTTCATCACCGGCCAGAGCAATGCCCAGGCCGAGGAATACGGCCTGCGCCTGGGCGCGGCCGACTATGTCTCCAAGCCCATACGTCCCGCCGTGGTCGAGGTGCGCGTGCGCAACCAGATACGCCTGGCCCTGCAGCGCCAGGCCCTGGAGCGCCTGGCCATGGTGGACGGACTGACAGGGCTGGCCAACCGCCGCCACTTCGACGACATGCTGGAGCGCTCCCACCGCCGCAGCCTGCGCACGGGCGAGTCCGTGGGCCTGGCTCTCATTGATATAGACCACTTCAAGCAATACAACGACTGCTATGGCCATGTGCAGGGGGACGAGGCGCTCAAGGCAGTGGCCGCCACGCTGCAGCGCCATGCGCGCCGGCCCTACGACCTGGCAGCGCGCTTTGGCGGCGAGGAATTCGCGCTCATCCTCCCTGGCGAAAGCGACGCCCAGGTCATGGCCGAGAATTTCCGCCAGGAAGTGCTGCGCCTGTCCATCGCCCACGCCGCCTCTCCCACGGCGCCGCTGCTCACCGTCAGTTGCGGCGTACTCACCGTGCGGCAGCCGTCTGCCGCGCCTTTGGAAACCTGGCTGCAGAAGGTGGACGGCCTGCTCTACCAGGCCAAGGCCCTGGGGCGCAATCGCACCGAGGCAGCCATCGAGCCCTGAAGAAAATGCGCTCCGAACCACGGCACGGCGCCCGGATTCTGAGCCTGCACAACCGGCGGCAGGAAAGCCACAGCTATCATAGAAAGATGCTCTCCGTCCCCCTGATTTCCGCCAACGCATCGCCCCTGGGCTGGATGCTGGCGCTTGCCGCAGCCGTGGCCTATGCCGTGCCGGCCGCCGGTGCCCGACGCATCAGCCATGCTGGCGCCCGCGCCGCATTGCGCCTGGCCTGGGTGCTCCACGCCCTGGCCCTGGCCTGGGGCCTGCTCGGGGAACAGCCGCACTTCGGGTTCGCGCCAGCACTGTCCATGACGGCCTGGCTGGTGCTCACCGTCTATGGGGTCGAACAGCAGTTGTTCCCCAAGATGCGCGCGCAATTGGCGCTGTCAGCGCTGGGCACGGCCGCCGTGCTCCTGGCCGCGCTGTTTCCGGGAACGCCCCTGCATGTCAACGCCTCGCCCTGGCTGCCGCTGCACCTGGCGCTGGGCATTGCCTCCTACGGACTGTTCGCCGCCGCCGTGGTCCATGCCTCGCTGATGACACGCGCCGAGCAGCACATGCGGCTGGGCGGCGGCGGGCATGACAGCGGCCTGCCCCTTCTCACGCTGGAGCGCCTGACCTTCCGCTTCGTGTCCGCAGGCTTTGTGCTGCTCACGGCCACGCTGGCCGCAGGCTGGCTGTTCGGCGAACAGCTCTACGGCAAGGCCTGGGTCTGGAACCACAAGTCGGTGTTCTCGCTGCTGTCGTGGCTGACCTTTGCCGTGCTGCTGATCGGCCGTGCGCGCTTTGGCTGGCGTGGCCGCAGCGCCGTGCGCGTGCTCTACGCAGGCGCCGCGCTGCTGCTGCTGGCCTATGCGGGATCACGCTTCGTAATGGAAGTGCTGCTGGAGCGCGCCGCATGAAGTACCTGCTGGTCCTGATCGTCATCGTCATTGCCGTCGGCGTCTGGCGCGGCCAGCGCCGCACCGAGGCCCGTGAGCGGCGCCAGGCGGCTGCGCCGCGCAACCCGGCCAACCCGGCCAACGCGCCGCTGGCGGCTCCACAGGACATGGTCGAATGCGCGCACTGCGGACTGCACCTGCCGCGCAGCGAAGCCATCGAGGCCGCAGGCCGCAGCTATTGCAGCGCCGAGCACCGGGCCCTGGCGCAACGGCGCTGAGCATGCAGGACGCCGCCCGCTCCCCGCCGCCCACCATCGACGAGGCCACGGCGCAGTCGCCGCACGACGCCAACGCCCCCTTCGTCCGGCTGTGGCAGGGATTTCTGACGGGCCGTGTTCTCATCGCCACTGCGCTGCTGCTGCTGCAGCTGGCGCTGCTCAGCGTGCAGCCCGGCGGCAATCCCCTGGTCTGGCTGGTCTGCCTGGGCTACCTGGGGCTGACGCTGCTGGTGCGGCTGACCGCACGCGAGCAGCCGCCCTCTGCCCGCGCCGGCGTGCACTGGCTGCCCGTGATCGGCGTGGACATCGCGGCCATCTGCCTGCTGCAGGTGTTGCAGACAGGCCCGCTCAACTACTCGGCCCTGCTGGCCATCCCCATCCTGATTTCGGCCGTGCTGGGCAATCTGACGCTGGCGCTGGCCACCACGGCCAGCGTCACGCTGCTGACCCTGGGCTGGGTCGCATGGCAGGACCTGGTGGGCCGCATAGAAAGTACCCAGGCCTACTACCAGGCCAGCTTTGCCTGCGCAGGCTATTTCGCCGTGGCCTATCTGACGCACGAGCTGGCGCGCCGCGTGCGGCGCGAGCGGCACTTGGCACAGCACAGCAGCCGCAAGGCCCAGGCCCAGGAGCAGGTCAATGCCCTGGTGATCCGCCACCTGGGCGAAGGCGTGCTGGTGGTTGATCCCCAATTCCGCGTGCAGCAGGCCAACCCGGCCGCGCTGCACCTGCTGGGACTGGCCGACGCGCATGCCCTGCCCTTCGCACTCAAGGAGCACGCCGGCTGGCAGCGGCTGCAGGATGCCGTGGCCCAGAGCTTTGCCCAGAACCTGCCGATATCGGCCGCCATCCATCTGCAGTCCATCGGCCAGGAAGGCATGACGGGACTGCATCTGCGCACCTGGCTGACCGAGGTCGCCACCCCGTCCGACGCCACCGATGCCGCCGAGCCCGCGCTGCTGCAGCAGCTGTGCGTGGTCTTTCTGCACGACCTGCGCGAATTGGAGGCGCGGCTGCGCACGGAAAAGCTGGCCTCCATGGGCCGCATGTCCGCCGCCGTGGCCCATGAGATCCGCAATCCGCTGGCCGCCATCACCCAGGCCAACGCCCTGCTGGCAGAAGATCTGGCGCAGAACCCGGCCCAGCAGCAGCTGTGCCGCATCGTGGGCCAGAACGCCGAGCGGCTGGCGCGCACCGTCGAGGACGTGCTCAACATCGCGCGGGCCCAGCAGCACATTGGCGAGGCCCACGCCGGCCTGCTGGACCTGGACCAGCATGTGGCCCAGGCCTGCCAGGAGTGGCAGGCCCAGGGCCAGCCTGCGCGCAGCATCCAGCTGCTGCTGGACGCGCGCGCAAGGACCGTGGTGTTCGACGGCGAGCACCTGCGCCGCATCCTGGTGAACCTGCTGGACAACGCCCAGCGCTACCGCAGCAACGCCCAGCAGCCGCATACGCTGCAGGTGCTGACCGGCGCGCCGGCCGCAGGCCAGATCTGGCTGCAGGTCTGGAGCGACGGCGCCGCACTGGAGCCCACGGTGCAGCGCCATCTGTTCGAGCCCTTCTTCTCGTCGGAAAGCCGCTCCAGCGGCCTGGGCCTGTACATCTGCCGCGAGCTGTGCCAGCGCTACGATGCAGGCATCAGCTACCAGCGGCTGTCGCGGCCTGCGCCGCACGGCCCTGTCGAGGGCAATGCCTTCAGCATCGTGTTCCGCGCCGGCGCCGCATCGGCTCTGCCGGCCTCCCTGTTTGACCAGATTGTGGTGTGATGCCCTTGAACTCCCTGCCCGCTGCCGCATCGATTCTTGTCGTGGACGACGAGCCGGATCTGCGCACTCTCTATGAACTGACCCTGCTGCGCGAAGGCTACCGCGTGGAAACCGCCGCCAGCGTGGGCGAGGCGCGCGAACAGCTGCAGACCCAGCGCTTCGACGTGGTCATCACCGACATGCGCCTGCCCGACGGCATGGGAATGGAGCTGCTGCAGGACCTGCGCAACCAGCAGCGGCGAGAACGCTGCGTGGTCATGACCGCCTACGGCTCGGCCGAAAATGCCGTCGAAGCCCTGCGCTCGGGCGCCTTCGACTATCTGACCAAGCCCGTGGACCTCAAGCAGTTCCGCCTGGTCGTGGCCTCGGCCGCCCAGGGCGTGGGCGGCGTGCCGCCCCCCGGCGTGATGCCGGCGCGCAGCCCCTCGGCGGCGTCGGCCGCAAGCCCCGTGCTCAGCGGCGGCGGGGCGCTCGACGCCATGGTTGGGGAGTCGCCCGCCATGCAGGCCGTCAAGCAGCGCATTGCCAAGGTGGCGCGCGGCATGGCGCCGGTGCTGGTGCACGGCGAGTCGGGCACGGGCAAGGAGCTGGTGGCGCGCGCCCTGCACGCCTGCAGCCAGCGCGCCCACGGCCCCATGGTGGCCGTGAACTGCGGCGCCATTCCCGAAAACCTGCTGGAGGCCGAGTTCTTCGGCGCCCGCAAGGGCTCCTATACCGGAGCCACCCAGGACCGCGACGGCTATTTCCAGGCGGCACGCGGCGGCACCCTGTTCCTCGACGAAATCGGCGACCTGCCGCTGCCCATGCAGGCCAAGCTGTTGCGCGCCATCCAGGAACGCCGCGTGCGCCCCCTGGGCTCGGCGCAGGAGGAAGCGGCCGACGTGCGCATCGTCAGCGCCACCCACCGCGACCTGGCCGCCGACGTGCAGGCAGGACGTTTTCGCCAGGACCTGTACTACCGCCTCAACGTCATCGAAGTACTTCTTCCGCCGCTGCGCGAGCGCCGCGAGGACCTGCCCGCGCTGTGCCGTGCATTGCTGGCACGGCTGTCGCAGGAGTCGGGCCTGCCCATGCCCGAGATCGACGAGCGTTCCCTGGAGCAGATCGCCCGCCTGCCCCTGCCCGGCAATGTGCGTGAACTGGAGAACCTGCTGCACCGCGCCATCACGCTGGGCGAGGAAGGGCCGCTGCGCATAGACCCCGAGATGCAGCTGCCCTGCGGCACTCCGCCGGCTCCACCCGCATCGACGCAGACCCAGGCGCACGACGGCGCCGCACCGCCGCCGGAGCCTGCCGACATGGAGCTGCCCCGCGACCTGCAGGCCTGGCTGGACGAGCGCGAGCGCGGCATCCTGGTGCAGGCGCTGCAGGAAAACGGCTTCAACCGCACGGCCACGGCCGCGCGCCTGGGGCTGAGCCTGCGCCAGATCCGCTACCGCATCGACCGGCTGAACATCGCCCTGCCCGGCGACGCCAGCGCCGAGGCGGACGGAGGCGGCCATGGCGAAGCCTGATCCGCAGGCACCAGCCACCACGACCATGGGCCCGGCCTGGACCTGGCAAGGCGGCTGGCTGCAACAGGCACGCCACCTGCCCTCGCCCAACTTCGGCGAGCGCCCGGCCCAGGCCCTGGTCGATCTGGTCGTCGTGCACTCCATCAGCCTGCCCCCCGGCGAGTACGGCACGGGGGCGGTCCAGCAACTGTTCACCAACCAGCTCGACTGGGACGCCCATCCTTACTACCAGGGCATACGCGGCCTGGAGGTGTCGACCCATTTCTTCGTCACGCGCCTGGGCGAGGTCTGGCAATTTGTGGACTGTGACGCGCGCGCCTGGCATGCGGGCGCCTCCAGCTGGCGCGGCAAGGACCGCTGCAACGACGACTCCATCGGCATAGAGCTGGAGGGCCTGGAGGGACTGCCGTTCGAGCCGGCGCAATATGCGGCCCTGGAGAACCTGTGCGAAGCCATCGCCGCACGCTACCCCGTCGCCCATCTCGCAGGCCATGAGCACATTGCGCCCGGCCGCAAACGCGATCCCGGCCCCGGCTTCGACTGGCCCCGGCTGCGCGGGCTGCTGTCCCGTCACCAGGCCACGGCGAACTGGCAGCTGCCGCCCCGCGCCGGCCAGCCCTCCACGTAAGCACACACCCTCCTGCCGGACTGCGCCAGGCCTTGCACGCAGGCCGGCTTGTCCACAGGCCCAGGAAAAGTGCGCTGTCAATCCAGAAAGCAACCCATGTGGCGCGCAGGCGCACGCCGGGCCGGCCTGATCTTTTTTTACAAATTCACGCATGTGTCGCAGCCCCACTGTTCATGGGGCTTTCGGCGGTCCGACCGGCGCAGCGGCAAGGCTGTAGCGGCTTGCGACAGGCCATCGCCCGCCAGCCACCGCGCAGCGGTGATCTGCTGCTATGGGCTTGCATGCTGGGCACTGTTTTGGCGCAGCGCAAACAGCGGTTTTCCGGCCGTGAGTACCCCGTGTACATGAGACGGCGATACACTACAGGTAGTGCCTGAGAGCACGCCGGACACCATATCTAGTGTTCACAAGCTGTGCACACCCTGTGAAAACGGTGTGCACATCCGGCCATCGATTCCATCTCCCAGCAAGCCTGCCCCCAGTGCAGGTCCGCGTCCGTTCTATCCACAAACACCCGTTGAGGAAACTCATGCAAGAAGCACTGAATTCTTTGGCTCCCGCTGCGCACGGTGATGCTGCCAATCCTTCCTCCGCCCATCACCTGTCCGTGCAGGACGGCTACCAGATCATCCGCCGCAGCGGCGACGTGGTGCCCTTCACCCCGCAAAAGATCGCCGTCGCGCTGACCAAGGCCTTCCTGGCCGTGCGCGGCGCCCAGGGCGCTGCCTCCGCCAGCGTGCGCGAGACCGTGGACGAGCTCACCCAGGCCGTGGTGCGCGCCCTGCTGCGCTCGCGTCCGGGCGGCGGCACCTTCCATATTGAAGACGTGCAGGACCAGGTCGAGCTGGGCCTGATGCGCGGCGGCCACCACGACGTGGCGCGCGCCTACGTGCTGTACCGCGACCGCCGCAACCAGGAGCGTGCCGAGCAGAAGAAGGCCGCCGAGGCCGCTGCCGCCGCTGCGGCCGCGCCCGCCCCCGTGCTGCATGTGACCGACAACGGCCAGCGCGTTCCTCTGGACCAGGCCCGCCTGCTGGCCCTGATCGAGGCCTCCTGCCGCAACCTCAATGCCGACATCCAGGCCGCGCCCATCGTTGCCGAGACGCTGCGCAACCTGTACGACGGCGTGCCGATCGAAGAAGTCTTCAAGGCCTCCATCCTGGCCGCGCGCACGCTGATCGAAAAGGACCCCGACTACACCTACGTCACCGCCCGCCTGCTGCTGCACACCATCGTGCGCGAGGTCATGGGCCATGACGTGCAGCCTGCCGACATCCAGTCGGCCTACGCCGCCTACTTCCCCGGCTTCATCCAGAAGGGCGTGGACAACGAGCTGCTCAACCCCGAGCTGCTGAACTACGACCTGCCCCGCCTGGCTGCCGCCCTCAAGGC
Source organism: Delftia sp. WSY_7 (assembly GCF_043104845.1). Classification (NCBI taxonomy): domain Bacteria; kingdom Pseudomonadati; phylum Pseudomonadota; class Betaproteobacteria; order Burkholderiales; family Comamonadaceae; genus Delftia; species Delftia sp. WSY_7. Next base: position 831,334 of record NZ_JBICLB010000034.1, on the reverse strand, counting down.
CGAACGCGACCAGCAGTTCGACTACCTGGGCCTGCAGACCCTGTACGACCGCTACTTCCTGCACGTGCGCAAGACGCGCATCGAGCTGCCCCAGTCCTTCTTCATGCGCGTGGCCATGGGCCTGGCGCTGCAGGAAGAGGACCGCAACGCGCGCGCCATCGAGTTCTACGAACTGCTGTCTTCCTTCGACTTCATGAGCAGCACGCCCACGCTGTTCAACAGCGGCACGCTGCGCTCGCAGCTGTCTTCGTGCTACCTGACCACGGTGCCCGACGATCTGGACGGCATCTATGAGTCGATCAAGGAAAACGCCCTGCTGTCCAAGTTCGCCGGCGGCCTGGGCAATGACTGGACGCGCGTGCGCGCCCTGGGTTCGCGCATCAAGGGCACGAACGGCGAGTCGCAGGGCGTGGTGCCCTTCCTCAAGGTGGTCAACGACACGGCCGTGGCCGTGAACCAGGGCGGCAAGCGCAAGGGCGCCGTCTGCACGTACCTGGAGACCTGGCACCTGGACATCGAGGAATTCCTCGAGCTGCGCAAGAACACGGGTGACGACCGCCGCCGCACGCACGACATGAACACGGCGAACTGGATTCCCGACCTGTTCATGAAGCGCGTCATGGAAAAGGGCCAGTGGACCCTGTTCTCGCCCTCCGATGTCGGCGACCTGCACGACCTCTTCGGCGCAGCCTTCGAGCGCGCCTACACGGCCTACGAAACCAAGGCCGACACCGGCGAGCTCAAGCTGTTCAAGCGCATCCCGGCCGTGGACCTGTGGCGCAAGATGCTGTCCATGCTGTTCGAGACCGGCCACCCCTGGGTCACCTTCAAGGACCCCTGCAACGTGCGCTCGCCCCAGCAGCACGCCGGCGTGGTGCACTCGTCCAACCTGTGCACCGAGATCACGCTGAACACCAGCGACACCGAGACCGCCGTCTGCAACCTGGGCTCGGTCAACCTGGCGCGCCACATCACCAACGGCGCCATCGACCACGGCAAGCTGCGCAAGACCATCACCACGGCCATGCGCATGCTGGACAACGTGATCGACATCAACTACTACGCCGTGCAGAAGGCCAAGGACTCCAACCTGCGCCATCGCCCCGTGGGCCTGGGCCTGATGGGCTTCCAGGATGCGCTCTATGAAATGCGCATCGCCTACGCCAGCGACGCGGCCGTCGAGTTCGCCGACCAGTCGATGGAAGCCATCTGCTACTACGCCTACTGGGCCTCCACCGAACTGGCCAGGGAACGCGGCCAGTACTCCAGCTACAAGGGCTCGCTGTGGGACCAGGGCATCCTGCCGCTGGACACGCTGAACCTGCTGGAGAAGGCCCGCGGCGGCTACGTGGAAGTGGACCGTTCCTCGCGCCTGGACTGGGATGCGCTGCGCGCCAAGATCGGCCAGCACGGCATGCGCAACTCCAACTGCGTGGCCATCGCCCCCACGGCGACCATCTCCAACATCGTCGGCGTCGATGCCTCCATCGAGCCTTCGTTCGGCAACCTGTCGGTCAAGTCCAACCTGTCCGGCGAGTTCACCGTCATCAACCAGTACCTGGTGCGCGACCTGAAGCGCCTGGGCCTGTGGGACGACGTGATGGTCATGGACCTCAAGCATTTCGACGGCTCGCTGCGCCCCATCGACCGCGTGCCCCAGGACGTCAAGAACCTGTACGCCACCGCCTTCGAGGTCGAGCCCACCTGGCTGGTCGAGGCCGCTGCACGCCGCCAGAAGTGGATCGACCAGGCCCAGAGCCTGAACATCTACATGGCCGGCGCCTCGGGCAAGAAGCTGGACGACACCTACAAGCTGGCCTGGCTGCGTGGCCTGAAGACCACCTACTACCTGCGCACCACCAGCGCCACCAACATCGAGAAGTCCACGGTGCAAAGCCGCGTGCTCAACGCAGTGCCCACGGCTGCCGCCCAGCCCGCTGCCGTGAGCACCTCCAGCGCCCTGGAAGCCGCGGCAGCCGCCGCACGCGCCCAGGCCCCGGCGACGGACATCAAGTTCTGCGCCATCGACGATCCCGGCTGCGAAGCCTGCCAGTAAGCCGCGCAGCGCGGGGCCTCGCCACGGCGCAGGCCCCGCGCCCTGCCCGCCAGCCAGCGCCATGCGCAGGATCTTCGCCATGGACCTTGGGCCTGCTCAACATGCCAGGCCACCCATGGTCCTACATTGACCGGAGCAGAAAGAGAGGCCTCTTTCGCACCGAATGAACTGAACATATGCCTCAGGGCATGCCGGAGAAAATTGCAATGCTGACCTTTGACGACGACGCCACCCTCTCGAACACGCCGACCGGCGCAGGAGCTGCCCCCGCCACCGGCACACACCAGCGCGTCAACGCCGCCGACAAGCGAATCATCAACGCCAAGACCGACGTCAACCAGCTGGTGCCCTTCAAGTACAAGTGGGCCTGGGAAAAGTACCTGGCCACCTGCGCCAACCACTGGATGCCGCAGGAAGTGAACATGAACCGCGACATCGCCCTGTGGAAGGACCCCAACGGCCTGACCGAGGACGAGCGCCGCATCGTCAAGCGCAACCTGGGCTTCTTCGTGACGGCCGACTCGCTGGCTGCCAACAACATCGTGCTGGGCACCTACCGCCACATCACCGCACCCGAGTGCCGCCAGTTCCTGCTGCGCCAGGCCTTCGAGGAAGCCATCCACACCCACGCCTACCAGTACATCGTGGAGTCGCTGGGCCTGGATGAAGGCGAGATCTTCAACGCCTATCTCGAGGTTCCCTCCATCCGCGACAAGGACGAATTCCTGATCCCCTTCATCGAGGCGATCATGGACCCCAGCTTCAAGACCGGCACCTTCGAGACCGACCAGACGCTGCTGAAGTCGCTCATCGTTTTCGCCTGCCTGATGGAGGGCCTGTTCTTCTACGTGGGCTTCACGCAGATCCTGGCCCTGGGGCGTCAGAACAAGATGACCGGCGCTGCCGAGCAGTACCAGTACATCCTGCGCGACGAGTCCATGCACTGCAACTTCGGCATCGACCTGATCAACCAGCTCAAGCTCGAAAATCCGCAGCTGTGGACACCCGAATTCAAGGAAGAAATCACGGCGCTTTTCGTCAAGGCCGTCGAGCTGGAATACCGCTACGCAGAGGACACCATGCCGCGCGGCGTGCTGGGCATGAACGCATCGATGTTCAAGGGCTACCTGCGCTACATCGCCAACCGCCGCGCCACGCAGATCGGCCTGGAGGCCCTGTTCCCCAACGAGGAAAACCCGTTCCCCTGGATGAGCGAGATGATCGATTTGAAGAAGGAACGTAACTTCTTTGAGACACGCGTCATCGAGTATCAAACCGGAGGCGCACTTTCCTGGGATTAATCGCTTCTCTGCAGGCACAATGCGAACCATGACGCGCTTCACGCTTTTGCAATACCGATGGTGTTGCGGCGTGGGGCGTCTCCGTGTTCATTGCGATGCGTCACTCCACATCGCATTGAATCGCTTCGGAGCCCCGTACCCCGAAGTGTTTTGTGCAAATCAACGAAGGAGAAGATGATGGCAACTGCGAAGAAGACGGCCTCTACCAAGGCCCCCACCGACAAGAAGACCACCGCCAAAAAGGCGGCCGCCCCCAAGGCTGAAGCCGTGAAGAAAGCCACGGCCACTACTGCCAAGGCAGCGCCCGCCAAGAAGGCTGCGGCTCCTGCTGCAAAGAAGGCTGCCGCTCCCGCCAAGAAGGCTGCGGCTCCTGCTGCAAAGAAGGCTGCTGCGCCTGCTGCGAAGAAGGCCGCTGCTCCCGCCAAGAAGGCTGCTGCTCCTGCTGCCAAGAAGGCCGCCGCTCCTGCCAAGAAGGCTGCTGCGCCTGCTGCAAAGAAGGCCGCTGCTCCCGCCAAGAAGGCTGCTGCTCCTGCTGCAAAGAAGGCCGCTGCTCCCGCCAAGAAGGCTGCTGCTCCTGCTGCCAAGAAGGCCGCCGCTCCCGCCAAGAAGGCCGCTGCGCCTGCTGCAAAGAAGGCCGCCGCTCCTGCCAAGAAGGCTGCTGCTCCTGCTGCAAAGAAGGCCGCTGCTCCCGCCAAGAAGGCTGCTGCTCCTGCTGCCAAGAAGGCCGCAGCTCCTGCCAAGAAGGCTGCTGCGCCTGCTGCCAAGAAGGCCGCAGCGCCCGCCAAGAAGGCTGCTGCTCCTGCTGCAAAGAAGGCTGCCGCGCCTGCCAAGAAGGCTGCTGCTCCTGCCGCCAAGAAGGCCGCAGCTCCCGCCAAGAAGGCTGCAGCTCCTGCGGCCAAGAAGCCCGCCGCTGCACCGGCTGCCAAGCCCGCAGCAGCACCCGCCAAGGCTGCAGCAGCTCCTGGCGCTCCCGCCAAGAAGGCTGCAGCGCCGAAGAAGGCCGCTGCTCCCAAGAAGGCCGCAGCAGCTCCCGCCGCTGCCGCGCCTGCAGCTCCCGCTGCCGCACCCGCGCCCATCGCGCAAACCCGCCTGGCACCCCAAGCCGCATGGCCCTTCCCCACAGGCAGCAAGCCCTGAGACTTCTCCGGTCTCAAAGCAAAAAGCCCGGCTCTTTCGAGTCGGGCTTTTTTCATTGCGACGATGGCGGCTGTACCGCCACCCGGCGATCACCGCCTCAGGGCTTGGCGAAGTCCAGCACGTAGTTCTGCGGGCCGCGGCTGGCAATCTTGAGCGCACCCAGGCGGTTGCCCAGTTCTGCACAACGCACCAGATCCCAGCCACGCTCCAGGCCGAAAAGCAGGGCGCCACGCCACGCGTCGCCACAGCCCGTGGGGTCGACCACGGCAGCGGGCTGCACAGGCGCCACCGGGGTCCTGGTGCCTTGCACCCAGACCTCGCAGCCTTGCGCGCCCAGCGTCACCACCAGGCCCTGCACCTGCCCTGAAATCTGCTCCAGGCTCCAGCCCGTGCGCTCGCTGAGCATGCGGGCTTCATAGTCGTTCACGGCCACCCAGTCGGCCTGCTCGATGAAGCGGCGCAGATCCTGCCCGTCGAACATGGGCAGGCCCTGGCCCGGATCGAAGACGAAGGGAATGCCTGCAGCCTTGAACTGCTGGGCATGCTCGATCATGGCCTCGCGGCCATCGGGAGCGATGATGCCCACGCGCACCTGCTCCCTGAGTTCGGGCGTGATGCGGTTGCCGTGGGCCTGCATCATGGCGCCCGGGTGGAAGGCCGTGATCTGGTTGTTGTCGCGGTCGGTCATGATCATGCACTGGGCCGTGTGCGTGTCCTGCAACTGGCCGATGTGCGCCGTGTGCACGCCCAGATCCTGCAGGCGCTGCACATAGTCGGCACCGTCACTGCCCACCATGGCCATGGGCCAGGCATCGCCCCCCAGCAGCCTCAGCGCATAGGCGATGTTGCCCGCGCACCCGCCGAAATCGCGGCGCAGCGTGGGCACCAGGAAGGACACATTGAGGATGTGCAACTGGTCAGGCAGGATCTGGTCGGCAAACCTTCCGTCGAAGGTCATGATGTTGTCGAACGCAAGCGATCCGCAGATGAGAGCGGCCATGGTGTGTCTCGGCTTTCTTGAAGAGTCAGGGGAATCAGGGATAAAAAACCAGGGCGCGGTAACCGGCAACGGCGGACTCCAGGCCCTGCACTTCGACCGGGGCGGTCACGCTCCATTCGCCATGGCCCTCGATCTGCGCGGGGGCACCGAACTGGTCGAGCCGGATCACGCGCCGCAGCAGCAGCTTGTCCTGCGCATCGGTGAGCGTGAGTTCGACAGCGGGCATGGCCACGGGGAAGTCGGAACGGTTCTCCAGGGTCAGGCTCCATTGGTACTGGCCGTTGCGCGGCAGCTGCCGAAAACCCGAACTGCCGATCACCACATCGCCGATCTGTCGGCGCGGCTGCAGCTCGCAGCCCGCCATGGCGCACAGGGTCTGCAGCGTGGGCGCCAGCGAAGGATGCTGCACGGCCAGCGCATCGCGCCGGCCCCACATCACCTGGCCTGCCAAAGCGCCCGCGCCCAGCAGGCAGCCCAGCACAAGGGCCACGCGTACGGCAGGCCGGCGCCAGAAGGCCTTGCGCCGCGCCTGACGCACAAAGCCGGGCTCGGCCTCGGGCAGCGCAGGCTGGTCGTCGCTGCCACCCTCGCCGTCGCTGTCGGGCCAGCGGGAGAACTCCGGCGAAGGCACGGATACCTGCGCCTGCCGCTCCGATTCACGGACCAGGCCCGTCGGGACGGACAGCGAAGGCGCATCGGCTTTCTGGGACGGCACGGCACCGTCCACCTTGTGCGGCGATGGCGCGGAAACAGGCTTGTGTTCAGGCTCGGGCTGGGGTTCAGGCTCGGGTTCGGGCTCCAGGCCGGACGGGGACGCCACCGCCGGCCCATGCCGCGCGTCAGGCTGGGGCTGCGCCGCTGGTGCAGCCACAGACGCCGCCAGGATCTCGTCCACCAGCGACGCGCCAGGCAGCTCGCGGCCCGGATCGTCGGCGGCAAAAGCCGAAGGGGTCTGCGCAGGCGGTGCCGGGGACGCGGGCGCGGGCGCCTGCGGAGCCGCAGCTTCGGCAGGCGGCACGGCAGGCGAAGGCTCGACCCTGGCAGCAGGCGCCGTGCTTGCAGCAGTTGCCGTGGCTGCAGCCGGTGCCGGAGCACCCCGCCCCGGCAGCCCCACGGGCGCCGTCGGCAGCCACATGGACTCCCGGAATTCGCGGATGTCATCGTCCTCGAATTCCGGCCCATCGAGCGATGCCCCGCCCGCCACGGGATTGCCGGCGGCATGCGCAGGCGTGGCCGGCAGGGGCTGCAGATCCTCGGAGGCATCGAACACTTCATGGCAGACGCCGCAGCGCACCCACCCCTGCGAAATTCGCAGCTGGTCGGCCACCACTTTGAAGCGGGTTCCACAGGCAGGACAGCGGGTGACTTGGCTCATCAGCGATCGATTGTAGGCAGCTGCTCGCGGCCCGCGCCATGAAGGCGGCAGCCGCGCAGGGACTCGTGGCGCAAATCAGGCCGCGCGGCGCGCGGTCATCAGGATCCAGCCATCTTCGCTGTCGGCGACTTCGAGTGCCAGGTACGGCGCGTAGGCCTGCTTGAGTTCGTCGGCCTGGCGCTCCAGGATGCCGGCCAGCACCAGGCTTCCACCCTCCGCCACGCGGGCGCACAGCAGCGGCGCCAGCACCTTGAGCGGCGTGGCCAGGATGTTGGCCAGCACGGTGCTGTATTCACCCGTCACGGCATCGGGCAGGCCGGCCTTCAACTGCACGGCGTTGGCATCGGCGTTGTAGCGCGTGGACTCCACGGCAGCCGGGTCGATGTCCACCGCGTCGATGTCGGTGGCACCGAACTTGGCCGCACCGATGGCCAGGATGCCGGAGCCGCAGCCGTAGTCCAGCGTGCGCCCCAGGCTGCCCTCGGGCTGGCGTGCGATCCAGCGCAGGCACATGCGCGTGGTCGGGTGCGTACCCGTGCCGAAGGCCAGGCCCGGGTCCAGGCGGATGCTCACGCGCGCCTGCGGCGGCAGCTCGTGCCAGGTGGGAACAATCCAGAATTCGGGGGTGATGTCCACGGGGGCGAACTGCGACTGCGTCAGGCGCACCCAGTCCTGCTCGGGCACCTGCTTGACGGCGATGATGCTGCAGCCCTCGAAGAAGTCCTGGGGCAGCAGCAGATCACGTGCCTCTTCGGCCGCTTGCTGCGTGGGGAACAGCGCCACCAGGCGGCTGCGCTGCCAGCCGTCCTTGGGTGGCGGCATGCCGGGCTCGCCGAACAGGGCCTGCTCGGCCTCGGTCTGCGCGTCGGCGTCCTCGACCGATACGCTCAGGGCGTCCAGCGCATCCAGTGCATCGCTGATGGTTTCGACCCGGTCTTCCGGGCACAGCAGGCTCAACTCGAACATGGGCCCATCCTTTTCTAAGCAATCAATGAAAAATGCCGGCCGCCGTCGCCGGGGGCCAGCATGCATGGTCGATCGGGTGACCCGCTCAACGCTTGTTGGCGTTGCGGTGCGCCAGCCACTCTTCCAGGTAGTGGATGTTGGTGCCGCCTTCCATGAACTTGGCGTCCACCATCAGGTCCTGGTGCAGCGGGATGTTGGTCTTGATGCCTTCGACCACGGTCTCCAGCAGCGCAGTGCGCATGCGTGCCAGCGCCTGCTCGCGCGTGTCGCCGTGAACGATGATCTTGCCGATCATGGAGTCGTAGTTCGGCGGCACGAAGTAGTTGTTGTAGACGTGCGAGTCCACGCGCACGCCCGGGCCACCGGGCGCATGCCACATGGTGATGCGGCCTGGCGAAGGCATGAAGTTGTAGGGGTCCTCGGCATTCACGCGGCATTCGATCGCATGGCCCTTGAGCTGGGCATTGATCTGGCGCTGCGTGAAAGGCAGCTTCTCGCCTGCGGCCACCATGATCTGGGTGCGAACGATGTCCACGCCCGTGATCAGTTCCGTCACCGGATGCTCCACCTGCACGCGCGTGTTCATCTCGATGAAGTAGAACTCGCCGTTTTCGTAGAGGAACTCAAAGGTGCCTGCGCCACGGTAGCCCAGCTTCTTGCAGGCTGCAGCGCAGCGCTCGCCGATCTTCTCGACCAGGCGGCGGGGAATGCCGGGAGCCGGCGCTTCCTCGATGACCTTCTGGTGGCGGCGCTGCATGGAGCAGTCGCGCTCGCCCAGGTAGACGGCATTGCGATGGTTGTCGGCCAGGATCTGGATTTCCACATGGCGCGGGTTCTGCAGGAACTTCTCCATGTAGACGGCCGGATTGCCGAAGGCCGCACCGGCCTCGGCCTTGGTCATCTGCACGGCATTGATCAGCGCCGCCTCGGTATGCACCACGCGCATGCCACGGCCACCGCCGCCGCCTGCGGCCTTGATGATCACCGGATAGCCCACGGCCTTGGCGATGCGGCGGATCTGCACCGGATCGTCGGGCAGTTCGCCGTCCGAGCCCGGCACGCAGGGCACGCCCGCCTTGATCATGGCCTGCTTGGCCGAGACCTTGTCACCCATGGTGCGGATGTTGTCGGGCGTGGGGCCGATGAAGGTGAAGCCGCTCTTTTCCACGCGCTCGGCAAAGTCGGCGTTCTCGCTGAGAAAGCCGTAGCCAGGGTGGATCGCCTCGGCGTCGGTCACCTCGGCGGCCGAGATGATGGCCGGCATGTTGAGGTAGCTCAGCGGCGAAGGAGCGGGGCCGATGCACACGGCCTCGTCGGCCAGCTTGACGTACTTTGCGTCACGGTCGGCCTCGGAATACACCATCACCGCCTTGATGCCCAGTTCACGGCAGGCGCGCTGGATGCGCAGGGCGATCTCGCCCCGGTTGGCAACCAAAATTTTCTTAAACATGAAGGTCCTCGCGGCTTGGTGCCTGCGGCGGTACGCAGGCCGAAGCCGTCAGTTGAGCCAATTGCTCTGTCGCGCCGCGGCATGCGTTCGCGCCAGGGCGTCGTGCCGCTTGCGGCATCGCTCGCCTGCAGGTTACTCGATCACGAACAGGGGCTGGCCGTACTCGACGGCCTGGCCGTTTTCACCCAGGATGCGGGTAATGGTGCCGCTCTTGTCGGCCTCGATCTCGTTGAGAATCTTCATCGCTTCGATGATGCAGATGGTCTCGCCTTCCTTGACCTGGTTGCCCACTTCCACGAAAGGCTTGCCGCCAGGGCTGGATGCGCGGTAGAAGGTGCCGACCATGGGCGACTTCACCACATGTCCCGCGACGGCTGCCTCGGCAGGGGCTGCCATGGGCGCTGCTGCGGGAGCGGCCACAGGTGCTGCCACGGGCGCAGCCATCGGAGCCTGCATGGGCGCAGCCACGTAGTGCTGCACCACGGCGCCTTCGCTCTTGACGATCCGGACCTTGCCCTCTGCTTCGGTGATCTCCAGTTCCGACACGTTCGATTCGGACACCAGATCAATGAGGGTCTTGAGTTTTCGCAAATCCATGGGAGCTCCAGCGGCTAACAACTAAATAGGGCGCGAATTTACTCCAATTTCGCCCTTCTGCGTGCTTTGAGGCATATTTTTCATCAACGTCGCCATGGAATTCGGGGGATTTCCTGAGCCTGCACAGGCTCGGTCGCTGCGGAAATCAGCCTTTTGCGCTCCAGGAAGCCAGATCTTCGGTAGTAAGCTCACCTATTTTACGTTGCCGCATCAGGCCATCCTCGCCGAGCAGCACGGTGAAGGGCAGTCCGCCCTGCAGATTGCCGAGCGAGCGGGTCAGGCCCAGACCGCCTTCCACCGCCAGCGCCACGGGGAAACGCAGGGGTGTGCGGCCCAGAAAGCGCTGCACTGCCTCGGGCTTGTCCACGGCCAGGCCAATGACCTGAATGCCATGCTGGTCTTGGCGTGCCGAGAAGGCATCCAGCATGGGCAGTTCGCGCACGCACGGCGGGCACCAGGTGGCCCAGAAATTGACCAGCACCGGCTTGCCACGCCAGCGCGACAGCGTCATGGCCGAGCCATCCGGCGTGATGAAACGCTGCTGCCACAGCAGCTCTTCGGCGCTGGACTCCATGGCATGGGGCTGAAATCGCCACCAGGCCAATCCGGCGCCACCCAGTCCCGCAGCGGCGGCAACGCCGCCCATCAGCCAGCGGCGGCGGGAAGATGTGTTTTGACCTGCATCCACGGAATCAGCCACGGTCGGCCTCCCCTTCGTCCTGGTTCAACAGCTTGCGCAATGCCTCTGCGCTGCCACGCGGGCTGCGCCCCTGTCCATCGGGCTTGAGCGCGCCGCGCAGATCGTCAAGATCATGGACCAGCAGGTGCACACCCACATCCTCGTTCAGCGGGCGGCAGAAGGCATGGATGCTCAGCGCCTCCACGCTCTGGCCGGTGAATCCCGTCACGGTGCTGGGTTCGTAGTTCACATGCTGGTTGATCAGTGCGATCTCTGCCGATTTGGGGTCGTCGCAGAACAGTTGCAGATAAATATCGGACAGGCGCGTGGCCGTGCCGCGCCAGACGGCGCCGGCCAAGTGGGGACGGAACTCGGCCAGGCGATCCATCCATTGCAGAGCCAGCTCGCGCAGGGCCTGCAGTTCCTGGGGCTGGGTGTCGGCGCAGAACAGGGCGATGTATTCGCGCACAGCCTCTTCCACCAGGTCATTGCCCGGCAGCGCAGTGCGCGAGGGCAGTCCCAGCTGGCGCACAGCGCGGTGCTTGGCAGGCCCCCATTCCAGACCTTCCTCGACCACGAGGCGGGCCGCAGTCTGGGCAATTTCGGCAGTGGCTTGGTCCATGGCTTTACGATCCGCTGTATCCCTACATATATATAAGAGGCCTTCCCTGCGGATGGCCCCGGGCCATTGTGACCCAAGCCGCAGCAACGCCGGCCGCTGACGGGCTTTGCATGCTCCCGCCAGCGCCTTGCACCGGCGATTTCGCAACCTTGTGTTTCCGGGACCCGGTGCCTGCTGGGCCGCAAGCTCCTGTTTTTGCAGGCCAGCCATCCCGGACATGGCGGCAACCGTAGAATGCCCGGCCATGCACATACATATTCTGGGCATCTGCGGCACCTTCATGGGCGGACTGGCCGCGCTGGCGCGCGAGGCTGGGCACCGCGTCACAGGCTGCGACGCCGGCGTCTACCCGCCGATGAGCGATCAGCTGCGTGCACTGGGCATCGAGCTGATCGAGGGCTACGGCGCCGACCAGATGACCCTGCAACCCGACATGTATGTCGTAGGCAACGTGGTCAGCCGCGCGCGCCTGCCCGACGGCAGCCCCAAGTTCCCACTGATGGAGGCAATCCTCGAAAGCGGCGCTCCCTACACCAGCGGGCCGCAATGGCTTTGCGAACATGTGCTGCACCATCCGTCCTGCCCGCGCCATGTGCTGGCCGTGGCCGGCACGCATGGCAAGACGACCACGACGTCGATGCTGGCCTGGATTCTCGAATGCGCAGGCCTGGCCCCGGGCTTTCTGGTCGGCGGCGTGCCGCTGGACTTCGGCGTCTCTGCCCGCCTGGGTGCATCCAGGCGCCCGACGCCAGGCGAGGGCCCGGCCGGCGCGGAGCCCGTCTTCGTCATCGAGGCCGATGAATACGACACGGCCTTCTTCGACAAGCGCAGCAAGTTCGTGCACTACCGCCCGCGCACGGCCGTGCTCAACAACCTGGAGTTCGATCACGCCGACATCTTCGAGGATCTCGGTGCCATCGAACGCCAGTTCCACCATCTGGTGCGCACCGTCCCCGCTTCGGGCCGGCTTGTTGTCAACGGCATCGAGGAAAGCATCACCCGCGTGCTGCACCAGGGCTGCTGGAGCGAGGTTTCCAGCTTCGGGGCGGTGGTCAGCGACTTCAGCGCAGAGGGCGATCCGAGCGCCTTCGACGTGCTGCACCGTGGCCGCAAGGTGGCCCGCCTGGAATGGGCGCTGACCGGGGAACACAACCAGCTCAACGCGCTGGCCGCCATTGCGGCAGCCGAGCACGTGGGCGTGACGCCGGCACAGGCCTGCGAGGCGCTGGCGCGCTTTCAGAACGTCAAGCGACGCATGGAGCTGCGCGGCATGGCGGGCGGCGTATCCGTCTACGACGACTTCGCCCACCACCCCACGGCCATACGCACCACGCTGGACGGCCTGCGCCGCAAACTCGGCAGCCAGGCACGCATCCTTGCGGTGTTCGAGCCGCGCAGCAACACCATGAAGCTGGGCACCATGAAGTCGCAACTGCCCTGGTCCCTGGAAAGCGCCGATCTGGTGTTCTGCCACACGGCCGGCCTGGACTGGGACGCCGCCGAGGCGCTGCATCCCCTGGGCGTGGGCCCTGGCCGCAAGGCGCAGGTGGCAGGCGACATGGACACGCTGATCGGACAGATCCTCGCAGCCGCCCGGCCGGGCGACCATGTGGTGTGCATGAGCAACGGCGGCTTCGGCGGCATACATCCCAAGCTGCTGGCTGCCCTGCAGGCCGCAGGCTGAACAAAGCGCAAGCAAGCCCCACCCCAATGAAAGAAGCCCGGGACATGCCCGGGCTTCTTTCATGTGCCTTCGCCTGTCAGCCGTCAGTAGCTGATGGACATGGCGGGCACGTCGACACGGATCAGCGGCTTGGACAGCACGGCCTGGGCTGCAACGGCATAGCTGTTGCGCCACTGCTCGTCGTCGAACAGCCCGGCACGCGAACGCGCCGCGCGCGCCACCACCACCAGCTTGTCGGCCAGCAGTACCTTGCCGCTGGCACGCAGGGGTTCGCAGTCCATGGAGATGAACTGCTGGTCCAGCCAATGCCGTCCTTCATCGGAACTCATGGGGGTGAGCCCGTTGGTGTCCGTGCGGTACTCTTTTCCGGCATCCAACACCACAATCACTTCGCTGCGCATGGAACTCCTCTCGTCATTACTGGATACAACCCCGTGCCTGCTCGCGCGGACAGGGCCGTTACTCATACCGCGAGCTTAACCGCAAGCGCCTTTTCCACACCCCGGGCAAGCTGACATGGCGCAAGCGCCGCAGCCTGGGGCTGGCACTGCCAGCAGCAGGTGTTTCATGGCGGCACGGCGCCCGCTTCAAGGTGCAAACGTACAATCGCCTGCAGATTGGACCCCGAATCTTCATCAACCGCATCGCATGACGACCGACACCACACACCAGAAACTGCTTGACCAACTGCAGCAGCTCGAAGATGAGCTGCGCAGCCAGAGCCTCTGGTCGGCCGTGGCGCCAAGCCCCGAGGCCATGGCGTCGACCATGCCCTTCATGTACGACACGCTCAAGCTGCAGCAATGGCTGCAGTGGGTTTTCCTGCCCCGGCTGCGTGCCGTGATCGAGGCCGGCGGCCAGCTGCCCTGCCAAAGCCACGTGCATCCGCTGGCCGAACATGAGTGGAGCCAGCCCGTGGAATTCGACAAGCGCCAGTTGCTGGCCCTGCTGCAGGGCATAGACGACACGCTGAACCAGTGCGGTCTGACTCCGCCGAACGCCACATCGTCCCACTGACCACGGAGCGGCCAGGCACGAAAAACGGGGCGCAGACGCCCCGTTTTCTTTTGCGCCTCAGGCAGCCACCAAGGCTGCTGCCGCCTCGGTCTGCTTGACGCGGCGCTGCAGCACGGCGTCGGACAGCTCGGCCAGCGTGGCCAGGGAATCATCCCAGCCCAGGCAGGCGTCGGTAATGCTCTGGCCGTAGGTCAGGGCAGCCACTTCGTCCTTGCCGGGCGTGAACTTCTGGGCGCCGCCCACGAGATGGCCTTCGATCATCACGCCGAACACGCTGCGCGAGCCGCCGCTGATCTGTCCGGCGATGTCGCGGGCCACGTCCTTCTGGCGCTCATGCTGCTTGGAGCTGTTGGCGTGACTGCAGTCGACCATCAGCGTGGGCGTCAGGCCCGCCTTTTCGAGGTCCTCGCAGGCAGCGGCCACGTTGGCGGCGTCGTAGTTGGGAGTCTTGCCGCCGCGCAGGATGACGTGGCAATCCTGGTTGCCCGCCGTGTTCACGATGGCAACCTGGCCATTCTTGTGCACCGACAGGAAGTGGTGGCCACGGCTGGCCGACTGGATGGCGTCGGTGGCGATGCGGATGTTGCCGTCCGTGCCGTTCTTGAAGCCGATGGGCGCCGAGATGCCCGAGGCCAGTTCACGGTGGACCTGGCTTTCCGTGGTGCGCGCACCGATGGCGCCCCAGCTGATCAGATCGGCGATGTACTGGGGAGAGATCACATCCAGGAACTCGCTGGCGGCCGGCACGCCCAGGCGGTTGATGTCGATCAGCAGTTGCCGCGCAATACGCAGGCCCTCGTCGATGCGGTAGCTCTGGTCCAGGTAGGGATCGTTGATCAGCCCCTTCCAGCCCACGGTGGTGCGCGGCTTTTCGAAGTACACGCGCATCACGATCTCCAGCGTGTCCTTGTACTGCTCGCGTATGGGCGCCAGGCGGCGCGCGTACTCGATGGCGGCCGCCGGATCGTGGATGGAGCAGGGGCCGACGATGACCAGCAGGCGGTCATCCTCGCCAGCCATGATGTTGTGGATGGTGCGGCGGGTATCGCCGATCAGGGTTTCGACGGCCGTACCGCGGATGGGGAAGAAGCGAATGAGGTGCTCGGGAGGGGGCAACACGGTGATGTCCTTGATACGTGCGTCGTCGGTTTGGCCAGTCTTTTGGGAACCGCCGCGATACCAGGAATCGGCGAGGGAAGCTTGATGAGCAGTCATTGCTTGCTTTCGTGAGGAAAGATGGATCGTGGAAAACGGAGCGAAGAATCGGGAGGGGAAAAACAAAAAACCGCCGGGCTCTGCAGCTTCGGCGGTTCTGAGGGAGGTTTGTTCGGGTGCGCGCGCTTACCTCTCTTCCGCCGGGGAGGAGAACCAAAAGTAAAAGTAGAAGGAGGTACGGGCTTGCATGGGAACTGAATGTAGCACAGTCATTTTTCGCAGTGCAACATGGCCATGGCAGCACGGGGGGCGCACTTCACAGTGCCACAGAGAGAAACCTCAAAATCCTCCACGCACTTAAACTGCTTTTTTAACCGTTCAACGCAAAAATACTTCGTCAAAACGGATAAATACACGATGGCATGCAGTTTTCTTGCATTCACCTTTGAAAACGTGCAAACCCCAGAAAATGACGCTTCCGCGCATCGCGGCAGGCCCGCCTCAACGCCGCAGCAAGGAGTCGCGCAGCCTGCGCAGTGCTCGGCGCAGGGCGCTCCAGGGACGCCAGCGACGCGTCCGGTACCAAGGCTGCATTGCGGCGGCATCGAACCCGCCGGCCACAGCGGCGGATTCCGCAAACATGTCTATCAACAGGCACGCATCTCCCAGCAGGCGCCAGCCCAGACGCTCGCAGCGGCGGAAATGCTCGGGCTCCTGGGCATCGCCCACCAGCACGGACTGCTGCCAGGCGTGCACGACCTCCCTGAATCCCTTGAGCAGGCGCTGGTAGGCGGGAAATTCGTAGAGGGCGTGCCATACCGCCCCCAGCGTGGTGAGGAAGTGCTGGTGGTCCAGCACGGCCAGGTCGAGTTGCTGTATGGCCTCTTCCACGGCAGGGCGTGCACTGCCCGCATAGCGCACGCGCACGGCCTCGTCCAGCGCAACGGCCAGCAAGGCCAGTTGCTGGTGCATGGGCTGCAGGTCGCCCACGATCAACTCGTTCAGCCAGACGCGGTTCAGCCGCGACTCGCCGGCCCAGGTGCGCCAGTGTTCCGGCAGGCTGCGCAGGGGATGGGCAGAAGTCTGCAGGCCTGGCCGGGAAGGAAAGGAAAGCTGGGTCATGGAATCGGCGCCGGGCGGCGCCCACGGAGCGCGGCGGGCCGCGTCAGGCAGGACAGAGGACCCGCCCCCTGCCATGCAGGGCGCGGGCATGCGACGGTCAGGCCGTGCCGCCCACCGTCAGGCCGTCGATGCGCAGCGTAGGCTGACCCACGCCCACGGGCACGCTCTGGCCTTCCTTGCCGCAGGTGCCCACACCGCTGTCCAGGCGCATGTCGTTGCCGATCATGGTGATGTGCTTGAGCGATTCCGGGCCGCTGCCCACGATGGTCGCGCCCTTGACGGGGTACTGGATCTTGCCGTTCTCGACCCAATAGGCCTCGCTGGCGGAGAACACGAACTTGCCGCTGGTGATGTCGACCTGCCCGCCGCCGAAGTTGGTGGCGTACAGGCCCTTCTTGATCGAGGCCACGATTTCCTGCGGATCCTTGTCGCCACCTAGCATGTAGGTGTTGGTCATGCGCGGCATGGGGATGTGGGCATAGCTTTCGCGGCGGCCGTTGCCCGTGGGCTTGACGCCCATCAGGCGGGCGTTCATTGCGTCCTGGATGTAGCCCTTGAGGATGCCGTCCTCGATCAGCACATTGCTCTGGCTGGTGCAGCCCTCGTCATCGACGTTGAGCGAACCGCGGCGATCGGCCAGCGTGCCGTCGTCCAGCACGGTGACGCCCTTGGCCGCCACGCGCTGGCCGATGCGGCCGCTGAAGGCGCTGGCGCCCTTGCGGTTGAAGTCGCCTTCCAGGCCGTGGCCCACGGCTTCGTGCAGCAGCACGCCGGGCCAGCCGGGGCCAAGCACCACGGTCATTTCGCCTGCCGGCGCGGGGCGCGACTGCAGGTTGGTGAGGGCCGCGCTCACGGCTTCGTCCACATATTGCGTGATCTGCTCATCGCTGAAATAGGCCAGGCCAAAACGGCCACCACCGCCGGCCGAACCCACTTCGCGCCGACCCTTTTGCTCGGCGATCACGGTGACGGAAAGACGCACCAGCGGCCGCACATCGGCAGCCAACGTGCCATCGGCGCGGGCGACCAGCACCACGTCGTACTCGCTGGCCAGGCCGGCCATGACCTGGACGACACGCGGGTCCTTGGCGCGGGCCAGGGTTTCGACCTTGCCCAGCAGCTCGACCTTGGCCGTGCTGTCCAGCGTGGCAATGGGATCCAGCCCCGGATACAGCGAGCGGCTTTGCGCGATCTTGGACGCGTTGGCGCGCACGCGCTTGCTCTGGGCCGCGCCCGAGATGGAGCGCACGGTGCGTGCCGCATCCAGCAGGGAGGCTTCGGAAATATCGTCGGAATAGGCAAAGGCCGTCTTCTCGCCGCTGACCGCCCGCACGCCCACACCCTGGTCGATGCTGAAGCTGCCGGTTTTGACGATGCCCTCTTCCAGGCTCCAGCCTTCGGCGCGGGTGTACTGGAAGTAGAGGTCGGCGTCGTCGACCTGGTGGCTGCGGATCTCGGCCAGTGCGCGCGCGAGATGGGTTTCATCGAGCCCGAAGGGCTCAAGCAGCAACTGGCGCGCTGTGGCCAGGCGTTCAATGGTGGGTTCGCGGGAGATCATTCGCCCATTGTAGAGAGCCGGCCATGCCCTCGCCGTGCAACGGGGGCAGCCAACGGCTCATGGGCCTGCAAAAAAGAACGGAATGCCGCCCCACCAGGCTGAGCGGCATTCCGTAGGCATGCATCCGCGTGGATGGCGAACATGCTGGCCCATGTCCGCGCTTGCTTTGTAGCGCGCCTCGGCGTCCGTGGCAAGTGCACGGTCATCCCGCAGACGTTATGGAAACAGGAGCATGCCAGTCTCATGCAGGCTTGGCTTGCTCGCCAAATCATGGAGAGAAACGGAGCTTTCCGGCAGCAGGCATCCAGACTATTTGACATTTGCAGGCGCCTTGGGCGCCGCAAACTGGTGTTCAGAGCGGGCCGCCGCCCTCGCCCGGCAGTTGCCGCTGCGAACGCGCCACCGACATCAGCACCCCCAGCGCCAGCCCCAGCGTGACCATGGCCGTGCCGCCGTAGCTGATGAAGGGAAGCGGCACGCCGACCACGGGCAGGATGCCGCTGACCATGCCCATGTTCACGAAGGCATAGGTGAAGAAGATCATGGCCACGGCCGCCGCCATGAGCCGCGCGAACAGCGTGTTGGCCTGGATGGCGATGGCCAGCCCGCGCCAGACCAGCAGCAGGAAGGAGACGATGATGAACAGGTTGCCGACCAGGCCGAACTCCTCGGAATAGGCGGCGAAGATGAAGTCGGTCGTGCGCTCGGGGATGAACTCCAGGTGGGTTTGCGTGCCTGCCATGAATCCCTTGCCCCAGACGCCACCGGAGCCGATGGCGATCATGCCCTGGATGATGTGGAACCCCTTGCCCAGGGGGTCGCGCGTGGGGTCCAGCAGGGTGCAGACACGGGTCTGCTGGTATTCATGCAGCACGGGCCAGCGCACGCCGTCGGCGCACAGCTGGGGTTCGTACCAGACGATGAGGGTGATGCCGATCACACCGGCCAGCACGGGCGGAACGATGAGTTTCCAGGGCAGGCCCGCGAAGAAGATCACCGACAGGCCGGCCGCCATCACCAGCAGCGAGGTCCCCAGGTCGGGCTGCTTCATGATCAGCCCGACAGGCACCATGAGCAGCACCATGGCGATCACGAAGTCCGTGCCGCGCAGCTGGCCCTCGCGGCGCTGGAACCACCAGGCCAGCATCAGCGGCGTGGCGATCTTCAGAAGCTCGCTGGGCTGGATCACCACACCCACGTTGACCCAGCGCTGAGCCCCCTTCTTGGTGATGCCGAACAGCGCCACCGCCACCAGCAGCGCCACGCCCAGCATGTACAGCGGCACGGCCACCTTCATGAGCTGCTGCGGGGGAATCTGGGCCACGACAAAGAGGATGGCCGCCGCGATCAGCATGTTGCGCCCGTGGTCGGTGAAGCGCGTGCCGTGGTCGAAGCCCGAGGAGTACATGGCGATCAGCCCCGCCGACGCCAGCATGCCCACGAACAGCAGCAACCAGAAGTCAAAGCCCCGCAGCAGCGGGGCAACACGTTGCCAGAGGGAGGGCTTGTCGAATTCGGTCACGGGGATGGTCGGTCGCGGGCACGGGCCGCCATTATCCCGTGGCGCATGCGGCCCAGCCCGGCGCAGGGTTGCCCACGGAGGCGGTTGTCATCCAGCTGTCGGCCCGGGCCTTCCCTGCTGGGCGCCGCCCGCCGCAGCGGCCACAATGGGCCATGAGCCGTCCGGGCCGCATCCGGCGCCCGGCCCCAGCAACGCAAAGGAGAGCGCCCGCCATGACCACCACCCATTTGCTGTATCTGCACGGCTTTCGCTCCTCACCCCAATCCACCAAGGCCCGGCGCATGGCCGAACATGTGGCCACGCGCCATCCCCATGTGCGCTGGTGGAGCCCGCAATTGCCGCCATCCCCGCGCGAGGCGGCCGCCTTGATTGCCGACGGCATAGGCAGCTGGCCGCGAGAGACCATGGCCGTGATCGGCTCCTCGCTGGGCGGCTACTACGCCAGCTGGGTGGCCCAGCTGGCGCGCTGCCGCAGCGTGATGATCAACCCGGCCGTGAACCCGGCGCGCGATCTTGAAAAGTACATTGGCGAGCAGACGTCCTGGCACAACCCCGAGGAACGCTTTTTCTTTCGCCGCGAGTACATGGAAGAGCTGCGCGCGCTGGACACGCGCTCCATGACACCGGCCGCGCCCGAGATGCTGCTGGCGGCCGAGGGCGACGAAGTTCTGGACTGGCGCGAGATGAGCGCGCGCTACCCGCATGCGCTGCAGATCATCCAGGAAGGCGGCGATCACGCGCTGAGCAACTTCGAGGAGTACCTGCCCCAGCTCGACGAGTTCCTGAATCTGGCCTGATGCCGCACACGCCTGCGCGGCAGCTGCCAGCCGCAGCGTGGGAGAATATCGGGCTATGCACGCATTGTTTGAAGAAGCCGGCAAGTTCCTGGCCGGCCGCATCCTCTCCGAAGCCGACACCTCCGCCCAGGTGGAACTGGACTCGGGCAAACGGGTCAAGGTCAAGTCCGCCAACATCCTGCTCAAGTTCGACAAGCCGGCGCCTGCCGAGCTGATCGCCCAGGGCCAGGCAATGGCCGCCGAGATCGATCTGGACCTGGCCTGGGAATTCGCCCCCGAGGAGGAATTCGGCTTCGCCGACCTGGCACGCGACTATTTCTCGGACAATGCCACGCTGGCCCAGCAGGCCGGCGCGCTGTTTCGCATCTACGAGGCGCCGCACTACTTTCGCCGCGCCGGCAAGGGCCGCTTCAAGAAGGCGCCGGCCGAAATCCTGCAGCAGGCGCTGGCCGGCATAGAGAAGAAAAAGCAGATCCAGGCCCAGATCACGGCCTGGGCCGAGCAGCTGGGCGCTGGCGAATGCCCCGGCCCCATCCGCGAACAGCTCTACAAGATCCTGTTCCGCCCCGACAAGAACGCCGCCGAATACAAGGCCGTGGTCGAGGCCAGCCGCGCCACGCGCCTGGCACCGCTGGATCTGCTGCACAGGGCCGGCGCCATTGAATCGGCCTACGAATTCCACTGGAAGCGCTTCCTCTTCGACCACTTCCCCAAGGGCACGCAATTTCCGCCGCTGGAGGCGCCCCAGCCTCCGGCAGAGCTGCCGCTGGCCGATGTCCAGGCGTTTTCCATCGACGACTCGGCCACCACCGAGATCGATGACGCGCTGTCGGTG
This sequence comes from Delftia sp. WSY_7, assembly GCF_043104845.1. Lineage (NCBI taxonomy): Bacteria > Pseudomonadati > Pseudomonadota > Betaproteobacteria > Burkholderiales > Comamonadaceae > Delftia > Delftia sp. WSY_7. The sequence goes on along the minus strand of NZ_JBICLB010000034.1, from coordinate 810,461 downwards.
CGCGGCCTGGGCACGGGCACGGTCACCGTGGGCATCCACATCGCGGCCCCCGGCCTGGCCATCGTGCCGGGCACGCCGCTGGACCAGCTCGGCCGCTCGCGCCTGTCCACCGTCTACATGCCCGGCTACAAGATCACCATGCTGCCCAACGAGGTGGTGCAGATCTACACGCTGGACGAAGGCCGCGCCAACCCCGCCGTGTCGCTGTACGTCACCGTGGACGAGGCCACGCTGGAGACCACGGCCAGCGAGACGCGCCTGGAACGCGTGCCCGTGCAGGTCAACTTCCGCCATGACAAGCTGGACCACATCGTCACCGAGCAGTGGCTGGCCGACCCGTCCATCGAGGTCGAGGGCACGCCCGAAGTGCTGCAGGGCAAGCGCGCCGAACTGACGTTCCTGCAGCGCTGGGCCAGGCACCTGAAGGCCGGGCGCGAACTGGTGCGGGGCAAGCCCGAGAACTTCAACCGTCCCGACTACAACTTCCGCCTGGTGGGCAACGGCAGCGCCGAGCCCCGCGGCAACGAGCAGGTCGAGATCACCGTGCGCAAGCGCGGCGCACCGCTGGACCTGATCGTGGCAGAGGCCGCCATCGTGGCCAACAGCACCTGGGGCGGCTGGATGGCCGATCTGGGCGTGCCCGGCATCTACCGCAGCCAGGCCAGCCTGGCCCCCGGCATCAAGGTGCGCATGTCCACCAAGGCGCTTCCCCATGCGGGCATCGGCGTCAAGAGCTATGCCTGGGCCACCTCGCCGCTGCGCCGCTATGTGGACCTGGTCAACCAGTGGCAGATCATTGCCTGCGCGCGCCACGGCAAGACCGCCGCACTGGCCGCGCCGTTCAAGCCCAAGGATGCCGAGCTGTTCGGCATCATCAGCAGCTTTGACGGCGCCTACAGCGCCTACAACGGCTACCAGGCAGGCATGGAGCGCTTCTGGACGCTCAAGTACCTGCAGCAGAACGCCATCACCGAGCTGACGGCCACCGTCATCAAGGAAGGCATGGGCGGCGGCCTGCTGGTGCGCGCCGACGACCTGCCGCTGGTCTTCCCCGTGCTGGGCGTCACCGGCCTGCCGCGCGGTGCCCATGTGCGCGTGCGCCTGGGCGAGATCGACGAGATCGCGCTCGATGTCTCGGGCACGCTGATCGAGCGCCTGGACAGCGACGCCGCCGCTGCCGACGATGGAGCGGAGGACGACGAGGAGGCCGTGGCCGGCCCCATCGCCATCGCCGTGGACATGAACGAGACCGACGGCACGCCCGCGGCCGATCCTGCCCAGCCCTGATCTGCCCGCGCCCCTGCCTCGCATCCAAGCCACTGCCTTAGATCTGACGTGAAACTGCCTACCGCCTTCCGTTCCCTGAGTACGCTGCAGTTGGCACTGGGTGTCTCCATTGCCCTGCATGCCGGGTTGCTCTCGTTCCGGTTCATCGATCCGGAACGCTTCGACCGCGTGTTCCAGGACACGCCGCTGGAAGTCATCCTGGTCAATGCCCGCGCCAACGAGCAGCCCGACAAGGCGCAGGCCATCGCGCAGACCTCGCTGGCCGGCGGCGGCGAAGCCGACAAGGGCCGGGCCTCCAGCCCCATGCCCTACTCGGCACTCACGGCCGTGGGCGACGACTTCGAGGAGCGCCAGCGCCAGATCGACTCCATGCAGGAGCAGCAGACCGTCTTGCTGACGCAGTTGCGCAAGCAGGTCGCGGCCCTGCCGCCGCTGGACCCGCGCGAGGCGGCCAAGCAGACCAAGGAGCAGCAGGCCCAGCAGGAAAAGCGCCAGCAGCTGGTCAAGCTGCTGGCCGAGATCGAAAAACGCATCAACGAAGAAAACGCCCGCCCCAAGAAGCGCTACATCAGCCCGTCCACGCGCGAGGCCGTCTACGCCATCTACTACGACGGCCTGCGCCGCAAGGTCGAGGACAAGGGCACGGAGAACTTTCCCGAGCAGGCCGGCAAGAAGCTCTATGGCGAGCTGGTCATGATCCTCACCGTCAACCACGACGGCCGCGTGCTGTCCACCGAGATCGTGCAGGGCTCGGGCAACCGCCTGCTGGACACCCGCGCCGAAGCCATCGCGCGTGCGGCCGGCCCCTTCGGCCACTTCGGCCCCGCCATGCGCGCCAAGGCCGACCAGATCGCCGTGGTCTCGCGCTTCAAGTTCACGCGTGAGCAGACGCTGCAGACCACGGTCCAGTAGCCCAGTAGCGCCCCGCCCTCTTCGCACTCCATTTTTTCGACATGACTTCCGTTGCCGCCACCTCCTCCGACCGCTACTGCGTCATGGGCAACCCCGTCGCGCACAGCCGTTCGCCCTGGATCCATGCCCGCTTTGCCGAACTGTGCAGGCAGGACCTGCGCTACGAGCGCCAGCATGTGGAGCTGGATGGCTTTGCCGAGGCCGTGCGCGGCTTCTTCGCGGCAGGCGGACGCGGCTGCAATGTCACCGTACCCTTCAAGCTGGAAGCCGCACAGCTGGCCACCACCTCCAGCGAGCGCGTGCAACTGGCCGGCGCCGCCAACACCCTGGTGCTGGCGGCGGACGGTATCCATGCCGACAACACCGACGGCCTGGGCCTGGTGGCCGACATCGTGCGCAATGCGGGCGTGCCGCTGGCCGGGCGCGACCTGCTGCTGCTGGGCGCGGGTGGCGCCGCAGCCGGCGCACTGGGCTCGCTGCTTGCCGAGCGCCCGCGCCGCATCGCCGTGGTCAACCGCACCTTCGAGCGCGCCCAGGCCCTGGTGCAGCGCCATGCCGCCATTGCCGCGCAACATGGCGTGGAACTGGTGGCGCTGGAGCAGCAGGCCGTGGATGAGGATTTCGACGTGGTCATCAACGCCACCGCCAGCAGCCTGGCCGGTGCCGAGGTGCCCGTGCCGGCCCGCGTGCTGCGCACTGGCAGCCTGGCCTACGACATGATGTACGGCCCCGCGGCCCAGGGCTTCATGCAGTGGGCCGAACAGCACGGCGCCACGGCCCGCGACGGGCTGGGCATGCTGGTGGAGCAGGCGGCCGAATCGTTTGCGCTGTGGCGCGGCGTGCGCCCGCCCTCGGCCCAGGTGCTGAACGAGCTGCGCGCCCATATTGCTCAAGGCGGCTGAGCGCTTCATGAAATCCCTGGCACGCGCCCTGCTGCTGGTGCTGTGCGCCGGCCTGCTGCTGCAGCTGTTCTTCGTGCTGCGCATTGCGCTGATGGTGGTGGTCGATCCCGAGTCCACAGCCTTCCAGCGCTCCGAAGCCTGGCAGATGCTGCGCAGCTCCGAAGGCCTGCACTGGAGCCAGCAATGGCTGCCCTATGACCGCATCGCGCCCACGCTCAAGCGCGCCGTCATTGCCTCCGAAGACGGCAGCTTCACCGAACACCACGGGGTGCAATGGGAAGCCATCGAGAAAGCCTGGCAGCGCAACCAGCGCGCCGAAGCCCGGGCCATGAAGGCCGACAACGGCAAGGCGCCCAAGATCTATGGCGGCTCCACCATCACGCAGCAGCTGGCCAAGAACCTGCTGCTGTCGGGCGAACGCAGCCTGCTGCGCAAGGGGCAGGAACTGGTGCTGACCCAGCTGCTGGAACTGATGCTGAGCAAGCAGCGCATCCTGGAGATCTACCTCAACAGCGTGGAATGGGGCCAGGGCGTGTTCGGCGCCGAGGCGGCCGCTCGCCACTACTTTCGCAAGAGCGCCTCCCAGCTCAGCGCCGCCGAGGCCGCGCGCCTGGCCGTGATGCTGCCCCAGCCCAAGCGCTTCGAGAAGCTGCCCAACTCCGGCTATCTGCTGCAGCGCACGCGCACGGTCATGCAGAGAATGCCCAGCGCCGTCGTCCCCTGAACAGCTACATTCACCCCATGCGCATCCTTGGAATCGACCCCGGTCTGCAGACCACGGGATTCGGCGTGATCGACGTCGACGGCCACCGCCTGGCCTATGTGGCCAGCGGCACCATCCGCACCACGGGCATCGCGCTCGGCGACCTGCCGGGCCGGCTCAAGCTGCTGTTCGACGGCATCTCGGAAGTCGCCAGCCGCTACCAGCCCGACACCTCGGCCGTGGAAATCGTCTTCGTCAACGTCAATCCCCAATCCACCCTGCTGCTGGGCCAGGCACGCGGCGCCGCGCTCACGGCCCTGGTCAACGCCGGCCTGCCGGTGGCCGAGTACACGGCACTGCAGATGAAGAAGGCCATGACCGGCCATGGCCGTGCGGCCAAGAGCCAGATCCAGGAAATGGTGCGCCGCCTGCTGCAACTGCCCGGCCTGCCCGGCACCGATGCCGCCGACGCCCTGGGCCTGGCCATCACCCACGCCCATGCAGGCGCCGCCATGACGAAGATGGCCGAGGTCACGCAGCTGCAGCGCCGCCAGCATGCGGTCTACAAAGGTGGGCGCGTCTACTAGGACACCAGTGCTTGGCCACCCTGCTCGGCCCTGAGCCTGATCCATTGCGCGATCCGGGGGAACACATCGGATTGCGCATTGCCGGCCATCAGCAACCTGCTGTGGCTGTAGTCTTCGACAAAACCGGCGGCCTTGCCGCACAGCACGAACTCCACATCCGTCCCGCCGAAGGCGCTTGCCAGCGCTTCGCACCCCTGCCAGGGTGCAATCAGGCGGTCTCCAGCACCCGCCAGCGCCAGAACGGGAATACGCACCTGGGAGAGTGCCTGCAGATAGTTCATGCCGTCATGTCCCACAAATCGGCGCTGGAGATTCCACTGACACCACTGGCGCATCAGTTGGCCGCTTTCCGCCTCGGGCCCCACCATGCGGTTGGCTGCCAGCCAGTTCCGGCGGCCTATCCACGCCAGGTAACCCCGGATCCTGGCCCAGGCCAGCGGTGTGGAGGCAGCATGGGTGGCCTGGGCGGCCAGCAGCACGACACCGGCCAGATGGTCCCGGGCCACATCGGGATTGCGAGCGGCCCAGATGGCTGCCGCAATGCCGCCCCCGCTGTGGCCTATCAGGGTCAAAGGCCGGCCCTGCTCCTCGCTGCGGATGGCCTCGATGGCACTGGCGATGTCATGCCTGGCCACGGCTTCCAGATCATGGCCATGGCCGCAGGCCGGGTTCCGTCCATGGCCGCGCCAGTCGAAGAGCCAAGTGCCGAATCCCTGCGCCGCCAGATACGCGCCGAGCCGGTCGCAGGATGCGGTGCCGGAGAAGGTGCCGTGCGTGATGGCCACGACAGGCCCCTGGACGCAGCCGCTGCGCACCAGCACAAGGGTGTGGCCGTCGCCGGCCCGGATCCGAATTTCCTTCATGGCGGCCCGGCAGTCTCCGCAATGGCGGCAGCGCAGCCCATTCAGGACCTCAGACGATGCGTCCAAAGAACAGCACGGCGAAGAAGGTCACGCCGGCAATCACGGTCCACTTGAGGATGATGAAGCCCCAGCGCTTGTAGCGGGGCTGGCCCGTGCCCAGGTAGAACGCAAAGGACACGGCTGACGCCAGCAGCAGCACGGTGGCCAGCCAGCGGAAGATCAGCATGGCGGCGCCCGCCTCACCAGGCCCGCGCGGGCTGGGCGAAGCCCTTGGGCGCCTGGCGCTCGCTGTCGAAGCTGACCAGTTCCCAGGCGTCGGGCTGGGCCAGCAGGGCACGCAGCAGCTGGTTGTTCATGCCGTGGCCCGAGCGGAAGGCGCTGTAGGCGGCCAGCAGGGGCCTGCCGATCAGGTACAGGTCGCCGATGGCGTCCAGGATCTTGTGCTTGGCGAACTCGTCGTCATAGCGCAGGCCATCGCTGTTGAGCACCTTGTAGTCGTCCATGACGATGGCGTTGTCCATGCCGCCGCCCAGCGCCAGGCCGTGGCTGCGCAGCATTTCCACGTCCTTGGTGAAGCCGAAGGTGCGCGCGCGCGCGATGTCGCGCGTGTAGTTGTCCTCGCCCATGTCGAACTCCACGCACTGGCCCGTGGAGTCCACGGCAGGATGGGCGAAGTCGATCTCGAAGCGCAGCTTGAAGCCGTGGTACGGGTCGAAGCGTGCCCACTTGAGGTTCTGGCCCTCGCCCTCGCGCACCTCGACGGGGCGGATGACGCGGATGAAGCGCTTGGGCGCCTTCTGCAGCTCGATGCCCGCGCTTTGCAGCAGGAATACGAAGGAGGCGGAGGAGCCGTCGAGGATGGGCACTTCCTCGGCGGTGATGTCTATGTAGATGTTGTCGAGCCCGAGGCCGGCGATGGCCGACATCAGGTGCTCCACGGTATGCACCTTGGCGCCGCCCGTGCCGATGGTCGAGGCCATGCGCGTGTCGGTGACGGCTTCGGCGGAGATCGGGATGTCCACGGGCTCCGGCAGGTCCACGCGACGGAACACGATGCCGGTGTCGGGCTGCGCGGGACGCAGCGTCAATTCGACGCGCTGGCCGCTGTGCAGACCCACGCCCACGGCACGGGTGATCGTCTTGATGGTGCGTTGTTGGAGCATCCGGCTATTTTAAAGTGCGGCAGCCGTGCGCAGGGCATGGCCCTGGCACGGCATTCGCTATCACAACCATGCAGCGACCGTATCGGCCGCTGCTCAGTCAGCCTGCTTGCGCAGGAAGGCCGGGATTTCCAGATCGTCCATGCCGCCGGAGGCCAGGGCATCGACGCGGGCAGCGGCCTGCGTGCGGTTGGTACGCCAGACGCTGGGCACCGACATGTTGTTGGCATAGTCGGCGCCGCCAGCGGCACCGCCGACCAGGCCGCCGGCTGCCGTTGCGGCACCCATGGAGGCCGAGGGCAGCTGGTAGCTCATGTTGTCGGTACCGGTGCGCAGGCCGCCCTGCACCACCTGCATGTTCTGGCGGCGTGCGCTGGGGCGCGACAGGCCGGTGGCCACCACGGTGACGCGGATCTCGTCACCCAGGCTGTCGTCGTAGGCAGCGCCGTAGATCACATGCGCATCGGGCGAGGCGTAGGCATTGATGGTGCTCATGGCCAGGCGCGACTCGGACAGCTTGAGGCTGCCCTTGGCGGCCGTGACCAGCACCAGCACGCCCTTGGCGCCCGACAGGTCGATGCCCTCCAGCAGCGGGCAGGCCACGGCCTGCTCGGCAGCGATGCGCGCGCGGTCGGGGCCGGCGGCCTTGGCCGTGCCCATCATGGCCTTGCCGGGTTCGCCCATGACGGTGCGCACGTCTTCGAAGTCGACGTTCACATGGCCGTACTCGTTGATGATTTCGGCAATGCCGCCCACGGCGTTCTTGAGAACGTCGTTGGCATGGGCAAAGGCCTCGTCCTGCGAGATGTCGTCGCCCAGCACGTCCAGCAGCTTCTCGTTGAGCACGACGATCAGCGAATCGACGTTGGCTTCGAGTTCGCTCAGGCCGCTGTCGGCGTTGGCCATGCGTCGGCCGCCTTCCCACTCGAAGGGCTTGGTGACCACGCCCACGGTGAGGATGCCCATTTCCTTGGCCACGCGCGCGATCACGGGCGCAGCGCCCGTGCCCGTGCCGCCGCCCATGCCGGCCGTGATGAACAGCATGTGCGCGCCTTCGATGGCAGTGCGGATGTCGTCCTCGGCCAGCTCGGCGGCTTCGCGGCCCTTGTCGGGCTTGCTGCCCGCACCCAGGCCGCTGCCACCGAGCTGGATGGTGCGGTGGGCGCTGCTGCGCCGCAGCGCCTGCGCGTCGGTGTTGGCGCAGACGAACTCCACGCCCTGCACGTTGCGCGCAATCATGTGCTCGACGGCATTGCCGCCGCCGCCGCCAACGCCGATCACCTTGATCTGCGTACCCTGGTTGAATTCTTCAACTTCAATCATGTCGATGGGCATGTTGGTTCTCCTGTAGCTCTCTGTAAGTGGTCACCACCGTCTGGGGAAAATTCTGTCTTCTGTCCGGTATTCGGAAGCCGGTGGGCGGGCCGGTAATGCGCAGTCGATGAAAGCACATATCAAAAGTTCCCCACGATGAAGTCTTTGAAACGGCCAAAAGCGGTCTTCATCGACCCACTCTTTTGTGCCACCTTGAAACCGCGCAGGCGAGCCAGGCGGGCCTCTTCGAGCAATCCCATCACGGTGGCGGCGCGGGGTTGAGCCACCATGTCAGCCAATGCGCTCGAATACTTGGGGATGCCGCGGCGCACGGGCTTGAGGAAGATGTCCTCGCCCAGTTCCACCATGCCCGGCATGACGGCGCTGCCGCCGGTCAGCACGATGCCCGAGGACAGCACTTCCTCGTAGCCTGAATCGCGCACCACCTGCTGCACCAAAGAAAAGATCTCTTCCACGCGCGGCTCGATCACGCCGGCCAGCGCCTGCTTGCTGATCATGCGCGGGCTGCGGTCGCCCAGGCCCGGCACTTCGACCTGGGCGTCGGGGTCGGCCAGCAGCTGCTTGGCATAGCCGCTTTCGACCTTGATGTCCTCGGCGTCCTTGGTGGGCGTGCGCAGCGCCATGGCGATGTCGCTGGTGATCAGGTCGCCCGCGATGGGAATCACGGCCGTGTGCCGGATGGCGCCGCCCGTGAAGATGGCCACGTCGGTGGCGCCCGCGCCGATATCGACCACGGCCACGCCCAGCTCGCGCTCGTCATCGGTGAGCACGGCCTGGCTCGATGCCAGCGGGTTGAGCAGCAGCTGCTCGACCTCCAGGCCGCAGCGGCGCACGCACTTGATGATGTTCTCGGCCGCGCTCTGCGCGCCCGTGACGATGTGGATCTTGGCCTCCAGGCGGATGCCGCTCATGCCGATGGGCTCGCGCACTTCCTGGCCGTCGATCACGAATTCCTGCGGCTCGACCAGCAGCAGCCGCTGGTCCGAGGAGATGTTGATGGCCTTGGCCGTCTCCATCACCCGCGCCACGTCGGTGGCCGTGACTTCCTTGTCCTTGATGGCCACCATGCCGCTGGAGTTCAGGCCGCGGATGTGGCTGCCGGTGATGCCGGTGCACACGCGCTGGATCTTGCAGTCGGCCATCAGCTCGGCCTCCTTCAGCGCCTGCTGGATGCTCTGCACCGTGGCGTCGATGTTGACCACCACGCCACGCTTGAGTCCGTTGCTCGGGGCCACGCCGAGGCCTGCGAGCTTGAGTTCGCCGTTGTACAGGACCTCGGCGACCACGACCATGACCTTGGCCGTGCCGATGTCCAGTCCGACGATCACATCTTTGTATTCTCTTGCCATATCAGCATCCGCCCCCGGTTGGTTCTGTCCTGTCGCTGTGTCGCTGCTTGGTGTGCATGTACATAGGTCTGTCCTCCCTCGTCTTCAGCGTCGGGGACGCACTGCAGCCGGCGCCTTGGCCGTGCCGGTGGTCACACCGCGCAGCCTCAGCGCATATCCGTCTTCGTAGCGCAGGTCGGCCGACTCGATGGCGTCGGCCTTGCGCTTGTATTGGGTCGTGATCTGGGGCAGCGTGCGCACGAAGCGCTGCACGCGTTGCAGCACGGCCTCCACGCTGCCGCCACCCAGTTCGATCTGTGCGTCGTTGGCCAGCCTGAGCTGCCAGCTGCCGCGCGCATTGAGCGTCAGCCCGTCGATCTCCACATCCAGCGGCCCCAGCGCCGGCACCAGCAGCCGGTACATCTGCAGCATCTGCGGGGCGCTGTCCTCTGGGCCCTGCAGGCGCGGCAGGCCGTCGCGGTCCAGCTCGCCCAGGTTGGCCTCGAAGACCTCGCCGAAGCTGTTGACCAGGCCGGTGCCCGAATCAGGCCCCCAGAAGGCCTCGGCCACATGCTCGTGCAGGATGACGCGCAGGCTGTTGGGATAGTCGCGGCGCACCTGCGCCTCCCGCACCCAGGGCACCTGCTCGAACGCCGCCTTGGCGGCCTTGAGATCCACGGTGAAGAAGTTGCCCGTGAGCACCGGCGCCACATTGGCGCGCAGCGTCACCGCGTTGTTGTGCACCAGCTCGCCCTCGACCACGATGCGGCCGATATTGAAGGCCGGATGGCGCAGCGCCCACCAGCTCACCGCTGCCAGCCCCAGCGCAGCCACGCCCACGAACAGGACCGTGGCGGTCACGTTCATGAGCTTGACGTCGAAGGGGGCCGGCAGGGAGTAGCTCATGCGTGCTCCTGCTCCGGTTGCGCGTCCAGCGCGGCGCTGGCCAGGATGCCCAGGCAGAGGTTCTCGTAGCTCACGCCGATGGCGCGGGCCGACATGGGCACCAGCGAGTGGCCCGTCATGCCCGGCGAGGTGTTGATCTCCAGCAGGAAGGGCTTGCGGTCGCTGGCGCGGATCATGATGTCGGCGCGCGACCAGCCGCGGCAGCCCAGCGTGCGGAAGGCCCGCACGACGATGCGCCGGATCTCGGCCTCTTCCTCGGCAGGCAGGCCGCTGGGGCAGTGGTACTGGGTGTCGTCGGTGAAGTACTTGTTCTGGTAGTCGTAGTTGCCTTCGGGCGCGACGATGCGGATCACGGGCAGGGCGTGGGCGCCCTCGCCGGTTCCGAGCACGGGGCAGGTGGTCTCGTCGCCTTCGATGAACTCTTCGCAGAGCACTTCGGGGTCGTACCGGGAGGCCAGCACATAGGCCTGCTCGCATTCCTCGGCTGTCCAGACCTTGGTCAGGCCGATGGTCGAGCCCTCGCGCGAGGGCTTGACGATCATGGGCGCGCCCAGCGCCTGCAGCGCGGCGCGGGTCTCGTCGGCGCTGGCGACCAGCCGCCAGTCGGGTGTGGGCAGACCCTCGAAGCGCCAGATGCGCTTGGTCATGATCTTGTCCATGGCGATGCTGGAGGCCATCACGCCGGGGCCCGTGTACGGGATGCCCAGCAGCTCCAGCGCGCCCTGCACCGTGCCGTCCTCACCGTAGCGGCCATGCAGCGCGATGAAGCAGCGGTCGAAACCGTCCTTCTTCAACTCGCCCAGGTCCCGCTCGGCGGGGTCGAAGGCATGGGCATCCACGCCCTGCGACAGCAGGGCCTTGAGCACGCCCGTGCCCGACATCAGCGAGACCTCGCGCTCGGCCGAGCGGCCGCCCAACAGCACGGCCACCTTGCCCAGGGCCTTGACATCGATCTGGGTGCCGAAGCTGCTCATTGCGCAGCTCCCTGCTGCGCCTGCAGCTCTTGTTTCTGAAGCATTTCAACCAACTTTCCGGGCACGGCGCCAATCGAGCCGGCCCCCATGCACAACAGCACGTCGCCATCGCGGGCGTGGGCGGCCAGGGCCGCCGGCAGCTCGGCAACGTCTTCCACAAAGACCGGCTCGACCCGGCCGGCCACGCGCAGGGCGCGCGCCAACGAGCGGCCATCGGCCGCCACCACCGGCGCCTCGCCGGCCGCATAGACCTCGGTCAGCAGCACGGCATCGGCCAGGCCGATGACCTTGACGAAATCCTCGAAGCAATCGCGCGTGCGGCTGTAGCGGTGCGGCTGGAAGGCCAGCACCAGGCGGCGGCCCGGGAAGGCGCCGCGCGCAGCAGCCAGCGTGGCCGCCATCTCGACAGGGTGGTGCCCGTAGTCGTCGATGACGGTGAAGATGCCACCGTCCGCTGCAGGGAGTTCGCCATAGCGCTGGAAGCGCCGGCCCACGCCCTTGAAGCTTTCGAAGGCGCGCAGCAGCGCCTCGTCGGCAATCTCCAGCTCCATGGCGACGGCCACGGCCGACAGCGCGTTGAGCACGTTGTGCTCGCCCGGCAGGCTCAGCACCACGTCCAGGTCGGGATAGCTTTGGCCGTTGCTGCGGCGCACCGTGAAATGCATGCGGCCGGCCTCGGCGCGCACGTTGAGGGCGCGCACCTGGGCGTCCTCGGCAAAGCCGTAGGTGGTCACGGGGCGGGCCACCTGGGACAGGATCTCGCGCACGGCCGGGCTGTCCACGCAGACGATGGCGCGGCCGTAGAACGGCATGCGGTGCAGGAAGTCGACGAAGGCGCCCTTGAGCCGGCCGAAGTCATGGCCGTAGGTTTCCATGTGGTCGGCGTCGATGTTGGTGACGACGGCCATCACGGGCAGCAGGTTCAGGAAGGAGGCGTCGGACTCGTCCGCCTCGACCACGATGTAGTCGCCCTGGCCCAGCTTGGCGTTGGCGCCCGCGCTGTTGAGCTTGCCGCCGATGACGAAGGTCGGGTCCAGCCCGGCCTCGGCCAGCACGCTGGTCACCAGGCTGGTGGTCGTGGTCTTGCCGTGGGCTCCTGCGATGGCGATGCCCTGCTTGAAGCGCATCAGCTCGGCCAGCATGAGTGCACGCGGCACGACGGGGATCTTGTGCGTGCGCGCAGCGACCACCTCGGGGTTGTCGGACTGCACGGCGGTGGAGGTGACGACGGCGTCAGCCCCCTCGATGTTCGCGGCCGCATGGCCGACGTGGGTGGCAATGCCCAGGCCTGCGAGCCGGCGCAGCGTGGCGCTGTCGGACAGGTCCGAGCCCGAGACGGCGTAACCCAGGTTGTGCAGCACCTCGGCGATGCCGCTCATTCCGGCGCCGCCGATGCCGACGAAATGGATGTGATGAATGGCGTGCTTCATGCGGCCAGTTCCTCACAGGCGGCGACCACCTCGGCGGTGGCTTCGGTCTTTTGCATTTTCTTGGCTTTTCCAGCGCGCTCCAGCAGCGTCGCACGCTGCATATTTTGTAGCATTTCGGCCAGGCTTTGGGCAGTCAGTGCGCTTTGTTGCATCAACCATCCACCACCGGCATCGACCAGGAAACGCGCGTTCGCGGTCTGGTGGTCGTCCACGGCGGCCGGGAAAGGCACATAGATGGCGGCTGCGCCCACGGCCGCGATCTCGGTGACCGTGCTGGCACCGGCGCGGCAGACGATGACATCGGCCTCGGCAAAGGCGCGCGCCGTATCGTCGATGAAGGGCGTCAGCTCGGCCTGCACGCCTGCCGCCGCGTAGTTGGCGCGCAGGGCGTCGATCTGTGCGGCGCCGCTTTGGTGGAGCACGACGGGGCGCACATCGGCCGGAATCAGGGCCAGCGCCTGCGGCACGATCTCGTTGAGCGCCTTGGCGCCCAGGCTGCCGCCCACCACCAGCAGGCGCAGCGGTCCGCTGCGGCCCGCAAAGCGCTGCTCGGGCGCGGGCTGCTCGGTGAAGGCCTGGCGCAAGGGGTTGCCGACCCAGCGGCCCTTGGGGAACACGTTGGGGAAGGCGGTGAAGATGCGGTGGGAGACGCTGGCCAGCACCTTGTTGGCCATGCCGGCCACGGAGTTCTGCTCATGCAGCACCAGGGGCTTGCCGGCCAGCACGGCCATCATTCCACCGGGGAAGCTGATGTAGCCGCCCAGGCCCACGACCACGTCGGGCTTGACGCGGCGCACCACGGCCAGCGCCTGCCAGAAGGCACGCAGCAGGCGCATGGGCAAAAAGGCCAGGGTCATGATGCCCTTGCCGCGCACGCCCGAGAACTCGATGGTCTCCAGCGGGAAGCCCTGGGCCGGCACGATGCGCGACTCCATGGAGCCGGGGGCGCCCAGCCAGCGCACGTTCCAGCCGCGCTCGCGCAGCGCCTGGGCCACGGCCAGGCCCGGGAAGATATGGCCGCCCGTGCCGCCGGCCATGATCAGGGCCGTGCGCTGGCGTTGCGTGCCTTGAGAGGTGGACTGCGTCATGCATGCCCTCCCTTCATCAGCAACTTGTTCTCGTAGTCCACCCTTAACACCACCGCTATCGCTATCAGATTCATGAGGATGGCCGACCCGCCGAAGCTCATCAGGGGCAGCGTCAGTCCCTTGGTCGGCAGCGCGCCCAGGTTCACGCCCATGTTGATGAAGGCCTGGAAGCCCATCCAGATCGCAATGCCCTCGGCCACCAGGCCGGAGAACACCCGGTCCAGCGCAATGGCCTGCCGCCCTATGAGCATGATGCGGCGCGTGAGCCACAGGAAGGTGACGGCGATCAGGAGCACGCCGACCAGGCCGAATTCCTCGCCGATCACGGCCAGCAGAAAGTCGGTGTGCGCCTCGGGCAGCCAGTGCAGCTTTTCGACGCTGCGGCCCAGGCCCACGCCGAAGATCTCGCCGCGCCCGATGGCGATCAACGCATGCGACAGCTGGTAGCCCTTGCCCAGGGCATGCTTTTCATCCCAGGGATTGAGGTAGGCAAAGATGCGCTCGCGCCGCCATTCGGAGGTGGCGATGATGAGCACGAAGGCCAGCACCACCAGGGCCGCGATCAGGAAGAACATGCGCGCGTTCACGCCGCCCAGGAACAGGATGCCCATGGCGATCACCACGATCACCATGAAGGCGCCCATGTCGGGCTCGGCCAGCAGCAGCACCCCGACCAGCACCACGGCCAGCCCCATGGGCAGCACGGCGCGGAAGAAGCGCTCCTTGACCTCCATCTTGCGCACCATGTAGTCGGCCGCATAGATGAGCACGGCGAACTTGGCCAGCTCGGACGGCTGGAAGTTCATGATGCCCAGGGACAGCCAGCGCCGCGCGCCGTTGACCACGGTGCCCACGTGCGGGATCAGCACGGCCACCAGCAGGACCAGGGACACCAGGAAGAGCTTGCGCGCCATGCGCTCCCAGGTGGCCATGGACACCTGGAAGGCCAGCAGCGCGCCGACGAAGGCCATGCCTATGGACATGGCATGGCGCATCAGGAAATGGGTGGGCGCGATCTTGCCGAAGCGCGGATTGTCCGGCATGGCGATCGATGCCGAATACACCATGACCAGGCTCCAGGCCAGCAGGCCTATGACCACCCAGATCAGGGCCTGGTCCAGGCCGAGCACGCTGGCCGGCGTCTGCGTGGGCCGGTGGTACTGGGGACCGCCCAGGCGCACGGGCAGCACGTCGATGGCCTTTTCCTGCGCGCCTCCGAACCAGGAGCGCATGCGGCCCAGGGCCTGGTTCATGGCGTTCATCGCGCTCATGCAGCACCTCCGAGTTCATGCCCGGCATCCAGCGCCAGCGCGCGCACGGCATCGACGAACTGGTGGGCCCGGTCCTCGTAGTTGCGGAACATGTCCAGGCTGGCGCAGGCGGGCGACAGCAGCACGGCGTCGCCTTCATGGGCGCGCGAGGCGGCCAGCTCCACGGCATCGGCCATGGTGGTGGCATCGACCAGGGGCACGCCGCAGTCCTGCAGCGCAGCGCGGATGCGGCCCGCGTCGCGGCCGATCAGCACGGCGGCGCGCACGTGGCGCGACACGGGTGCGGCCAGCGGAGAGAAATCCTGGCCCTTGCCGTCACCGCCCAGGATGACCACGATGCGGTGGTCAGGCCCCAGGCCCGACAGCGCGGCCACGGTGGCGCCCACGTTCGTGCCCTTGCTGTCGTCGTAGTACTCCACGCCGTTGACGCGGCCGATGGGCTGGACGCGGTGAGGCTCGCCCCGGTACTCGCGCAGGCCGTAGAGCAGGGGCGCCAGCGTGCAGCCGCCCGCGCTGGCCAGGGCCAGGGCGGACAGGGCATTGATGGCGTTGTGCCGGCCGCGGATGCGCAGCGCGTCGGCGGGCATCAGGCGCTGGATGTACAGGTCTTCGGCGTTCTTGCCCTTGGCGGTTTCGTCGGCCTCATGGGCGCGCACCAGCCACGTCATGCCGCTGACCACTTCCAGACCGAAGTCGCCGGGGCGGCGCGGCATGTCGCCGCCGAAGGTGATGTGGGCGCGCTGCTGGGGCTTTTGGCGCTTGCCCGGCGGCACCACGGGTGCCGGCAGCATGCGCATGACCTCGGGGTCCTCGCGGTTGAGCACCATGATGCCGCTGCTGCCGAAGATACAGGCCTTGGCATCGGCATAGGCGCGCAGGCTGCCGTGCCAGTCCAGGTGGTCCTGGGTGATATTGAGGACGGCGGCGGCCGTGGGCTCGAACATCTGCACGCCATCGAGCTGGAAGCTGGACAGCTCCAGCACCCAGGCCTGGGGCAGCGTTTCGGCATCGATGGCCTGGGTCAGCGTGTCCAGCAGCGTGGGGCCGATATTGCCCGCCACCGCCACGCGCAGGCCGGCATGCTCCAGCAGTTGGCCGGTCAGCGAGGTGACCGTGGTCTTGCCATTGGTCCCGGTAATGCCCAGCACGGTGGGACGGTAGCCATGGGCTGCGGCCAGGGCCTTGAGCGCCATGGCGAAGAGATCGAGTTCGCCGCCCACGGGCAGGCCCTGGGCCCGGGCCGTGTCGACCACGGGCGCCACGGCGGCCGGGCTCAGGCCGGGCGAGCGGTAGACCAGCCCCAGGCTCTGGCCGTCCACCAGCTGGGCCGTGAAATCTCCGGGCACGAAGCGCGCCTGGGGCAGTTCGGCGGACAGCTGTTGCAGCTGGGGCGGCGCCTGCCGCGTATCGGCCACGATGACTTCGGCGCCGCAGCGCACGCACCAGCGCGCCATGGCCAGGCCCGAGGCGCCCAGGCCCAGGATGAGCACGCGCTGGCCCTGCAGGTGCTGGGCCTGCTCGCCGGGCCAGCCGGCAGCCACGGGTGGCAGTACCTGTTCGGCTTCAACCGCCTCTTCGGTGGCGACCGGGGTGACCTCGGCGTCGGAGGAATCCGAGATGCTGGGGTCGGCAAAGATCTGGGCCACGAAGGCAGCGGCATCCCTGGCTGCCGTCAGCGTGGAGATGTCGGGCACAGGCTCGGTCATCGCCGCAGGGGCCGGGGCTGCCTCAAGCCCGAGCGCCTGCGAAGGCTCCGCAGCCAGCGGCTGCTCTGCGCCTTCCAGAGCCGCAGCCGGCGAATCGTCCAGGACCGGATCCGCGACCGGCTCGTCCGCCCGCTCGCCGGCAGACTCCGAGGCAAAGTCGGCCCCCTTGGCCAGTTCGGCATGCAGCGCCGGGACAGCGGGCTCGCCAGCCGGCAGCGCAGGAGGTTCGGTCTTGAAGTCTTCGGTGTTCATGGACTCACCTCAGCTTCAGCGTGGACAGGCCCAGCAGGCACAGCAGCATGGTGATGATCCAGAAGCGGATCACGACCTGGGTTTCCTTCCAGCCGCTCTTCTCGAAATGGTGGTGCAGCGGCGCCATCTTGAGCAGGCGACGGCCTTCGCCATAGCGCTTCTTGGTGAACTTGAACCAGGTGACCTGCAGCATCACCGACAGCGCCTCGACCACGAAGATGCCGCCCATGATGGCCAGCACGATTTCCTGGCGAACGATCACGGCGATGGTGCCCAGCGAAGCGCCCAGCGCCAGCGCGCCCACGTCGCCCATGAAGACCTGGGCCGGATGGGCGTTGAACCACAGAAAGGCCAGACCCGCTCCGGCCATCGCCGCGCAATACACCAGCAGCTCGCCCGAGCCCGGGATGTGCGGGAACAGCAGGTACTTGGCGTAGCCGGCGTTGCCGGTGACGTAGGCAAAGATGCCCAGGGCCGAGCCCACCATGATCACGGGCATGATGGCCAGGCCGTCCAGGCCATCGGTCAGGTTCACCGCATTGCTGGCGCCCACGATGACCAGGTAGGTCATGACCACGAAGCCGAGCACGCCCAGCGGGTAGCTGACTTCCTTGAAGAAGGGAACAAGCAGGCCGGCCTTGGGCGGCAGGTCCAGCGAAAAGCCCGACTGCACCCAGGTCACGAACAGCTCGAAGACCTGGGCATTGGTGTTCTCCGAAATGCAGAACACCAGGTAGAGCGCGGCCAGCAGTCCGATGACGGACTGCCAGAAATACTTCTCGCCCGAGCGCATGCCCTCGGGGTCCTTGTTGACCACCTTGCGCCAGTCATCGACCCAGCCGATGGTGCCGAAGCCCAGGGTGACCAGCAGCACGATCCAGACGAAGCGGTTGGACAGGTCGAACCACAGCAGCGTGGACACGGCGATGGACAGCAGGATCAGCGCCCCGCCCATGGTGGGCGTGCCGCTCTTGGCCAGATGGGTTTCCATGCCGTAGCCGCGCACGGGCTGGCCGATCTTGAGCGAGGTCAGCATGCGGATCAGGCGCGGCCCGGCCAGCAGGCCGATGACCAGGGCCGTGAGCGCGGCCATCACGGCGCGCATCGTGAGGTACTGGAAGACGCGCAGAAAGCCGAACTCGGGGGACAGGCCCTGCAGCCATTGGGACAGCATCAGCAGCATGCGGCCTCCTTCTTGCAACCGTCATCCTTGCCGGCCGCCTCGACCGCCTGAACCACCTGCTCCATCTTCATGAACCTCGAACCCTTGACCAGAATGCTACCCACCTCGGGCAGCGCGGCACAGGCTGCCTGTTGCAGCGAGGCCATGTCTTCGAAATGCCGGGCACCTGCACCGAATGCGGTGGCGGCGGATGTGCTTTGCGCGCCCAGCGTGAACAGCCGGGCAATGCCCAGGCTGCGCGCCAGCGCGCCCGCCTCGGCATGGAATTGCGGCCCCTGGTCGCCGACCTCGCCCATGTCGCCCAGCACCAGCAGCTGGGGAGCGGGCAGTTCGCGCAGCACCTCGATGGCCGCGGCCACCGAATCGGGATTGGCGTTGTAGCTGTCGTCGATCACGGTGACCGGGCGGCCTTGCACCGAAACGCTCAGCGCGCGCGAGCGGCCCTGCACGGGCTCGAACACGCTCAGGCCGCGTGCGATGTCGGCCAGCGGCACGCCGGCAGCCTGGGCGCAGGCCGCTGCGGCCAGCGCGTTGCGCACGTTGTGGCGGCCGGCGATGTGCAGGCGCACCGGCGCCTCGCCCTCGGGCGTGGCCAGGGTGAACTGCCAGGCATCGCCCAGCCACAGCGCGTCACGCGCGTGGATATGGGCGCCGTCGCCAGACTCGCCGAACAGCAGGCATTGGCGGGCGCCCGCCAGCTCACGCCACAGCGGCGTGTAGGTGTCGCCTGCGGGGAACACGGCCACGCCGTCGGCGGGCAGGGCCAGCAGCACGCTGCCGTTTTCGCGCGCCACGGCCTCGACCGTGTGCATGAATTCCTGGTGCTCGCGCTGGGCGTTGTTGACCAGGGCCACCGTGGGTTGGCCGATGGCGGCCAGCTCGGCAATCTCGCCGGGATGGTTCATGCCCATCTCCAGCACGGCCACGCGGTGCTGGCCGGTCATGCGCATCAGGCTCAGCGGCAGGCCGATGGAGTTGTTGAAGTTGCCGCGCGTGGCCAGCGCCGCCTCGCCCGCATGGGCACGCAGGATGGAGGCCACCATCTGCGTGACCGTGGTCTTGCCGTTGCTGCCGGTGACGGCGATCAGCGGCAGCGCGAAGCGCGCGCGCCAGGCCGTGGCCAGCGCGCCCAGGGCGGCCAGCGAATCAGGCACTTCGATGCCGGACAGGCCTGCAGCCTCCAGGCCGCCATGGGCCAGGGCTGCGGCGGCACCGGCCTCGCGGGCCTGGACCAGGAACTGGTTGGCATCGAAACGCTCGCCCTTCAAGGCGACGAACAGATCCCCGGCCTGCAGCGTGCGGGTGTCGGTGTGCACGCGCGTGAGCACGGTCTGGCCGTTGCCGACCAGCCGTGCCTGGGGGATATGCGACTGGGTCAGCTCCAGCGCTTGTTGCAAGGTCATCATGACCGCTTCTTTCCTTCACGGGCCGCCAGCGCCTTGCGCGCCTCGGCCATGTCGGAGAACGGATGGCGCTGGCCTGCCGTCTCCTGGTAGTCCTCATGTCCCTTGCCGGCGATCAGCACCACGTCGCGTTCGCTGGCGTGCGCGATCGCCTGGGCGATGGCCGCCGCGCGATCGGCCTGGGACTGCAGGTTCTCGCCCGGCTGCATGCCGGCCAGGATCTGGTCGATGATGCGGTCGGGCACTTCGCTGCGCGGGTTGTCGCTGGTGACCAGCACGCAGTCGGCATTCTTCTGGGCGGCCTGCCCCATGAGCGGCCGCTTGGTGGCATCGCGGTCTCCACCGCAGCCGAACACGCACCACAGCCGGCCCTGGCGCTGCTCGGCGGCCGGGCGCAAGGCGCGCAGGGCCTTGTCCAGCGCGTCAGGCGTGTGGGCGTAGTCCACGGCCACCAGCGGCTGGCCGGGCTGGACGATCTGCTGCATGCGGCCGGGCACGGGCTCCAGGTGGGCGCAGGCAGCGACGGCCTGGTCCAGGCTCAGGCCCAGGCAGCGCAGCGCTGCCAGCACACCCAGCAGGTTGGATACGTTGTACTGGCCCACCATGCGCGTGTGCATGCGCAGGCTGTGGCCGGCCTCGATCACGGTGAAGCTCAGGCCCTCGGCGCCCAGCGCGATGTCCTTGGCCTGCAGGCGCGCCGCGCCTTCGATGGAAATGCTCCAGACATCGAGCGCGGCAGAGGATGGGCGCGACTGCAGCGTGGCCCACAGGCGCGCGCCGTGCGCGTCGTCCACATTGACGACGGCGGCCTGCAGGCCGGGCCAGTCGAACAGCGCGGCCTTGGCATCCCAGTAGGCCTGCATGCTGCCGTGGTAGTCGAGATGGTCCTGCGTGAAATTGGTGAACATCGCCACGCGGATGCGCGTGCCGTCCAGCCGGTGCTCGACGATGCCGATGGACGAGGCCTCGATGGCGCAGGCCGCCAGGCCCGCATCGGCGTACTCGCGGAATGCGCGCTGCAGCCGCACCGGGTCGGGCGTGGTCATGCCCGTGGATTCCAGGGCGGGCGGGATGCCCACGCCCAGCGTGCCCACCAGGGCGCAGCCGCTGCGTTCCTGCAGCTTCACCTGGGCCAGCGCATGCGCCAGCCACCAGGCCGTGGTGGTCTTTCCGTTGGTGCCGGTGACGGCCAGCACGTCGATCCGGGCGCTGGGATGCTGGAACCACTGGTCGGCGATCAGGCCCGTGGCGGCCTTGAGGCCAGGCAAGGCCGCGATGTGCTCGCCGGAAAAACCGAAGCGCTCGACGCCCTGCGCTTCGACCAGGCAGGCCACGGCGCCGCGCTCCAGGGCCGAGGCCACATGGGCGCGGCCATCGGTGGCCGCGCCGGGCCAGGCAATGAAGGCATCGCCGGGCCGGACCTTGCGGCTGTCGGTCTGCAGCGTGCCGCTGCCTTGCAGGCGGGCGGCCAGCCATTGGACAGCCTCGGTGGCCGACGACAGCATCAGCAGGGCTTGGGAGGAACTCATAGCGAGGGCTCCTCCACGGGATTGGCGACGATCAAGGGCTTGACTTCCATATCGGGCTGCACGCCCATCAGGCGCAGCGTCTGCTGCACCACTTCGCTGAACACGGGTGCCGCCACGGTGCCGCCGTAGATGGTGCCGGCACTGGGCTCGTCCACCATCACGGCGACGATGATGCGCGGGTTCTCGATGGGCGCCATGCCCGTGAACCAGGCGCGGTACTTGCCGGCGGCATAGCCCTTGCCCTGCTGCTTGCGGGCCGTGCCCGACTTGCCGCCCACCGAGTAGCCGATGGTCTGGGCGCGCTGGCCCGTGCCGCCGGGGCCGGCCGCCAGGGCCAGCATCTTGCGCACCTCGTTGGCCGTGCGCGGAGAGAACACGGGCACGCCCACGGGCGGCTCGTCGGTCTTGACCATGGTGGCCGGGATCACGCGCCCGCCGTTGGCAAAGACGGTGTAGCTGCGCGTCATCTGCAGCAGGCTGGCAGACAGGCCGTAGCCATAGCCCATGGTGGCCTGCTCCACCGGCCTCCAGGTCTTGTAGGGACGCAGGCGACCGCTGGCGGCGCCGGGGAAGGAGATCTGCGGCTTCTGGCCGAAGCCCACGGCCGAGAAGGTTTCCCACATTTCCTTGGCCGGCATCTGCAGGGCGATCTTGGTCGTGCCCACGTTGCTGGACTTCTGGATCACGCCGGCCACGGTGAGCAGGCCGTAGTTGTGGGTGTCGGAAATCGTCGAGCCCGTGACGTTGACGCGGCCCGGCGTGGTGTCGATGGGCGTTTCCGGCTTGAAGCGGCCCGACTCCAGCGCCAGGCCGATGGTGATGGGCTTCATGGTCGAGCCGGGCTCGAAGGTGTCGGTGATGGCGCGGTTGCGCAGCTGCTCGCCCGTCAGGTTCTTGCGCTTGTCGGGCACGTAGCTGGGGTAGTTGGCCAGGGCCAGCAATTCGCCGGTGTGTGCATCCATGACCACCACGCTGCCCGCCTTGGCCTTGTGCGCGATGACCTGCTCCTTGAGCTTCTGGTAGGCGAAGTACTGGACCTTGCTGTCCACGGACAGCTGGATGTCGCGGCCGTCCTGAGGCGGCACTTCCTCGCCCACGCCCTCGACCACGCGGCCCAGGCGGTCCTTGATCACGCGGCGCGAGCCGGGCTTGCCGCCCAGCTCCTTGTCGAAGGCCAGCTCCATGCCTTCCTGGCCATGGTCTTCCACATTGGTGAAGCCCACGATGTGGGCGGCCGATTCGCCTTCCGGGTACTGGCGCTTGTATTCCTTGCGCTGGTAGATGCCCTTGATGTTGAGGGCATGGATCTGCTGGCCCACGTCCCAGTCGAGCTGGCGCTTGATCCAGACGAAGGTCTTGTCCTCGTCGGCCAGCTTTTCCATCAGCGCGGGCAGCGGCATCTCCATGAGCGCGGCCAGCTGCTTGAGCTTGGCCTTGACCTCGGGGTCATCCTGCTCGACATCTTCGGGAATGGCCCAGATGCTGGCGGCCGGCACGCTGGAGGCCAGGATCAGTCCATTGCGGTCCAGCAGGCGGCCGCGGTTGGCCGGCAACTCCAGCGTGCGCGCAAAACGCACCTGGCCCTGGCGCTGGAAGAAGTCGTTGCCGAACACCTGCACGTAGGCTGCGCGCGCGCCCAGGCCGACAAAGCCCAGGCCCAGCATGGCCACGATCATCTTGCTGCGCCACAGGGGTGTCTTGGACGCCAGCAAGGGGCTGGAGGTGTAGAGCACGCTGCGCGTCATGGAGCCACTCCCGTGCGCGCATCGTCATTGACGTACTGGGCGATGGCCGGCGTGGCCGGCTTCATCTGCAGGCGCTCGCGCGCCATGACCTCGATGCGCTGTGGCGTGGCCTGGGCGCGCTTTTCCACCTGCAGGCGCTGCTGCTCGGTGGCCAGGCGGCGCGATTCGGCCACGGCGCGGTCCAGTTCGGTGAACAGCCGGCGCGACTCGTACTGGTTGTGCACCAGGAAGATGGCGCTGGCCATCACCGCCAGCAGCAGCACGAGGTTCAGGCGCAGCATGCCACGCCCTCCTCTTGCGCCAGACGGTGCGTGCGCTTCATGCAGGCACCTCGGTGCGGCGGGCCACGCGCATCACGGCCGAGCGCGAACGTGCATTGGCGGCGACCTCGGCCTCGCTGGGCTTGATGCGGCCCAGGGCTTCAAGGCGCATGGGTGTGGGCGCGGCAAAGGGTGCGCGCCGGTCATAGACTTCCTTGGAATGCCTGGCAATGAACTGCTTGACGATGCGGTCTTCCAGCGAGTGGAAGCTGATCACCACCAGGCGCCCGCCCGGCGCGAGCACGCGCAGGCTGGCCTCTAGCGCCTGTTCGAGTTCTTCAAGCTCGGCATTGATGAAAATCCGAAGAGCCTGGAATGTGCGTGTCGCTGGGTTCTGCCCAGCCTCGCGGGTCCGGACCGCGCCAGCCACGAGCTCGGCAAGCTCCGCGGTATTGCGAAGGGGCCCCTGGCTTTCGCGCCGAGCAACAATCGCCTTTGCAATGGGGCCAGCAAACCGTTCTTCGCCGTAGTCACGTATCACCTCCGCAATCTGCTGGGCATCGGCTTCCGCCAGCCAGTCCGCCACGCTCTGACCGCGCGTGGTGTCCATGCGCATGTCCAGCGGACCCTCGAAGCGGAAGCTGAAGCCACGCTCGGGGTTGTCGATCTGGGGAGAGCTCACCCCCAGGTCCATCAGCACGCCCTGCACGCTGCCGGCCGGCAACTCGCCCAGGTGGCGAAACCCTTCGTGCCGAATCGAAAAACGCGCATCGGTGATGCGCGCTGCCTCTTCGATCGCGTCCGGGTCCTTGTCGAACGCCAGCAAGGTCCCGCCCGGCCCTAGCCGCTGGAGGATGCGCCGGGAATGCCCGCCTCGCCCGAACGTCGCGTCCACCCATTGCCCGGCAACGGGCTGCGCGGCGCCGCCCAGCAGCGCATCGACGGCCTCGTCGAGCAAAACGGTGATGTGTTGCAACGGCTGATTCAAGAGAACGCCTCTTTCCTAGAAAGCAAAATCCTGGAAGGCCGCAGGCATCTCTTCCTGCATGGCCTTCGCTTCATGTGCCTCATAAGTGGCCTTGTCCCACAGCTCGAAATGGTTGCCCATGCCCAGCAGCACGACCTCCTTGGTCAGACCCACGGCGTCGCGCAACTCGGGCGACACCAGCACACGGCCGGTGGCATCCATGTCCACGTCCATGGCGTTGCCCAGGAAGATGCGCTTCCACCACTGCGCCGACATGGGCAGCTGCGCGATCCGCTCGCGGAACTGCAGCCACTCCGTGCGCGGGAACAGCATCAGGCAACCATGGGGGTGTTTGGTGAGGGTGACCTGGCCCTGCGCCATGGCCAGGAGGGCGTCACGATGCCGGGTCGGCACAGACAGCCGCCCCTTGCCATCGAGATTCAGCGAGGACGCCCCTTGAAACACGGTCAGTCACCCCGGTCGGTTGGAGCCATCGCGTCCCGGAAATCGGGGCACAAAGGCAACTTTCACCACTTAATTGCACTTTTTTGCACTGTAGCAGCAATTTGGTGTTTCACAACCCGGGAATGGACAATTATTTGCAATGAAATCAACAACTTAGAGATCGAATGCAATGTGAGTGATGACAAAAAACCGAGACTTTACAAGCACTTAGGGGAGTGATTGCAAGTGAACTCTCAATCCCGGCAGGCAATTGCAACGATTCAATTCGCTGGCGACGGGGTGCAACTCGGGCCGGCCTCCTACAAAAAGTGACTGCCCGGCAATGCGGGCAGTCACTTCGATGGCGGCCGCTCGGCCGCCGGGGCAGGCTTCAGAGGATGAAGCGAGACAGGTCTTCGTCCTGGCTCAGGGACTGCAGGCGCTGGTCCACGTAGGCCGCGTCGATGGTGACGGTCTGCCCCGAAAGCTTGGCCGCATCGAAGCTGACCTCGTCCAGCAGCCGCTCGAGCACGGTGGACAGGCGGCGCGCGCCGATGTTCTCGGTGCGCTCGTTGACCTCGAAGGCGATGCCGGCCAGCCGGGTGATGCCTTCGGGCGTGAACTCCAGCGTGACGCCTTCGGTGGCCAGCAGCGCCTGGTACTGCTTGACCAGGGAGGCATGGGTCTGGGTGAGGATGGCCTCAAAGTCCTGGACCGACAGCGACTCCAGCTCCACGCGGATCGGAAAGCGGCCCTGCAGCTCGGGGATGAGGTCGCTGGGCTTGGACAGGTGGAAGGCGCCCGAGGCGATGAACAGGATGTGGTCGGTCTTGACCACGCCGTACTTGGTGGAGACGCTGGTGCCCTCGACCAGGGGCAGCAGGTCGCGCTGCACGCCCTGGCGCGAAATGTCGGAGCCGCTGCTTTCCTGGCGCGTGGCGACCTTGTCGATCTCGTCGATGAAGACGATGCCGTTTTGCTCCGCATTGGCAATGGCGCGCGTGCGCACGTCTTCCTCGTTGACGAGCTTGGCCGCTTCCTCGTCGGTCAGCAGCTTCATGGCCTCGGCAATGCGCAGCTTGCGCGTCTTGCGCTTTTCCTGGCCCATGTGGCTGAACATGCCGCGCAGCTGCTCGGCCATCTCCTCCATGCCCTGCGGGCCCATGATCTGCACCTGAGGCGGCGCGTCGGCCACGTCGATATCGATTTCCTTGTCGTCGAGCTGGCCTTCGCGCAGCTTCTTGCGAAAGACCTGGCGGGCCGTGCTGTCGGCAGCCACCTCGCCGCTGCGGGCCTGGGGCACGAGCACGTCGAGGATGCGGTCCTCTGCAGCGTCTTCGGCGCGCAGGCGCAGCTTCTTCATGTCGGCCTCGCGCGTCTGCTTGACGGCGACCTCGGCCAGATCGCGGATGATGGCGTCCACGTCCTTGCCCACGTAGCCCACTTCGGTGAACTTGGTGGCCTCGACCTTGATGAAGGGCGCATCGGCCAGCCGCGCCAGGCGGCGCGCGATCTCGGTCTTGCCCACGCCGGTGGGGCCGATCATGAGGATGTTCTTGGGCGTGATTTCCTGGCGCAGGCCGTCGGCCACGTTCTGGCGGCGCCAGCGGTTGCGCAAAGCGATGGCCACGGCGCGCTTGGCACCGGTCTGGCCGACGATGTGGCGGTCCAGTTCGGAGACGATCTCCTGGGGGGTCATGGCAGAGGACATGGTGTGTATTCGAAGCATTGCGCCGCCAGCCCCGCTTCCGTTACCTGGCCGCTGGCGGCTATCCGTTTCAATGGCCGGGCAAGAACCGCCCGCGCCGCGAGGGTCTCAGAGCGTCTCGACCGTGTGATGCATGTTGGTGTAGATGCACAGCTCGCCGGCAATCGCCAGCGACTTGCGCACGATCTCCTCCGCCGACAGCTCGGTGTTGGTCAGCAGCGCCTTGGCCGCCGAGTGCGCGTAGGCGCCACCCGATCCGATGGCCACGATGCCCTGCTCGGGCTCCAGCACATCGCCGTTGCCGGTGATGATCAGCGAGGCCGATGCATCGGCCACGGCCAGCATGGCCTCCAGCCGGCGCAGCACGCGGTCGGTGCGCCAGTCCTTGGTCAGCTCGATGGCCGCGCGCGTCAGATGGCCCTGGTGCTTTTCCAGCTTGGCCTCGAAGCGCTCGAACAGCGTGAAGGCGTCGGCCGTGGCGCCGGCAAAGCCGGCCAGCACCTTGCCGTGGTAGAGCTTGCGCACCTTGCGCGCCGTACCCTTGACGACGATGTTGCCCAATGTGACCTGGCCATCGCCACCGATGGCGACCTGCACGCCTTCGGGGGTCTGCCGGCGCACGCTGATGATGGTGGTGCCGTGATACTGTTCCATAGCGGTGCCAGATGAGGGCGGCTCCCGTCTTCTCAAGAGCCCCTCCAAAGAATGCCGCCGCTCGGCAGGTCAGTCCCGTCTCGGCGTTACCTGCGCATGCTCCTGGATGCCGATCACATTGAAGAATACGGCCACCAGCTGGTGCAGCTGGCCGAACTGCAGCACATGGCCCAGCGACTGCATGTGGGCCGCCCAGTTGAGCACGGAGCCGGCCGCCGCAAAGTCCATGCGCACCAGCTGGGTGCAGTCGATGAACACCGGCTCGCCCAGGCTGGCGCCTTCCTGCACCGGGTCCAGCCAGGTGGAGGCATCGCCTTCGATGGTGCCGGACAGCGCAAATCGCACGGTATCCGCCGGGGCGGCAGCGCCCGGCTGCACAGGGGCTTGTGCACCGCCGGACTCGACGGCTTGCGTCAGGCACTGGCAGACCGGGTCCACCCATGCAGGTGGCGAGACTTCGTAGGTCACGCAGTAGTCCAGGGCCACCAGCTCGAAATCATCCTGCCGGTTCATCAGGCGCAGCACGGCCATGCGCAGGCGCCACCACAGCGTATCCACAGCGGAGTCGCCCGACGGAGCCAGCGCGCCCAGCAGCGCCTGCAGCCGGTCCGCGTTGAGCAGCACGAATACGCCCTGGGAATCGGCCCATTGCTGAAGCAGCGCCTCCAAGGCGGTGGCTGCCGCCTCGTCGATGTGGGTCACGGCAGCCCAGTCCAGGGTCCAGGGACCGGCGGCCTTGGCCTGGGAGGCCTTCAGCGCCGTGACGGCGCTGGGCGTGACCTGGGCGGGAGCACTCCAGCGCCAGCCGCGCCCTGCCGCTGCGCCGGGAAGGGGCGCCATCGCGGCGGTGCGCTGCTGCGGCATCGCGAACCACTGGGGAGCGGAGCGGCCGAAGCGCGCCGCGAATTCAATGCCGGCCTTGTCGAACTGCAGCGGGCGATCGGCCGCGCGGTACAGGTCCAGCAAGGCCAGCCAGACCGGCAGCTGCGCAGGCACATCGCGCCGCTCGATCAGCTCCAGCATGCCCTGCTCGGCGCCGTCCACGTCGCCATTGGCAAAGAGGATGGCCGGCTCTTCGAGGTCGGGATCGTGCTCGAACACCACGAAGGATGGCGGCACCATGTCCATGGGCTGCGGGGCAGAGACCTCGGTGGCCGCGAAGGCGGGCAGAAAATCGGTGGCCCCTTCCAATGGCCGCAGGGGGCGGGCCATGGGCATGGAATCCATGAGGGGAGCCGTGGAGACGGACGGCACCTGCGGCGCAGGTGCCAGGCTCATGGGCAAGGTGGTGGCAAAGGCCGCCACATCGCCGGCCGAGGCGATGGCCGCAGGCACCACGTCGCTGAGCATGGGGATCTGGCCCGGCGGCGGCTGCTTGCGAAACGACGCCGGCGCGGGGTTGCCGCCAGCGGGCAGCGCCATGGGAATGGTGGTTGCATCGGCCGCCTGCTTGCCCCGCCACCATTGCTGGGACATCTGGGCCTCGATCTCGTCGATCTTCTTGAGCGTGACGGCGCGCTCGCCGGAGGATTTGGAGCTCAGCAGGCTGCTGAGGAATTGCGAGCCCTGCGCAGCCGGTCCGGGCACGCCGACACCGACAGATGCGCTGCCCGGCCGGGAGGCCTGTTGCAACTCGGCCTGGCGCAGGCGGCGCAGCTGGTCGAATTCGCGCTTGCGTACGAAGTCGTTGCGGCGCTTGCGCTCGATCATTTCCTTGAGCGCCTGCTTGCTGTACTGGCTCTCCTGGTCAGCGTCGAGGCCGTCGAGATCGGACCAATTGACCGTCGGGTGGCGCACAAAGCGCACCACCTTGGACAACAACCCTCCCGATTTGCTGCTCTCTTCTTTTGCCATGGCGAATCAGATTAGCACCACCGTTCCGAAGGCCGTTGCCGCAACTCAATCTCCGTACATCTTCTGCTTGAGCTCGCGTCGCTGCTGGGCCTCCAGCGACAGCGTGGCCGTGGGACGGGCCAGCAGGCGGCCCACGCCGATGGGCTCGCCGGTTTCGTCGCAGTAGCCGTAGTCGCCTGCGTCGATGCGTGCAATGGATTGCTCGATCTTCTTGAGCAGCTTGCGCTCGCGGTCGCGGGTGCGCAGTTCCAGCGCGTGCTCTTCCTCGATGGTGGCGCGGTCGGCCGGATCGGGAACCACCACGGTGTCCTCGCGCAGGTTTTCTGCCGTCTCGCCCGCGTTGGTGTGCATGTCGTGCTTGAGAGTGAGCAGCTTCAGGCGGAAAAACGCCATCTGCTTCTCATTCATGTAGTCGTCATCGGACATGGCCAGCACTTCGGCATCCGTCAGCTCCTCCGCCGACTTGGTCTTCCAGGCATTGGCCAGCTTGGGGTCTCGTTTCGTCGATCCCGACGAAGGCGTTTGCGTAGTGGTAGGCATAGTGTTGGTTTCGCTAACTTAGTCCGAGCCGGGGGCATCGGACGGGGCCATGGATGGTACTGTCAATCGAGGCGCCCGGGTCGAATGCCATGTAGGACAGCCGATCGCCGCAGTTGCGGAACCTGCCGGCTTCCCCTTGCGGCGGGGTGCGGCAATCCAGGCCGTGCGGCGGCCGTGCGTGCAAAGAGCCCTTTTCCAGCCGGCGCGGGAGGCCAGGTCGACGACGCCGACCGCAGTGCGGACCGCGGCCTTCTGGCTTGCAGCCGGGGCCTGGGCGACCACTGACGGCTTCTTGCTGGATTCGGCGCTCACTTGCTGTCTCCTCACGGTATGGGCGACCCCTGCGGGGCAGTCCATTGGGCTTGGGGGCTCTCTTCAGGGGCGCGATTGTATCGATGCTCTACAGGAGCGCAAGCCGTTGCACATACCCCACATGAAAGCAGAGGAACCGCCTGCAGATGCGGGCGGCTCCTGCGTCAATCAGATGTCAGCAAAAACCATGTGATTCCTCACAAAAGTTCACAGACGGCTCAGACCAGGCACTGCTCCAGGCCCTGCAGGAAGATGTCCTGGGGCAGGTCGATGCCGATGAAGACCATCTTGCTCTGGCGCTTTTCGTCTTCGGCCCATTGCGGTCCCAGGTCGCTGCCCATGAGCTGGTGCACCCCCTGGAAGATGACCTTGCGCTCCGTGCCCTGCATGTTCAGCACGCCCTTGTAGCGCAGCATGCGCGGGCCATAGATGTTGACGATGGCGCCCAGGAAGTCCTCCAGGCGGGCAGGGTCGAACGCGCGGTCGGCACGGTAGACGAAGCTCTTGACGTCGTCATCGTGATGATGGTGGTGAGGATGATTGCAGTGTTCGCCGTGCTCGTGGTCATGGGCGTGGCTGTGGGCGTGGTCGTGCCCGCAGTTCTCGTCATGCTCGTGGTCATGGCTGCAGTGCTCGCCATGCTCGTGCTTGTGATCATGGCCGTGGTCGTGATCGTCTTCCTTGAGGAAGTCGGGATCGATGTCCAGCTTGGCATTGAGGTTGAAGCCACGCAGGTCGAAGACTTCGTTCAGGGGCACTTCGCCGAAATGCACGGCGCGGATGGGCGCGCGCGGATTCATGTGCTTGAGGCGGTGGATGAGCGCGTTCTTCTCGTCCTCGCTGACCAGGTCGGTCTTGGACAGGAAGAGCTGGTCGGCAAAGCCGACCTGGCGGCGCGCTTCCTGGCGGTCGTCCAGCTGCTGGTTGGCGTGCTTGGCGTCGACCAGGGTCAGGATGGAGTCGATGAGATAGGTCTCGGCGATCTCGTCGTCCATGAAGAAGGTCTGGGCGACGGGACCGGGATCGGCCAGGCCCGTGGTCTCGATCACGATGCGGTCGAACTCCACCAGGCCCTTGCGGCGCTTGGAGGCCAGCAGCTGCAGGGTCTCGCGCAGGTCTTCGCGGATGGTGCAGCAGATGCAGCCGTTGCTCATCTGCAGGATCTGCTCCTTGGACTCCGTCCTGAGGATGTCGGTGTCGATGTTTTCCTCGCCGAACTCGTTCTCGATCACGGCGATCTTCATGCCGTGGGACTCGCTGAGCACGCGCTTGAGCAGCGTGGTCTTGCCCGAGCCCAGGAAGCCGGTAAGGATGGTGACGGGAATCAGTGCCATGGGATTGCTTTCAGAAAATTCAGCAAAGGGAAGCAGCAAGGCCCGTCCACCATGGACGGGCCTTGTCGAAAAGACGTTCCGAATAAGTTTAGCGAGCCTGTCAAGTGCTGTTTTGCCAGAGGGCTTGGCCCTTTTTATTCGAGGTTGTCCTTTTCAGGGGTTTCGCCGATTTCGCCGACTTGCCTGCTGTCGCCGCTCTTGCGGCGCGCGCGCGGGTGGGCGCTCTCGTAGGCCTGGGCCAGATGCTGGAAATCCAGGCGCGTGTAAATCTGCGTGGTCGAGATGCTGGCGTGGCCCAGCAGCTCCTGCACGGCGCGCAGATCGCCACTGGACTGCAGCATGTGGCTGGCGAACGAATGCCGCAGCACATGGGGATGGACACCGGCCGACAGGCCGGACTGCTGCCCGCGCTGGCGCAGCCGCGCCCAGACCGACTGCGCGCCCAGGCGCTCGCCGCGCCGGCCGATGAAAAGGGCGGGTTCGTGCTGCGCAGCCTGCGCGGCCGCCCCCGCAAGACCCGTTTCCCGAAGGGCCAGCCAGCGCTGCAGCGCCTGCAGCGCGGCCGCTCCCACGGGCACGGTGCGGCGCTTGCCGCCCTTGCCCTGCACGTGGGCGTCGGCGGACTGCAGGTCTATCCAGCCACGGCCCTGGCGCTGCGTGTCCTGGCCGGGCGCCACGTCCAGGCCTACCAGCTCGCCCACGCGCAGGCCGCAGCTGTACAGCAATTCGGTGATGGCGGCGTCGCGCGCCTCGATCCAGGGGTCGGCATCGGCGTTGCTGAAGGCGGCCAGCTGCACGGCGTCATCCACGCCCAATGCCTTGGGCAGGGGTTTGGGGGCCTTGGGGCCGCGCACGCCCTCCACAGGATTGAAAGGCACCAGCGACTGCTGGGCCGCCCAGCGGAAGAAGCTGCGCCAGCCAGACAGGATGAGCGCAATGCCGCGCGGGCTGCGGCCCCGGGAATGCATCCGGGCCACGAAACGGCGGATGTGGGCGGGCTGCAGCGCCAGCAGATCCAGGCCGGCGTCGCGGGCCATGGCGCACAGCCGGGCCATGTCCAGCGCATAGAGCTCGCAGGTGCGGTCAGCCAGGCGCTTTTGCACGCGCACATGCTCCAGATAGGCATGGACGGCGGAGGGGAGCAGCGCCAGGTCCTCTGCCTCCAGATCCTCTGCCGGAAGGCCGCCTTCCGGGAGCCCGTCCCTGTCCGATGCCCCCGGCATGGGCTTTCAGCCGATCAGCCGCGCGCCAGGGTCAGCGCCACGGGCCGCATGCGCGAGAGGGCCGCGCTGGCCAGGGCCGCGATGCGCGAGAGGAATTCCGTGCCCATGGTGGCCTCGAAGCGCAGCGGATCGGGCGAGCCCAGGACCAGCATGCCGAAGGCATGGGCCGGGTTGCCGGGGTCGCCATCGTGCAGGGTGAGCAGGGCCAGGGACTGGGCCGCGTCGGGATCGACCAGCCAGCCGCCGGGCTCGAAGCCCATGTTGGGGCCGCAAAACGGCATGGTCAGCGAGGCAGCGAAGGACTTGGCATCGTCGCTGACGCCCATGGTGTAGATGCTGCTGGTCTGCGCGCCGGAGACGTTCCACAGGCGCAGGGCCACCTGGGGCACCTCGAAGACATGCTGCAGGCTGGCCGTCAGCGCATGGGGCAGTTCGCGCAGGTCCTGGACCTTGGCCAGGGCGCAGCTCCAGGCGTGCAGCTTGTCGGCGATGGAGGCGTTCTCGCTGCTGTGCCGCATCATGTCCATGATGCGGTGCTCCAGGCCCTTGATCTTCTCGCGCAGCATCTCGGCCTGGCGTTCCTGCAGGCTGACGGTGCGCGGGCTGTGGCTGCTGACCAGCTGCACGCGCGCGAGCATCTCGGCGTGGCGCTCGAAGAATTCCGGATGGTTCAGCAGGTAGTCGGCAATCGTCTCTTCGGTGACGGCGATATCGGTAGTGCTGTTCATGGCTGGTCGGGAACCTCGATCTGTCCTTCAAAAACAAACTCTGCGGGGCCGGTCATGCGCACTGCGCCGCCGTCCCACTCGATGGTCAGCCGGCCACCGCGGGTGCGCACATCGACGCGCGCGTCGAGCAGCCCCCAGCGGATGCCGGCCACCACGGCCGCGCAGGCGCCCGTGCCGCAGGCCAGCGTCTCGCCGGCACCGCGCTCGTACACACGCAGCCGGATCTGGCCGCGATCGACGATCTGCATGAATCCCGCATTGACGCGCTGGGGAAAGCGCGCATGGCGCTCGATCAGCGGGCCCCAGGTGGCCACGGGCGCATGGTCCACATCGTCCACCAGCTGCACCGCATGCGGGTTGCCCATGGAAACGGGGGCGATCCAGACCGTGGCCTCGTCGCCCAGCTGCAGGGGCCATTGCTGCGCCGCACCCAGCGGGCGGGGAACCAGGCCTGCACCATCGAAGGGCACCAGGGCGGGCTCCAGCACGGGCTGGCCCATGTCCACGGTGACGCGGCCATCGGCATGCAGCTCGGGGGCGATGAGGCCGGCCAGCGTCTGCACGCGGATGACGGACTTGTCCGTCAGTCCCTTGTCGTGCACATAGCGGGCAAAGCAGCGCGCGCCGTTGCCGCACTGCTCGACCTCGCCGCCGTCGGCGTTGTGGATCACGTATTCGAAGTCGATGCCTTCGGCGGGCGAGGGCCGCACCGTGAGGATCTGGTCGGCGCCCACGCCGAATTGGCGGTGGGCCAGAAAGCGGTACTGGGCTGCGCTCAGGCCCAGCGGGCCGGCGGTTTCGTCAAGGACCACGAAATCGTTGCCAGCGCCCTGCATCTTGGTAAAGCGGATCTGCATCCCGCGATTATCCCCTGCACGGCAGCCTCATGGCGCAATCCGGGGCATGCCCTGGTGCAGACCGCCATCCAGCCGCCTGCGTCTCCGGCGCAACAGCACGATGCAGGTCCATCCGCATAATGCCCCCATGACCCGCCCCAGCCAGCTCCTGCACCCCCAGCGCCAGCCCGTAGACACGCTCAAGGCCTCCACCGTTTTGCTGATGCGCGACCGCGCCGATGGCAGCGGACTGGAAGTGCTCATGACAAGGCGCTCGCCCAAGGCCAGCTTCGTGCCCAGCGCCTATGTCTTCCCGGGCGGCGGCATCGAGGCCCAGGACGCCGCCGACGCCGCCCATGCCTGCGCCAGCACCCGCCCCGCGCAGGCCGGCTATGGCCTGCGCGTCACCCAGGCCATCGCCGGCCTGCGCGAGACTTTCGAGGAGCTCGGCATTTTGCTGGCCCACGATGCCCAGGGCCGACCGGTATCGGCCGCCGAGCTGGCCACGCTGGACCGCAATGCTCCCCTGGTTCCCCAGTGCGAGGCACGCGGCCTGCGCCTGGCCGTGGATGCGCTGTGGTACCTGGCCCACTGGACGGCCGACCGCGACCTGCCCCGGCGCTTCGATGTGCCTTTCTTCGTGGCGCGCATGCCCGAAGGCCAGGAGCCTGACGCCGACGGATCGGAACAGTTCGAGCCCATCTGGGTGAGCCCCCAGCAAGCGCTGGAGCGCCACCGCGCCGGCAGCTTTCCCATGATCTTTCCCACCATCCGCACGCTGGACCGGCTCAGCCGCTTCGCGGGCACCGATGCCGTGTTCGCCGCCCTGCAAGGCGAGCGGCCGCTGTGGCAGTGCTGCCCGCGCACCGGCTTTCTCGATGGCAAGGAAGCCCGCCACATGGAGGACGAGGCCCCCTTCGGCGAGCTGGAAATGGTCTGCCCGGACGGCCAGATCCTGCACACGCTGGACTGGCAGAGCGAGCGCGCCGTGCCCCTGCGCAAGAACCTGCTGCGCCTGACGGCCCCCAACCCCGGTGTGATGACCGGCCCCGGCACCAACAGCTATCTGGTGGGCGATGCCGCCACGGGCTACATCTGCATCGATCCCGGCCCGGCCGACGCCGCCCATGTGCAGCGCCTGTTCGAGGCGGCCGGCGGCGACATACGCCACATCCTGTGCACCCACTCCCACGCCGACCATTCGCCGGGCGCAGCCCTGCTGCAGGCGCTGGCGGTGCAGGCCGGCAAGCCACGCCCGGCCATCGGCGGCCTGCCTTCGGCACCCACGGCCCGGCCGGCCAGCCGCTTCACGCCAGACCACGTGCTGGCAGATGGCCAGCGCATCGCCGTGCAGGATGCGCAAGGCACCGTCACCCACACGCTGCAGGCCGTGTTCACGCCGGGCCATGCGGCCAACCACGTGTGCTTTCTGCTGGAGGAAGATGCCCTGCTGTTCAGCGGCGACCACATCCTCAACGGCAGCACCACCATCATCGATCCGCCCGACGGCAACATGCGCGAGTACATCGATTCGCTGGACAGGCTGGACGCGCTGTGCGCCGCGCACGATGCGCGCTTCATCCTGCCGGCCCATGGCTATGTGCTGGGCTTTGCGCGCCAGGCGATTGCCAGACTCAAGGCCCACCGGCTGGCGCGCGAGGCCAAGGTGCTGGCCGCCATGCAAAGACAGCCCGACGGCAGCGTGCAGGACTGGGTGCGCCTGGCCTATGACGACGCCCCGCCGCAGCTGTGGCCGATTGCCGAGCGCTCGCTGCTGGCGCATGTGGAGCGCATCCGTGCGCTGTGCGGGCGGCAATGACCGGCAATGACCGACGACGCGCGCGGGGCCTGGTATCTGGTTAAGCTGCGCGCATGTCTGAATCTGAAAGCGTTCGCCTGGCCAAGCGCCTGGCCGAACAGGAACAATGCTCGCGCCGCGAGGCCGAGCTGCATATCACCGCCGGCAACGTCCAGGTGGACGGCAAGGTCGTGCAACTGCCCGAGACGCGCGTGCGCCCCGAGCAGCAGGTCACGCTGCGCAGCGGCGCCCAGCCCGAGGCCGTGCCGCCCGTCACCCTGCTGATGAACAAGCCTGCGGGCTATACCCAGGGCCGGCCCTATGGCCGGGTGCGCAGCGCCCACTCCCTGCTGGGCGAAGCCAGCATGGCCCAGGTGGACACGCCCATGCCGCTGCTGGTGCTGGCCCAGCACTTCAAGAACCTGGAATCCTTCCTGCCCCTGCCGCTGCCTGCCAGCGGCCTCATCGTCTACACCCAGGACAAGCGCGTGGCGCGCAAGCTGGGCGAGGAAGGCATGTGGCTGGAGCAGGAATGCATCGTCGGCGTCGAGGGCCAGATCCACGAGGACGGCCTGGAGCTGATGAAGGCCGGCCTGCCGATCGGCAAGCGCCAGCTGCCGCCCTGCCGCGTGAGCTGGCAAAACGAGAACCACCTGCGCTTTGCGCTCAAGGGCATCGCGCCCGACGAGATCGACGCCATGTGCACCGAAGTGGGCCTGCGCGTGGTCAGCCTGCGCCGCCTGCGCATTGGCCGCCTCTCTCTGGCCAAGGTGCCCGAAGGCCAGTGGCGCTACCTGATGCCCTGGGAGCGGTTCTAGGCCGGCATTGCCGGGTGCGCGGCGGGCAGCACATTCGGCAAATGAGAATCATTTCATAGAATGCGGGATTCCCGTGCTGCCTTCGGGCCTCCCGCATGCCTGCGCCCGCCTCTTCCTCCTCTTCCCTGCTGAGCACCTTCCAGGACAGCTACCACGAGCTGGTGCGCTTCGTGGCGCGCCGCGCCGGCCCGCAGGCAGCGCGTGACCTGGTGCATGACGCCTGGATACGCCTGGCCGAACGCCAGCGCGGCGAAAGCGATGCGCCCGCCGCGCCGGACAGTCCGCCAGGCGCCAGCCGCGCCTATCTCTACGCGGTGATGGAGAACATCGCCATCGACCACCTGCGCCATGGCCAGCGCACGGCCGAGCGCTTTGACACCAGCGCGAGGGAAGGCGAGCCGCCCTCCCCCCTCAGCCCCGATGTGGCCGACACCCATTCCTACCGCCAGGCCCTGGCCGGGGTCGAAGGCGCCCTGGCGCAGTTGCCCGCGCGCTGCCGCGACATCTTCCTGGCCGACCGCATCGAGGGCGCCTCGCATGCCGAGCTGGCCGAGCGCCACGGCGTCTCGGTCAAAACCGTGGAACGCGAAGTCATGCGCGCCATGGACAGCGTGGAAGCCTCGCTGCGCCGCTGGCGCGGAGAAACCGCCGCACCCGCACCACGCACGGGCCGCCGCCGCGCCCTGTCCACCCTGCTGGGGATGGCGGGCCTGGGTGTCGGCAGCCCGGCGATCTGGCTGGCCTGGCGCCAGTGGATGCCGCAGTACCAGGTGCGGCTGGCCACGGCCACCGGCCGCCTGCTGAACCAGCCCCTGCCCGACGGCAGCAGCTTGACGCTGGACGCCGCCAGCCGTGCCGAGGTGGATTTCTACGCCACGCGCCGCCAGGTGCGGCTGCTGGCCGGCAGCGCCTTCTTCGCCGTGGCGCGCGACACGGAACGGCCCTTCGTGGTCCAGGCGGCGGACGTACAGGTCACCGTGCTGGGCACGCGCTTCGAGGTGGCGCTGGAGGACGATGCGGTGCTGGTCGCCGTCGATGCGGGCCGCGTGCAGGTGCGCGACGGCAGCGGCGCCCGGCATGCACTGGGCGCAGGCCAGATGCTGCGCCTGGCGCCAGGCCAGACGGCCGCCGTGCAAACGGTTGCGGCAGTGGCCGCCTGGCGCGAGGGCTGGCTGGACTTCCAGAACACGCCGCTGGCCGAGGTTGCCCGCCGCCTGGAGCGCTACAGCCTGCAGCCACTGCGCGTGGAGCCCGACGCCGCCGCCCTGCCCGTGCTGGGGCGCGTTCGCATTGCGGCGGCCCAGGGCTGGCTGCGCATGCTACCGCGCACCCTGCCGGTCAGCGTGCAGGAAGAGGTGCAGGAAAAGGAGCAGGGCCCGGGAACCGGGCGCACTCTGGTCATCCGCCGCCGCAGCTGATGCGCTGATGCGCCCATGGCCCCGGAATGCACGTCGCATGCGCACCAGGCATGAGGGAATGCCTGCGCCCGTTCGTATAGGCATGAGGACCCGGGAACGCGACGCATTCGCAGCCCGGGAATCGCCATTGCCCAGATCCGCCACGGGACCTTCCATGTCTTCATTCCCCTCCAAGCCTTCCCGCCTTGCCTGCAGCCTTGCCCGCCACCATGCCGTTGCGGCGGCCATCGCGCTGCTGGCCCTGCAGCTGTCTCCAGCCGCTCCAGCCGCACTGGCCCAGGCAGCACCGGCCCCGGCCACGGCCGCCAGCACCGACTTCCACATTCCCGCCCAGCCGCTGGACCAGGCGCTGGCCCAACTGGCCCGCCAGGCCGGCCTGCAGCTGCTGGCCGCGCCCGAACTGGTGCAGGGCCGCCGTGCGCCCGCCGTGGAAGGGCGCCTGAGCACCGCCGCCGCCGTGGCCCGGCTGCTGCGCGGCAGCGGGCTGGAAGGCCATGTGAGCCAGGGCACGCTGGTGGTGGAAAAGCCCGCCGGCACCGTGGCCCTGCCCGAAGTCACGGTGTCCGCCGTGGGCGAGACCACGACCACCGAGGGCTCGGGCTCCTACACCACGGGGCTGATGAGCACCTCGACCAAGCTGCCGCTGTCCATCCGCGAGACGCCCCAGTCCCTCACCGTGGTCACGCGCCAGAAGATGGACGACCAGGGCATGCTGTCCATCGACGACGTGGCCAACAGCGCCACCGGCATCACCATCAACCGCTGGAGCGACGACCGGGCGCGCTATTTCTCGCGCGGGTTCGTGATCGGTTCGTTCCTGCAGGACGGCGTGCCCGTCTCGTATGAAACCGACACCTCCACCTACGACACCATGGCCATGTACGACCACGTGGAAGTGGTGCGCGGCCCCACGGGGCTGATGACGGGCGTGGGCGACCCTTCGGGCACGATCAACTTCGTGCGCAAGCGCGCGCCGCGCACCACCCAGCGCTCGGTCACCCTGCGCGGCGGCAGCTGGAACCAGGCCGTGGGCGAGCTCGATGTGGGCGGTGCCCTCAACGAGGACAGCTCGGCGCGCGGGCGTGTGGTGGCCTCGGCCCAGTCGCGCGACCACTTCATTGATGGCTATAGCAGCCGCCGCCAGCTGCTGTACGGCACCGCCGAGTTCGACCTGGGGCGCGACACCACGCTGAGCGTGGGCGGCGCCTATGTGAACGAAGACAACCCCGGCTCGCAATGGATGGGCGTGCCCATGGGCTTTGATGGCTCCTTCCTCGACATTGCGCGATCCAGGCGTTTCTCGCCCTCCTGGAGCAAATGGGACAAGAAGGAGGTCAGCCTGTTCGCCGACCTGGAGCACCGCTTCGACAACGGCTGGAAGGCCAGGCTGGCCGCGCGCGCCCTGCAGGCCAAGTCCGCGCTGGACGGTGCCTACCTGGTCTCGGGCGGCCTGGACGACCAGGGCCGCACGCGCTACGACGTGGCCGGCGGCCTCTACGACTACGACAAGCGCCAGCTCAGCCTCGATGCCTCGGCCCAGGGCCCCGTGCGCCTGTTCGGCCGCGAGCATGACCTGGCCTTCGGCCTCAGCCGCCGCACCATCCGCTGGAGCGACCAGGGCTACAGCTACCTGTCGCCCACGGGGGAATGGCTGATCGCCAATGGCGTCGATCCCTATACCTGGAACCCCGACTCGCTGGACCGCTCCGGCCTGCTGGCCGAAGACCTGTGGACGCGCCGCCAGAAGACCACGCTGACCTCGGCCTACGCCACGGGCCGCTTCCTGCTGGCCGAGCCACTGAACCTGATCGCCGGCGCGCGCCTGGACTGGTACGACTTCACCAACGTCCAGCGCCAGGGCAGCTGGAGCCGGGAGCGCGAATTCAGCGAGAAAGCCCATGCCACGCCCTATGCGGCGCTGACCTATGACATCAACAAGACCTACTCGGCCTATGCCAGCTACACCAGCATCTTCCGGCCGCAGGATTTTCTGGATGTCTCGGGCAGCATGCTGGCGCCGGTGGAGGGCCGCAATTTCGAGCTGGGCCTCAAGGGCAGCTACCTGGACGAGCGCGTGAACCTGGCCGTTGCCGTGTTCAACACCACGCAGGACAACCTGCCCCAGGCCATCGCGGACATCAACTCCTGCACGGTGAAGACCAATTGCTACCGCTCGGTGGGCAAGGTCAGGAGCAAGGGGCTGGACGTGGACATCAGCGGCGAGATCCTGCCGCGCCTGAACGCCGGCCTTGGCTATACCTTCACCCAGGCCAAGATCGCCAGCGACAGCACCGAAGGCGCCAAGGGCGCGCCCTATGCCAGCTACACGCCGCGCCACCAGCTCAAGCTGTCGGCCATGTACCACCTGGGCGGCGAGCTGGTCGCATGGCGCGTGGGCGGCGGCCTGCGCTACCAGAGCCGCACCACGTCCGAGTCGCTGACCAGCGCCGAGGGCTATGCAATCCGCCAGCCCGCCCATGCCGTGGCCGACCTGGTCATCGGCTATCGCGTGAACCGGCAGTTGGACCTGCAGATGAACATCAGCAACCTGTTCGACCACCGCTATTTCGAGACCCTGGGCACGAACAACGGCGGCAACTATTTCGGCGTGCCGCGCAGGCTGCTGCTGACGGCCAGATACCAGTTCTGAACCGCCCATGAAAATGCCCCGCCGGTGGCGGGGCATGGAAGAAAGTGTGAAGCGCGCCGATAAGCCGGATTCTGTGCACGCGGTTGCCCGCATGTGACCGCCATTAATCTGGGCCGGGCGTCGCCGCCCGGCTCGGTGCTACCTACCCGCACACTCCGGGGGCCCCGTCAACGTGTGCCTACTTGGTATTGCTGCGCGTAGAGATTGCCCGTTTCACCCGGGGACGCGTTCCGCGTCCCCGGGTGGCTATGGGGCCCAGGCTTTCGCCTGGGCGTCTGGCTTGCGCCATCCGTCGCCAGCTTGCGCTGGCACCCCATAGAACACCAAGTTGGCGGCACATGTCCCCGACTCGTCTCTGTTGCTCTGATCCTCACCTCACGGTGGACAGCCGTTAGCTGCTACGCTGCCCTGTGCAGTCCGGACGTTCCTCCAGTGCCGTGTTTCCACG
Source organism: Delftia sp. WSY_7 (assembly GCF_043104845.1). Lineage (NCBI taxonomy): Bacteria > Pseudomonadati > Pseudomonadota > Betaproteobacteria > Burkholderiales > Comamonadaceae > Delftia > Delftia sp. WSY_7. Next base: position 769,905 of record NZ_JBICLB010000034.1, on the reverse strand, counting down.
ATTGCACCAGCGGCGGTCTGGCGTGCTTCACGGGCGGCATTATCTCGCGGCTGGGGCCAGGCTGCAGACAGATGGCGCAACAGCCTCACGGCGGCATGCAGAACTCGCGGCGGAATTGTTCGGGTGAGGTGCCGGCCTCGCGCTGGAACATGGCGATGAAGGCCGAGGGCGTGCTGTAGCCCAGGTCATAGGCGATCTGCTGCACGCTCAGGCCGGCCTCCAGCGCATCGATGGCCAGCAGGTAGCGCATGCGCTGGCGCCATTCGCCCAGGCCCATGCCCAGTTCGCGCTGGCAGTGGCGCGCCAGGGTGCGCTCGGTCATGTGCACGCTGGCGGCCCATTGGGCCAGGCTGCGGTGGTCCTCGGGCGCAGCGCGCATGCGGGTCAGCACTTCGACCAGGGCCGGGTGTTCGGCGGCCGGCAGATAGCCGGGCTCCACGGGAACGGCCCGCAACTGGTCGTAGAGCACACGGGCCAGGCGCAGGTCGGCGTCGGTGGCGGGAATGTGCACGTCGCGCACGGCAAAGTCGGCCAGGATGGCCTTGACGATGGCGCCGATGCGCATGGAGCATGGCTGCGCCGGCAGCTCCCTGCACAGCGCAGGCGCCAGGTAGACCGAGCGGTAGACCACGGCGTGCGCCACATGGCAGCTGTGCACCACGCCGGGCGGCACCCAGACGCCGTACTGCGGCGGCGAGACCCAGCGCTGGCCTGCCGTGTCCATGCACATGCTGCCGTGGGGCGTGTAGTTCAGGTGTCCCCAGCTGTGGCTGTGCGGCGGCACCTCGGTGTCGGCGCCGAATTCGTCGTAGCGGAAGTAGTACTCGCCCGGCACATCCTCGACGTTCTGGATGCGCATGGGCTTGCTGGGACGGGGCATGGCGGATGGTCCGGGTTGCGCTATCGATTGTCCGAAACCAGGGATGCACTCCAAGTCGGACAGAACGATCATAGGACCAGTCTTAGGAGTCTTCCAATGGGGTCTTACCTTTTCCCTTTGATCGCCGTGCTCATCTGGTCGGTCAATACCGTGGTCAGCAAGATGGCGGCCGACAGCATCGGCGCGGCCGAGATCGGTTTCTACCGCTGGCTGGTGGCGGCCGTGCTGTTCACGCCGTTCCTTTTGCCCTCCATCTGGCGCCAGCGCGCCGACATCCGGCCGCTGCTGCCGCGCCTCATCGTGCTGGGGATGCTGGGCATGGTGATCTACCAGAGCCTGGCCTACTACGCGGCCCATATGACATCGGCCACGCACATGGGCCTGATCGGCTCGCTCACGCCCATGATGGTGCTGGGCCTGTCCACCGCCATGCTGGGCCAGGCGCTGAGCCGGGGCGCCGTGCTGGGCTGCGTGCTGGCGATTGCGGGCGTGGCCCTGGTGGTGTCTTCGGGGCAGCCTGCCACCTTGCTCACCCAGGGCCTCAATGGCGGTGACGCGCTGATGTTCGTGGCCATGCTGGCCTATGCCGTCTACAACATCCTGCTCAAGCGCTGGCCCATGCCGCGCCTGGCCACGGTGCAACTGCTGTACCTGCAGATCCTGGTGGCCGTGATCGCGCAGCTGCCGCTGTTCCTGATGGCGCCGCGCACGGGGCTGAACGCGGCCAACCTGCCGCTGGTGGGCTTTGCGGGCATCATGGCCTCCATCGCCGCGCCGCTGCTGTGGATGATGTCGGTGGCGCGCATCGGGCCGGGCCGCTCCAGCATGTTCTTCAACCTCGTGCCCATCTTCACGGCCGTGATCGCCTTCATGGCATTGGGCGAGCCCCTGGCGGCCTACCACGCCGTGGGCGGCGTGATGACCATCGGCGGCCTGCTGCTGGCCGAGCTGTGGAAGCAGCCTTTGCGCGCACCGCGTGCCGCCGCCACCGCCTGAAAAAATCAGGGTTTTCCCGAGCTCAAATGGTGCACGCATGCCGCATGCCGGTGCGGCGCCCGCACCATTGCTGCCCATAAGAATTTGCATTCAGGCCTGCTCATAATTTCTTGTTGGACAGCCCTGTCCTGCCTTTCGATACTGCCGCCAAAGGAACCGCTGCAAGCGCCAGACGCCTGAGGTTCCCACGACACACGGGCCCGGTCCCAGCGGCCTGGCCCGTGTGCCCGCTGCACTTTCGAAGACAGGAGACACCCCATGAGCAGCCCGGCATCCGCCGCACACCCCCTCGCACAGAGCACAGGCGCCGGCGAGGCCGCGTCCCTCGACATGGACGCCACCTATCGCAAGATCGCCTGGCGCCTGATCCCTTTTCTGGTCCTGCTCTTCATCCTGGCCTGGATAGACCGCGTCAACGTCGGTTTCGCCAAGCTGCAGATGCTGGACGACCTGCAGTTCAGCGAGGCCATCTACGGCCTGGGCGCAGGTATCTTCTTCATCGGCTACTTTTTGTTCGAAGTGCCCAGCAACCTGCTGCTGGAGAAGATCGGCGCGCGCAAGACGCTGGCGCGCATCACCATCCTGTGGGGCGCGGCCTCCATGGCCATGGCCTACGTGACCACGCCCACCATGTTCTACGTGCTGCGCTTCGTGCTGGGCGTGGTGGAGGCCGGCTTCTTCCCCGGCGTGGTGCTGTACCTGACCTACTGGTTCCCGGCCCGCCACCGGGCGCGCGTCAACGGCCTGTTCATGACCTCGTTCGCCATTGCGGGCGCCGTGGGCGGCCCGATTGCGGGTGCCATCATGAATGGCATGCAGGGCGTGGGCCATCTGTCCAACTGGCAGTGGCTGTTCATCCTGGAAGGCATTCCCTCGGTGATCGCCGGCTTCTTCGTGCTGCTGTACCTGCCCGAAAAGCCCGCCAACGCCAGGTGGCTGAGCGCGGCCGAGCAGCGCGCCGTGACCGCCGCCGTGGAGGCAGAGAACCAGGGCGGCCACAAGCATGTGTCCTTCCTGGACGCCTGCCGCAACTACCGCGTGTGGCTGTGCGCCGCCGTGTATTTCTGCATCGTCAGTGGCAACGCCACCATCGCGTTCTGGTCGCCGTCCATCATCAAGGAGATCGGCATCCAGAACACGCTGCAGATCGGCCTGATCTCGGCCATTCCCTTCCTGGCCGGCACCCTGGCCATGGTCTGGAACGGCATGCATTCGGACAAGACCGGCGAGCGCCGCATGCACTGCGCCCTGTCCGCGCTGATCGCGGCGGCGGGCCTGATCCTCACGGGCCTGTTCCTGCACAACGCCGTGCTCGCCCTGTGCGCGCTGACGCTGGCCTCCATCGGCATCCTCGCGGCCTTTCCCGTGTTCTGGTCGATTCCTGCCGCCTTCCTGGCCGGCACGGCGGCGGCCGGCGGCATTGCGCTGATCAACTCCATCGGCAACCTGGCCGGCTTCGTGGCGCCCTACATGATCGGCGCGCTCAAGACCAGCACGGGATCGCTGTCCTCGGGCCTGTACTTCGTGGCAGCCCTCGAATTCCTGGCGGCCTTCCTGGTCGTGCTCTTCGTCAGGAAGCAGTGAGGCCTGCGCGTGCGCTGCCGCTCCACGCCCTCCGCACGCCACAGCCTGACTTCCGCGTTTTCTCACCGGGGCCCGCGGCCCCGAATTCCCCCTGGATCGCCTGCCATGCAACTGCAGTTCACCACCCCCGAAGGCCAGACCTTCGCCCCTGAATTCGACACCCTCATCGTCGCCGGCTGGGCCGGCCGCGACCGCGAGGCCATCGAGCACCACATCGAGGAGCTGGCCGCCATCGGCATCCCGCGCCCCAGCGCCGTGCCGCTGTACTACCGCATCTCCAGCAACCAGCTGAGCCAGCACAGCGCGCTGCAGGTGCTGGGCCCGGACTCCTCGGGCGAGGTCGAGGTCTTCGTGTTCACGCACGAAGGCGAGATGTTCGTGAGCCTGGCCTCCGACCACACGGACCGCAAGCTGGAAGCCTACAGCGTGGCCTTTTCCAAGCAGGCCTGCGTCAAGCCCGTGGCCACCCAGGCCTGGCGCTTTGCCGACGTGGCCGGCCACTGGGATGAGCTGGTCGTGCGCTCGTGGATCGTGGAAGACGGCCGCGAGGTGCTCTACCAGGAAGGCACGCTGGCCAGCCTGCGCACGCCCCAGGACCTGATCGCAGGCTTCACGGGCGGCAAGGATCTGCTGCCCGCAGGCTGCGGCATGACCTGCGGCACGGTGGGCGCCATCGGTGGCATCCGCCCCTCGACGCAGTTCTCCATGGAGCTGTACGATCCCCGCAGCCAGCGTTCCATCCGCCACAGCTACCGCAGCGAACTGCTGGACGTCGTGGCCTGAGCCGCGACTCCGATCCGCCCACGCCCGCCTTCACCCACAGGACTTCCCACATGACCCAAGCCCTCCCCCTGCCCAGCCTGGAACTGGCATCACAGCGCCTGCATGGCGGCGAAACCACCTCGGTGCAGCTGACCGAGCAGGCCCTGGCCCGCACCATGTCGGGGGAAGGCCCCAAGGTGTTCACGCGCGTGTTCCAGGGCGCGGCCCTGGCCGAGGCCCGCGCCAGCGACGTGCTGCGTGCGGCCGGCCTGGCGCGCTCGCCCATCGAGGGCCTGCCGGTCTCGGTCAAGGACCTGTTCGACATCGCCGGCTTTCCCACGCTGGGCGGCTCGCGCCTGCTGGCCGACGCACCGCCCGCGCAGCGCACGGCCGAAGTGGTGCAGCGCCTGCGCCAGGCCGGCGCCGTCATCGTGGGCACGACCAACATGACCGAGTTCGCCTACTCGGGCCTGGGCATCAACCCGCACTACGGCACGCCGCGCAATCCCTGGCAGCGTGACGAGGGCGGCGGCCGCATCCCGGGTGGCTCGTCCTCGGGCGCGGCCATCTCGGTCACCGACGGCATGGCCATGGCGGCCATCGGCTCGGACACGGGCGGCTCGGTGCGCATTCCTTCGGCGCTGTGCGGGCTCACGGGCTTCAAGCCCACGGCGCGCCGCGTGAGCATGGAAGGCGTGCTGCCGCTGTCGGCCAACCTGGACTCCATCGGCCCGCTGGCCCCCAGCGTGCGCTGCTGCGCCACGCTGGACGCCATCCTCTCCGGCGAACCGCTGGGCGAGCTGCATGCCGCGCCGCTGCAGGGCCTGCGCCTGCTGGCACCCACCAACGTGGTGCTGGACGGCATGGACGCCACCGTGGCCGCCGCCTGGGAGCGCGCCCTGTCCCTGCTGTCGCAGGCGGGCGCCCACATCACCCATGCCGTGGTCGCGCCCTTCGGCGAGCTGGCCGACATCAATTCCAAGGGCGGCTTCACGGCCGCCGAGGCCTGGGCCTGGCACCGCCACCACATCGCCACGCGCCTGTCCGAGTACGACCCGCGCGTGGGCACGCGCATCCTGCGCGGCAAGGACATCAGCGCGGCCGACTACATCGACCTGCTGGCACGCCGCAGGCAGTGGATTGCCGCCGTCAGTGCGCAGATGGCCGACCATGACCTGATCGTCATGCCCACCGTGCCCGTGGTCGCCCCGAAGATCGCCGACCTCACGCAGAGCGACGAGGCCTACTTCGGCGCCAACGGCCTGATCCTGCGCAACCCCACGCTGATCAACTTCCTCGACGGCTGCGCCATCTCCCTGCCCTGCCACCGCGCAGGCGAGGCGCCCGTGGGCCTGAGCCTGGCCGGCCTCGGCGGGCAGGACCGGCGACTGCTGTCCGTGGCCCTGGCCGTGGAGCAGCTGCTGGCTTCGGCGCAGGGCTGATCGACCAGACGGCCTCGGGCCTAGCCGCCCAGGCCGCTGCCCGGCAGCCGCGCCACGGCCTGGCCGTGGTTCAGCGCAAAGGCGGCAGCGGTCTCCTCGGCCGCGCGCGCCACCACTTCGGTCAGCGGGTTCTGGTGGTCATTGCGGTAGCAGGCCACCAGCGGCAGCGAGGGGAACTCCCGGTCCACGCGCAGCAGGCGCAGGCGCTGCTCGGCCAGCTCGCGCTGGATGATGGCCGGCGGCACGGCGGCCACGCCCAGGCCGTCGCAGACCACGCGGATCATGGTGGCCACCGAGGCAATGCAGTTCAGGTGCACCGAGGCGCTGCTTTCGGTGGAGAACAGCTGCTCGATCACCGCATACGGCTCGGAGCCGCGCGCAAAGCACATGATGGGAAAGGCCGCCAGCTCGGCCAGGCTCAGGGTCTCGTCGCCGATGCCCAGCTTGGGGCTGCCCACCCAGGCCATGGGAAATTCACCCAGCGACAGATGGCCCACGCCGGCCGCCGTCACGGGCTTGGCCTGCAGCGACAGGTCCAGCTGGCCCTTCACCAATTGGTCGGACATGTGCAGCGTGGTGTCGCAGGCGATCTCCACCTGCAGGCGCGGATAGCGCTGCTGCAGCAGCGCCAGGAAATCGGGAAACCAGCTGTGCACGATGGACTCGATGGCGCCGATGCGGATCACGCCCGCATAGGCCTGCTTGTCCAGCATGTCCTCGCGCATCTCGCGCATGAGGCGCAGCATGCGCTCGGCATGGACCAGGGCCTTGGCGCCGTCGGCCGTGAGCGTGACCTCGCGCACGCCGCGGTCGAACAGGCGCACGCCGAACTCCTGCTCCAGCGTGGCGATGCGGCTGGAGACGGCGGCCTGCGTGGTGTACAGCCGCTCGGCCGTCATGCGGAAATTGCGCAGCTCGGCCAGCAGCACAAAGGTTTCCAGGAACCGTAGATTCATGCGGCGATGTTAGCCGTCCAGGCCATATCGATATAGCCCATGCATGGAACGCCTGCGTGCACAATGCTCCGTGACCGCGCACGCTGGCTGCGCAACACCCCGACTGTCCAACCACCACCCCAAAATCGCGGAGGTCCGATGAGAGCTGACAACATCCTGCAAACGATTGGCAACACGCCCCACGTGCGCATCAACCGCCTGTTCGGCGCCGGTGCCAATGTGTGGATCAAGTCCGAGCGCGGCAACCCCGGCGGCTCCATCAAGGACCGCATCGCGCTGGCCATGGTCGAGGACGCCGAAAAATCCGGCGCCCTGCAGCCCGGCGGCACCATCATCGAGCCCACCAGCGGCAACACCGGCGTGGGCCTGGCCCTGGTGGCCGCCGTCAAGGGCTACAAGCTGGTGCTGGTCATGCCCGAGAGCATGAGCATCGAGCGCCGCCGCCTGATGCTGGCCTACGGCGCCAGCTTCGACCTCACGCCCAAGGAAAAGGGCATGAAGGGCGCCATCGCCCGCGCCCAGGAACTGGCCAGCCAGACGCCTGGCGCCTGGATTCCGCAGCAGTTCGAGAACCCCGCCAACATCGATGTGCACGTGCGCACCACCGCCCAGGAAATCCTGGCCGACTTCCCCGAAGGCCTGGATGTGCTGATCACCGGCGTGGGCACGGGCGGCCACCTGACCGGCGTGGCGCGGGTGCTCAAGGCCCAATTCCCCCAGCTCAAGGTCTTCGCCGTGGAGCCTGCCGCATCGCCCGTGATCTCGGGCGGCCAGCCCTCGCCCCACCCCATCCAGGGCATTGGCGCAGGCTTCGTGCCCAAGAACCTGGACACCAGCCTGCTGGACGGCGTGATCCAGGTCGAAGCCGAACCCGCGCGCGAGTACGCACGCCGCTCGGCCCGCGAGGAAGGCATCCTGGTCGGCATCTCCTCGGGCGCCACGCTGGCCGCCATCGCGCAGAAGCTGCCCGAGCTGCCCGCAGGCGCCAAGGTGCTGGGCTTCAACTACGACACGGGCGAGCGCTACCTGTCGGTGGAAGGCTTCCTGCCGGCCTGACCGCCCTGCCCCCTGAACAAGCCAAAGGCCCTTCGCGGGCCTTTTGTCATGGCAGATCCGTTCAGATCGTCAGGCCCTGAGCCAGGTGCCGCAGCAGCGCATCCACCTTGGGCAGCAACTGGCGGCTGCGCGGCCAGACCAGGTGCAGCGGCAGGCCATCGACTTCGGCGCCGGGCAGCAGCCGCAGCAGGTGGCCATCGCGCAGCGGCGCCTCAACCATCCACGTGGCCAGTTGGGCGATGCCGCAGCCCGCCATCACGGCAGCCACCACCGCTTCGCCATCGCCCAGCACCATGCGCGGCTGCACCGCAATGGCGCCGGCACTGCTCTGCCATGCACTCATGCCTGCATCGGTCCTTCCATAGGCCACGGCATCATGGCCGGCCAGTGCCTGCAGGCTGTCAGGCGCTCCGCGCCGCTCCAGATAGGCAGGCGATGCGCAGAACACCAGCCGCTCCCGCCCCAGCAGACGCTGGCCCAGTCCCGCAGGCAGCTGCACGCTGCCGCCTATGCCTATGCGCACGGCCACGTCGATGCCTTCGTCCACCACGTCCACGAAGCGGTCCGTGAACGACACCTGGGGCTGCACCGCCGCATGGCGCTGTGCAAACTCCAGCAGCAGCGGCATCACCTTGAGCCGTCCGTACAGCGCCGGCAGGTCCACGCGCAGCCTGCCTGCGGGCTCCAGGTGCTCGGCGGCCAGCACCTGCTCGGCCGACTCCAGCTCGCCCAGCACGCGCACACAGGTGCGGTAGAAGGCCTCGCCGGCATCGGTCAGCCGCAGCCGCCGCGTCGTACGTTCAAACAGGCGCGTCGCCAGCCGGGCTTCCAGCCGGGCCACGGCCTTGCCCACGGCCGAGCCCGTCAGGTGCAGCCGCTCGGCAGCAGCCGTGAAACTGCCCGCGTCTGCGGTACAGACAAAGGCCTCGATGCCCTTGAGACGCTCCGAAGGAAACATGGCGATGGCGGCTTTCATTCAAGAATCAATTTCCAGTATCTGCAGAAAATTCGTCCGAGATAAGAATTCACATCTTAAATAAGCTCGCGGGCCTGTTGTTTCTTTTCCCCGGAGTCTTTGCGCATGTCCCCTGCCCCATCCCTGAACCGCGATGCCCGCCCCTCCATTCCTGCCACCCAAGGCAAGGCCGCCACCGCCGTGCTGGCGGTGGCGGCTTTCGTCATCGTCACAACGGAGTTCCTGATCGTCGGCCTGCTGCCGGCGCTGGCGCGCGACCTGGGCACCAGCGCTGCGGCGGCCGGCCAGCTGGTCACGCTGTTCGCCCTGGTCGTGGCGCTGGCCGGTCCGCCGCTCACGGCCTGGCTGGCACCGGTGGGCCGCAAGCGCCTGTTCGTGGCCATTGCCCTGCTGTTTGCGGGCTCCAACGCGCTGGCGGCCGTGGCGCCCAGCCTGGGCGTGCTGGCACTGGCGCGCCTGCTGCCGGCCATGGCGCTGCCGGTGTTCTGGGGCACGGCCAGCGAAACCGCTGCGCAACTGGCAGGACCGTCACGCGCAGGCCGTGCCGTGGCCAGCGTCTACCTGGGCATTTCTGCGGCGCTGCTGCTGGGCATTCCCCTGGGCACGCTGGCCGCCGATGCCGTGGGCTGGCGCGGCGCCTTCGGCCTGCTGGCCCTGCTGTCGCTGCTGGTGGCCCTGGCCCTGCAATGGAAGATGCCGGCGCTTGAAGGCGCGCCCCGCATGCCCCTGGCGCAGCAGTTGCGCGTGTTGCGCACTCCCCGGTTCCTGGCGCAGATTGCGCTGTCGGTGCTGGTCTTCACGGCCATGTTCACGGCCTATACCTATCTGGCCGAAATCCTGGAGCGCGCCGCCGGCGTGGCACCCGCACGCGTGGGCTGGTGGCTGATGGGATTTGGCGCCGTCGGCCTGGCCGGCAACTGGCTGGGCGGGCGCTGGGCCGAGCGCCACGCGCTGAGAGTCACAGCGGCCCTGTGCCTGGTACTGGCCCTGGGCATGGCGGCCACCGTGCAGCTGGCCCAGGCCCTGCCCTGGCTGGTGGTCGCGCTGGCCGTCTGGGGCGTGGCCAACACGGCCCTGTACCCGGTCTGCCAGATCCGCGTCATGCAATCCGCACCCCAGGCGCAGGCCCTGGCGGGCACGGCCAATGTCTCGGCCGCCAATGCCGGCATTGCGCTGGGTGCCCTTTTGGGCGGATGGGCACTGCAGACGGCAGGCCCTCTGTCCACGGGCCGGGTTGCCGCCGGCCTGGCCATGCTGGCGGCCGTGGCGGCGCTGTGCATGGCACGCTCGGGGCGAGCAAGGCACGCGCACTGCGCATGATCCACTCCATGAAGAGCCAGGGCCGGCAACCGCAGCGGCGTGCATTGTTGCTGGCCGCTGCATGCTGCGTTGTCTGCTCGCGCACAAAGTGAACCGCCTCGGGCCTGGACAATCCGTACCGGCGCCGCGACCGCATCCCGGACCGCCGCCTGTGTGCAGCGCAGACGTGACGCCCAGCCCGGCGTAAGACAGTTGTGTGGAGATCTCTTACAAAACATGTTGCGCCCAAAGGTCATGCTGAACGCGCATCGGGCAAACCCGACTCTGGCCTACGATGGTCTGACCAAGGAGTAAAAAAATCTTGTTCGGTTTCTTTGAAAAACGCGTTCCGCCCTATCCCAGCGTCGAGCCCACGGTCCCTCCCAAGGGCTTTTTCGCCTTCATCTGGGCCTGCACGCAAGGCATGCGCGGCTGGATCGCGCTGCTGACCTGCACCTCGGCGCTGCTGGCCGTCTACGAGGCGGCGCTGTTCGCCCTGATGGGCCATGTGGTGGACTGGCTTTCCACCGTGTCGCCGGCAGGCTTCTGGGAGCAGCAGCGCGGCACGGTCTGGGGCATTGCCGCCATCCTCTTGTCCAGCGTGCTGCTGCTGGCCTTTCACACGGCAGTGATGCACCAGGTGCTGGCCATCAATTTCCCCATGCGCCTGCGCTGGGTGTTCCACCGGCTGATGCTGGGCCAGAGCATGTCGTTCTATGCGGACGAGTTCGCGGGCCGCATCACCACCAAGATCATGCAGACGGCGCTGTCGGTGCGCGAAGTGGTGTTCATGGTGGTCGATGTGCTGGTGGGCGTGAGCGTCTACATGATCGGCATCCTGGTGCTGGCGGCCAGCTTCGAGTGGCGGCTGATGATTCCGTTCGCGCTGTGGCTGCTGGCCTATATCGGCGCCTGCTTCTACTTTGTTCCGCGCCTGGGCAAGATCGGCAAGGAGCAGGCCGACGCGCGCTCCATGATGACGGGCCGCGTGACCGATGCCTATACCAACATCGCCACCGTCAAGCTGTTCGCCCACACGCGCCGCGAGGCAGAGTACGCGCGCAACGCCATGGACGCCTTCAAGTCCACCGGCTATGCGCAGATGCGGCTGGTCAGCCTGTTCGAGATCACCAACCACCTGATGATCACCCTGCTGCTGGTGGGCTCCACGGGCACGGCGCTGTACCTGTGGTCTGCCGGCCAGGCCAGCGCGGGCGTGGTGGCAGCGGTGATTGCCATGGCGCTGCGGCTGATGGGCTATTCGCACTGGGTGATGTGGCAGATGACGGGCCTGTTCGAGAACGTGGGCACCATCCAGGACGGCATCCTCACGCTGACCAAGCCGCGCACCATCGTGGACGCGCCCGACGCCAGGCCGCTGCAGGTCACGCACGGCGCCATCGCCTTCGAGGACCTGAGCTTTGCCTACAAGGACGGCGGCAAGCAGGTGATCGACCACCTGAACCTGCACATCCGCGCGGGCGAGCGCATCGGCCTGATCGGCCGCTCGGGCGCGGGCAAGTCCACGCTGGTGAACCTGCTGCTGCGCTTCCATGAACCCCAGGGCGGGCGCATCACCATCGACGGGCAGGACATCCGCACCGTCACGCAGGACAGCCTGCGCGGCGCCGTGGGCATGGTGACGCAGGACACCTCGCTGCTGCACCGCTCCATGCGCGACAACATCCTCTACGGCCGCCCCGATGCGACCGAGCAGGAGATGCTGGCCGCCGCGGACAAGGCCGAGGCCTCGGACTTCATCGCCACGCTGACCGACCTCAAGGGCCGCAGCGGCTACGACGCCCAGGTGGGCGAGCGCGGCGTCAAGCTGTCGGGTGGCCAGCGCCAGCGCGTGGCGATTGCGCGCGTGATGCTCAAGGACGCGCCCATCCTGCTGCTGGACGAGGCCACCAGCGCGCTGGACAGCGAGGTCGAGGCCGCCATCCAGCAAAGCCTGGACAGCCTCATGCACGGCAAGACCGTGATCGCCATCGCCCACCGCCTGTCGACCATCGCGGCCATGGACCGGCTCATCGTCATGGACCAGGGCCAGATCGTCGAGCAGGGCACGCACCAGCAACTGCTGGAGCTGGGCGGCATCTACGCCAAGCTGTGGTCGCACCAGAGCGGCGGCTTCCTCGCAGAGCAGGGCTCGGAAGCTGCCAACGCCAACGGCTAGACGCTCGCCAGATCCCGGTCCAGCTGCGTATGCAATGTGTAGCGGCTGGCCGGGTGCAAGGTCACACTGAGGTCCATCAACTCCCCATCGGTATCCAGGTAGCGGCGCACGATCTTCAGCGCCGCTGACCCGGCCGGGGCCTGCAATTCCTCCGACAGCGCCTCGGGAATGAGCGCCCCCACCACGGCCTGCCGCACCCGCGCGATGCGCAGGCCGTATTGCTGCTCCAGCAGGCTGCTGACCAGCAACTCGGGCGCGGCGCGCACGCGCTCGGCCAGCTCCTGCGTGTCAAAGCGCTGCGCATCCACATAGACCACGGTCCAGGCAATGGGCAGGTGCGGCGCTGCGCCGTCGCGGCGCAGGCTGCAGATGGCCAGCCAGCGGCTGCCGGCCGGGCAGTCCAGTTCGGCGGCCAGGTCCTGGTCCAGCACCACCTCCTCGATGCGCCGCACTTCGCGCACATGGGTGGCGCCGAACTGCACCAAGTCCTCCAGCGAGGTCAGCGCCTGGCGGTAGTGCGCATGGGGCTGCGCCGCCTCCACGCGCGTGCCGACCTTCTTGCGCCGCGAGACCAGCCCCGACTGCTGCAGCTCGGCAATCGCCGCGCGCACGGTGTGGCGGCTCACGCCATAGCGGTCGCACAGCTCCAGCTCGGTGGGCAGCAGGGCGCCCACGGCGTATTCGCCCGAGGCAATGCGCTCGGACAGGTCGCGCGCCACCTGGGCATAGCGTGTCTCAGCCATGGGCGCAGGCCCTCACCCCAGGCAAACCCGGATGTTCGTAATGTACGTACATAAATAAAAATATCGATATGTCCGAACTTAATTGCAATTGCGCACCATGACCCTTCCGTCCTTCACCTCCAGCACCGCCATCGATTCGCTGCTGTTCCGCGACGCCTTCGGCACCCCCGCCATGCGCGCCATCTTCGCCGACAGCGCGCTGGTGTCGCGCTACATCGAGGTCGAGGTCGCGCTGGCGCGCGCCCAGGGCCGCTGCGGCGTGATTCCGGCCGAGGCCGCACACGAGATCGCGCAGCGCTGCAGCCTCGAAGCGCTGGACTTCGAGCTGCTGCGCAAGGAAACCGACATTGTCGGCTACCCCATCCTGCCGCTGGTGCACCAGCTGGTGAAACAGTGCGGCGACGCAGGCCGCTACATCCACTGGGGCGCCACCACCCAGGACATCATGGACACGGCCACCGTGCTGCAGGTGCGCGATGCGCTGGACCTGGTCGATGCCGACATCGCCGCACTACGCACCATCCTGGCCGACCTGGCAGAACGCCACCGCGACACGCCCATGGCCGGCCGCACGCACCTGCAGCACGCCCTGCCCATCACCTTCGGCTACAAGGCCGCCATCTGGCTGGCCATGTTCGACCGCCATGCCCAGCGCCTGAAGGAACTGCGCCCGCGCGTGCTGGTGGGCCAGTTCGCGGGGGCGGCAGGCACGCTGGCCTCGCTGAGCGGCCGGGGCCTGGAAGTGCAGCAATTGCTCATGGAAGAACTGGGCCTGGGCGTGCCCGCCACCACCTGGCATGTGGCGCGCGACGGCCTGGCCGAGGCCGTGAATTTCCTGGCACTGGTCACCGGCTCGCTGGGCAAGATCGCCTACGACGTGATGCTGCTGTCCTCCACCGAGTTCGGCGAGGTGTTCGAGCCCTTCGTCACCGGGCGCGGCGCCAGCAGCACCATGCCGCAAAAGCGCAACGCCATCTCCAGCGAGCTGATGCTGGCCGCCTCCAAGGCCGTGCGCCAGCATGCGGGCCTGATGCTGGACGCCATGGTCCAGGACCTGGAGCGCGCCACCGGCCCCTGGCACGCCGAATGGGTGGCCCTGCCCGAGAGCTTCGTGCTCTCGGCCGGCGCCCTGCACCAGGCGCGCTTCATGCTGGGCGGCCTCATCGTCGATCCCGAACGCATGGCCCGCAACCTGGACATGACCGACGGTCTGATCGTGGCCGAGGCCGTGATGATGGGCCTGGCCCCGCACACGGGCCGCCAGCAGGCGCACGACATCGTCTATGCCGCCTGCCGCAGCGTCAACGCCGAGGGCGGCACGCTGGCCGATGCGCTGGCCCGCCTGCCCGAAGTCACGGCCCATTTCGACCGCGCGGCGCTGCAGCGCCTCACCGACCCGCGCAACTACCTGGGCGAGGCCCCGCAGATGGTGGACCGCGCCCTTGCGCTGTCGCGCGCCCATACAGCCAGCGGCCGCTGACATCCCGGCCCAGGACAGAACACAGCACTACAGGAGACAACACCATGCCTTTCCATCTTCCCCGCCTGCCACGCCTGGCCCTTGCCCTGGCCGCCACCACCTTCGCCCTGGCCGCGCACGCCCAGGGCGGCTACCCCGCCAAGCCGCTGACCTGGATCGTGCCCTTCGCGGCCGGCGGCCCCACGGACGCCATGGCGCGCGACATCGCCCAGCGCACCAGCACCCAGCTGGGCCAGCAGATCATCATCGAGAACGTTCCGGGTGCGGGCGGCACCATCGGCGCGGCCAAGGCGGCGCGCTCGGCGCCCGACGGCTACAGCTTCCTGGTCGGCCACATGGGCTACATGGGCGCGGCGCCGTCGCTGTACAAGAAGCTGGCCTATGACCCGGTCAAGGACTTCGAGGCGGTGTTCCGCTTCCCCGACACGCCGCTGGTGCTTCTGGTGGGCAAGAACTCCCCGTACAAGACGGCCGAGGAGCTGGTGGCCTTCGGCAAGCAGAACCCGGGCCGGCTGAACTTCGGCAACGCGGGCGTGGGATCGACCTCGCACCTGGTGGCAGCGCTGTTCGCCAGCCGCGCGCAGATGGAGATCACCCAGGTGGCCTACAAGGGCGCGGCACCGGCCATGACCGATGTGATCTCGGGCCAGGTCGATGCCATGTTCGACCAGACCAACACCGCCCTGCCCCAGCTGGCCGGCGAGCGCATCCGCGCCATCGCCCTCACCTCGGACAAGCCCATGCCCCAGTTCCCGGGCGCGGCCGCGCTGGGCCAGAAGCTGCTGCCGGGCTTCGAGACCGCCACCTGGTACGGCATCTACGCGCCCAAGGGCACGCCGCGCGACGTGGTGCAAAAGGTCTACCAGGCCTATACCAAGGCCCTGGCCGACAAGGCCTGGACCGACAGGATGGCCGCCCAGGGCATACGCCTGCTGCCCGCAGATCAATACGCGCCCGAAGCCCTGGCACGCCACACGGCCGCCGAGGTGGAGCGCTGGCGCAAGGTGGCAGCCGACGCGAAGATCTCGCTGGACTGAGCCCATGGACCAGACACGCACCCAGGCCCAGGCACAGACCCAAGCTCATACCCGCATCGAGCACGATGCCTTCGGCCCCGTCCACATCCCTGCCGACCGCCTCTGGGGCGCGCAGACCCAGCGCGCGCTGGAGCTGTTCACCATTGGCGAGGAGCGCTTTCCGCAGGGCCTGTACCGCGCATTCGGGCTGCAGAAGCTGGCGGCAGCGCGCGCCAACCGGCGCCTGGGCGTGCTGGACGACGAGCGCGGCGCGGCCGTCGAGGCCGCAGCCGCCGAACTGCGCGACGGACTGCTGGACGCGCATTTCCCGCTGACCATCTGGCAGACGGGCTCGGGCACGCAGACCAACATGAATGCCAACGAGGTCATCGCCAACCGCGCCAACCAGATGCTGGGCCAGCCCCCGGGCACGCGCAGCCCGGTCCACCCCAACGACCATGCCAATGCCTCGCAGTCGTCCAACGACAGCTTTCCCACGGTGATGCACCTGGCCACGGCGCTGGAGCTGCGCGACCACCTGCTGCCCGCCCTGGAACAGCTGCAGCAGCGCCTGCAGGAACGCGCCCTGGCCTTTGCCGGCGTGCTCAAGGTGGCGCGCACGCACCTGATGGACGCCGTGCCCATGACGCTGGGCCAGAGCTTCGAGACATTCGCCCACCAGGTGGGCCACGGCATGGACCGGCTGCGGGACACCCAGCCCCGGCTGTGGAGCCTGGCCCAGGGCGGCACTGCGGCCGGCACGGGGCTCAACGCGCCGGCCGGATTCGACCGGATCTTCTGCGAGGAGATACAGGCGCTCACGGGCCTGGCGGTCACGCCCAATCCCTGCAAGTTCGAAGGCATGGCCGCGCACGATGCGCTCATCGAGGTCTCGGGCGCACTCAATGTGGTGGCCGGTTCGCTGGCCAAGATGGCCAACGACATCCGCCTGCTGGGTTCAGGCCCGCGCTGCGGCCTGGGGGAGCTGGTGTTTCCCGACGATGGGCTGAGCTCCTCCATCATGCCGGGCAAGCGCAACCCGACCGTGGCCGAGGTCGTGGTGCAGGCCGCCTACCAGGCCATGGGCCACCACCTCACCGTCACGCTGGCGGGCTCGGCCGGGCACTTCGAGCTCAACGTGGCCAAGCCCGTGCTGATCCACCACCTGCTGCGCGCCATGCGCGCGCTGGGCGACGCCATCCGCGTGTTTGCCGAGAAACTGGTGGCCGGCCTGCAGGCACATACGGAGCGGCTGGAGCAGCAGGTCAGCCACTCGCTGCTGCAGGCCACCGCGCTCAACCCGGTACTGGGCTATGACGCCGTGGCACGCATCACGCGCGAGGCCATGGCGCGCGGCATTGCGCCGCGCGAGGCAGCCGTGGAGCTGGGGCTGATCACGGCGGCCGAGTACGACCGGCTGGTGGACCTGCGGGCCATGGCCGGGCTGCCGCCCGCGTAGCGGCCTCAATCCTCCAGGCCTATGTTCTGCACGATCTTCTTCTCGTCCTCGAACGCCTTCTTGGCGAACGCCGTGTACTCCTGGCTGCCGCGGAACTGCGTGCGCACGCCGTAGTTGCCGACGACCTGGCGGAAGGCCGGGTCGTCCATGGCGGCCTTGATGGCGGCTTCGAGCTTGCGCACGATCTCTGGCGGCAGGCCGCGCGGCCCGGCAATGCCCAGGGGCGAGGGCACATCGAAGGCATAACCGGCCTCGCGGAACGTGGGCACGTTGGCAAAGGCCTCGGGCCTCACCTCGGAGGCCGAGGCCAGGGCGCGCAGCTTGCCCGAGCTCAGGTACGGCAGCACCGTGTTGGCGTACACGCCGGACTTGATGTGGCCGGCCATCAGCGAGTTCAGCGCCTCGGCATCGCCCTTGAAGGGCGCATGCGTGAAGCGTGCGCCCGTGGCCTGCTCCAGCAGCGCCATCACCACGTGGTTGGCCGTGAACTTGCCCGGCGTGCCGTAGTCCACGGCGCCCGGATTCTTCTTGGCGAACTCGACCAGGTCCTGCACCGTCTTGAACGGCGAGTCCTGGGGCACGGCCAGCACGAAGTCATAGGTCATGTAGGTGGCGATGTAGCTGAGATCGCGCACCGGGTCGTACTGCACCTTCTGGATGTGCGGCTGGCGGAAGATGCTCACGGGCGCCAGCGTCAGGCGGTAGCCGTCCGGCTTGGCCGATCGCATGTCCATCACGCCCATGGACGCGCCCGCGCCGGGCTTGTTCTCGATCACCACGGTCTGCCCCAGCTGCTTGCCCATGCCCTGTGCCAGCGCACGCGCCACCACATCGGTCACGCCGCCCGCGCCGTAGGGCACGACCAGGCTGATGGGGCGGCTGGGATAGCTGTCCTGCGCCCATGCTGCGCCCGTCATCAGGACCGATGCGCACATCCATGCGCCAAACACTCGTCTTTGCATTTCCATCTTCCTCAGAGGCTCACGACCATCGAACTTGCTGCTGTTCAATTTAGATGGATGCATGCCAACCATGGATTCGGGCAAGCCCGTAGCGTTGGGGATTGTGGGGAAAACGCGCAGCGTGGGTGCGGGACTGATGGCTCTATAGCAGGGGGTGGCGTGGTTGCTTGGTTTGCGGGTGGTGGTGGGGTGTTTTTTTGCGCATTGGGGTGGGTGGGGCATGTCTTTGAGGCGACAGTCATGGCGCGTGTGCCCTCAGAGCGGCTGCCATTCAGGGATGCTTTTTTGTCCCTGCCGGGTGGTTGTTTTTCGAGGCCGGGTTTCGGCCCGGCGGCCGACCTACTTTCTTATCGCGCGATAAGAAAGTAGGCAAAGAAACGCGCCCAAATGCCCGCGACCCCTGCGCTTCGCTCCGGGGCAACCTGCGTCGTGGCGGTTGCGGGGTTCGCTGCGGAACTCGCTTTGCGCTTCGCGCGCCGCTCAGACAACCGCAGCGAGTCAGGTCACGAAGCAGTCCTGTCCTTCGGCAGGACTGCAACCCCGCAACCACCACGCCGCAGGCGCTGACATACGGGAGGTGGTGCGGGCCTTCGCTTCGCTCGGCCCCGGTTTGAAGCCGAGCGGAGCGATGGCGCCGGCTGTTGGCTGTTGGCTGTTGGCTGTTCCCCAGCCTCCCCCCTTCTGCCCACGCCTGCGTTGGGCGGGATGCGGGGTGGCAGCCCTGCCGAAGGACAGGGCTGCTTCGTTGTCTAGCTTGCCGCAGTTGTTTGAACGGATTGCGCCGCAGGCGCAAGGAGTGAGTTCTGCGGCACACCCCGCATCCCGCCCAACGCAGGTCGCCCGCAGCGAAGCGAAGGGTCGTGGGCAGTTCGGGGCGCGCTTCTTTGCCCCGCTTTCTTGTCGCGCGACAAGAAAGCGGGTCGGCCGCCGGGCCGAACCCCGGCCTCGAAAAACAACCACCCGGCAGGGTCAAAAAAAGACCCACCAGCAAAAAAGGCGCCACCAGCATCCCTGCCAGCAGCGCCTTCCTCAGTCAATCATCAGACCGAAATCAGCGAACGGTATTGCCCAGAACAAGCCCTTCACGGCGCGGATCAGCCCCACCTTCCAGCTGCGCCTGCCCATTGCGCTGCACCCGCAAGATGGTGCCAATCCCGCTGGACTGCGCACTGATGGACACCACATGGCCCAGGGCACGCAGGCCGCTGACCAGCGGATCGTCGTTGCCGCCATTGGCCGTGTTGATGTTGGGGTGCTCGCCGCCCACGTTGGTGGTCGGGCTGTTGGCCGCGCCGAAGTCCACCATCGACGTGGCCTGCTGCGCATCCAGACCCCAGTCCAGCGCGCCGACCAGGGTCTTGGTCACGTACTGGATGATGGTGCTGCCGCCCGGCGAGCCCGTGGCCATCTTGAAGTCGCCGGCGGTGCCGTCGGTCTTCAGGTCGAACACCAGCGTGGGCGCCATGGAGCTGCGCGGGCGCTTGCCCGGCTGCACGCGGTTGGCGACCGGGCCGTCGGCGGTGCTGGGGATGGCCGCGAAGTCGGTCAGCTGGTTGTTGAGCACGAAGCCGCGCGTGACGTGAAAGGACCCCATGCTGGACTCCACCGTGGTCGTCATGCTCAGCGCGTTGCCCTTGGCATCGACGATGCTCATGTGCGTGGTGCCGGCCTCCTTGACATCGACCACGCCCTGCGAAGGCGTACCGAAGTTGCCTGCCTGGGCCGTGCCCATGCTCTTGGTCGTGGAGATGAGGGCGGCGCGCTGGCGCAGGTAGCTCTTGTCCAGCATCAGGGCCGGCGAGCCGCCGGGCAGGGACACGAAGTCGGTGTCGGCCACGTACTTGTCACGGTCGGCATAGGCCAGGCGCAGGGCTTCGCTGACCAGGTGCACGCCCATCACCGAAGGCTTGCCGCCCTCGCCATCGATGGCCGTGGGCGCATAGGCCTTGAGGTCGAAATTCTCCAGAATGCCCATGGCCTGTGCCACGGCGATGCCGCCGGACGACGGCGGCGGCATGCTGCAGACCATGTAGCGCGCGCGGTAGGTGGTGCAGACGGCCTCGCGGCGCTTGGCCTCGTAGCTGGCCAGGTCCTGCAGCGTGGTCTTGCCGGGGGTGATGGGCGCACCGTCCGAGACGGTCTGCGTCACGCCCACCTTGCTGACGATGGCCTGGGCCAGGTCGCCACGGTAGAAGGCATCAGCACCGCCCGTGGCGATGCTGCGCAGCGTGTCGGCATAGGGCTGGTTGACGAACTTGGCGCCCAGCGCCAGCGGCTTGCCCTGGGCATCGAAGTACAGCTTGGCGGCATCGGCATCGCGCGCCAGCTCCGTCTTGGAGCCCTCCAGCGCGGCGGCCATGCGGCCGCTGATGGGAAAGCCCTTGCTGGCCAGGTCGATGCCCGAATTGAACAGCTGGGGCCACGCGGTCTTGCCGTAGTCCTTGTGCGCGAGTTCCAGCATGCGCACCACGCCCGGCGTGCCGATGGAGCGGCCGCTGGAGCGCGCCGAAGGCTTGGGCGCGGTCTGGTCGGTGGCATCGTCCACGTAGCGCAGGTAGTTTTCCGTGGCAGCAGCCGGCGCAGTCTCGCGGCCGTCATAGGCCACGACCTTGCCCGTGGCCGCATCGCGGTAGAGCATGAAGGCGCCACCGCCGATGCCGCTGGACTGCGGCTCCACCAGGCCCAGCACCATCTGCACGGCCACGGCCGCATCCACGGCCGAGCCACCGGACTTGAGCACCTCGCAACCGGCCTTGGACGCCAGCGGGTTGGCCGTGACCACCATGTACTTGGAGGTGTGCAGGGCCTTCTTGCCGAGGCGGTAGCCCGACGAGGGTTCGGGTGCGGCCGGATCACCGGGCAGGCCCGAGCCCACGACCACGCTGCCATCGCCCGAGGTGATGGCGCAGGCGGCCAGGTCGTCCTGGCCCGATCCGCCATTGCCACCACCACCGCCGCACGATGCGAGGAACAGCGGCGTGGCGGCCGCAAGGCCGAGCCACTGCCATGCGGGCAGGCGTTGCCTGGAAGGGGGTTGCTTCATGAAATGTCTCCTTGTGGTGCGTGGAATGCGTTGATCTTGTTCACCTGGGGCAGCACCCGCCCGCAGGCTTGCCGCGAGCTTACATCCGTTCCACCACCACTTCGCGCAGATGCAGCCACCCCATCAGAGCGGGACTGAAGGGCCCCGTTCGCGGATGGCCGGCCCTGCATGCAAGGTCCGTGCCCGGATCGGGACGGCACCAGCACCGGAAATATCTGGCGGAAAATCCGAACCCGAGCACACCCCAAGGCTGTGCGGCCCGCAGCCTGTGCGGTCGCCCACTTTGGCTTACCATCGCCGGCCCTCTGCTTGATAGGTACAAGCCATGATCCGCGTCTCTGAACTGAAACTGCCCCTGTCGGCGGTGCAATACCACCCCGACAGCCACACCGAATACCTGCCCCTGGAGCCGCTGCGCGCCCTGGCCGCGCGCCAGCTGGGCATTGCCGAGGAGGCCATTGCCTCCGTGCATGTGCACAAGCGCAGCTTCGATGCGCGCAAGTCCGAGCTGCTGGCCGTCTACATCGTCGACCTGACGCTGGCCGACGAGAGCCAGGAAGCCGCGCTGCTGGAACAGTTCTCCAGCCATGCCCATGTGAACCCCACGCCCGACATGCGCTGGCATGCCGTGGGCCAGGCGCCTGCCGACCTGCAGCGCCGGCCCGTGGTGGTGGGCTTCGGGCCCTGCGGCATCTTTGCGGCCCTGGTGCTGGCGCAGATGGGCTTCAGGCCCATCGTGATCGAGCGCGGCCGCTCGGTGCGCGAGCGCACCCAGGACACCTGGGGCCTGTGGCGCAAGCGCGAGCTGGTGCCCGAGTCCAATGTGCAGTTCGGCGAAGGCGGCGCAGGCACCTTCTCCGACGGCAAGCTCTACAGCCAGATCAAGGACCCGCGCCACCTGGGCCGCAAGGTGATGCAGGAATTCGTCACCCACGGCGCGCCGCCCGAGATCCTCTATGCCGCGCATCCGCACATCGGCACCTTCAAGCTGGTGAAGGTGGTCGAGGGAATACGCGAGGAGATCATCCGCCTGGGCGGCGAGATCCGCTTCGGCCAGCGCGTGTGTGACATGCGCATCGAGGGCGAGGGCAAGGACCGCCGTCTCACCGCCCTGGAAGTGCTGGACCAGGACAGCGGCGAGCGCCAGTGGCTGGAGACCGACCATGCCGTGATGGCCCTGGGCCACAGCTCGCGCGACACCTTCGCCATGTTCTACGAGCGCGGCGTGCACATGGAGGCCAAGCCGTTCTCGGTGGGCTTTCGCATCGAGCATCCGCAAAGCGTGATCGACCGCGCGCGCTGGGGCAGGCATGCCGGCCACCCGCTGCTGGGTGCGGCCGACTACAAGCTGGTGCACCACGCCAGCAACGGGCGCGCGGTCTACAGCTTTTGCATGTGCCCGGGCGGCACCGTGGTGGCGGCCACCAGCGAGCCCGAGCGCGTGGTCACCAACGGCATGAGCCAGTACTCGCGCGCCGAGCGCAATGCCAACGCCGGCATGGTCTGCGCCATCGACCCCTGCGACTACCCGCGCGATGCCAAGAGCTTTGCCTGGGCCTTCGACGGCAAGACCCATGGCGTGGAAAACCTCAAGGACGGCGAGCTG
This sequence comes from Delftia sp. WSY_7, assembly GCF_043104845.1. Lineage (NCBI taxonomy): Bacteria > Pseudomonadati > Pseudomonadota > Betaproteobacteria > Burkholderiales > Comamonadaceae > Delftia > Delftia sp. WSY_7. Next base: position 747,466 of record NZ_JBICLB010000034.1, on the reverse strand, counting down.
CACCCGCTGTCGGGCATCGTGCTGCAGCGCCAGCTGGAGACCAAGGCCTACCTGCTGGGCGGGCGCAACTACAACGCGCCGGGCCAGCTGGTGGGCGACTTCATCGCGGGCAAGGAATCGGCCGCGCTGGGCGAGGTCGAGCCCTCCTACAAGCCCGGCATCACGCTGACCAACCTGCACCACGTGCTGCCCGCCTATGCCATCGAGGCCATGCGCGAGGCGCTGCCCGCCTTCGGCAAGAAGATCCGCGGCTACGACATGCACGATGCCGTGCTCACCGGCGTGGAAACGCGCACCTCCTCGCCCGTGAAGATCGAGCGCGGCGCGGACTTCCACAGCCTGAACACGCGCGGCCTGTACCCGGCCGGCGAAGGCGCCAGCTACGCGGGCGGCATCCTGTCGGCTAGCGTGGATGGCGTCAAGGTGGGCGAGGCCGTGGCCTGCGCCATCCTCGGGCTGCCCCTGCCCTCGTCGGGTGCACGCGGCTCCGGTGGCGCAGCATGACACCGCGTCCGCCCCGTTTCGCCGCCCCCTCGCGCGCCCAGCTGCTGGCCGCCATTGCGGCCATGGGCGTGGTGGTGCTGTCGTCCAACATCCTGGTGCAGTACGCCATCAACGACTGGCTGACCTGGGGCGCCATCACCTATCCGTTCGCCTTCCTGGTGAGCGAGCTGGTCAACCGCAGCTTCGGCCCGCAGCAGGCCCGGCGCGTGGCCTGGGTGGGCTTTGCCGTGGCCGTGGCCGCCTCGCTGGTGCTGGCGCCGCCGCGCATCGCGCTGGCCTCGGGCGCGGCCTTCATTGCCTCGCAGTGGCTGGACATCGGTGTGTTCCACCGCCTGCGTGCGGGCCGCTGGTGGCGTGCCCCCCTGGTGGCCACGCTGCTGGCCGCCTGCCTGGACACCTTCCTGTTCTGGAGCATCGCCTTCGCAGGCGCCGCCGAGCCCTGGGTGACCTGGGCCCTGGGCGACCTGGGCGTCAAGCTGGTGCTGGGCGTGGCGCTGCTGCTGCCCTTCCGGCTCGCCATCGCCCGGTGGTGGAAAGGCCCATCGGCAATCGCCAGCGCCAAATAAAGCCGACGCGGTTCGCACGGACTCGATCTCAAGCCAGGGGCACCGAGCAAGGGCCTACGCCGGCCGCGCCGCCCCGCAGCGCGGGTGCCGTCCCCCTCCCGCGTAGCGAGAGAGGGGGCGCCGTGCAACGGGAAGCGGCGTCCGCCGCTCAGGGGGAGTCCAATAACTATGGGTTGCGCTGCAGATAGTCCACGGCCAGCGCGGCCAGTGAGCGCGCGCCCGTGGGCAGTTGCTTCTCGTCGATGTCGAACAGCGGCGAGTGGTTGGACGGCGCCTTGGCAAAGTCCTGGCCGGCCGGCGGCGCGCCCAGGAAGTAGAAGAAGCCCGGAACCACCTTCTGGAATTCCGAGAAATCCTCGGAGCCGCTGACCTTGGGAATCACCATGGCCTTGCCGCCCATGGCCAGCTTGAGCGCGGGCAGCGAGGCCTCGGTCAGTGCTGCGGGGTTGGTGGTCACCGGATAGGCCACGGGACCGAAGCGCACCTTGGCCTTGGCGCCGCTGGAGGCCGCGATCTGCTCGGCCGTGGCGGTGATGCGCTTGTGCGCCTCCTGGCGCATGTCCTCGTCGAAGGTGCGCAGCGTGCCCTGCATCTCCACGTTGTCCGGGATGATGTTGTAGCGCGTGCCGCCCTGGATGGAGCCGATCGTCAGCACGGCAGGCTCCAGGCTGATGTTGAGCTGGCGGCTGACCACGGTCTGCAGGCCCAGCACCACCTGGCTGGCCGCGACGATGGGATCGACCGCATTCCACGGCGACGAGCCATGGCCGCCCCGGCCCTCGACCTGGATGCTCAGGCTGTCCGAGCCCGCCATCAGCGGCCCGCTGCGATAGCCCACCATGCCCGAGGGCAGGTTGGCCGTGATGTGCAGGCCGTAGATGGCCTGCACGTCCTTGAGCACACCGGCCTCCACCATGGCCTTGGCACCAAAGCTGGGCACATGGCCGTGGGCATCGGCCTCCACCGGGGCACCTTCCTCGGCGGGCTGGAAGATGAACTTCACCGTGCCGGGCAGCTTGGCGCGCATGCCGGCCAGCGCCTCGGCCGCGCCCATGAGCATGGCCACGTGGGCATCGTGCCCGCAGGCATGCATGACCGAAACCTCCTTGCCCATGTACTGGGCCTTGGCCTTGGAGGCAAAGGGCAGGCCGGTCTTCTCGGCCACGGGCAGCGCATCCATGTCGGCACGCAGCGCCACGGTCTTGCCGGGCTGGCCGCCGCGCAGCACGCCCACCACGCCCGTGCCGCCCACGCCGGTCTGCACCTCCATGCCCAGGCGGCGCAGATGATCGGCCACCAGCTTGGCCGTGCGTTCTTCCTGGCCCGACAGTTCGGGGTGCTGGTGGATGTCGCGGCGCCACTCCACCATCTTGGGCGCCAGCGGCTGGATGGCGGTATCCAGGGCCGCCAGGCCCTGTGCATCGAGCCCCTGGGCGCTGGCCGCCAGTGGCAGGCCGCAGGCCAGCAGCCCGGCCAGGGCGATGGAGCGCAGGCCTGTGCGCGGGGAGGAGGAAGGCTTTGTCTCGGCGCTGGTGTGGAGCATCTTCGTGGTCCTGGAAAGTGGCACAAGCAGCCATGCTAAAAGTGAAGCACGTATGACGGGCACGTCAAAATCGCCATTCGAGGAGCCAGAACCGCCATGCCCCGAGCCTTCATCATCGAGTTGCCCTGCCTGGAGCACAGCGCCATCGGCCACGCCGCGCACCTGGTGGAGATGCTGCGCAGCGCCAACCTGGTCGCCAGCCTGCGCCTGGGCCGGCGCGCGCCACGCTTTGGCTGGCGCTGGGTCGACGGCCAGGGCCGGCCCCTGCCCGCCATGCCGCATGCGACCGAAGGCGCGGCAGCCGAAGGGCCCGCGCAGGCCGTCTTCGTGAGCGCGCTGCACTGCCCCGACATCCCATCCATCCGCGACATCGTCGCCGCGCATCCGGCCCTCGTGCGCCGCATCACCACAGCCTTCGACCAGGGCCTGGCCGTCTGCACGCTGGGCAGCGCCGCCTGGTTTGCGGCAGCGGGCGGCCGCTGCAAGGGCCGGCTTGTGGCCCTGCCCTGGTATTTCATGGGCGGCTTCGGCCTGGACTTCCCGGGCATCGAACTGGCCGAGGGCCAACCCTTCGTGGACGACAGGCCCTGGCTCAGCGCCTCCCACCCCGAGGCCCTGGCACCCATGGCCGTCGCGCTCACACGCCATGCCTTCGGCGACGACCTGGCCGCAGCGCTGGCCGCCGTGCTACAGCCCGATGCCCAGCGCGAACGCGCCACCCGCGCCGCCCTGCAGGACCGCCGTATTCCCGCCACGCGCAACAGCGTGCTGGCCCATGCCATCGCCTGGCTGGAGGCGCGCGTGGAGCAGCCCTATGACCTGCAGGCCCTCGCGGACGCGGCATCCACCAGCCCGCGCACCCTGCTGCGCCACTTCCAGCAGGAACTGGGCCACAGCCCGCTGGACCACCTGCACCGCCTGCGCTGCGCGCGGGCCCGGGTGCTGCTGGAGATCACGCTGGAGAGCGTGCCGTCCGTGGCGCTGGCCTGCGGGTATGGGGATGCCTCGGCCTTTCGGCGGGTGTTCTTGCGGTATGTGGGGATGGCGCCTGCGGCCTATCGGGAAAGGCATGCGTTGAGGGCGCCCAGGAGGCGGTGGAGGGTGGGGGCTGCTTGATTGTTTTTGCCCCTGCCGGGGGGGTTCTTTTCGAGGCCGGGTCTCGGCCCGGCAGCCGAATGTCCGCGCCCCTCCGCTTCGCTGTGGGCAACCTGCGTCGTGGCGGTCGCTGCGCTCGGCCTGGGACTTTGGCCTCGCTTTCATTCAAAGCCTCTATCATTCCGAGTGGCCCCCAGTACAGGGGCTGGTGCGTAAGAACACCTTTTCTCAAAGCGGTGCGGCCTCCCCGTTAACGAGGCCTTGTCACGTCTGCATTGCCGGATCGTGGGTGTACGCCCACGTCCCTACGGTTATGGACGGGATGGGGCTACCCGCAAGGGCGTCCGCACGGCTTTGAGCGTGTTCTTAACATCCCGTCCACCTGTCTGCGCGTAAGAACGCGGATTGGTGGTTTCAAGTCTCTCAAAGGAGCACGGAACCATGCATACAGCGCCGATGATTCAGAGCGCCCTCACATTCACATGGAGGGCCATGCCATGAAGCAGGAAGTCCGACCCAGCAGCGCCAGAACCACGCAACTGACCATGGCCGTCGCCGAGATGAACGCCATGGTTCAATCAGGCTGCAACGAGGTCTCTGCACTATCCCAGCTCGCGCAGTCATGGCTGCAGACGCCAGAAGGCCTGCGCGATCCGGATGTGGTGATCAGCGCCTTGCGCACCATCCAGCACAGCGCCGAACGGCTGGCCACCTCCATGGACGACGAAATCCACGTCCTGCGCAACACCGCCAGGCCCGAACCCTGACGCCGCACCCAACTCCATGAAAACAGCCGAGCGCACCAATGCGCATCGGCTAGGTCACACATGCTGCAGTACGCCCGAGCACTCGGGCACGCAACCAGTCCATACAAAAGGTCTATTGGAGATCGCGGATCATGAGCTAACCACTAAAACGCAGAATGACCGCTTTCTGCGTCTTTCGAATATCCCGGGGCGCTTCATTTTTGCCCATCGCATTTCCAGGGGAGCAACGAGGCCTATGAGCAATGTGTTCAAGCGAGGCGCAGCCATCAGCCCCTACTTCCGGGGAACGGCCTTCGCCGTCCGCATCGGTGCGGTGGCTGCTGCCGTCGCCGGTGTATGCGAGGCCGCCTTTGCATGGCTGATGCTGCCCATCGTCGACGGAGGCTTCCAATACGCGCCCATCGGTTGGCTGGCAGATATAGACCACCCTCCGCTGTGGTTTGTTCCGATCGGCATGGTTGCCGTGTTCGCCCTGCGGGGAGTGGCCGTATTCATCGTCGACTACAGCCTTGCCTGGACGGCCAACCAGGGGATCATGAATCTGCGGTTGAGGATGTTCGGAAAATTGCTGGATGCCGATCCGAACCTCTTTGCCTCCCGCCCTGCGAACAGCTTGACCAACACGATCGTGTACGAATCAGCGGCAGGAGTGGTGCAATTGACGGGGGCCATCCAGACCATCCTGAAGGACAGCTTCAGCATTCTTGCGCTGCTGGCGACACTGCTCATGCTGAACTGGAAGCTGACGCTGGTCCTGGGCGTTCTCGCCCCGGTCCTGGCCGTGACCATACGTGCATTTGGCCAGCGGCTGCGAAGAATCACCAAAGCATCTCAGACGGCCATCGATCGCCTGGGCTATGTCGTGGAAGAGAATGTGCTCGCATGGCGCATCGTGCGGCTGCATGGGTTGCAGACACCGCAGGCGGCCCGGTTCCGGCAGGAAAGCCGCGCACTCAACCGCTTGCTGATGAAGTCAACGGTTGCCAGTGCATCGGCATCGCCATTGACCCAGTTGTTCACAGCCATTGCTTTGGCGACCGTGGTCGCCCTGGCGCTGTGGCAAAGCAGCAGCACCGGAACGCCAATGGGTTCTTTCGTGGCCTTCATCGCGGCGGCCGCAGGTATTGCCAACCCCATCCGCAGATTGACGGACGTATCCGCCTCCGTGGCCCGGGGAATGGCGGCTATCGCAAGAGGCATCGCACTCATCGACGATGAGCCATCCGAGGCGGGCGGCCCCCTGAGGAAGGACCATGTGACAGGCCATTTTTCCTTGCGAGATGTCACCGTGCAGTTCGGGCCAGACGGTACAAGGCCGGCGCTGGCCGGACTGACGCTGGAAATCGAACCGGGTTCCATGGTCGCGCTCGTCGGCCCCTCAGGAGCCGGCAAAAGTACCTTGGCCAATCTGCTGCCGCGATTCCTTTCACCGTCGGGCGGTGTGGTCGAGCTGGATGGAGTGCCCCTGCCAGACTGGGACTTGCAGTGCCTGCGGGCCCAGGTGGCCATGGTGAGCCAGGACGTCGTACTCTTCAATGGCTCCATCGAATACAACGTCTGCCTCGATACGGATCCCGATGCTCAACGGCTCCGGTCAGCATTGCAGGCGGCCAACCTGCTCGCCACAGTGGACGCATTGCCACACGGGCTGCAGACCCTGGTCGGCCACAACGGCACCCACCTGTCGGGCGGGCAGCGCCAGCGCCTTGCGATTGCAAGGGCCATCTACAAGAACGCCAGCGTCGTGATACTCGATGAGGCCACCTCGGCACTTGACTCGGAATCGGAGAGATTGATCCAGCAGGCCATGGAACGCCTGATGGCGGGCCGCACAAGCATCGTCATTGCGCATCGCCTGTCCACCATCGCCGTGGCAGACAAGATCGTCGTACTGGAAGCTGGTCGGGTTGTAGAGGAAGGCTCGCATGCGCAACTCCTCGACCGCCAGGGACTGTATGCCAAGCTGCATTCCATCCAGTTTGGAGCGTTCTCTGCCGAACCGAAGGCCAACCCTGTGGAGGACAGGAACGATGTCCTCTGCACCACCGCCAAGATCCCATGAAAACAGCCGAGCGCAGCAATGCGCATCGGCTACTGGCTGTGGGCTGTCCCCAGTCTCCCCCTTCTGCCCAACGCGGGTCGCGCAGCGAAGCAAAGGATCGTGGGCAGTACGAGGCGGGCTTCTTTGCATACTTTCTTGTGGCCGGCTCCCCGGCCGCGCGACAAGAAAGCGGGTCGGCCGCCGGGCCGAAACCCGGCCTCGAAAAACAACCACCCGGCAGGGTCAAAAAACAGACCCGAGAACAAGAAAGACTCAGTCCACCGTCACCTTCGCCTCCCGAATCACCCTCCCCCACTTCTCCGTCTCGGCAGCAATGAACCGATCGCACTCCTCAGGCGTGGACCCCTCCGCAAACGTCCCCATCACCTGCTCCAGCCGCTGCGACACCTCGGCACTGCGGATGATGCGCGACACCTCGGCGGACATGCGCTGCACGATCTCGCGCGGCACGCCGGCCGGCGCGATCATGGCCGCCCAGGTGCTGCCCAGCAAGCCGTCGTAGCCCTGCTCCACGAAGGTGGGCACGTCGGGCAGCGCGGCCAGGCGCTTGTCGCTGGCCACGCCGATGAGGCGGATGCGGCCGGCCTTGGCGGGCTGGATGAGGTTGGGCGGCGGGTCCAGGAACAGCGGGATCTGGCCGCCCATGAGGTCGGCCAGCGCAGGCGCGGCGCCCTTGTAGGGCACGTGGACCATGTCCGTCTTGGTGAGCAGCTTCATCAGCTCGGTGGTCAGGTGGGCGCTGGAGCCGCTGCCCGAGGAGCCGAAGCCCACCTTGCCCGGATTGGCCTTGGCATAGGCGATCAGCTCGGGCGTGGTCTTGAAGGGCGCGTTCATGGCCACGGCAGCGACCAGGGGCGAGACGCCCATGAGCGAGACGCCGACCAGGTCCTTCTTCGGGTTGTAGGGCAGCTTGGGATAGAGCGTGGTGTTGGCCGCATAGGCCGCGATGACCACGCCGAAGGTGTGCCCGTCCGGCGCGGCCTTGGCGATCTGGTCCACGCCGATGATGCTGTTGGCGCCGGGCTTGTTCTCCACGATGACGGGCTGGCCCAGGGCCTTTTGCAGGCCGACCTGCAGCAGGCGCGCCATCTGGTCGGTGAAGCCGCCTGCCGTGTACGGAACGATGATGCGGATGGGCTTGGAAGGCCAGGGGCTCTGGGCCCAGGCCGAGGGGGCCAGCACGGTGGTGGCTGCTGCAGCGGCGGCAGCGGTAGATTGCAAAAAGCCGCGGCGGGAAGTCGAAGGCATGGTGTCTCTGGATTCTTCTCAGTTGAAAAATGGCCCCCACGCTACCCTTGCTGCGCAAGGTCCGCTGCCCCCCAAGGGGGCCGCTTTTCATCTTGGGGCGGCCCGGCGATGAAAAAACGCCACGCAACAGCGCAGCGTCGGATGGAAAACAAGGCTCAATACCCCCGCGCCACATCCACAAGGTTGAGCAGCGGCTCGCCCGCGCGCAGGCGGCGCAGGTTCTCTAGACACTGGCGCGCCACGGTGTCGGCCGAGGCCTGGGCCGCGATGTGCGGCGTGACGAAGGCCTTGGGATGGCCCCAGACCTTGTTGCCGGGCTGGGGCGGCTCGTCGCGCAGCACGTCCAGCGCGGCGCCTGCCAGGTGGTCTTCGTCGAGCAGGGCCAGCAGGTCGTCTTCCACCACCTGCTCGCCGCGCCCCACGTTGATGAAGTAGGCGCCGCGCGGCAGCAGGGACAGGGTTCGGCGGTCCAGCAGGTCGCGCGTCTCGGGCGTGAGCGGCAAGGCGCAGACCAGGATGTCGCTGGTGGACAGCAGTTGCTTCAGACCTTCGGCACCGCTGTGCGTGGCCAGGCCTGCAATGCTCTTGGCGCTGCGGCTCCAGCCTGCGACGGGGTAGCCGATGGCCTGCATGGCGCCGGCCACGAAGCGGCCGACCTCGCCCAGGCCCAGGATGCCCACGCGGCAGTCTGCGCTGGCGCGCACGGGGCGGCGCAGCCAGTCGCCGGCCTGCTGCTGGCGCGCGAACAGGTCCAGCTCGCGCGTGTGGCGCAGCGCGGTACCGACCACGTACTGGGCGATCTCCACATGCTGCTGCGGATCGACGGTGCGCGCCACGGGCAGGCCAGCCGGCAGGTCGGGCACGGCCAGCAGCTTGTCCACGCCCGCGCTGGGCGCGCACAGCAGCTTCAGGCCCGGATAGGCCGGCAGCACGCCCGGCTTGAGGCTCCAGGCAAGCATGGCCTCGACCGCATCGGCCGGCGCCTCCTCGCGGTGGCCCCAGACCTGCACGCCGGGCGCCAGCGCGCGCAGCGAGTCGACGATGGGCGCGCCCATGCTCGGATGGATGTTGACCAGAATTCCCATGGTTTCCTTCAGTCCTTGTAAGAATGGTCTATGCGGTCCAGGCGGCGCAGCAGGCCGGGCCAGGCCAGGCCTGCGCCCTTGCCCTTGGTGACCTGGCGCGACTGGTTGACCGCGTCGGCAATGATGTCCTGCGGGATGCGCGTGAGCTCGCCGCCGCCCGACTGCGCCAGGATCTGGATGCGGCAGGCCGACTCCAGCGTGTACATGGCCAGCACGGCCTCGGCCACGTTGCGGCCGCAGGTCAGCAGGCCGTGGTTGCGCAGGATGAGGAAGTTGCTGGCGCCCAGGTCATCGACCAGGCGCGGCTTCTCGTCGTCGCGCAGGGCCACGCCTTCGTAGTCGTGGTAGGCCAGGCGCGCCAGCGGGAAGATGGACTGCTGCGAGATGGGCAGCAGCCCCTCCTTCTGCGCCGAGACGGCCACGCCATAGCGCGTGTGCGTGTGCAGCACGCACTGCACCTCGGGGCGGCCGTCGTGGATGGCGCTGTGGATGACGAAGCCGGCCGGGTTGACGTCGTACTCGGTCTCCATCAGCGGCCGGCCTTCATGATCGACCTTGACCAGGCTGGAGGCCGTGATCTCGTCGAACAGCATGCCGTAGGGGTTGATCAGGAACTGGTCGGGCTGGCCCGGCACGCGCGCCGAGATGTGGGTGAAGATCAGGTCGTCCCAGCCGAAGTGGGCGACCAGCCGGTAGGCGGCGGCCAGCTCGATGCGGGTCTGCCATTCCTCGGCCGTCACCTGGCGGCGGACCTCGGACATCGTGGTGTCGTTGCTCATGGGGTGTACCTCTTGGTGGACATCGTGGTGGACATCGTTTGGAGAAAGCCTCCGCCGGTTCAGCGCCCCGTCGCGTACTGGTCGCGCAGCTCGCGCTTGAGCACCTTGCCGATGGCGCTGCGCGGCAGCTCGGCAATGAAGCGCAGGTCCGCCAGGCGCTGGGTCTTGCCGGCCCGCTGGTTGTACCAGCCCATGATGTCCTCGGGCAGGGCCGGCTGCCCCGCGCGCGACACCACGTAGGCCACGGGCGTCTCGCCCCATTGCTCGGACGGCACGCCGACCACGGCCACGTCGTCCACGGCCGGGTGGGCGCGCAGCTGGGTTTCCAGGTCGCTGGGGTAGATGTTGAAGCCGCCGCTGATGATCATGTCCTTGCGGCGGTCGAACAGGGTGAGGAATCCATCGGCATCGAAGCGGCCCACGTCGCCCGTGCGGATGAAGCGCTTGCCCGTGGGGTCGAACCATTCGGCCTCGCGCGTCTTGGCGGGCTGGCCGTGGTAGCCGGTCATCATGCTGGCAGAGTGGCCCACGACCTCGCCATCCTCGCCCGGGGCGACCTCGCGGCCGTCCTCGTCGATGAGGCGGATGTCATGGCCCTCGGCGGGCTTGCCCACGGTGTGCAGCTTGTCCGGGTGCAGATGGGCTTCGAGGATGCAGGTGCCGCCGCCTTCGGTCATGCCGTAGAACTCGGTCAGGCTGCCGGGCCAGCGCGCCACCACGTCGGCCTTGAGCTCGGCCCGGAACGGCGCGCTGGTGCAGAACTTGGCGCGGAAGCTGGACAGGTCATGCTCGCCGAACTGCGGCAGCGCCATGATGCGCTGGTACTGCACGGGCACCAGCATGGTGTGGGTGACGCGGTGCTGCTGGGCCAGCTGCAGGTAGCGGGCCGCGTCGAATTTGGGCATCAGTACGACGCAGCCGCCGCTGCCCAGCGTGGGGAAGAACACCACCAGCGTGGTGTTGGAGTACAGCGGCGTGGCCAGCAGCGTCGTGCCCTCGGGGCCATAGCCGTAGACGCTGCCCCGGTTGATGTGGGCCCAGCGCATGCCGTGCGACTGCACGATGCCCTTGGGGGTGCCCGTGGTGCCCGAGGAATAGATGATGTTGAACGGCGCGGCCGGCTCCACGCTCACGGGCGCGGGCTGCGCGCCTTCGGGCGCCAGCCAGTCGTCAAAGGCACGGCCGGGCGCGGCGCCGTCCAGCGAGATGCATTGCAGGGCGCTGTCGGCAGGCACCAGGTCCTGGGCCGCCTTGTCGAGGAACAGGTGGCGCGCCTGGGCATCGCGCAGCATGGAGGCCAGGCTGTCGGCCGTGGAGGACGGCGCCAGCGGCGCAACCACCACGCCCGCGCGCAAGGCGCCCAGGAACAGCGCGGCATAGCGCACCGAGTTCAACGCGCAGATGGCAATCGCCTGGCCAGGCTGCACGCCGTCGCGCTGCAGCGCGGCAGCCACGCGGTCCATGAGGGCGTCGAGCTGCGCGTAGCTCAGCGTCTGCTGGTCGTCGCGCAGCGCGGCATGGGCAGGCTGCTGGCGCGCGTGGCTGCGGATCAGCTCGGCCAGCGTGGTGAAGGGCGCATCGGGCGAAGGCAGGGAGACAGTCATGAGGGACTCCGTTTCACGAATTCACGAATCTCAAGCGGACTGCGCCCGCCAGCCCCCTGGCCCTGCGGGCGCATTGGAGGACAGGCCTACTTGGCGGCCAGGCCCAGGCGGTCGATCAGGACCTTGTCCTTGGCATAGGCCTCGCGCACCCACTGCGCATAGTCGGCGCCGGAGCGGTACCAGGCGTCCTGGTTCAGCTGCTTGAGCACCTCGATGTGGCGCGGGTCATCCATGGCTTTCTTGAAGGCGTCGTGCAGCTTGCGCACCACGGCCGGGTCCATGCCCTTGGGGCCGGCCAGTCCGTAGGGCGAGGTGGAGACCACGCCATAGCCCAGCTCCTTGGCCGTGGGCACGTCGGGCCAGCGCTGGGTGCGCTTTTCGCCGAAGGTCATGAGCAGGCGCATCTGGCCGCCATCCACATAGGTGTCCCAGCCCGAGGCATCGCTTTGCGCGGCCACGTGGCCGCCCAGCAGGGCCTGCTGCAGGTCGGCGTTGCCCTTGAAGGGCACGTGGTTGAGCGTGACCTTGGCGTTCTCGGCCAGCTCCTCCATCAGCAGGTGGGGCGAGGAGCCTATGCCGGTGGAGCCGTACTCGATCTTGCCGGGGCTCTTGCGCGCGGCGGCAATGTATTCGTTGAAGCTCTTGTAGGGCGAGTCCGAGCGCACCGTGAAGCCGAAGGTGTAGCCCGAGACGCCGATGATGTAGGTGAAGTCCGTGACCGGGTTCCAGGCCGTCTTTTGCATGTGCGCCATGCGCAGCATGGACATGGGGAACTGGGTGATGGTGTAGCCATCGGGCTTGGCCGTGCGGGACATGTTGCCCGGGCCCAGCGTGCCGCCCGCGCCGGGCTTGTTCTCCACGATGATGGCCTGGCCCAGCTGCTTGCCCGCGATGTCGGCCAGGGTGCGCATGTGGCGGTCGGTGGAGCCGCCTGCGGGGAAGGGCACGATCAGCGTGATCGGGCGCGTGGGAAAGTCGCTGGCCTGGGCCCATGCCGGCGCGCTGGCGCCCGTGGTGGCCACAAAGACAACAGCCGCAAGCGCAAGGCTGCGGCGGCCAATGGAAATCTGCATGTCTGTCTCCTGCATCTCTGAACCAGGTGGGGCCGGGGCACATGCCTTGTGTGCCGCTCTGGCCAGGGCCCGGATACTTCACCCGGGCCCGTTGGCACCGCCTCCCGGTGCGGCGCCTTGCATTCTTACAGCGACTGCACCAGCTCGGGCACGGCCTGGAACAGGTCGGCTTCCAGGCCGTAGTCGGCCACCGAGAAGATCGGTGCCTCGGGGTCCTTGTTGATCGCCACGATCACCTTGGAGTCCTTCATGCCGGCCAAGTGCTGGATGGCGCCGGAAATACCGGCCGCAATGTACAGCTGGGGCGCCACGATCTTGCCGGTCTGGCCGACCTGCAGGTCATTGGGCGCATAGCCTGCGTCCACCGCTGCGCGGCTGGCGCCGATGGCGGCGCCCAGCTTGTCGGCCAGCGGGGTCATGACCTCGTTGAACTTCTCGCTGCTGCCCAGCGCGCGGCCGCCGGAGACGATGATCTTGGCGGCCGTCAGCTCGGGGCGGTCGCTCTTGGTCACTTCACGGCCCACGAAGCTGCTCTTGCCGCTGTCGCCAGCGGCGGCCAGCTGCTCCACCTGGGCGCTGCCGCCCGTGGTGGCCGCTGCGTCAAAGCCCGTGCCACGCACGGTGATGACCTTGATCTTGTCGCTGCTTTGCACCGTGGCAATGGCGTTGCCCGCGTAGATGGGGCGCTCGAAGGTGTCGGCGCTGTCCACCTTGGTGATGTCGCTGATCTGGGCCACGTCCAGCTTGGCGGCCACGCGCGGCGCGGCGTTCTTGCCGCTGGCGGTGGCGGGGAACAGGATGTGGCTGTAGTTCGAGGCAATCGCCAGCACTTGCGCCGCGATGTTCTCGGCCAGGCCGTCCTTCAGGCTGGCGCCATCGGCGTGGATGACCTTGGCAACGCCAGCGATCTGGGCCGCGGCCTGCGCGGCGGCGCCGGCATTCTCGCCCGCCACCAGCACATGCACGTCGCCGCCGCAGGCCAGGGCCGCAGTGACGGTGTTCAGCGTGGCGCTCTTGATGGAAGCGTTGTCGTGTTCTGCAATAACGAGGGATGTCATGTCTGCGAATTCCTTTAGATGACCTTGGCTTCGTTCTTGAGCTTGCTGACCAGGGTCGCCACATCGGGCACCTTCACGCCAGCGCCGCGCTTGGCGGGCTCGGCCACCTTGAGCGTCTTCAGGCGCGGGGCCACATCCACGCCCAGCTCTTCAGGCTTGACCGTGTCCAGCTGCTTTTTCTTGGCCTTCATGATGTTGGGCAGCGTGACGTAGCGCGGCTCGTTCAGGCGCAGGTCGGTGGTGATGACGGCCGGCAGGCTCAGGGCCAGGGTTTCCAGGCCGCCGTCCACTTCACGCGTGACATTCACCTTGTCGCCAGCGACTTCGACCTTGGAGGCGAAGGTGGCTTGCGGCAGGTCGGCCAGGGCCGCCAGCATCTGGCCGGTCTGGTTGGCATCGTCGTCGATGGCCTGCTTGCCCAGGATGATCAGGCCGGGCTGCTCCTTGTCCACCAGGGCCTTGAGCAGCTTGGCGACGGCCAGGGGCTGCAGCTCCTCGGTGGTCTCCACCAGGATGCCGCGGTCGGCACCGATGGCCATGGCCGTGCGCAGGGTTTCCTGGCACTGGGCCACGCCGCAGGAGACGGCGATGACTTCGGTGACCAAGCCCTTTTCCTTGAGGCGAACGGCTTCTTCGACGGCGATTTCGTCAAAGGGGTTCATGCTCATCTTGACGTTGGCGATGTCCACGCCCGTGCCGTCCGACTTCACGCGGACCTTCACGTTGTAGTCCACGACACGTTTGACGGGTACAAGGATTTTCATGAGAAAGCTCTTTCCTGGTTTTTGAAGTACGACCTACGCAAGAAGGAACAAGGCAAGCGGCTTGCCATGGGGCGCAGCACGTTGTCGCATCCTGTTTGCGTAAGTCCTGTGAAGATGGGCGGTCAGCGGGCCAGGCCGGCCAACCGCTCGTTGATCAGTGCATGGGCCTGGTCCATGATGCCGGAGATCAGCTGCTGGACCGTGGGCACGTCGTGGATCAGGCCGGCCACCATGCCACAGGACCAGACGCCTGCGTCCATGTCGCCGTCATGCATGATGCGCGGATAGACGCCGGCCACCTCAGGCGCGATGTCGGCAAAGGTGATGGCCGCGCCCAGCTCGCGCTCCTTTTGCAGCAGGCGCTCGGTGGCCGGGTTGGTCAGCACGCGCTCGGTGTTGCGCAGCGGGCGCATGACCAGGCGCGTGTCCAGCTCGCTGGCCGCGACGATGGCCTGCTTGACGTTGTCGTGCACGGGCGCTTCCTGGGTGGCGATGAAGCGCGTGCCCATGTTGATGCCCTCGGCGCCCAGCGCCAGCGCAGCCACCAGCGAGCGGCCGTCGGCCATGCCGCCCGAGGCGACAAAGGGAATCTTCAGTTCTTCGGCCGCGCGCGGCAGCAGGATGAAATTGGGAATGTCGTCCTCGCCCGGATGGCCGCCGCATTCGAAGCCGTCCACGCTGATGGCGTCGCAGCCGATGGCCTCGGCCTTGAGCGCATGGCGCACCGAGGTGCACTTGTGGATGACCTTGATGCCGGCTTCCTTGAGCGCGGGCAGCCATTTCTGCGGGTTGTTGCCCGCCGTCTCCACGACCTTGACGCCGCCTTCGATGATGGCCTTGACGTAGCCCGGGTAGTCGGGCGGGTTGACCGAGGGCAGGAAGGTCAGGTTGACGCCGAAGGGCTTGTCCGTCATCTCGCGGCAGCGCGCGATCTCGCGCGCCAGCAGCTCGGGCGTGCGCTGGGTCAGGCCCGTGATCAGCCCCAGGCCGCCCGCGTTGGAGACGGCGGCGGCCAGCTCGGCCAGGCCCACATGGTGCATGCCGCCCTGGATGATGGGGTGCTCTATGCCAAAGAGTTCGGTGATGCGTGTCTTCATGTCGATGTCACTCCACTGCAATGCCCTTGTCGCGGATCAGCTGGCCCCAGCGCGTGTAGTCCTGCTGGATGCGCTGGCCCAGCTGGGCGGGGTTCTGGTAGGCGGCGATGGCGCCTGCGTTGAGCAGCTTGTCCTGGATGTCCTTGTCGGCCAGGATCTGCTGAACTTCGCTGGCGATGCGGTCGACCACGGCCTTGGGCGTGCCCTTGGGCGCCAGCAGGCCGCCCCAGGAGACGGCGTCGTAGCCCTTGATGCCCTGCTCGGCAATGGTCTTGGTGTCGGGCAGCATGGCCACGCGCTGGGGCGATCCCACGGCGATGGCGCGCAGCTTGCCGGCCTGGATGTGGGGCAGCGCGGCCACGAGGTCGGCATACATGATGGGCACCTGGCCGCCGATGGTGTCGGTGATGGCGGGCACGCCGCCCTTGTAGGGCACGTGCTGCATGTCGAAGCCGGCCATCTGCTTGAGCAGCTCCATGCTCAGGTGGCCGAAGCTGCCTGCGCCCGAGCTGGTGTAGTTGAGCGCGACCTTCTGCGCCTTGGCGTGGGCGATCAGGCTCTTGAGGTCGGTGACGTCGGGCAGCAGCGTGGGGTTGACCACGATGACGATGGGCAGGTCATAGACCGTGGCCACGGGCGTGAAGTCCTTGACGGTGTCGTAGCCGGCCTTCTTGTACAGGTGCGGCGCCAGCAGCGTGGGCGTGGCCAGCATCATCAGCGTGTAGCCGTCGGCCGGGCTCTTGGCGACCTGCACGGCCGCGATGGAGCCGGAGGCGCCAGGGCGGTTTTCCACCACCACGGTCTGCTTGAGGCGCTCGCCCAGCTTCTGGCCTACGATGCGCGATGCCGTGTCGGTGGGGCCGCCCGCCGGGAAGGGAACGACCAGCCGCAGCATCTTGCTGGGCCAGCCGGTCTCGGCCAGGGCGCCGCCGGCCAGGCCGGCCAGCAGCGGGGCTGCGGCCAGGGCCAGAACGCTGCGCCGCGTGGGGCGTGCCGGGGATGCGGGATTGCGCGTGTACATGAAGTCTCCTCTCAAAGCTGTCTCAGCAGTCGTCGGTGGCGGCCCGCTGCCGCGGGCCGGAAAAATCAATCAAGCTTCGCGCCGGCTTCCTCCACCAGCGCCTTCCAGATGGGCATGTCGCGCTGGTAGTTCTCGCGGAAGGCCTGCGGGCTGTTCATCAGCGGCATGAAACCTGCGCCCACGGTGCGCTCCAGCACCTTGGGGTCCTTGGCGATTTCGCGCAGGTGGCCGTAGAGCTGGTCCACGATCTCCTTGGGCACGCCGGCCGGCGCGCCCATGGCCACCCAGCCGTAGATGGCGTAGGCGTCGTCAGTGACGCCCTGTTCATGGATGGTGGGCAGCTTGGGCAGGATTTCCATGCGCTCCTTGCCCGTGACGCCGATGGCCTTGAGCTTGCCCGAGTCGATGAAGGGCTTGGTGTTGAGCGCGCTGGAAAAGCACATCTGCAGCTGGCCGCCGATCAGCTCCTGGATCATGGGCGCCTCGCCCTTGTAGGCGGCGTGGGTCATGTCGGCGTCCATGGTCTTGCTCATGTAGGCACCGGCCAGATGGGCATACGAGCCCACGCCCCAGGAGCCGTAAGAGAGCTTGCCCTTGTTGGCCTTCACGTAGGCCAGCAGTTCCTTCATGTTGTTGGCCGGCACCGAGGGATGGACCACCAGGGTGACGGGCGCCGCCGCGATCTGGGTGATCAGGGCGATGTCCTTTTGCGGGTTGTAGGGCAGCTTGGTGTAGAGGAACTGGTTGATCAGCATGGAGGTGCTGAGCGAGACCAGCAGGGTGTGGCCATCGGCGGGCGCCTTGACCACGGCGTCCGTGCCCAGGATGCCGGCCGCGCCCGCGCGGTTGTCGATGACCACGGGCTGGCCCACGCGCCTGGCCAGGGCCTCGCCGATGGTGCGCGCAATGATGTCGGTGGCGCCGCCCGCGTTGAAGGGCACGACCACGCGGATGGGCTTGGTGGGCCACGCGGCCGGCTTGCCGGCCTGTGCGAGGGCGCTGGTGGCGCCCGTGGCCAGCAGGCTGGTGCCGCCGATGGCGGCCAGCCCTTGAAGAATGTCGCGGCGTGTGACTTGGTTGCTCATGGCTTTGTCTCCTGGGTGTTGCTGTCTATGGGTGCCGTCTTGGTGCGGCATGCAAACCTGGCGGGTCGGGAGCCGGGCATCAATGGCCCCCGTGGAATCAGTCGCGTGATCGGTCCTCTTATCCCTGTTGCGCGGGGGTCTCGGGCAGGGTCAGCACGCCCTTGGACTGCAGCTGCTGCAGCTGCTCGTCGCTCAGGCTCAGCAGCCGGTGCAGCACCTCGCGCGTGCCCTCGCCCAGCGTGGGCGGTGCATGGCGTATGGGCAGGCGCTGGCCGTCCAGGCGGTAGGGCGGCGCGAACACGGGCGTGGTGCCGACCACGGGGTGGGGCATGTCCTGCAGCAGGCCGCCACGGCGCGTGCGCTCGCTGGTCAGGGCCTCGTGCAGGCCGGCCACACGGCCGCAGGGGATGCCGGCGGCCGTCAGGCGCTCCAGCAGCAGATCGCGCGGGAAGGAGCGGATCAGTTCCTTGAGCATGGGGCCCAGCTCCAGGCGGTTCTTGGCGCGGTTGACGTTGGTGGAGAAACGCTCGTCCTCGACGATGTCGGGGCGCATCACCACCTGGCGGCAGAACTTGTCGAACTGGGCGTTGTTGCCCACGGCGATGATCAGCGGGCCGTCGGCCGCCTCATACATGCCGTAGGGAACGATGGAGGGGTGGGCATTGCCATAGCGCTCGGGGTCATGGCCCAGCTGCATGGCGTCCAGGCCGTAGTAGCCGGTAATCATGATGCCGCTGTCGTACAGCGCCATCTCGATGAGGCGGCCCTTGCCCGTGCGCTCGCGGCGGAACAGCGCGGCCAGGATGGCCTGGGCCGCGTACATGCCGGTCATGAGATCGACCACGGCCACGCCGAACTTGAGCGGCGGCGTGCCGGCCTCGCCGTTGAGCGCCATGAGGCCGGCCTCGCCCTGGATGACCAGGTCGTAGCCGGGGCGCTTGGCCTCGGGGCCGCTGCTGTCATAGCCGGCCACGGCGCAGTAGATGATGCCGGGCTTGATGGCCTTGAGCTGTTCGTAGCCCAGGCCCAGCTTCTCGGCGCCGCCGGTCTTGAAGTTGTGGATGACCACGTCGAACTGGGGCAGCAGGTCGTGGACGATCTTCACGCCCTCGGGGGTCTGCAGGTCCAGCGTGATGGACCGCTTGTTGCGGTTCATGCTGTTGTAGTAGGTGGTCTCGGTCTTGCCGATGCGCAGGCCCCAGTCGCGCGTGTCGTCGCCGCGGCCCGGGTGCTCGACCTTGACCACTTCGGCGCCGAAGTCGGCCAGCACCATGCCGCACAGCGGCCCCGCGAACACGCGCGAGAGGTCGAGCACGCGCACACCCTCCAGCGGGAAGTCGATGTCGCCCGATTTTTCCTTGCTTGCCATCTTGTCTCCTTGAGATTCCTCTATTCAACAACGTCCATACGGCTCATAACCCTTGCAACTGGCGTGGCCCAAACCCGGGGCGCCTAGCAAGGGCCGCCCCGCAGCGAGGGCGCCGTCCCCCTCCCGCGTAGCGAGAGAGGGGGAAGCGGCGCAGCCGCTCAGGGGGTGCTTCATTTCAGCCGCGCAGCTTGGTGAAGTCGGCGCTGCGCTTTTCGAGGAAGGCGCCAATGCCTTCGCGCGATTCCTCGCTCTCCTGCGAGCGCACCATGTACTGCGCCTCCAGCTCCAGCTGCTCTTCCAGCGTGTTGCGCGGCGCCTGGCGGCACAGGTCCTTGATCAGGGCCATGGCCTGGTCGGGCCCGGTGGCCACCTGGGCGGCCAACGCCACGGCGTCGGCCTGGGCCTGGCCCGGTTCGGACAGGCGGTTGACGGGGCCCAGGGCATGCAGGCGCTCGCCGCTGATGCGCTCGCCGGTCAGGCACAGCTCGGTCAGCACCTGGCGCGAGACGAACTCGGCCAGGAAGGCGGTGGCGCCGCCATCGGGCGTGAGGCCGACCTTGACGTAGGCGACCGAGAACACGGCGTTCTTCGCCGCCACCAGCATGTCGCAGGCCAGGGCCAGCGACAGGCCCGCGCCGGCCGCCGCGCCTTCGACGGCGGCGATCACGGGCTTGGGAAAGTCGCGCACGCTGCGGATCAGGTCATGCAGGCCTTCGAGCTTGGCGCGTCGCTCCTGCACCGGCAGCTCGCGGCGCTTGGCCAGCTGGCGCAGGTCGCCGCCCGCGCAGAAGTGGCCGCCCTCGCCCGTGAGCACCACGGCGCCCACGGTGGGGTCGGTCGCCGCGCTCTTGAGCGCCGCCGAGACGGCCGCGTAGAACTCGGGCGACAGCGCATTGCGCGCGGCCACGTTGTTGTTGGACAGCACCAGCACGGCGCCTTCGCGGCGGGTCAGCAGGACTTGGTTCGCTTCGGTCATGGCGGCTTTCCTTGGCTCAGTGTTGCGAGCCGAGTGCGATGTAACGCGACAGGTGGTGGTCCTCGTCGCCGAACTGGTGGTCGATCATGACCAGGCGCTTGGCGTAGTGGGCCAGGGGCAGTTCCCAGGTCATGCCGATGCCGCCATGCATCTGGATGCTTTCCTCGGCCACCAGGGTGCCGATGCGGCCGATGCTGTACTTGGCGGCCGACAGGGCCTTCTCGCGCGCCACGCGGTCTTCGTCCGCAATGGCGGCGGCCGCGTTGATCACGGCCGAGCGCGCCTGCTCCACTTCCAGCAGCAGGTCGGCCATGCGGTGCTGCAGGGCCTGGAAGCTGCCGATGGGCACGCCGAACTGCTTGCGCGTGCGCAGGTACTCCAGCGTCTGGTCCTTGGCCACGTCCATGGCGCCCACGGCCTCGGCGGTCAGCGCCAGCACGGCGTAGCCGCTGATGCGTTCCAGCAGGGACAGGCCCTGGCCTTCTTCGCCCAGCAGGGCGTCTGCGCCGACCTGCACCTTGTCCAGCACCAGCTCGGCCGCGCGGCCGCCCTCGATGCGGTTGTAGCCGCGCTTTTGGATGCCTGCGGCATTGCCGGGGACCAGGAACAGGCTGATGCCGGCCTCGTCGTACTGGCTGCCCGAGGTGCGGGCCGAGACCAGCAGCAGGTCGGCCTTCTCGCCGAAGGCGACCACGCCCTTGGCACCGTTCAGCACCCAGCCGTCGCCGCTGCGCACGGCCGTGGTGGCGACGTTGTTGAGCTCGTAGTGGCTGCCGGGCTCGTCATGGGCCAGGGCCGCAATGGACGTGCCGCCGATGATGGCTGCCAGCTGTTCCTTTTGCGCATCGCTGCCGGCCGCGATCAGGGCCTGGCCCACGACCAGGGCGCCCAGCAGCGGCTCGGCCACCAGGCCGCGGCCCAGGCATTCGAAGACCACGCTGATGTCGAAGCCCTGGCCGCCGAAGCCGCCGGCGTCCTCGGGGAACAGCGCGCCGATAGCGCCGATGTCCGCGAACTGCCCGTACAGCAGCGGGCTGTGGCCTTCCTCGCCATAGGCGACGTGGTTGCGCGCCTCGATGGCGTACTGCTCGGAGACGAAGCGGTTGAGGCTGTCCGCCAGCATGCGGCGGTCTTCGGTGTGTTCGAAGTTCATGTTCCGTTTTCCTTGCCGGATCAGAGGCCGAGGATCATCTTGGAGATGATGTTCTTCTGGATTTCGTTGGAGCCGCCGAAGATCGACAGCTTGCGGTAGTTGAAGTACGCGGCGGCGGCCGTGGCGGCAGCCGCGTCGCCGATGGCGGGCTGGTCGTAGCCGGCCTGCAGGGCCTCTTCGATGAAGGGCGCGGCGTAGGGTCCCATGGCGCGGCGCACCAGGGACAGGATTTCCTGGCGGATCTCGGTGCCGCGGATCTTGAGCATGGAGCTTTCGGCGCCCGGCACGCCGCCGCCGGCCACGGCGGCGATCACGCGCAGGTTGGTGGTCTTCATGTTCTCCAGGTCGATCTCGACCTTGGCCAGGCGGGCCGCGAACAGCGGGTCCTGCGTCAGCGGCTTGCCATTGCGCAGCATGCGGCCGGCGACGGCCTTGAGCTTTTCCAGGCCGGCCACCGAGAAGCCCACGCCCGCGATGTTGGTGCGCTCGTAGGTCAGCAGGTACTTGGCGTAGGTCCAGCCCTTATTCTCTTCGCCGACCAGGTTCTCCACGGGCACCTTGACGTCGGTGAAGAAGACTTCGTTGACCTCGTGCTCGCCGTCCAGCGTGATGATGGGGCGCACTTCCACGCCGGGCGAGTTCATGTCCACCAGCAGGAAGCTGATGCCCTGCTGCGCCTTGGCCTCGCGGTTGGTGCGCACCAGGCAGAAGATCATGTTGGCGTGCTGGCCCAGCGTGGTCCAGGTCTTCTGGCCGTTGACGATGTAGTGATCTCCATCGCGCACGGCCGACGTCTTGACCGAGGCCAGGTCCGAGCCCGAACCCGGCTCCGAATAGCCCTGGCACCACCAGTCGGCGCCATTGAGGATGCGCGGCAGCCAGTGGGCCTTCTGCGCCTCGTTGCCGTACTTGATCAGGACGGGGCCCAGCATGCTCAGCCCGAAGGGCACGATGCGCGGCGTGCCCGCCAGTGCGCATTCATGCTCGAAGATGAATTTCTGCACCGCGCTCCAGCCCGGGCCGCCGTGCTGCTCGGGCCAGTGGTTGGCCAGCCAGCCGCGCTCGTTGAGGATGGCGTGCCAGCGCTCCATGTCCTGCTTGGTCAGCTGCAGGCCGTTCTTGACCTTGTGCGACAGGTCCTCGGGCAGCTTGTCCTTGAGGAAGCCGCGAACCTCGTCGCGGAAGGCCAGTTCTTCGGGGGTGAATTGCAAATCCATTGCTGTGTCCTCAATAAATTTCGAACAGGCCTGCGGCGCCCATGCCACCAGCGATGCACATGGTGACCACGCCCCACTTGGCCTTGCGGCGCCGGCCTTCCAGCAGGATGTGGCCCGCCAGGCGCGCACCCGTCATGCCGAAGGGGTGGCCGATGGAGATGGCGCCGCCGTTGACGTTCAGGCGCTCGTTGGGAATGCCCAGCTTGCGCTGGCAGTACAGGGCCTGGGAGGCGAAGGCCTCGTTGAGTTCCCACAGGTCGATGTCCTCGACCTTGAGGCCGTGGCGCGCCAGCAGCTTGGGGACCGCGAAGACGGGGCCGATGCCCATTTCGTCAGGCTCGCAGCCGGCCACGGCAAAGCCGCGGAAGGCGCCCAGCGGGGACAGGCCCAGGCGCTCGGCCTGCCTGGCTTCCATCAGCACGCAGGCCGACGATCCATCGGACAGCTGCGAGGCATTGCCGGCCGTGATGAACTGGTCCGGGCCCTTGACGGGTTCCAGCTTGGCCAGGCCTTCCAACGTGGTGGAGGCGCGGTTGCAGTTGTCCTTGGTGGCGACCACGTCGCGGTAGGTGATCTCGCCCGTGTCCTTGTTCTTCTCGGCCATGCGCGTGGCGCAGGCAATGATTTCGTCCTTGAACAGGTCGGCGGCCTGGGCGGCGGCCGTGCGCTGCTGGCTTTGCAGCGAGAAGGCGTCCTGGTCCTCGCGGCTGATGCCGTAGCGGCGCGCCACGATGTCGGCCGTGTCGATCATGGCCATGTACAGCGCGGGCTTGTGCTCGACCAGCCAGGGGTCCATGTCGGTGGGCAGGTTGTTGCCGGGGCGGATGCCCGAGATGGTCTCGATGCCGCCGGCCAGCATGGCGTCCACGCCCTCGGCCACGATGCGGCCCGCCGCGATGGCGATGGACTGCAGGCCCGAGGCGCAAAAGCGCGTGATGGTCGTGCCCGCGATGGACAGGGGCAGCTCGGCGCGCAGCACGGTCTGGCGGCCCAGGTTGCGGCCCTGGAAGCCGTCGGGGTTGCCGCAGCCCAGGATCAGGTCCTCGATCATGGCCGGGTCGATGCCCGAGCGCTCGACCGCGGCCTTGACCGAGAAGGCCGCCAATTGGGCGGCGGGCGTGACGTTGAACTCGCCGCGGTGCGACTTGGTCAGGGGCGTGCGGGCAGTGGAAACGATGACGGCTTCGCGCATGGTCGGTCCTTGCTTGTCTCTTGGGAATTTCTATTACTTGTTGCCGGCGCGGCCCAGTCGGGGACACCGAGGAAGGGCCTACGCCGGCCGCGCCACCCCACACCGAGGGTGTCGTCCCCCTCCCGCGTAGCGAGAGAGGGGGAAGCCGCGCAGCGGCTCAGGGGGTGATCAGTTACGCTGCCTTGTTCAGGCTTTCGAAATCGCGGCCTTCTGCCACGAGCTTTTCGAGCAGGGGAGCGGGCTTCCAGAACAGCGCGTCTTCCTTGGCGAATTCGCGGATGTCGGCCAGCACCTTGTCCAGACCTTGCATGTCAGCCCACTTCATGGGGCCGCCACGAAAGCGCGGGAAGCCGTAGCCGGACAGGAAGGTCACGTCCACGTCCAGCGGGCGCAGGGCAATGCCCTCCTCCACCACCTTGGCGCCTTCGTTGACCATGGCGGCCATGTAGCGGCGCATGATTTCCTCAGGGGTGAATTCGCGCGGCGTCACGCCCTTCTTGGCGCGCTCGGCATCGACGATGGCCAGCACTTCGGGGTCGGGCTGGCCGACGCGTGCGCCCTGCGGGTAGAGGTAGAAGCCACGGCCCGTCTTCTGGCCGAACCAGCCGCGCTCGCAGACGCGGTCGGCCACTTCGACGTATCGGGCCTTGGGATCGCGCGTGGCAGCACGCCGCTTGCGCGTGGCCCAGCCGATGTCGCCGCCGGCCAGGTCGGTGACCTGGAACGGGCCCATCGGGTAGCCGAAGCCGCGCACGGCCTCGTCGATCTCGTAGGGGCTGGCGCCGTCTTCCATGATGTAGTCGGCAGCCTGCTTGTAGACGGCCAGGATGCGGTTGCCGATGAAGCCGTCGCAGACGCCGGCACGCACGGGCACCTTCTTCATGCGCTTGGCCAGCTCGAAGGCCGTGGTCACCACGTCGGGCGCCACCTTGGCGGGCACCACGATCTCCAGCAGCTTCATGATGTTGGCGGGGCTGAAGAAGTGCAGGCCGATCACGTCCTGCGGGCGCGAGGTGGCGGCGGCAATGGCGTCGATGTCCAGGTAGGAGGTGTTGGTGGCCAGCACGGCGCCGGGCTTGCAGACGCGGTCCAGTTCCTTGAACACGGCCTTCTTGACCTCGAGGTCCTCGAACACGGCCTCGATCACCAGGTCCACATCCTTGATGTCGTCATAGGAGGTGCTGGGGGTGTAGCGCGCCATGACGGCGGCCTTGGCCTCCTCGGTCATGCGGCCCTTGGCGATCAGGCCGTTGTAGACCTTCTCCACATTGGCCTGGCCGCGCGCGATGGACTCGGCGTCGCGCTCGATCATGGTCACCGTGAGGCCCGCGTCCAGCGCGGACACCGTGATGCCGGCGCCCATGGTGCCGCCGCCGATGACGGCGATCTTGGCAAAGTGGCGCGGCGCAGCGGCCTTGGCTTCGGGAATCTTGGCGGTTTCGCGCTCGGCGAAGAAGGCGTGGATCAGGCCGGCGCGCTGCGGGCTGTTCAGGCACTCCACGAACAGGGCGCGCTCCTTGGCGATGCCTTCGTCGAAGGGCAGCTCCACGGCGGCGCGCACGCATTCCACGATCTTCAGCGGCGAGAACAGGCCGCGGCTCTTCTTGGCGGTGTCGGCGGCCAGTGCGTCGAGTTCGGCCAGGGCAGCAGCCTTGTCGGCGATTTCAATGTCACGCGTGCGGCGCGGCGCGGTATTGGTTGCCAGCAGTTCGTTGGTGTATGCCAGGCCTGCGGCCGTGGCATCCGTGCCGTCCACCAGCTTGTCCACCAGGCCGGCGGCCAGCGCGGCCTTGGCCGACAGGTGCTTGCCGCTGAGCATGAGGTCGGCGGCCGCCTTCACGCCCATCAGGCGCGGTGCGCGCTGCGTGCCGCCAGCGCCGGGCAGCAGGCCCAGGTTGACTTCGGGCAGGCCGAGCTTGGCAGCCGGCAAAGCCAGGCGGTAGTGGGCCGACATGGCCACTTCCAGGCCGCCGCCCAGGGCCGGGCCATGGATGGCGGCGACCACGATCTTGTCGGAGGCTTCGAGACGATTGAGCACCTCGGGCAGCGAGGGCGGCATGGCGGGCTTGCCGAATTCGCGGATGTCTGCTCCGGCGATGAAGGCCTTGCCCTCACCCACGATGAGCACGGCCTTGACGGCGGCATCCGATTCGGCCTGCTCCACGGCGGCCAGCAGGCCGGCGCGCACGGCCTGGCCCAGGGCATTCACGGGGGGGTTGTTGATGCTGACCACCAGCACGGCGCCGTCAAGGCGGGTCTGGACCACGGAAGCCTGGGCTTGTTCGCTCATCTGCATGTCTCCGAACTTGGGTTTTCCACTCAAAACATCCATTCTTGCTACGACAATGGTTCTTTACAATCCCATGAATGATTGACAGACTGTAAAAACGTATTTGACAACCCCCTGAGCGGCTTACGCCGCTTCCCCCTCTCTACCCGCTTCGCGGGGGAGGGGGACGACACCCTCGGTGCGGGACGGCCCTTCCTCGGTGTCCCTCGCTTTGGGTTGCGCCAGTTTTATGCCCTCTGCTCTTGCGCTCGATCTCGCTGTTTTGCTTGGTGAACTGAATGGATCTGAACTCGCTGACCCTGCTGGTGGAAATCATCGATAGCGGCAATCTGAGCCAGGCGGCGCGCAAGCTGAAGATGACGCGGGCCAATGTGAGCTATCACCTGACGCAGCTCGAAAAATCGGTGGGGGTGCAGCTGGTGCGGCGCACCACGCGGCGCGTGGAGCCGACCGAGGTGGGGCTGCGGATGTACGAGCATGGCCGCGCGATCCAGAACGAGATGATGTCGGCGCGCGAGACGATCACGTCGCTGGGCCAGGGGATGGCAGGGCGCGTGGGGCTGAGCGTGCCCAGCGGCTATGGACAGATCGTGATGAGCGACTGGCTGATCGAGTTCAAGCGGCTGTATCCGGCCATCGTGCTGGATGTGCTGTTCGAGAACCGGGCCGACCATTTGCGCGACGAGGTGGACATCGCCATCCGCGTGATCCAGGAGCCGCCGCTGTCGGTGATTGCGCGCAGCCTGGGCAATGTGCACTACGTGGCCTGCGCCTCACGCGAGTATGCGCAGCAGCACGGCCTTCCCGCCACGCTGTACGAGCTGCGCAACAGCCCGCTGATCACGGCCGGCGTGATGGGCCGTCAGCTGCGCCTGTCGGCCTACCAGGGAACGGACCGCCAGGAGGTGCTGCTGGCGCCGACCATGATCTCCGAGCACTTCCCCTTCCTGCGCCAGGGCATTCTGGCGGGCCTGGGCGTGGGCCTGGTGCCCGACTACGTGGTGCAGGACAAGGTGGCCAGCGGCGAGGTGGTGCTGACCCTGCAGGAGTACCGCCTGAGCATCTTCGGCACCCACATGTACCTGCTGTACCTGCCCGACCGCCACCAGACGCGGGCCGTGCGCACCTGCATCGACTTCCTGCTGGCCAAGGCCGGCCAGGGTGGCAGCGGCAGCGGCAGCGCCGACGCCGCCACCACCTGACTCAGCGGCGATACCAGCCGCCGGGACGCTGGTACCAGCCGCGCGGCCCATGGTCCCAGCGGTGCGGGCGCCAGGCATAGCCGGGATGCGGCGGCGCCGCCCAATAACCAGGACGCCAGGCATAACGGCCGCCACCCCAGCCCCAGGAGCCGCCGATCCAGACATGGACCGGCGAGGGAGCGACCGGAATGACCTCGGTCTGCACCGGCGGCGGCGCCATGGGCGCATAGACCACCTCGCCCGAAGGACCTACGGGATAGGCAGGCGCCACCACGCAGCCGGTCAACGCCACCGCAGCGGCAGCCAGGACCAGGGCCGGAACCAGGCGACGGCCCGGCGTTTGAATGAATACAGGCTTCACGATGCACTCCTGGCCGCGCTTAGTACGGCCATGCAGATACAACGAAAAAGCCCCTGCCGGTTGTTGACAGGGGCTTGTGAAGCCTGGGTAAAGATCCGCCGCCAAAGGTAGCGGTGGGATCGGTCGCTCAGAGGTTCTGCGCGTTTTGCAGCGCGGCAATGCGCTCTTCGATCGGCGGGTGGGTCGAGAACAGCTTGCCGATGCCACCGGCAATGCCCATGGCGGCCACGCTCTTGGGCAGCTCGCCGGGGTGCATGCCGCCCAGGCGGGCCAGGGCGTTCATCATGGGCTGCTTGCGGCCCATGAGCTGGGCGGCACCCGCGTCGGCGCGGAATTCGCGCTGGCGCGAGAACCAGGCCACGATGATGGCGGCCAGGAAGCCCAGCACGATGTCCAGCACGATGGTGGTCACGTAGTAGCCGATGCCGGGGCCCGAGCTGCTTTCGTCGTTCTTGCGCAGGAAGCTGTCCACGGCATAGCCGATGACGCGCGACAGGAAGACCACGAAGGTGTTCATCACGCCCTGGATCAGGGTCATGGTCACCATGTCGCCATTGGCGATGTGGGCGACCTCGTGGCCGATCACGGCCTCCACCTCTTCGCGCGTCATGCCTTCCAGCAGGCCCGTGGACACGGCCACCAGGGCCGAGTTCTTGAAGGCGCCGGTGGCGAAGGCATTGGGCTCGCCCTCGTAGATGCCGACTTCGGGCATGCCGATGCCAGCACGGTCGGCGAAGCCGCGCACGGTGTTGACGATCCAGGCCTCATCGGCGTTGCGCGGCTCGTTGATCACGTGCACGCCCGAGCTCCACTTGGCCAGCGGCTTGGAGATCAGCAGCGAGATGATGGCGCCGCCAAAGCCCATGATGAAGGCGAAGCCCAGCAGGGCCCCGAGGTTCAGGCCATTGGAGGTCAGGAAGCGGTTGACGCCCAGCAGGCTGGCGACGATGCCCAGCACCACCACGACGGCGACGTTGGTCAATAGAAAAAGTGCGATGCGTTTCATCAGTGGGTTCTCCACAAAGTGGGGAAAGGGGGAAGGATCTGGGCCCTGCAGCGTTGAAAAGTGAGGGCCGCACCGGCTGTTTTCAAGCCGGGTCCTGCGCTGTTGTCATTCCTTGTTGTGATGCTTGTACGGAACGGGGCGCCCGGAACACGAGAGAGTCATCATAGAAGGAAAAGTTCTCGTTTTCGCGCCACCAGCCGGGCACGCCCAGCACCGGCAAGGGCGCAAAAGGCTTGGCCGCCAGCGTGTCCGGCTCCAGCCAGGCGCTGGCGGCCAGCCAGGCGTCGATATCCGCTGCGCCAGAAGCCGGCGTGGCGCCTGCACCATCCGTGTGCACGCACAGCACATGGGCCGTGATGGGCTTGCGCGGCTGCACCAGCTTTTCCAGCAGCGCATGGCCTATGGGCAGCAGCCTTGCCTGGCGCCATAGTGCGCGCTGCTCCACGAAGAGCTGGTGCCAGCGCCGGTGGCGCAGCGCCTCGCACAGCGCGGCCGGCGCCAGCAGCAGGGCGCCGTTCTCGTCCAGCACGGTGACGGCATCGCGCAGCGGCCCGCGCTGCGCGCCCACGCCCGCCTGGGCAATGGCGCCGGCCTGCAGGGCATTGCAGCGCTGCTTGAGCGCGGGCCAGCGCAGCCAGATCAGGCCGTTGAAGAAGTCATGCAGGTTGTCGCGCGTGGGGATGCAGCGCGTCTCGAAGATGAATTGCTCGTAGGCCATGCCTTCGGGCAGATCGTGCTGGGGCACAAAGCGCCAGGGCAGCGCCTGTGCGTCGGCCAGTGACTGCAAGGCCTGCCAGACCGGCCGGCCCTGCGCCACCTGCAGGCAGGCCGCCCTGCCCTGCGTTTGCAGCCCCTGCAGCCAGGGCGCATTCCAGTCGATGGGAAACGTCAATTGCCGGACGGCCTGGACTGCGCCTTGGCCATGCGCTTGTCGCGCACGGCCACGCGCGAGGTGCCTTCGTCGCGCATCTCGAAGGCCTGCGTGGCCGCCAGCAGCTTGGTGAGCGTGGCATAGCCGTAGTTGCGCGCATCGAACGAGGCCTTGTTGCCGATCTGCGCGCCCACGGCGCCCACATGGGCCCAGCCGCTTTCGTCCTGCGTGGCGTTGACGGCGCTGCGCAGCATGTTCAGCAGGCGCGTGTCCTGGCGCAGCTCCTGCGAAGGAACGCGCAGGCAGGGGCGCTGCGGCTCGGGAGCGGACAAGGAGGCAGGTGCCTGCTCGGCCTGGGCCGGCGCGCGTTCCTTGCCGGCACCGTTGGGCGGCTGGGGCGCGGCGGCGGCCGATGCAGCCACGGGCGGCACCGCCGCCTGGCTTGCCTCATGCGCGGCGTCCTGGCCATTGCCGTTGGCTGGCGCCGCCTCGCCCAGCGCTTCCAGGTACAGGAAGCGCGAGCAGGCATTGACGAAGGGTTGGGGTGTCTGCGCCATGCCGAAGCCGTAGACGGCCGCGCCCTTGGAGCGCAGGTGCATCACCAGCGGGGTGAAGTCGGCGTCGGAGGAGACGATGCCGAAGGCGTCGGGCCGCTCGGTGTACAGCAGCTCCATGGCGTCCACGGTCATCGCCATGTCGGTGGCGTTCTTGTGCTTGGAGTAGTCGAACTGCTGCATGGGCCGCAGTGCGAAATCCAGCAGCTTGCGCTGCCAGCCGCTGAGCGAATGCTTGGTCCAGTTGCCGTAGGCGCGGCGGATGTCGATGACGCCGAAGGTCGACAGCTCGGTCAGGATCTCGTCGATCATCTCGGCCGGCGCGTTGTCGGCGTCGATCAGCAGGGCGATGCGCGGTTGCGGCTCAGGCATGGCAATCCTCTGGCGGGTGGCAGTCCCGCCAGCTTAAACCAGCTTCCAGGGCAGGGCTTCGCCGGAGCGCAGCGGCTTCAGTTGCGCCTCGCCGAAGGCGAAGCTGTCCGGCGGCGTCCAGCTCTCGCGCACCAGGGTGATCTTGCCGGTGTTGCGCGGCAGGCTGTAGAAGTCCGGGCCGTTGAAGCTGGCGAAGGCTTCGAGCTTGTCCAGCGCGCCGGCATTGTCGAAGGCCTCGGCATACATCTCGATGGCGGCATGGGCGCTGTAGCAGCCCGCGCAGCCCGTGGCGTGTTCCTTGAGATGGGCCGCGTGCGGCGCGCTGTCCGTGCCCAGGAAGAACTTGGGCAGGCCGCTGGTGGCCGCCTCCACCAGTGCCAGGCGGTGCGTCTCGCGCTTGAGCACGGGCAGGCAGTAGTAGTGGGGACGGATGCCGCCCGTAAAGATGGCATTGCGGTTGAACAGCAGATGCTGGGGCGTGATGGTGGCGCCCACGAAGCGGTCGGCCTCGGTCACGTACTGGGCGGCTTCGCGCGTGGTGATGTGCTCGAAGACGATCTTGAGTTCGGGGAAGTCGCGGCGCAGCGGGATGAGGTGCTGGTCGATGAAGGCGGCTTCGCGGTCGAACAGGTCGATGTCGCTGCTGGTGACTTCGCCGTGCACCAGCAGCAGCAGGCCTTCGCGCTGCATGGCTTGCAGCGTGGGGTAGATTTTGCGCAGGTCGGTGACGCCGTGGTCGCTGTTGGTGGTGGCGCCAGCCGGGTAGAGCTTGCAGGCCACGACGCCGGCCGCCTTGGCGCGCACGATTTCCTCGGGCGGCAGGTTGTCGGTGAGGTACAGCGTCATCAGCGGCTCGAAGGCCATGCCCTCGGGCACGGCCGAGAGGATGCGCTGCTTGTACTCCAGCGCCTGCTCGGCAGTGGTCACCGGCGGCTTGAGGTTGGGCATGATGATGGCGCGCGCAAACTGCGCGGCCGTATGCGGCACCACGCTGCGCATGGCTTCGCCATCGCGCACGTGCAGGTGCCAGTCATCGGGACGGGTGATCGTGAGGGTGTCGGTGGAGGCGGTCATGGTGCGCTATTGTCCCATTGCCTGGCCGGCTGCGGCCGCGCGCCCCAGGCCGGCAAGATCGACCAGCGTCAGCCGCCCATAGGCCGCCTGCAGCAGGCCGCGCTGCTCCAGCAGGCGCAGCTCCTTGTTGATGGTCTGGCGCGAGACCGACAGCATGGCGGCCAGGTCGCTCTGCGAGATGCGCAGCACCACGCCCTGCCCGTCGGGCGCGGGCTGGCCATGCGTGGGGGCCAGCCGCGCCAGCAGCTCGGCCACGCGGTTGTCGATGTTGCTGAAGGCGTGGCGCTGCTGGACGACGATCAGCTCGTGCATGCGTGCCAGCACCAGCAGGCAGATGTCCTTCCACAGCAGCGGATGGGCATCGAGCAGGGCCAGGAAAGACTCGCCGGGGATCTCCACCAGCACGGTGGGCTGGTGCGCGTGGTAGTCGTAGACGAATTGCGTGTGCTCCAGCAGCCGCGCCAGGCCCACGATGTCGCCCGCGCTGTGCATGGACAGCACGAAGCGCGAGCCCGTGGCGTCCACGCCGCCCACTTCCACGCAGCCCGAAGCCACCACCAGCACCTCGCGCCGCTTGGGGTCGGCGGCGCGCACCTGCTGGTGGCGCTCGTAGCGGCCCAGGCGGGACAGCGCCGTCAGCTCATCGAGCACCTCGGGCGGCCAGTTGCGCAGCATGCGGCACAGGCCCAGGGCGCGGCGGATCAGCGCCGAAGGGTCGGCCACGGGAGCAGGCTTGGAGCGCATGGTTCTCTCACGATGTCGAAGGCCCCGGGTTAGTCCGGTGCCCATGTACCGCCATTTGTCAATGGCTTGACAGAGTGCATCCCCTGTCGCTCGGGATAGTAGCAAGCAAGCCACCGGGCAAAGCATCCGGGGCGCTACCAAGGAGACAAGTTCGTGAAGCACAAGCATTGGCTGGCCGCCGGCGGCATGGCGGCCCTGGGAACGTCCGCGTGGGCCCAGGGCAGCGTGGAGATGTTCGGCATCGTCGACGTCCACATCAACAGCGCAAGGTCGGGCGCCACGCGCCTGAGCCGGCTGGAGGACGGGGGCAGCGCGGCATCGCGCATCGGCTTTCGCGGCAGCGAGGACCTGGGCGGCGGCCTGCGTGCCCAGTTCATGCTGGAGGCCGGCGTGGCGCCGGACACAGGCCTGGGCACCATTCCCGGCCCGGGCCTGGCCTTCACGCGCCAGACCTGGGTGGGGCTGAACAGCGGCTGGGGCGCCGTGGAGATGGGCCGCATGTACACGCCCATGTTCGGCGCGCTGTTCCGGGCCGATCCGCTGGGCATGAACGCGCTGTTTTCCTCGCTGAACCTGGTGTCGGCCACCGATGCCCAGGCCGGCCTGCGGC
This sequence comes from Delftia sp. WSY_7, assembly GCF_043104845.1. Lineage (NCBI taxonomy): Bacteria > Pseudomonadati > Pseudomonadota > Betaproteobacteria > Burkholderiales > Comamonadaceae > Delftia > Delftia sp. WSY_7. The sequence goes on along the minus strand of NZ_JBICLB010000034.1, from coordinate 715,124 downwards.
CGTTTGCGGCACGGGCCAACAACCTGGTGCGCTACCGCACGCCGGCAGGCCAGCCCTGGCTGGCGGACCTGGCCTATTCCTTCGGCGAAGCGGCTTCACCGAACAGCAGCAACGGCCGCCTCTACGGCGCCACGCTGGGCTGGAACCAGAAGCCCTGGTTCCTGGCCTACAGCTTCCAGAAGTCCGTGGAAGGCAGCGCCGCCGCACCCGTGGCCGCGCCCGCCACCAGCCAGTACCAGGCACTGTCGGCCAGCTGGGAAGCCCTGAATGGGCTGCGCCTGACGGGCAACTACGTCATCAACCGCGTGGACCGTGCAGGCACACCCAAGGCGAAGCTGGCGCAGCTGGGCGCCGATTGGAGCGTGGATGCGCGCTCCAAGCTGCTGGTCTCGGTGGCGCGGCGCGAGGTGGGCGGCACGGACCGCGCCCAGAACACCTGGACGCTGGGCTACGACTACGCGCTGAGCAAGCGCACCGTGCTCTACGCGCGCTGGCTGCAGCTGGGCAACGCGGCCAATGCCTCGGCCGCCATCGCCAACGTGCCGGTGGCCGCCAACAGCGGCGACGGCGTGCGGTCCCTGGCGCTGGGCGTGCGCCACAACTTCTGAGGGACACCCATGACCGACAGCCATTGCTTTGACACCTCCCGGCTCGACGCGCTGTTCGCGCCGCGCTCCATCGCCGTGGTCGGCGCCTCGGACCAGGCCAGCAAGATCGGCGGCATTCCGCTGGACTACCTGCTGCGCTTCGGCTACGGCGGCGCGCTGTATGCGGTGAACCCGCGCGCCAGCCGCGTGCAGGGCCTGCCCGCGCACGAGCGGCTGGCCGCCATCGGCGCGCCGGTGGACCTGGCCATCGTCGCCGTGCCGCAGTCGCAGGTGGCCGGCGTGCTGGAGGATGCGGCCGCCGCGCGCGTGCAGTCCATGGTGCTGTTTTCCTCGGGCTATGCCGAGACCGGCTCCGAAGGCACGGCCGCCCAGCAGGCGCTGGCGCGGCGCGCGCAGGAGGCGGGCATACGCCTCATCGGCCCGAACTGCCTGGGCTTCATGCGCCCCGGCCACCAGGTCTACGCCACGTTCTCGCCCGCGCCGGGCGGCGGGCTGGTGCGGCCCGGGCGCATCGGCATGGTCAGCCAGTCGGGCGCCTTCGGTGCCTATGCCTACAGCCTGGCGCGCGAGCGCGGGCTGGGCCTGTCGCTGTGGGCCACCACGGGCAACGAGGCCGATGTACAGCTGGCCGATGGCCTGGCCTGGCTGGCCCAGGACCCCGAGACCGACGTGATCATGGCCTACATGGAGGGCTGCCGCGACGGCCCCCGGCTGCGCGCGGCCCTGGCCCTGGCGCAGGAGCGCGGCAAGCCCGTGGTCATGTGCAAGGTGGGCACCAGCGCCCTGGGCGCGGCCGCCGCCGCATCGCACACGGCCTCGCTGGCGGGCAACGATGCCGTCTATGACGCGGTGTTCCGCCGCTACGGTGTGCTGCGCGCGCATTCCATCACCGACTTCTTCGCGCTGGCGGCCAGCGCCTCCATCGCGCGGGCCCCCAAGGGGCGGTCCATCGGACTGTTCACGGTCTCGGGCGGCGTGGGCGCCATGATGGCCGACGACGCCAGCGCAGCCGGCCTGGACGTGGCACCGCTGTCCGATGCGGCCCAGCGCCAGTTGCGCGAATGGGTGCCGTTTGCCGCGCCGCGCAACCCCGTGGACATCACGGGCCAGGTCACCAACGACATGACGCTGCTGGAGCGCAGTGCCCGCCTGATGCTGGCCGACCGGCAGTTCGACAGCTGGCTGGGCTTCTTCGCGGCAGGCGGCCTGTCCGACGCCTTCTGGCCCGTGCTGCAAAGCCTGGTGCAGACGCTGCGCACCCACCATCCCGACACCCTGCTGGCCGTCAGCACGCTGTGCCCGCCCGAGCGCCGCGATGCGCTGGAGGCGCTGGGCTGCCTGGTGTTCGCCGACCCGGGCGCGGCCATACGCTGCATTGGCGCGCTGGCCCGCCTGCATGAAACACCGCAGGCGCTGCCCGCGATGGCCGATGCAGGCAGTGCGCTGCACCTGGCGGCGGGCACGCTGTCGGAGCAGCGCAGCATGGCCCTGCTGGCCGAGGCCGGCGTGCCCGTGGTGCCGCACCGGCTGGTGCGCACGGCGGCAGAGGCAGCGCAGGCCATGCAGGAGATGGGCGGACGCATTGCCCTCAAGGTCTGCAGCGATGCCATCGCCCACAAGTCCGACGTGGGCGGCGTGGCACTGAACCTGGCGGATGCGGCCGGCGCCCAGGCCGCCTTCGACCGCATCCTGGCCAATGCGCGCCAGGCCCGGCCCGAGGCGCGCATCGACGGCGCGCTGGCCGCCCCCATGGTGCAGGGCGGCGTGGAGTGCATCGCCGGCGTGCACCGCGACCCGGTGTTCGGCCCGGTGCTGATGTTCGGGCTGGGCGGCATCCATGCCGAGATCCTGCGCGATGTCTCGCTGCGCCTGCTGCCCATCACGCGCGACGACGCGCTGGCCATGGTGCGCGAGCTGCGGGCCTTTGCCGTGCTGGACGGCGCCCGCGGCCGCCCCCGCGTGGACCTGGACAGCATTGCCGACACGCTGTGCGCCCTGGCCGGCTTTGCGCAGCGCGCAGGCGCCACGCTGGAAAGCGCCGAGATCAACCCCCTGATTGCCCGCCCGCGCGAGGACGGCGGCTGCGTGGCCGTCGATGCGCTGGTCATCGGCAGGGAGGCTGCATGAAAGCCAATGCCCATTCCATCTCCCACCCGGAGGCCACCATGAACACACCCCTGCTGCGCACCGCCGCGCTGACCTGTCTTGCCCTGGCCTGCAGCGCCGCGCCGGCCCAGGAAGGCTATCCCGCCCGGCCCGTGCGCATCGTCGTGCAATACCAGGCCGGCGGCTCCACCGACACCGTGGCGCGCATCCTGGCCGAGGGCCTGGCCAAGCGCCTGGGCCAGCCCGTGGTGGTGGACAACCGCAGCGGCGCGGGCGGCATCATCGGCACCGAGCATGTGGCCAAGAGCGTGCCCGACGGCCACACCCTGCTGCTGACCGTGCCCGGGCCCATCACGGCCAACCTGGTGCTCTACAAGAAGCTGCCCTACGACCCGCGCACCGAGCTGCGCATGGTCTCGGACGTGGTCTCGCCCTCCATGGTGATGGCCGTCAACCCGGCCGTGCCGGCCAGGGACTTCAAGGGACTGGTCGAGGCCGTGCGCCAGTCGCCGGGCAAGTACGCCATGGGTTCCTGGGGGGCGGGCACGCAGCCGCACCAGGTCCAGGTCTTCATGGACAAGGCCTACGGCCTGCAGTCGCTGCACGTGGCCTACAAGGGCGAGGGGCCCATGTCCATCGACCTGATCAGCGGCGTGATCCAGATGACGCTGGGCTCGGCCGCCACGCTCAAGCCCTTCATCGACGCCGGCAAGCTGCGCGCCCTGGCCGTGGCCGGACCGCGCCGCAGCAAGGCCCTGCCCGATGTGCCCACCTTTGCCGAGCAGGGCTACCGCGAGCCCGTGTATGCCATCACGGGATCGATCTCGCTGATGGCGCCCGCGCGCACGCCCGACGCCATCGTCGAACGCCTGGGCCGCGAGGTCGCCGCCGTGATGCGCGAGCCCCAGGTGCGCCAGCGTGTCGAGGCGCTGGGCCTGGAGGCCCAGGGCAACAGCCCGGCCGAGGCCAGCGCCGCCTACGCCGCCTTTTTGCCCGTGGCGCTGGACCTGGCGCGCTCCACGGGCGTGACCCTCGACTGACCCCCTCATCCCCTGAAGAAAACAATGGACATGAACCCGACCCCTCCCTCCCTGCCCGAAGTCCGCCGCGCCCTGGCGCGCTCCATCGGCCTGGCCGCCTTTGTCTACGGCTATCCGCTGATAGAGACCTACCGCACCTGCCGCCTGCAGACCGATGCCGGCGCCGCGCGCGCTACCGGTCTGAGTGTGGGCCTGGGCCTGGACATGCGCGGCGACTTCGACACGCTGCACCACAGCCAGCGCCCCTCCACCCATGAGGACCGCGACGTGGTCACGCCCGCCAACGACCTGCTGTACTCGCTGGCCTGGATCCACCTGGCCGACGGCCCGCGCCTGCTGACCGTGCCCTCCAGCGCCGCACATCCGGGCCGCTATTTCGTGCTGGCCCTGTACGACGCCTATACCGAGAATTTCGAGAACCTGGGACCGCGCAACTGCGCGCCCGAAGGCGAGACCGTGGTCCTGGTCGGGCCGGGCGGCCAGGTGCCGGAGCAACTGGCCGGCCACCGTCTGGTGCACTGCCCCAGCAACCTGGTCTGGCTGATCGGCCGCACCGTGGTGGGCGATGCGCCCGACTGGCCTGCAGCCCGCGCACTGCAGGCCGACATCCGGCTGGAGCCCGCGCCGGGCGTGCCGAAAGGAGGCCGCCCGGCCGCCGTCGCGAACTGGGTCGGCCCGCCCGTGGACGCCATGGCGGCCGCCTTCGAGAACCAGGAGCCTGCGGCCGAGGTTGCGCCGCGCTTTTTTGCCAACCTCTGCCATGCGCTGGCCGAGGCGCCTGGCCGCAAGGAGGACCAGGGACTGCTGGCCTGGTTCGGCCAGGCCGGCCTGGTGGCCAGCGCCCACATGGCGTGGGAGCAGCTGGAGGAGCCCGTGCGCGAAGGCCTGACCGAGGGCTTTGCCGACGGCGTGCGCACCGTGGCCGCCATGGGGCGCAACCGCCGCCCCCGGCCCTGGACCATGACGCCGTCCACCGGCCGCTACGGCAGCGAGTACCTGGGCCGCGCACGCACCGCCTACCTGGGCCTGGGCGCGCTGGCCACCAGCGAGGCCATCTACGCGGCCGCCCACCACGACGCAGGCCTGCAGCCGCTGGACGGCAGCCAGCGCTATGTGCTGCGCTTCAATGCCGCCGACATGCCACCGGCCGATGCCTTCTGGTCGGTCACCCTGTACGACGCCGACCGCTTTCTCTACGGCAACGAGATCGGCCGCCACTCCATAGGGGACCGCACGCCGGGCTTGCTGCACGAGGCCGACGGCAGCCTGCAGATCGACCTGGGCCATGCCCGGCCGGCACAGGGCGCCGCCAACTGGCTGCCCACGCCGCACGGGCGCTTCTACCTCATCCTGCGCATGTACCACCCGCAGGCAGGCGCGCACCAATGGCCTGTTCCGCCCCTGCAGCCCGTGGCCGCATGAGACACGCCATGGACCTGACCGCACTGGCCGAGGAGGCCGTCATCCACACCTGCCCGCTGTACGAGATGCGCCGCATGCGCGCGGCCACCTCGCCCCGGCGCAATGCGGCGGGCGAGGCCGCGCCCGCACCGCTGCGCTGGTGCAACCAGTTCGTGCATGCGCGCCAGCTGCTGCGCGCCGGCACCAGCCGCGTGGTCACGCCCAACAACGACACGCTCTACACCAACGCCTGGCTGGACCTGGGCGCCGGGCCACTGGTGATCGACGTGCCCGACACGGCGGGCCGCTACTACGTGCTGGGCCTGCTGGACTTCTTCACCAACCCCTTCGCCCACCTGGGCCAGCGCCTGACGGGCACGGCAGCGCGCTCCTTCCTGGTCACGCCGCCGGGCTGGCAGGGGGAGCCGCCGCCACCGTTCGATGCGCCCGGCGCACACATTGCCGCGCCCACGCCCTGGCTGTGGGTGATAGGCCGCATCCTGGTCGATGGCGAGCACGACCTGCCCGCCGTGCACGCGCTGCAGGACGGCTTTGCGGTGCGCCCGCTGGCCGACTGGCAGGCGGGCACGCCCTCGCAGGCCCGCGCCTTCGACCCGGACTGCGATCCCCAGGCCCCGCCAAATGCCGAGCACTATGCAGCCCAGGTGAATGCCGCCTTGCGCGACAACCCGCCGCCAGCGGGGCATGCCGCACGGGTCGCGCGCTTTGCGGCCGTGGGCCTGGGCGCCGGGCTGGGCGCACCCGATGCGCAACAGCAAGCCGCACTGCAGCGCGCCCTGGACAGCGTGCTGCCCCGGCTGCGCGCGGCCAGCACGGGCCGGCGCCTGGACTCGGGCTGGGAACTCCCCGCCCTGGTCGAAGGCAGTTTTGGCGACGACTTCCAGGCCCGCGCCGAAATTGCACTCAAGTACATCGGCATGCTGGAAAGCCGCGAGGCCATCTACCCGCTGGCCTGGCATGACGCCCAGGGCCAGCCCCTGCACGGCAGCCGCCGCTACCGGCTGCGCTTTGCCCCAGGCGCGCTGCCGCCCGTGCAGGCCTTCTGGTCCCTGACCCTCTACGGCGCCCACGACTGCATGCTGGTGGACAACCCCATCGACCGCTATGCCATCGGCGACCGCACGCCGGGCCTGCGCCCCGACGCTGATGGCGATGGCGATGGCGATGGCGGGTTGACTATCCACATCAGCCACGCGCCGCCGGCCAGCGAAGACCACCGCGCCAACTGGCTGCCCGCGCCGCGCGAAGGCTTTTACCTGTGCCTGCGCGCCTACATGCCACGGCCCGAACTGCTGGACGGCCGCTACGCCCTGCCCCCCATCGAACCAGACCCGGAGACCCCATGAACGCCAGAGACGACGACAAGCCCTTCTTGCTGGTGGGCACCGGCAGCGAAACCGTGGCGCCGGGCCTGCACATAATGCGCGGCCAGGGCCAGTCCTTCGTGGCCGAGACCGACGCGGGCCTGGTGGTGATCGACGCCGGCCCCGGCGGCAAGGTCAGCCAGGACATGATCGCCAGCCTGCGCCAGCTCAGCGACGCGCCCGTGCATGCGCTGTGCTACAGCCACGGCCACATCGGCTACAACGCGGGCGTGCCCGCCTGGCTGGAGCATGCGGCCGCGCGCGGAGAGCCCGTGCCGCGCCTGATCGCGCACCGCAACCTGCCGCGCCGCCAGGCGCGCTACCGCGAGACCCGGGCGCTGCAGCACCGCATGGCCGAGATCCAGTTCAACCGCAGCGCGGGCTTTTTCGAGCACCGGCTGGACATGCACGAGCCCACCGAAACCTTCGACACGCGGCTGGAGATAGGCAGCGGAGACAGCCGCATCGAGCTGTTCTGGGCGCCGTCCGAGACCGACGACGCCATCGCGCTGTGGAGCCCCGGCCAGCGCGTGCTGTACGGCGGCGCGGCGCTGCTGGACTCCATCCCCAACATCGGCACGCCCTTTCGCACGCTGCGCGACACCGTGCGCTGGGCCGACACGCTGCAGGCCATGGCCGCGCTGCGCCCGCTCAAGGCCGTGCGCGAGTTCGGTCCCGTGATCGAGGGCGAGCAGGCCGTGCAGCAGGTGCTGCTGCACACCGCACAGGCGCTGCGCTGGCTGCGCGCCGAAGTCGTGCGCCTGATGAACGAGGGTCTGAACGAGCAGCAGGTGCTCGCGGCCATGGACTATCCGCAGGAACTGTTCGGCGTGGAGTGGATGAAGCCCACCTATGGCGACCCCAGCTACATCGTGCGCGACATCTACCGCTCGGAAAACGGCTGGTGGGACCGCAACCCGACCACGCTGCACCCGGCCCCGCCCGAGGCCGCAGGCGCCGCCATCGCCGATGCCATCACCGACAAGCCCGGCCTGGTGGCCAGCGCCCAGGCGCTGGCCGACGCGGGCCAGTGGCAGCTGGCCCTGCATGTGATCGACGTGCTGGCCACGGCGACCGGCGACGCGCCCGAGATCGGCCAGGCCCGCAGCCTCAAGGCCGCCTGGCTGCGCGAGCGTGCGCGCGAGGTGGACAGCTATGTCTCGCGCAACCTCTACCGCGTGGGAGCCGACATGATCGAGCAGGGCACGCAGGCGCGCCTGGGGCTGCGCTGACGGGGCCGCACACAGGCAAGGCGACACAAGGCGACACAAGGAGACAAGTGCATGAAGACGATGAAGAAGCACGGCATGGCCCTGACACTGCTGCTGGCCATGGCCTGCACGGGCCACGCCCAGCCGGCGCAGGATGCCGGCAACTACCCCGCCCGCCCCGTCACGCTGATCGTGCCTACGGCCGCCGCCGGCGGCACGGACACCATCGCGCGGGTGTTTGCCGAAGGCCTGACCAGGCTGCTCAGGCAGCCCTTCGTGGTGGACAACCGGCCCGGCGCCAACGGCCTGGTCGGCGTGGAGCAGGCCGCGCGCAGTGCGCCGGACGGCTACCGGCTGCTGTTCACCTACACGGCGTCCATGGCCGTGAACCCCAGCCTCTACCGCAAGGTGCCCTATGACCCGGTGAAGGACTTCACGCCCATTGCGCAGATAGGGCGCGCCGGCAATCTGCTGCTGGTCTCGCGCGATCTGCCCGTGCATTCGCTCAAGGAGTTCGTGGCCTATGCAAGCGCACGGCCCGGCCAGCTCAGCTACTGCTCCTGGGGCCAGGGCTCAGGCGGGCACCTGACCATGGAATTCCTGCTCAAGCAGGCAGGCCTGCAGATGCAGCATGTGCCCTACAAGGGCAGCAGCCCCTGTGTGCAGGGCCTGCTGGGCGGGCAGGTGCAAGCGGCGTTTGCGGACACCTCTTCCACCGTGGAGCTGGTGCGTGCGGGCCGCGTGCGCGCCATTGCGCACAGCGGCGACAAGCGCATTCCCAGCCAGCCGGACCTGCCCAGCCTGACCGAGGCGGGCTACCCGTTCCACAACTATTCCTGGTACGGCGTCTTCGCGCCCGCCAAAACGCCGCAGCCCATCGTGGACAAGCTCAACGCCGCCATCAACCAGTTGCTGCAGGACCCGGCCACGGCCAAAAAGCTGGGCGAGCTCAACCTGACCGATCTGCCCCGGACCACGCCTGCGCAATTCGCCGACACGCTGCGCCAGGACCTGGCGGACTGGGGGCGGCTGGTGCGCGAGGTGGGTGTGCAGTTGGACTAGCAGCTCACTCGGCGACGATGCCCGTCCTGCGCACCACCTCGCCAAAGCGCTTGAGGCGCTCGGACATCATGGCCTCGAAAGCCGCGGGGCTCATTTCCTCGGGCGGGGTCACGCCCCGGTCCTGCAGGCTGGCCACCATGGCCGGCGCCGTGGCGGCCTGGCGCACGGCCTTGAAGAGGGCCTGCACCACGGGCGCGGGCGTGCCGGCCGGCGCGGCCAGGCCGGTCCATGAGCTCATGTTCAGCTGCGGGTAGCCGACCTCGGCCAGCGTGGGCACATCGGGAATTTGTGCCACGCGCTGCTCGGAGGCCACGGCCAGGGCGCGCACCTTGCCCGCCTGGATGTGGGGCAGCATGGAGATGAGGTTGTCGAAGAACACCTGCACCTCGCCCGCCAGCACCGAGGTGACCAGCAGCGTGCCGCCCCGGTAGGGAACATGGGTGATGTCCAGGCCCGCATCGGCCTTGAACATCTCCATGTTGAGCTGGCCCATGCTGCCCGTGCCGCCGCTGCCGTAGTTGAGCTGGCCAGGGTGCTTTTTGGCATAGGCGATGAACTCCGCAAAGCTGCGGATGGGCAGGCTCGCGGGCACGACCAGCACATTGGGCAGGCGGCCCAGGATGGCGATGTTCTCGAAATCCTTGATGGGGTCGTAGCCCACCTTGGGCTGGGTCAGAGGATTGGCCAGGTGGCTGCTCTGCGAGGACACGACCAGGGTGTAGCCATCGGGCTTGGCGCGCGCCACGGCCAGCGCGGCCACCGAGCCGCCCGCGCCGGGCCGGTTCTCCACGACGATGGGCACGCCCAGGATGCGTGCCATGGGCTCGGCGTACTGGCGTGCCATGGCATCCACCGAACCGCCCGGAGGGAACGGCACGATGAAGCTGATCTGGCGCGAGGGGTAGCCGGTGGCCTTGCCTTCGGCGGCCAGCGCCGCAAGCGGCGCCAGCATACCCAGGCCCAGCCCCGCGCCAAGCACACGGCGGCGGGAAGGGTGGCTGGCAGCCTGGCGGGCGATAGGGGTCATGCTCATGTCTCCTCCTTATGGAAATACGTCGGCTGCGCCCGGCCATCCGGGGCGCCCTGGGGGCGCCCTGGGCGTGCCCTGCTTACTCGGCCACGATATGGGCCTTGCGCACCACCTCGCCGAAGAGCTTCAGGCGCTCGGCCATCATCTTCTCGAACGCGGCGGGGCTCATCTCCTCGGGCGCGACCACGCCGCGCTCCTTGAGGCTGGCCACCATGGCAGGCGCGGTGGCGGCCTGGCGCACGGCCTTGTGCAGCGTCTGCACGATGGCGTCGGGCGTGCCCGCAGGCGCCGCGATGCCGGTCCAGGAACTCATGTTGAGCTGGGGATAGCCGACCTCGGCCATGGTGGGCACGTCGGGCAGCATGGGCAGGCGCTGCTCCGAGGCCACGACCAGGGCTCGCACCTTGCCCGACTGCACATGGGGCAGCATGAAGACCAGGTTGTCGAGGATGAACTGCACCTCGTTGCCGATGGCCGCCGTGACCAGCGGCGAGCCGCCGCGGTAGGGAATGTGGGTGGCGAAGATGCCCGTGGCGGCCTTGAGCATTTCCACGTTGAGCTGGCCCATGCTGCCGATGCCGGCGCTGCCGTAGTTGACCTGGCCGGGACGCTTTTTCACGTACTCGATGAACTCCTGGAAGTTCTTCACGGGCAGGCTGGAGTGCACCATCAGCGCATTGGGCTGGCGGCCCAGGATGGCGATGTTCTCGAAGTCCTTGATGGGGTCGTAGCCGATCTTGGGCTGGGTCAGCGGATTGGCCAGGTGGCTGCTTTGCGACGACACGACCAGGGTGTAGCCGTCCGGCTTGGCGCGCGACACGTACTGCGTGGCGACCGAGCCGCCCGCGCCGGGACGGTTCTCCACCACGATGGGCACGCCCAGGATGCGCGACAGGGGCTCGGCGTACTGGCGGCCCATGATGTCCACCGAGCCGCCGGGCGGAAACGGCACGACCAGCGTGATCGGGCGCGAGGGGTACTTGTCATCGGCGCGTGCGGCCAGCGGCGCCAGCGCGGACAGGCCCGCCAGGCCAAGGCCTGCGCCCAGCAGCTTGCGGCGGGTGGGGAAGGATGCATTCACGGACAGGTTTTTCATGGGTATCAGCGGAGTCAAGGATGGTCGAAGATGGCGAGGGCCACGGCCTGGGCGCGCGGCACGAAGGTGGCCAGCTCGCAGTACTCGCGCTCGGTATGGGGATGGCCGCCCACGGGGCCGGTGGCGCACAGCGTGGGCACGCCCACCGAGGCCGTGAGGCCGCTGTCGGCCGCGCCGCCCGTGAACTCGCCCTGCACGTCGAAGCCCAGCGACTGCGCGCCGCGACGGTACAGCTGCAGCAGCGCATCGGGCGTGGGCGCCATGGGCAGGGTGCGGCGCACGGCGGTGACGCGGCCCTGGGTGCGGGGCACGGATTCTTCCTCCACGATGGCGCGGATGCGCTCCATCAGCGCATCGGGATCGGTCTGGGCCGTGTAGCGCACATCGAGCTCGGCCTTGGCATGGGGCGCCACCATGTTCGGCACGATGCCGCCCTGCAGCACGCCCACATTGGTGGTCGTGCCCGTGGCGGGATCGGTCAGCGCATGCAGGGCCAGCAGCTTGCGTGCCATGGCTTCCAGCGCGCTGGCGCCGGCCGCGTGGTTGATGCCGGCGTGGGCGGCTACGCCCTGCACCTCGAACTCCACGGCCATCGATCCCTTGCGGCTGGTCACCAGGTTGCCGCTGACGCGGCCCGGCTCGGCGTTGAAGACGGCGCGCGCACCGCGCACCGTATCCATGATGGTCTGGCGCGTGGCGGGCGAGCCGATCTCCTCGTCGCACGAGAAGAACAGCTTGAGCGGCGCGCCCAGGCCGCCGCAGCGCGCAAAGGCCTCGGCCACGAAGACGTTGAGCACCAGGCCCGACTTCATGTCGGCCACGCCGGGACCGTAGGCCCGGCCTTCTTCCACGCGGAAGGGGCGGCGCGCCACGGTGCCGGCCGGAAAGACCGTGTCCATGTGGCCCATCAGATAGATGGGCGCGCCCTCGCCGGGCCCGGGCACGTCGGCATGCAGCAGCACGCCGTAGCCGGGAACGTCCTCGAAGCGCACGGCCACGCCGGCCGTCTCCAGCCGCTCGCGCAGGGCCTGGGCCACGGCCAGGATGCCGGCTTCATCGCGGCTGCCGCTGTCGATATCGACAATCCTGTGCAACAGATCTTGCATGGCCTGCTGCTGGCCGCCCAGCCAGTCCAGCAGTCTCGCGCGCTGCTGCACGCGGCTTTGTTCGAGGGTATCGTGCATGGTGGAATCTCCAGAGTGCATGCAGTGTTGCACGCGACCCCCTATTTTGCAACACACGTTGCATATACAAGAAAAACATGAAATCACCATTGCAAAAAGCCGCGCTGCTGCTGCCGCAGCGCCTGGCGCAGCAGGGCGCGGAACTGACGGCCAGCGAGCAGACGCTGGCCCAGACCCTGGGCAGCGACTATCCGCATGCGCTGCTGGAATCGGCCACCGCCCTGGCAGCGCGCACAGGCACCAGCGCCTCGACCGTGGTGCGCCTGTTCGCCAAGCTCGGCTATGCCAGCTATGCCGAGGCCCAGCGCGAGGCGCGCGGCGAGGTGACGGCGCTGCTGCAGACGGCTGCCCAGCGCGCGCCCGTGCTGCTGGGCGCGCAGCGCAGCCTGAGCGAGTGCGTGGACGATGCACTGCTGCACGACCAGCACAACATCCAGTCCACGCGCGAGGGGCTGGACATGGCGGCCTTCGAGGCCATGGCCCGGCAGCTCGCGCAGGACGAGGGCCGGGTGTTCGTGCTGGCCCAGCTCAACAGCTCGCCGGTCTCCGCCTGGCTGGCCCTGCACCTGAACATGTGCCGCCCCGGCGTGCAGCAGCTGGATGCAGGCGCCATCGCCCCGGCCGACCAGCTGCTGTGGGTAGGCCCCACCGACACGCTGCTGGCCTTCAGCGTGAGCCAGTATTCACGCGGCACCTACGAGGTGGCGCAGCGATTTTCGGAAGCCGGCGCCCGGGTGCTGGCCATCACCGACAGCCCCACGGCCCCCCTGGCCACCGTGGCCCACCACTGGCTGCAGGTGCGCACGGCCAATGCCTCGCCCTTTCACTCCTACACGGCCGCCTTCTACCTGTGCAATGCCCTGGTCTCGGCCGTGGCCCAGTTGCGCCATGCCGATGTGTCCGAGGCGCTGGCCCGGCGCGACGCGCTGTGGAGGGAGTTCAACCACCAGCTGATCAGGACGCCCGAGCCGCGCGGGCCGGCTCGCGCCGCGCGCAAGCCACCCGCGCGCAGGTCTTCTACATAGACCAGTAGTACTTGAAGCTCAGCGTGGCCTCGCGATCCACGCCGCGGAAGATGCCTGCGAAGTACTTGCGGTTGAACAGGTTGTTGATGTTCAGCACGATGCGGTACTGCGGCGTCTCGTAGGCCAGCGCCAGGTCGGCCAGCGTGGCGGAGTCGTTGATGTTCAGCGTGCCGTCCGCCGCCACGTTGTAGGGAGAGCGACCCTTGTAGCGCAGGCCGCCGGCCACCATCAGGCCCGGCACCGCGCGCGGGCGGTAGTCCAGCCACAGGCTGGCCATGTGGCGTGTGGTCTGTATGGTCTGGCGGCCGATTTCGGCGGGCCGGTTGCTCTGCGTGGTGCGCGGGTCCAGGTAGGTGTAGCTGGCCAGCGCGTTCAGCTCGCGCGTGAGCGCGAAGCGGCCTTCCAGCTCCAGCCCCGTGGAGCGCACCTCGCCCGTCTGGATGCTGAAGCGCGGGTGGTCGGGGTCCAGCGTGGTGACGTTGGTCTGGCGCAGGTCGAAGACCGAGGCCGTGATCAGCGAGGTGCTTCCCGGAGGCTGGTACTTCACGCCCGCCTCGTACTGCTTGCCGCGCCGGGGCTCGAACGGATTGCCGTCGTACTGCAGGCCCGTGACCGGATCGAAGGAGGTCGCATAGCTCGCATAGGGCGCCCAGCCGCTGTCGAACAGGTAGAGCAGGCCCGCGCTGCCGGTGGTGGCGCTGTCGCTCATGCGCGGCTGGGTGCTGCTGTTCTGCGTGGTGCGCGCCTGGTCATGGCGCAGGCTGAGATTGGCCACCCAGCGGTCCCACTTGAACTGGTTGAGGGTGTAGATGCCGGTCTGGCGCAGGTCCGTGCGGCTGTCCTCCAGCTCTGGATAGGCGATGGACTGGCCATAGACAGGGTCGAGCATGTCCAGGTCGGGCACATCCCAGCCAAAGCCCAGGCCGCCGCGCTCCCTGTACTTCACATGGTCCATGCCGAAGGCCAGCCGGTGCTGCAGCCCGCCCCATCGCAGGTCCTTTTGCAGGCGGGTGTCCAGCGCCAGCGTGCGGCCCTTGGTGCGCTGGGCCAGGCTGGCGCGCGAGACGCTTCGGCCGTCGGCCAGCACGTCCATGGCGTAGATATGGCGGTAATCGATGTCGATGGTGGAGTAGCGCAGGTTCTGCGTGAGCTGCCAGCCGCTGTCGGTCTGGTGCGAGAACTCGTAGCCCAGCGATCGCGTGTCGCGGTCGAAGCGGTCGAAGGACGGGTCGCCGGCGGTCAGGTGCGCGGGCAGGTCCTTGATCTGCGGGTAGGTGAACAGGCTGGGCCACCAGGACTTGGGCGTGCCGCGCTCGCGCGAGTAGCTGCCCAGCACGGTCAGGTGGGTGCGGCCGGAGAGGTTCCAGCGCAGCGAGGGCGCGATGGAGATGCGGTCATCGCGCGAGCCCACGGTGCGTCCGTCGCTGTCACGCGCCTTGAGGTTGAGCCGGTACAGCAGGTCGCCCGAGGCATCCAGCGCGCCGCCCAGATCGGCCGTGGCCTGGGCGCGCTGGTAGCGGCCATAGGACAGGCCCACGCTGTTCACATGGTCGGCCTCGGGTTTCTTGGAGACCACGTTGATCACGCCGCCCGGCCGCCCCTGGCCAAAGAGCACGGAGGCCGGGCCCTTGATGACCTCGATGCTGTCCAGCTCGTCGATCTCGTCGTTCCACGAACCATAGGTGCCGGCCGAGAACTGCCGCAGCCCGTCCTTGTAGTAGGAGCTGCCATCGCTGAAACCCCGGATGATGGCGCCCGTCATGCGCAGGTCCGCGCCCGTGACTTCGGTGGACACGCCGGCCGTGTACGACAGGGCCTGCTCGATGCTCTTGGGCGCCTGGTTCTGCAGCTGTTCCTGGGTGACGATGGAGATGGAGCGCGGCGTCTCGATCAGCGGCGTGTCCAGCTTGGTGCTGGCGCTCCTGCCGCTGCCCACGTAGCTGCCCGGCGCGGCCATGCGCTGCGATGTCACGTTGACCGTGGACAGCGTGGTGCCCGCCGACGCCTGCGGCGCAGGCTCAGGCGCAGGCGCCTTTCGCAGCGTGAACGTGCCCTCCTCGGTGCTGTGCGCGGTCACGCCGGTGCCGGCCAACAGCCGGTCCATGGCCTCCTGCGGCGTGAAGCTGCCCCGGAGGGCCGGCGCCTGGCGGCCGCCCAGCACGGCTTCGTCGTACAGCACCTGGAACTGGGTCTGGCGGCCAAAGGCGCGCAGCGCGTTGATCAGCGGCTGGGCCGGCTGGTCAAAGGCCAGCCGCTGTCCGGATGACGGCATCGGTGAAGAGGCGGCCGGCTGCTGAAGCTGTTGCGCACGGGCGGACGGCGCGGCGCCCATGCCGGCCACGGCACCGGCCACCAGCCACGCCAGCAGGCGCGGACTGGCCTGCGGGCCGGCGCCCTGCTCCTTCATGTTCCTGCGTCGGGCATGTGTGCCCCTGCCTGCGAATTCCCTGCCTGCTGCTTCTTGCGCTCTCATTGCCACTCCGTTGCTGTGCCGTTGCACGGGCACGCGACGGGCAGGCCGCAGGCAGCCGTCGCGGGCGACCAGGAACCGCGCCGGACAAGTCATGCCAGCCCACCCGCGCATGCGCGTCAGGTGTTGCGGCCGTTGGCTGGGGCGTGAGGGACGAGCGCCCTCGGTGGTCCTTGGCTGGCAGCCGTGCGGGCCTGGAAAATCCACGCCCCTGCCCCTATAGAAGCCAAAACCGGTGCAAAGCTGGAACCTGGGGTTGGCCGTCAGTTTGAAACAAATTGTTTCCCAACCTTCGATTCATCCCCGCACGATCAGCCAACCTCCGCCGCTGCGCGGCTGCACGCGTACCGCAATCAAGGTCGGCAGCGCGCGCACAAAGCGCTCGGGCGCGGCCGTGGCCAGCAGGCCCGAGACACGCAGGCGGCCCAGCGACTCGTCGCCCAGCTCCACGGGCGCACCCAGATAGCGCGACAGCTCCTGCGCCACCTCCGCCAGCGGCGTGCCGCTGAAGCGCACCTGGCCCGTGCGCCAGTCGCCCACGCTGTCCGCATCGGCCACCACGGTGCTGTGCCGGCCGGCGCCGTCCACAGCCACGCCCGCGCCTGCCGCCAGCAGCAGGACATCGCCCCCAGCCCGGTCACGCTCGGGCCGCAGCTGCACCTTGCCCTCCAGCACCTTCACCACCAGCCGCGGCGGCCCGGCGCGCACATTGAACGCGGTGCCCACCACCCGGACGCGGCTGGCGCCGGAGTCCACGGTGAAGGGCCTGTCCGGGCCGGGCGTGACCTCGAAGAAGGCCTCGCCCCGATCCAGCACCACCTCGCGGCGGCGCGGGTAGTAGCGCACCTGGAGTTCGCTGTCCACGTTGAGGGCCACGCGCGAGCCATCGGGCAGCTCGATGCTCTGCGTCTGCCCGGGCGCCGTGCGGGCCTGCAGCGTATAGCCTGGCGTGTGGTCCCAGCGGTACCAGCCACCCCAGGCCAGCAGCGAGACCACCGCCAGCACGGACAGGGCCGCCGCAGGGCGGCCGGGCCAGCGGGCAAGAACGCGCTGGCGCGGCGGCGCGGCCGCTGGTGCCGCGCAGACGGCAGGCGCGGCGGGCGGCACCGCTGCGCCGAACTCATCGGGAAACAATTCCCTGAGCTGTGGCGCGCCATGCCAGTGGCGCGACATGCCTTCGAAGATGCCGCGGTGCAGCGGGTGGGCGCCCAGCCACGCATCCAGCGCGCGCTCATCGGCGCCCGTCCAGTCCGGCTGCTGGCGGCGCACGAACCAGTCGGCCGCCCTGTCATGCAGCCCCACCAGCTCCTGCGGCGAAACGCCCGGGGGAAGTTCGTTGCTCATCGTGTGTTCTCTGCGGCGCCCGGCCGCTGCTCGTCTGCGCGCAGCAGGGCACGCATTTGCTCGGCGCTGGCGTAGCGTACGCGGATCTCGCAATAGGACAGTGCCCGGCTCAGGTGGCGCGAGACCATGCGCACGGTGATGTCCATGCGCTCGGCCGTCTGCTCCAGCGTCAGTTCCTGCACGCGGTGCAGCACGAAGGCCTGGCGCTGGCGCTCGGGCAGCTCGTTCAGGGCATCGCGCAGCCGGGCCAGGCGCTGGCGGCGCTCATCGTCCAGCGCATGGTCGGCTCCGTCGCGGGCCGGCAGGGCCTCGACCTCGTCGCGGCAATCCTCCACGGACACCAGCCGCACACCGGCCTGCTGCGGCGCCGTGCGGTGCGCGAAGGCCGCCACGCTGCGCACGACCTGATGCAGATAGGGCCGCTCTTCGTCCACAGGCAGGCGCTTGTCGGCCGACAGCATGCGCACGAAGACTTCCTGGGAGGCATCCTCGATATCGGCCGGGCTCTTGAAGTACCGCGCCAGCATGCGCTGCAGCGGCTTGCGCCAGCGGGTGTAGAGACTGCGGGAATGGCCACCGGGCTCTCCCGGGGCGTCGTCGCGCTTCATGGCAGGCATGGCACGGCGGACGTGGAAGTTGTCCGGTGGCGGGGAAATGGGGGCGGGATCTGGAGCACGGTGCAAACAGCTGAGCCGGCGATTGTATCGAGAACGATTCTCATCATCGTCTCGCCGCGGCCACAAAAAAGGGGCGCCGAAGCGCCCCCTTGATTGCCGTGCCCGCAAGGGCCGCACCGGTTCAGTGCTGCAGGATCTTGTTGAGGAATTCCTTGGTCCGGGGCTGGCGCGCTTCCGGGTTGCCGAAGAATTCGTCCTTGGAGCAGTCCTCCAGGATCTTGCCGCCCACGTCCATGAAGATCACGCGGCTGGCCACCTTGCGCGCAAAGCCCATTTCGTGGGTCACGCACATCATGGTCATGCCTTCGTTGGCCAGGCCGATCATCACGTCCAGCACTTCGCCGACCATTTCGGGGTCCAGCGCGGAGGTGGGTTCGTCGAACAGCATCACGATGGGGTCCATGGACAGCGCGCGCGCAATGGCCACGCGCTGCTGCTGGCCGCCCGACAGCTGGCCCGGGAACTTGTCCTTGTGCGCCGTCAGGCCCACGCGGTCCAGCATCTTGAGGCCGCGCTTCCTGGCGTCGTCCGCGCTGCGGCCCAGCACCTTGACCTGGGCAATGGTCAGGTTCTCGGTCACCGACAGGTGCGGGAACAGCTCGAAGTGCTGGAACACCATGCCCACGCGGCTGCGCAGCTTGGGCAGGTTGGTCTTGGGATCGTGCACGGCCACGCCGTCCACGAAGATCTCGCCCTTCTGGAAGGGCTCCAGCGCGTTGATGGTCTTGATCAGCGTGGACTTGCCCGAGCCCGACGGGCCGCAGACCACCACGACCTCACCCTTCTGGATGTTGGTGGAGCAGTCGGTCAGCACTTGAAAGCTGCCGTACCACTTGGAAACGTTCTTGAGTTCAATCATTGCAATTCCTCAATGGGGTGCTGGCTCATCGAATGATGGCAATCTTTTTGTGCAGGCGCTTCACTGCCCAGGACAGCGAATAGCACAGCACGAAGTAGGTCACGCCAGCGGCCAGATAGGATTCGATGGGACGGCCGTAGTTCTTGCCGGCCACTTCGAAGCCCTTGAGCATGTCGTAGGCACCGATGGCATAGACCAGCGAGGTGTCCTGGAACAGGATGATGGTCTGCGTCAGCAGCACGGGCAGCATGTTGCGGAAGGCCTGGGGCAGCACCACGAGGCGCATGTTCTGCCCATAGGTCATGCCCATGGCCTGGCCCGCGAAGACCTGGCCGCGCGGGATGGACTGGATGCCCGCGCGCATGATCTCGCTGAAGTAGGCCGCCTCGAAGGCGATGAAGGTGATGATGGCCGAGACCTCGGCGCCGATGGGCCGACCGATGATCAGCGGCATCAGCAGAAAGAACCACAGGATCACCATCACCAGCGGCACGGAGCGCATGCCGTTGACGTAGAGCGTGGCGGGCACATCGAGCCATTTCTTGCCGGACAGGCGCATCAGCGCCAGCAGCGTGCCGAAGAGCACACCGCCAATGGTGGCGATGACGGTCAGCGTCAGGCTGAAGTACAGGCCCTTCAGCACGAAGTTGCTGAACAGGTCCCAGGTGAAGAACGACCAGTCGATTTGCAGGTTCATGTCAGTGTCCTCCGCCGCTGGCAGCGATCAGGCCCGGGACGCGCGAGCGCTTCTCGATGAAGGCCATGATGCGGTTGATGGCAAAGGCGGAGACCACGTACAGGCCGGTGACGGCCAGGTAGATCTCGATGCCGCGCGAAGTCTCTTCCTGCGCCTGCATGGCGAACATGGTCAGTTCGGCCACGGACACGGCAAACGCCACGGACGAGTTCTTGAACACGTTCATGGTCTCGCTGGTCAGCGGCGGAATGATGATGCGAAACGCCATGGGCAGCAGCACGTAGCGGTAGTACTGGAACGTGGTGAAACCCAGCGCCATGCCCGCGTACCGCTGGCCGCGAGGCAGCGCCTGGATGCCGGAACGCACCTGCTCGGCGATACGGGCCGAGGTGAAGAAGCCCAGCGCCAGCACCACGAGCACGAAGCCCGGCAGGGACTTCAGCGCGGGGAAGATGGACGGCACCACGTGGTACCACATGAAGATGTGGACCAGCAGCGGAATATTGCGGAACAGTTCGACCCAGGCATTGCCCAGCCGCACGATCCACGGCCGGTCGGGCAGCGTGCGCAGCGTGCCGATCAGCGAGCCGACGATCAATGCGATCAACAGCGACAGCAGCGACACGGAAATGGTCCAGCCCCAGGCCGACAGCATCCAGTCGAGGTAGGTGATGTCGCCGTTCTTGCCGAAGCAGCTTTGACCGACCTCTTGGGTAATGGTGTCCTGGCAGAACACCTGCCAATCCCAACTCATAGGAGCACCTCTTTATTCAGATTCTTGAAAAATGCACTACCGGCAAAAACGGCGCCGCAACAAAAAACGCCCCTTCCAACCGCATGGCAGAAGGGGCGGCATTCAGCTGGTGCTTACTTGACTTCGTACGACTCCATGGGCTTGTCGTTGGGGTTGGCCCATGCGTCCTTGGTGGCGTCGGACAGCGGCAGGCCGACCTTCACGTTGGCCGGGGGAATCGGCTGCATGAACCACTTGTCATAGAGCTTGGCCAGCGAGCCGTCGGCGATCTGGCGCTTGATGGAGTCGTCCACGGCCTTCTTGAAGGCGGGGTCGTCCTTGCGCAGCATGCAGGCGATGGGCTCGACAGACAGGGTTTCGCCGACGATCTTGTAGTCGGCAGGTGCCTTGGACTTGGAGATGTTGGCGGCCAGGATGGAGCCGTCCATGATGAAGGCGTCGGCACGGCCGGTTTCCAGCATCAGGAAGCTGTCGGCGTGGTCCTTGCCCATGACTTCCTTGAAGGTCAGGCCGTCGGCGCGCTTGTTCTTGCGCAGGGTCTGCACCGAGGTGGTGCCCGTCGTCGTGACGATGGTCTTGCCGTTCAGGTCCTTGATGCCGGTGATGCCGGAGTTGCCCTTGACGGCGATGCGCACCTCTTCCACATAGGTGGTCACGGCGAAGGCCACATCCTTTTGACGGGCCTGGCTGTTGGTGGTGGAGCCGCACTCGATGTCCACGGTGCCATTGGTCACCAGGGGGATGCGGTTCTGCGAGGTGACGGGCTGGTACTTGATGTCCAGCTTGGCCAGGCCCAGCTGCTTCTGGATGTCGGCCAGCACGCGCTCGCCCATCTCGGTGTGGAAGCCCACGTACTTGCCATTGCCCAGCGTGTAGCCCAGGCCGGAGGATTCACGCACGCCCAGCGTCACGGCGCCGGAGGACTTGATCTTGGCCAGGGTGTCGCCAGCCTGCGCAAAAGCGCTGCCTGCAGCCAGGGCGGTCACGGCGATGGCCAACAAATGCTTCTTCATACGGGTCTCCTGAGATGAGAACGAAAACGGTCTTGATGAGAACGGTCGAGTCGCCTTGTGGGCTGGCTCGAACTATCAACGATGTGACACATATTGTGCAATCACGCACGGTGCTGGAGCACCGACACGTGCTAGGGCTTTCCAGCACGTCAGCCAGATTCAGGTAAGCAACTGCCGTGCCATGGCACGCGTTTTTTGCCCGATCCAGCGCGCCTGGGGGCCTGCACACGGCGTGGCTGCTGTGCGCGCACTCTAATGCCAGGCGTGGCAGCACAGCCAATGCCGTTTGCAGAAACCCTTATGCATGCCATGCATAATAGGTGTTTACCCTAGGCATAACCCATGCACCAAGTCGGTCTCTTGACGGGCTTTGCCGTGCACCAGCGTGCAGCAAAAAGGGGCTCGAGAGCCCCTTTGTCTTCATGTGTGCCGCCTGGCGTGTCAGCCGATGGTCTCGCCCTGCTCCAGCAGGAAGTTCCACAGCGCGCCGGCCACGCCCTGGGGCGCATCCTTGCTGGTGGGTTTTTCGCGGTAGGCACGCACTTCCATGTCCATGCGGAAACCGTCGTCACCGGCAGGTGCGGCGCTGACCAGGCGGCCGGCCTCCAACTCGTTGCGCACGGCGCTGAATGGCAAAAAGGCCACGCCATGGCCTTCCAGCGCCATGGCCTTGAGGCCTTCGGCCATGTCGGTCTCGTAGACGCGCTCCAAGTGCACGGCCTCGGCCGCTTCCTTGAGGATGAGTTCCGTCACGCGGCCCAGGTAGGCGCCCGGCGCATAGCCCAGGTAGGGCAGCGGCTGGCCCTGGCGGCCCGGCAGCTGGTGCAGCGGCAGGCCGTCGGCGTCGGGCCTGGCGTAGGGGGCGAGCACCTCATGGCCCAGGCTGACCATCTCGTAGCGCGCCGGGTCAAGCTGGAAGGGCTGGGACGGATGGAAGTAGGCGATCAGCAGGTCGCAGCCGCCCTCGACCAGGCGCATCACGGCGTCGTGCACGTTGAGCGCGAACAGCCGGCTGCGGAACGGCCCGAACTTGGCCTGCACGCTGGAGACCCAGTTCGGGAAGAAGGTGAAGGCCAGCGTGTGCGGCACGGCAAACCCCACCATGCCCTTGCCCGCGCTGACATGGGCCCGCAGCATGGTGCGCGTGCTCTGCAGCGACTGCAGCATCTCCAGCGCCTGGTCATACATGGTCTTGCCGGCCGGCGTGAGCCGGGTCGGGTAGGAGCTGCGGTCCACAAGGTCGGTGCCGGCCCAGGCCTCCAGTGCCTGGATGCGGCGCGAGAACGCAGGTTGCGTCACATGCCGCAGTTGGGCGGAGCGGCTGAAACTGCGTGTTTCAGCCAGGCTGACGAAATCTTCTAGCCATTTGGTTTCCATGCCCGCCATTATCCGCTGTGATGGAAGGCACCCCCTGAGCGGCTACGCCGCTTCCCCCTCTCTCTCCGGGAGGGGGACGGCACCCTCGGTGCGGGGCGGCCCTTCCTCGGAGCCTCCACGCCGGGGCATGCCCGTATCAACGTCCCGCATGGGCCGCCACACTGAGGAAACCGCCATCTGATGCGGCGCTCGTATGCGCACATAATGGCGCTGCGCCGCATTTACCCAATGTGACATTTTTTCCTCACGGCCCCCGGCACACGACGCCGAGGAAGCTCAGTGACTGCATCTGCCCCGCCATGTGTAATTTTCTGACTCCCCGCGTCCATGTCATCCCCTCCCACCGAAAACGGCGCCGCTGAGACGCCTTCCCAGCCGGACGAGCCGCGTTCGCTGCGCATCGAGGACTGGCTCACCGTGGTGATCATGGCCCTGCTGGCCCTGATCACCTTCGCCAATGTGCTGGTGCGCTACTTCACCTCCTCGTCCTTCGCGTGGACCGAGGAAATCTCGGTCTTCCTGATGATCCTGCTGGCCATGGTCGCGGGCTCGGCGGCCGTGGCGCGCAACGCCCACATCCGCATCGAATACTTCGCCGAAGGCGGCAGCGCCCTGCGCAGGAAGCGCCTGGCGCGCTTCGGCACGCTGATGGTGGCCCTGCTGTTCGCGGTGATCGCCGCACTGAGCGTGCGCGTGGTCTGGGACGACTACCGTTTCGAGGAAACCTCGCCCGGCATCGGCGTGCCGCAGTGGTGGTATTCGATGTGGCTGCCCATCTGCTCGGCGCTGATCACGCTGCGCGCGCTGCAACTGTTCCTGCGCCAGGGGCGCCCCGGCGCCTTCGTGGACGAGGAGAAGGCGCCATGATCGCGACCCTGCTCTTCATCGCCTTCCTGGGCCTGATGCTCCTGGGCGTGCCCATCGGCGCGGCCCTGGGCCTGGCAGGTGCGGCCGCCATCGCGCTGGCCAGCCCCGACACGCAGTGGTTCGGCCTGCTGGCCGTGCCGCAGAACTTCTATGCCGGCCTGGGCAAGTACCCGCTGCTGGCGATTCCGATGTTCGTGCTCGTGGGCTCGATCTTCGACCGCTCGGGCGTGGCGCTGCGCCTGGTGAACTTCGCCGTGGCCATCGTGGGCCGTGGCCCCGGCATGCTGCCCCTGGTGGCGATTGCCGTGGCCATGTTCCTGGGCGGCATCTCGGGCTCGGGCCCGGCCAATGCCGCTGCCGTGGGCGGCGTGATGATCGCGGCCATGAGCCGCGCCGGCTATCCCGGCAGCTTCTCGGCCAGCGTGGTGGGCGCGGCCGCGGCCACCGACATCCTGATCCCGCCGTCCGTGGCCTTCATCATCTACTCGGTGCTGGTGCCCGGCGCCTCGGTGCCGGCGCTGTTTGCGGCCGGCATGATCCCCGGCATCCTGGCCGGCGTGGCGCTGATCGTTCCGGCCGTGTGGATGTCGCGCAGGCACAGGATGGGTGCGCTGGAATCGTCCATGCCGCGCCCGCCGTTCTGGCGCAGCCTGCGCGAGGCCTCCTGGGGCCTGGCCGCCCCGGTGCTGATCCTGGGCGGCATGCGCGCCGGCTGGTTCACCCCTACCGAGGCCGCCGTGGTGGCCGTGTTCTACGGCCTGTTCGTGGGCATGGTGATCCACCGCACCATCACGCTGCGCGACCTGTATCCCATCCTGCGCGAGGCCGGCGAGCTGTCGGCCGTGATCCTGCTGGTGGTGTCGCTGGCCGGCATCTTCGCGTTCTCGCTGTCCACGCTGGGCGTGATCGATCCGGTGGCCAAGGCCATCGTGGAATCGGGCCTGGGCGAGTACGGCGTGATGGCGCTGCTGATCCTGCTGCTGATCACCGTGGGCATGTTCCTGGACGGCATCTCCATCTTCCTGATCTTCGTGCCGCTGCTGCTGCCGATCATGCAGCACTACCACTGGGACCCGGTGTGGTTCGGCGTCATCCTCACGCTCAAGGTGGCGCTGGGCCAGTTCACGCCGCCGCTGGCCGTGAACCTGATGGTGTCCTGCCGCATCGCGGGCGTGCGCATGGAGTCCACCGTGCGCTGGGTCGGCCCCATGCTGCTGGCCATGTTCCTGGTGATGATCGCCGTGATCGCCTTCCCGCAGCTGGCTCTCTGGCTCCCAGCACGCCTGGGCTACTGATTTCCCAAAAATTCAACAAGGAGACCTTCGCAATGAAACTTCGCACTTTCCTCGCCAGCGGCCTGGCCGCAGCGGCGGCCCTGGCCCTTTCGTCCGCTCCCGCAGTGGCGCAGACTCCGGCCAAGTACAAGAGCGAGTACCGCATGTCGCTGGTGCTGGGCACGGCCTTTCCCTGGGGCAAGGGCGGCGAGATCTGGGCCAACAAGGTGCGCGAGCGCACCAACGGCCGCATCAACATCAAGCTCTACCCAGGCGTCTCCCTGATCCAGGGCGACCAGACGCGCGAATTCAGCGCGCTGCGCCAGGGCGTGATCGACATGGCCGTGGGCTCCACGCTGAACTGGTCGCCCCAGATCAAGGAGCTGAACCTGTTCGCCCTGCCCTTCCTGATGCCCGACTACGCGGCCGCCGACGCGCTCACGCATGGCGAGCCCGGCAAGCGCCTGTTCCAGCGCCTGGACAAGGCCGGCGTGGTGCCGCTGGCCTGGGGCGAGAACGGCTACCGCGAGATCAGCAACTCCAAGCACGCCATCAAGACCCCTGCCGACCTCAAGGGCCTGAAGATCCGCGTCGTGGGCTCGCCGCTGTTCCTGGACACCTTCACCGCGCTGGGCGCCAACCCCACGCAGATGAGCTGGGCCGATGCCCAGCCCGCCATGGCCAGCGGCGCCGTGGACGGCCAGGAAAACCCCGTGTCGGTCTACATGGCCGCCAAGCTGCAGTCCGTGGGCCAGAAGCATCTGACGCTATGGGGCTACATCAACGATCCGCTGATCTTCGTGGTCAACAAGGACATCTGGGCCACCTGGACCAAGGAAGACCAGGACATCGTGCGCCAGGCCGCCGTGGACGCCGCCAAGGAGCAGGTCGTGATCGCGCGCAAGGGCATGATCGAGGCCGACAAGCCCCTGCTCAAGGACCTGGCCGCCAACGGCGTGACCGTGACCCAGCTCACGCCGGCCGAGCGCGAAGCCTTCGTCAAGGCCACGCGCCCCGTCTACGACAAGTGGAAGCAGCAGGTCGGCGCCGACCTGGTGGATGTGGCGGAGAAAGCCATTGCCGCGCGAACTCGTTAGAATGCTATCGGTTGATCGCACACTCCGGTAGAAGCAAAAGGCCCCGCTCTGCGGGGCCTTTTTTTCGCCATCCTGCTTCGCAAGGACGACCAGGACTTCAGCCCGCCCATCAAGGCATGCCTTGCTGCGAAGCCGGTCCAGCGAAATGGCACAGGCACAGCCCCTGCTGCCTATGGGGCAGGGGCACGGGCAGCGGCTCCCGCGTCCGTCGCGCCACCCAGCAACATATCTGCCCCCATCTCGCACAGCAGCTCCTCCAGTGCGCCCGAGGCGATCAGCGGCGAAGCCTCCAGCGAGGCAAAGCGCACCGTGCCCAGCACGGCCCGCGTGGCCACGTAAAGGCGCGCATAGGACAGCGAGGGGCCGCCCCAGCGCTGCAGGTGGGCGGCCATGCGCTCTGCGGTCTCGCGCATGGACAGGGCAATGCGCTCGTCACCATCCTGGCGCCAGGCAAAGCGCGCCAGCTTGCGCCGCGCAGGCGTGCGGCCCGCAAAGCCCTCGACGATGCAGGCGACCACGCCGCGCGCCACGGCCTCGCGCGGCAGGCGCCGTTCCGACGCCTGCTCCAGCCAGGCCTCGATGGCCGCGACGGCCGCACGGCGCTGGCCATCGACCATGGCGCGCAAGACGGCCTGCTTGTCGGGGAAGTACTGGTAGAGCGTGCCGATGGAGACGCCTGCGCGCTCGGCAATGCGATTGGTGGTGAGCGCGGCTTCGCCCTCCTTGACCAGAATCTGAGCTGCTGCCTGAACAATGGCCTCCAGCGTGCGCTGCGCACGGGCCTGTACGGGCTGTCTTCTTCTCTGGGATTCAGTGCTAGCGGAGGTATGGGAGGGCATGCGGCAAAACCTGAGCACAAGGCGAGTTTTCTGCCCGGAGTTTAAGCACTACAGTGGCCGGCCATTGCAGCAAATCCCAAGGAATACACCATGAAGAAGCATCAGCACACCGGCGCGTGGGAATCCCTGCCGTGAAGGGCGTGCAACTGCTGGCCCTGGCCGCCGCCCTGTTCGACACGGCGGCCGCGCTGGCCCACTTCGCCTGCATCGTTTGGGGGGGACGTGGGCTGCGGCTCATGGGTGCCGGCGAGCGCATGGCGCGCATGGCCGAGGCAGGGCACTGGTATCCGCCGCTGGTGTCGGCGGCCATCGGCGTGGTGCTGTCGCTGCTGGCAGGGTATGCGCTGGCAGGCGCGGGCCTGCTGGGACCCCTGCCCTTCATGCGCCCGGTGCTGGCCGGGGCCGGCCTGGTGCTGGTGGCGCGGGCCGTGGCCTATCCGTGGTTGAAACCACGCTTTCCGGACAACAGCGACCGCTTCTGGCATGTGTCCTCGGCCCTCTGCCTGGTCATGGGGCTGCTGCACCTGGCAGCAGTTGCCGGGATGGCACAGGGCTGAATCCAGCCTCAGGCCGTGACCGGCGAGACCAGCGGGCGGCCTTCCAGGTGGCAGCGCATGTTGGCGATGAAGCGGTCCACCGAGGCCTGCACGGCTTCGGGCGACCAGCCACCCACATGGGGCGTGAGCACCACGGCGTCCAGGTCCAGCAGTTCGGCCGGGGGCGCGGGTTCGCTTTCGTAGACATCCAGGCCCGCGCCGGCAAGGCGGCCTTCGCGCACGGCGGCGGCCAGGGCGGCGGTATCGACCACGCTGCCGCGCGCGATATTGACCAGGTGGCCCTGCGGGCCCAGTGCGTCCAGCACCTGGGCGTTGACGAGATGGCGCGTACCCGGGCCGCCCGGCGTGGCGACCAGCAGCACATCGGCCCATTGCGCCAGGGACAGCAGGTCGCCGAAGTAGCGGTGGGGTAGCCCGCTGCGGGGGCTGCGGTTGTGGTAGCCGATTTCCATCTCGAAGCCCAGCGCGCGCTGGGCGATCTTGGCGCCGATGGCGCCCATGCCCAGGATGCCCAGGCGCTTGTGCGAGACATTGGGCGGCAGCGGCATGGCGGTGCGCCAGACGCCGTCGCGCGTGGCGCGGTCCAGGCGCACCAGGCCGCGCACGGAGGCGATCAGCAGGCCCATGGCATGGTCGGCCACGCAGTCGTCATTGGTGCCTGCGCCATTGCCCACGGCAATGCCGTGGGCCTGCGCATGGGCGACATCGATGTTCTCGTAGCCCGCGCCCAGCGCGCAGACCAGCCTGAGGGCGGGCATGCGCTGCATCTGCGCGGCCGACAGGCCGATGGAGCCTATGGTCAGCACGGCCTGTATGCGCGTGCCGTGCTCGGCGATGGCGGCCTCGCACTGGGCGGCGTCGGGCGCGTAGAGCAGGTCGAAGGAGGGAAAGGCCTGGGCCATCTGGCGCAGATGGGCCTCGGTATTGAAGTTGAGGACGAGCAGGGCAGGTTGCATGGCAGGAAGGCGGCGCCCGCCGCCACAGGGCGGGCCTTGGGGGAAAACCTCATTGTGCGCCGGCCGGCCGGGTCCAGCGCTACAGGTCCAGCACCAGCCGGGCGGATTTCGCGCGCGAGCAGCAGGGCAGAAACTGGTCGCAGGCGGCCTGCTCGTCCTCGGTCAGGTACATGTCGCGGTGCTCGGGCTCGCCCGAGAGCACACGCGTGAGGCAGGTGCCGCACACGCCCTGCTCGCACGAAGTCTGCACCTCCACGCCGATGCCGGCCAGCGCCTGGACCACGGTCTGCTCGGGCGCCACGCGCACCACCTGGCCGGTGCTGGCGATCTCGATCTCGAACCCGGCATCGCCCTCGCGCTGCACGGCCTCGCCTGCAAAGAATTCGTAGTGCAGGCGGTCCTCGCTCCAGCCCGACGCGCGGGCATGGCCCAGGGCCGCGTCCATGAAGCCGCGTGGGCCGCAGACATACAGGTGCAGGCCCGCCTGCGGGGCGCCGAGGAGCTGCGCCATGTCGAGCGCACCCTCGCCATCCACATGCAGGTGCACGCGGTCGGCCCAGGGCATGGACTGCAGCAGGGCCGTGAAGGCCATGCGCTCGCGCGAACGCGCGCAGTAGTGCAATTCGAAGTCGGCACCCTCGCGCGCCAGCTGGCGCGCCATGGCCAGCACGGGCGTGATGCCTATGCCGCCGGCCAGCAGCAGGTGCCGCGCAGGGCCACCCGCATGCAGCGCGAAGTGGTTGCGCGGCGCGCCGATGGCGATCTGCTGGCCTTCCTGCACCTGTTCGTGCACGGCGGCCGAGCCGCCGCGCGAGGCGGCCTCGCGCAGCACGCCGACCACGTAGCGGCCCGTGTCCTGCGGGTCGTTGCACAGCGAGTACTGGCGCACCAGGCCGCCCGGCAGGTGCAGGTCGATGTGCGAGCCGGCCGTGAAGGCGGGCAGGCTCTGGCCGTCCAGCGGCACGAGTTCAAGGCTGCAGATGTCCTGCGCCTCGGCGCATTTGCGCGCGACGCGCACCTGGAGGATGGGGTTGGCTTGCATGGGAAGAAATCGCGGAAAGGGATGGGTTCGGAAAAATCAGGCCGCCGCCAGCGCCCGGGCGCTGGCCTCGCGCAGCCGGCTGATCACGCGGCGCGCGCGGTTGGGGCCGGCGTCCACGTGGATGTCGATGACGGGGCGCGCGCCAAAGCGCTGCTGGTTGCGGAACTGGGCCTCGATGACGACCTTGTCCTCCTCGAAGGTGGCGGCCGTCTGGTCGATCACCAGGCGCGTGGTGTCCTGCATGTCGGGATGCGGGTTGGTGGCAATGGTCCAGAAGTAGTGGGCCGAATGCTCGGTCTCCGGCGTCACGCCGTGAAATCCCCGCATGTGAAAGCCCTCGCGCTGCGGATCGTCGAGCCGGCCGCTGCCTGTGTCCATGGCGCCGGTCCAGATGCACACGTGCGAGGGGTGGAACTCCACTTCCTGCCAGCGGTCGATGCGGCCCGCGAACGGCCAGGCCGCCGCATAGGTGGGCGGCGGGTCGGAGTCGGGCATCCAGCGCAGCACGGTGACGCTGTCCCCGTCCTGGCGGACCTGCAGCTCCGCATTCATGTGGATGCCGGCATTGCCGCCAATGGTCTTGAGGTGCACATAGCCCAGGTGGCTGAGGTCCAGCAGGTTGTCGTGGATGAGCTGGTAGGGCGCGTCGTAGTGGTAGACATCGCCGCCGAAGCGGTAGCGCGCATCGCCGTGCACGGGATAGGCGGGCGGCTCCTGCGCGGGCACGGAATCGGGCGTGGCGCCCATCCAGATCCAGAGGATCTGGTCACGCTCGCGCAGGTCGAAGGACTTGACGCAGGCCTTGGGCGGTATGCGCTGCTGGCCCGGAATCTCCAGGCACTGGCCGGCGCGGTCGAACAGCAGGCCGTGGTAGCCGCAGCGCAGGCCGCGCGCCTCCACCGTGCCGCAGGACAGCGGCAGCTCGCGGTGGCAGCAGCGGTCCTCCAGCGCGGCCACGCTGCCATCGGGCGTGCGAAACAGCACGACGGGCCGGCCCAGCAGGGTGCGTGCCAGTGGCGCGTCCTGCAGCTCCCAGGCAAAGCCGGCGACATACCACTGGTCCAGCGGGAAGGCAGGCGTGGAGGCAGGTGCAATGGTGGTGCATTCGGTCATGGGTTCTCCTTCTTGTCTGCAAGTCGCGCTCAATGCGCCGACAGCGTGCGGCCCGTGGCTGCGGGCCTGCCGGCTTCGGGCCCCTGCAGCCGGTGCAGCGACACGATGCAGGCCGCAAACACGAAGGCCAGGCCATAGCCCACATAGAGCTGGCTGGGCGACCACGCGGCGTCCAGCAACGAGCCCGCGACCATGGGCGAGACGATGGCGCCGATGCGCCCTATGCCTATGCCCCAGCCCACGCCGGTCACACGCACCTCGCCGCCATAGACCATGGGCGCGATGGCATAGAGCCCGGCCACGCAGCCGTTGACGAAGACGCCGATCAGAAAAGCCAGCGCATACGACAGCAGCAGCGAGCCCGGATTGCTCACGATGAAGCACAGCAGCACGGCCGTGGCCAGCATGAAGCCGGCCAGCGCGCGGTGCACGGGATAGCGCGCCGCCAGCAGGCCCAGCAAGGTGGCGCCCAGGATGCCGCCCAGGCTCAGCAGCACCCCGCCGGTCACGCCCTGCTCGGGCGTGAGGCCCGAGGCGGCCAGCAGCTTGGGCGTCCAGCTCATCACGAAGTAAAAGCCGAACATCACCGCGAAGAACGACAGCCAGACCAGCAGCGTGGGCCGGCGCAGGCCCGGCGCGAACAGCTGCAGCGGGCCCCGCCTTGAGCGCTCCGCCGCCGATGGCGCGGCAGGCGGCAGCGCAGCCAATGCGGGCAGGCCCAGCCGCCCGACCAGGGCGTTGAGCCGCTGCAGCGCGCCGGCCGGGCGCCGCGCCAGCAAAAAGTCCATGGACTCTGGCAGGCGCCACCAGGCCAGGACCAGCACGCCCAGCGTCACGCAGCCGCCGAACAAGAAGACGGCGCGCCAGTCATGGCGCCCCAGCAGCCACACCGCGATGGAGCCGCCAATGCTGGCGCCCAGCGCATAGCCCGTGGACTGCAGGGTGACGGCCAGGCTGCGCCAGCGCTGCGAGGCGTATTCGCTGGCAATCACGTTGCTGCAGGCCAGGATGCCGCCCACGCCCAGGCCCGTGAGCACGCGCAGCGCCGCAAGCTGGATGGCGCTGTGGCTGAAGGCCGAGCCCAGCATGCCCACGCCCGAGAGGGCCAGGCAGGCCAGGATCAGCGGCCGGCGGCCCAGCCGGTCGGCCCAGGGCGCGATCAGCAGCGATCCGCCCGCCATGCCGAACAGGCCCGCGCTGAGCAGAAAGCCCAGCTGGGCTCCGCTGAGCTGCCAGTGCGCCGACACGGCCGAGGCCGTGAACGCCATGACCAGGACGTCGAAGCCGTCGATCATGTTGAGCACCATGCACAGGGCTATGACCGACCACTGGAAGCGCGTCATCGGCCGCTGGTCGACGCTTGCACGCAGGTCGGCGCTCATGGCCGCAGCTCCCGCAAAGGGCAATTGGACGATGCGGCGGCGCAAGGCCGCTGCAGCCATGGGACAGGGGTAGAGGCAGTCATCGTGGGTCTCCTTGGGTTGAAGCTCTGTGGAAGCCTTCTTGTGTTCTCAGCACATCATTACGTATGCTGAATGTGATTCAGTTTACTGAATGAAAATCGGCGCCAGATACCGGGATTTCCCCGATCAGGCGGGGCCGCGCAGTCTCGGACGCGGAGGCGGCCGGGCCGCTGTCAGTCGGATGAGGAAGCGTTGAGGGCGTCGCGTGCGTCGTGCAACTGCACGAACTTGCGCAGCAGGCGCTTGAACTCGGCCTGCTCCTCGGGCTCCAGCGCGGCCAGCATGCGGTTGTGCAGTTCGTGCACATTCGGCACGAAGCCGCCCAGCATGGCCTCGCCCTCGGCCGTGAGCGTCAGGCGCCGCTGGCGCCGGGGCAGAATCTCGCGCAGCACCCAGCCCTTGGCCTCCAGTCGCGCCGCGATGTCGGCCGTGGTGGAGTTGTCCAGCGCCACCAGCCGCGCCAGCGTCACCTGGTCGATGCCCGGTTTTTCCTGCAGCATGCGCAGGATGGCGTACTGCACGGGTGTCACGTCCGGCCCCAGCACGTCGCGGAACAGCTGCGCCGCGATCTGCTGCGCGCGCCGGATCAGGTGGCCCGGCTGGTCGTAGAGGTCGATGGAAAGCGGATCGGAGGCGGAGTGGACCATCGGTGGCGGCAGGCCTTGCGGCCCTGGGGTTGAAGCCCGCCGAGATTACCCCATCCCCGGCGCCGGTCCTGGATGCGCGCCGGGCCATGGCCGGCCTCAGGCCACCGCGGCGGCAGGCTGGGCCGCTGCTGCGGCCACCGCCGCCGCCTGCTGTTCCTGCGCAATCCATTTGTCGATGACCTTGCGCGACTGCACGCCGCCCGCATCGATGTTGAGCTTGAGCAGCTTGCGGTCGGGGTGGGCACTGAGGTTGCGCTGCTGCAGCTCCAGCATCTGCAGGTCTTCGCTGAAGATCTTGTGCTGGCCCTCGCGTATGCGGTCGGTGACTTCGGCATCGCCCGGATTGAAGCGGCGCGCCATGCCCCAGAAGTACCACATGGACTCCTCGGTCTCCGGCGTGATGAAGTCCACCACCATGCTGTAGACCTTGTGTTCGTCGGGCGCGTCGTAGCCGCCGTGGCCTGCGTGGGCCACGCCGACCTCGATCAGCACATGGCTGGGCGGGGTGAAGCGGCAGACCTGCCAGCGGTCCACGGGCACATCGTCGGCCAGGCCGTTGCTGCGCAGCGCCATCTTCCAGAACGGGGGCGCGGGAATGTCGTTCATGAAGCGGCTGGTGACCACCTCGACATCGGCGCCCTCGCCGCGCGTCTCGGTCTTGCAGGGCGTCTCGTCGATCTCGGCCTGGCCGATGGAGCTGGCGTGCACATAGGTCTCGTGCGTCAGGTCCATGAGGTTGTCGATCATCAGCCGGTAGTCGGCCTGGATGTGGAACATGCCGCCGCCATAGGCCCATTCGGGGTTGTCGTGCCAGGGCAGCTTCGGGATGAGCGCGGCATCGGCCAGCGCCTTGTCGCCGGGCCAGACCCAGATGAAGCCATGGCGCTCCTCGACGGGATAGCTGCGGATCTCGGGGAAGCCGCGCACGCGCTGGCCCGGCATGGCAATGGTCTTGCCGTCGCAGCCCATCTCCAGCCCGTGGTAGCCGCAGACCAGCTTGCCCTCGCAGACAAAGCCCAGCGACAGGGGCGCGCCGCGGTGCGGGCAGAAATCCTCCACGGCGGCAATGCCGTGCTGCGCGCGGTAGAACGCGATGCGCTCGCCGCAGATGCGCCGGCCCAGCGGCTTGTCCTGGATCTCATCGGACGTGGCGGCCACGTACCAGGTGTTCTTGGGAAATGTGCTCATGGGGGGTCTCCTTTATGGGTGGGGTCCGCAGTCCTTGGCGCTGCGGTGGCTGGGGCGCAGGCGGCCGAGGCCGCCGGCGCACATCAAGGGCAGATCAAGCGCAGATCAAGCGCGGATCAGACTCGAATCAGGCTCGGATCAACTGCACGCCAGGAACCGCATGGCTGCCGGGCTCGCTCACGGCTTCGCGCAGGTTGCGGCGCGCAATGCGCGAGTGCTCCTTCATCAGCGCCTCGGCCCGCGCGCCCTCGCGCGCGGCAATGGCGTCCAGCACCTGGCGGTGCTGGTCCTGGGCCACCATCAGGCTGTGGCGCGCACGCGGAGACTCGGCCCGCGCCAGCACAAAGCCCGAGGGCGAGGCGAAGGGCATGCGCACCACGCGCTCCAGCTCGCGCTGCATGACGCTGCTGCCGGCCATGGAATGCAGCAGGTCGTGGAATTCGGAGTTCAGCGCCACATAGCGCGAGAAGGCCTCATCGCCCCAGTCAGGCGTCTCCAGCACACGGTCGATGGCGTCCAGGCAGCGGCCGGCCTGCGCCAGCAGCGGCTCGGCCACGCCGCGCTCGGCCGCCCAGCGCGCGGCCAGGCCTTCCAGCGTGCCGCGCAGCTCGATGGCATCGGCCACATCGGCCTCGGAGAACAGCCGCACGCGGTAGCCGCGCCCGCCGGCCATGGCTTCGAGCAGGCCTTCCTGCTCCAGCCGCATCAGCGCGGCGCGCACCGGCGTGCGCGAGATGCCCAGGCGCTGCACCACGGTGAGCTCGGCAATGCGCTCGCCTGCGGGCAGTTCGCCCGCAAGAATCATCTCGCGCAGTTGCAGCTGGGCCTTGATGACCTGGGAGTGGCTTTCCGCTTCGGAGGCGGCGGGGGCAAGCTGGGGGCTCATGGGGCTTTGTCTGGATGGAATGGCGTTAATGTATACATTCAAGGCGATTAATGGTGCATTTTTCCGCAAAAACACGGGAAAACACCAATCAAATGTATACAACCGATCCCGGCAAAGACAGTGACCCGCCTGTTTGTATACATCGCCATGGCATCATGGTCGGCTCCCTTTTTCCCCTGCCGCTGCAACCCAGGAGGTCACCCTTGCCGACGTTTTCCCGACACCCCGCCATGGCCGCCCACATCCTCAACCTGGCACGGGATGCCAGCGCCGATGCGCAGGCTCCGCAGACCTATCCCATCAAGGACTTCTTCCGCAATCCGGAGCGCGGCTTCTTTCGCCTGGCCGATGACGGAAGCATGCTGGGCTTCATGCAGCCCGTCAGCGTGGACGGCCATCCGGCGCGCATGAACATCCATGTGCAGGCGCTGGACGGCAGCACCCCTGTGGGCGAGCCGCGCCGCATCACGGCCGAGACCGAGCGCGACATCAGCAACTTCTTCTGGAAGGGCCCGGATGTAGTGCTCTACCAGAAGGACTTCGGCGGCGACGAGAACTTCCACGTGCTGGCGGTCAACGCGCGCAGCGGCGAAGCCACCGACCTGACGCCCTGGGAAGGCGTGCGCGCCAGCATCGAGGACGACCTGGAAGACGACCCCGACCATGTGCTGATCAGCCACAACCAGCGCGATGCCGAGGTCTTCGACGTGTACCGCGTGAACGTGCACACGGGGGCGGCGCAACTGGTGGCGCAGAACCCCGGCAACATCGTCGGCTGGCAGACCGACCATGCGGGCCGCGTGCGGGCCGCCGTGGCCAGCGACGGCCTGAACAGCGCCCTGCTCTACCGCGACGACGAGGCCGGCGAGTTCCAGCCCCTGATCACCACCGACTACCGCACCAGCGTCAGCCCGGCCTTCTTCACCTTCGACGACCAAAAGCTCTACGCCCTGTCCAACCGGGGCCGCGACAAGCTGGCCCTGGTGGTCATCGACCCGGCCCGGCCCGACGAGGAAGAAGAAATCTTCGTGCCCGAGGAAGTCGATCTGGGCGCGGCGGCCTATTCGCGCAAGCGCCGCGTGCTCACCCTGGCCGCCTACCAGACCGACAAGCCGCAGTACCGTTTCTTCGATGCCGAGACCGAAGCCCTGTACGGCCGGCTGGCTGCGCAGTTGCCGGGCTACGACTTCGCCATCCAGGGCGCCAACCGCGCCGAGGACAAGTTCATCGTCGCCGCCTTCAACGACCGCACGCCGGGCGCGCGCTACATCTACGACGCGGCCGCCGACGCGCTGACCAAGCTGGCCGACATCAACCCTGCCATCCCCGAGTCCGCCATGTCGCGCGTGCAGCCCGTCAGCTACACCAGCCGCGACGGCCTGACCATCCACGGCTACCTGACCTTGCCGGCCGGCCGAGAGCCCCGGAACCTGGCCTGCATCATCAACCCGCACGGCGGCCCCTGGGCCCGCGACGGCTGGGGCTACAACCCCGAGGTGCAGTTCCTGGCCAACCGGGGCTTTTGCGTGCTGCAGGTGAATTTCCGCGGCTCCACGGGCTATGGCCGCGCGTTCTGGGAAGCGGGATTCGGCCAGTGGGGCCTGAAGATGCAGGACGACATCACCGACGGCGTGCACTGGCTGATCGACCAGGGCATTGCCGACCCTGCGCGCATCGGCATCTACGGCGGCAGCTATGGCGGCTATGCCACGCTGGCCGGCGTGGCCTTCACGCCCGACCTGTATGCGGCGGCCGTGGACTATGTGGGCGTGTCCAACCTGTTCACCTTCATGAAGACCATTCCGCCCTACTGGAAGCCGCTGCTGGACCAGATGCACGCCATGGTGGGCGATCCCGAGCGCGACAGGGAGCGCCTGGCCGCCACCTCGCCGGCCCTGCATGTGGACCGCATCAAGGCGCCGCTGTTCATCGCCCAGGGCGCGCGCGATCCGCGCGTGAACAAGGACGAGAGCGACCAGGTGGTGAAGGCGCTGCGCGAGCGCGGCGTCGAGGTGCAGTACATGGTCAAGGACAACGAGGGCCACGGCTTTCACAACGACGAGAACAAGTTCGAGTTCTACGAAGCCATGGAGCAGTTCCTGGTCACGCACCTCAAGCCCTGAAGCCGTCCAGGCACCCGGCCGCCCGGTCCCTCGGCCGCCCCGCGCTACAGCACGGCGGGCTCCCCGCTTTGCTGCAGCGCCCACATGTCCGCATAGCGCCCGCCCGCCGCGACCAGCTGGGCGTGGGTGCCGCGCTCGACGATGCGGCCCGCCTCCATGACCAGGATCTCGTGCGCATCGACCACGGTGGACAGGCGGTGGGCAATCACCAGCGCCGTCTTGTTGCGCGCGGCGCTTTGCAGCTCGGCCTGGATGGCGCGCTCGTTGGCCGAGTCCAGCGCCGACGTCGCCTCGTCGAAGATCAGGATGGGCGGGTCCTTGAGCAGGGTGCGCGCAATCGCCACCCGCTGCTTTTCGCCGCCCGACAGCTTCAGGCCGCGCTCGCCCACGCGCGTGGCATAGCCCTGGGGCGTGGCCTCGATGAAGTCGTGGATGCGCGCGGCGCGCGCGGCCGCCACCACCTGCTCGCGGCTGGCGCCAGGGCGGCCGTAGGCGATGTTGTATTCCACCGTGTCGTTGAACAGCACCGTGTCCTGCGGCACGATGCCCACGGCGCCGCGCACGCTGTCCTGGGTCAGCTCGCGCAGGTCGTGCCCGGCGATGCGCACATGGCCGGACTGCACGTCGTAGAAGCGGAAGATCAGCCGCGCCAGCGTGCTCTTGCCCGAGCCCGAAGGGCCGACCACGGCCACGGTCTTGCCGGCGGGAATGGTGAAGCTCACGTCCTTGAGGATGGGCCGCTCGGGGTCATAGGCGAAGTCCACATGCTCGAAGCGCAGCTCGGGCGGTGCGCCATGGGTCTGCAGCGGCTGGGCGCCGGGCGCGTCGGCCACCTCGCGTTCCTTGTCCATGAGGGTGAACATTCGCTCCAGGTCGGTCAGGCTCTGCTTGATCTCGCGGTAGATCACGCCCAGAAAGCCCAGCGGGATGTAGAGCTGGATCATGAAGGCGTTGACCATGACCAGGTCGCCCAGCGACAGGCGGCCATCCACCACGCCCTGCGTGGCCCGCCAGAGGATGGCGACCAGGGCCGTGGCGATGATCAGCTGCTGCCCGCAGTTGAGCATGCTCAGCGTGGTCTGGCTCTTGAGGCGCACGCGGCGCAGCGCCTCCAGGTTCTCGTCGTAGCGCCGCGCCTCGAAGCCCTCGTTGCCGAAGTACTTGACGGTCTCGTAGTTCAGCAGCGAGTCGATGGCCTTGGTGTGGGCCGCCGACTCCTGGGCATTGGCCTCGCGCCGAAAGCGCGTGCGCCACTCGGTCACCGTGACCGTGAACGTGATGTAGAACACCAGCGCCGCCAGCGTGATGGCCGCGAACCAGATGTCGAAGCGCAGCGCCAGGATGCCCAGCACCAGCGCCATCTCGACGAAGGTGGGCAGGATGCTGTAGAGCGAATACGAGATCAGCGACTCGGTGCTGCGCACGCCGCGCTCGATGTCGCGCGTCATGCCGCCGGTCTGGCGCTCCAGGTGAAAGCGCAGGCTCAGCGCATGCAGGTGCTCGAAGGTGGACAGCGCAATCGCCCGCGAGGCACCCTGCGTGGCCTTGGCAAAGACCAGGTCGCGCAGCTCGGTGAACAGCGAGCTGGAAAAGCGCAGCAGTCCGTAGGCCAGCAGCAGGGCCACGGGCACGACGAGCACCGCGCGGGCATCGCCGGCCTTCAGATCCAGCGCATCGACCAGATGCTTCAACAACACCGGCACGCCCACGTTGGCGAGCTTGGCCCCGATCATGAAGCCCAGCGCCGCCAGCACGCGCCACTTGTATTGCCACAGGTAGGGCAGCAGGCGCCGCAGCGCGTTCCAGTCCCGCGACGGTGCCGGGGTTGGGACTAAGGGTAAATCCGTAGGGGAAGCGCTCTCGCGTCGCATGAAAGACAATTCTCGGTTGTTATATTGATCCGATTGTGCCCATGCCACCCCGCCCAGACCTCCCGCCCCATCCCTTGCCCGCAGACAAGGAGCTGGTTCTCAAGGTCATTCCCATGCCTGCCGATGTCAACGCCAATGGCGACATCTTCGGCGGCTGGGTGATGGCGCAGGTTGACTTGGCAGGTTCGGTGCTGCCCTCGCGCCTGGGCCAGAGCCGCATGGTCACCGTGGCCGTGAACGAGTTCATCTTCAAGCAGCCCGTGCGTGTGGGCGACATCCTGTCGTTCTACTCCAGCGTGCAGCGCGTGGGCCGCACCTCGGTCACGGTCGATGTCGAGGTCTATGCCGAGCGCTTTGCCGACCAGGGCCGCTTCGTCAAGGTGACCGAGGCCCTGCTGACCTACGTGGCCATCGACGGCCAGGGCAAGCCCCAGTCGCTGCCGGACAACGACCAGGTGCGTTCCTGGCGCGCAGCGGCCGAGCGCAATGCAGAACGCAAGCAGCAGCAGGCCGGCTGAACCAGCCCCTCTGCAGCCATGAAAAAAAGCGACCTTCGCAGGTCGCTTTTTCATTTCCGGCAGCAGAGATGGCTCATGCCAGCGACGGCGTGACGCGCGGCTGCAGCGAGGCCGCTGCGGTGGCCGCAGCCAGGGCCGCGGAACTGCTGGCGGCGCTGTCGCTGGAGGCGGCCGACGAGGAAGAGGACAGGCTGGAGGCGCTGGACGCCACGGCCGAACCCGAAGATGAACGCGGCGAGGAGCCGGCCTCGATCTGGCCCGTGAGCTCGCCGCCCTCCTCGATCACCACCTTGCCGTAGCGGATCTTGCCGCTGACCTTGCCCGTGCCGTAGATGACCAGCTTCTCGCGCACGGTCAGCGTGCCGTCGAACACGCCATGGATCTCGGCGATGTCGATTTCGGCCGTGCCGTGGAAGGCACCCTGCTCGGCGATCTGGATCACGCGCGAGTCCATGGTGGCTTCCACCGTGCCTTCGACGACCAGCGTGTCGCAGTCGGTGATCTCCACGCCCTTGAGCTTGATATTGGGGCCTACGGTGAGCTTGCTGCCCTGGGAGTCCTGCGCCACGGCCGATGCCTGGCGCTGGGCGGTCGACGGACTTGTCACGCTGGAGCTGGGCGTGACGGCACCGGAGGGGCTGCCGCCCGTACCGGTGGCGCCTATGCCGCTGCCCAGGGTGTTGCGGGAGGTGAAAGCATCGTTGTCGCGCTTGCCAAAGAACGGGTTCTGAACAGCCATGGGTGGGTCTCCTTCGGAAAAATCCGATGCTACGCACACGAACTGGCAACAAATGCCGGCATCTCGCAAGAAAAGTAACCAGATGGTTCTCCCGTTTCATGTGCTTGCAAGCCTTTCTCGATCACACACCGCGCATGCGCAGGTCGCGCAGCGGACATGCGCAAATCAATAGGTGCATCTACACTCATTTCCATTCCAGGCCACCTGCCCCACGCCCCATGACCTCCTCCACCTCAAGCGCCGCCAGTCCGGTCTGCACCTGCTTCATGGTGCGCAGCCTGTCGCGCAAGATCTCCCAGCTCTATGACGACACGCTCGCGCCCAGCGGCCTGCGCGGCACGCAGTTCAGCCTGCTGGTGCAGGCGCGCAATGCGCCCGACGGCCCGCCCACCGTCTCGGCCCTGGCCGAGCAGCTGCACACCGACCGCACGACGATGACGCGCAATCTGCGCACGCTGCAGCAGGCCGGCTTCATCGACCTGGTTCCCGGCGCGGATGCGCGCAGCCGCTGCGTGGTGGTCACCCCGGAAGGCCGCGCCCGCATCCGCGAGGCTGCCGCCCTGTGGCGCCAGGCCCAGCAGCGCGTGCGCGAGCTGTGCGGCAGCGAGCAGATCGGCGCGCTCGAAAGCCTGGTGCTGGGCATGCTGCCCGTGCTGGAAACCGCCACGCAGGAGAGCGCGGAATGAGCGCCGCCCTGCCCTCCGCAGCCCCTGGCGCTGCGGCCAGCGGGTCCGCGCATCCGTTGGTCAGCGGCCCCATCGCCTCCACCCTGGTGCGCCTGGCCGTGCCCAACATGGTGGCGCTGAGCATGTCGGTGCTGGTCGCCGTGGCCGAGACCTACTACGTAGGGCAGCTGGGAACCGTATCGCTGGCGGCCATGGCCCTGGTGTTTCCGCTGGCCATGCTCACGCAGATGATGAGCAACGGTGCCATGGGCAGCGGCGTGTCCTCGGCCATCAGCCGCGCGCTGGGCGCGGGCGACGGCGCGCGTGCCTCGGCACTGGCCCTGCACTCCATCGTCATCGGCACCATCGCAGGCCTGCTGTACTCGCTCATCTTCGTGCTCTGCGGCGCCACCTTCTACGGCTGGCTGGGCGGGCGCGGCGAGGTGCTGGCAGCGGCCACGGGCTTCGGCGCCGTGCTGTTCAGCGGCGCCATCCTGGTGTGGCTGTGCAATACGCTGGCCTCGGTGGTGCGGGGCACGGGCAATATGCGCATGCCGTCGGCCGTGATCTTTGCGGCCTCGCTGGTGCAGATCGCCGTCGGCGGCACGCTGGGGCTGGGCCTGGGGCCCATGCCGCGCTGGGGCATGCCGGGCGTGGCCGTGGGCAACATCGTGGCCATGGCACTGGCCGTCGCAGTCTTCCTGGCCTATCTGCAATGGGGCCAGCAGCGCCTGCAACTGGACTGGCGCAGGCCCCGCCTGGCCTGGCCCATGTTCCGCGACATCCTGCGCGTGGGGGCCCTCGCCTGCCTGTCCCCCGTGCAAACGGCGCTGGCCGCGCTGCTGCTGACAGGCATGGTCGCCCGCCTGGGCCCGCTGGCACTGGCCGGCTACGGCATTGGCCAGCGGCTGGAGTTTCTGCTGATCCCCATGGCCTTCGGCGTCGGCATGGCCGCCGTGCCCATGGTGGGCATGGCCATGGGCGCCGGCCAGGTGGCGCGCGCGCGCCGCGTGGCCTGGTCGGGCGGCGCCATGGCAGCGGCCCTGCTGGGCGTGCTGGGGCTGGTGGTCATGGTCTGGCCGCAGCTGTGGTCGGGCATTTTCACCGGCGACCCGGCCGTGCGCGCCTACGCCGACCTCTACCTGCGCACCGTGGGCCCGGCCTTCGGGCTGTTCGGCCTGGGACTGGTGCTGTACTTCGCCTCCCTGGGCGCAGGCCGCGTCTGGGCGCCCGTGCTGGCCGGCACCGTGCGCCTGCTGATCGTGGTGGTGGGCGGCGGCTGGCTCATGTCCAGCGGCCTGGGCAGCGCCCAGTCGCTGTTCATCCTGGTGGCCGTGGCCATGGCCGCCTATGGCGCAGGCACGGCCTGGGCTGTGTGGCGCGCGCGCTGGGGGTGAAGAAACGCAAAAAGAAGGCCCGCAGTCAGCGGGCCATGCTTCAAGAAACGATGTACGCCGCCGTCCCCGTGGACAGCAAGCTGCCATCGGCCCCCAGGAATTCCATGCGCGTGTTGGCCACGCGCGAACCCAGCCGCAGCACCTCGGCGCGCAGGATGAATTCGCTGCCTATGCCGGGGCGCAGGTAGTCCACGCGCAGGTCGATGGTGCCCAGGCGCGAGAAGCGGTGCAGGCGCTGCAGCGGTGCGCCGTCCATGTGCTTGGCGCCGATGGCCGCCATGACGGCCAGGCCGCCCATGGAGTCCAGGCCGGCGCTGATCACGCCGCCGTGGATGCGCTGGTAGGCCGCGTGGCCTATGAGCTCGGGCCGCATGGTGATGCGGCCTTCAACCCGCTCGGGCAGCACTTCGGTGATGCGCAGCCCCAGCACCTGGTTGAAGGCAATCTGGCGCTCGAACACTTCGCGCAGCCCGGCGATGAACTCGGGCTCGAACTGCACGGGCGCCTCGGAGGCCTCGGAGGCCTTCGTGGATTTCAGCACTGGCTGAAGTCCGGCTTGCGCTTCTCCATGAACGCGGTGAACGCCTCCTTGGCAGCAGGTCCGCCCATCAGCTTGCCGAAGCTCGCGCCCTCCTCGGCCATGCGCTCGCGCACCAGGCCGGACTGGCCGGCCTTCATGA
The DNA here is from genome assembly GCF_043104845.1 of Delftia sp. WSY_7. Classification (NCBI taxonomy): domain Bacteria; kingdom Pseudomonadati; phylum Pseudomonadota; class Betaproteobacteria; order Burkholderiales; family Comamonadaceae; genus Delftia; species Delftia sp. WSY_7. Next base: position 672,863 of record NZ_JBICLB010000034.1, on the reverse strand, counting down.
GGCGCTTGGTCTCGATCAGGGCCGACAGCGGCTTGGCAGCCAGCTTCCTGGCCTGGGCCTGGGCCAGCGCATTGCATTCGCTGGGCGGCACGACGCGGTTGACCAGGCCCACTTCCAGGGCGGCTTCGGCCAGGAAGGGCTCGCCCAGCAGCAGGGCCTCGGCCGCGCGGTGGTAGCCGAGCATCTGGGGCAGCAGCAGGCTGGAGGCCGCTTCGGGGCACAGGCCCAGGTTCACGAAGGGCAGCGAGAAGGCCGCGTTGTCGCCCGCATAGACCAGGTCGCAGTGCAGCAGCAAGGTGGTGCCGATGCCCACGGCCGGGCCGCAGACGGCGGCGATCACGGGCTTGGGAAAGGCGGCGATGTTGTGCAGGAAGCGCCAGACGGGGCGCTGCTCGCCTTCCGGCCTGGCGGCGCCGCCGGCAGACTGCTTGAGGAAGTCGGCAATGTCGTTGCCCGCGCTGAAGATGGCCATGTCGCCCTGGAAGACCACGCAGCGCACGGCGGCGTCTTCGCCGGCCTGGGCCAGCGCATCGGCCATGCTGGCGTACATGGCCTCGGTGATGGAGTTCTTCTTGTCTGCGCGGTTGAAGGTGATGGTGCAGACACCGGCTTCGGTGTGCACGAGGATGTCCTGGGTGGTTTCGCTCATGATGGTCTTGCCTTGCTTATTCCTTGAAATACACGATCTGGTGGCTGCTCGCCAGCATCACGCCGGCCTCGCTCCACAGCTGGGCGCTCTGGTCGAAGAAGCCGTTGCGAAATTCCTGGCCGCGCGCCTGGGCCAGCAGATGGCCCGTGCCTGCGGCGGCCAGTTCCTCGCGCCCCGCATGGAAGTAGACGGTGATGGACACCGTGCCCGCCGGGGTGCGCTGTGCGCGGCGCAGCCACACGCGCGGGAAGAATACGTCAGCCAGGCCGGCCAGCGCGCAAAAATCCAGTGCGCGCGGCGGCTCGTCGCGCACCCACAGGCGCGTGAGGCTGTCGGTCTCGCGGCCATCCCAGGTCTGGGGAATGATGCCGTCGAGAAAGCGCATGTCGTAGCGATTGAGCCATTCCACGCCGCCCAGAGGCGGCACGCGCGGCACGGTGGCGGGCGCAGGCACCTCGGGCATGGCCAGGTCGGTACCGCCCCAGGTGCTGCGCCGCACAGCCGTGACGGCCGTGGCCGTGGTGACGACCTGGGCATCGCCATCCTGGTCGGGCTGGGTGATGGTCAGCAGCCAGTGCTGGGTGGAGCGGTTGGTGCGAACGGGGCGGGCCTCGATGTCGAAGCGCCCCGCGCCCAGCGCGGCCGCGTAGTTGACGGTGATGGACAGCGGATCGCCCAGGCACAGCGGATGCTGCTGGATGGCCCGCACCAGCGCGGCGGCGGTGATGCCGCCGTACGGGCCCACCATGTTCCAGTAGTCCTGCGTGGTCTGGCCCTGGTAGTGGCCCACGGCGCCGGTGGGCGTGAGCGCCACGGCCTGGTCGAGAGGATGGATGTCTGTGCTCATGGCAAACGAGTGTGATGGCAAGCGGGGCCCGCGTCCGTCAAGCCGGCGACTCTGCGGGTGAGGGAAAGCGCGGGTGGGCCGCGGCGGCCGGCGCCTTGGTCCAGCCCGAGAACACGTCCACGGCCCGGCCCCAGAGCGCGTCGCGCATATCGGCGCGGAAGAAGCCGAAATGCCCTATGCGCCGCAACTGCAGGGCCTTGGGTTCGATGCGCTCGATGCGGCTGGGGGCATTGGCGTAGAGCGCGAACAGGTGCTCGGTGCCGCGCCAGGTCATGAGTTCGTCGTCGCTCATGGACAGCGCCATCACCGGAAAGCGCACGGCGGCGTAGCTGCGCGCGGCGGCCTCGCCCTCGGCACCCACGCTGTAGCGCGGATTCAGGCACCAGCGGCGCCACTGCAGCATGACGCCGGCCGGCAGGTCGCCCACCTTGCGCAGGCGCCGGCCCGGAAAGTAGCCGCACAGGCGCGTGGCCACGGGCACCAGCACATGCCAGAAATAGGGAACCATGCGCTTGAGGCGGGGCGCGTTGTCGCGCCAGTAGCCGCTGCCGGCCGCAATGCTCAAAAGGCCGTCCACCAGCTGCGGGGAGCGCAGCAGGCCCGGCAGCTGGGCGCCCAGGCTGTGGCCGATAAGGAACAGCGGCTGGTCCGGCAGCTGCGCCTTGGCATGGGCGATGACCGCCTCGTAGTCGCGCGCCCAGTCGCACAGGTCGGCACGCACCTGGCGCAAAGAGCCTTGCAGGGAATCGCCATGGCCCCGGTAGTCAAAGCTGGTCACCCGATAGCCCTGGCCCGCAAGCCAGGTGGCAAAGGCCTCGTAGAAGGCCTGGCGCACCCCCATGGCCCCGCCGATGACCACGCTGGCGCGCGGCGGGCCAGAGGGCGTGTAGACGCGCAGCGCCAGCGTGGCGCCATCGCTGCTGAGTTGGTGTTGTTCCATGGCTGTCTCCTGGTCGGTGCCGCAATGTGCTGACACCAAGTCAAAAACCGGCGCGGCCCCACGCCAGGGACACCAAGGAAGGGCCTAGGCCGGCCGCGCCGCCCCGCACCGAGGGTGTCGTCCCCCTCCCTCGCGCAGCGAGTAGAGAGGGGGAAGCGGCAAAGCCGCTCAGGGGGTGCTACATCCTCTCGAAGATGCCGGCGGCGCCCTGGCCCATTCCGACGCACATCGTCACCATGCCGTAGCGCAATTGCTTGCGGCGCAGCGCATGCACCACGGTGGCCGAGCGGATGGCGCCTGTGGCACCCAGCGGGTGGCCCAGGGCGATGGCGCCGCCCATGGGATTGACCTTGGCGGGGTCCAGGCCCAGCGTGTTGACCACGGCCAGCGACTGGGCGGCAAAGGCTTCGTTGAGCTCGAACCAGTCGATGTCGTCCTGCTTGAGGCCCGCATAGCGCAGCGCGGCCGGGATGGCTTCGATGGGGCCGATGCCCATGATGGCCGGCGGCACGCCCTTGCTGGCATAGCTCACGAAGCGCGCCAGCGGCGTGAGGCCGAAGCGCTGCACGGCGGCGCCGCTGGCCAGGATCAGCGCGCCTGCGCCATCGCTGGTCTGCGAGCTGTTGCCGGCCGTCACCGAGCCGCGCGCCGCGAACACGGTGCGCAGCTTGCCCAGGCCTTCGAGGCTGGTGTCGGGGCGTGCGCCCTCGTCCAACTCCACGGTGCGCGTGCGCACCACGGGCTCGCCCTTGGCCAGGTCCAGGCTCCGGTCGGTGACCTCGATGGGCGTGATCTCGTCCTTGAACTCGCCGGCCTGCTGCGCGGCCAGGGCACGGCGGTGCGACTCCAGCGCAAAGGCGTCCTGCGCATCGCGCGAGACCTTCCACTGCTGGGCCACCTTCTCGGCCGTCAGGCCCATGCCATAGGCAATGCCCACGTCGCCATCGCGCTCGAAGATGGATGGCGACAGCGAGGGCGCGTTGCCCATCATGGGCACCATGCTCATGCTCTCGACGCCGGCCGCGATCATCACGTCGGCCTCGCCCACGCGGATGCGGTCCGCCGCCATGGCCACGGCCGACAGGCCCGAGGCGCAGAAGCGGTTCACGGTAATGCCACCCACGCTGGTGGGCAGGCCCGCCAGCACGGCGCTGATGCGCGCCACGTTCAGGCCCTGCTGGGCCTCGGGGATGGCGCAGCCGCAGATGATGTCCTCGATGGCAGCCGGGTCCAGCCCCGGCACCTGGGCCAGCGCGGCCTTCAGCGTGGTCGCCAGCAGGTCGTCGGGACGGTAGTTGCGGAAAAAGCCCTTGTGCGACTTGCCGATGGGCGTGCGCGTGGCGGCGACGATGTAGGCGTCTTGGATTTGTTTCATGGAGATTGCTCCTCGATCTCAGTTATTCATCACCCCCGCAGCCCCCGAAAAGGGCGCGCCCCAGACAACTGGCGTGCTCCAGACCAGGGACAGCGAGCAAGGGCCGCCCCGCCGCGAGGCTGTCGTCCCCCTGGGGGGGAAGGCGCGAAGCGACTCAGGGGGGACATATCAATTCCGGACGGGCTTGCCGGTGTTCAGCATTCCGAGAATGCGTTCATGGGTCTTCGGATGGCCGATCAGGTGGCAGAACGCCTTGCGTTCGAGCTTCATCAGATAGGCCTCGTCCACCAGGGTGCCAGCATCCACGTCGCCGCCGCAGACCACGTTGGCGATCAGGCTGGCCACATGCTGGTCGAACTCGCTGATGAAGCCGCCGTCACGCATGTTGACCAGCGAGCCCTTGATGGTGGCCACGCCGCTGCGTCCCGCCACGGGGAAGCTGCGCGGCAGCGGCGCGCGCCAGCCGCCTGCGGCCATGGACTTGGCCTCGTTGATGGCGACGAAGAGCAGCTCGTCCTTGTGCGGCACGATGAGGTCGCTGTCCAGCAGGTAGCCCAGCTTGCGCGACTCGATGGCACTGGTGCCCACCTTGGCCATGGCCGCGGCCGTGAAGCCTTCGGTCAGGAAGGGCAGCAGGTCCTTGCCCGTGCTGGTGGCGGCGTTCTCTGCCGCGCGGCGCGCGATATAGGTCAGGCCGCCCGCGCCGGGCACCAGGCCCACGCCGACTTCCACCAGGCCGATGTAGCTTTCCATGTGCGCCACGCGGCGCGCGCTGTAGACGGCCAGCTCGCAGCCGCCGCCCAGCGCCATGCCATGGATGGCCGCAACCACGGGCACCTGGGCGTAGCGGATGCGCAGCATGAGGTTTTGCAGCTCCTGCTCCACGCTTTCGATGGCGTCGGCGCCGCCGATCACGAAGGCCGGCATGGTGGCCTCCAGGTCGGCGCCCACGCTGAACGGCGCATCGCCCGACCAGATGACCATGCCCTGGAAGTCGGTCTCGGCCACGTCCACGGCTTCCATCAGCGCTTCCATGACTTCGGGGCTGATGGCGTGCATCTTGTTCTTGATGCTGGCGATCAGAATCTGGCCGTCCAGCGTCCAGGTACGCAGCGCCTTGGATTCGGCGATCGTGGTGCCGGCCGTCTTCCAGTCGGGCAGGCTGTCTTCGCCCAGCAGCTTCTCGGGGAAGATCTGGCGCTCGTAGACGGGCAGCACGCGGCGGGGCACGAATTGGCCCTTGGCGGGGCTCCACGAGCCCTGCGCCGTGTGCACGCCGCCGGCCTCGGCCACCGGGCCTTCGAAGACCCACTTGGGCAGAGGCGCCTTGCTCAATGCCTTGCCGGCATCGATGTCCTCCTGAACCATCTTCGCCACTTCCAGCCAGCCCGCTTCCTGCCACAGCTCGAACGGGCCCTGCTTCATGCCGAAGCCCCAGCGCATGGCCTGGTCCACGTCGCGGGCGGACTCCGCAATGCTCTCCAGGTGGATGGCCGCGTAGTGGAAGCTGTTGCGCAGGATGGCCCACAGGAAGCGGCCCTGCGCGCCCTCGGCATTGCGCAGCAGCTTCAGGCGCTCGGCCGCGGGCTTCTTGAGCATGCGGCCATAGACCTCGTCGGCCTTGCCGCCGGCGGGCACGTAGTCCTCGCTGTCCAGCTCGAACTGCAGGATGTCGCGGCCGACCTTCTTGTAGAAGCCCTTCTTCGCCTTCTGGCCGAGGTTGCCCAGCTCGATCAGCTTGGCCAGCACGGGCGGCGTGCCGAAGCTGCCGTAGAAGGGATCGGTCTCGGCGCTGAGGTTGTCCTGCAGCGTCTTGATCACATGGGCCATGGTGTCCAGGCCCACCACGTCGGCCGTGCGGAAGGTACCGCTGGATGCTCGGCCCAGCTTCTTGCCGGTGAGGTCATCGACCACGTCGAAGGTCAGTCCGAAGTTCTCGACCTCTTTCATCGTGGCCAGCATGCCGGCGATGCCGATGCGGTTGGCGATGAAGTTGGGCGTGTCCTTGGCGCGCACCACGCCCTTGCCCAGGCCGCTGGTGACAAAGGCTTCGAGCTGGTCCAGCACCACGGGCTGCGTGGTCGGCGTGGCGATCAGCTCCACCAGCGGCATGTAGCGCGGCGGGTTGAAGAAGTGGATGCCGCAAAAGCGCGGCTTGATCGCGTCGGGCAGCGCCTCGGACAGCTTGGTGATGGACAGGCCCGAGGTGTTGGACGCCACGATGGCGTGCTTGGCCACATGGGGCGCGATCTTGGTGTACAGATCGAGCTTCCAGTCCATGCGCTCGGCAATGGCCTCGATGATCAGGTCGCAGCCCTTGAGCAGCTTGAGGTGCTCCTCGTAGTTGGCGGGCTGGATCAGGTCCGCGTCCTCGGCCACGCCGATGGGCGAAGGCTTGAGCTTCTTGAGGTTGGCGATGGCGCGCTCGGCGATGCCGCTTTTCGGGCCTTCCTTGGCAGGCAGGTCGAACAGCACCACGGGCACCTTGACATTGACCAGATGGGCGGCGATCTGCGCACCCATCACGCCAGCGCCGAGCACGGCGACTTTCTTCACATTGAATCGGGACATGGATGTTCCACAAGTGGGAGGAAGGCGGCCGCTGCGGCCGCCCTCCGGAATGGTTACTGCACGCGCACCCAGGTCTGGGTGCGGCCGAAGGGGCCGATGGAGCCACGCACCTCGAGCTTGGCGCCGCCTTCGATGGGCGTCAGGCGCAGCGTGTAGGTCTTGCCGTTTTCGGGGTCGAGGATCTTGCCGCCTTCCCAGACGTCCTTGCCCTCGGCCTTCTTGGCGCCGCGGATGATCTCCAACCCCTTGAGCGGCTGGCCCTTGCGGTCGTCAGAACACTCGGTGCAGGTGGCGGCCGGATCGGCGCCCTTGCGCAGGATCTGCTCGATGCGTCCCGTGACCACGCCGTCGTTCTCGGCCACGCGGATCTCGGACTTGGCCTCGCCGCTCTTGTCGTCCACGCTCTTCCACAGGCCCACGGGCGTCATCTGCGCCTGCGCTGCGGCAGCCGTGAGGCCCAGGACCATTGCTGCCAGTGCTTGATATGCCTTCATTTCAAACCCCCTTCGCCTAGAAAGGCGCGCAGGCCACGCTGATGCGCACAGCCCGCGCTCCCATGTTGGAGTGAAGCCGTTCAGGCCAGCGCTGCGTCCGTGTCCATCAGCGACTTGCTGCCTGCGCGGGCCGTGCGCATGAGCGTGGCGGTCTCGGGCAGCAGCTTGGCGAAGTAGAAACGCGCGGTCTGCAGCTTGGCCTGGTAGAACGGGTCGGTATTGCCCTTGGCGATTTCGCGCAATGCCACCTGGGCCATGCGGGCGAAGAAGTAGCCGAACACCAGGTGGCCCGCCACACGCAGGTAGTCCACGGACGCGGCACCCACCTCGTCGGGGTTTTGCATGCCCTTGAAGCCGATCTCGGTGGTGAACTTGGTCATCTGGTCGCCCAGGTAGGCGATGGGATTGATGAACTCGGCCATCTTCTCGTTGACGCCCTCTTCCTCCACCAGTTGCGCCACCAGCTTGCCGAACTTCTTGAGCGATGCGCCCTGGTTGCCCAGCACCTTGCGGCCCAGCAGGTCCAGCGCCTGGATGCCGTTCGTGCCTTCATAGATCATGTTGATGCGCGCATCGCGCACGAACTGCTCCATGCCCCATTCGGTGATGAAGCCATGGCCGCCATAGACCTGCTGGCTCATGGTGGTGGCCGTCCAGCCGTTGTCGGTGATGAAGGCCTTGACGATGGGGGTCAGCAGCGCCACCAGCTCGGCGCTGTCCTTGCGCACCTTTTCGTCGGGGTGGTTGAACTCCTTGTCGATCAGGAAGGCGCAGTAGGTCACCAGCGCGCGGCCGCCTTCGGCATAAGCCTTGGCCGTCAGCAGCATGCGGCGCACGTCGGGGTGGACGATGATGGGGTCGGCCGGCTTGTCCTTGGCCTTGGTGCCCGACAGGCTGCGCATCTGCAGGCGGTCCTTGGCATAGGCCAGGGCGTTCTGGTAGGCCACCTCGGTCAGGCCCAGCGACTGGTTGCCCACGCCCAGGCGGGCGGCATTCATCATCACGAACATGGCCTGCAGACCCTTGTTCGGCTGGCCCACCAGGGTGCCGATGGCGCCGTCGATATTGATCTGAGCCGTGGCATTGCCATGGATGCCCATCTTGTGCTCCAGTGCGCCGCAGAAGATGGGGTTGCGCTCGCCCAGCGAGCCATCGGCCTTGACCACGAACTTGGGCACCACGAACAGGCTGATGCCCTTGGAGCCCGGGGGCGCATCGGGCAGGCGGGCCAGCACCAGATGGACGATGTTCTCTGTGAAATCGTGCTCGCCAGCGCTGATGAAGATCTTGTTGCCGGTGATCTTGTAGGTGCCCTCGGGCGCGCCGGCCACGGGCTCGGCCTTGGTGCGCAGCAGTCCCAGGTCGGTGCCGCAATGGGGCTCAGTCAGGCACATGGTGCCGGTCCACTCGCCGCTGGTCAGCTTGGGCAGGTACAGCTTCTTTTGCTCTTCCGTGCCATGCACATGCAGGGCCTCGTAGGCGCCGTGCGACAGCCCGGGGTACATGGTCCAGGCCTGGTTGGCGCTGTTGAGCATCTCGTACAGCGCCGAGTTCACCGCAAAGGGCAGGCCCTGGCCGCCATAGGCCGTGTCGCAGGACAGCGAAGGCCAGCCGCCTTCCACGTACTTCTGGTAGGCCTCCTTGAAGCCCTTGGGCGTGGTGACCTCGTGGGTTTCCTTGTTCAGCACGCAGCCCTCGGCATCGCCGCTGATGTTCAGCGGAAAAGTCACATTGGCCGCGAACTTGCCCGCCTCTTCCAGCACGGCGTTGATGGTGTCGGCATCGACCTCGGCATGCGCCGTCATCTGCCGGTAGTCATCCGTGACCTTGAACACCTCGTGCATGAGGAATTGCATGTCGCGCAGGGGCGGGTTGTAGCTGGGCATTTGTCTTCTCCTGTGTTGGCGGGGTTTGCAGTGGATGCGGTGAAAACGGTGAAACTGAAAAATCAGGTCGGGCTGGCGTAGCGCGCCAGGATGCTCTCGAAGCCGTCGATGGCGCGCTGCATGGAGCCTTCGTTGCGCAGGAAGCGCGCCTCGTAATGCAGGGCCAGGATCAGGCCGTGGATCTCGAACAGTAGCTGGTTCTCGTCCAGGTCGGCACGCAGGTCGCCGCATTCGCGGCACTGCACGATGGTGCGGCGCATGGCTGCGTGCCAGGTCTGGACCGAGGCCGTCAGCGCATCGCGCACCGGCCCCGTGCGGTCATCGAACTCCACGGCGCCGCTGATATAGATGCAGCCCGAGTCCAGCTCGATCGAAGTGCGCTTCATCCAGTTGTCGAACAGCGCGCGCAGACGCGCCACGCCGCGCGGCGCCTGAAGCGCCGGGAAGAACACTTCCTGCTCGAAACGGTCGTGGTATTCATGCACCACGGAAATCTGCAGCTCCTCGCGCGAGCCAAAATGCGCGAACACGCCCGACTTGCTCATGCCCGTCAGCTCGGCCAGAGCGCCGATAGACAGGCCCTCAAGGCCGATGTGCGTGGCCAGGTTGAGGGCAGCCTCCACAATGGTGGCCTTGGTCTGCTGCCCCTTGTGCAGCGCGCGGCGCGGCGCGGGCGCAGCGGCTTCGTGCACGGAAGAGCCGGCCTTGGGATCGGCATTGGAGTTGGCCTGAGAGCGGGCGGCGCGGCGTGGGGCGGAAACGCTGGACATGCGAAATTCTTGTTAAAACGAACGTTCGTGCTATTTTGCATGGAAAGCTTGTCGCGGCGAAGACATGCGGGGGAAAACACCTAGCAACCCGAATCCCACTCCACCGCGTGCCCATGAAAAAAGCCACCGGCGCAAGCGGGTGGCTTTGCTGCAAAGCGGACCCTGGGGTCCGCTGGGCCGTGTTCAGACCATCAAGGCCAGGCTGGCTTCCAGATGCTCGGTCGGCAGGCGGCGGAAACCCGAGCGTGCGTAGCGCTGCAGGCGGCCCAGCGCGAACGACGTCAGCACGCTGGCGGCGACCTGGGCATCGACCGTCGGGGCGGAGGAGCCCAGCGCACCGGCGGCGGGGCGCAGGCACTGGCGCAGCGTGGATTCGATGCGGTCGAAGAACTGGTTCATGCGGGCCTGCAGGCGCTCGTGCTCGAAGACGATGGCATCGCCCACCATGACGCGCACCATGCCGGGGTTACGCTCGCCGAACTGCAGCACCAGCGAGATCACGCGGCTGGCCTGGCGCATGCCATCCACTGCGGGACGCTCTTCCTCCGGCACATCCCGCCCGACGATCTGCTGCACCAGCGTGAAGACGGATTGCTCGATGAACTCGATCAGGCCTTCGAACATCTGTGCCTTGCTGGCGAAGTGGCGGTACAGGGCCGCCTCGCTGACGCCCAGGTGAGCGGCCAGTGCTGCCGTGGTGATGCGTTCTGCGCCGGGCTTTTCCAGCATGGCCGCAAGCGCCTGCAGGATCTGCTCGCGCCGCTCCCCGGGTTTGGGGCGTTTGCGCGCAGGCGTGGGGGCGGAAGCGGAGGCGGCTTCGTCGGAAACGACATCAGCGCCAGGAGCGGATAAAGGCGACAGGACTTCAGACTCGGACATAAGCAGATCAACTATTTGTAAGTAATTCTCTCACAGCCCTCGGCGGCAACTCCGCACAAAGCTGTCCCCATGAGCGCAACCGTCAGGATCGCGTCCCTGTTGGCTGTGCTGCTACTGTTTCCGAGAGCACGGCCGGCATTTGCAATGGAAGCTCCAAGCGTACCAGCAGGCCCTTGCCCTGCGCGCCAGCGCCAAAGGCCAGAGTGCCCTGGTGCAACAGGGCGATTTCATCGGCAATCGCCAATCCCAGCCCCGTTCCATCGCCGGACGCACCCTGGGCGCGGTAAAAGCGCTGCGTGATCTGCGAGCGCTCGGCCTCGGGCACGCCGGGGCCATCGTCCTCGATCTCCAGGAAGGCCCACCCTGGCGGCTCATCCGCAGACTGCCCCGCGCCATGGTACATGCCGCAGCGCAGCGTGACGCTACCGCCGGGCGGCGTGTACTTGATGGCGTTGTCCACGAGATTGGACACCAGTTCGCGCAGCAGCCAGCTGTGGCCCCAGACACTGGCCGGAGCAACGTCAAGGCCGAAGTCCAGCCCCTTGGCGCTGGCCTGGTCGAAGAACATTTCCAGCATGCTTTCGCACAGGTCCTTGAGGTCCACCTGCTGCAGCGGCTGGACTTCGGCATTGCGGGCGTCGGCACGTGACAGCGCCAGCAGCTGGCGTGCCAGCTGCGAGGTGCGCCGCGTGGCGTCGCGCAATTGCTCGATCTGCGTCACGCTGAGCACCACCTGGGCCTCGGTGCCCTTGCGCCTCGCCTCGGCCTGGGCAGCCTGCGCGCTCAGCGCCCAGGCCTCGACCTGGGCTTGCAAGGCCGCCAGAGGCGTGCGCAATTGATGGGCGGCATCGGCCACAAAGCGCCGCTGGCCTTCGGCCTGGGCGTTGACCAGTGCAAACAATCGGTTGAGCGAGCGCACCAGCGGGCGGACCTCGGCCGGCGAGCTGTGCTCAGAGATGGGACTGAGGTCGCGCGGCGAGCGCCGCTCCACAGCCTGGGTCAGGGTCAGCAGCGGCCGGAAGGCCCGGCTGACCGACCAGTAGATGGCGATGCCAGCGCCCGCGATCAGCAGAACGCTGGGCAGCAGCACATGCAGCAGCAACTGGCGCACCCATTGCTGGCGTACGTCGCCACCGTCGGCCAGCACGAGCACCATTTCACCGGCGCCATAGGTTTCGGCGCGCATGACGGCCACGCGGTAGGTCAGGCCGTCATGCTCCTGGCTGTGGAACTCGGCCAGCGGCGTGGAAGGCACATCGAAGCGGATCCAGGTGTCGCCGGCAACGACATGGCCCTGCAGGTCGCCCACGGCATATCCGACGTCGTTGCCGCGCTGGCGCAAGACTTCCTCGATGGCGGGCGTCAGCGCGACCAGCGGCGGCGTTCCCTCGGCAATCGACGGTGCCAGCACGGAGTCGGCCAGCGCGGGCAGCAGGCGCAAAAGGCGCTGGTCATGCTGGGTGGAGGCCTCGTCTGCCGAGCGGTAGCCGAACCAGCCGCCCATCAGCGCCAGCAGCGTCAGCGGCACCACCAGCAGCACCAGCAGGCGAAGTCGCAGATTGGCTGTCATGGGCGGTCAGCGCCTGGGGCCATGCGCCATGTCCGCATCAGGCAACGGTATGCGAGAGTTCCAGCCGATAGCCGAAGCCCCGGATGGAGCGCAGGGCCACGCCGTGCGGCTCCAGCTTGCTGCGCAGGCGAGAGACATAGACCTCGACCGCATTGGGCGTGATCTCTCGGTCCCAGCCCGTGAGCGCCTGCAGCAGCTTGTCCTTGCTGGCCGGCTTGGGCGCGTGGATCAGCAGGTATTCCAGCACGGTCCATTCGCGCGGGCCCAGGTCGATGGGCAGCAGCTTTCCCTCGCTCTCATCGTCTTGTGCAGGCTGGCGCGCGCCGGCGCGGCGGCCTGCCGTGTCCAGCTCGATGGGACCGAAGCTGAGGACGGCCGATGTGGCTGCCTGTGATCGGCGCAGCAGCGCGCGCAGCCGGGCCAGCAGTTCAGGAAGCTCGAAGGGCTTGACCATGTAGTCGTCGGCGCCCTGGTCCAGGCCCTGCACGCGGTCCTGCAGCGCGTCGCGCGCCGTCAGAATCAGCACGGGCATGGCCGAGCTCTCCACCGCGCTGCTGCGCAGGCGGCGCGTGAGCTCCAGCCCGTCGATACCGGGCAGGCCGATGTCGATCACGGCCAGGTCGAAGGCTTCCTGAGCCAGCACCTCCAGGGCGCGCTCGGCACTGCCGACCCAGTCCACGGCATACCCCGCATCGGACAGCCCCAGCTTGATGCCGCTGGCCACCATCACATCGTCTTCCACAAGAAGCAAACGCATATCAAACCTAAAAAACAAAAGCCGCCCAAAGGCGGCTTGCAGCAGACCGGCCCAGGCCGTCAGACCACGCCCGGGCCATGCGCGATGGTAACGCGAACCGCAAAGTCCGCGCCATCGGGCCTCAATGGCTGCGGATCATGGTGCCGTAGGCCTGGTCGGTCAGGATTTCCAGCAGCATGGCATGCGGCACGCGGCCATCGATGATGTGCACGGCGTTGACGCCGGCCTTGGCGGCATCCAGGGCGCCGCTGATCTTGGGCAGCATGCCACCCGAGATGGTGCCGTCTGCGAACAGGGCGTCGATCTCGCGTGCCGTGAGGTCGGTCAGCAGGCTGCCGGCCTTGTCCAGCACGCCGGGGGTGTTGGTCAGCAGCACCAGCTTTTCGGCCTGCAGCACGGTGGCCAGCTTGCTGGCGACAACGTCGGCGTTGATGTTGTAGCTCTCGTTTTCCTCGCCAAAGCCGATGGGGCTGATCACGGGGATGAAGGCGTCATCCTGCAGCGCGCGCACCACGCTGGGGTCGATGGAGACGATGTCGCCCACCTGGCCCACGTCGTACTCGATGTTCGGATCCTTGTTGTCGACCATCTTGAGCTTGCGTGCGCGGATCAGGCCACCATCGCGCCCTGTCAGGCCCACAGCCTTGCCACCGGCCTGGTGGATCAGGCCCACGATGTCCTGCTGCACCTCGCCGGCCAGCACCCATTCCACGACTTCCATGGTCTCCGCGTCGGTCACGCGCATGCCCTGGATGAACTCGCCCTTCTTGCCCAGGCGGTTCAGGGCCGTCTCGATCTGCGGCCCGCCGCCATGCACCACCACCGGATTCATGCCCACCAACTTCAGCAGCACCACGTCTTCCGCGAAGTCGGCCTGCAGGGCCGGATCGGTCATGGCGTTGCCGCCATACTTGATGACCATGGTCTTGCCATGGAACTTGCGGATGTAGGGCAGGGCCTGGGCGAGGATTTCGGCCTTGTCGCGGGGGGCAATCGAGAGGATATCGTTCATGGTGCTAGCCCGGGGGCGTGGAAGTAGTCAACAACAAGGCGGGCATTGTGCCGCAACTGCGCCGCAGTGTTGCATGCCCGGATGACGGAACGCCCATGGCGCCTGGTCATCATCCATTGTTCTGCATCCAGCCCGGCAGCTTGAAGCGCACGATGGCCAGATAGGCGATCACATAGCTGACCACAAACAGCAGGCAGAACCCCACCAGAACGGGCGTGTTGCTCCAGAACAGCAATGCCGGCACCACGGTCAGCAGCGTGAAGGCCCACAGGTAGGGAGAAGTCCGGTTATTGCGACGCAGCATGCGCCGTGCCAGATCGTCGTCGAACACGCCACGCACGATGCGCCGGTAGATCAACTGGTGGAAATGCAGGGCATCCGCCATGCCCGGCGACATGCCGCGCATCAGCTTGCGGTAAATGGAAAACACCGTCTCCCAGACCGGATAGATCAGCAGCAGCATGGGAAACCATGGCGAGACTGCGGAATTGCGCTGCACCAGGGCAATGCTGGCCAGGGCAATCGCCAGGCCCCAGACATAGGCTCCGCCATCGCCGGCAAACATCATGCCGCGCGGGTAGTTCCAGACCAGGAAGCCGCAGGTGGCGGCGGCCAGCGTCACCAGCATGGCGGCCAGCGTGCGGTCGCCCACCTGCAAGGCCACATGGGCCAGCGCCAGGCAGATGATGGTGGCCACCATGCCCGCCAGCCCGTTGTAGCCGTCGATGATATTGAAGGCATGGGGCAGGCCCGTCAGGGCCAGCACCGCAAGGCCCATGCCCAGCCAGGGCATGGCAGGACCCAGTGCCTGTTCCAGCCAGGGCCAGCCGAGCCGGGGCACGGTGAGGCCGCACAGCAAAACCGCCAGCACGGCGCTCAGCAGGGTCAGCACCAGCCGGTAGCGCACGCTCAGGCGCTGCGAGACATCCTCGATGACGCCGCCGACCACGGCCGGCAGCATGGCGGCCAGGCATACGACGACCCACAGCTGCATGCGCAGCGACGAAGGATCTCCGCGCATGCTCAGCCAGGTGCCGACTCCCCAGGAAACAGCCAGCCCGAGGTACATGGGCACGCCCCCCAGCCGGGGCACCTCGCCCATGTGGAAACGCTGAGGCTTGTCGTATCCGTAGGAGGACGTTGCGGACCGCCGGGCCCAGCGCAGCAGCAGCGCACAGCCGATGAAGGAGACCATGAAGGCCAGTACCGACATCCAGATCACGATGGTTCTCCACGCAGGCTGCGCAGCGATGGCGCTGCCTGCGGCAGGGCCCTGGCCTTGCGGTAAGCCGGCCGGCTCCACAGCCGCAGCAGACTGGCCACGTGCCATGCGCCATGGCGCAAGCTGCGCCGGCTCGCCCTCTGGCCCGCATGGACCACAGGCAAACCGCCGCGCCTGAGTTCTCCGCCCAGCACCCGCAGGCGAAGGCACAGATCCACATCCTCACAATACATATAGAAACCTTCGTCAAACCCACGCAGCCGCAGCCAACTGTCCCGGCCCAGCACCAGGCAGGCCGCATTCACCCATTCCACACGCCGCTCCACGCGCCCGCGCAGCTTGCGCCGCAGCAAATTCCACAGCGATGGCAGCTCCCGTTCGAAATCCTGCAGCGCGCCGTCTTCACCGATCTGCGGGGGATAGGCCAGGGCCAGTCCCGGACGGGCCACCAGCGCCAGAAGGTCTTGCAACGGCTCCTCCTGCTCGCTCCAGAACACATCGGGATTGATCACGCAGACAAACGGCTCCCGTGCGCTCGCCAGCGCCCGGTTGTGGTTGCAGCCGAACCCCAGAGGCTGCGCATTGCGCCGGATCTCCAGAGCAAAGGGCCAGCCGGCCACGGGCGCCTGGGGCTCCGCCTCGGGAATGTTGAGCGTCAACACCACACGGGACACCGGCGCAACGCGCGCCGAAGCCAGGCACTCAAGCAGCCTCTGGATATGAGCGCCATGTCCGTGACTCACCACCGACACGACCAACGATGAACCCATCAATGCCGCCCTTCAGATCTTCAAATTCCCGCACGGGAATCACGCGCCGCAGAAACGGCGGCACAGAGTATTCCGCCGACAGCCTTCGTCAAGCGTCAGCGGCCATGCCGTAATGCAAAAAAATGCAACAGCCGCGCAATATGTCATTACCCGGCCATGCCATGCAGTCACTGCAGTGGCCGGGATTATGATGCGCGACAATCTGCCGCCCGGACTTCCGGGATTTTTTGCGCCCTGACGTGGGCGCAGCTTGCTGCCCGCTGCGGACTGGCCAAGGCCGTCTGGCATGAATGAATACGGCCGCGGCACCTGCTCCCAGCGGAGAGATTGCCCGGCACCCCTTTTCCTATGACCACACCCATTCCCGATCCCCACGTCTACCTGCGCACCGTCGATCTGAACGAGCGCACGTCGCTGTCCGTGCTGGCCGGCCATGTCCGGGCCCAGGCGCACATACTGGATCTGGGTTGCGGCAGCGGCGCGCTGGGCGCCTTTCTCGCCGAGCACAAGCAATGCGTCTGCGACGGCGTCACCCTGAGCCAGGAAGAGGCACGCCATGCAGCGCCCTTCTACCGCCATGTCCATGTGGCCGACCTGGAAGACTGCGACCTGGACCAGCTCTTCGGCGAAGCACGCTATGACTACATCGTCTGCGCCGACGTGCTGGAGCACCTTCGCCAGCCCGAGCGCGTCCTGGCTGCATGCCGCAAGCGGCTGACGCCCGAAGGCCGTCTGCTGATCTCCGTGCCCAATGCAGGCTACAGCGGCCTGGTGGCAGAACTGCTGCATGGCGAATTCCGCTACCGCGAAGAAGGCCTGCTGGACCGCACCCACCTGCGTTTTTTCACGCGGCGCTCGCTGTCGCGCTTTCTGGCCGAGCAAGGCTGGCAGGTGGACGACATCGACACCATCGAACGGGCGCTCCCCGAATCCGAATTCCGCGTCGCCTACGACAGCCTGCCCCCTGCCGTTGCCCGCCACCTGCTGGCCACACCCGATGCACTGGCCTACCAGTTCATCGCCAGTGCCGCCCCGGTGGCCCAGGCACAGGCCATCGAGCCGCCGGTGAACTATCCACAGGCACATGCCCTATTCACGGCACAGCTCTACATGGCACGCGCTGGCCGCTATGACGAAGAAAGCAAGCTCTCCACCACGGGCATCATTGGCCAGGCACGCCAGACACTGCGCTTTGCGCTGCCCGACCACAACACTTCACTGAGCCATCTGCGTCTGGACCTGGCCGACCGGCCGGGCTTCATACACCTGCATCGGCTGGCCTTGCTCGATGCGCAAGGCGCCGTCGTCTGGCAATGGCTGCCAGAGGATTCGGACGCAGCCCTGCTGGGGCAACGCCCGCATCATCAGCTCGTGTGGAATGGACTTCATCCGGCAGGCGCCTTCTCGCTGATGCTGCTTCTGACCGGCGATGACCCCTGGTTCGAACTGCCCATTCCTGCAGAAACCCTGGCTGCACTGCGTGGCGCCTCGCTGGAGATCGAGATGGGATGGCCCATGTCGGCCGACTATCTGGCGCTGGCGGGCGCCGTGCAGCCGCTTGAACGGCAGATCGCGCAGGAGCGCAGCCGGGCCAATGATCTGCAGGATCAACTGCACACCCAGCAACTGTTGCATGAACAGCAGCATGCGGAAACCCTTAGCCGGCTCACCAATGAGCTTCAAGGACTGAATGTTGAGATTCAGCACAAGAGTGACTCCATCAAGGGCCTTTCGCATCGAAATGCTCTGCTAGAAGAGAGCCACGCGGCACAAAGCAAGGAACGCGCCATCTGGCAGCAAGAGGCCACCCGCGTGCAGCGGGACTTCGCGCGCCTGGAGCAGCACCTGCGCGATATCGAGAACTCCACCGTCTTCCGGGCCACGCGCCCTCTCGTCCACGCCAAGATGCGCATTGACCGCCTGCTGGGCCGCACGCCCGTGCCTGCCCCTGTCCTCCACACACCCGTGCCCCAGCCGATGCCGCAGCAACCCGTCGATGTGATCGTGCCCGTGTACCGCGGCCTGGACGACACGCGCAACTGCATCGAATCCGTTCTGGCCAGCCCCTGCCGCACGCACTGGCAACTCGTGGTCATCAACGATGCCAGCCCGGAGCCCGAAGTCACGGCCTGGCTGCGCGAGAAGGCTGCGCAGGAGCCCCGCATCACTTTGCTGGAGAACGAGGAGAACCTCGGCTTCGTCGGCACCGTCAACCGCGGCATGGCGCTGAACACCGCCCATGACGTGCTGCTGCTCAACAGCGACACCGTGGTTGCCAATGACTGGCTGGACCGCATCCGCCAGGCTGCCTACGGAGATGCACGCATCGCCTCCGTCACGCCGTTTTCCAACAACGCCACCATCTGCAGCTACCCGCGCTTTTGCGAGGGCAACGACCTGCCGCCCGGCATGGATACGGCCGCCATCGACGCACTGTGCGCGCGCACCAATCCCGGCCAGGTGGTGGACGTGCCGACCGGCGTGGGCTTTTGCATGTACATCCGCCGCGACAGCCTGAACGCCGTCGGCCTGTTCGACACCGAGCACTTCGGCAAGGGCTATGGCGAGGAAAACGACTTCTGCCAGCGTGCCGCAGCCGCTGGCTGGCGCAACCTGCATCTGCTGGACACCTTCGTGCTGCACACAGGCGGCGTGAGCTTCGGAGAAAGCAAGAGCCCGCGTGAACGTGCCGCCATGGAAACCCTGCGCAGGCTGCATCCGCGCTACGAAGCCGATGTCATGGCCTTCGTCCAGGCGGATCCCGCATGTACGGCTCGCTTGGCAATAGATGTGGCTCGCCTGCAGGCAGACGCCGCGCACCTGCCGGTGGTGCTTTCCGTCCTGCATGATCGAGCGGGCGGCACCGTTCGCCATGTGCGCGAACTGGCGCAGCATCTGCAAGGCAAGGCCCTGTTCCTGACCCTGTCTCCTGCTGCAGGCGGCGCCGTGGTGCTGCGCCGCGCCGAAGAGAAAGAAGCCTTCGAGCTGGCCTTCCGCGTCGCCGACCAGATGGAGGAACTGGTGCAGGCCCTGCGCCAGCTTGGCGTGGTTCATGTGCACTACCAGCACCTGCTGGGCCACAGCGAAGCCATCCTGGACCTTCCCGCCCGCCTGGGTGCGGCCTATGACTTCACGACCCACGACTTCTACACCTACTGCAAGAACATATCGCTGACCGGCATAGACAACCGCTACATCGAACCGACACATGAAGGAGAGTGCGGCTGCTGCGAACCGGGAGACACCGCCCCCTACGCAGGCACCGTAGCCCAGTGGCGCCATCGCAATGCGCTGCTGCTGAACAATGCACGCCATGTACTCGCGCCCAGCCAGGACACGGCCGGCCGGATCGCCGGCTTCGCGCCCGGCGCGCGTGTCCAGGCGGTTGCCCACACCGACCTGCCGGCACAGCTGCCGGCTCCAACGGCGCGACCATTGGCCGAGACAGCCCCGCTCAAAGTCGTGGTCTTGGGTGCCATGAGCGCCATCAAGGGCGCCGACGTGCTGGAAGCCGTGGCGCAGGAGGCCGCCAAGCGTGGCGCACCCGTAGAGTTCCACTTGCTGGGCTACGGCTACCGCAGCCTGCAGACCCAGCCGCGCGCTCGCCTGACCGTGCATGGCGCCTACAAGGAAGAGGAGCTGCCTGCGCTGCTGGAGTGGCTGCAGCCCGACCTGGCCTGGTTCCCTGCGCAATGGCCGGAGACCTATAGCTACACGCTCAGCGCGTGCCTGGCTTCTGGCCTGCCTATCGTCGGCCCCGATATCGGTGCGTTTCCGGAGCGTCTTGCCGGGCGTGAATGGTCATGGGTCCACGCCTGGGATGCCAGCCCTGCACAATGGCTGGATTTCTTCGCCAAGGTACGTCAGGCGCATTTCATCGCCTCACAGGCACCGGAAACTCCTCCCGCGTCAGACATGCCGCAGGCGCTGGCTGGCGAAGCCTTCTATGGGCAAAGCTACCTGAAAGGCCTTCAGCCTTGCGAACAGGCCGTGCTCCAGCCCCTGCCCCAGGTTTTTCTGGCAACGCATCGCCTGCAGCGCGAAACCCATGTGGCCAGCTCAATGGCATTGGCCGCCCTGGCACGGTTGCGCTCCATGCCAGTCCTGCGCGGCGTGGCCAGGTGCATCCCCGCGCACTGGCAGCGGCGTGTCAAGAACTGGCTGCAGGCCTGAGCCCTGGACCATGAATTCGCAGGCGCCGCCAAGATGCCAAGGCCTGCGCAGTTCAGGACTTGCCCAGCAACAGCAAGATCTCGTTATTGCGCAACCAATCCTCGGGATATCGTCCCTGCAGCGCCTGCGGAACGGGCATATCGACATGGCGCCGCTCCTCGCGCAGCACGTCGAAGCCGGCCTGCCGGGCGATATCGATCAGCTCATCGGCAGTGAGTCGGTTCAGCGCCTGGTACTCCTTGAAGACAAAGCGCTTGTAACCATCGACACCGAAATCGGCAAAGCCGAAATCCACCTCGGCAGCATCCAACGGACCTTCATGCTTGTCGATGATGCTCCATAGCTCCTCTTCCGAAGCCATCAGGTGGTGCCAAGGTACATCGTCATAGCGGCGCAGATGCGAGCCCCAGGGCGAATGGAACAGCGGCTCAATCTGCAGGAAGAACACCCCGCCAGGGCGCAGGCAGGCGTGCAGGTCCGCCAGAATCGGCAGCACCTTGTCGCGCTGCACATGCTCAAAGGTGGACCAACTGAGCAATCCATCGTAATTTGCATGGCGCCCCGCCAGTGGCGAATTGGGCACGATGGTCTCAAAGCTCAGCGCTGCAGGAATGCGCGACATGCCCAATTGCTCTCGCGCGATGCGCGGCAGCTTGGCGTATTCCTGGCGGATGTCGATGCCGTGGATGGACGTCGCACCATGGCGCAATACCAGGGCCAGATCGGTAATGCCATCGCCGCAGCCGAAATTCAGCAGCCGAGCCTTGGACAGATCCAGCGCCCGACCCAGCCAATCATGCGCCAGATCTGCAGCATAGTTGAAATGTGCACGAAACCATTCATCCGTGATCTTGCCGGCATCCCATGGCGCCAGGCCGAACAGTCTCTCCTGCAAGCGCAGCTTCCAACTCATGCAATCGTCCTCTTTGTTCTATCAAATGGCCTGGCTGCCGTTCACAGCCGTTGAAGCACATAGGCATCCTGGTGGTTCCAGAAATGCACCAGTGAACGATGGCGCAAGGCATCACTGCCCCAGGTTTCGGCAATGCGCTCCAGCACGAAACGCTCCGAGGTGAACGCCGTGCCGTACTCATTGGCATCAATGGCATTCGATTCGCTGGACGGTGCGAAGAAAAAACCGTCATCGTCCAGTGTCACGCTATCGAAATCCGCAGCCTTCACGCCATGGGTGCTGAACACCAGCAGACCACCCGGCGCCACCGCATCGCGCAGCACCTGCAGCCATCGCGTCCAGGTCGAGCGCGGCAGATGGCTGAACAGCGACAGTACGAACACCAGCTCGTACTGCTGAGGCCAGCGTACCTGCTCCGGCACGCTGGCCGACGCAAAGCCCTGCACACCGAAGGTCTGCCTGGAAAAGTCCACGGCATCGATCACGATGTCCGAGACCGTGACCCGTTCCGCACCCAGTGCCTTGACCAGGTGCCGTGTGAAGCGGCCATGGCCGCTGGCGAACTCCAGCACGCTGGCCGTGTGCAGCAAGGGCTTGTCCACTGCCTCCAGCAGCAGCATCAGCTCCGACAGCGTGCGCCAACCATCAGCGAAGTAGTCGCGCAGCGGATTGCGGCTGGAGGGATGTCCACGGAAGAAGCCAAAGATATCGTCCTGTGGCGAGATCCTGCACTCAAGCCCCATGATGTTGGAGAACGAGCCCACAAGGCCATGGGTCTCGATCAGCTCATGAGCCTGCAGCAGCGCATCGTTTTCGCTTCGTGCGCGAAGCAGTACCTGGGCAGCGCCAGCTCTGTCTCCCTGCTCCAGCAGTTGGCTGGCTTCTTTCAGCAGACGTTGCCCTTCGCTCAAATCCGTGGGCAGAGAACTCGTTGTATTCATTGAACTATCCGGGGAGAGTTGTGTGCAAAGGCCGAAAAACCGACTTCAGCTCACCAGGCGCCGCAGCGGTGGAAGAGAAAAAAGCGCCAGCGATGTCACCGCAGACAGCGCAAACACCAGCAGCGTCATCAAAGGCCAGTAACTGCCGGCTTGTGCAAGGCCATAGCCCCAACGTGCCAGCATATCGATCCAGAAGGGGTGAATGGCATAGATGCCCAAAGTGGCCTTGCCCATGTGGTTGACCCAGGCCGGCACCCTGTGAGCGGGAAAGCGAAGTGCCAGCAAGAAAACGCAGAAGGTCAGCACCATCGCAAACGGGCTGCGATTGCTGTAGAAGAGCACGAAGGCCCACTCCTTGAGCGCCGGGTAAAGCAATGCCACACCCCCTGCCATGCCCGCAATCGCCAGGATCACGCCCAGCCACAATTGCCATGACGCCAGGCGCACCTGGCGCCTGAGCAGATAGTAGCCACCGAGGAAATAGACGATAAACAGGGGAGCAAGCCCGATGAAGCTGGCATGCGAGGTCTTCTGCAGCGTCTGTGCGATGGAGACAAACCACGTCATGCCCGCTGCCACTGCCAAGAGATGGCGCCATCCCGGGCCATCCCCCACGCCCAGCACCGCATAGCGCATGGCAGGCATCATCAGGTACAGGCCCAGCATCATGTACATGAACCACAGGTGGTACCAGGGGCTGCCCAGCACCACATCCTGCACGATGCCCGCCCAGGTCATTCCGCCCCACATCCACTGGCGCCAAGCGAAATAGAACACCGACCAGAACAGCAGCGCGGGCAGCAGCCGGGACAGGCGTTGGCCCACCATGCCCCAGGGATCACGTTCGGCAGGCCGCGCCAACAGCACCGCCCCGCCCACCATCACAAACATGGAACTGCCCAGGCGCCCGGCCGCGTCTCCGATATTGGCAACCCACCAACCCAGGCTGTGCAAGTCGACCTGCGACACCCGCAGCACTGCCGTATGCACCATGATCACGCCGAACGATGCCAGTACCTTGAGCAGATTCAAGCGTGGATCAACACCCGACCTGGCCTCGCCAGCGGGCGGCGCGTGCTGCTGCGATCGTGCCGACTCCTGCGCCATCGTTCAGTTCCAGTGATGAGGAAGGCGCACCAATCCAGGCAGCGGCTTTGGGAAGATGAAGCGCAGATGCAGGAACTGGAACCATTCGTCATAGACGGCAAGACCTGTCTCATCGAACAGGAAGGCACTGATCACATAGTCGCCGCTGTGCAGAGGCAGTTCGGGGAAGGTCAATACCGTCTGCCAGGTTCCATCAGGCAATTGCCGCGGAAAAGCGCCATCTTCGTGGGTGGCCAGGGAGGTGATTCCCACTCCCTTGGACTGCTCGATCATGAAGCCTATGTGCGGGCGCTCCTCCCCGCGTCCGCGCGCCGTGATGGTCACCACCAGATCCTGGCTCTGCAGCAGGCCAGGCTGATCGCCCTCAGGCTCGGCCAGATCCTTCACATCCACCGACAGGATGCAGGCCGTGCCACTGTCCACGGCAGCCACGGGCCCCGATGGCGGAGCCTCTGCCTCATGCGCCGTTGCCTGCTCACGCCCGCCTGCCCCCTCGGATGCAG
The DNA here is from genome assembly GCF_043104845.1 of Delftia sp. WSY_7. NCBI lineage: Bacteria > Pseudomonadati > Pseudomonadota > Betaproteobacteria > Burkholderiales > Comamonadaceae > Delftia > Delftia sp. WSY_7. The sequence continues at coordinate 649,484 of NZ_JBICLB010000034.1, read as the reverse complement.
CAGCGCCTTCCAGCGCTTGCTGCTCGCGCTCCTGGCGCTCGCGTGTGTGCATATCGTAGGCAGCAAGCACCTGCTCGGTATCGCCGAACTGCGCCACCTGCCCCCCACGCAGCCACAGTGCAGCGTCGCAGAGATGGCGGATGTGGTACGGACTGTGGGAGCAGAACAGGATAGTGCAGCCGCTGTTGCGGAAGGCCATGATGCGTTCGATGCATTTCTTCTGGAAATGCTGGTCACCCACGGCCAATGCTTCATCGATGATCAGCACATCGGGTTGCACCGCCGTCACCAGCGCAAACGCCAGGCGCACGGTCATGCCCGAGGAATAGGTCTTGACCGGGCGCTCCATCGCCTCGCCCAGCTCGGCGAAGGCAGCAATCTCGGGCTCCAGCTCGCGCATGCGCTCGGGGCTGATGCCGATCAGGCTGCCGCCGAAATACAGATTGTCACGGCCGCTGAAATCAGGATGGAACCCGGCGCCCAGCTCCAGAATGGCCGTCACCCGGCCCACGCGTTCGATCTTTCCGCAGCTCGGCTGCAAGGTACCTGCCAACAGCTTGAGCAGCGAACTCTTGCCTGCGCCGTTGTCGCCAATCACGCCAATGCACTGGCCGCGGTGCAGTTCAAACGACACATCGCGCAGCGCCCAATGGCTGCGGTGCGTGGCGGTTCCTGTCAGCAGCGCCTTGAACCGCGCGCGCGGCGACGGGTATAGCTTGTATTCCTTGCCCAGGTCGCGCACGCGCAAAACCAGGTCTTCGGGCAGCTCGACATGCTTGGCGTTCATAGCCAGTCCACCAATTGATCGCGGCTGCGCCGCACCAGGCCGTTCAGGAGCACGGCCAGCACCAGCAGCCAAGCGCCCAGGGCCACCCACACCGCAAGCTGGGGCCACAGGCCCTGCAGCAGCACATTCTGGTAGCCCAGCACCAGCGCCGTCATGGGATTGGCCCAGAGCACCCAACGCCAACGCTCGGGGAACAGCGTGAGCGGAAACAGGATGGGCGACAGGTAAATACCCACCGACAGCAGGAAGGTCACCAACTGCCCCACATCCCGCAGCGCCGCCGTGAGGATGGCCAGCGCATAGGCCAGCAGCGCGCACAGCAGCAACTGGCCCAGCAGCAGCGGCGCCAGGGCCAGCATCGAGGTGTTCAATCCATGCTGGGGCAGATAGGCCAGTGCCACCAGCACCAGCAAGGGCCCGAAGATCACGCTGCTGGCCAGCACGGCCCGCATGGGAAACAGTACGGGTGGCAGCGCGTTCTTCTGCAGAATACCTCCCGCCTCGATCAGGCTGTTCATGCCACGTGCCGTGGCGTCGCAGAACGCCATCCAGGGCAAGGCGCCCACGACCAGGAACGCGCCCACGGCATGCGTGGGCGCGTTGTCGCCCAGGCGCATGGAGAACACCACGTCGAACACGAGATAGTAGGCAGCCACCGTGAGCAGGGGCTGCAGATAGGGCCAGAGCACGCCTGCGGCCGTGCCCGCATGGCGAGCCGCCACCTCGCGCCGGGTCATCACCCACAGCAGGCTGCGTGCCTGCCACAGCGCGCGGCATTCGCCGAATAAAGAGTACATGCGTTGTTATGCGACAAGTGCCGCCCACGTCGCATGGCGACGCAGCGGCACTTCGTTCATGCCAAACCCGGCATTTTCGCGCAAGACGCCGGGTCTGTGCCTGCCTTTATGGGGCTGTCCAGGCAAAGAGTGTCAGTTTTTGCTGCACCCCCTCGACAACTTCTAGCAGGCCTGCCAGTCCACGGCAAAAGGCTGAACTCGGCGTTGGAGCCGATACAGCTTAGCGCTTCTTCATGCTTTCGCTATAAGTCTTGATGGCTTCAGGCTTGAGTGTGCCCTTGGCGCGCAGCTTATCAGCCTCTTTGTCGATAGCCTCTTGCACGGCCTTGGCACGCACCTCGGCCACCAATTGCTCGCGCACTTCAGCGTAGGGTAGTACACCTGCAGGGCGACGGGATTCCAGCTTCAGGATGTGGTACCCGAACTTGGTCTTCACCAGCGAACTCAGGGCACCGGGCTTGTCCAGCGCAAAAGCGGCCTCATCGAATTCCGGCACCATGCGGCCGCGTTCGAAGTAACCCAGGTCTCCGCCCTTGGCGGCGCTGCCCTTATCGACGGAATTGACCTTGGCCAGCTCTGAGAAATCGGCGCCGGATTTGAGTTGTGCTAGCAACTCCTCTGCTTTTGCCTTGGATTCCGGGGTATCGCCAGCAATCAGAATGTGACGGACATGGACTTGTTCGAAGTGCGAAAAGCGATCCGGCTTGGCGTTATAGGCGTTGCGCGCCTGGGATTCGGCCAGGGCGTCCGACAGATTGTGCTTGGCCTGCATGCTCTGCAGCCAAGCGTCCGACAGCATCTTGTCTCGTGCCAGGCGCATTACGGCGTCCAGATCCGCCTGCTTCACGAGTTTTTGTTTTTGTGCATCATCGGCCAATGCACGACGCACATAGAGGCTGGTGACAATCTGCTCGACCCGCTTTGGATCGGAGAGCACCTGGTTGCGCAAGGCGTCAGGCGTGCGCAACGCGTCGGCGTTGACGTCACTGATCGTGATCCGGGCAGGGCCATCCATCAAGGCCTGGGCCTCGTCAGCGCGGGCACTGGCTCCCAGCAGGCAACCCGCCATCAAGGCCAGGGCCACAGTGGTTCGCGGCAGGGAGGAAAAAGCGGTCTTTGTCATTCGCATGCTTGCCATTTTTTTCGTCGGTACAAATAAAAAAAGCGGGACTTCCGTCCCGCTTTTTTAGATCGCTACTTGGCGACTAAGTTGCTTGCTCACGCAAACAAATTAGGGAGCCACGCGAGCGTAGCGGTGGGGCCAAGTGATACCGTAGGTGCCCGAGAAGCCAGAGCCAGCGCTGGGGTTGGTCAGCTTCTGGAACGAAGCGCCCAGGATAGGCAGGCCAGCGCCGCCGTTGGTCACATCAGCAATAGCCCAGCCACGGTTGAAAGCAGAGCCGCCGGTGTCTTGACGAGCCACGGTAGCGGCCAGCACGGAGTTGCCGGTGTCGGCAAAGCTCAGCACGCTGGTTTCACCGCAGAAGCGGAAGGTAGCGACTTCACCCGGCGACAGGACAGCGCCATCTTCACGGAACTGCTCTTCACGGCCGTAGAAGGTCTGGTTGTCAGCTGCCACGCAGATACGTGCATCAGCAGTAGCGTCTGTCACTTCGGTGTTGCCGGAGTGGAAGAACGCCACGGCGTTGTTGACGATGTCCGACGAGAACACGCGAGCAGCAGGAGTGGTGCCTGCGCCGTTGTAGTTCAGTGCCACGCTGTAACGACGGGTGGGCATGGAGAACACCCAGTCAGTCTTACCCGAAATGCTCAGGTCATTGGCGTACTGGTTGATCACCGAGCCTTGCGCCAGAGCCACCGACAGAGCCTGGGCTTGCGTCAGGGGCTGTGTGTCGCTCAGTGCGCCGAAGTAAGGCGTAGACATGTCGGGCAGGTCGTACAGACCAGCACGGATCACGGGGTTGTTGAAGGTACCGCCGGTCACAGCGCCTGCAGCGTTCTTCTCCAGGCCCACGTTCACCGTACGGAACAGCGGATCGGCCGTCACTTGGTTAGCCGTTGCCACAGCAACAGGGGTAGCGCGCTGGGGGAACAGCACGTAGTTACCGCGAGCGGCAGCACCGGCGTTGACAGCCGTCAGAGCCGTGGCAGCACCCGAGAACGTGGTGGTCTGCGGCACGTTCATGATGTACCAGTCACCCATCAGACCCGTGGTGGGGGAAGCCAAGCCGCGGGAAGCAGCGTCAGCTTCATCAGTCCAGTCGGTGGTCAGCACGGCGGGGTTCAGCACAGCGCTGTCGCAAGCAGCCACGCCAGCGGCATTGTGCTTGATGGTCTTGTACAGAGCCGACTGGGAGTCAGTAGCAGCACCGTAGACACTTGCGCTCGGGATGTCAGCCATGTTGAAGATTTCAACGTAGCCTTCACGCGAACCACTGGCACGGGCTTCAGCCGACAGCTTGGGGTTCAGGCGGGCAGTCGTGCCGTTGAAGTAGCCCACGGCATTGGCAGCCTTGGCACCATCAGGCGTAGCCTGGTTGGGAGCCGAGTTCAGGCGGGGCAGCGTGCAGGTATTGTCCGAGCTGGCCAGTTGCAGGACGCCATTGGCACCTTGTGTCACGGCAGCGGTGAAGACGTCTTGGGGCGACAGGAAGACTTGGAAGTCCATCAGGTCGTCGGAGTTGGCGGCGCCGCGGAAACGCACCTTGACGGCCTTGCCGTTCTGGGTGTCGGTGTTCACCAGGTGCAGCACGGTCATGTTGCCGTTTTGAGCGGAGAAGTAGGGCACAACCAGGTTGTGACCCGTACCGCCTTCGCTCAAAGCGAACGACGTGGCGTCAGATGCGCCCAGCACAGCAGCCGTAGGAGCAGCACCCGTACCGACGATCACGCCAGCCGATGCAGCGCCTGCAAAGCCCAGGCCACCAACCATGGCAGCAATGCTCAGGGCCAGAACATTTTTCTTCATAAGAACTATCTCCAGTAAAAAAGATAAGGTAGTTGCAACCACCACGATTGATCGCCGAGGAATCGTAGCACAGCCAGTTACGCCGCCATGTGGCTTTTTGGGGGCTTGCAAGTGAGCATTTGCGAAAAAAACAACACTTGCCTAGCGAGCGCCGGTACAGGGACGACGCATTATCCCCGACATTTACCAACGCACACAATGGCTTTTGAACCAGTTCGAACTTTTCAGTCCAAGTGCAGCCACCAGCGGCCGTCCTCGGTCACCCAGGCCTCCGTGATGCTGATCGGCACTTCCGCCCCACCCATGCTGGGCACCTTGGTCGTGAAATTGCGGCGCACCACGCAGCGGGTCGGCTCGCACTCGGTGGAAATCAGTTCACCGCCCTTGAGCGTGGTTGCTGCGCCATTTTCCAGGCGGAAGCGCTCCTTATCCTTGAGCTTGCGGTAGGTAGGAGTCAGGTATTCATAGGCTTTGTCCACCTCGCCGGACTGCCGCGCCTTGAGATAGGCAGCGGAGCGAGCGCTCACAACGTCTTCCGGGGTTTTACCCTCATCCGAGGTCGTGGCGCATCCTGCCAACAGCGCCACGCAGGCTGCCCCTGTTGCCCACGCCATCCACCGTAGGCCCGATGCAATAGGCTGTTTGATTGTCTTGTTACTCATATGGTTTTTCTCCAGAAAGAAATTTCGAGGTGTGCAGATTCCGAACGCTTCAAAGGCCTGCACGCTTACCGGGAGGCAGGCGCAAGAGGCCCCACCTCCACCGAGGCCTTGGATGGCGCCGGAAAGGCATCATCAGGTGCAGTCCGAACCGAGGACTTGAGGAGCGGCGACAGAGCACGCATCTGCTCGCGCAGGTCATCGCTGACTTCGCGCACATCGATGTCGGTGCGGACCACGCGCGGGGTGATGATGACGATGAGCTCGGTGCGGGCACCTGAGTTGTTGGTGGAGCCGAACAGATTGCCGACCACGGGCAGATCATACAAATAAGGTATGCCCGAACGGCCCTCATTTGAATTCTCCTGGATCAACCCCCCCATGACGATGGATTCCCCCGACCGCACGGCCACACGGCTTGAGATCTGGCGCTGAAGGAAGGCTCGCTGCCGAGTCACCTCATCCATGGCGCCCACATCTGTCACCGATTGATTGACTGTCATAGTGACCAGATTGCCCGCATTGACAGAAGGGACGACCTGCAAATTCACCCCCGTGTCCTTATAAGAGAAGTTGTCGATGGCGGTCCCCGAGGTCCCAGTCACAGTAGTGCCGGATTTGTAAGGCTGCTGCGTACCGACGGCGATAGCCGCCGGATGGTTGTCCAGCACCATCAGCGTGGGACTGGCAACTACCTTGACCTGGGTCTTGCCGGCCAGGGCTGTCAAAACGGCCTTGATGTTGCCAAGAGAGTTTTTAAGTGTGTAATTGAAGCCCTGTCCAAGGCTAAGACCGCCCAGCCCTCCTGTGGCTGTATCCAATGATGTAGCGCCAGGGGGACGGTCATCGCCCGCCTGACCCAGCAGTCCACCATTCCCGCTGTAGCCCTTGTTGCCGACATCGCCACTGAAGGCCCATTGCAGGCCATAGCGCAATGTGTCATTAAGAGTGACCTCCACGATGCTGGCCTCGATCAACACCTGGGTGGGCGGCAGGTCCAGCTTCTTGAGCGAAGCTTCGATGCGCTCGAACTCAGCTGGCGTGCCCCAGACCAGCACGGAGTTGTTGAGTTCGTCGGCCATGACGCGCACGCTACCCAGGCTCGCGCTGACCATGCCCTGCCCTGTCCCAACCTGGTTGCCGATCCCCGATGTCGTGGAACCGAAGCGCTGCCCGGAGTTCGAGCCGAAACCACTGTTCCCAAATCCGCTATTGCCGAACCCGCTATTGCCGAACCCGCTATTGCCGAACCCGCTATTGCCGAACCCGCTATTGCCGAACCCGCTATTGCCGAACCCGCTGTTGCCGAACCCGCTGTTACCAAAGCTGTTGTTCCCGAAAGCCGAGGTCCCTGAAGTCGAGGTTCCCAACCCGGGAGCCACACCGCTGTTGGCCGTACTGCCGCCCGCAGAGCCACCGAAGATGCCGGCCAGCACGCCGGCCAGATGCTTGGCATTGCCGTTCTGCACGCGATAGATGTTCAGTTGCGGCTGCGAGCCTCCGGAGCCCGGCTGGTCCAGCTTGGCCAGCCAGCGCCGCGCCTCGTCCAGATAGGCCGCCCGGGGCGTGATGACGATCACGCTGTTGAGACGCTCGATGGGGATGATGCGCAGCGCGCCGAACATGGGGTTGCCCTCGCTCAGCGATGTCACCGCGCCTGCGCTGGCCGCCGCAGCTGCGCCAACGGCCGCGCCCGGCCGGACTGATCCACCGGCAGTGCCGGGCGCCCCAGGGGTTGCGGCACCGCCAGCGCCTCCACCATTCATGATCTGGAGCGCCGCACTGACTTCCTGGATGGAGACATACTTGAGGGGAAAAACTCCCACGGACATGCCTTCGAGCAGGTTCACGTCAAAAGTCCGCACCATGTCCAGCCAGCCTTCAGCCTGCGCCCGCGAGCCCGCCATCACCAGCAGGTTGCGGATGTTGTCCACGCGCACGATGGCATCGCCAGGCACCATGGGCCGCAGGATGGCAGCCATCTCGTTTGCACCGATGTACTGCAGCGGCACGATGATGGTTCCGTATCCTGGTGCCAGCGGCTTGTCGGTCGTGGCCTGGCGCACGGTGGCACCTATGCTCTTGAGTGCATCGACCCGGCCCACATGGTAGGTGCCGCGCGCATCGCGCACCATGGCCATGCCATTGGCTTGCAGAGCAGTCTCCAGCAGGTTGAGGATCTGGTCCGCCGGAATGGCACTGCGCGTACTGAGCGTGATGTTGCCCGTGATCGGCGGGTGCAACACATAGTCGAGCGACAGGATGTCGCCCAGCACCGTGCGCACTACCTGGGATAGTGGCGCGTCCTCGAAGTTGAGCTTGGAGGGCTTGCCAGCCACCGGAGGAAATGCCTTGGCATCGCCCAACAGCTTGCCCGTCCCGGACAGGATGCGTGGCTTGGCGCCATCAGCATCGTCCGAAGTCTTTTTGCCCTGCGATGCGCCATCGGCACCCTCCCCTTCGGGCAGAAAGACATAGTCCCGTTGAACGGCATCGTCACGGAAATGGCTCACGAAGTTGTTCTTGGCCGGTTGGGCACAGGCCAGCAGCAACTGGCACACGGCGAGTGCCAATGCGGTTCGGATAGGTCGATTAGGCAGTTGCATAGATTCTCTTGACTGGTTTCTTGAGGCGGAGGAGTCTCAGCGGACAATCCCGCCACCCAACGAGGCACCCTCTTCCTGGGGCGCCGGACCGGTGTTTTGCGGCTGCTCAGCCTCCAGCTGTTGCCCAGCATATGAGCCCCCCCTGGGGACTCGCGCCACCGGAGCAGGAGGCGACGGCACACGAACATTTGCGGGAATGGCCGGACCCTTGTCCATTGCGGCCCGCGTTATGGGTAGCCTGCGCTTGCGCCCGCCACGTTCCAATTCAATTTCGCGGTCCAGCACACGAGACAGCTTCCAGCCGCCAAGGCTTTGGCTGAGCATGAAGCGCTGTTCCTTGCCTGCGTACTGGACGATGGCGCCCGTGACGGCCCCATCAAACAGGCCCAGCACCTTGGCCTTGGACCATTGGTCCTGCTCGACCGGTTCTTCGTCCGACTTTTTGGGAGGCGGCGGGGGGGGAGGGGGAGGACGGCGGCTGAGCGCGAACAAAGGCCGTTCCTGCATCTGGAGCATCAACTGATCCTCCTGGCGTATCCCAGGTTCCGGGGTCTCCGGCTGCTTTGGCAGCAATGCCTGAACGTCCGCCTTGATGGGCTCAGGCGGCTGCCAGCGGCTGTTCTTGATCTCCATCTGCGGCGTGAGCCAGGCCATCGCCAGGGCACCGCACAGCAATACCTGGGTGGCTCCTACGCCCCATCCCAGCCAGTTGATCTGATTCACGGCGTCTTGCTCCGGAGAATGCTGAAGGTAAATTGCGCACTCAACCTGGGCGCCACTCGGGGATTGGCATTTTGCAGGCTACCCGGCAGATTGACCTCCAAGTCGTCGAGCCAGACCGTGGGGCTGATGTCGCGCAGGGACAGCAGCGCCATCTGGATCGAGGGCCAGTCGCCCTCCGTGGACATCACAACATCAATGCGCTCATAGTTGCCGTCTTCAGGATTGGGGCGCACTTGGCTGCTGACGATGGCCAGGCCGGCACGGTCCAACACCGTACGCAGGCGCTGCTGCACCGCGTTACCGGTCTGGGTAGCGTCACTCTCGCCCGGATAGACATGCTTGGCCTTGGTCTCGGCCAGGCTTTCCAATGCCTGTTGAATTTCCTCCTCCTGCTGCTGCAGGCCCAGCAACCGCGCATGGCGTGGCTCCACGACATCCAGCTGGCTCTGCCCCCAGTTGTGCTTGGCATGGACCCAGAGCCCGCCCACAACCAGAGGTAGCAACAATGCCAGGGCAGGCAGCGACAGGATTGCCAGTTGGCGCCAGGGCAGTCTTGGCTTCTCGGCCATTACGCACCCTCCTTCGCCGGCACGGATGGCGTATCCGTTGCTTCAGATGCATCCTTGGCCTCGTCAAGGGCGTGCACACCGAGCACGGCTGAATCCAGCGTGGCTTCGAGCGTAAAGCTCTCCTTGCTGGTCCGCGAGGACCGCGTCACGGCGCTGGGCAAGCGCACATCGCGCAATCCAGGCTCCTTGGAGAGCAGGCGCACCGCTTCGGAAGTGTCATCACTCAGGCCTTGCACCGTGAGCTTGTCTCCCTTGTACTGCACGCGTTGAACGGCAGTGTCATCAGGCAACACCCGCGTCAGGAGCGCCATTACACGCAGATGGTCGATCTGCTGATTCCTGCGATCCATCAGGGCGGAGACACTTTCCGCCTCAGCCACCAAGGCCTGCCGCTTGGCCACCACTTCCCGGGTAGCCTGGGTCAGCCGGGCAAATTGGGCGTTGGCATCCTCGGCACGCAGATAAAGCTGTGCGGTAGGCGTGGCGGCCAGGGCTGCAGCCAGTGCCGCCACGACCAATACACCAGTCAGTAGCCAGACACGTTGCCGCGCCTCACGAGCCAGACGGCGCTGCTCGCCAAACCCGGTGATCATGATGGTCTGCGTCACGGCATCTGCCCAGACCTCGGGCGCCATGCCGGCCGGCAGGCGGTATCCCTGCTCCTTCAGAGCCCGCTCCACCTGATCGCGAGATGTGATCACCACATCGACCAGCCGGACTGAAGATGCCCCCCCTGGGGAACGCGCAGCATAGGCCCACAGTGTCTGCTCTTCAGTGAAGGGCGACATCATCTGCACATCGAGCTGCACGGCTCCATGCAGTGCCTTGGGAGACATGGCAGGCAGGCGCAGCGTGCGTACCAACACCTGCTCGGACGGCAGCAAGACGGCAGCATAGTCAGGCGAGGGGGTGGTCCCGCCATTGTCCCGCTGCCCCCACTCGAAACGATCTCCCCTGACCCACGCCATACCATCAGGCCGGGACTCCCAACCTGCCACCTTCACGGGGAACCGCGGCATAAAACGCCGCATCCAGGGCAGGTGTGCCAGTTGCTGCCATGCCTCGCGCAATTGACCACCCAGCGAACTCAGGTCGATGCCGAACAGTTTCGCGTCGGAACTCAGCAGCGGCATGGACTACCCCCTCCACTCTCACGTTGAGCCATCTTGAAATTCTTCCTTTCTTGGCACTTGAAGCGCTACAAGCGCCCTTTCCAGGTCTGGGAGGCAGCGAGCACAGTCCAGGGCAAACGCCCGGGCCCCATTCCGCCCGGTACGTCCACCTGCCGCGTGATCAATGCCTCCCCCGTGCCGTCAAACGGCACCTTGGCAATGAGGGTGTAGCGCGAACCGGATACGCCCTGCTGGGAGCCAACGCTCCCTTCCAGCCATGGCTTGAGCGCTTCCGGGGCGGCCCCAGGATTCACCGAACCACGCCCATCAGCATCCGCTACGACAAAGCCCCGGATGCTGGCAAAAATGCCGTAACTCATGCCCTGCACCTGCAGCAGGTCCTCAGGCGCATCCCAGGCCGGGCGTAGCGGCTGGCGATTGTCTACGCCATTGCGCGCCTGCACAATGGCTTGGGCCAATGCCTCGGCAGCACCGCCACCGAGGCCAGCCGCCTTGGAAAGCAGCAATGCCAGCAACGCAGGCGGCGCATCGTTGATGTTCACCAAGCCGCTCCAAGGCACAACAGCGACGTCTATTATCCCTTTTGGCGTCGGCACCTGGAGCACGGCGGAATCGCGAAATTCCATTGGTTTGAGAGCTATTCTCTGCAGCACTTGGTAAATGGCTGCCTCACCCAGCGCCCGGCCTTCGGCCATTTGCCGGGTTACAGCGATAACCGAGGCCTCACTGCGCACCACGCGACCCAGGCTGCTCGCAAATATGGCCAAGGCGGCCACAATCCAGAGCACCAGCACCAGGGCCATTCCACGCTGCGAGTCAGAACGGCAAGTGTTTTCGGTCGTGCAGCGTCTCACCAAATAACACCTCCGCCCAAGGTGGCACGAATGACACTTGCAGGATTCGAACCTGCTGGCGTATTCATCGCAACAACTGTCAACGGCCATACCCCTGACGACGTCTGCAACTCGATCTGCACGGCAGACGGCAGTTCCTTTTCGTTGTCCTTTTCGGGCCCCCATTGCGGCTGCCAATGTGCCACGCCCAGCTTGGCGTTCTGGTAACGCAAGGCAAAACCCGTGACACCGCGATCGACCACGTAGGACTGGCTCTGCCCCCAGTCGGGCATGACATCTGGCCCCTGCCAGGGCGCAAAGCGCAGCACCAGGGCATCGCCTTCGACGGAAAGCTGGAAGTGGGTACGACCGCCCATGCCAAAGCGTGCGGGCATGATGCCCAGCCAGCGCATGCCCTGCGGGCCGCCTTCGAAAAACAGCTCGCTCTCGCCCTGCTTGCGCAGGCCCGCCTGCCGGCGCACGGCAGAGACCTGGCCCAGAACCGAGCGCAGGAAGGCAATGGACACACGCTGGTGGTCCATGCGGTCCCGTCGCGCATCGACACGCTCCTGGGTCTGGGAGACCGTGGACATGGCCGAGGCCAGCCCCAGCATGAGCAGGGACAGCAAAGCCATGACCACCAGCAGCTCCACCAGCGTGAAGCCGCGCTGCCTGGCCGAAGCCGAAGGCTTGACGCCGGACACTCTCATCGCGTTACCTCGCCTGGCTGCAATGGTCGCTGCGGACGCAGGGTTTCAAAGACCCAGCTGCGATTTTCGGCAGAGATGGTGATTCGCAATGCATGCAGGGGGACGGCGGTCTCAGGCAAGTCGCTTACCGGGAAAGGCGCCGAAGTCACTTGCCAAGCATAGATGCCATCCTGGCCCGAAGCCTGGGTGCCACCAGGATCGACCATGGGGAAGGCGTCCATCAGCGAATCGGCCAGCAGGGCCACGCCCTGGTTCTGTTCCAGCTTGGCGACGCCCCGCGCGGAACCACCCACCGCCCGATAGATGAGCGCCAGCGAGATCGCCATGATGGACAGCGCCACCAGCAACTCCAGCAAGGTCATGCCCCGCACCCGGGTGCGGGCTCCAGCGCGCCGACGCACTACAGGGCCTCTTTGGTGACTTGGCCGGACAGCCAGTCCACACGCAGACGCACGCCGCTGCCGCTTTGCGCGCGGGCGAGCGAAATGCTGCCGCCCGTGGCACCGCCCTCGGGCAGGAAGACGATGGTCTGGCTGCCGTCGGGCAGGGCCATGCCGGCTGCCGTGGTCAGTTGCACCGTCAGGCTGTCGGGCAGCTTGGCCGTGGCCTGTCCGGCGATACCGTACTGCCTGCTATTCGTATTGACAGCGAATGCCACGGGCATGCCCTGCAACGTGGCCTGCTGGCGCGCCTTGCGCAGCAGGGCCGTCACGTCCTGCACCGTCTGCCGATAGTCCACGGCATCGCGCAGCTTGCCCATGGCAGGCGGCACGATGCCGATGATGGCGGCAAGGATGCCGAAGACCACCAGCAACTCGATCAGCGTGAAACCATGGGCGCGCTTCAAGACTCATTCCCGGCACGGAGGCAGCGTTGCACTGAGGCGTCAGACCAGCAACTTACTTGGTGTTGCGGATATCGGAAGCTTCACCTTCTCCGCCGGGTGTGCCATCGGAGCCCAGCGAGAGGATCTCGAGGTCGCCATTGGCAGCCGGATAGGTGTAGCGGTAAGGATTGTTCCAGGGATCATTCGGCACGCCACCCTTCAGGTAAGGGCCTGCCCAGCCGGCGACGCCAGCGGGCTGCTTGACCAGCGCGTCCAGGCCCTGCTGCGAGGTGGGATAGCGGCCCACGTCGAGCTTGTACAGCTCCAGCGCCTTTTCGATGTCGGCAATCTGCACGCCGGCCGTCTTGGTCTTGGCTCCGCCCAACTGGTTCAGCACCTTGGGGCCGACCAGGCCGGCCAGCAGGGTCAGGATGGCCAGCACGACCAGCAGTTCGATCAGCGTGAAGCCACGCTTGCGGGCGCGGGAGGACAGTTGCTTTTGCATGCGCATCATCTTCTACATACCTTTCAGACAATTCAGATTCATCAGACGGCCAGATCGTTGACGGACAGGATTCCGAGCAGGATCGACACGATGATGGAGGCGATAAGGATACCGAGGACCAGGATCAGCGCCGGCTCCAGCATGGTCAGGAGGCGTTTGATCGCGTTTTCGACCTCGCGGTTCAATATGTTGGACAGCTCCAGCATCATGTCGCCCAGGCGGCCGGTTTCCTCGCCCACCCGCACCAGATTCAGGGCCAGGGGCTCGAATTCTCCGGTTTTCTGGGCAGCATGGGCCATGCGATGGCCTTCCTTGACCATGGGACCCATTTTTTCCAGGCGCTCGCGGATGGCGACGTTGGAGACCGTGTCGCTGGCAATGCGCAGTGCGGTCAGCAGCGTGACGCCGTTGCCCAGCAGCGTGCCCAGCGATCGGCTGAACAAGGTGAGCTGGTACTTGCGCACCACGCCACCCAGGCCCGGCAGGCCCAGCAGCCACGATTGCCAGGTCTGGCGGCCCTTGGGGCTCTTGACCCAGCGGGAAAAGGCCCAGCCCAGCGCGCCCAGCACGATGAACACCGCCCAGCCGTAGCTGCGAAACGCATGGCCCAACCCCATCACGAACTGCGTGGGAAGGGGCAGCGCGTCGCCCATGTCGTTGAAGAGTTGCTCGAACTGCGGGACCACGAAGCCCAGCATGGCCACCAGGGACAGCACGGCCACGCCCAGCAGGATGGCCGGATAGATGGTGGCCGAGACCACGCTGTCGCGCAGGGCACGCTGGCGCGCCATGTGTTCCACCAGCCGGTTGAGCACGCCCGACATCTGGCCGCTGGCCTCGCCCGAGCGCACCATGTTGATATAGAAGTCGCCGAACAGGTCATGGTGCTTGCCCAGCGCCTGGCTCAGCGGCATGCCGGCCTTGACGCTGTCGAGCACGGACTGGAGCATGGCCTGCATCTGCACCTTGTGGCTCATCTCCACCAGGACCTTGAGCGCATTGTCCAGCGACAGGCCGGCACGCATCATGATGGCCAGTTCGGTGGTCATGCCCTGGATGTCGTCGGCCTTGATGCGGCCTTTCTTGAGCGCACGCGCCGCCAGCGGCACATTGCCCAGGCTTGCGGCTTCCTCGACCTTGATGGGCGACAGGCGGCTCTTGCGCAGGTGCACCACCACCTCGGCCACGGCCGCAGCGGAAAAAGTGCCCTTGACCATCTGACCGCGGCTGTCCACGGCCTCCCAGCTGTAATCAGGCATCGCTCTGGTCCTGGGTCACGCGCAGCACTTCGTCGAGCGTGGTGACGCCCGAAGCCACCTTGCGCAGGCCGTCGTCATAGAGGCTCAGCATGCCGCTCTTGGCGGCCATGGCATGCAGGGCGTTGGCATCCTGGCCTTCGATGATGGCGCGGCGCAGCGGCTCGTCGATGACCATGAGTTCGTGGATGCCGGTACGCCCCTTGTAGCCAGTGCCGCGGCAATGCTCGCAGCCGACGGCGCGGTAGATGGGCGAGCCCTCGCGCAGAAAGCGCTTGAGGCCGCTGCCCTCGATGGCGGCCGTCGGCAGTGTGTCGGGCTGCTTGCAGCGCGAGCACAGCGTGCGCACCAGCCGCTGGGCCAGCACGCCGTTGACCGAGGAGGTGATCAGGTAGCTCTCCACCCCCATGTCGCGCATGCGGGTGACGGCGCCTGCGGCGGTGTTGGTGTGCAGCGTGGACAGCACCAGGTGACCTGTCAGGGCGGACTGCACGGCGATCTGCGCGGTTTCTCCGTCACGCATTTCGCCGATCATGATGATGTCCGGGTCCTGGCGCAGGATGGAGCGCAGGGCGTTGGCGAAGGTCAGGTCGATCTGGGGATGGACCTGGATCTGGTTGATGCCGTCGAGCTGGTATTCGACCGGGTCCTCGACGGTGATGATCTTGTTGGAAACCGCGTCGATCTTGGACAGGGCTGCATACAGCGTGGTGGTCTTGCCAGAGCCCGTGGGGCCCGTGACCAGCACAATGCCGTGCGGCTTGGCCAGCAGCGTGTTGAATTTCTCGAGCGTGTCCGCCTCGAAGCCCATGCTTTCCAGGCGCAGCCTCACGCTGGCGCGGTCCAGCACCCGCATGACGATGCTCTCGCCATGCACTGTGGGCGCGGTGGAGACGCGCAGGTCCAGTTCGCGGCCCTTGGCGCGGGTCTTGATGCGGCCGTCCTGCGGCAGGCGGCGCTCGGCAATGTCCAGATGGGCCAGCAGCTTGACGCGCGAGCCGACGGCGGCGCTCAGGCGCGGCGGCACGAGTTCGGCCGCGTGGATCACGCCGTCCATGCGGTAGCGCACCTGCAGGCCGGCTTCAAAGGGCTCGAGGTGGATGTCGGAGGCGTGCAGCTCGATGGCGCGGGAAATGATGCCTGTGACCAGGCGGATGACGGGCGCCTCGCTGGCCAGGTCCTTCAGATGTTCGACGAAGTCGCCACCCGTGGCGTCCGATTCCCAGTCCTGGCCTTCTTCCCCTTCGGGTTCCTGGCCTGCTTCGGACAGTGCCTTGCGGATGTCGGCCTCCAGCGCCAGCACGGGCTTGATCTGCAGCCCCGTGGCCAGGCGCAGCGCCTTGGTGATGAAGGGGTCCTGCGGCACGGACATGGCCACTTCGAGCACGCCGTCCTGCAGCGAAATGGGGCAGACGCACTGCGCATCCAGAAAACTGGCCAGCAGGCCAGGCACGTCGGGCAGCAGGTCGGGAAACTCTTCCGCACGCAGCCAGCGCATCTGCAGCTGCTCGGCCAGCGCCTGGGCCACGTCGGTTTCCGCCACCACACCCAGCTGTACCAGCACCTGGCCCAGGTAGCCGCCCAACTCCTGCTGCGCCTGCAGGGCGTTTTGCAGATCGCGCTCGTTCAGCTTGCCGGCGGAAAGGAGGCGTTCGCCCAGCCGCCCCTTGATCGGGGCTTCGACAGCGGCAATCGGTTCCATGAGGTGATTGGTGGAAGACATTGCCGCGGATTATCCACTGTCGCCGCATCCCCCGCCAAAGGCATAGCATGCGACACCCAGGGGCGCCGCCTTCCCGTCATCAACTGTTACGCGCGCAATCGTGCGGCGCGATGCTGCGCTGCACGATGAAAAGTGGTCTCAGGCGGTTTCAGGCGTTGTCAGGTGGTTCAAGGCGGCTTCAAGCCGCCTTCACCGCCTCTGCGGGCAGGCCGCTGGCATCGCCCCAACGACGCTGGGCCATGACCAGCAGCCCCTCGAAGATGAGGTTGTCCACCAGTTCGAAAGGCCGCGTCATGCTGGGCACCATCTTCCAGCCGGCGCCGCCGGCCATGACGCAGGCAGGCTCCATGCTGCAGTGCATGTAGAGATGCTGGTACATGCGCTCCACGGCACCGGCGATGGCGTAGGTGCCGCCGCTGGTCAGGGCGTCGCTGGTGTTGGTGGGAAATGGCGTGACCGCGCCCGTGGGCACATGCAGGCCGGCCGTGCCGCTTTCCAGGGCGCGCAGCATGATGCCGTGGCCCGGAAGAATCAGCCCGCCCATGAAGTGGCCATGCTGGTCCAGCGCGTCCACGGTGACGGCCGTGCCGACCATGACCACGATCAGGGGCCGCTCGGGGCCGCGCTGCAGGATGTGCTGGCGCGCACCGATCATGGCCACCCAGCGGTCTGCGCCCAGGCGCGACGGAAAATCGTAGCCATTGGTGACGCCGGCCTCGGCTGCGCTGGGCACGGCCCACTGCGGCTCGAAATCCCAGCCCAGCATCATGTCGATCTGGTCGTGCACGCGCCGTCGCGCCGTGTCGCCAGCCACCACGCAGCCCAGCATGCGCGTGGGCGTGGGCAGGTCGCTCCACGGCCCTTCGGCCAGGTGCTCGATGTGCTCAAGGAACTCGGCGCCGTGCGCCAACAGGGCAGCGCCAGGCCGATGCGCGTCGTACATCGCCCATTTCAAGCGGGTGTTGCCGATGTCTATGGCCAAAAAAGTCATGGGCGGGATTATCGGAGTTTTCCGGAGGATAGCGTCAGCCATGGACGACAACTGAGTGAGGACGTGAACGCAAGAATGACGCAAATGTCAAAAATCCGGGAGCGCTCCTGCCCGGCAGCGCGCGCTGCCACTGTTAGGCGTTACATTGGCCTTTCCGTTTTTCCACCCACCAACAGGAGTCACCCATGGGACTTTTCAGTTTCATCAAGGAAGCCGGCGAAAAGCTGTTCGGCGGCAGCGCCGCACAGGCAGCCGAGCCTGCGCAAGACCTGAATGCCAAGGCGGCCAAGGCCATCGAGACCTATATCGGCACGCAGAACCTGGGCGTCAGTGACGTGAAGGTGCAGTTCGACGGCTCGCAGGGCAAGGTCACGGTGCTGGGCACGGCACCTACCCAGGCGGCCAAGGAAAAGGTGACGCTGTGCTGCGGCAACGTCTCCAGCGTGCAGTCCGTGGACAACCAGATGACGGTGACCAACCCCGAGCCCGAAGCCCAGTACCACGACGTGGTGCGCGGCGACACGCTGTCGGCCATTGCCAAGAAGTTCTATGGCGATGCCAACAAGTACCCGGTGATCTTCGAGGCCAACAAGCCCATGCTGAGCCACCCCGACAAGATCTACCCCGGCCAGAAGCTGCGCATTCCGGCAATCTAAGCCCCCCTTGAGCGGCGGGGCGGCCCTTGCTCGGTGTCTCTGACCTGGCTCATGCCAGTTCTGGATGCCGCGAATTAGACCTACCCCGCTCCGAGAAAGGCCGCAATAGCGGCCTTTCTCAAGGAAAGATTCAGTATTTACCGCTCAACAGCGCACCGAACCCCGGAACGGCTGTCGGCAAGCCCAGGCGCTTGAGCATCATGAACGTCGTGGCCACCGAGGAAGACAGTACCGGCAGGCCCACGCGGTCCTCGATGGGCTGCACCGAGGCCAGCGAGGGCATCTGCACGCAGGCCGAGGCGATGACCGCGTCGGCATTGGCCGTGTTCAGGCGCCGCGTGATCTCGATGGGTGCGCGCGCATCCTGGGCGCCCACCTGCAGGTTGTCGGCAATCTCCAGCGAGATGCTGTCCACCACTTCGATGCCTTCGTTCTCTATGTAGTCGATGACCAGCTGCGTCAGCGGCTTCATATAGGGCGCCAGCAGCGCCACCTTCTTCGCGCCGATGGCGTGCAGGCCATCGACCAGGGCGCCGGCGCTGGTGACCACAGGCGCGGGGCCGCCGTTGTCCACTGTGCGCTGGTGCAGGCGCGTCTCGGAGACACGGTGGTAGCCGCGCCCCATGCTCATGATGGCCACCAGGCAGGCATAGCCGAGCACATCGACACGCGCATCCGACAGTTCCAGCGCGCAGCGGTCGCTGTCGCCGTCCATGGCAGCCAGCTCCTCCTTGGTCACATGCTTCATGCGCATGCGGCTGGAGTGAAAGGTGAAACGCTCGGGCGCCAGGGCCTCGCGGGCCCGCAGGATGGCGGGGATCTCGGTCTCCATCGTGGTGTTGGAGCTGGGCACGATCTGCCCGATACGGAAATGGGTTTTGGCTGTCATGTCAATCCATCGTGATGTGGTTGGCCTTGATGACCTTGCCCCAGTGGTCCGTCTCGCGCTGGACCAGGGCGGCCAGCGCCTGCGGGCCGAGGAATCGCGGCTCCACGCCCTGCAGGGCCGCGCGCTTTTGCACGTCAGGCGACTCCAGGGAGGTCTTGAGCGCGTCCGACAGCCTGGCGATGGCGTCGGGCGGTGTGCCCGCAGGCGCGAACAGGCCGACCCAGGCCTCCAGCTCGAAGCCCGGCAGGCCCGCTTCTGCGGTGGTGGGCACATCGGGCAGCATGGGATGGCGCGTCTTGCTGGTCACGGCCAGGGCCCTGAGCTTGCCCGTCTGCACATGGCCCAGCACCGAAGGCGGCGTGGTGATGAACATCTGCACCTGGCCGCCCAGCACGTCCTGGATGGCCGGGCCGGAGCCCTTGTAGGGCACGTGGGTGATCTGGGTCTGGGTCACCTGGGCGAACACGGCCGTGCCCACATGGGACAGCGAGCCATTGCCCTGCGACGCGTAATTGACCTTGCCCGGGTTCTTGCGCAGATAGGCAATGAACTCCTGCAGATTGTTCGCCGGCACCGAAGGATGGACGGCGATCACATTGGTGGCGGCCACGATCAGTCCCACGGGCACCAGCTCGGACTGGGCCCAGGGCAGCTTGGGAAACAGCGCCGGATTGCCCACGTGGTAGGCCGAATACGAAGCCAGCAGCGTGTAGCCGTCCTTGGGTGCCCTGGCCACCATCTGGTAGGCAATGTTGCCGCTGGCCCCGCCCCGGTTGTCCACCACGACCGACTGCCCCAGCAGGCGCGACATCGGATCGGACGCCAGGCGTGCCGCCGTGTCCACCACGCCTCCGGGCGGATTGGGGACCACGAGGGTGATGGACTTGGCTGGAAAGGCCTGGGCCTGGACGGTTCCTGCGCCCAGCAGGGCGGCCGCTGCCAGGCCGGCGGCCTGCAGCACAATGCGTCGATTCATGCTTGTCTCCATGTTCTCTTTGTACCGGCGCATTCTTGCGGGCCTGCTCGCGGTCGAACAGCCGTATCTCGTTGATCCATCCTTCGTCTCTGGTGGAGGATGCGAATGATCAACCTGCACCGATTCGATCTGCTGACGCTGCGCCTGTATGTGGCCGTGGTCGATGCCGGCAGCCTGACGGCGGGCTCGCGCACGCTGGGGCTGTCACTGGCAGCCGCCAGCAAGCGCGTGGCCGAGCTGGAGCAGCACTGCGGCGTGACCCTGCTGGTGCGCAGCAAGCGCGGCGTCACGCCCACGCCCGCCGGCCAGAGCATGTACCACCATGCCGTGGACGTGGTGGCCCGGCTGGAACATCTGGCCCTGGCCATGGACGACTTTCGCAGCGGCGCCACGGGCCAGTTGCGCCTGTGGGCCAACAACTCGGCGTTCGCAGGCTTTCTGCCCCGGCTGCTGGCCGACTTCATGGAGGCCCACCCGGGTGTGTCGGTGGACCTGGAAGACGCGCTGAGCGAGGAGTCCGTGCGCGCCGTGCTCAGCGGCGTGGCCGAGCTGGCCATCATCGGGGAGAACACGCCCCTGGAAGGGCTGAGCACCCAGGTCTGCGATGTGGACGAGCTGGTGCTGGTCATGCCGCGCGGCCATGCGCTGGACACGGACGACGACTCCCCCGTGCCCCTGGCCACCGTGCTGGACCACGACTTCGTGAGCCTGGCCCGCTCCACCTCGCTGATGCGGCGCATTGCGGCCGAGGCCGAATCCATCAACCGGCCCGTGCGGATCCGCATCCAGGTGCGCAGCTTCGATGCCATGTGCCACATGGTCTCGGTGGGCCTGGGCCTGGCCATCCTGCCGCGCGCGGCCACCGCGCCGCACCTGGCCGCGCGGGCACTGCGGCTGCGCCCGCTGGGAGCGCTCAACACCCGGCGCCGGCTGTTGCTGGCCATGCGCTCGCAGGCCACGCTGTCGGGACCGGCCCAGGCCCTGGTGGACATGGTGGCCGCCCGGGCGGCGGCGCTGGGGTTCGCGCAGCCGCAGCGCTGAGCGACGACAGGCTGGCGCCGGCTTACTGGCGCCAGGGCAGGCCGCGCAGGCGCCAGCCGCCGACATGGCCGCGCTGGCCGCTGGCGTCCACATCGCCCTCGAAGCCTTCGAGGATGTTGTAGGCCTCGATGCCCAGTTGCGCTGCGCGCTGGGCAGCGGCCACCGAGCGCACGCCGCTGCGGCACAGCAGGACCACCTTGCCGCCCTCAGGCACGGCGGCGCGCAGCTGGCTGTCGAAATCGGGGTTCATGGCCATGGACGGCCACTGCTTCCAGGCCACGGCCACGGCGCCAGGTACGCGGCCCACCCACTCGCGCTCGGCATCGGTGCGCACGTCCACCAGCGCGGCTTCGCCGGATTGCAGCCATTGCCAGGCAAGTTCGGGAGGAATGTCGCCGGCATAGCCCTGTGCGGGCTGGACGGTCGGGGGAATGGCTGCGGGAACGGGAGCGTTTGCGGACATGGATGGGCTTTCTTGATAGGACGCGGTTGTGTGTCCGGCAAGAATAACCGTCCAGCCCGACTGGCGCCGCCTCGCCGGTGCCCGAGTCGCCTATTCCCAGGGAGGCAGCAGCCTGTCGCGCAGCACCTGGCGCTGCGCCTCCCAGCCCGGCATCACGCTGGCCACCGTGGCCCAGAAGCGCGGACTGTGGTCCATGTGGCGCAGGTGGGACAGCTCGTGCACGACCACGTAGTCGATGACCTCGGGCGTGTGCTGCATGAGCCGCCAGTTCAGGCGGATGGCCCCTGCGGTGTTGGCGCTGCCCCAGCGCGTGCGCGCGCTGGTCAGGCGCAGGCTGGTCCATTGCACGCCCAGCAGCGGCGCATGGCGCTGCAGGCTGGCCGTGAACCAGGAGCGGGCCTCGCGCAGCATCCAGGCCTGCACGCAGGCACGCACCTCGGCAGCCGATGCGTCTGGCGCCAGGGGCAGATGCAGGGACTGGCTGCCGTCGGCCGCCTGTTCGCGGTGGACCTGGCGGGTGCGCAGCGGCTGGGCTTCGCCACCGGTGAGAAGCAGTGCCAGGGGACGCCCCAGATAGTCGATCTCGCCGCCGTGCTCCCACCGGATGCGTGCCGACTCCTGGGCCCGCTGGCGCTGCCCGGCCTCCTGGAGCTTGCGCAGTATCCAGCCCGACTTCGCATCCAGTGCCTGCCCGATGGCCGTCATGCTCACCCATGCGGGCGCGCTGACCACCAGCCCCTGCGCGCCGATGGTGAAGCCTATGGTGCGTCGGCGCGACCGCTGCAACCGAAAGTGCAGCACCTGCCCCTGGAGAACCGCCTGCTGGTTGGCTTGCGGATGAACGAAGGAACTGTGCACGGAGCCGGTGGGCGGGGTGGGTGCAGGTGCAGGTGCAGGTGCAGGTGCAGGTGCAGGCAAAGCCTGCGGCGCTTCGGGTTGAGCGGATCGCTCACGGCGCGGCCTCAGCCCGCCGTCCTGTCTTTCCACGGCGGGCGGCACCAACCAGTCCCAGGAACGCTGTGCCGTGTCCGCCATGCCGACTCCTGCCTCAGGCGCGGTAGGCCTCGGGGTCGAGGCGCTGCATCTCGGATTCGATCCAGTTTTCGACTTCCACCATCAGCTCCTCGTGCTTGCGGCCCACGGAAGGGATGGGCTTGCCTATGGAGACATCGACCACGCCCGGGGTCTTGATGAAGGCCTTGCGCGGCCAGCACTTGGCCGAGGTGACGGCAATGGGCACCACGGGCACGCCGGTCATGATGGCCAGGCGCGTGGCGCCGGTCTTGTACTCGCCGCGTTCGCCGCGCGGGATGCGCGTGCCTTCGGGAAACATGATCACCCAGGTGCCCTGGCCCAGCAGGCGCTTGCCCTGCTCGACCACCTTGTGGAATGCGCGCGACCCGTGCTTTCGGTCGATATGGATCATGTCCATGCTGCCGATGGACCAGCCGAAGAAGGGCACCATGAGCAGTTCCTTCTTGAACACATAGGCCAGCGGGCGCGGCATGATCGCCGGCATGAGGAAGGTTTCGTAGGTGGACTGGTGCTTTACCAGCAGCACCACGCCCTGCTTGGGGTCGGTGGGCAGGTTCTCCATGCCCTGCACGCGGTGGCGCACGCCCATGATCACGCGGGCGCTGTCCACCGACAGCTTGAGCCAGGCGCGCGCCACGGCATAGACGCGGCGCGGCCCGCCGCCCAGCCAGCGCGTGAGCAGCACGGCCAGGGTGTAGGGGATCACGGTGATGCCCATCCAGAGCATGTGGAGGGTGGAGCGGATCAGGGACATGGCGGCAGTGTGGTGCAGAAAGCGGCGCAGGGGCCGGGCGGCAGGCCCGGGCCTTGCGCCCTCAGGAATCGGAATTCACAAAGATAGCATTGTGCGCAGGACGGCAGGCCGGCGGCGCATGGGCAAAGCGCCATTCGGGCGTTCAGGCGTTCAGGGAGCGGGTGCGGCATCTGCCGGAACCAGCGCATCGGCCAGCGCGGCCAGGCTGGCATGGCGCTGGGTGCCGGCAGGCAATCCGGGCGGAAGTTCGCCGTCCAGAGACACTCCGGCGCTGGCGCCCGTGCAGACCAGGTGCAGGCGTGCGCCCATGGCCGCTCCGGCCTGCAGGTGGGCCACGCAGGAACCTATGACCCACAGCTGCTGCCCCTCGACGCCGAAGCGCTCGGCAATCTGCTCGAACAGCGCCGTGCCGGGCTTGCGGCAATGGCATTCCTCGTCCGGGGCATGGGGGCAGTAGAAAACCGCATCGACGCGCGCGCCTGCCGCCGCCATTTCGCGGTGCATGCGCGCGTGCACGGCATTGAGCTCGGTCACGTCGAACAGGCCCCGGCCCAGGCCCGGCTGGTTGGTGGCGACCACCACATGCCAGCCCGCCCGGTTCAGGCGCGCCACGGCTTCCAGCGCACCGCGCTGGGCCCTCCAGGCCTCGGCCGAGCCGATGAAGCCCTCCTCACCGATCTGGTTGAGGGTTCCGTCACGGTCCAGGATCGCAATTTTCATGGTCGGGTCCCAAGAATGTCAGAACTCAATTGCGCGCGTCCCAAGACGAGGGACACCGAGGAAGGGCCTAGGCCGGCCGCGCCGCCCCGCACCGAGGGTGCCGTCCCCCTCCCTTGCGAAGCAAGTAGAGAGGCGCCGTGCCACGGGGGGAAGGCGCGAAGCGCCTCAGGGGGTGCTCCATTCACGCCAGTCGCGAAAGGTCCGCCACGCGGTTCATGGCTTCGTGCAACGTGGCCAGCAGGCCCAGGCGGTTGGCCTTGAGCGCCGGGTCTTCGGCGTTGACCATCACATGCTCGAAGAAGGCATCGACCGGGGCGCGCAGCGCGGCCAGGGTCTGCAGGCTGGCCGTGTAGTCGCCGGCAGCAAACTGCTGCTGCGCCTTGGGCGCCACCGATTGCAGGGCTGCGTACAGGTCCTTCTCTGCCACCTCGGCCAGCACGGCCGCGTTGACCTGGGCCTGCACCGCCTGGTCGGCCTTCTTGAGGATGTTGCCCACGCGCTTGTTGGCGGCGGCCAGGGCCGGTGCCTCGGGCAGCTCGCCGAAGGCGCGCACGGCCTCCAGGCGCTTTTGCACGTCGGACAGGCGCTGCGGGCGCAGGGCCAGCACGGAGTCCACTTCCTGGGCCGAGAAACCCTGCTCGCGCAGGTTGCCGGCCAGGCGGTCGTAGATGAAGTCGGCCAGCTGGGGCGTGGCGTCCTCGATCTTGTCGCCGAAGGCGGGCAGCACGCTGACCAGCAGGGTTTCCAGGTCCAGCGCTAGGTCCTTCTCGACCAGCATGCGGATCACGCCCAGGGCGTGGCGGCGCAGCGCGAAGGGGTCGCGGTCGCCCGTGGGCAGGTTGCCGATGCCGAACATGCCGACCAGGGTTTCCAGCTTGTCGGCCAGGGCCACGACCACGCCGGCGTTGCCGCGCGGCAGTTCGTCGCCCGCAAAGCGGGGCTTGTAGTGGTCCTCGATGGCATCGGCCACGGCCACGTCCAGGCCATCGTTGAGCGCGTAGTAGCGGCCCATGGTGCCCTGCAGTTCGGGAAACTCGCCCACCATGTCGGTCACGAGGTCGGTCTTGGCCAGTTGCGCGGCCAGGTCGGCCTGCTGGGCCAGGCCCGTGTCGCCCAGCTGGCGGGCAATGCTCTTGGCGATGGAGCGCACGCGCTCCACGCGCTCGCCCTGGGTGCCGAGCTTGTTGTGGTAGACCACCTTGCCCAGCCCGTCCACGCGCGAGGCCAGGGTCTTCTTGCGGTCCTGGTCGAAGAAGAACTTGGCGTCGGCCAGACGCGGGCGCACCACGCGTTCGTTGCCGCCGATGACGGCGCTGGCATCCTGGGGGCTGATGTTGCTGACCACCAGGAACTGGTGGGTCAGCCGGCCGGCGGCGTCCAGCAGCGGGAAGTACTTCTGGTTGGCCTTCATGGTGAGGATCAGGCATTCCTGCGGCACGTCGAGGAATTCCTTCTCGAACTCGCAGACCAGCACATTGGGGCGCTCGACCAGGGCCGTGACTTCGTCCAGCAGGGCCTCGTCCTCGATGGGACGGACACCGCCGCCCACGCGCTCGGCAGCGGCCTGCAGCTGGCGCGCGATCTCGGCTCGGCGCTCGGCGAAGCTGGCGATGACGGCGCCTTCCTCGCGCAGCTGCGCGGCGTAGTCATCGGCGGAGCGGATGACCACGGGATCGACCGCCGCCTCGAAGCGGTGGCCATGCGTGGCCGTGCCGGCCGTCAGGCCCAGGGCCTTGACGCCGATCAGCACCTCGGTGCCGTGCAGCACCACCAGGCCGTGGGCCGGACGCACGAAATGGACGCTGCTCCAGCCGTCGGCCAGCTGGTAGCGCATGACCTTGGGGATGGGCAGCTTGGCAATGGCTTCGTCCAGCGCCTTTTGCACGCCGTCGGCCAGCATCACGCCGCGCACGGTGGAGGCGTGGAACAGGGCCTCGGCCTTGCCTTCGCCCTGGCGGGTCAGGCTGGCAACGGCTTCTTCGCCGGCGCCCAGGGCGGCCAGCTTCTTGATCAGTGCGGGCGTGGGCTTGCCGTCGGCGTCCAGGCCCACGGAGACGGGCATGAGCTTTTGCGACACGGCCTTGTCCTCGGCCTGGGGCAGCACTTCGGTGATGTGGGCGGCCAGGCGGCGCGGCGAGGCATAGGCCGTCAGGCGCGCTTCGCTCGATGCCAGCAGGCCCTGGGCCTTGAGCTGCTCGAACAGCACGCCGGCAAAGGCGTCGCCCAGCTTTTGCAGCGCCTTCGGGGGCAGCTCTTCGACAAACAGTTCAACAAGAAGATTCGATGCGTTCATGGTCTGGTGTTCTCTCGGTGCAGCGGTGTCCGCCTCAGGCGGCCTTCTTGCCCTGTTGTTCGGCGGCCTTGGCCAGCTCGGCCAGCACTTCGTCGGCATGGGCCTTGGGCGCCATGGGGAAGCCCAGGCGTGCACGGCTGTCCATATAGGCCTTGGCCACGGCTCGGGCCAGGTTGCGGATGCGGCCGATGTAGGCGGCACGCTCCGTCACGCTGATGGCGCCGCGCGCATCGAGCAGGTTGAAGGTGTGGGCGGCCTTGAGCACCTGCTCGTAGGCCGGCAGCGCCAGCTGTTCGCCGATCAGGTGGTTGGCCTGCTTTTCGTGGGCGCTGAAGGCGGTGAACAGGAAGTCGGCGTCCGAGTGCTCGAAGTTGTAGGTGGACTGCTCCACCTCGTTCTGGTGGTAGACGTCGCCGTAGCTCAGGCCGTCGGTCCAGGTCAGGTTGTAGACGTTGTCCACGCCCTGCAGGTACATGGCCAGGCGCTCCAGGCCATAGGTGATCTCGCCGGTGGCGGGCTTGCAGTCGATGCCGCCGACCTGCTGGAAGTAGGTGAACTGGGTCACCTCCATGCCGTTGAGCCAGACTTCCCAGCCCAGGCCCCAGGCGCCCAGCGTGGGGTTTTCCCAGTCGTCCTCGACGAAGCGGATGTCGTTCTTCTTCAGGTCGAACCCCAGGGCTTCGAGCGAGCCCAGGTACAGCTCCAGGATGTTGTCGGGCGCGGGCTTGAGCACCACCTGGAACTGGTAGTAGTGCTGCAGGCGGTTGGGGTTGTCGCCATAGCGGCCGTCCTTGGGGCGGCGGCTGGGCTGCACGTAGGCGGCCTTCCAGGGCTCGGGGCCCAGCGCGCGCAGGAAGGTGGCGGTGTGCGAGGTGCCCGCGCCCACTTCCATGTCATAGGGCTGGAGCAGTGCGCAGCCCTGGTCGGCCCAGTAGGACTGCAGCTTGAGGATGATTTGTTGGAAAGTGAGCATGACTTGTTTCAGGCGTCGCACGCAGGCCGGGGCCGCGCCGGTGAATGAGAGGCGGCTCGCGCCGCGCAAACGACGATTTTAAGGCGCCGCCCGGCCCTGCGCCGTGGCGCGGGCCTGCGGCCCCACGGCAGACGCTCCACAGGGCGATCTGCATCAAAAAACGGAGCAGGCGACACATGCCGGCAAAGGCCGTGGCCCGCGAAGCCCCGAAAGCCCGCCTTGCACGACGCATCCGGATCATTTTTTGACAATTCACCGGGGCAGCGGCCGGTGACCGTTCGCCACGCCGCCATGCACGCCCCCTAGAATGGCCCATTGACCTTTTTTGTCGTGGACCACCACCGCCCCGGAGCCTGCCATGAACCTGATGAACATCATCACCAAGCAACTGATAGAGATCATCGAGTGGACCGATGACTCGCGCGACACGCTCTCCTACCGCTGGCCCGACGACGACAAGGAAATCAAGAACGGCGCCCAGCTCATCGTGCGCGAGTCGCAGCAGGTGCAGTTCGTCTCGGCCGGCCAGTACGCCGACCTGTTCAGCCCCGGCAAGCACACGCTGACCACGCAGAACATTCCCATCCTGTCCACCATCCAGGGCTGGAAGTACGGCTTCAACTCGCCGTTCAAGTGCGATGTCTACTTCATCAACACGCGGCTGTTCACGGGCAACAAGTGGGGCACCTCCAACCCCGTGATGGTGCGCGACCAGGACTTCGGCGCCGTGCGCCTGCGCGCCTTCGGCACCTATGACTTCCGCATCGTCGAGCCGGCCAAGTTCCTCAAGGAAGTGGCCGGCACGGACCAGAACTTCCGCATCGACGAGTTCGCCGACACCATGCGCTCGCGCATCATCAGCGTGTTCACCGAGTCGCTGGCCAAGGCCCGGGTGCCCGTGCTGGACGTGGCCCAGCGCTATGGCGAGCTGGGCGATGCGCTGCTGCCGCTGATCAACCCGGCCATGACGGACAAGTACGGCCTGGAGATCACCAGCTTCGTGCTGGAGAACGTGTCCGTGCCGCCCGAGGTGGAGCAGGCCATCGACAAGCGCTCCAGCATGACGGCCATCGGCAACCTCAACGACTACGTCAAGTACCAGATGGGCCAGGCCATGACCACGGGCGGCGAAGGCGCTGCCGCAGCCACCCTGCCCGCCACCATGGCCATGGGCTTCGGCATGGCGCAGGAGATGATGAAGAGCATGCAAAACGGCGGCGGCGCCGGTGGCGCACCGGCCGGCCAGGCCTCCGACCCGTTCTCGCCTGCCGCCGCCCAGGCCGCCCAGGCGCCGGCAGCACCCGCCGCCGGTGGCCTGCAGGTGCTGACTCCGGCACAGGCGGCCCAGGTGCTGGGTGTCAGCGAGGCCGATGTGCTGGCCGAGATCCAGGCCGGCAACCTCAAGGCGCGCCAGATCGGCAGCCAGTGGCGCATTGCGCAAGCCGCACTCGATGAGTTCCTGCGCGGCTGACATTTCCGTGGTTTGACCCTTTGCGGCGCCAGGCCCTGCCTGGCGCCGCGTCCCGTTTTCCAGGACCGATGCCGTGAGCGCGCCCTCCTCCAGTTCCTCCAGCACCTCGACTTCCCCCGCCTCCGGTTCCTGGGAGGCCGCCGCCGCCGCGCCGGCCATGGTGCGCAAGCACCCCTGCCCCGAATGCGGCGCCAACCTCGAATGGAATGCCCAGGCCCAGGCGCTCAAGTGCCCGTACTGCGGCACCACGGTGCCCTGGAGCGAGGAAACGCGCGAGGAACTGGGCCGCGATGTGGTCGAGCAGGACTTGGCCGAGGCACTGCGCAACCCCAAGTCCGGCCGGGGCTGGGGCACGGAGGACCGCTACGAGGTCCAGTGCCAGAACTGCCGCGCGATCTCGGTCTTCGTCAACCGCACCGTGGCCCAGCGCTGCGACTTCTGCGGCTCGCCCTCCATCGTGGCCCACGAGGGCCAGGGCGATGCCATCACGCCGCAGAGCATCCTGCCCTTCAAGATCAGCGACGGCCAGATCCGCGACCGCATACGCCAGTGGTACGGCAGCCGCTGGTTCGCGCCCAACCGCCTGAAATCCGCCGCGCTGACCGACACGCTGCACGGCGTCTACCTGCCCTACTGGACCTTCGACGCCCACGCCAGCGCCGACTGGCAGGCCGAGGCGGGCTTCTACTACTACACCACCGAGTCCTACCGCGACAGCAACGGCAACGTGCAGACGCGCCAGGTGCGCCATGTGCGCTGGGAGCCGGCCTCGGGCAGCCTCGCCCATTTCTTCGACGACGAGCTGGTGCCCGGCACCGTGGGCGTGCACGCCAACCTGCTGCGCCAGGTGGAGCCCTTTCCCACCACCACCGACCTCAAGCCCTACACGCCCGAGTTCGTGCGCGGCTGGACCGTGGAGCGCTACCAGATCGACCTGGGCAAGGCCGCGCAGGTCAACGTGCAGGACATGGACGAGCAGCTGCGCGCCCTGTGCGCGCGCCAGGTGCCCGGCGACACCTACCGCAACCTGCAGATGCAGCGCGAGTACCAGGGCCGCACCTTCAAGCACATCCTAGTGCCGGTCTGGCTGGTGGGCTACACCTACGGCAGCAGGACCTTCCAGATCATCGCCAACGGCTACACGGGCCAGATCGCGGGCGAGCGCCCCTACAGCGCCCTCAAGATCACGCTGGCCGTGCTGGCCACGATCATGGTGCTGGCGCTGCTGTGGGTGATGTTCGGCAAGTAGGCCGGCTGCCGCTCACCACGCGCTCCAGACCTCTTCGGCAAGCCCGAAGGCGGTGCTCGCGCCGGAACCTCCGGTGACCGCCACCACGCGCGTGGCCTCGTCGGGCGCATGCACCACGCAGGGCGCGTCCTGCGCGCTCGGGTAGACGCCCACCCAGCGCTCCACCACCTGCGCATCGCGCAGGTGCAGGGCCTCGTTCATGTGGCGCAGCATCAGCCGGTCCACGGCTTCGCTGGCAAAGGGCGGGGGCGCTGCGCCGTAGTGGTGGGAGTCGCCCACCACCAGGCTGCCGTCGGCGCTTTGCACGGCGATCAGGTGGATGCCGTGGGCCAGGCTCTCGCCCTCCTCCCGCTCCAGTTCGGCGCGCAGCGCGGCGGCTTCGGGCAGGGCGCTGTAGCCCTCGTATCTGACCATGCTCAGGTCCCCCATGACCGAGCCCTTGAGCTGCAAGCCCGGCTGCGGCCGCACGCGCAGCATCTGCAGCTGGCACAGCTGGATGCGGTGCGGCGTCCACAGGCCGGCGAACAGGCCGCCCGGGTCGGCGTTGTTGCAGACCACCACGCGTTCGCCGTGGTAGCTGGCGCGCGTGCTGCGCACCCGGGGCGCGGCCACGTCGAGCACGGCCTCGCCAAAGCGGAAATCCACGCCCATGGCCTGCTCCAGCCACTGCGCCAACCTGGCAATGGCTGTGCGCGACTCCACGCGCAGCTCATGCGGGCTGTAGAGCACGGCGCTGAGGTCTTCGGTGCGCAGTGCCGGGTGGCGTTCGGCGGCCTGGGCCGGCGTGAGCAGCTCGCAGCGCTCGCCCATGGAGGTGCTCAGAAAGGCGTGGAGCACGGCCTCGGCGCTGGCCCGGCGCGCCGTCAGCCACAGGCCGCGGTGCACGACCTCGATGCCGGCCTGCGGCGCGATCTCGGCCCAGGTATCGCGCGAACGCATGGCCCGCTGCCAGTGGGCGCCCGCCTGCTGCCCCGTGACAGTGACAAAGCCGAAATTGCGGATGGAGGCGGAGATGCAGGCCGCGTCGCGCTCGATGACGAGCACGCTGCGGCCACGGCGCGCAGCCGCATAGGCGTGGGCCAGGCCGACAATGCCGGCCCCCACCACGATCAGGTCGTAGTTCTTCATGGGAGAAAACAGAGGAGAGGGAAAGGAAAAAAGTCAGCGCTGGCGCCAGCGCTGCGTGCGCCGCTGCACCCAGGCATCCAGCGCCGCGATCAGCAGCCGGCCCGCAGCGGCCGTGGCAAAGATCAGCGTGGCCATGGCGGCGGCCGGCGCGGTGTCGCCCGCGTCGTCCATGGCCAGCACGGCCACCGAGGCCAGCGTGGTCTCGGGCGAGTACAGGAACACCACGGCCGACACCGTGGTCATGGCGTTGACGAAGAAATAGCCGGCCACCTGCATGACCACGGGCAGACACACCGGCAGGTGCACGCGCCACAGCAGCGTCCAGAAGGCCACGCCCATGGAATCGGCCACGCGCTCGTACTCGGCATCGAGCTGCTGCAGCGCGGCCAGTTGCGTGATGTGCGCCACCGAGAAGAAATGCGCCACCGAACACAGCACCAGAATGGCCATGCTGCCGTACAGGAAGTGCAGCGGATTGCCCTGGGCATTGAAGAACAGGATGTAGCCCAGGCCCAGCGCCAGCCCCGGCACGGCCATGGGCAGCGTGGCCACGGCATGCAGCCACTGGCGCGTGCGCGCCCAGCGCACGGGCTTGGCCACCAGGTAGGCGGTCACAAAGCTCAGCACCGCGCCCAGCACGGCCGTGGCCAGCGCCATGGACAGCGAGTTGCCATAGCTGGCCCAGCCGCCGCCGTCCATCATGTCGAAGCGGTAGTTCTTGAATGTCAGCGTGAGGTTGTAGGGCCAGTAGCTGACCAGGGAGGCCAGCACGGCCGTGCCCATGACGGCCAGCAGCGCCAGCGCCACCAGCGCGCAGTAGGCGAACAGCGCGCGGTCCAGCGGCGCATGGGGCTGGGGCACCAGCGGCACGGAGCGCACGCCCATGGTGGCCGCCTGGCGCGCACGCAAATGGCGCTCGGCCGCAAAGGCCAGGCCGGCCGGCACCAGCAGCAGCATGGCCACCACCGCACCCATGGACAGGTTTTGCTGACCGATGACCTGCTTGTAGATGTCGGTGGCCAGCATGGCCGTGTTGCCGCCAATGACCTTGGGCACGCCGAAGTCGGTCACCACGAGCACGAAAACCACGATCCACGAAATCATCAGCCCGTAGCGGCTGGCCGGCAGCGTGACCTGGCGGAAGCTGCGCCAGCGGCTGGCGCCCAGCGTGGCGGCCGCCTCGTACAGGCGCGCATCGCCCGAGGCCAGCGTGGTGCACAGAATCATCAGCGCATGCGGAAAGGTCCAGAGCACCGAGCCCACGATGATGCCGAAGGGCCCGTAGGCCGAGCCCCCCTGCAGCCAGCCCTTGAGCAGGCCCTGGCTGCCGAACAGGTAGATCAGGCTGATGGCCATGAGCAGCGAGGGCGCCAGCAGCGGCACCAGGGCCAGCGCGCGGAACCAGCGCGCCAGCGGCATGCAGCTGCGCACCACGCCATAGGCGTAGGCATAGGCCAGCAGCACGCAGACCGTGCTGCTCACGGCCGACAGCCACAGGCTGTTGAACAGCGATTGCGCCACGCCCGGCATGCGCGCATAGGTGATGAACTGGGCCAGGCCCGTGAAGCGGCCCGTGTCGTCCCAGAAACTCCTGCCCAGCAGGCTGGCCACCGGCAGGGCGATGGTGGCCAGCAGCCAGGCCAGTGCGCCCAGCACCAGGGCGCCCAGCCACCAGCGCTCCCAGCCTGCACTGCGCCCCTGCGGACGCACGGGTCCTGCAGGCGCGCTGCGGCGTGCGCAAGCGAAGCGGTCCACCGGCACCGGCACGGAAACGGCCGTGTCCATGGGATGCGCGCTCATGCGGCCTTCCTCGCGTCGGGCGCCGCCAACGGCTGCAGCGCAGCGGCGGGCAGCTCCATCAGCACCTCGCCCTGCAGCCAGTCGGGCAGGCCCACGTCGTGGCGCAGGGGCCACTGGGCGTCAACCTGGCATTGCAGCGTGGGGCTGTACAGGCGCACCAGGGCCATCGATCCGAGGAAGGAGGTCTCCACCACGCGGGCGCGCAACAGGTTGGGCAACGCCGTGGGCTGGGCCGGGTGCAGCACCACGCTTTCCGGACGCACGCCGACCAGCAGCGCGTCGCCACGCTCGAAGCCGGCCAGCGCACAGCGCAGGCTGGCTTCGCCGATGCGCACCTGGTCCGCCCCCTCGGCCGTGGCCGGCAGCAGGTTCATGCGGCCCACGAAACCGGCCGCGAACTGGCTCACGGGCTGGGCATAGAGCTGCTCGGGCGAACCCTGCTGCTCGATGCGGCCCTGGTGCATGAGCACCACGCGGTCGGCCATGGACAAGGCCTCTTCCTGGTCGTGCGTGACCATGATGGAGGCGATGCCCAGCTGGCGCTGCAGCTGGCGGATCTCGCTGCGCAGCTCGGTGCGCACCTGGGCATCGAGCGCGGACAGCGGCTCGTCGAGCAGCAGCAGGCGCGGCCGGGGCGCCAGCGCGCGGGCCAGTGCCACGCGCTGCTGCTGGCCGCCCGACAGCTGGGCCGGGTAGCGCTGGGCCTGCGCGCCCAGACCCACCAGGGACAGCATCTCGGCCACGCGCTCGCGCGCCTGCGCCGCAGGCTGCCCGTTCAGCCCGAAGGCCACGTTCTGCGCGGCCGTGAGATTGGGAAACAGCGCATAGCTCTGGAACACCACGCCGAAGCCACGGCGTGCGGCCGGCCAGCGCGTGATGTCATCGCCCTGGAACAGCACCCTGCCCTCGTCAGGCATGTCGATGCCGCAGACGATGCGCAGCAGCGTGGTCTTGCCGCAGCCCGAAGGGCCGAGCAGGCTGACGAACTCGCCCGCCTCCACGTTCAGGTCAATGCCGCGCAGCACCTGCTGCTCGCGGTAGCGCTTGGCGATATGGTCTATGCGCAGCATGGCGTGGCTCCGGCTTACTTTTTCTCTGCCTTGGCTTCGTAGCGGCGGCTCCACTCGGCCAGGATGCGCTCGCGGTTGGCCGCGGCCCAATCGAAGTCGTTCTTCGCCAGCCGCTTTTCGAGGTCGGCAGGAATGAACTCCAGCTTTTCCTGCGCCTCAGGCAAGGCCAGCACGGCGAAGTTGGCGGCGTAGAGCTTGTTGGCCTCGGGCGTGACGGCCCAGTCGGCCAGGGCCTTGGCGGCTTCCTGCTTCTTGCTGGTCTTGAGGATGGCCGTGGCCTCCACATCCCAGCCCAGGCCTTCCCGGGGGAAAACGATGTCGATGGGCGCACCGTCCTTCTTGGTCTTGCTGGCGCGGTACTCGAAGCTCAGGCCCACGGGAAACTCGCCAGCCCCTGCCTGGCGGCAGGGCTTGGAGCCGCTGTGCGTGTACACGCCCATGTTCTGGTGCAGGCCGTCCATGTAGGCCCAGCCCTTGTCCTCGCCCATGATCTGCAGCCAGGCCGCGACCATCAGGTAGCCCGTGCCGCTGGAGGCCGGGTGGGGCATGGTGATCGTGCCCTTGAACTCGGGCCTGACCAGGTCGGCCCAGCTGGCGGGTACCGGCAGCTTGCGCTTGCCGGCCTCCACGGTGTTGAAGCAGATGGCCGAGGACCACAGGTCCATGCCCACCCAGGTCGGCTGGGCGCGCGGATCGCGCATGTTGGCTCGCACCTTGTCCAGGCCCTTGGGCGCGTAGGGCTGGAGCATGCCCTGCTTGTCCAGCAGCATCAGCGAGGTGGCGGCCACGCCCCAGATCACGTCGGCCTGGGGATTGGCCTTCTCGGCCAGCAGGCGGGCCGTGATGATGCCCGTGCTGTCGCGCACGAACTTGAGTTCGATCTCGGGATGGGCCTTCTCGAAGCCGCTCTTGTAGGCCTTGATCTGGTCGGCCTCCAGCGCGCTGTAGACCAGCAGCTCGGTCTTGGCCGCGTGGGCCAGGGAGGCGAAGGAGGCGACGGTCAGCGCCGCAGAGGCAATGGCGAGGCGGCGGCCCAGGGAGGCAAGGGTGTGGCGCATGGCGTGTCAGTTCCGTTGTGGGTTCGTGGACAGGCGGCAGGGTCGCCACCTCTGACACCCACTGTAGAAAGCGCAGGTGAAACGTCCGTGTCACACAACGGAAATTTAGCGAAGCGGGTATTGGCGGATTTGGGTGCCCTCCGCCCCTCGGCGCCCCCTCGCCCCGCTCCCGCCTTCTTCAGCGGCGCGGCTTTACCCTGCCCGGGCGCTCAGCCTGGGCCGTCTGCGGCTGCAGCGCATCCAGCAGCCGGTCCTGCAGGCGCGCGCGGTGGGCAAGGTTCTGATCCAGCCTGGCGGCCAGCGCGTCGATGTGCTCGCGCATCAACTGCTCGGCGCGCGCCATGTCGCCGGCGGCCAGCGCATCGACGATGGCCTCGTGGTCGGCATTGGAGTGCTGGGCCTCGGTCTGCGACTGGTACAGCGCAGACACCAGGGTGGTGCGCGCCGACAGGTCGGCCATCATGGCCGTGAGAAAGCGGTTGCCCAGTTGCTCGGCCAGGCAGACGTGGAAGTCGGCCAGCAGCACGCTGCGCTGGCCGGCGTTGTCGGCCTCGGCGATGGCGCCGCGCTCCTGGGCCACATGCTCGCGCAGCGTGCGTATGGCCGCCTGCAGCGGCCGGCCCGCGTCGCGCAGCATGCCGGACTCCAGCACGCGGCGCGCGGCATAGGTTTCCTGGGCTTCCTCGAACGAGGGCTCGACCACGTACCAGCCCTGGCGCGAGCGCACCTCGACGAAGCCGCGCGCCTGCAGCTGCATCAGCGCCTCGCGCACCATGGTGCGGCTCACACCGAAGACCTCGGCCAGTTCCTTTTCGCCCAGGCGTTCGCCAGGGCGCAGCTTGCGCTCGACGATGGAGCGCATCACGCGCTCGGCAATCAAGGCCGGCCCGGTGGCCGGCGCATCCTGCGGCTCGGACATGGCGGCCTCCTCAGGCTGCGGCCGGAATGCGGCGCGGGCGCAGCGTGGCCATCACCCAGTACACGCTGCCGCCGATCAGCACGCCGAAGAACCAGCCGTAGGTGCCCCACCAGACCGGCAGCAGGCTGGTGAAGTTGGGCAGGATGGTGGAGAACACGCTGCCGATGCCGGTGGCGATCAGCGCGTTGACATTCCAGCCGCCCTCGTAGCGGTACTCGCCATGCTCGTCATACAGCGCCGCCACGTTGATGTTGCCCTTGGCCACCAGGTAGTAGTCCACCAGGATGATGCCCAGCAGCGGCCCCATGGTGGCGCCGATGGCGTTCACGAAGTGGGCAGCGCCGCCCTCCCATGGTGCAAAGGGGTAGAGAGCCAGGGCGATCAGTGCGGCGATGTATCCGCCGCGCTTGAAGTCGATGCGCTTGGGAAACACGTTGGAAATATCGAAGGCCGCCGAGACGAAGTTGGCCACCACGTTGATGCCCAGCGTGGCCACAGCAAAGGTGACGGCGGCCAGCAGGGCCAGCACCCAGCTGTCGAACTTGGCCGAGATCTGCTCGGGGTGCAGCAGCACCTCGCCATAGACCTTGAAGGCCGCAATCGTGGTGATGCCGGCCACCAGCGAGAAAGCGATCAGGTTCACGGGCAGGCCCCAGAGGTTGCCCTTGGCGACCGCTTCCTTGTTCTTCGCATACCGCGAGAAGTCGCAGAAGTTCAGGTACAGCGCCGCAAAGTAGGTGATCCAGGTCGCGCCCACGGCCATCAGCGCCCAGAAGCTGCCCGGCGCGCCGCTCACCCCCGCATCCTTGGTCTTGTCCAGCAGCACATCCATGGGAATGCCGTGGTCGAAGCTGAAGCCGCCGGCCTTCACGCACAGGCCGATGGCCAGCACCAGCATGGCGATCCACACGGCAGGCCCGGCCCAGTCCTGGAATCGCCGCACGGTCTCCATGCCCCTTTGGATGATCAGCAGCTGCAAGGCCCAGATGACCACGTAGCAGATCACCTCCAGCCCCGAATGGCCCAGCCAGTGCGTCGTCTGGTGGAAGGACAGCAGGGCGTCATTGCGCACCATCAGCGCCACCATGGCGCCCGAGGCGGCCGCCGTCTGCGCCCCGTACCAGAAACAGGCCACGATGGCTCGCACCAGGGCAGCCAGATTCGCGCCCCATACCCCGAAGGACGCACGCGCCAGCACCGGATAGGGCACGCCGGTCTTCTCGCCCGCATAGCCCACCAGGTTCATCAAGAAGAAGATGACCAGGGAGCTGATGCCGATGGCGATCAGAAAATTGACGAAGCTGCCGCACAGCAGAAACAGGCTGGCCGCCAGGTAGTAGCCCCAAAGGCTGTGCACGTCCGAAGTCCAGACGTTGAAAATGCTGAAGGCGCCCCAGCGGCGGTCCTTGGTGGGCGCCAGGTCTTCGTTGTAAAGACCCGGCGAGGGATTGCGAATATCCATTGCTGCGCTCCTTGATCACGAGCAATCACTGACACAAGACCAGCCGAGACCCATGAATCAGCTGGCACACAAACTGGCACGCAAACTGGTATGCAAGAAGTGTGCCTTCAGGCGCAGGAGTTGTTTCCAGGGACATACCCGGCCACGCCGGCCCTGCGCATCACGGCGCCATGTTGAAATGGCGCCAGGCATTCCTGACCCCAACACCCCGCCATGTTCGTCACGCAGCTCAAGTCCTTCTTCTGGGTGGCCCGCCTGGGCAGCATCACGCAGGCGGCACGCCAGCTTTCGCTGAGCCAGCCCACCGTGACCACCCAGATCCGCGCGCTGGAAGAGCACTACGGCGTGGAGCTGTTCCATCGCCAGGGCGGGCGCCTGTCCATCACCGATGCCGGGCTGCGCCTGCTGCCCCAGGTCGAGCAATTGCTGCTGCAGACCATCCAGCTGGAGTCGGCGCTGCGCCATTCGGGCGATGCCAGCCAGGGCCAGTTGCGCATCGGTGCGACGGCGCCCTACTACGTGCTGGACATCGTCAAGCGCTACCAGCGGCGCTTCGAGCGGGTGGAAGTGGCCATCGTGGGCGGCAACTCGCGCCAGATGGTGCAGGCGCTGGTGGACTACCAGGTGGACCTGGCGACCTCATCGCACCTGGAAGGTGATCCGCGCCTGCTGCGCGTGGAGCTGGGCCAGGACCCGCTGGCCCTGCTGGTGCACCGCAGCCACCGGCTGGCGCAGCGCACCATGGTGCAGGCGTCCGATCTGGTGCAAGACACGCTGATCCTGCGCGAGCGCGGCTCCATGACGCGCCAGCTCACCGAACAGATGCTGGCCGCCGCCGGCCTAGCACCGCGCCACATCATGGAAATCGCCAGCCGCGAAGCCATCCGCGAGGCCGTGATCCGCGACATGGGCATCAGCGTCTTCGCCCGGCATGAAGCCTCGGCCCACCCCGACATCGTCGTCCTGCCCTTCGCAGGCCCCGTGCCGCGCCTGCCCGAGTACCTGTACTGCCTGCGCGAACGCCGCCAGGCCCGGCTGATCGCCGGCTTTCTGGAGGAGGCCGTGCCGGGCGGGGTGCTGCCGGACCAGATGTGAACTGGCTCAGGCCAGCTCGGCATCCGCCAGCAGCGGCTGCCTGAGGTCCTTGTCCGACAGCGACAGCTCCACATCGAGCTGCGGCCACTGCACGCCGATGGCCGGGTCGTCCCAGGCAATGCCGCGATCGGCCTGGGGCGCGTAGAAGGCCGTGGCCTTGTAGAGGAAGTCGGCGCTGTCGCTGAGCACCATGAAGCCGTGGGCAAAGCCTGGGGGCACCCACAGCTGGCGGTGGTTGTCTTCCGTCAGCTCGGCGCCCACCCATTGGCCGAAGGTCGGCGAGCCCTTGCGGATGTCCACGGCCACATCGAACACGGCGCCGCGCACCACGCGCACCAGCTTGCCCTGGGCATGGGGAGGCAGCTGGTAGTGCAGGCCGCGCAGCACGCCCTTCTTGCTGCGGCTGTGGTTGTCCTGCACGAACTGGTGGTCCGTGCCGGTGGCCTGGTTGAAGGCCTGCTGGTTGAAGCTTTCGAGGAAAAAGCCGCGATCGTCACCAAACACCTTGGGCTCGATCAGCATCACCTCGGGAATGGCCAGGGGTGTTGCCTTCATGCGTGCACCTTTTCCTTGAGGATCTGCAGCAGGTACTGGCCGTAGCCATTCTTGGCCAAGGCCTGGCCCAGCGTCTCGAGCTGGGCGCGATCTATCCAGCCCTGGCGGAAGGCGATCTCCTCCGGACAGGAGACCTTCAGGCCCTGGCGCTGCTGCAGGGTGGCAATGAACTGGCCAGCCTCCAGCAGGCTGTCATGCGTGCCCGTGTCCAGCCAGGCATAGCCACGGCCCATGAGTTCCACATTGAGCTGGCCCTTGTCCAGGTACAGGCGGTTGAGGTCGGTGATTTCCAGCTCGCCGCGCGCCGAGGGCTTGATGGACTTGGCCAGCTCAACGACCTGGTTGTCGTAGAAATACAGGCCCGTGACCGCGTAGTTGCTCCTGGGCTGCCTGGGTTTTTCCTCCAGGGAAAGAACCCGGCCCTGGGCATCGAACTCGGCCACGCCATAGCGTTCCGGGTCCTGCACATGGTAGGCAAACACCGTGGCGCCCTCGCTGCGCGCGTCAGCGCGTTCGAGCAGGCGGGGGAAATCGTGTCCGTAGTAGATGTTGTCGCCCAGCACCAGGGCGCTGGGGGCGCCGGCCAGGAAGTCTTCGGCGATCAAAAAGGCCTGGGCCAGGCCATCCGGGCTGGGCTGGACTGCATATTCGAGCTTCAGGCCCCATTGCGAACCATCGCCCAGCAACTGCTCGAAGCGCGGCGTGTCCTGCGGGGTGCTGATCACGAGGATCTCGCGGATGCCCGCGAGCATGAGAGCGCTCAGCGGGTAGTAGATCATGGGCTTGTCGTAGACCGGCAGCAGCTGCTTGCTGATGGCCAGCGTGGCCGGGTGCAGGCGGGTGCCGGAGCCGCCCGCGAGGATGATGCCTTTGCGTGTCTGGTTCATGTCCTGGATCCTGGGGTTCTGCTGAAGCGCGCAGCCGCGCTCAGATGATTTCCTGCAGCATGCGGTCCACGCCGGCCTGCCAGTGCGGCAGGCGCAGGCCGAAGGTCTGCTGCAGCCGCTCGGTGTTCAGGCGGGAATTGTGCGGACGCTGCGCCGGGGTGGGAAAGGCGCTGGTGGGCACGGCAGCTATGCGCTGCACCTTCCAGGGCCGGTCGGGCGCGAGTTCGCGGGCGCGGGCGATCACGTGGCTGGCGTAGGCATGCCAGGTGGTCTCGCCACCGGCCACCAGGTGGTACAGGCCCTGGTCGCCGGGTTGGCGCTGCAGCTGGCGAATGGCATGGGCCGTGACGTCGGCGATGAGGTCCGCGCCCGTCGGTGCGCCCCATTGGTCGTCGATCACGCTCAGTGCTTCACGCTCCTGGGCCAGGCGCAGCATGGTCTTGGCGAAGTTGCCGCCGCGCGCCGCATAGACCCAGCTGGTGCGAAAGATCAGGTGGCGGCAGCCCGAAGCCTGGATCAGCTGCTCGCCTTCGAGCTTGCTGCCGCCATAGACGGACAGCGGCGCCGTGGCCTCGGTCTCCGTGCGCGCAGCGCTGCCGCTGCCATCGAAGACGTAGTCCGTGCTGTAGTGCACCAGCAGCGCGCCGGTCTGCGCCGCCTCGCGGGCCAGCACCTGGGGAGCCAGCGCATTGAGCAGCCGCGCCTGTTCCGGCTCGCTTTCGGCCTTGTCCACGGCCGTGTGGGCGGCGGCATTGACGATGACATCGGGACGCAGAGCGCGCACGGTCCGTGCGAGTTCATCGAGGCGAGAGAGATCGCCGCACAGGCCCTGGCCACCGGCGTCGTCCTGGCGGTCCAGCGCAATCAACTCGCCCAGCGGCGCCAGGCTGCGCTGCAGCTCCCAGCCCACCTGTCCATTGCGGCCCAGCAGCAGCAGCTTCATGCGCCGGCTCCCTCCGTGTACTGGCGGCTGACCCATTCGCGGTAGGCGCCGGACTGCACATCGGCCACCCACTCGGGATTGTCCAGGTACCACTGCACGGTCTTGCGGATGCCGGTCTCGAAGGTCTCCGCGGGCTTCCAGCCCAGTTCGCGCTCGAGCTTGCGCGCGTCGATGGCATAGCGCCGGTCGTGACCGGGGCGGTCCTTCACATAGGTGATCTGGGCAGCGTAGCTGGTGCCATCGGCCTTGGGGCGCAGCTCGTCGAGCAGCGCGCAGACGGTGTTCACGATCTCGACGTTGGGCTTTTCGTTCCAGCCGCCCACGTTGTAGGTCTCGCCCAGCTTGCCGGCCTCCAGCACGCGGCGGATGGCGCTGCAATGGTCGCGCACATAGAGCCAGTCGCGCACCTGCATGCCATCGCCATAGATGGGCAAAGGCTTGCCGGCCAGGGCGTTGACGATCATCAGGGGGATCAGCTTCTCGGGGAAATGCAGCGGGCCGTAGTTGTTGCTGCAGTTGGTGGTCAGCACGGGCAGGCCGTAGGTGTGATGCCAGGCGCGCACCAGGTGGTCGCTGGCGGCCTTGCTGGCCGAGTACGGGCTGTTGGGCTCGTAGTTATGGTCTTCGGTGAAGGCCGGTGCCGCTGGCGCCAGGCTGCCATAGACCTCGTCGGTGGAGACATGCAGGAAGCGGAAGGCCGCCCTGGCCTCGGCATCCAGCGCGCTCCAGTAGCCGCGCACGGCCTCGAGCAGGCGGAAGGTGCCGACCACGTTGGTCTGGATGAAGTCCTCGGGGCCGTGGATGGAACGGTCCACATGGCTTTCGGCCGCGAAGTTGACCACGGCGCGCGGCTGGTGCTCGGCCAGCAGGCGGGCCAGGACTTCGCCATCGCCGATGTCGGCCTGCACGAAGACATGGCGCGCATCGCCCTGCAGGCTCTCCAGGCTCTTGAGGTTGCCCGCGTAGGTGAGCTTGTCCACGTTGAGCACCGGCTCATCGCCGGCAGCCAGCCAGTCCAGCACGAAATTGGCGCCGATGAAGCCGGCGCCGCCTGTGACAAGAATCATGGTTCAACCTTGCAAAATTTCATTGTTCTTGGTTCGGGGTTCAGGCAGCAGCCTGCCGTGCTGCCTCCCGCGCGACCTGGGCATTGTCGGCGTTCACCAGTGAAAAAGCCCGCAGGAGGCGGGCTTTTTCCTTCAGGACACGCCTTTTACACACCAGGGCGTATTCACTGGCCCTGCCAGCGGCGCAGCACCAGCGAGGCGTTCGTGCCACCGAAGCCGAAGCTGTTGGACAGCACGGTGTTCAGCTGGGCATCGCGTGTGCGCGTGACCAGGGGCATGTCGTTCAGCGCGGGATCGGGCGTGTCCACGTTGACCGAACCCGCGATGAAGCCCTTGTTCATCATGATCATGCAGTAGATGGCTTCCTGCACGCCGGTGGCGCCCAGCGAGTGGCCGGTCAGCGACTTGGTGGAGGAGAACGGCGGCACCTGGTCGCCGAACAGCGCGCGCATGGCGCGCACTTCCTGCATGTCGCCCACGGGCGTGGAGGTGCCGTGGGTGTTGATGTAGTCCACGCCGCCTTCGAGGCCTTCAAGGGCCTGCTGCATGCAGGCGATGGCGCCGTCGCCCGAGGGCGCGACCATGTCCTCGCCATCGCTGGTGGCGCCAAAGCCCACGACTTCGGCCAGGATGTTCGCACCCCGGGCCTGGGCGTGCTCCAGGCTTTCCAGCACCACCGCGCCGCCGCCACCTGCGATCACGAAACCGTCGCGGTGGGCGTCATAGGCGCGCGAAGCCTTTTCGGGCTGGTCGTTGTACTTGCTGGACATGGCCCCCATGCCGTCGAACAGCAGTGCCATGCCCCAGGACAGCTCTTCGCCGCCGCCGGCAAACATCACGTCCTGCATGCCCCAGGCGATCTGCT
Organism: Delftia sp. WSY_7; assembly: GCF_043104845.1. Classification (NCBI taxonomy): domain Bacteria; kingdom Pseudomonadati; phylum Pseudomonadota; class Betaproteobacteria; order Burkholderiales; family Comamonadaceae; genus Delftia; species Delftia sp. WSY_7. Next base: position 607,068 of record NZ_JBICLB010000034.1, on the reverse strand, counting down.
GCGCCGCTGCGCCGATGCAGTGCGCCGAGGTGGAGCAGGCCGAGGTGATGGAGTAGTTGATGCCCTTGACCTTGAAGTTGGTCGCCAGGCAGGCGGACACCGTGGAGCTCATGCAGCGCGTGACCTGGTAGGGCCCGACGCGGCGAATGCCCTTTTCGCGCAGCGTGTCGGCCGCCTCGATCTGGTTGGCCGGCGACCCGCCGCCCGAGCCCATGATCAGGCCGGTACGCGGATGGCTGACCTGCTCGGGAGCCAGGCCGGCCTGGGCGATGGCATCTTCCAGCGCGATCTGCGCATAGGCAGCGGCATCGCCCATGAAGCGCAGCTGCTTGCGATCGATACGTGCCTCGACGTCGATCTCCGGCACACCGGCCACCTGGCTGCGCATGCCCAGTTCGGTGAACTTCGGCATGGCCTTGATGCCCGTGCGCCCCTCGCGCAGCGAGGTCTCCACGGTATCGAGGTCGTTGCCGATGCACGAGACAATGCCCGCGCCGGTGATGACTACGCGACGTTTGGTCATGCTGCCGTTCCCTGGCCTTCACCCTCGCGCAGGAACAGGCCCACGCGCAGGTCATTGGCGACGTAGATTTCCTTGCCGTCGGCCAGCAGGCGTGCATCGCCGATGGCCATGTTGAGCTTGCGCTTGATCACGCGCTTGATGTCGATTTCGTAGGTCACGAGCTTGACGTCAGGACCCACTTCGCCCGTGAACTTGACTTCGCCGGCGCCCAGCGCACGGCCCCGGCCCGGAAGGCGCAGCCAGGTCAGGTAAAAGCCGATCAGTTGCCACATGGCGTCCAGACCCAGGCAGCCGGGCATGACGGGGTCGCCCCGGAAATGGCAGTCGAAGAACCAGAGATCAGGCTTGATGTCGAGTTCGGCGACGATCTTGCCCAGGCCGTGGGCGCCACCATCCGTGTCGATGTGCGTGATGCGGTCGAACATCAGCATGGGAGGCAGTGGCAGACGCCCGCTGTCTGCGGAAAACAGCTTGCCTTCGCCCGAAGCGATCAGTTGCTCATACGAAAAAGAATCGGCCATTGTCTAACTTGCTCCACGGCGGCACTGACGCCACCTCTATCTCTGAATGGGTGCGGCCCGCAGCGGACCATGCAGCCGCGCATTATCGGGGCTGAACGTTGCCAGACTGCAACAAAACCCCGAGGCCGCATCAAAACTCTGCCACAAAAGCCACGCCGACCCAGGTCGCGGGACTTGGCTACAGCCCCTGAGCCGAGGCCCTGCGGCGGCCGATCCAGGCCACCAGCAGCACCGCCGCAGCAGCGGCGCACAGCGGGACCAGACCTGCTGCATTCACCCAGCGCGCAAACGGTGTCAAGGCCTCGCGGCCCTGCACACTGGCCTCAAGCACCGCGCGCTCGTAAGGCACCAGCGCGTGCGTCACCACGCCCCGGTGGTCGATGGCCACCGTGGCACCGGTATTGGTGGCGCGCAGCATGGGGCGCTCGAACTCCAGCGCCCGCATGCGGCTGATGGCCAGATGCTGGTCGATCGCCACGCTGTCGCCAAACCAGCCGATGTTGCTGAAATTCACCAGCACCGTGGGCGCCGTCGCTGCATTGCCGAAATGTGCACCCAGCTCTTCGCCAAACAAATCCTCGTAGCAGATGTTGGGTGACAGCCGCTCGCCAGCCCAGGCCATGGAAGGCTGGCCCAGCGCGCCGCGGTTGAAGTCGCCCAGCGGTATGTTCATCATCTGCGTGAACCAGCGAAACAGCGGCGGGATGAACTCCCCGAAGGGCACCAGATGGTGCTTGTCGTATTGGTAGTCCTGGATCTGGCCAGGCTGCCAGCCCACGACCGAGTTCGTATAGCCGGCCTCTTCCGAGCCCAGCGGAATGCCCAGCAGCGCCGCCTGCCGGCCATCCTTCTTCAGATATGGTTCGCGCAGCAGGTCCAGGTATTCCTCGGGCAACTGCTGGGGCAGCAGGGGCACGGCCGTCTCGGGTGCGACCACCAGCTGCGCCGTGGCCGCGCGCAGCTCCCGCCCGTACCAGCCCAGGGCCAGCGGAATGCCGCTGCCGGCCTCGAACTTCTCATCCTGCGGGATATTGCCCTGCAGCATGGCCACGCTCAGCGCTGGCCGTTCGGCCGATGGTGCATTGATGGCGGCATCGCGAAGCCACCACAGCCCGCCCCAGGCCAGAACCAGGGCCGCCACAGTGGCCGCGCACCGTGCAGGCCGAAGGGCTTGTCCGCCCCGCGAACCAGCCGCCAAGGCGGCCAGCCAATATGCCAGCCAGGACGCCACCGCCCCCGTGCCGTAGACGCCGATCCAGCGCGGCAGCACCGACAGGGGCCCTTCGACGTGGGCATAGCCCCCCGCGCCCCAGGGAAAGCCGGTCCACAGCCAGCCACGCGCCAATTCGGCCAGCAGCCAGACGGCGGCGAACAGCAAGGCGCCGCCCGCCGTGCTGGTGGGGCGCAGCTTGTGCCAGCCCCAGGCGGCCACCGCGTAGTAGCTGCCCAGGAAGGCCGCAAGCGCCAGCACGGCGGCAACGGCCAGCGGCGCAGGCAGGCCGCCATAGACATGCATGGAGATGAACAGCCACCAGAAGGTGGCCACCAGCCAGGCGGTGGCATAGAGCATGGCCCGCCCCGCCGCCTGGGCCGGGCGCTGTGCCGTCTGCAGGGCGCGTGCCAGCACGGCCAGCGACAGAATCTGCAGCCACCACAGCGGGCGGCCATAGCCGCCGACCAGGCTCAGCGGCCCGTCGCCCTGGCCGCGCGCCCAGGGCCAGGCCAGCGACAGGGCCTGGGCTGCACCCGCAAGCAGCAGCAGCACGCCCACGGCGAGCCGGCCCATGCGCCGGCCGTCTTGCGAAAAAGCGGAAGAACTGGACAGGGGCATCGGCCAGGTACGGGAGAGATGTCGGTGGGGATAGAAAGGGGCAGCCTCAGCTGCGCAGCAGACTGTCGGCTGCGGGATCGCGCACCACCTTGAACCAGCGCACGGCGCCGCCCTTGGTGTGCAGCACGGTGAATTCCAGGCCGGCCAGATGGATCTGCTCGCCGCGCTTGGGCACATGGCCCATTTCGTGGGCGATCAGGCCTCCGATGGTGTCGAACTCATCTTCGGGATCGCGGGCATGCAGGGCGACCTCGAAGGCTTCGTTCACATGCTCGATGGTGGTGTCGCCCGCCACGCGGTAGCTATTGTCGGCCAGGGCGAAGATGTCGCCCTCGTCCTCGGGGATGTCGAACTCGTCCTCGATCTCGCCGACGATTTCCTCCAGCACATCCTCGATGGTCACCAGGCCTGCCACGCGGCCGAACTCGTCGATGACCACGGCCAGATGGTTGCGGTTGCCCCGGAACTCGCGCAGCAGATCATTCAGGCCCTTGCTCTCCGGCACGAAGGCGGCGGGGCGCAGCAGGGCGCGGATGTTCAGGTCCGGTGAACGCTGCAGCTTGAGCAGGTCCTTGGCCAGAAGGATGCCGATGATGTTCTCGCGCTCGCCCTGGTAGACCGGGAAACGCGAATGTGCAGTGGTGATGACCTGGTGCAGCAGTTCATCGAACGGAGCGTCGATGTTGACCAGGTCCATGCGAGGGGCTGCGACCATGACGTCGCCGGCCGTCATGTCGGCCATGCGTATCACGCGTTCGAGCATGACGCGGGACTCGGGGCCGATGACCTGGTTGTCCTCGGCGTCGGCCAGGGTCTCGATCAGCTCGTCAGGAGAATCAGGGGCCGGGTGGATGAACTCGGCCACCTTTTGCAGGAAGCTTCGCTTGCTTTCCTTCTCGGAAGAGCGCGCAGGATGGGGGTCGGACACTGTCTTGGAGTGCAGGACGTGCGGTAGTGAAACAAGCCGCAAGGATAGCGGATTGCTCCGTCACCCCTGCATGCGCTGCGCCAATTCCCTTTGCGGCGTTTTGCGCCTATTCGCCGGCCTGGTGGCGGCCATCCTGCACGCCACGGCGGATTTCCTGCACGTCGGCCAGGAAATCCCAGAACTGCTTGGCCTGCTTCTTGAGCTGGTAGTCCACCTCGCCGATGTGCTCGGTCATCAGCGACGCCATGTGCGTGTCGATGCCGGCGGGCGGCAGCTGCAGGTAGGCCTCGGACTCGGAGCCATCGCGCTTGATGGTGGCGCCGGCCTTGCGCGCAATCTTGAGCATGGCCGTGTTCTCCGACAGCGCGTGGATGAACATCATGGACACGCCCTTGGTGCGTGCATGGATCACCGCGCGGTTGAACAGGCGCCCGCCGTAGCCGCGGCCGCGTGCCTGCTTGAGCACGGAAACGCCGAATTCGGCGCAGCTCTTGTGCTCGGGATGCGAGGCAAAGGCCAGATGCGCCATGGCGATCAGCTCGAGCCGGCGGTTGTAGATGCCGAAGATGTCGTCGCGCTCGAAATCAAGCTGCATCGCATAGCGGCGAACCTGCTCGTCGCTGGCGGCATAGCCAAAGCGCAGGTAGCGGTCGCCTTCATCGAGCTTGAGCAAATGCGCCACCACGCGTTCGCGGTGGGACGGGCCCAGCGAACGAATGGGCACCATGGACGCGGAGCGCCCATCGGGACGGTGCGGCTGGCCTGCGCTCGCACGCAACATGTCCCGGCCGGCCTGCCAGGACGCCTTCAACCAGTCTTTGGATGCATTCATGGCTCAAATATAGGTAAAAACCCGAGGTCGAGCAACGAAGATATTGCAATGCAACAAAACCGTAAGGTTTTGGCATGCAAACCAATTTCCCCTCCCTGCAACACCCAACGGCCTGGCGCCTGTCGAGCCCGAAGGCTACAAAGGCACGGCCGTGGTCACCTTGACGCGGTCCATCACGAAGCTGGTCTTGCAATCCTGCACGCTGGGATGCTTGAGCAAGGTGTCCATGACGAAGCGCGTGTAGTGCTGCATGTCGGCCACGACCACACGCATCAGATAGTCCATCTCCCCGGTCAGCGACACGCACTCCACCACTTCGGGCCAAGTCTGCACGCTGGCGCGGAACACGTCCATGGGGTTGCGCTTGCTGGTCTCGGTGTACTTCTCCAGGCGCACGTTGAGATAGGCGGTCAGCCCCAGGCCCACGGTCTCCGGCTGGACCAGGGCCACATAGCGGTCGATCACGCCGCTGTCTTCCAGGCGCTTGACCCGGCGCAGCACGGCACTGGGAGACAGGCCGACCTGCTCCCCGATGACGTCATAGGTTTCCCGGCCGTTGGCCTGCAGGCGGCGCAAAATGGCCCGATCCAGTTTGTCGATGGTGTGCGTGGCGCTCATGGCGGTGGACTCGTAAATAAGTACGGATTTCTTCAGGGTTAACCCGAATTAACCAGTTAAATTGCGATAAACAAAAGAATTCCGCAATTTTCATGCATTCCGCATTTTCCCACCAAGGGCAAACGGCAAAAAGCTGAAGCCCCTCCCGCCTACAGTGACAGCACTGATCGCAAGCCCGCAGGCCATGCCTGGGGCGCCCGAAACACTGTCCTGCACAAAAAGGCCGGAGACCCCCATGAAAGCCCCGCTGAACCTGGCCCAGTTCCCCGCCCGCGCACAGACGGCCCGGCGCGCGCAGGACATGGGCGCGTGCGGCCTCAGCGGCAGTCGGCGCTGCCTATACTGCGGGGATCGCCTCCATTTCGCTTCACGCCATGACGCCCCGCCACGACGCCACCCGCGCCATGCCACGCCATGCCCGTGCATCTGCGCCAGTACGTGCACCTGCGGCAGCCGGCCCGCAGCCGTCGGCCCGGATGGCGCGGCGCAGCCTGCTGGCGGCCCTGGCCGCCCTGCCCTGGCTGCCGGCTTCGGCACAGCCCCAGCCGCCTCCGACAGCCTCGACAGCCCCGGCGCGCGACGCGAAATCCGACGCCCTGACCCTGATCGTTCCCTATGCAGCCGGCGGCCCCCTGGACCGCACGGCGCGTCCTCTGGTCGAGGCCAGCTCCGCGAAGCTGGGGGCCATCCACATTCTTTACGTGCCGGGCGAAGGCGGCGCCAAGGGCTCGAACATGGTGGCCCAGGCCACGGCCCAGGACCGCTTGCTGCTGATGGGCGCGGCCGCCACGCACGCCGTGCTGCCCTGGCTGCAGCCCCAGCTGGGCTACGACCCGCTGCGCGACTTCCAGCCGCTGGTGCTGGTGGCGCGCATGCCCAATGTGCTGGTGATGCGCAGCGATCTGGCGCGCCAGTGGCGCATACGCACGGCGCTGGACCTGCAGCGCTTTCTTGCCAAGCACCGCCAGCCGCTGCGCTATGCCTCGGGCGGGCCGGGCAGCAGCGGGCACCTGTCGGGCGAGATGTACCAGATGCTCACGCGGCTGCCGCTGCTGCATCTGCCGTTTGGCGGAACGCAGCCGGCGCTGTCGGCCCTGCTCGACGGATCGGCCGATCTGCTGTTCGACAGCCTGGCGTCCTCGCTGCCGCACATCCGTGCAGGCCGGCTGCAGGCCCTGGCCGTGACCACGCTGGAACGCGTGCCGCTGCTGCCCGAGGTGCCCAGCCTCAACGACACGGTACCGGGCTTCAACCTCGCCAACTGGTTCGGCCTGTTCGCGCCTGCCGGCTGGCCCGCCGACCTGGCCCAGCGCCATGCCGCCGTGTTCTCGAAGGCCATGCGCAGCAGTCCGGTGCAGGAAACGCTGACCGCCATGGGCGTGCTGCCCGAAGACCTTCAACTGCAGGAGTTCGCGCGCTTTGTGCGCTCCGAGCACAGCAAATACGGCCTGCTGGTGCAGGCCGCCCGAATCCGCCAGCTCTGAGCCGCGCAGGTGCCTTGCCTGCCCCCGGCCCGGGGCAGCAATGACAAGATCCCTGGAGAGCACCATGATGAGCACCGCAGCGACCCCCACCTCGTCCCACGCCCCCGCCCACGCCCCCGGTGTGGCACCCGTGGTCTACGGCCAGGCCGACCGCCCCCCGCGCGGCGACTACAGCCGCGCCAGCGACGACTACACCTGCGCGCAGGACTACGACGCCTACACCGAGGCCGACCACGACACCTACCGGCGCCTGTACGAACGCCAGTCCGCCCTGCTGCCGGGACTGGCCAGCCAGCATTTCATCGACGCCCTGCCCTCGCTGGGCGCCAAGGACCGCATTCCGCGCTTCGAGGAAGTCAACGAGCGCCTGCGCCGCGCCACGGGCTGGGAGATCGTCGGCGTGCCGGGCCTGATTCCCGAGGTGCCCTTCTTCTCGCTGCTGGCCAACCGCAAATTCCCGGTCACGGACTGGATCCGCAAGCCCGAGGAGTTCGAGTACATCGTCGAGCCCGATGTCTTCCATGACCTCTTCGGCCATGTGCCGCTGCTGTTCAACCCCGTCATCGCCGACTATATCCAGGCCTATGGCCAGGGCGGGCTCAAGGCCGCCGAGCTGGGCGCCTGCGAGATGCTGTCGCGCCTGTACTGGTACACCATCGAGTTCGGGCTGATCCGCGAGCAGGGTGGCCTGCGCGCCTACGGCGCGGGCATTCTGAGTTCTTCGGGTGAGCTCAACTACTCGGTGCGCAGCCCCGAGCCGCAGCGCCTGCCGCTGTCGCTGGAGCGCGCCATGCGCACGCTCTACAAGATCGACACCTACCAGCACACCTACTTCGTGATCGACGACCTGCAGCAGCTGTTCGACCTCACGGCCGCCGATTTCGAGCCGCTGTACCGCCAGCTGCGCGATCAGCCGACCATCGCGGCCGATGCGCTGCTGCCCGGTGAAGTGGCCCTGCAGACTTCCGCGTCCTGAAGCCGCTCGCGCAGCTCCAGGCAAAAGCGCCAGACGCGCTCGTCGAACACCAGCTGCACATGGGCCACGTCGTCCAGGCGGTGCGCGTGCTGCCCTGGCAGCGTGGCCACGGGGAAGGGAAAGACGATGTTGTCGCAGCAGCTCCACCAGCAGCTGAAGGCCACCTCGGGCGGCGGCGGCCCCAGGCGCTGCAGCCAGGAACTGTCCTCGCGCATCTGAAGCGCCGGCAGGCCATGGGCGAAGCGCGCCATCCAGGTGCCGCGGTGCGGCGTGGCCAGGGTCACCACATGGGCAGCCAGTTGCCGGCGCTCCTGCGCGGACAACCGGCCCAGCCAGGCACGCACCACCAGCCCGCCCATGCTGTGGGCCACGATCAGCGGCGCCTGCCCCGTGGCCTGGGCCATGCGGCGTGCGCAGGCATCGAGGTCGGCCACCATGGCGTCGATGGATGCGCCGTGCGCCGGCTCCAGCGTCATGGCCGCGCAGGCAATGCCGCGTTCCTTGAGCCGCCGCAGCCATGGCGCCCAGACCGCGCGATTGCAGAAGAAACCGTGGACCAGCACCATGCCGACCTGGCCTGTGACCGGGCTTGCGTTTTGTCCTGCGGCCGGGTCACCTGGCCAGCCATCGGCCTCGGCATGGACCCGGAAGGGCAGGCGCCAGCCAAACACCTGCACGGCCAATGCCCACTCGGCGAGCCAGGCTGCCGCCACCGTGCGCCAGGCGGGCACGGGTGCGCCGGCCTTGCGCACCACGCGGCGCATCAACACCATCTGCAGGCCCAAGTGCAGGCCCGGCCAGCACAGGCCCGGCAGCGCTCCTGCCAGCGCCAGCCAGGGCGATTCCGGCCACCACCATGCCAGCCAGGCCATGGCGCCGGCCAGCGTGCCCAGCGCCACCATTTGCAGAATGCGTGCGTTCACGGCAGCCCGCCCTCCCTGAAAAAAACGCCAACGTAGCACAGAGCGGCCGCACTTTCGCGGGGACGCCGGCCCCTGCCTAGGACAACCCCGCGTAGACCGCAAAGCACCCGCCTGACCAGAATCAGCCGCAGCGGTGGCCGGCCGACCGGCGCCTGCCCCTTTGCCGTTCCCCTGTCTCACCAGCAACCCAAGGTACCCTGCATGGACGCTGCGCCCTGGCTCAAGAACTATCCCGCCGATGTGCCCCACGAGGTGCATCCCGAGCAATACCGCTCGCTCACGCACCTGCTGGAGGAGGCCTTCACCCAGCATGCGGACCTGCCCTTCTCGGTGTGCATGGACCGCTGGATGAGCTACCGCGAGCTGGACCAGCTGTCCACGCGCCTGGGCGCATGGCTGCAGGGACTGGGACTGGAGCCCGATGCGCGCGTGGCCATCATGCTGCCCAATGTGCCGCAGTTCGCCGTGAGCATGGCGGCCGTGCTGCGCGCGGGCTACACCTGCGTCAACGTCAATCCGCTGTACACCCCGCGCGAGCTGGAGCACCAGCTCAAGGACTCGGGCGCCACGGCCATCATCATCCTGGAGAACTTCGCCCACACCCTGGCCGACGTGATCGAGCGCAGCGCCATCCGCCATGTCTGCGTCACCGCCATGGGCGATCTGCTGGGCGGCATGTATGGCAGCTGGATCACCTTCGCCGTGCGCCACCTGGCCAAGATGGTGCCGGCCTACAGCCTGCCGCTGGACGGTGAGGGCGGCACCGTGCGCGAGGTCACGACCTTTTCCCAGGCGCTGGCGCGCGGCGCCCAAAAAGAGCTGCGCCCCAGCCAGGCGGGGCTGGATTCGGTGGCCTTCCTGCAATACACGGGCGGCACCACCGGGCTGTCCAAGGGTGCCGTGCTCACCCACCGCTGCATCGTGGCCGCCACGCTGCAGGCGCATGCCTGGTTCACGCCGGCCCTGCACGGGCGCGTCAGCGCGCAGGACACGCACATCATCGCGGCGCTGCCGCTGTACCACATCTTCGCGCTCACGGTGAGCCTGTTTGCCATGCGCATGGGCGCCAGCCTGAGCCTGATCCCCAATCCGCGCGACATCCCCAAGTTCGTCAAGGTGCTGCAAAAACGGCCCTTCCACATCCTGCCGGCCGTCAACACCCTGTTCAACGCCCTGCTCAACAACGCCCAGTTCCGCGAGCTGGACTTCTCGCAACTGCGCGTGTCGCAGGCCGGGGGCATGGCCGCCAGCGAGGGCACGGCGCGCCAGTGGCAACAGGTCACGGGCAGCGTGATGATCGAAGGCTGGGGCATGAGCGAGACCTGCGCCATCGGCACCAACAACCCCGTCACCGCCACCTCCTTCAGCGGCACCATCGGCCTGCCGCTGCCGGGCATCTCCATCGCCATCAAGGACGACGAAGGCCGCGACCTGCCCATGGGAGAGGCCGGCGAGCTGTGCATCAAGGGCCCCAACGTCATGCGCGGCTACTACAACCAGCCCGACGAAACCGCCAAGGCCTTCACGGCCGACGGCTACATGCGTACCGGCGACATCGGCGTGATGGACCAGGAGGGCTTCACCCGCATCATCGACCGCAAGAAGGACATGATGGTGGTCAGCGGCTTCAACGTCTATCCGAACGAGCTGGAGAACGTGATCTCCATGTGCCCCGGCGTGCTCGAATGCGCGGCCGTGGGCGTGGCCGACGAGCGCCAGGGCGAGGCCATAAAGGTCTACGTGGTGCGCAGCGACCCGGCACTGACCGAGGACCAGGTGATGCGCTTTTGCCATGACCAGCTCACCGGCTACAAGCGCCCGCGGCAGGTGGAGTTCCGCGACGAACTGCCCAAGACCAATGTGGGCAAGATCCTGCGGCGCGCCCTGCGTGATCCCGCCTGAAGTCCGGACAGCCGCAGCTGTAGCCCACGCGTCAGCCGTGGCTGCCTGCGGCTGTTAGCCTTGGGAAAGGCTTCTCCCCCCATGACCTCCTTCGCCCCCACAAGCGCCACCGCTGCGCTGCCCTGCGGCATGACCGTGCTGGAGCGCGGCTGGCTGTCGGCCAACAACATCGTCTTCGCGGCCGACCCTGCCGATCCGCAGGACGACGGCGCGGCCGTGGTCGATACCGGCTACGTCAGCCATGCCGATCAGACCGTGCTGCTGATCGAGCAGACGCTGGCTGGCCAGCCGCTGGCGCGCATCCTCAACACCCATCTGCACAGCGACCACTGCGGCGGCAATGCCGCACTGCAGGCGCGCTGGCCGCAGGCCCGGACCTATGTCGCGCCGGGCCAGGCCGAATTCGTGCGCCACTGGAATCCCGAGGCGCTGAGCTACACACCCACCGGCCAGGAATGCCCGCCATTTGCGCTGACCGGCGTACTGCAGCCCGGCGCCAGCGTGCGGCTGGCCGGGCGCGACTGGCAGATCCATGCCGCGCCGGGGCATGACCCGCACTCCATCATCCTGTTCGAGCCTGCCAGCCGCACACTGATCTCGGCCGATGCGCTCTGGGAAAACGGCTTCGGCGTGGTGTTTCCCGAAATCGAGGGCCTGCAGGCCTTCGAGGAAGTGGCCGCCACGCTGGATGTGATCGAGGCCCTGGCACCGCTCACCATCGTCCCTGGCCACGGCGGCGTTTTCACGGGCGTGGCCGCGGCGCTGGACACGGCGCGCCGCCGCCTGGACGGCTTTGTGCGCGCCCCCGAGCGCCATGCCCTCTACGCGGCCAAGGTGCTGCTCAAGTACCGGCTGCTGGACTGGCAGCGCGTGCGCACCACTGAACTGCTGGCCTGGCTGGACGCCACGCCCTACTTCGGCATGCTGCATACAGGCTATTTCAGCCACGAGACCGCCGAGCACTGGAGCCGCACGCTGGTGGATGCGCTGGTGCAAGCGGGCGCGGCGCAGCGCGAGGGCGAATGGGTTCACAACGCCTGAACGAAACAGATCCGCGATAGGCGCAAACCACGCCAATCACATCACCGGCCGCAAGCACTGCGCAGCTGCGGCCCGGCCGCATGCCGCGGGCATCGCCGCCACGCCGATCCGGCGTGACCCTGTGGGAGAAGGCGGCAACTCCGGCAGCATCCACATGCGCACCAAGCCGCCGATGCTGGGCGACCTGTCGCAAATACGCCTTGGCACCGGCACCGCCGACACCAACCGCAGCCGATCTACGAGAAGCAGACCTCCGGGGGCGCACGGGCGCAGGCGCCCTGGCGCCCGCCAATCTCTACGATCCCGGCGTCAGCGATGCGATCACGGGCCAGGACATCCGCTATGCCGGCCAGATCAACGAAGGCCACACCAAGACCCTTGCGCTGTACGCCTTCATGGCCTGGGAGCTCAGCGCGAACCTGAGCCTGCAGTTGAACGTCTACAACCTCGCCAACCAGCGTTACATCGCCAGCCTGAACAGCGACGGCGCGCGCCACATCCCGGACGGGGCGCGCTCGGCCAGGCTGGTCGCCACGCTGAAGATCCGAGACCAGGCTGTTGCTGGGCGGCAACGGCCATCCATTCACTTATCAGATTATTCTTATATTTTTATTAGGAATCATTACCATTCTCAATCCAGGCAAAGCTGCCTGATCCAGCCAGCACCGGCAAGCCAAGACAGCTCTCCAGCCGCCCGCGCAACGCCGGCCAGCAAGCCAGCATGTTCACTGCCCATCCCGCTTTCCGTTCAACCATGGCGAACTCCAACTCGTACATCAAAAGCCGCAAACACGACAGCGCTGGCCGCTCGCCGTCGGCCGGCATCATCGCTGCAGCCGCGGCCCTGGCCACCCTGGGCCTGCCGGCCGTGGCCCAGACACAGACGCCCAGCGCCAGGACCGCGCCCAGCCTCAAGGAAGTGACCGTCGAAGGCTCGCGCAGCACCGGCTACGAACCCGCACAGGTCTCCTCCCCCAAGTTCACGCAGCCGCTGGTGGACACGACGCAGACCATCTCCGTCATCAAGGAGCAGGTGCTGCAGGAACAAGGCGCCACCACGCTGACCGAGGCGCTGCGCAACGTGCCCGGCGCCGGCACCTTCTACGCGGGCGAGAACGGCAACACCAGCACGGGTGATGCCATCTACATGCGCGGCTTCGATACCTCCAACAGCATCTATGTGGACGGCGTGCGCGACGTGGGCTCCATCTCGCGCGACGTGTTCAACACCGAGCAGGTGGAAGTCACCAAGGGCCCGGCCAGCACCGACTACGGCCGCAGCGCGCCCACCGGCGCCATCAACATGGTCACCAAGCAGCCCAGCCTGGCCGACAGCTTCGGCGCCTCGCTGGGCGCGGGTTCGGGCAGCTACAAGCGCTCCACCGTGGACTGGAACAAGAGCCTGACCGAGATGGGCGGCGCGGCCTTCCGGCTCAACGCCATGGTGCAGGACGCCGGCGTCGCCGGCCGCGACCGCGTGGCCAATGACCGCTGGGGCATCGCACCGTCGTTCGCCTTCGGACTGAACACCGACACGCGCACCTACCTGAACGTGCTGCACGTCAAGCAAAGCAATGTGCCGGACGGCGGCGTGCCCACCATCGGCCTGCCCGGCTACAGCAACACCGATGCGCGCCTGAACGCGGGCCGCCCCGTGGAGCCCAGCCGCTTCTACGGCACCAGCGCCGACCACGACGACGTGACGGCCGACATGGTCACGCTGCGCGTGGAGCACGACTTCACGCCCGACACCACGCTGCGCAACACCACGCGCTGGGGCCGCACCAAGCAGGACTACCTGCTCACGGCCTTCATGACGCTGTCCAGCAACAACAGCAGCAATCCCGCCGACTGGACCGTGTCACGCAGCCTGCCGACCTTCAAGAACCAGGTCAACGACATCGTCACCAACCAGACCAACCTGACGACCAAGCTGGCGACAGGCAGCGTGCGGCACGAGCTGAGCACCGGGGTGGAGATCACGCGCGAAAAGCAGAGCAACTACGGCACGGGCACCACGGGCGCCTGGCCCAATGCCAGCCTCTATGACCCGCAGGTGCCCAGCTCCGGCCTGAACTGGTCGCGCAACGGCGCCGACAGCAAGGGCTCGACCGACACCTTCGCGCTGTACGCCTTCGACACGCTCAAGTTCAACGAGCAATGGCAGGCCAACGCCGGCCTGCGCCTGGACCGCTACAAGACGCAGTACGACGCACGCGCCGTCTGCGGCGGCCGCAGCGGCCCGGCCTGCGGCAGCAATCCTGCAGGCACCGTGCTGCCCAGCGCCGTGGGCCTGGAGGCCTCCGACACCCTGCTGAGCTGGAAGATCGGCGGCCTCTACAAGCCCGCGCCCAATGGCAGCGTGTACGTGAACTACGCCCTGTCGCAGCAGCCACCGGGCGGTGCCAACTTCACGCTGTCCACGGCCGCCAACAACGCCAACAACCCCAACATGGACCCGCAAAAGGCCAAGACCGCCGAACTGGGAACCAAGTGGGAGCTGATGGACAAGCGCCTGCTGCTGACAGGCGCGCTGTTCCGCACCGAGATCACCAACGAGATCGTCACCAACCCTGACGGCACCGTGGGACAGACCGGCAAGAAGATCGTGCAGGGCCTGGAGCTGGGCGCCACGGGCCAGATCACGCCCGCCTGGGGCGTGACTGCCGGCTACACGCTGCAGGACACCAAGGTGGACACGGGCGCCACCGTGGCGCAGGACGGCTCCAGCGGCCTGACCTATACGCCCAAGAACGCCTTCTCACTGTGGACCAGCTACCAGTTCCCGTTCGGCCTGACGCTGGCTGGCGGGGCGCGCTACTCGGGCGGACTCAAGCGTGGCACCGACGGAGCCGTGGGCACGCCCAACTTCACCGATGCCTACTGGGTCTTCGATGCCATGGCCAGCTACCGCATCAACAAGAACGCCGACATCCAGCTGAACTTCTACAACCTGTTCGACAAGGAATACGTGGGCGCCATCAACAAGAGCGGCTACCGCTATTTCCCGGGCACTCCGCGCTCCGTGCGCGTGTCCGCGAACTTCCGCTTCTGAGTGAATGCAAGACGGGCCGCCGCGCCGGCCTTGCCGCGCGCAGAGCGCCGACAATCCCAGTACCGCCCCGGCCCCGCCGGGGCTTTTTCCATGCGAGGAGGACCCGCACCATGATGCTGCACATTCCCGACGTGCTCACGCGCCAGCAGGTCACTGCGATCCGCACAGCCATCGACGCCGCCGACTGGGTGGATGGCCGTGCCACGGCGGGCAGCCAGGGCGCCCGGGTCAAGCGCAACCGCCAGTTGCCCGAAGACTCGCCCGTGGCACTGGAGCAGGGCCGCACCATCGAGCAGGCGCTGGCGGCCAATGCGCTGTACTTCAGTGCCGCCCTGCCCGCGCGCACCATGTCGCCGCTGTTCAACCGCTATGCGGACAGTGAAACCTATGGCCTGCACGTGGACGGTGCGGCACGGCGCCTGCCAGGCGCGCAGCAGTGGATGCGCACCGATGTGTCCTGCACCCTCTTCCTCTGCGATCCCGAGGACTACGATGGCGGCGAGCTGGTCGTGGTGGACACCTACGGCACGCACGAGGTCAAGCTGCCGGCCGGCGATCTCATCCTCTATCCCTCCACCAGCCTGCACCGCGTGGAGCCCGTCACCCGGGGCGAGCGCGTATGCGCCTTCTTCTGGGCACAGAGCATGGTGCGCGACGACACACGCCGGGCCATGCTGTTCGAGATGGACCAGACCATCCAGCGCCTGCGCGAAAAACTGGGCGAGACCGATGAAACCCTCAGCCTCGCGGGCCACTATCACAACCTGCTGCGCATGTGGGCCGAGACCTGAGGGATCGGATCGCTTCAGGGCTTGTGCTTTTCCGCGCAGCCGATCAGGTGGTTGTAGCTGTTGGACATGCACTGGTACATGGCCTTGGAGCGGCCCGTGGAGGCCTGGCAGTCGGCCACCGTGGCGTGCGTGCGCGCCTCGCGGAACTTGCCCGCGGTTGCATCGAACTGCGCCTGCGTGATGTAGCCGCCTTTGAGGTTTTTCTGGCCGTTCTCGACCATGGTGTCCACCTGGCTGCGGATGTTGTCCACGGCGGCTGCGCAGTTCAGCGGCACCTCCTTGGAATCGACCTTGCTCAGGCCCTTGGCCACGCCGTCCGCCAGCTCGCGCACCTGCTTGGGCAGCTTCTTCGTGCCGTCGGGATTGCGCTCTTCGCCAAACCGGCCCGAGCCTGCGCCCGAGCTGCCATTGGGCGAGACCTTGATCTGGCCGGCATCGGCCTGGTCGACGGGCAGCTGCGAACCGTAGTGCGTGCGCCCTTCGGCATCCACCCATTTGTAGACGGGCTGCGCTGCCGCCGTGCACGCCCATGCAAGACCCAGCGCGACCCAGGCCGCGCGGCTCCCTGTTGTTGTCATTCTTGAAACCCCTGCGGTATCCGGGGCCGCGGCATGCGGCCCGCCAGTCGGTAACCAAGTGTAGCGCCGACAGGCATCGCCGAACCCCGCAGGAATGTCAAGTGCGGCTCAGGGCAGATCCTTGCTGGGGTCGGGCGTGGCCGCATCACGCGGACCAATGGTGCCCAGGCGGCTCTTGAGCGACTGGGGCTGGCCCGTGATCAGCGCCGCGTAGTTGGTGGTGTTGGACAGCACCTTCTTCACATAGTCGCGCGTCTCGGTGAAGGGCACGTTCTCGGCCCAGATGGCGGCGTCGAGCACCGGGCCGTTGCGCCAGTTGCGCGGGCGGCCGGGGCCGGCGTTGTAGCCGGCCGCAGCCAGCGCCATGGAGCCGTCGAAATCGTCCAGCGCAAGCTTCAGATAGGCGGTGCCTATGGTGATATTCACATCGCGGTCATTGATCATGGACGGGGAAAAGTCCGTCATGCCGATCTTGCGCGCCGTCCACCGGGCCGTGGCCGGCATGACCTGCATCAGGCCCGAGGCGCCTACGCCCGAGCGCGCATCCATGATGAAGCGGCTTTCCTGGCGGATCAGTCCATAGACATAGGCAGGGTCCAGCCCGATGGAACGCGAGCGCGCCAGCACCGTGTCGTGGAAGGGCATGGGAAAGCGCTGGCTCCAGTCGGCAAAGCTGCGCGTGCGCTCGCTGGTGTTGATGCAGCGGTCCCAGACCTGCTGCTGGCAGGCCAGGTCGGCGGCAGCCAGCAGTTCGCGGTCGTTCATGCCGCCGGCCTGGTGCAGGTTGGTGGCGTAGTTCCATTCACGCACGCCTTCGCTGCGCAGGCCGTTCTGGATGGCGTAGAGGCCGCGCACCAGGCTGGGGTTGGCGCGGGCGGCGGCCTTCTCCTGTGCCGTGGGCGGCGCAGGCGGCGGTGGGGCCGTCACGCGCTGGCCGATATCCTCCAGCGCCAGCTGTTCGTAGAAACTGCCGGGGCCGGCCATGTCCTCCAGCAGCTGGCGCGCCTCGGAACGCTCCTGCTCGCTGGGGCGGCCCGACAGCAGGGCGCGGGCCTTCCAGTAGGTCCATGTGTGTTCGGTGCGCTCAGGCCCCATGGCGTCGATGGCGCGGCGCACCGTGCGCCAGTCGCCTGCACGCAACGCGGCACGCACCTTCCAACCCAGCAGTTCGTCGCTGAGATCGCCGTCCTTGCGCACCTTGCCGAAATAGGCCGCAGCCTCGGGCTGCAGCTTGAGCGCGGCCTGCTTGCCGATCACGCCCCAGGCCCAGTTGTTCTCTTCGGCCGTCAGCCGGGCACCCCAGCCGCCTTCCAGCTGGGTGGCCGCCGCCGCCGGGTCGCTGGACGCCATGCGGATCAGCGCCAGCAGCGCCAGTTCCTTGGGCACGGCACCGCGCACGCGCGTCTGCCCGGCAAGGTATTTCGCCGGCGAGGCGAATACCTGCGCCACCTGGGGCAGGGCCTCGGGCGCGACGATGGCCACGGCATCGCGCGTGGCCTTCTGGCGATTAGCCTCGGCCGACTGGCGTGCCTTGCGCCAGACTTCGGGCTCGCTGATCTGCTTGGCTGCGTACAGCTCGCCGGCAGCATAGGTGCAGCCGTCGTCGGCGTCGCGCTGGGCCCACCACAGGTCGCGCACCTGCTGGCCAAGATTGGCGGCAGGCTGGCCCTTGAGGTTGTCGATCAGCAGGGCATAGCAGTTGACGGAACGGTCATCGCGCATGCGAAACGCTCCGTGCACCTGATCGAACATGCCCCAGTCGCGCCGCTGCCCCAGCAGCAGCAGCCAGTCATTGCGCAGCCGGTCTTCCTGGTAGGTGCCGGGCCAGCGCTTGAAAAACCCCAGAATCTCGTCGGCACTGGCTTCTTCCAGCCGGGCCTTGAGTTCCCAATAGGCGGCCCAAGGTTCGAGCACATGGCCACGCGCAGAAGGCAGCAGCTGCGTGAGCTTGGCCTTGTCGCCCTTGCGAAAGGCCTGCTGCATTTCCAGCAGGACGTCGTCGCCACGGTTTTGCGCCAGCGCAGGCGTGGCTGCGGTGGTCCAGAGGGAAGCCGCCAGAAGCGGTGTCAAAATCTTCAGCCAGTGCATGGAGGAAATTATCTGATGGACAAAGCAGCCCTGCGCCGCAGCTTGATAGACCAGCGCCTCAACCTTCCCGACCGATTGCAGCGCGCCGACGCGCTGCAGCAGGTCATGCGCTTTTGGCTGATACAGCGGCCCGACAGCATCATCGGCGCCTATTGGCCGATCAAGGGGGAATTCGACCCGCTGCCAGCGCTTCACCGGTGGAAGGAAGATGGCGAGCTACAGGGTACCCCACAAAGACGCCGCATCGGATTGCCGGTGATCGACAAGCAGCGTAAGACACTCAGCTTTCACGCCTGGTACCCGGGCTGTCCCATGGAAGAGGACGCCTATGGCATCCCCAAGCCCAAGGACACCGAAACCCTCACCCCCACCCTGCTGTTCGTGCCCTGCGTGGGCTACGCGGCCGGTGGCTACCGCCTGGGCTATGGCGGGGGTTTCTACGACCGCACCCTGGCCGAGCTGCAGCCCAGGCCCTTCACCGTGGGCCTGGGCTACGGCTGCGGCTATGTGGACGAGTTCGAGCCCGAGCCGCATGACCTGCCCCTGGACGCCATCTTGAACGACCACGGAGTCGTCTGGCCGGTGTAGAACAAGCACCCCCTGAGGCGCTGCGCGCCTTCCCCCTCTCTGCCCGCTTCGCGGGGGAGGGGGACGACACCCTCACTGCGGGGCGGCGCGGCCGGCTTAGGCCCTTGCTCGGTGTCCCTCGCTTTTGGCCGCGCCGGTTTCTAGCGCTGTGCTTCTTTAGTTTGCTGTCTCGCGCTGCGCCTGCCATTGATGCCAGCCGCGGGCTCGCAGGTCGCAGGCGGGGCAGGTTCCGCAGCCGTAGCCCCAGTCGTGCAGCGTCTCGCGCGTGCCCTGGTAGCAGGTGTGGGTGTCGCGCTGGATGAGGTCCACCAGGGTGTCGCCCCCCAGGTCGTGGGCCATTTGCCAGGTCTGGGCCTTGTCTATCCACATGAGCGGGGTTTCGATGCGCAGGCGCCGCTCCAGGCCCAGGTTCAGGGCGAGCTGCATGGCCTTCATGGTGTCGTCACGGCAGTCGGGGTAGCCGGAGTAGTCGGTCTCGCAGACGCCGGTGACGATGACCGACAGGCCGCGACGGTAGGCCAGCGCGCCGGCCAGGGTCAGGAACAGCAGGTTGCGGCCGGGCACGAAGGTGTTGGGCAGGCCGTCGGCCTGCATGGCGAAGGCCACGTCCTCGGTCAGGGAGGAGCCGCCGATCTGTTGCAGCACGTCCAGCGAGAGGACATGGTCGTCACCCAGGCGCGGTGCCCATCCGGGAAAGTCCCTGGCCAGCCGCTCGCGCACCTGCTGGCGCACCTGCATTTCCACGCTGTGGCGCTGGCCGTAGTCGAAACCCAGGGTCTCGACGCGCTCGTACAGCGACAGTGCCTGCGCCAGGCAGGTGGTCGAATCCTGGCCGCCGGAAAACAGGACCAGCGCAGCCGTGTGGCGCCCCGCTTGCGCCTGGGGGGAAGAGCTATCGTTTTGCATGGCACGCATTAGAGCGCGCCCAGGCAGCGCCCGGCTCCTACATGGGTTTTCCTGCCATGCTTGCTAAGCTGTAGGGCCTATCGCGGAGGTTGCGGCCATGCTCACGCTCTATATCGGCAACAAGAATTACTCATCCTGGTCCATGCGCCCCTGGGTGCTGATGCGCCAGGCCGGCATTGCTTTCGAAGAAGTCATGCTGCGCTTTGACAGCTTCGACGAGCAGTCCGCCTTCAAGCAGCGCGCCCGCGCGCTGTCTCCCTCGGGCCGCGTGCCCGTGCTCATGGACGAAGGCATGGCCATCTGGGACAGCCTGGCCATCTGCGAGTACCTGGCCGAGAAATTCCCTGAAAAACACCTGTGGCCGACCCTGGCCCTGAACCGCGCCCGCGCGCGCAGCCTCTGTGCCGAGATGCACAGCGGCTTCGGCGCGCTGCGCTCGCTGTGCCCCATGAACATCGAGGCCCAGCTGCCCGAGGTCGGCGCGCGGCTGTGGGCCGAGCGCGCGGACCTGCGCGACGATGTCCAGCACCTGTCCGAGCTGTGGCAGCCGCTGCTGTCCACGGCCAGCGGCCCCATGCTGTATGACCAGTTCAGCATCGTCGATGCCTTTTTCGCGCCCGTGTGCATGCGCCTGACGACCTACGAGCTGCCGCTGGCCCCGGCCATCGACGCCTACGTGCGCCGCGTGCGCGCCTTGCCGGGCGTGCAGGACTGGGTGCAGGGCGCACTGGCCGAGCACGATTTCCGGCCGTTCGAGGAGCCCTACCGCAGCGCGCCTGCGGCCGGCTGAGCGGCGCACCAGCAAAAGTCGGAGCACTGCTGCGCTGGGGTGGGCGCGGCCTGCGCAATGCCGCGGTTGCGGAGCCAGTGCAGCGGCCGTCCGGCTGGCGCTGCTTGAGTTCGTCTCCAGAAAGAATCCGGAAGAAAGCATGCGCTCGGCACTCCATCGGTGCGTGGAGGCAGCCCGCCATCATGTCACCGCCCAGGCCCTACCATTGCGGCATGAGCGAATTTCAGGTGTACATGGTGGGCGGCGCGGTGCGCGACCGTCTTTTGGGGCGGGCCGTGCATGACCGCGACTGGGTGGTGGTCGGCGCCACGCCCGAACAAATGTCCGCGCGCGGCTTTCTGCCTGTGGGGCGGGACTTCCCGGTCTTCCTCCATCCCGAGACGCACGAGGAATACGCGCTGGCGCGTACCGAGCGCAAGAGCGGCCTGGGGTACCGGGGTTTCGTCGTGCAGGCGGCGCCCGATGTCACGCTGGAGCAGGATCTGGCCCGGCGCGACCTGACCATCAATGCCATGGCCGCTCCTGCGGACTGGGATGGTGAAAGCGCCATCACCGATCCCTACCACGGCCAGGCCGATCTTCAGGCCCGGGTGCTGCGCCATGTGACCGGGGCCTTCCGCGAAGACCCGGTGCGCATCCTGCGCGTGGCGCGCTTCGCGGCACGTTTCCACGAATTCACGGTGGCGCCGGAAACCATGGCCCTGATGCGCGAGATGGTGGCCGCCGGCGAGGTGGATGCCCTGGTGCCCGAGCGCGTGTGGCAGGAGATCAGCCGTGGCCTGATGGAGCGCCGCCCCTCGCGCATGTTCGAGCTGCTGCGCGAGTGCGGTGCGCTGTCCGTGCTGCTGCCCGAGCTGGAGCGGCTGTGGGGCGTGCCCCAGCGCGCCGAGTACCACCCCGAGGTCGATACCGGCGTGCACGCCATGATGGTGCTGGACATGGCCGCACAGCTCGACGCCCCCCTGCCCGTGCGCTACGCCTGCCTGGTGCACGACCTGGGCAAGGGCACGACATCGGCCGATGTGCTTCCGCGCCACATAGGCCATGAGCAGCGCAGCGCCCGGCTGGCCGAGAAAGTGGGCGAGCGTCTGCGCGTGCCCACGGACTGCCGCGAACTGGGCGACGTGGTGGCGCGCGAGCACGGCAACATCCACCGCAGCGGCGAACTCAACGGCGCCGCCATCGTCCGCCTGCTGGAGCGCTGCGACGCCATCCGCAAGCCCGCGCGCTTCGAGCAGGCGCTCATGGCCTGTGAGTGCGATGCACGCGGAAGACTGGGTTTCGAAGACCGGCCCTATCCCCAGCGTGCCCGCCTGCGCGAAGCGCTGGCCGCAGCGCTGTCCGTCTCCACCTCTGACATCGCCGCCCAGGCCGCTGCGCGCGGCAAGCAGGGCAAGGCCATCGGCGAAGCCGTGCAGGCGGCGCGCGCGCAGGCCGTGGCAGATTGGCTGGCGCAGGCGGCCTGAGCGCAAAGGCCGCCACACACGGGAATCAGGCTCGCGCCACGGGCAGGACCAGTCGCAGGCACACGGGCTGCTCGCCTCCTGCCGTCAACAAGGCCACGCTGCCGCCCAGCCGCTCGGCGATGCGCCGCACCAGGTACAGCCCCAGCCCGGCGCCGGGCCGGTGCTGGGCGTTGCGGCCACGGTAATACCTTTCGAACAGCTGGTCCTGGTCCGCCTGGGCAATGGGCTCTGCCGGATTCGAGACCTGGATCTCCAGACCCTCGCCCTGCCTGGTCACGTCCAGGCGGACCGATTCGCCCTCGGGCGTGTGGCGGTCTGCATTGGCCAGCAGATTGCGCAGCGCGATGCGCAGCAGGCCGGCATCGGTGATCAATTGCTGCGTGCCCCCGCCCAGTTGGCAGACGATGCGGCCGGGCGCAAAGTCCAGGCACAAGCCATCCACCAGCGCATGCAGGTCGCACGGCTGCAGGCGCGGCTCGGCATGGGGCTGGGGGTCGGCCATGCGGTCGTCGGCCAGGCAGTCGTCCACCAGGGCCAGCAGGCGCTGGGCGGCTTCGCGGATGTTGCGGCTGCGTGCCAGCGTCTTGTCGGGCGGTGCAGCCAGATTGCGCGCCAGTTGCTGCGCACTGGTCAGGATGATGGCCAGCGGCGTGCGCAGCTCGTGCGAGACCATGGCGACAAAGTCGCGCTGCTCCTGGCGCACCCTGCGCTCCAGCGCCAGCGCCTCGCTGAGTTCGCTTTCGCGCAACTGTCGCTGCCGCAGTTCCGCCTCCAGCCGGACCTGCTCGTGCTCTCGAATGCGGCGCCTGCGCTCGTATCCGCCGATGATCCAGCCACTGAGCAGCAGCATGTGCGCCATGGTGCCCAGCGCGGACGCATGCGTGGACACCAGCGCGGTCAGCGCGTTCATGGGCAGCCAGCCCAGGTTGCGCAGGAAAGAGATCAGCACGCCGGCATAGAAGATGCCGAACGCCAGCATGAAGAACCGTGCCGGGGCGTGGCCGCGCCGCCACAGCCAAAGGGCGAATGCGAGAAAGCCCACGGTCAGCGGCAGGGTCATGGCCTGCACCGGGACCATGCCCGCCGAGTAGTGCCCCGACACCACCAACAGCATGCAGCACAGGCTGAACAGCCACAGCAGCGGCACGATCTGGCGTACCAGCCGCGGATACAGCGATGCCAGCTCCAACTGCCTGCAGGCCAGTTGCATGGAGATCGCCAGGGCGCCGGCAATGCCGCATCCCAGCAGGCGGTCGCTCCAGAAACCCGGCAGGCCCGTCAACTGCTGCACCAGCCCCAGCGATACCACCTCATTGAGCACGCAGACGCTGAGATAGGCCAGAAACAGGCCGCTCACCGGAGCCCGCGTGCCCAGCCAGAACACCAGTTGCACGCCAATCAACAGCAGGTACAGCCCGAAGTACAGGCCGAACGAGAGGGCCTCGCGCCGCGTATGGTTGTCGAACGCCAGTCGCTGCCACAGATCGATACGGGTGACGAGCGCGTTGCGCGCACGCAGGCGCACCAGCAACTCGTATGACCCGGCGGCAGCAGGTTCGAACTGGAATGCGGGACTGCGGTAGTCCACCGGCCAGGCGTGACGCGGAATCTCTTCGCCACTGCGCCCCAGCAGCTGCCAGGGGTCGCCAGGCCGGCGCACATGGACCTCCACCTCATCGAGCAGGGCATTGCCCAGCAACAGCATCCAGCTGCCGGGCTGCTGCACCTGCAGCGGCATGCGCAACCAGACCGCCGCCTGCGTGAAGCTGGCGTTCAGGTGCCCTGGCATCGCCTTCCACCCGGGCGCCAGGTCGGCCTGCCGCACATCGAGCAGGCCCGAAGCGTCATCGAGCCGCTGCCACTGCCCTGCGGTCTCCTGCATGGGCACATCGGGGTCCAGCAAGAGGGTCCGGGCCTGGAGCAGCAGTGGGCACAGCAGCCAGGCCAGCACGATGAGGGTTGCACGGTAATATCGCATCTGAAGTCCACCACGGGGCCGCCAGCGTACACCAGCTGTCTGCGCTGTCACCCGCCTGCCCTCCTCCCAGTCCATGCTTGATGTGATCCTGCTCGAAGACGAGCCCGTGCTGCGCCATGAACTGGGCGAGTTCCTCGAATCCCTGGGCTATGCACCGCAGTGCGTGGCCAGCCTGCAGGAGTTCGACCGCCATTTCGATGCGCGGCGCCACCGGCTGGCCATCATCGACATCGGCCTGCCCGACGGCAACGGCCTGGCGCTGATCCAGCGCCTGCGCCAGCAGGGCCAGCAACTGGGCATCATCGTCTTCAGCGCGCTCAACAGCAGCGCCAACCGCATCGACGGCCTGGAGATCGGCGCCGACCACTACCTGGGCAAAGGCTGCGATCTCGACGAGCTGGAAGCCACCCTGGCCGCCCTGGTGCGGCGCCTGGGCCTGCAGCAGCGCCAGGCGCCGTGGCTGCTGCAGCTTGGCCCCAGCCGCCTGCAGCCCCCCGCCTCGCCCCCTGTGGCGCTGTCACACCAGGACCTGCTGGTGCTGCACTGCCTGATGGGCAAGGCAGGGGCCAGCGTCAGCCGCCGCCAGATCGTGCAGGCGCTGGGTGGAGACTATCTGGTCTACGACCAGCGCCGCCTGGACACCCAGATGCGCCGGCTGAGGCGCAAGGTGCAAGAGGCCAGCGGCCAGCAGCTGCCTGTCAAGACGCTGCGCAACAGCGGCTATTGCTTCTATCTGCCGGGTGAAGTGCAGGCCTGAGGAAGGGCCTGACGGCGCCCGGTCCTTGCGGCCCGGCAACCATCAGACGACCGAGCGCACCCAGCGCACGATCTCGCCGGCAGGCAGCGCGCCGGAGACACGGGCGATCTCGCGTCCTTCCTTGAACACCACCATGGTCGGGATGCTGCGGATGTTGTAGGGCGCGGCAGCCTGGGGATGGGCTTCGGTATCGAGCTTGGCCAGCTGCACCCCGGGCGCCAGCGCCTGCGCCGCCTGCTCGAAGGCCGGCGCCATCATGCGGCAGGGGCCGCACCAGGGCGCCCAGAAGTCCACCACCACCGGCGCCTGGCTGCGCCCCACATGCCTGGCAAAGCTTTGCGCATCCAGCGCCACGGGCTGGCCGGTGACCAGCGGCTGGTGGCAGCTGCCGCAGTCAGGCGCGCTGCCGAGCTGGTCGGCCGCAATGCGGTTGGTGGTGTGGCAATGGGGGCAGACGAAATGCAGCTTGTCGGACATGGGTGGCCTCTTGTTCGGAAGTCAGGGGGCAATGCCTGCATATACGGGCGGCGCGCCCGTGCTTCAAGCCATGCTCAGATCAGCTTGGCGATCAGGGCGGCAATCACGCTGAGCAACACGGTGCTGGCAATGGGCAGAAAAATCACGCGGCCGAACAGGCGAAAGCGGAAGTCGCCCGGCAGGCGGCCCAGGCCTATGCGCTCCAGCCAGGCGTGCAGGCCATTGAACAGCAGCAGGGCCAGGAAGATGACGAGGAGCCAGCGGATCATGGCGCCGAGTGTACGGCGGCGGCGCGTCATGGGCAGGACACATGGGCGTCCTACATTGGGAAAGTCCCGTGGCGGGAGGCTTCGGGACCATTCGCGACAAGCCCCCTTCTTCCATGGCTCCATGCCGCAACAAGACAACCCCACCATGCAACACACATCCAGGCGCCTTCTTCTCGCCATCCTGCCTGCCGCCCTGCTGGCGGCCTGCGCCAGCGCTCCGGCCCCCACCACGGCAGCCGCAGCGTCGGGCGCCATCGACAACAGCGCCCTGCAGCGCAGCGACTTCCGCGCGCACCAGGCCACCTATGGCCTGGTCTACCGCCTGCCTGCCGATGCCACCGCCATCCTGGACAGCCAGGTCGCGCCCGTGGTGCACGAGCAGTTGCTGCGCCTGAAGCTGGTGGCCGAGGCCAACACCTTCAACCTGCCCCATGTCACCGTGGTGCATATCCACAGCGCCGATCCCTCCACGCCGCGCAAGATGCTGGCGGCCCTGCCGGCATTGCCGCCCGTGCTGCAGGACGTTCACCTGAAGAATTTCTACACTACCGAGGCCGCCAAGGGGGCCGGCAAGCCCTGGTGGCTGGACCTGGGCATCGTCAAGTCCGGCCCGGCCTACGAGGCCATGATGGACTTCAAC
Organism: Delftia sp. WSY_7; assembly: GCF_043104845.1. NCBI lineage: Bacteria > Pseudomonadati > Pseudomonadota > Betaproteobacteria > Burkholderiales > Comamonadaceae > Delftia > Delftia sp. WSY_7. The sequence continues at coordinate 581,106 of NZ_JBICLB010000034.1, read as the reverse complement.
ACCCGCGCCACCGCCGCCATGGCGCCGCTGCGCGACGGCCCGCTGCCGCGCGTGACGGGACCCGTCTATGCCCGGATGAACGACTCGGCCAAGGCCATGGTGCAAAGCGTGGGTGTCAGCGGCATCAACCAGGTGCAGGCCGGCAAGGAGGTGCGCAGCCACAACCCGCACAACACTCTGGTCTACAGCGAAGCCACCTTCACGCCCGAGATCGAGCGCGCCATGGGCGAGACGGCCGCGCGCCTGAACCGCATCCTGCCCGGCGGCCTCACGACCACGTTCGAGAACCTGTCCATCGTGGAGCTGGGCTTCTCTGGCAACGTCACGCGCGAGATCTACCGCATCAACCTCAAGGACCAGACAGTCCACGACGTCAGCAACGGCCGCAGCGTCCAGCGCTGAGGCAGGCGGGCCCCGGCCCGCTACAGGCGGTGCGTGCGGTCGCCGCGCACAAAGCCCATGGCGTCCCAGGGCTCCACGCCCTTGGCCAGGCCGATGACCTTGAACAGCTCGCCCATCTCGTGCTCCATCATCAGCTTGGTGGCCATGGCGCGCGGGCCCTGGGCCAGTGCGTCGAGCTTGGGGCCCAGGCCGCAGTTGATGAGGAAATGGGCCTGCGAGGTATAGCCCAGCACCTCGAAGCCCGCCTCCTGCGCGGCCACGGCCGTGCCCGTGAAGTTCACATGGGCCGTGATGTCCTTGAGGCCGACATCGGCCAGCGGATCGTCGTCCACCTTGTGCAGCCGGTGGCACACCAGGGTGCCCATGTGGCGCTGCGGGTGGAAATACTCGGATTCGCCAAAGCCGTAGTCGATGAAAAATGCCGCGCCGCGCGCCATGCGCTCGCCCAGCGTGCGAATGAAGGCCTCGCACTGCGGGTGGATTTCGGTCAGGTAATCGTGCTCGCCCTCGATGTCCATCGGCGGGCGCAGTGGCGTGGGCCTGTCTTCCCAGCCCAGGCTGCCGTCCGGCTGCAGCACCACGCCGCGCTCGTGCCAGACACCTGCCTTGCGCACCAGCAGTTGCACGGGCATGGCATCCAGCACCTCGTTGCCGATGACCACGCCTTCGAGCCTATCGGGCAGGGCATCGGCCCAGTGCACCAGGCCTTCGTACTTGACCAGCCTGAGCTGCTGTCGCGCACGCAGCGTGCCCGACAGGTCGACGATGGTGTAGCGGTCCGGCCGCACGCCCAGGGCCGCCAGCTCGTCCAGCACCTGCAGCGCCAGCGCGCCCGTGCCGGCGCCAAACTCCCAGACTTCGCGGGTGTGCGTGCGCTGCAGCGCCTCGGCCACCTGGGCGGCCAGCAGCTGGCCGAAGACCGGGGACATCTCGGGCGCGGTCACGAAATCGCTGCCCGACGATGGCATCAGCCCGAACTTGGCGGTGTCATTGGCGTAGTAGCCCAGGCCCGGCTCGTACAGCGCCAGGGCCATGAAACGGTCGAAAGCCAGCCATCCGCCCGAGGACGCAATCTCTTGCGCAATACGGGTTTGCAGGGCGGCCGTTAAAATTGAGGGTTCTGTCGTCACGATCCGTACATTGTCCTCGAATGTCCTCACCTGCCCGAACACGCACAGTTTTGGTGACCGGCGCGGCCCGCCGCCTGGGGCGCGACATCGCGCTCGCGCTTGCCAGCGCCGGTTGGCAGGTGGCCGTGCACTACCGCGACTCCCACGACGAGGCGCTGGAGACGGCCGCCACCTGCGCTGAACTGGCCGGCGACAGCGCCGCCCTGGATGCCGATTTCTTCAACGAGGACTCGGTGCGCTCCCTGGTGCCGCGTGCCGTTGCGCACTTCGGCCACCTGGACGCCGTGGTCAACAACGCCTCTCTGTTCGAGCATGACGACGCCGGCAGCTTCAGCTACGTGGCCCTGGAAGCCCACCTGCGCAGCAACACCGGCGCGCCCATCCTGCTGGCCCAGGCGCTGCATGCCCATATCGAGGACCGCGTGGCGGCCGGCGAGGAGCATGCCAGCGGCGCCGTGATCAACATGCTGGACCAGAAGCTCTGGAACCAGAACCCCGATTTCCTCAGCTACACGCTGTCCAAGGCAGCGCTTGAGGCCGCAGGGACCATGCTGGCGCTGGCCCTGGCGCCGCGCGTGCGCGTGGTCGGCGTGGCCCCGGGCCTGACGCTGACCAGCCACATGCTGAGCCAGGAGCGCTTCGAGGCCCTGCACCGCCTCAGCCCGCTGGGCCGCTCGTCCAGCGCGGCCGACGTGGCCGCCACCGTATGCTTTGCGCTGGACAACCAGTCCATCACGGGCACCACGCTGCTGGTCGATGGCGGCCAGCACCTGCAGCGCTTCGAGCGCGACTTTTCCATGATGTAGGCGCCTGCCCGCGCCCATCCCCACACTCCACGGCTTTTCCCCATGAACTCCGCCACCGGACAACAGATCCTGACGCTCACGGGTTTGCGTTTCGACGCCAACCTGGGCATCCTCGCCCACGAAAAACAGATGCCCCAGCCCATCCAGGTCGATGCCGAGCTGAGCCTGGGCACGCAGCCGCTGGCTCCGCGCGACGACGACATCCTGCATGTGCTGGACTACCGCAAGGTGCGCCAGATCATCATCGATGAATGCACGGCCGAGCATGTGAACCTGCTGGAGAGCCTGATCGGCAAGCTGGCCCAGCGCCTGATGCAGCTGCCCGGCGTGATGGGCGTGCGCGTGAAGATCGCCAAGCTCGAAATTTTTGACGACTGCGAAGTGGCCATTCGCGTCGAGACAGGACAATGGTGAACCCCATGAACGCAGTGACCGACAACCCCTGGCTGGCCGAAGAAGCCGCCGCCGACGCCCCCGCAGACACCGCAGGCGGCAACCGCATCAAGATCGAGCGCGAGCAGATCAAGCTCGAAAAGCGCCTGTGCCGCGAGGTGGGCCGCGCCATCACCGACTTCAACATGATCGAGGAAGGCGACAAGATCATGGTCTGCATGTCGGGCGGCAAGGACAGCTACACGATGCTGGACGTGCTGCGCAAGCTGCAAAAGCGCGCGCCCGTCAAATTCGAGCTGGTGGCCGTGAACCTCGACCAGAAGCAGCCCGGCTTTCCCGACCATGTGCTGCCCGAGTACTTCAAGAGCATCGGCGTGGACTACCACATCGAAACGCAGGACACCTACAGCGTGGTCAAGCGCGTCGTGCCCGAGGGCAAGACCACCTGCGGCCTGTGCTCTCGCCTGCGCCGCGCCATCCTGTACAAGGTGGCCGACGAGCTGGGCTGCACCAAGGTGGCCCTGGGCCACCACCGCGACGACATCGTGCAGACGCTGATGCTCAACATGTTCTACGGCGGCCGCATGAAGGGCATGCCCCCGAAGCTGGTCTCGGACGACGGCAAGCATGTGGTAATCCGCCCGCTGTGCTACGTGCCCGAGAAGGACACGGTGCGCTGGGCCCAGTACCAGAACTTCCCCATCATCCCCTGCAACCTCTGCGGCAGCCAGGACGGCCTGCAGCGCGTGGCCGTGGGCGAGCTGCTGCGCGAATGGGACAAGAAATTCCCGGGCCGCGTGGAAAGCATGTTCCGCGCCATGGGCCACATCGTGACCACGCACATGATGGATCCCGAGCTGCACGACTTCAAGAACGCCAAGGCCACCGGCATTGCCGACCCCAACGGCGACATGGCCTTCGACCATGAAGAGATGCCAGTGTCCGCATCGCTGCCCGGCCTGCAGGTGGTACAACTGTCGTCCTGACGGCTGAACCTATAACAATCGCCCCACTCCAACCAAGGCCCGTGCAAACGGGCCTTTTTTCGACCAAGGAGTACACCATGAAGCTGCGCTGCATCCATGTCCTGGCCATCGTGGCCACGGCCTTGCTCACCGGCTGCGCCAGCGTGCGCGAAGTCCAGAGCACCGTCCAGAGCTATTCCACGCTGGGCGCCCTGCCCGCGCCGCCCACCTATCGCCTGGAGGTCCTGCCCTCGCAACGCGAGGCGCAGACGCATTTCGCTGCCATCGAATCCCAGGCCCAGCAGGCCCTGGGCCGCGTGGGCCTGCAGCGCGACGACTCCCGGGCCAGCCTGATCGTGCAGATCGGCGCCGACGCACGCTATGCGCGCGACTACGCCGCCTGGCCCTACTACGACCGCTGGGGCGGCCCGCGCTGGGGTTGGGGCGTGGGCTACGGGCGCGGCTGGGGCATGGGCTTTGGCGGCAGCTTCATGTTCGACGGCCCGCCGCTGGAGTACTACCGCGCCGTCAGCATCGTGATGCGCAACGCCACCACGCAGCAGATCGTCTACGAGACCTCGGCCCAGCGCCAGGATGTCTGGACCGACGACCCGGCCATCTTCGGCATCCTGTTCGACGCTGCGCTCACCGGCTTCCCCAACCCGCCCAAGGGCTCGCGCGTGGTGCGCACCACCATCGGTCCGGTGCAGCAGGGTGGCGCGCCGGCGCAGCAGCCGGCCCAGGCGGCACCTGCGGCGCAGGCAGCACCGGCCACGCCACCAGCACCCGCCCGGTAAGCCATCGTGTCCTCAGAAGCAAAGGCCTGCATCCGCAGGCCTTTTTTGGGTCCATCGCTGTCATTCGTTCCTGGGAACATGAGAACGCTGTAGGTCATGTGGACAGCGCCTTGCAGCGTTGGTAACTCATAAGTTACCATCCAATCCATGCGAATCCAGCTCCAGGAGTACATCCGCGAAGACGGCAGCAGCGCGTACCAGACATGGTTCAACGGGCTGGATGGCCAGGCGGCCGCCAAGGTGGCCGTCGCCATGGCCCGCATGGAGTTGGGCAACACCTCCAATATCGAATGGTTCCGGGGTATTGGCGAATACAAGATCGACTGGGGCCCGGGCTACCGCATCTATCTCGCCAAGGACGGGGAAAGATTGATCATCCTGTTCGGGGGCAGCACGAAAAAGGGCCAGCAGAAGGCCATCGACGAAGCCGTGGCCATGCACAGCGAATACAAGGCTCGCAAGAGGCAACGCCCCTCGGACAATGCCAAAAAAGGAACGAAGGCATGACGCTCACCCGCGATTTCAAACAAACGGTCATTCAGCGCATTGAGCGCGACCCTGCTTTCGCACAGGCGCTGCTTGATGAGGCGGCCACTCTTTTTCTGAGCGGTGAGCCAGAAACGGCACGCCTCGTCCTGCGCGATCTCGTCAACGCAACGGTGGGATTCGAGACGCTGGCCGACCTCACGCACAAGCCGAGCAAGAGCCTGCACCGCATGCTCTCGCCGAAAGGCAACCCCAGCATGGACAATCTTGCCGCCATCTTTGCCGCCATCAAGAACTGGCTTCAGGTCCGGTTCGACGTGCGGGTCGTTGCCGCGACCTGAACGCCAAGCCATGGCAGTGCACTTGCCTCAGTGCACATGCTCCATATCAGGCACGGCAGCCATCAGCGCACGCGTGTACGCATGCTGCGGTGCATCGAGCACGGCGCCGGCCTCGCCGGCCTCGACCAGGCGGCCGCGCTGCATGACGCCGATGTCGTCGCACATGTGGCGGATCACGGCGAGGTTGTGGCTGATCAGCAGATAGGTCAGGCCGAACTCCTCCTGCAGGTCGCGCATGAGGTTGAGCACCTGGGCCTGGACCGAGACGTCCAGCGCCGAGGTGGGCTCGTCGCAGATGATGAATTCGGGCCGGCTGGCCAGGGCGCGCGCGATGGCGATGCGCTGGCGCTGCCCGCCCGAGAACTGGTGCGGGTACTTGCGCGCATCGTCGGGCTTCATGCGCACGCGGCGCAGCGCCTCCTGCACGCGCTCGGCCGTCTCGTCCTTGCCGGCTGTGAGGGCCAGCACCTGCAGGGGCTCGGCAATCAGTTCCTGCACGGTCCAGCGCGGGTTCAGGCTGGCATACGGGTCCTGGAAGATCATCTGGAAGCGCCGGCGCATGGCCACGGTCTGGGCGGCCGGGCTCCACTTGTCCACGCCGTCGAACAGCACGGTGCCGCTGGTGGGCGGCGTCAGCCCGGCCACCATGCGCGCCACCGTGGATTTTCCCGAGCCGGACTCGCCGACCAGGCCGAAGGTGGAGCCCTTGCGGATGGAGAAGCTGACGCCGTCCACGGCCTTGAGGACCTTTTTGTCCTCGCGCGCCAGCAGCCGGGCCAGCCAGCCGCTGGACAGGTCGAACTCCTTGCACAGATCCCTGACCTCCAGCAGGGCAGCCGCGGGCTCCTGCGCTCCGGCCCTGGGCTGCCAGGGCACGGCGGGCGCGGCCGGGCCGCCGCCCACCTCGGGCACGGGCAGGCGCTGCACGCGGTGGTGCACGCTGGGAATGGCGCCCATCAGCACCTGGGTATAGGGCTGCTGCGGCGCGTCCAGCACCTGGCGCACGGGGCCGGTTTCCAGCACGCGGCCCTGGTACATGACCATGACGCGGTCGGCCGTCTCGGCGATGACGCCCATGTCGTGCGTGATCAGCATGGCGGCCGCGCCGCGCTCCTTGCACACGCGGCGCAGCAGGGCAATGATCTGCGCCTGCACGGACACGTCCAGCGCCGTGGTGGGCTCGTCGGCAATGATGAGTTCGGGCTCGGCGCACAGCGCCAGGGCAATGGCCACGCGCTGGCGCATGCCGCCCGAGAACTGGTGCGGATACTGGGCCATGCGCTCGCGCGCCTGCGGGATCTCCACCTCTTCGAGCAGGGCCAGCGCGCGTGCCTCGGCTTCCTTCTCGGAGACGGGCAGGTGCGTGCGGATGGTCTCCACCAGGTGCCGGCCCACGGTATAGACCGGGTTCAGGCTGGTCAGCGGGTCCTGGAAGATGGAGCCTATGCGCCGGCCGCGTATGCGCCGCAGGTCCTCGCCGCGCAGCGTGTCGATGCGCTCGCCGCGCAACTGCACCGTGCCGGCCGAGATGCGGCCCGGCGGCTCGATCAGGCCGATCACGGCGGCGCCCGTCATGGACTTGCCCGCGCCAGACTCGCCGACCACGCCCAGGATCTCGCCGGGCGCAATATCGAAGGACACATCGTCCAGCACCTGCACGGGGCCCTTGTAGGTGTCGAAGGTGACGGACAGGCCGCGAACGCTCAGCACCGCAGGCTGTGCGGGGGGCTGCCCGGATTGTTGTGTCGTGCTCATTGCAGCTTGGGGTTCAGTGCGTCGCGCAGCCAGTCGCCGACGAGGTTGACGGACAGCGCCAGCGCCAGCAGCACCAGCGAGGGGAACAGCAATATCCACCACTCGCCCGAGAACAGGAAGCCCTGGCCGATGCGGATCAGCGTGCCCAGCGAAGGCTGGGTGGGCGGCAGGCCCACGCCCAGGTAGGACAGCGTGGACTCGGCCACGATGGCATGCGCGAAGCTGATGGTGGCGATGACCAGGATGGGCGCCAGCAGGTTGGGCAGGATGTGGCGCACCAGGATGGCCACGCGGCTGCGGCCTATGAGCTGGGCCGCCAGCACGTAGTCCTTGTGCTTTTCCACCATCACCGCGCCGCGCACGGTGCGCGCGTACTGCACCCAGTCGGACAGGCCGATGGCCACGATGATCACGAAGACCGCCATGTCGTCGCGGTAGCCCTCGGGCAGCAGGCCGCGTGCGATGCCGAAGACCAGCAGCGCCACCAGGATCACGGGAAAGGTCAGCTGTACATCGGCGATGCGCATCATCAGCGTGTCGAACCAGCCGCCCGCATAGCCGCAGACCAGGCCCAGCGGCACGCCGATCAGCAGGGACAGCCCCACGGCCGACACGCCCACCAGCACCGACATGCGCAGCCCGTAGAGGATGGCGCTCCACACATCGCGGCCCTGGTCGTCCGATCCCAGCGCGTACAGCGTGCCGCTGGTGCCCGCCTGGCCCGGCGGCGTGAAGGCATCCATCAGGTCCAGATTGGCCGGATCGAAGGGGTTCTGCCACGCCAGCCAGGGCGACAGCAGCGTGGCCGCCACGATCAGCGCCAGCACCAGCGCCGCCGCCTGCACCAGGCGCGAGCGTGCAAACGCGCGCTTGACCGGCGAGTCGCTGGCGCGCCAGCCCGTGGGAGGGATTGCTTGTTTGGCGGAATCGGTCATCGGTTTCTCAAGCGGGGGTCCACGATCACGTACAGGAAATCGACGAGCAGGTTGATGCCCACGTACAGCAGCGCGATGAACATCAGGTAGGCGGCGATCAGCGGCACGTCCACACCCTGGATGGAGGAGATGAACAGCAGGCCCACGCCGGGCCACTGGAACACGGTCTCGGTGACGATGGCAAAGGCGATCAGCGAGCCGATCTGCAGGCCCGCGATGGTGATCACGGGAATCAGGGTATTGCGCAGCGCATGGCCGAAGTACAGATCGCGCTCACGCAGCCCGCGCGCACGGCCGAAGCGCATGTAGTCGGCGCGCAGCACCTCCAGCATCTCGGCGCGCACCAGGCGCATGATCAGGGTCATGTTGTAGAAGCCCAGCGTGATGGCCGGCAGGATCAGCGCCGACCAGCCCGAAGCCGTCAGCAACCCGGTCTCCCAGCCGCCCAGCTTCACCGTCTCGCCGCGCCCGAAGGACGGCAGCCAGCGCAGCTCCACGGCAAACAGGTAGATCAGGGCGATGCCGATCAGGAAGGTGGGCAGGGACACGCCCACCAGCGACACCGTCATGATCGAGCGGCTCAGCCATCCCTCGCGCCGTATGGCCGTGTACACGCCCAGCGCCACGCCGATGACCAGGGCGAACAGCGCCGCCGTCATCGCCAGCTCCAGCGTGGCGGGCAGGCGCTCGGCAATGATCTCGGTCACGGGGCGCTTGAGCCGGTAGGAGATGCCCAGGTCGCCCTGCAGCACCTTGCCCACGTATGCCAGGTACTGCAGCGGCACGGGCTTGTTGAAGCCCAGGCTTTCCGTCAGCGCCTCGCGCTCGGCAACCGTCGCGTCCTCGCCCAGCAGGCTGATCGTGGGATCGCCGATATGGCGGAACACCATGAACGAGACAAAGGAGACGGCCAGCAGGACCAGGGCGGACTGGCCCAGCCGGCGCAGCAGATGGACCAGCATCGGCGCTTACTTCTTCTCGAACTTGACGAACTTGAAGTGCAGCGCGTTGTCCGGGTGCACGGGCACATTGAGCCGGGGCACGGACGCGAAGTGGATCACCTGGTCATGCAGCGCAATGTAGAAGCGCTCCTTTTGCACGGTCTCCCAGATGCTCTTGATGGTGGCATCGCGCTTTGCCTTGTCGCTCTCCGAGGACAGGGACAGGATCTTGGCATCCACATCGGCATTGCTGTAGTGCGTCGCGTTCTGCGCGCCACGGCTGTCCTTGCCGCGCGTGTGCACCAGGAAGTCGAAGATGTAGGCCGAGTCATAGGTGGGCACGCCCCAGCCGTACAGGTAGAAGTCGCTGTCCGCCTTGGTCAGCGAGACGCTGTGCATGGCGATCGGCCGGGCCGAGACTTCGGTCTTGATGCCGATGCGGCCCAGGAAACCGGCCACCGCCGTGGCGATGGCCTCGTCGTTCACATAGCGGTCGTTGGGCGTGTTCAGCGTGATGGTGAAGCCGTTGGGGTAGCCCGCCTCGGCCAGCAGTTGCTTGGCCTTGGCGGCATCCGCCTTGGGATAGGCCGCGAAGGCCTTGTCGTAGCCATTGACGAACGACGGCGCGATCACGCCCGTGGGAATCGACAGGCCGCGCATCACCGAGCGCTTGATCGCATCGCGGTCGATGGCCAGCTCGATGGCCTGGCGCACCTTGGGATCGGCCAGCGGATTCTTGCCCTTGACGTTGCTGCTCTTGAGCTCGGCCGCACCCACGTTCAGGCCCAGGAAGATGGAGCGGTTCTCGGGGCCTTCATTGATGCGCAGGCGCTTGTCCTGCTTCAGGCGCGCCACGTCCTGCGCGGGAATGTCCTGGGCGAAGTCCACCTCGCCCGACAGCAGGGCCGCCACGCGCGTGGCCGGCGACTTGATGGGCAGGTAGACCAGCTCGGTCACCTGCAGCGGGAACTGGCCCTTGCCCCAATAGTCGGGGTTGAGCTTCATCACCGTCTTCGAATCGACCTCGCGGCTGGCCAGCACATAGGCGCCCGTGCCGTTGGCCGCGCGCGTGGCGCCGTTCTCGGTCTTGCTGGCCGTGTCCTGCGTGGTCTCGGCGCCGTTGGCCTTGGACCACTTCTCGCTCATGATGAAGAGATTGGTCAGGTTGTCGGGGAAGATCAGGTTCGGGCCCTTGGTCTTCACCTGCACCGTGAGATCGTCAACGGCCTTGGCCTCCTCCATCGAGGACAGCAGGGACTTGACCTGGGCGTTCTCGCCCTTGGCGCGGTTCAGCGAGAAGACCACGTCGCGCGCCGTGAACGGCGTGCCGTCATGGAACTTGACGTTGGGGCGCAGCTTGAACTCCCAGACCGACGGGTCGGAGGTCATCTTCCACGAGGTCGCCAGCGTGGGCACCAGCTTGCCGTCGGCCGAGCGGATGACCAGGGTTTCGTAGATCTGGTGCAGCAGCACGAAATTGGTGCCGACATTGAAGGCATGCGGGTCCAGCGAAGTCGGATCGGAGCCGCGCGCCCAGCGCACGGTCTCGGCCTGGGCCAGCGCGGCCGAGGTCAACAGGCCTGCGGCCAGCAAAGAACTGCCCAGAATCTTCATGATCATTTGTCTGCTCCCCTGTGGATTGATTGGAAAGGCGGCGGCCATGCGACGCAGCAGCCCGGGCGCCGCAAGAAGCGGGCCATATAGGTGCGCCCCACTTTAAATAACTTTTTCAGCTTGTTGAATTGATTTTTATACTTAAAAGCCATTTCCAAATAACAAGACTGCCGCCGCGGCCCGCCAATGGTGTGCGGCCATCATGGACAGGCCAACGGCTTTGAAAGCTAGTGAAAACGCGAAAGACCGACACGGCCCGCTCTGGCAAAGGTTTGCAATCGGGCACAGGTCTGCGCCGCACGGCGTGCTAATTTCAGGCCCTGTATCGAGCCTGCGGGTTTCCGCGGAAAGGAAGCATCCATGAAGACATCCATTGCCAGCGCACTGCTGTGCGCCATGCTGGGCCTGGGCGCCCTGCCTGCCCAGGCGTCGGGCCTGGGAGACTCGCTGCGCCAGGCCTCGGGCCTTGGCGGTGACAAGGCCGCCGCCAGCAGCGAAGGCGCCGGCTCCGGCCTTGGCGGCATGCTGGGTGCGGGGGCAGGCGGTGCGGGCGCGCTGTCCGCCCTGGGCCTGAGCCCCTCGGCCACGGCCGGCAATGCGGCAGGCGTCATCTCCTACTGCATGAAGAACAACTACCTCAATGCCGACAAGGCGGCCCAGGTCAAGGACCAGTTGCTGGGCAAGCTGGGCATGCAAAAGCAGGAAGAGCCCAAGGACACGGGATTCCAGAACGGCCTGGGCGGCCTGGTCACCGGCTCCAACGGCAAGAGCTTCAGCATCGACAAGCTCAAGGGCGACCTCAAGGAGAAGGCCTGCGACTTCGTGCTGGACAACGCAAAATCGCTGATCTGACCCCCTGAGCGGCTGCGCCGCTTCCCCCTTCTCGCTTCGCGGAGGGGGACGACGCCTTCGGCTGGGCGCCCCCGCCGCGAGGCGACTCTTGCTCGGCGTCCCTGAGTGGGGCCGCGCCAGTTTCAACGGCGGCGCGCGATGCAGGCTTGCCTGGCTTGCGGGACAATGCCTGCTCCTTTTTGCAGCACCCCACGCCAGCCCCTCATGCAAGCCACGCGCATCATTGCCATCCGCCACGGAGAAACCGCCTGGAATGTGGACGCCCGCATCCAGGGCCATCTGGACATTCCTCTGAACGACATGGGACTTTGGCAGGCCGCCCAGGCCGGCAAGGCCCTGGCGGGCGAGCCGGTGGCCGCCATCTACAGCAGCGACCTTCTGCGTGCCTATGCCACGGCCGAGGCCGTGGCCGCGACCACGGGCGCATCGCTGACGGCCGACAAGGGCCTGCGCGAACGCTGCTTCGGCAGCTTCGAGGGCCAGACCTTCAACGATATCGAGGCGTCCCACCCGGAGGATGCGCTGCGCTGGCGCAAGCGCGATCCCGAGTTCGTGCCCGCAGGCGGCGGCGAGTCGCTGTTGATGCTGCGCGACCGCATCTCGGCCACGGTGGACCGCCTGGCCGGCCGCCACGCAGGCGAGCAGATCGTGATCGTGGCGCATGGCGGCGTGATGGATGTGCTCTACCGCCTGGCCACGCACCAGGAAGTGCAGGCACCACGCACCTGGGCGCTGGGCAACGCGGCCATCAACCGCCTGCTGTGGACGCCCCAGGGCCTGGGCCTGGTTGGCTGGGGCGATGTGCAGCACCTGGAAGGCGGTGCGCGCGACGAGGTTTTCAGCTGAACGCCCGCACTGCAGCGCAGTCCCTCATTCCACCTGGATATTGGCGGACTTGACGATCTGCGTGTAGCTCGCCTTTTCCTTTTTCAGGAACTGGGCGAACGTGGCCGGCGTGCCCGAGCCGGGCGTGGCGCCGCTGTCCTGCAGGCGCTTGCGGACCTCGGGCAGCTTCAGCACCTCGGCCAGTTCGGCGGCCAGGCGGCTGACCACGGGTTCGGGCGTGCGGGCGGGGGCGAACAGGCCGGTCCAGGCTTCCAGCTCGAAGCCCTTCAAATCAGGAGCCTCCGCAAAGCTCATCACCTCGGGAATCACGTCGATGCGCTGTGCCGAGGTCACGCCCACGCCTTCCAGCTTTTTCTGCTGCACCAGCGGCGTGGCGCCGGTGGTCATCAGAATGCCCAGATCGACCTGGCCGCCCATGACCTCGCTGGTGACCTGTGCCACGCCACGATAGGGCACATGGACCAGGCGGATGCGGGCACGCTCCTGCAGCCGCTCCATGGCCAGGTGCAGCACCGTGCCCACGCCCGGGGTGGCATAGGTCAGCGCGCCGGGCCGGGCGCGGGCCATGCTGATCAGCTCGTTGAGGTTGTGCACGGGCAGGCCAGGGCGGGCCACGATCACCATGGGCGCCACCGAAGTCAGGCCCACGGGAGCCAGATCACGCTCGGCGTCATAGCGCACGGAGGAGTTCACCAGTTGCGCAATGCTCACCGGCCCGTCAAAGCCCAGCAGCAGCGTGTAGCCATCGGCATGCGAGCGCGCCACCTTGCTCACGCCCAGCACGCCGCCGGAGGCCGGCACGTTGTCCACCACCACCGACTGGCGCAGCCGCGCACCCAGCTTTTCGGCGATCAGCCGCGCCGTGGCGTCCACATCACTGCCCGCGCCGAAGGGCACGATCAGCGTGATGGGCCCGCCTGCCGGCCAGGGCTTGCCCGCGCCCGGCGCGGCATGGGCGGCGGGTGCGGCAGCAAGGGCCGCAGCCACTGAGGCTGCAGCCGATAGCAGGGAGCGTCGGGACAGGTGCATGGAGCGTGGGCATGCGCGGCGCATGCCGGCGAAGGCGGTGCGGGCTGGCAATGGCCTGCAGGGCAGGGACGGCCAGCGCGTGGAAAGCGGGCGATTCTGCCATAGGGCGCAATTTTCCTGCCACACGCTTGCCACGAAGCCCTATTTATTGCAATCCGTTTCAACCCTTGTGATTCCGTGTCCTAGGGTTCTCGCCTAAGGCGCTGCCCCGCCGCCATGCCCAGAATCGGCTGACCATGCTCTCACCCAGCCAAGTCATTGTCTTCGCCACTCCTGCCTTTTTGCTGCTGATCGCGCTGGAATGGGGCGTGAGCCTGTGGCGCGGGCGCAATGCCTACCGGCTGGCCGACGCCATCAGCTCCATCAGCCTGGGCATGCTCAGCCAGACCAGCGCCGTCTTCACCACGCTGCTGCGCGTGGGCCTGTACACGCTGGCCTTCGAGCACTTGGCGCTGTGGCGCAACGATGCCTTCTGGACCAGCATTCCCGGCTGGCTGCTGGCCCTGCTGTTCTACGACTTCTGCTACTACTGGCTTCACCGCATGGGCCACGAGGTGGCCGTGCTCTGGGCCGCGCATGCCGTGCACCACCAGAGCCAGGACTACAACCTGTCGACGGCGCTGCGCCAGACCAGCTCGGGCGCGCTGCTGGGCTGGCTGTTCTACCTTCCCATGGCGCTGGCCGGCGTGCCGCCGCTGGTGTTTGCCATCGTGGGCCTGATCGATCTGCTCTACCAGTTCTGGGTCCATACCGAGCAGGTGCGGCGCCTGGGCTGGTTCGACCGCTGGTTCTGCGCGCCCAGCAACCACCGCGTGCACCACGCCGTCAATGACTGCTACCTGGACAGGAACTACGGCGGCATCCTCATCGTCTGGGACCGCCTGTTCGGCACCTTCAAGCCCGAGGACGACAGCGAGCCCTGCGTCTACGGCACGCGCGGCCTGCTGCAAAGCTGGGATCCGCTGTGGGCCAACGCCGTGGTGTACCGGCAACTCATCCATGACAGCTGGCATGCGCGGCGCTGGGGCGACAAGCTGCGCATCTGGCTCAAGCCGCCCGGGTGGCGCCCTGCCGACGTGGCGCAGCGCTTTCCCAGGCCGGCCTTCGACCTGGACGCGCACCGCGTGCTCTACGCACCGGACATGCAGCGCAGCCTGCGCTGGTTTGCGGGCCTGCAGTTCGTGGCGCTGATCGCCGGGGTGTCGCTGTTCCTGTGGCATGCCGACCAGTCCTCGACGGCGCGCAATGCGCTGTGGTTTGGCGTGCTGCTGGCCTGCCAGTGGGCACTGGGCGCGGCCATGCAGAGGCGCATCAGCCTGTGGGTGGCCCTGGCCATCGAGGCCGGCGCGCTGGCCACCGCCACCAGCGTGCTGGACATGCTGCACTGGCACTGGCTGTTCAAGCCGCTGGCCATGGTCTTTGCGCTGATCGCTGTCATGCAGCTGTGGCGCGGCAGCGCGGCGTTCTCGGCGCTGGCGAAACCCGCGCGCGGCGCCTGCTGGCTGGCCGCGGCGTTGGCGGCCTCGATGGCGGGCGACGTGTTCCTGATGCTGCCCGATCTGTTCATCCCGGGCCTGGCCAGCTTTCTGCTCGCCCACCTGGCCTATATCGTGCTGCTGCGCCAGGATGCGCCCTGGTTTGCGCACCGGCCCTCGCTGGCCGCCACGCTGGCCCTGGGCGTTGCCATGTATGCCGTGCTCTGGCAGGGCGGCCTGCCCGCCGCGCTGCGCCTGCCCGTGGCCGCCTATGTGCTGGTCATTGCGCTGATGGCGGCGCAGGCCCTTGGCCGCGCCAGGCACCTGGGCGGCCAGCCCGCCTGGACCGTGGCCATCGGCGCCTGCTTCTTCATGGTCAGCGACTCGCTGCTGGCCATCAACCGCTTCGTGCAGCCTTTCGACGGGGCGCAAGCCGCCGTGCTGTCCACCTACTACGCGGCGCAGTTGCTGATCGTGCAGGGCTGGCTGGCCCGTGGCGCATCGACATCAGGGTTGACCCGAGGCAGCTCGCAAGGCACAATGGCGGGATCGCATTTTCAGGAGTCCTTCCGTGGACAGTGCCAGTTCAACCAGTGACAAACAGCGCGCCGCAATGGCTACGCTGCTGGCTGACTGACCGACTCCTGTGAAGGGAGCGGCCATGTCGGCCGGCTTCCTTCCATTGCTGCGTTTCCCGTTGGATCTTCGCGCCGCCCGGCGCTGCAGTTGCGCTTGGCATGCATCAGGTACGCCGCTCCTGCACCGAAGATTCCAATGGCTGTTGATCACTGATCGCGTGCCCGTGTGGCTGCCATCGAGCAGCGCGCGACCCACGCTGCTTGACGGCCCTGCCCGCGGCAGTCTTCCTGGTTCGCCAAGGAGAAAGCCATGTCCACACCGTTCGTCCGCCCCGCAATGCAACGCCTGCAGCCTGCCACTGCCGCGCCCTGCCCCGGCGCCACCGGCACGCGCGTGGCTGCCTCCCAGGCAGCAATGCAGGCCAAGGCACAGCCACAGATGCAGGCCCAGGCCCCATCGGCCATGGAGCACGCCATGCACCTGGACCTGCAGACCCACTGGCCCACGCACCGCATCCGCAGCTTTCTGAGCCTGCAGCCGCGCTGAGCGCGCGCCGCAGCCTTGTCCGCCCCATCGTCAGAAAGGAGTTCCCCCATGGACCCCGATCCGAGTCGATCTTGCCCTGACCCCTCCGATACGGTCCGGCCGCACATGCCTGCGGCCCTTCCGCCCCTTCCCAAGGCCCCGGCCGGGAGGCCCGTGCACGTCCATTGACGGATAGGTGCCGGGCTTCCTTCGGCCGCAACGAAAGAAGCCCGCCATGCAACACGTCATCACCGCGCTGCGCGCCACGCCCGCAACAGCACCCGTCTCCGCACGCGCCAGCCACACCTCCCGCGCCAGCACCCTGCAGCTGGCCCTGCAAGCCGCCATTGCGGCACGCCATACCGGGCAACTGCACGCCCTGCTGCAGCAACACGGCCCCGATCTCTTCGCCCACGCACTCGTGGCGCTCACGCAGCGCCAGCAGGCCGACGTCCTGTCCCTGCTGGCGGCGCAGGAGCGCGCCGAGGTCTACCGCCACCTGCCTGCCCATGCGCGGCGCCAATGGCTGCAGTCGGCCACCGTGGCACGCCCGCCGCTGCGCCGCCGCCTGCTGTGCGCCTGCCAGCGCAACTGGCACTGGCTGCGCGCCACCCTTCGTTCGAGCCAGGCCTGAGCCGCCAGGGAGGTCACCATGAAAAGCCTCAAGCACCTGTTCCAGGCGTTTCTGCGCAGCCGCCACGCCCTGGGGCTGTTCCGGCGCAATGCCCTGCCCTCGGGCACGGCCGTGCACCACTCGCGCTCGGTATCGCCGACCCTCACGCGCGAGCTGCTGCGCGCCTCGCGCGATGACATCGCCGCCGTGCTGGCGCGCACCAGCTCCAGCGAGAACGGCCTGACCCGCGAGCAGGCCCGCGGCGCGCTCGCACGTCTCGGCCCCAACGAGGTCGAGCACGAAAAGCCGCTGCCCGGCTGGCTGCACCTGTGGTACTGCTACCGCAATCCCTTCAACCTGCTGCTGACGCTGCTGGCCGTGGTCTCCTACGCCACCGAGGACATGAAGGCCACGGTCGTCATCGCCTCCATGGTGCTGCTGTCCACGCTGCTGCGCTTTGTGCAGGAAGGCCGCTCCAACCGCGCCGCCGCGCGGCTCAAGGCCATGGTCAGCAGCACGGCCACGGTGCTGCGCCGCAATGGCGGCCCACCGGCCCCTGCAGATGCCGACTCCGCAGACGCCCCGCACAGCGGCTTCGGCCAGCAGGCGCGCCGCTACGAGGTGCCGCTGCGCGAGGTCGTGCCCGGCGATTTCGTGGTGCTGTCGGCCGGGGACATGATCCCTGCCGACTGCCGCGTGCTCAGCGCCAAGGACCTGTTCGTGAGCCAGTCCGCCATGACCGGCGAATCCCTGCCCGTGGAAAAGCGCGCCGACGCCAGTGCATCGAATGGCACCGGCGTGCTGGACGCCAGCAACCTGCTGTTCATGGGCACCAACGTGGTCTCGGGCACGGCGCTGGCCGTGGTGCTGGCCACGGGCAACCGCAGCTATTTCGGCACCATTGCCACGCGGGTGACCTCCAACGACCGCGCGCCCACGGCCTTCGAGACCGGGGTCAACAGCGTCAGCTGGCTGCTGATCCGCTTCGCGGCGGTGATGGTGCCCGTGGTGCTGTTCATCAACGGCTACACCAAGGGCGACTGGGCCGAGGCCTTCCTGTTCGCGCTGTCCGTGGCCGTGGGCCTGACGCCCGAGATGCTGCCCATGATCGTGACCTCCACCCTGGCCAAAGGCGCCGTGGTGCTGTCGCGCCGCAAGGTCGTGGTCAAGCGGCTGGACGCCATCCAGAACTTCGGCGCCATGGACGTGCTGTGCACCGACAAGACCGGCACGCTGACCCAGGACCGCATCGTGCTGGAGCGGCACACCGACGCCTTCGGCCAGCCCTGCGACGAGACGCTGCGCTTCGCCTACCTCAACAGCCACTACCAGACGGGCCTGAAGAACCTGCTCGACCATGCCGTGCTGGAACACGTGGAGCTGCACACCCAGATGCGCCTGGCCGAGGACTACCGCAAGGTCGATGAGATCCCCTTCGACTTCGAGCGCCGCCGCATGTCCGTGGTGGTGGCCGAGCGCGGCCACCACCACGAGCTGATCTGCAAGGGCGCGGTCGAGGAGATCCTGGGTGCCTGCACCCGGCTGCGCGAGGGCGATGGCACGCGCCCGCTGGACGAGGAGCAGCTGGCCCGCGTGCGCCGCGTGACGCGCGAGCTCAACCGCGAGGGCCTGCGCGTGGTCGCCGTGGCCATGAAGGAAGTGCCGCCGCACAAGAGCGACTACGGCGTGGCCGACGAGTCGGAGCTGACCCTGATCGGCTACATCGCCTTCCTGGACCCGCCGAAGGAAACCACGGCCGAGGCGCTGGCCGCCCTGGCCGCGCACGGCGTGGCCGTCAAGCTGCTGACCGGCGACAACGAACTGGTGGCCGCCAAGGTCTGCCGCGATGTGGGGCTGCCCGCAGACCACATCATCCTGGGCACGCAGATCGAGCACATGAACGACGAGATGCTGCGCCAGACGGTGGAACGGCACCAGCTGTTCGCCCGGCTCACACCGCTGCACAAGGAGCGCATCGTGCATGCGCTGCGGGCCAACGGCCACATCACCGGCTTCATGGGCGATGGCATCAACGACGCCCCGGCCCTGCGCGCGGCCGACATCGGCATCAGCGTGGACAGCGCCGTGGACATCGCCAAGGAAGCGGCCGACATCATCCTGCTGGAAAAAAGCCTGATGGTGCTGGAGCAGGGCGTGATCGAGGGCCGGCGCACCTTCAGCAACATGCTGAAGTACATCCGCATGACGGCCAGCTCCAACTTCGGCAACGTGTTCTCGGTGATGGTGGCCTCGGCCTTCATCCCCTTCCTGCCCATGCTGCCGCTGCACCTGCTGGTGCAGAACCTGCTGTACGACCTCTCGCAGATCGCCATCCCCTTCGACAACGTGGACGACGAACTGGTGCGCCAGCCGCTGCGCTGGAACCCGGCCGACCTGGGCCGCTTCATGGTGTTCTTCGGGCCCATCAGCTCGCTGTTCGACATCCTGACCTTCGCGCTGATGTGGTTCGTCTTCGCCGCCAACACGCCCGGGCAGCAGACGCTGTTCCAGTCGGGCTGGTTCGTCATCGGGCTGCTCACGCAGACGCTGATCGTGCACATGATCCGCACGCCCAGGATCCCCTTCCTGCAAAGCCGCCCGTCCTGGCCGCTGCTGCTGGCCACGGCGGCCGTGATGGCGGCCGGCATCTTCCTGCCGATGGGGCCGCTGGCCGGCTACTTCAAGCTGCAGGCGCTGCCGGCGGCCTACTTCCCGTGGATGATTGCCATATTGCTGGGCTACGCTTGCCTGGCCACGCTGCTCAAGCGCGTCTACATCCGCCGCTACGGCTGGCAATGACGCACCCTTCGGCGCCTCTTTCAACGCCCCTTCAACCCATTCACCAGGAAAGCCCGGAACCCCATGCAGGCCCTGCAGAACCTCAACCCCGGCGCCATGCTGGACACCTTCGTCAGCCTGACCACGGCCTTCGTGTTCGGCGCCCTCATCGGCCTGGAGCGCCAGGTGCGCCAGCGCACGGCGGGGCTGCGCACCAACACCCTGGTCGCCGTGGGCGCGGCCGTCTTCGTGGACCTGGCCGTGCGCCTGGGCGGGGCCGAGGGCGCCACGCGCGTGGTGGCCTACGTGGTCTCGGGCGTGGGTTTCCTGGGTGCGGGCGCCATCATGAAGGAAGGGGCCAACATCACCGGGCTGAACACGGCGGCCACGCTGTGGGGCTCGGCCGCCGTGGGCGCCTGCGCGGGCGCCAGCCTGGTGGCCGAGGCGGGCCTGGCCACGCTGTTCGTGCTGGCCAGCAACACCTTGCTGCGCCCCGTGGTCAACCGCATCAACCGCCGCCCGGTGGATGACGAATCCACGGAGTCGACCTACTACGTCTACGCCATCTGCCACCGCGGCGCCCAGGGCGATGTGCGCGAGCAGATGCTGGAGCTGCTGGAGAACGCCAGCTACCCCGTGCGCGGCGTGGAAACCCATGCCTTCGGCCCGCAGGACACCGAGATCGAGGCCATGCTCTACGCCACCTCGGTGGACTCCGACGAGCTGGACCGCGTGATCGCCGCCATCGAGGCACTGCCCGGAGTGCTGCAGGCCTTCTGGAACGCCGGCACGGAGGAGTGAGCCTGCGTCAGCTGGCGTCGTCGCCCGGCACGGGAAGGCCCAGGTGGCGGTACGCCGCCTGGGTCGCCATGCGCCCGCGCGGCGTGCGCTGCAAAAAGCCCTGCTGGATCAGGTAGGGCTCGATCACGTCCTCGATGGTGCCCGCCTCCTCGCCAATGCTGGCCGCGATGTTGTCCAGGCCCACGGGGCCGCCGTCGAAGCGGTGCACCACGGCCTCCAGCAGCTTGCGGTCCATGATGTCGAAGCCCTGGGGATCGACATCGAGCATGGCCAGCGCACGGTCGGCCAGCTCGCGCGTGATGCTGCCGTCGCCACGCACATCGGCATAGTCGCGCACGCGGCGCAGCAGGCGGTTGGCAATGCGCGGCGTGCCGCGCGAGCGGCGCGCGATCTCGAAGGCGCCCTCGTCGTCAATCGGCGCGTTCAACAGGCCTGCACTGCGCCGCACGATGCGCGCCAGCTCCTCGGCCGTATAGAACTCCAGCCGCGCCACGATGCCGAAGCGGTCGCGCAGCGGGTTGGTCAGCATGCCCGCGCGTGTGGTCGCGCCCACCAGCGTGAACGGCTGCAGGTCCAGCTTGATGGAGCGCGCCGCCGGCCCTTCGCCGATCATGATGTCTATCTGGTAGTCCTCCAGCGCCGGGTAGAGGATTTCCTCGACCACGGGCGACAGGCGGTGGATCTCGTCGATGAACAGCACATCGTTGGCTTCGAGGTTGGTCAGCAGCGCCGCCAGGTCCTTGGGCTTTTCCAGCACCGGGCCGCTGGTCTGGCGCAGGTTCACGCCCAGCTCGGCCGCGATGATGTGCGACAGCGTGGTCTTGCCCAGGCCCGGCGGGCCGAACAGCAGCACATGGTCCAGCGCCTCGCTGCGCTTTCGGGCCGCGCCGATGAAGATCTCCAGCTGCTCGCGCGCCTTGGCCTGACCCACGTACTCCTGCAGCAGCTTGGGGCGCAGGGCGCGCTCCATGGCCTCTTCCCCGCGCGAGACCGGCGCTGCCGAAATCATGCGCGGCTTTTCCGGTGCCTTGTCGGGCGCGAAACCGCCCTGCGGAAAGCCGCCCTGCCCGAAATCGTCGGTATGGATGCTCATGCGCCGCTCACTTGGCCAGCGCCTTCAGCGCCAGCTTGATGCCTTCGGTCACGCCCACGTCGGGCGGCAGCTTCTTGAGCGCGGCGGCCGCATCCTTGTCGGAATAGCCCAGCGCCATCAGCGCCTGCACGATGTCGTTCTGGTCGTTGTTCACGAACAGCGACTGCGCGCCCGTATCGGCGCCGATCTTGCCCTTGAGCTCCAGCAGCAGGCGCTCGGCCGTCTTCTTGCCGATGCCCGGCACCTTGACCAGGCGGCCCACCTCCTGCAGCGTCACGGCCTGGGCCAGGTCCTCCACGCTCATGCCGCTGAGCACCGACAGCGCCATGCGCGGGCCGATGCCGGTGATCTTGATCAGCTCGCGGAACGCCTGGCGCTCGCTGTGCGTGCCAAAGCCGTACAGAAGCTGCGCATCCTCGCGCACCACGAAGTGCGTCAGCAGGCTGACCCTGGCCCCACTGGCGGGCAGGTTGTAGAAGGTGCTCATGGGCACCTGCACCTCGTAGCCCACGCCGCCGCAGTCCACCAGCACCTCGGGCGGGTTTTTTTCCAGCAGCGTTCCTGTCAATTTGCCTATCATTGGTGTCCTTTGCCGCCCCAGGGGCGGCTTTTCATGCCCGTCCGCAACCGAACGCCGGCCCATTCACAGGGTATGGCACCACGCCCTCGCGCTGGCCGCCGCCCGGAATCTCTGGAATTATCCGCGTGATCCTGCGCCACACATTCACACCCCACGACAACAACCGGTTGAGCCATCTGTGCGGCCCGGCCGACGCGCACCTGCGCACCATCGAGATCGCACTGGGCGTCAAGATCGCCCACCGCCACGAGCAATTCAAGATCGACGGCCCCAAGGCCAAGGCCAACGACGCACTGGAGCTGCTGCAGGCCCTCTACGAGATGGCCGACGACCCCATCCTGGACGATTCGCTGCAGCTCATGCTGGCCGGCGACACCGAACTCATCGAGCAGCCCCTGGACGCCATCCAGCTGTCCACGCGCCGCCCCGACCTGCGCGCGCGCACGGCCAACCAGTCGGCCTACCTGGAGAACATCGCCCGCCACGACATCACCTTCGGCATCGGCCCGGCCGGCACCGGCAAGACCTACCTGGCCGTGGCCTGCGCCGTGGACGCGCTGGAGCGCAGCGCCGTGCAGCGCATCGTGCTCACGCGCCCGGCCGTGGAAGCAGGCGAGCGCCTGGGCTTTCTGCCCGGCGACCTCACGCAGAAGGTCGACCCCTACCTGCGCCCGCTGTACGACGCGCTCTACGACCTCATGGGCTACGAGAAGGTGCAAAAGGCCTTCGAGCGCAATGTGCTGGAGATCGCGCCGCTGGCCTTCATGCGCGGGCGCACGCTGAACAACGCCTTCGTCATCCTGGACGAGGCGCAGAACACCACGCCCGAGCAGATGAAGATGTTCCTCACGCGCATCGGCTTCGGCGCCCGCGCCGTGGTCACGGGCGACGTCAGCCAGATCGACCTGCCCAAGGGCGCCCTGAGCGGCCTGATCGATGCCGAACGCGTCTTGAAGCGCGTCAAGGGCATCGCCATCAACCACTTCACCAGCGCCGACGTGGTGCGCCACCCGCTGGTGGCCCGCATCGTGGACGCCTACGACGCACGCGGCCAGGCCCCGGCGCGCCGTGCCGCACCGCGCCTTGCAGCGCCTTGATCCCGACAGCCACAGCAGACGCCCGCCCACGGGCGCTCCAAAGCTCAAGCCCAAGCACACGCCCACGCACTCCCCCATGTCCCTGAACCAACTGCAACTGTCCCTGCAATTCGCGCGCTTTGCCGAGGCGCCCGCCCACCGCGCCGTGCTGTCCCGCAGCAAGGTCACGCGCTGGATACGCCATGCCCTGGCCGTCGATGCCGAAATCACCGTGCGCATCGTCGATGCCGAGGAAGGCCAGCAGCTCAACCGCGAGTACCGGCAAAAGGACTACGCCACCAACGTCCTGACCTTCGACTACCAGCAGGAGCCCACCGCCATGGCCGACCTGGTGCTGTGCGCCCCCGTGGTCGAGCGCGAGGCGCGCGAGCAGAACAAGACGCTGGAGGAGCACTACGCCCACCTGCTGGTGCATGGCACGCTGCATGCCCAGGGCTGGGACCATGAAACCAGCGAGCAGGACGCCGAGGAAATGGAAGCCTACGAGACCGAGATCATGGTCGAGCTGGGCTTTGCCGACCCCTACGCCAAGTAGGCCCCGCGCGGGCCTCAGCGCGCCGTATCGATGACGACCCGGCCGCGCACCTGGCCGGCAAGCAGCCGGGGCGCCAGCGCAACCGCATCGGCCAGGCCCGCCTCTTCGGTATTGCGCTCCAGCACCTCGCGCGGCAGTTCGGCGGCCAGCCGCGCCCAGGCCTGCTCGCGCCGCGCCTGCGGCGCATAGACGCTGTCGATGCCCAGCAGCGACACGCCGCGCAGGATGAACGGTGCCACGGAAGCGGGCAGGTCCAGCCCCTGGGCCAGCCCGCAGGCCGCCACGCAGCCGCCGTAGCGCAGGCTGGCGCACACATTGGCCAGCGTATGGCTGCCCACGCTGTCCACGGCCGCCGCCCAGACCTCCTTTTGCAGCGGCTTGCCGGGCGCATCCAGGCTGCTGCGCTCCACGATCCGCGCCGCGCCCAGCGCCTTCAGGTGCTCGGCCTGTTCGGGCCGCCCGGTGCCGGCGTGCACCTCGAAACCCAGGCGCGACAGCAGGGCCACGGCAATGCTGCCCACGCCGCCATTGGCCCCCGTCACCAGCACGGGGCCGCTGGAGGGCGTGATGCCATGCGCCTGCAGCGCCATCACGCACAGCATGGCCGTATAGCCGGCCGTGCCTATGGCCATGGCATCCCGTGCGCTGAAGGTCTCGGGCCGGCGGATCAGCCAGTCGCCGTTCACGCGCGCCTGCTGGGCGAGCCCGCCCCAGTGGGTCTCGCCCACGCCCCAGCCGTTGAGCAGCACGGCATCGCCGGGCTGGAAACGCGCGTCCTCGCTGTCCAGCACCGTGCCGGCCAGGTCGATGCCCGGCACCATGGGGAACTGGCGCACCACGGGCGAGCGCCCCGTGATGGCCAGTGCATCCTTGTAGTTGAGCGTGGAATGCGAGACGGCCACGCGCACCGCGCCGGCGGGCAGGCTGGCTTCGTCCAGCTCCACACACTCGGCACGGGTTTCACGCGGTACGGGTTGGGTCAGCAGCAAGGCTTTGAACATGGGATCTCCAGCAAGGCAGTGGCAAAGGAATCCAAAGGCAATCAGGACTGCGGCGCGCCCAGCACGCCGCTGCGGCACAGGCGGGCGATGGCCTCATCCGCCATCCCCAGCTCCCGCAGCAGCGCAAGGTTGCCATCGCCCAGGACGGGGGCCGGCGCACCCGGCAGGGGCTCGGCATCCATCCACCGGAACCCCATTCCCGGAGTGTCCACCGCAGCGCCGCCGGCGCCATAGCTCACAGGTGACACGGTGCCGGCAGCGCGGGCCTCGCCCAGGAACTCACCCAGGCGCCGCACCCTGGCGGCAGGCACGCCCACGGCGTTGAGCCGGGCTTCCATGTCCCGTGCGCTGCGTGCGGCGAAGGCCTCGGCCAGACATGCCTGCAGCCGCTGCAGCGCGGACGCATCGCGCGCGGCGACAAAGCCGCCCTCGGGCGCGTTGAAGGCATCGAGGTCCAGCAGCGTGGCGTCCTCGCACAGGGCATCGAGCCCCAGCACGCTGGCGAGCCTGCGAAACTGCTGCGGCGTGTTGGCGGCCGTGGACAACCAGCCGTCGGCGCACCGGTAGGTGTCGGCCGCCGGGCTGCCCGTATAGCCCCGGTTGCCCACGCGCAGCTCCATGCTGCGCCGCATGATGGAAGAGGTGTTCCGCCGCGAAGGCGTGATCGCGCCCACGCCCGTCATCGAATCCACCAGCCCCTTCACCAACCTGCAACTGGTCCGGGCCGGCCTGGGGCTCAGCGCCGTGCCCGACTCCACGCTGCAGGCCTCGCCCCGGTCGCTGGGGGTGCGCAGGGTGCATGTCACACCCACCATCTCCATGGGCCCCGTGGCGTTGATCTACCGCAGCGCCGTCGCCAACCCGCGCGTCGCCCTGCTGCGCGCCACGCTGGGCCTGCCCGGCCCGGCGGTGGAGCCGCCCTAGTCGCCTGGTGGCCACCACGCCGGCGCGATCCTGTCCTTTTGCGCAAAGCAGCCCTGACCCTGCCGCCATGCCGGTGCGACAGCCCGGCCGATGGTCCGGCACTAAGATCAGCCTCGACCTATAACACCGGCCTGGCCGCGCAAGGCCACGGCGGCCTGCCGATGCCTGGCCCCAGGAGGAGACAACACCATGTGGGACATCGCACTGCTCATGAGCGCCGCCTTCGTGGCCGGCGCGCTCAATGCCGTTGCCGGGGGCGGCAGCTTCCTCACCCTGCCCGCCCTGGTCTTCACCGGCGTGCCGCCCGTGGCCGCCAACGCCACCGGCACCGTCGCCCTGCTGCCCGGCTACATGGCCGGTGCCTGGGGCTTTCGCCAGGACATGGAGCCGCCGCCCGGCCTGGGCATGCGCGGCGTCATCGTGCTGTCGCTCATCGGCGGCTCGCTGGGCGCGGCCCTGCTGCTGGTCACGCCCGACCACCTGTTCCGCAAGGTCGTCCCCTGGCTGCTGCTGGCCGCCACCGCCATGTTCGCCTTCGCGCCCCAGCTCAGGCGCATGGCATCGCGCGGCAGCGCCGAGCATGCCGCCCATGCATCGCCCCTGAAGGCCGGTGCCGGCATGCTGGCAGTGGCCATCTACGGCGGCTACTTCAACGGCGGCCTGGGCATCCTGCTGCTGGCCCTGTTCGGCCTGCTGGGCCAGACCAGGCTGCATGCCATGAACGGCATGAAGAACCTGGTCTCCGCACTGCTCACGGCCATTGCCGTCGCCATCTATGCGGCCGGCGGCGTCGTGCAGTGGGAGCAGGCCCTGGTCATGATGATTGCCGCCACCGCAGGCGGCTACGGCGGCGCCCGCCTGGCGCGCCGCATCCCGCCCGAATGGCTGCGCGCGGGCATCGTGCTGACGGGGCTGGTGATGGCGGGGGTGTTTTTCTGGAGGCAGTGAGGCCAGAAAGCTACTTCTTCGGCGCCGCACTCTGCGCTGACTTCGATACGCGCTTGCCTGTGGATTTTTCCGGCGTCGCCGCATCCGTGGTTGGCTGAGAGCCGCTCTGTGGCAGGGCCAGGGCTTGCGCAAGCGATTGCAACCGCTCTTCGATACGCTTCACGGTTTCCAGCGTTTCGTCACCGACGCGGGTATCCAGATTCATTTGCGAACTATCGCTGTCCATGCCCGAAACGCGCGGCGCCGCAAAGGTCTGCTGTAGCCGAGCCACGACCTCGGCAGTCATTGAGCGCCGGTTCTCTTCGGAAGCGGCATCCAGCAGATCCTTCAGCTCCTGAGGGATACGCATGTAGATGGTTGGGTCGTCGCGTGCCATCCGCGCACTTTGCCATGGAACACACTTGCCATTCTCTATGCACAGTGCATAGAATATTGAGTGCATAGATCGTGCATAGAAAGCCCGAGTCATTGAAGCGACGACAAAGGAATCGATATGGCTGCGTCACGGCACTCAACGAACAAGCCCTGCACGATGGACACCGCTGCCTGGCCCACCATGCAGCAAATGATCGCCCTGTCCATTGCCCGCGCAGAGAGGGGGCTGGTTGCCCTGATCGAAACACGCTGTGCCGACATGGACTGGCATGACGCGGATGTAGAGGTGGACCTGGCCGCAGACCTGGCGCTGAACCACATCCGGCAAATCCGGCACAAGGTATTCGAGGACGCCAGTGAATTCGACAACGAGTGGTACCTCGCCCGCGCAGCCATCGCCCTGGCCGCCCAGGCCTTCAACCGGCCACAGAGCCTCTACGCCCGGCACCTGAAACTGCTCTTGCAACTGTTTGATGAAGCACCGTCCTTTGTGGAATACGCGGAGCATGGTCCGGAAGGTTGAGGGCAGGCAGGCCTGTGCCGCATCCAGGGCAGTCGGCTTTCATGTGTCGAATGACTGGGCGGAATTGGACGAAAAAAAGCGCCTTGCTTTCACAAGGCGCTTTCGCATTTCAATAGCCGGAGAATGTCACTGCATCTGCTTCAGATTCCCGATGCGCACCAGCATTTCCGTGAACATCTGCATGTCGGCGCGCAGGTCGGGCAGTTCCTTGTATTCGAGCGCGTTGTGCGCCGTGTACTTCTTGCCGGGCATGGCGGGGCCGAAGTTGATGGCGTTGGGCATGAGCTTGGCCGTGGTGCTGCCGGCCGTGGGCACGGGCTTGGCGTCCAGGCCAGTGGTGTCGCCGAAGATGTTGAGCAGGGTGGACAGCCAGGCGCCCTTGGGATCGCGCGCCATCCAGTTGCCCTGGGTGTACTGCAGGGTGAGGGGAACCTTGGCGGCCTCGCTCCAGCGGGTGATGCGCTGCTCGACTTCGGTGCGCAGCTGCTCGGGCGTCTTGCCGCGCGGCATGCGCACGTTGGTGGTGACTTCGAGCTTGCCGTCTGCCGCCTTGATGAGGTTGGGCGACAGGGTCAGCGGGCCCATGAAGTCGTCGGCATAGGCAACGCCCAGCTGCTTGCCGAAGTAGTCGAGGCCGAAGGCGCCGTTGATGTAGCGCAGGGCGTTGCTGTAGGCATTGGGCTGGACCAGGGCCACGCCATCGGTGGGCATGAGCACCTGCTGCAGGAACAGCGTCAGGCGCGGCACGGGGTTGACGCCTTCCTCGGGGCGCGAGCCGTGGGCCGAGGTGCCCGTGACCTTGACGGTGGCCGTCGCGCCGCTGTGCTGTATGTCGATGGTGAACGGCCCGCCCTGCCCGGCATAACTGGCGGTGAAGTCACCCTTGGCCGCCTGCAGGCGCGCGGCGATGGCGGCAATGGCGGCTTCGTCGCTGGCCGTGATGGTGGCCGTGGCGGTCTGGGCAATGGCGTTGGCCGAGGCGGCGCCGGCCATGGCGGTGATGGCCGGGCGGGCGGGGTCGGTCTTCACGTCATCGAACACGGCCTTGAGCGCGCCCGAGCCTTTTTCCGCGACGACGGCGGGGTACTTGCTGTCCAGCACGATGTTGTAGGCGGGCAGCGTGGTCTTGCCCTGGTAGTACTTCATGGCATCGCCGCCGGTTTCCTCGGTGGTCTCGATCATGAGGCGTATGCCGCGCGACAGGGGCAGGCCGCTGTCCTTGACGGCCTTCATGGCGAATAGCACGGTGGCGATGGAGCCCTTGTCGTCGATGGTGCCGCGCCCGTAGATCCGATCAGGCATGGGTGGGACAAGCACCGGGGGATGGCTCATCAGGGTGATCCCGCTGTTGCCGGGCACAAAGGTAACCTCGAATGGGTTGATTTGCTTGCCGTCCAGCACCCATTCGGCGGCCACGGCAGGTACGACGTCGGCATGGGTGAGGATGCCGAATTCATCGGTGCCCGCGTTCGCTGCGTTCGCAGGCAGGGTGACTTCGAAGATGCGGTTGTCCACGTTGCGGTACTGCAGGCCGAAGTCCCTGGCCATCTGCTGCACCAGTTCGCCGAAGGCCAGGATGGCCGGGCTTTCGTGCGGCGGCACCTTGGGGTCGCGCACCGTGGGCAGGGCGACCATGCGCTCGATGCTGGCCAGCACGGCCCGCTCCTGCGTCAGCCGCGTGTACAGGCCCAGCAGGCGGGCGATGTGGTTGAGTTCATCCCCCGTGAGCGCGGCGCCTGCGGCATGGCGCTGCACGGCCTGGGCGATGGCAGGCTGCGCGGCCGCGGCCTGCCTCAGGAAGCTGGCGAAGTCGGTGGGTGCCGGCTGCGCCTGGGCCAGTGCGTCCAGCGCGGGCTTCTTGAGGGTGTCGGCGCCGGCCGCGCCGCTCCACGCCAGGGCCATGCTCATGGCAAGGGCCAGGGTGGAGGCTTTGAACGGATGGTTCTTCATGGTCGTCGGTCTGTCGATGAATGCTGAGGCCGCAAGAATACGG
Source organism: Delftia sp. WSY_7 (assembly GCF_043104845.1). NCBI lineage: Bacteria > Pseudomonadati > Pseudomonadota > Betaproteobacteria > Burkholderiales > Comamonadaceae > Delftia > Delftia sp. WSY_7. Next base: position 551,974 of record NZ_JBICLB010000034.1, on the reverse strand, counting down.
GCTTTGCAGGCCAGTTCCGACCAGGCCGCGCTCGCAGATCGCGCCAGAATCCGCCCCAGAACAGCAGGTCTGCGGCGCGCTATGCCGCGGTGGCCGGAGCTATCGACAGCGGAATGGTCACGGGCCCGTCGTTGAGCAGGTGCACCTGCATGTCGGCGCCGAAGCGGCCCGTGGCGACTTCCGGGTGCAGGGCGCGCGCCCGCTGCACGATGTAGTCGTACAGGCGCTCTCCCTCGGCCGGTGGCGCGGCGCGCGTGAAGCTGGGGCGGTTGCCGCCGCCGGTGTCGGCCGCCAGCGTGAACTGGCTGACGATGAGCAGGCCGCCGCAGGCGCCCTGCCCGTCCAGGTCCTGCACGCTGCGGTTCATCTTGCCCGCGTCGTCGGCAAAGATGCGCAGCTTGAGCATCTTGGCCAGCAGCTTGTCGGCTTCGGCCTCGGTGTCGCCGCGCTCTGCGCAGACCAGGGCCAGCAGGCCGGGGCCTATGCTGCCGGCGACCTGGCCATCGATTTCCACGCGCGCCTGTTTCACGCGCTGCAGGATGCTGATCATGGTTCGGGGTTCGGGTTCTTGTCGGTGGATGGGGAAGGCGTGTCTGTCTGGCCTGCCGCCTCGATGGCGGCTTCCATGGCGGTCTGCATGCCCAGCGGCAGCAGCTCAATGCGCGCATACAGGCCGGGCACGGCCTGCAGCAGTTCGGCCTCTATCTCGGTGCGCAGCCGGGCGGCGCGGGCCACGCTCCAGTCGCCGGGCACATGCATGTGCAGGTCGGCAAAGCTGCGCTCGCCGGCACGCCGGCTGGAGATGTTGTCGAAGACCACGCCATGCTCGCGGTGCGCGTGGCGGTCCAGAACGGCGTCGATGCGCAGGCGCTCGGGCGCGTCCAGGGCCTGGTCCATCAGGCCCTGGGAAGACTGCCAGACCAGTTGCGCGCCCTGCACGCAGATGTTGATCGCAACCCCGATGGCCACGGCCGCGTCCAGCCACAGCCAGCCTGTGAGCGCTGCGCCCATCAGGCCGATGACCACGCCGGCCGAGGTCCAGACATCGGTGAGCAGATGGCGGGCATCGCCCTCCAGCGCCATGGAGCGGTGCTGGCGCGCCGAGCGCAGCATGGCCACGGCCAGCAGGCCGTTGAGGGCAGAGCTGGCCACGGACAGCGCCAGGCCCCAGCCCAATTGCTCCAGCGGCTGCGGGTTCCACAGCCGCGCCAGCGCCGCCCAGGCGATGGCCAGGCTGGCGCCGATGACCAGGATGCCCTCGAAGCCCGCAGAGAAGTACTCGGCCTTGTGGTGCCCATAGGGATGGTCGGTGTCCGCCGGCCGCTTGGCGATGGTGACCATGGTCAGCGCGAACACGGCGCCGGCCAGGTTGACGAAGGATTCGAGCGCATCCGACAGCAGGCCCACCGAACCCGTGAGCCACCAGGCCAGGGTCTTGAGCACGATGGTCAGCAGGGCCACGGCCACCGAGATGCGCAGCAGGCTGTGCGGCGCCATCCAGCCGGCCGCGGAAGCGGGGGCGGTAGCGTTGGCAGTAGAGGGAGTGGGTTCGGCCATGCTGCGCTGCGGTACGTGGGGGGGTGCTTCGGATTAGACCACCGCGTGCCCACCGCGTGCGCGAGCCGCATGACAGAATCCGCGCCATGAATGGATGGCAGCGAGCAGCGGGGTGGGTGCTGGCCTGGGCCCTGGCCGCAGGCTGTGGCGCGGCCTGGCTGGCGCATGGGCGCCTGCAGTCGCTGCGCGAGGTCTTCGACACCGATGCCCGCATCGCCCACCGGCTGCTGAGCCAGCGCATGGTGCAGCACGACGCCGTTCTGGGCACGCTGGCCCTGCTGCAGCCGCGCCAACCCGCATCCGGCCAGGCCTCATGGAAGCAGTTGCCGCGCCTGTATCCCCAGGTGCTGGATGTGGCGCGCCGCGCGGCCACCGCAGGCCAGCCCTGGCCCGAGACCTGGCCGCCCGGCATGGCCGAGGCCGAGCGCCGCTCCCAGGCCAGCGGCCAGGCCGAACTGGCCCTGGCCGACCTGGTCCGGGGCCGGCTGTACCTGGTGCAGGCCGGGCTGCCGGCCAGCTACGCGCTGCTGCTGGACCTGCGCGCCACGATTCCCGCCGACGAGTGGCCGCTGCCGCCCGCCACCAGCCCGGTGCGCGCATGGCTGGCCCTGGGCGGGCAGGAATTCGTGATCCAGCCGGGCCGAGCCGCCGCGCACGGCTGGAACACATGGTCGTGGGAGGTGAGCAAGACCCTGGCCTCGCCCAGCCAGCCTCTGGTGCTGTACCTGCGCCAGCCGCTGGACGCCACGGTGCTGCCCTGGACGGCCATGCTGGGCTGGGCCCTGGGCTGTGCGCTGGCCGTGGCCGCGCTGCGCGCCCTGCTGCGCCAGCGCGTGGCCCGCCGCCGCGCCGAGCAGTTGCTGCAGCTGGGCCAGGTGGCACGGCTCAATACGCTGGGCGAACTGGCGGCCGGCATGGCGCATGAGCTGAACCAGCCGCTGACGGCCGTGCTGTCCAACAGCCAGGCCGCGCGCCGCCTGCTGGCCGAGGACCCGCCCGAGCTGGACGCCGCACGCCAGGCCATGGGACAGGCTGCCGAGCAGGCCAAGCGCGCATCGGCCGTGGTGGGCAGGCTGCGCCGCCTGGTGGAGCGGCCGGGGCTCGCGCCCCAGGCCGAGCCGCTGGATCTGGGCCAGGCCGTTGCCGAGGCGCTGTATCTGCTGGAGCCCGAGCTGCGGCGCCGCCAGGTTCAGGTCATGGTGCAGGCCGCCGATCTGCCCGCCGCCCAGGCCGACCCCGTGGCGGTGCAGCAGATACTGCACAACCTGCTGGTCAATGCACTGCAGGCCATGGATGAGCAGCCGCCCGCAGCCCGCCATCTGCGGGTGGAGCTGGCACGCCGCGACAGCCGCCTGATGGTGGCCGTGCACGACAGCGGCCCCGGCGTGGCGCCCGAGATGCGCCAGCGCCTGTTCACCCCGTTTGCCACGGGCCGCGCCCAGGGCCTGGGACTGGGCCTGACGCTCAGCCAGAGCCTGGCCGAATCCATGGGCGGCAGCCTGGAGCTGGCCGCATCCGCCGCCACCCCGCCGCAAGGCGGGGCGCGCTTCGAGCTGCTGCTGCCTGCGGCCCATGGCCCGGCACCTGCCGTACCCAACGCCCCTCAGGAACCACCGACCCCATGACTGCCGCGCCCGCCCAAGACCTGTCCCCGCTGATCCATCTGGTCGATGACGACGAGGCCGTGCGCGACAGCCTGGCCCTGCTGATCGGCACCGTGGGCCTGCGCGTGCAGTGCTGGGCCGATCCGCTGGCCTTTCTCGACGGGCTGGACCGCCAGGGCATAGGCGCCATCGTGCTGGACGTGCGCATGCCCGGCATCGGCGGGCTGGCCCTGCTGGGCCGGCTGATGGAGCAGGGTGTGGACCAGCCCGTGATCATGCTCACCGGGCATGGCACGGTGGACATGTGCCGGCGCGCCTTCAAGGCCGGCGCGGCCGAGTTCCTGGAAAAGCCCGTGGACGACGAAGTGCTGATCGACGCGCTGCAAGGCGCCGTGCGCCAGCATGTGCAGTCGCGCGAACGCCAGCAGGCCGACCGCGATGCCCAGCAGCGCTTTGCGCAGCTTTCCGCGCGCGAGCGCGAGGTGCTGGCGCTGATCGTGCAGGGCCTGACCAACAAGGAGATAGGCCGCAGCCTGGAGCTGTCGCCACGCACGGTGGAAACGCACCGGGCCAACCTCTTCGCCAAGCTGGAGGCGCCCAGCCTGGCCCAGCTCATACGCCGCTACGCCAGCCTGGCGGACACGGCGGCAGGCGCCTGAAGCACTACCTCCTCACCCAGCAGCGCGCCTGGCTTCTCCGTATTTCTACGCAGCGCCGCGCGTAGCCGTCCGAATGGTGCGCGGCGGCGGCATTTTCTACAGTGCATGCATGCCGTCCGGGCTTGTGGCCCGGGCCGTCCTGACCCCAAAGGAGAAGACCATGCAACGCCACGCCACCAAGCTCGCCACCCTCGCTGCCCTGACCCTGGGCCTGATCGCCACCGCCGCCCAGGCCGATGCCGTGCGCACGGAAAAGAACATGTCGCTGGAGCTGGCCAACCAGATCGCCGCACGCAGCGTGGCCGCCTGCGCCGCCGACGGCTATGCCGTCACCGCCACCGTGGTGGACCGTGCCGGCACCGTGCGCGCCGTGCAGCGCGCCGACAACGCGGGCCCCCACACGCTGGAGGCCAGCCGGCTGAAGGCCTATACGGCCGCATCGGCCAAGAACAGCACGCTGGCCATCATGGAAGGCGCGCAGAAGAACCCCGGCGCCGCCAACCTGGTGAACATCCCCGGCTACCTGCTGCTGGGCGGCGGCCTGCCGGTGAAGGTGGGCAACGAGGTGATCGGCGCCGTGGGCATCGGCGGCGCGCCCGGCGGCCATCTGGACGACAAGTGCGCCCAGGCTGCACTGGGCCAGGTGCAGGACCTGCTCAAGTAAAGAAGCCGCGCCGTACGTGATGCGGCGCTGCAAAAAAAAGACAGGCCGCCATGGCGGCCCCGGAGGCTCGACAGCCGCACGCGCTCCCTCGCGTCAGCGGCCGCTCACCCTCGCACAAGAGCGCTATCAAAATCTCGGCGATTCCGCTATAAATCCCCAGCGAGGGGGACGAATGCCAGAGAACGTCGATGCGCAAATCACGGGGCCCAACGATACGCTGCTGCGGCTGATAGCAGATACGGCTCCGGCCATGCTGGCCTACTTCGATGCGCGCACGCTGCGCTGCCGCTTCGCCAACATCAACTACGCACGCAATTTCGGATTGACGCCCGCCGAGGCGGTCGGCAAGACCGTGCGCGAGATCGTGGGCGAAGCCGTGTGGCAGCTCATCGCCGAGCATGTGGAGCGCGGCCTGCGCGGCGAACATGTGCGCTACGAGCGCGAGGTGCCCCAGCCGGATGGACCGCCTCGCCATATCGAATCGCTGCTGATGCCGCACTTCGAGCACGGGCAGCTGCAGGGCGCCGTGGTGCAGATCACCGACGTGAGCCACCACCACCATGTGGCGCAGAAGGTGCGTGACAGCGAAGAGCGCATGCGCAAGTTCACCGAGGTCACGACCGAGGCCATCGTCATGCACCGCGACGGCCTCATCATCGACGGCAACGAGGCCCTGTCCCGCCTGGCCGGCTACACGCTGGACGAGCTGATCGGCCGCCCCATCCTCGACTACATCTGCCCGGAATTCCGCCTCTACGCGCTGCAGTACATGCGCAGCGGCCGCGAGGACCGTTTCGATGGCGCCCTCCAGCACAAGGACGGCCACCGCATTCCCGTGGAGATCGAGGCCAAGACCATGCCGGCCGGGGGCAGGCCCTACCGCATCGTGCTGGTGCGCGACATCACGCTGCGCCAGCTGGCCCAGGAGCGCATGGACTTCCTGGCCCAGCACGACCAGCTGACCCAGCTGCCCAACCGGGTGCGCCTGATCCAGATGCTGCGCCAGGCGCTGTCGCTGGCCTCGGTCAAGCAGCGCACGCTGGCCGTGCTCCTCATCGACCTGGACCATTTCAAGACCATCAACGACTCGCTGGGCCACCAGGCCGGCGACCTGCTGCTGTGCGAGGTCGCCCAGCGCCTGCGCGGCAGCGTGCGCGCCCATGATCTGGTGGCGCGCGTGGGCGGCGACGAATTCGTGGTCGTGCTCACCGATGATCCCGATCCGCAGGAGACCGAGACCCAGGCCAGGCACCTGCAACGCATCATCGAGGCACCCTGCACCATCGACGGCACGCCGCTGGTGGTCTCGCCATGCATGGGCATCGCCATGTACCCGGGCGACGGAAAAAGCGCCGAGGAACTGCTCAACCGCGCCGAAAGCGCCACGCACACGGCCAAGGACAGCGGCCGGCGCAACCTGCAGTTCTACGCACCCGCCCACGGCGGCCAGGCCACCCAGATGCTGATGCAGGAGCAGCAACTGCGCGGCGCGCTGGAGCGCGGAGAGTTCGAGCTGCACTACCAGCCCCAGACCTTCACGGCCGATGGCCGGCTGGCGGGCTTCGAGGCCCTGGTGCGCTGGCGCCACCCGCAGCGCGGCCTGGTGCTGCCCGGCGAGTTCATCGGCTTTGCCGAGGCGCGCGGCCTGATCTCGGCCATAGACCACTGGGTGCTGCGCGAGGCATGCCGCCAGGCTCGCCAGTGGCAGGACGAGGGGCTGCGGCCCGTACCCCTGTCCGTGAATGTCTCCGCGCTGGAATTTCGCCAGCGCAACATGGCGCGCGAGGTGGCCCTGGTGCTGGAGGAAACCGGCCTGGAAGCGCGCTGGCTGCACATCGAGCTGACAGAGTCCACGCTGATGCACACCAGCGGCCAGGTGCAGGACACCTTGCAGGCGCTGCAGGCCCTGGGCGTGGGCCTGGCCATCGACGACTTCGGCACCGGCTATTCCTCGCTGGCCTATCTGCGCCGCCACCCCATCAACCAGCTCAAGATAGACCGGTCCTTCATCGCCGACGTGCCCGATAGCGAGGACGACACGGCCATCGTCACCGCCATCGTGCAGATGGGCCACAGCCTGCATCTGGACATCGTCGCTGAAGGCGTGGAAACACCTGCCCAATTGGAGCTTTTGCGCGACCTGGGCTGCGGCATGATGCAGGGGTACCTTGTGGCGCCGCCCATGCCGGCCGACAGAGCGCGCGCCTGGCAGTTGCACAACAGTCATCCAGTCCAACGACAATAGCCCATGGTTTCGCTTCACAACCCCTCGCAGGCCTCACGGGCCGCAGCCACCTTGCACACCGACCCCCAGCGGGCCCTGGAGCATGTACAGCAGATCTACCGCGAGCAGATAGAGCACCTGCGCACGAACATGCAGCGCTTCGTCTCCGGTGAAACCCCGGCCGCCCCCGTCCACGCCTACTACCCCTTCGTGCGCATGCATACGGCCACCGTGTCACGCGCGGACACGCAGCTGGCCTACGGCTTTGTCGAGGGGCCGGGCACGCACGAGGCCACGCTCACGCGGCCCGACCTGTTCTCGCGCTACTACGCCGAGCAGTTCCGCCTGCTGATCAAGAGCCACGGCGTGCCGCTGGAAGTGGGCCTGAGCGACAAGCCCATCCCCATCCACTTCTCGTTTGCCGAGAACGACCACATCGAAGGCACGCTGTCGCGCGAGCGCCGGCAGCTGATGCGCGATGTGTTCGACCTGCCCGACCTAGAGGCCATGGACGACGGCATCGCCAACGGCACCTGGCGCCCCCAGCCGGGCGAGGCCCTGCCGCTGTCGCTGTTCACGGCCCCGCGCGTGGACTATTCGCTGCACCGGCTGCGCCACTACACGGGCACCCAGCCGGAGTGGTTCCAGAACTTCGTGCTGTTCACCAACTACCAGTTCTACATCGACGAGTTCATCCGCCTGGGCCACGCCGAGATGGCCCGGGAGGACAGCGAGTACGTGGCCTTCATCGAGCCCGGCAACGTGGTCACGCGCCGCACCGGCCTGCCGGCCCAGCCCAATGACGAGCTGGGCACGCCGCCGCCGCGCCTGCCGCAGATGCCGGCCTACCACCTGGTGCGCGCCGACCACAGCGGCATCACCATGGTCAACATCGGCGTGGGGCCGGCCAATGCCAAGACCATCACCGACCACATTGCCGTGCTGCGCCCGCACGCCTGGATGATGCTGGGCCACTGCGCGGGCCTGCGCAACAGCCAGCAGCTGGGCGACTACGTGCTGGCCCACGCCTATGTGCGCGAGGACCATGTGCTGGACGAGGAGCTGCCGCTGTGGGTGCCCATTCCCGCGCTGGCCGAGATCCAGCTGGCCCTGCAGCAGGCCGTGGCCGACGTCACGCAGATGGACGGGCCCGACCTCAAGCGCATCATGCGCACCGGCACCGTGGCCAGCACCGACAACCGCAACTGGGAGCTGCTGCCCAACAACCTGCCCCAGCTGCGCTTCAGCCAGAGCCGCGCCGTGGCGCTGGACATGGAAAGCGCCACCATCGCGGCCAACGGCTTCCGCTTCCGCGTGCCCTATGGAACGCTGCTGTGCGTGTCCGACAAGCCGCTGCACGGCGAGATCAAGCTGCCCGGCATGGCCAACCACTTCTACCGCGAGCGCGTGGACCAGCATCTGCGCATCGGCATGCGCGCCATCGACATCCTGCGCGAAGGCGGCACCCAGCGCCTGCACAGCCGCAAGCTGCGCAGCTTCGCGGAGGTGGCGTTCCAGTAGCGCCCCGCCACCGGCCACCTGCTGCCAAGGGCCCCGCTTCGCACCGCCATCCAGGGACGCACATGCCATCCACGCTGCCCACCCTGGATTTTTTCTCCATGACCTCGGTCGTGGCCCTCAACATGATGGCCATGTCGGCCGCCCTGCCGCTGGCCATGGGGCGGCGCGTCAGCGGTGCCGCGCGCCATGCCCAGCATTTCTTCCTGATCCAGGCCGGGGCCTGGATCTTCATCCTCATCGCCAGCCGCCTGCCGCAAGGCCTGCTCTCGCGCGAACTGCTGTCGCTGGGCGCAGCAGCCTGCGCGGCATCGGCACAGTGGCAGATGGCGCGCGCCTTGCGCGAATGGCTGGGGCCCCGGCCGCCCTGGCTGGAACGCGGCCTGATCGCGCTGTGCTTTCTGGGGCCGCTGGGCTTCACCCTGCTGCTGCCCCACTTGTCCTTGCGCACCGGCTGGTTCAGCGCCGCCCACGGACTGAGCCTGCTGGCGCTGGCCGGCCTGTGCCTGGCGCCACGCCGCCCCGTGGCACGCAGCTGGCGCTATCTGATGTGCGGCGTGGCCGTCTTCATGGGGCTGGTACTTCTGGTGCGCAGCTACCTGGCCCTGGCCACGCCCTTCCTGCCCAGCTTCACGGCCGACAGCGGCGCCAACCAGATATTCGCCCTGCTGGTCACGCTGAGCAGCACGCTGCTGATGGTGGCCGTGCTGGTGGCCTGGCGCGACGAGACCAACCAGCAGCTGCGCGACATGGCCTTGCAGGACATGCTCACCGGCCTGCCCAACCGCCGCGCCCTGCTGGAGCGCGCCCCCGCCATGCTGGCGCATGCCCAGCGCCACCGGCAGGCCCTGGCCCTGGTGATGCTGGACCTGGACCACTTCAAGCATGTCAACGACGAATACGGCCATGCCATGGGCGACCGTACGCTGTGCCTCTTCGCCCGCCTGCTGCAGCAGCAATTGCGCAGTGACGAAATCGCTGCGCGCTGGGGCGGCGAGGAGTTCTGCCTGCTGCTCTACACCACGGACGACGGTGTGGATACCCTGTGCACCCGGCTGCAGTCGGCGCTGCTGCAGGCCTCGACGCAGACGCTGGGCTTCGAAGTCCGCTTCAGTGCCGGCTGCGCCCACGCGCCCCAGGTCTGGGACGGCCTGCGCCTGGAAATGCTGCTGCCCGCCGCCGATGCCGCGCTCTACGCTGCCAAGCGCCGCGGGCGTGACTGCTGGACGCAGGTGCGGCTGAGCCCACCGCAGCAGCAGGCCTGCGCCGATGCGCCAGCTGTATCGGAGACGCCGGAGACGCCGGATGCGCCGGCCAGGCCCGCACTGGCCGCCAAGCCTGCGCGCTAGCCCCGGACCCAGGAAAACGCTCCATGCCCGCGCTCTTCGACGCCCTGAACCTGCGCAAGCGCTACGGCGACACCACGGTGGTCGATGACCTGTCCTTTTCCATCGCTCCCGGCGAATGCCTGGGCGTGATCGGCCCCAATGGCGCGGGCAAGACCACCACGCTGCGCATCTGCCTGGGCCTGACGGCATCCGATGCGGGCCATGTTCTCTACCACCCCGAAGACGGCTCGCCGCCGCTGCACATGCCTGCCGATGCACTGGCCATCAAGGCGCGGCTGGGCGTGGTCTCGCAGAACGACACGCTGGACCCCGACTTCAGCTGCGCGGAAAACCTGGGCGTCTACGCGCGCTACTTCGGACTGGGTACGGCGCAGATGCGTGACCGCATACCGCAGCTGCTGGACTTCGCGGCGCTGTCGCACAAGGCCGCGGCCAGGCCGGGCGAGTTGTCCGGCGGCATGAAACGGCGCCTGTCCCTGGCGCGCGCCCTGGTCAACGACCCGCGCCTGCTGCTGCTGGACGAACCCACCACGGGCCTGGACCCGCAGGCACGCCACCTGATCTGGGAGCGTCTGCAGTGGCTGCTGCAGCAGGGCAAGGCCATCTTGCTGACCACGCATTTCATGGACGAGGCCGAGCGGCTGTGCTCCCGGCTGCTGGTGCTGGACCACGGCCGCAAGATCGCCGAAGGCCGCCCGCGCGAACTCATCGCCGAGCACCTGGAGCCCGAAGTGGTCGAGGCCTACGGCAACGGCGCCCTGGGCCTGGCGCATGACGCGGCACTGCGCCCACTGGCCGGGCGCACCGAGGTCAGTGGCGACACCGTCTTCTTCTATACGCACGACGCGCGCCCGCTGCTGCAGGCGCTGGCCGCGCACAGCCACCTGCGCACCCTGCACCGCCCGGCCAACCTGGAGGACCTGTTCCTCAAGCTCACCGGCCGACAGATCAGAACCGACGGCTGAACCACCATGACCGAACCCGCATCGGACACCCCCAGCATCTGGCGCCCGCCCGACCTGTCGCTGCGCTGGTGGCCGGTGTTCCTGCGCAACCTGCTGGTGTGGCGCAAGCTGGCCCTGCCCAGCCTGATCGGCAACATCGCCGAGCCGCTGATGTGGCTGGTGGCCTTCGGCTACGGCATGGGCGCCTTGGTGGGCGAGGTCACCGTGGGCGCCACGGGCCGGCAGGTGCCCTACATCCTGTTCCTGGCCAGCGGCTCCATCTGCATGAGCGCCATGAATGCCGCCAGCTTCGAGGCGCTGTACTCGGCCTTCTCGCGCATGCATGTGCAAAAGACCTGGGACGGCATCATGAACGCGCCCATCAGCCTGGACAGCGTGCTGCTGGCCGAGATGCTCTGGGCCGCCTTCAAGGCGCTGTTCACGGTCACCGCCATCCTGGGCGTGATGCTGGCGCTGGGCATCAGCCACTCGCCCAGGCTGCTGGTGGCCTGGCCCGTGCTGCTGTGCGTGGGCATCATGTTCTCCAGCATCGCGCTGATCTTCAACGCCCTGGCCAAGGGCTATGACTTCTTCACCTACTACTTCACCCTGGTGCTCACGCCCATGATGTTCCTGTCCGGCGTGTTCTTCCCGCGCGAGCAGCTGCCCGAGGCCGTGCGCCTGGCCTCGGACTGGCTGCCGCTGACCAATGCCGTGGAGCTGGTGCGCCCGCTGTTCATGGACGAGTGGCCGGCCCACCCGCTGCGCCACGGCCTCGTGCTGGCCGCCACCACGGTGGCGGCCTACTGGTTTGCGCTGGCGATGACGCGCAGGCGCTTCAGGGCCTGAGATCCGGCCGTTCTTCAGCGCGCTGCGGCGCGGATCATGTCCACCGCCTTCTCCGCGATCATCACCGTGGGCGCATTGGTGTTGCCGCTGACGATGCGCGGCATGACCGAGGCATCGACCACGCGCAGGCCCTTGATGCCGTAGACGCGCAGCTGCGCATCGACCACGTCCATGGGCCCCGGCCCCATGCGGCAGCTGCCCACGGGGTGGTAGATGGTGTCGGCATGGCTGCGGATGAAGGCCTCGATGCCCGCATCGTCCTGCGCGCCGGCCGAGGCCGGCATCTCGCGCCCGCCCAGGGCCGCCAGCGCCGGCTGGGCCAGGATCTCGCGGGCGCAGCGCACGCCGTTCACCATGCGCCGCAGGTCCTGCGCATCGGAGAAAAAGGCCGGGTCCACCAGCGGCAGGGCCAGCGGGTCGGCACTGGCCAGGCGCAGGCTGCCCCGGCTGGCCGGCTGCAGCACGCAGACATGCAGGGAATAGCCGTGGCCCCAGACCGTCTTGCGCCCATGGTCCACCAGCTTGGCCACCACGAAGTGCAGCTGCAGGTCGGGCGCAGCCTCGCCGGGGCTGCTGCGGATGAAGCCGCCCGCCTCGGCAAAGTTGGTGGTCAGCATGCCGCGCCGCTGGCTGCGCCATTGGCCCACGGCGGCCAGCAATCTGCGTGCGCCCCCCAGGGACAGGCCGAAGCTGTCGGTCAGCTGCGCGCCATCGACCACCAGCACCACATCCGGGTGGTCATGCAGATGGGCGCCCACGCCGGGCAGGTGGTGGACCACATCGATGCCCAGCGAACGCAGGTGATCGCCCGGCCCCACGCCAGACAGCATCAGCAGCTGCGGCGACAGTAGTGCGCCGCCGCTGAGCAGCACCTCGCGCCGGCAGTGCAGTTGCTGCACCGTACCGCCCTGCAGGTACTCCACGCCCACGGCGCGCCGGCCCTCGAACAGAATGCGCAGCACCTGGGCACCCGTTTCCACGCGCAGATTGGGCCTGGCACGGTGCGGCGCCAGATAGGCCTTGGCGACGTGGTGGCGCTCGCCATTGCGCTGGGTGACCTGGTACAGGCCCACGCCCTCCTGCGCCTGGCCGTTGAAATCCGCGTTGTGCGCATGGCCGGCCTGCACGCCCGCCTGCACGAAGGCCCGGGACAGCGGGTTGGGATCGCGCAGCTCGGCCACGTTCAGGGGCCCGCCCGTGCCATGCCAGGCGTCGGCGCCGCGCTCGTTGTGCTCGGCGCGCAGGAAGTAGGGCAGGACTTCGCTCCAGCTCCAGCCCGGGTTGCCCTGGGCGGCCCAGTGGTCGTAGTCGGCCGGCTGGCCGCGCACATAGACCATGGCGTTGACCGCGCTGGAGCCGCCCAGCACCTTGCCGCGCGGCTGGTGGCCACGCCGCCCGCCCAGGCCCGGCTGGGGCACGGTGGACAGGCCCCAGCTGTGGCGCCCGCCCTTGGCCATGGCGGCCATGCCCGCCGGACAGTGGATGAGCACGCTGGAGTCGGCCGGCCCGGCCTCCAGCAGCGCCACCTGCGTCTGCGCATCCTCGCTGAGCCGCCCGGCCAGCACCGAGCCCGCCGAGCCGCCTCCGATCACGATGTAGTCCAGCATGCCTCCCCCTCCCCTGCGGTGTAGCCATCCACTGTTGCAGTCGCCTGCGCGGCGCCGCAAGCCGGGGCAAACCCGGTGGATGCTCCGAATCCCGCTACGATCGCTGGATCGCATTCACGTTCGCATTCACTTTGTTCGTTTGAGGAGACTGACAGTCATGGCAATTCAAACCGTAGGCATCATCGGCGCAGGCACCATGGGCAACGGCATCGCGCAGGCCTGCGCGGTATCGGGCATCGACGTGGTCATGGTGGACATCTCCGATGCCGCCGTCCAGAAGGGCGTGGCCACCGTCTCGGGCAGCCTGGACCGCCTGATCAAGAAGGAAAAGCTGACCGAGGCCGACAAGGCCGCCGCCCTGGCCCGCATCAAGACATCGACCGACTACGCGGCGCTCAAGGGCGCGCAGCTGGTCATCGAGGCCGCCACCGAGAACTACGAGCTCAAGGTCAAGATCCTCAAGCAGCTGGACGCCCTGCTGGATGCCGACGTCATCGTCGCCACCAACACCTCGTCCATCTCCATCACCCAGCTGGCCGCCGTGACGGGCCGTGCCGACAAGTTCATCGGCATGCACTTCTTCAACCCCGTGCCCATGATGGCGCTGGTGGAGATCATCGTCGGCCTGCAGACCAGCGACGAGACGCACGCCACGGTCAAGGAACTGTCCGAGCGCCTGGGCAAGAGCCCCATCACCGTGAAGAATGCCCCCGGCTTCGTGGTCAACCGCATCCTGGTGCCCATGATCAACGAGGCCTTCTTCGTGCTGGCCGAAGGCCTGGCATCGGCCGAGGACATCGACGCCGGCATGAAGCTGGGCTGCAACCAGCCCATCGGCCCGCTGGCCCTGGCCGACATGATCGGCCTGGACGTGTGCCTGGCCGTGATGGAGGTCTACCTCAAGGAATTCGGCGACAGCAAGTACCGTCCCTGCCCCCTGCTCAAGGAAATGGTGGCCGCCGGCCGCCTGGGCCGCAAGACGGGCCGCGGCGTGTACAGCTACTGATACACGGCCTTTGCCTGCCGGCCCGCACGGGCCGGCCGTCTTCTGCGCGACTGCGCCCTCCAGCGGCCTGCTCTAAGGTCCATGCGCAGGAGACAACCATGGACATCAACACCCCCACCCCGCCGCCCGAAGGCTGCATCAGCTGCGAAGTGCGCGGCCATGTGCTGCTGATCGGCATCAACCGCCCCGCCAAGCGCAACGGCTGGACGCCGCCCATGTTCCAGCAACTGGCCGAGGCCTATACGCGCCTGGACGACGATCCAGAGTTGCGCGTGGGCGTGCTGCATGCGTTCGGCAGCCATTTCACGGCGGGGCTGGACCTGCCGGTGATGGCGGAGTACCTGCGCTCGGGCAGGAAGGCCATCCCGCAAGGCCTGGTGGAGCCGCACGACTACGGCCTGGTCGGCTACCGGCGCCGCGCCAAGCCCATGGTGGTGGCGGTCAAGGGCATTTGCTTCACGGTGGGCATCGAGCTGATGCTGGGCGCCGACATCGTGGTCGCGGCCGACGACTGCCGCTTTTCCCAGCTGGAGGTGCAGCGCTGCATCATGCCCACGGGCGGCGCCACGCTGCGCATGGCCGAACGTGCGGGCGTGGGCAATGCCATGCTGCACCTGCTGACGGCCGACGAATTCGACAGCGCCGAGGCCTATCGCCTGAACTTCGTGCAGAAGGTGGTGCCGGCCGGCGAGGAGCTGGCCGAGGCGCTGCGCATTGCCGAGCGCATTGCCGCCCAGGCCCCGCAGGCCGTGGTGGCCACGCGGCTCAATGTGCTCAAGGCCATCGAGCTGGGCCAGGCCGCCGCCGTGGCCGACTTCATTCCCGTGCAGCAGCGCCTGGCCAGCAGCGAGGATGCGGCCGAGGGCGTGCGCTCCTTCATCGAAAAACGCCCCGCGCGCTTCACGGGCCGATAGGCCCCCTCGGTCCCTCGACCCCTGCGGATCTTCACCTTCCGATCCGAAGGGGTTTTTCAAATTAAGTTGTGCACAATTTAATTGACAGCAATAATTTAACCCATGCCCAGCAGCCACCCCCTTCCTCTCGACAGCTCCGAGCTTCTGTGCCTGGACAACCAGGTCTGCTTCGCGCTGTACTCGGCATCGCTGGCCATGACCAAGCTGTACAAGCCCCTGCTCGATGGCATCGGCCTGACCTATCCGCAGTACCTGGTGATGCTGGTGCTGTGGGAGCGCGACGGCCTGACCGTGTCCGAGATCGGCGAACAGCTGTATCTGGATTCGGGCACGCTGACCCCGTTGCTCAAGCGCCTGGAAGGCGCGGGCCTGCTGGAGCGGGTGCGCGATGCGCATGACGAGAGGCGCGTGCGCATCACGCTCACGCCGCAAGGCCGGGCACTGCGCGATGCGGCTGAAAAGATTCCCGCCTGCGTGCTGCAGAGCACGCAGTGCACGCTGCCCGAGTTGCAGGCGCTGACGCAGCAACTGGGCGCGCTGCGCCAGCGACTGGTGCCGCGCCGCAGCGATTGACGACCACCCACAGACGATTTCCTCCACCCGTCCGCACCGCCGGACAACTTTGCAAAAGGAAGACACCATGGCCCAGCTCGAAAAAGTCCTGTACACCGCACGTGCCCACACCACCGGCGGCCGCGACGGCGCCTCGCGCACCGATGACGGACGCCTGGATGTGACCCTGTCCTCGCCGGGCACCAGCGGCACGGGCACCAACCCCGAGCAACTGTTCGCCGCCGGCTACTCGGCCTGCTTCATCGGCGCCATCAAGGCCGTGGCCGGCAAGCAGAAGATCAGCCTGCCCCAGGACCTGGCCATCGACGCCGAAGTGGACCTGGGCACCATCCCCAACGCCTACGGCATCGCCGCGCGCCTGAAGGTCAGCCTGCCCGGCATGGACAGGGCCGCCGCCCAGGCCCTGGTGGACGCGGCCCACCAGGTCTGCCCCTACTCCAACGCCACGCGCGGCAACATCGACGTGCAGATCACCCTGGCCTGATCAGGCCCAGTCCGGCCTCTGCAGCCAGTGCAACCTGCGGCGCAGGAGGTCGTAGCGGGCGTGGCAGGTCAACGGCCCGTGCAGCACATCGGCTGCATAGCTGACCAGCGCGATCTCGCCCACGGCGGCCTGCCAGTGCTCCTGCATTGGCAGGCCGCTCATCCATTGCAGCACCTGGTCACGGGGCCAGGCAGCGCTCCAGGCGCCCAGCGTCACATGGGGCACGTAGGGGCGCATCGCCTCGGTCAGCGCCAGCCCTGGCCCTGTCTGCGCGAGCACGCCATGCAGTCCATGCAGCGTGCAGCCGTCCGGCCTGCCGTCGCGCACCTGAAGGTAGGGCGCCATCTCGAAACTTCCCCAGCCACCGAACTCCAGCTGCAGCGGCGCGGCCGGCAGGTGCTGCAGCGCGAGCAGGTCGCGCGACAGTTGCGCCGCGCCGTAGGCCTGCGGCAGTTGCGCACCGCCATCCAGAAAGCCCGCGGTGGCCAGGGTCACGTGCAGTTGCCGCTGGCAGTGCGGGACCAGCGCCGCGCCCAGCCAGCGGCGTGCCTGCGCACAGGCGGCTTGCACGGCGTCGCGCACAGGCGGGGTCAGCGCCTGCATCGTCACCACCCAGACCGCATAGCGGCCACGGCCGAGGTGCCAGGCGCTCCAGTCGTCGGATGGCCCGGCCGCACTGGCGATGGCATGGGATTGCAGGAAGTGGGGCAGCAGCGGCACGGCGGGCGGATCGGCGTTGTCGGGCGGACGCAAAGCTTAAGCCAGCCCGGCGACAATCGCCCCATGTCTGCCACACCATACGATCCTGATCTGAGTGCCGTCCCCGATGCCGGTTCGCACGCCTATGCCCGGCTTACGCCCGACGCCGTGCTCGACGCACTGGCCTCGGTCGGCCTGTGGGGCGATGGCCGGCTCACGGCCCTGGCCTCCTACGAAAACCGCGTCTACCAGGCCGTGCTGGAGGACGGCGAACGCGTGGTGCTGAAGTTCTACCGCCCGGGCCGCTGGAGCCGCGATCAGATCCTGGAGGAGCACGCCTTCAGCGCCGAGCTGACGGCCGCCGAAGTGCCTGCCGTGCCCCCGCTGGTGCTGGAAGGTGCCACGCTGCACAGCTATGCGGGCTTTGATTTCTCGGTCAGCCCGTGGCGCGGTGGCCGCCCGCCCGAGCTGGACGATTTCGAGGTGCTGGAGTGGACCGGGCGCTTCCTGGCCCGCATCCACACCGTGGGCGAAGCCCGCCCGTTTGTGCACCGGCCCGCGCTGGACCTGGCCACCTTCGGCCACGACTCCATGCAATGGCTGCTGGACCGGAAAATGATTCCGCTGGAGGTGGAATCCACCTGGAAAGCCGCCTGCCAGCGCGCCCTTGAGCTGATGGCACCCGCTGCCGACGGCCTGAGCGCAGCCGGCCACTTCGGCCTGCACAGCGCGCGCACGCTGCGCCTGCACGGCGACTGCCATCCCGGCAACGTGCTGTGGACGCCGCTGGACGACGAAGGCCATGGCGGCCCGCATTTCGTGGACCTGGACGATGCGCGCACGGGCCCGGCCGTGCAGGACCTGTGGATGCTGCTGTCGGGCGACCGCAGCCAGCGCACGCGCCAGCTGGGGGCCCTGCTGGATGGCTATGAGCAGTTCCGCCCCTTCGACCGACGCGAGCTGGCCCTGATCGAGCCGCTGCGCACGCTGCGCCTCATCCACTACAGCGCCTGGCTGGCGCGACGCCAGGACGACCCGATCTTTGCCATCAACTTCCCGTGGTTCGGCACACCCGACTACTGGCGCGGGCAGGTGGACATGCTCAACGAGCAGATCGAGGCGATGCAGGAAGAGCCTCTATACGCCTGAGGCCACCGGGCCGCCTGCCTGCCGAAGACAGAGATCTTTACAAATTGTCCAGACCCCCTGCGCCCTATCCAGGGCTGCGGGTTCCGGGGTATTCTCGGCCCGAAATCCCACCGGCCATGCCCTACTCCGCCTTCCCCCCTACGCTGCCCAACCCGCTACAGCCCTTGCCTGCCGGGCAGAAGGTGCTTGTGGTGGACGACGTCCCGGACAACGCCGCCATCATCTGCCAGGTGATCAAGGATCTGTGCAGCGTGCTCATGGCCCACACGGGCGAGGACGCGCTGACCCTGGCCCGCCAGTACCTGCCCGACCTCATCCTGCTGGACATCCGCATGCCCGAGATGGACGGCTTCGAGGTCTGCCGGCGCCTGAAGGCGGACCTGGAAACCGCCCACATCCCCGTCATCTTTCTCACGGCGCTGACCGAGCCCCATTGCGAGGAACTGGGACTGAACCTGGGCGCGGTGGATTTCGTGACCAAGCCCTTTCGCCCGCCCGTGCTCAAGGCGCGCGTGCGCACGCATCTGGAGATTGCACAGCAGCGCAAGATGCTGCAGCTGCTCTCGCACAGCGACGGGCTGACGGGCACGGCCAACCGGCGCTTTTTCGGCGCCCAGCTGGAGCGCGAGTTCATGCGCCTGCAGCGGCTGGGCGAGCCGCTGTCGCTGGTGATGATCGATGTGGACCACTTCAAGGCCTACAACGACCACTACGGCCATCTGGTCGGCGATGAATGCCTGAGCCAGCTGTCCCAGGCCATACAGGGCGCGCTGCACCGGCCTGGCGACCTGCTGGCGCGCTATGGCGGCGAGGAATTCGTCTGCCTGCTGCCCCATACGGCGCTGGACGGCGCGGTGCTGGTTGCGCAGGGCATCGTCGATGCGCTCAGGGCGCTGGACCTGCCTCACGCCGCATCGCCCCTGGGCCATGCGCTGACCGTCAGCCTGGGTGTGGCCAGCATGGCGCCTTCGCCCGACAACAGCGCCGACCAATTGCTGGCCGATGCCGACCGGCGCCTGTACCTCGCCAAGAACGCGGGCCGGGACCGTATCGTCTGGGCGGGGTGAACCGAAGCTCCCCCTGGCGGCTGCGCTAGGCTGGGCCAGGCGCACCTTCCAGGGCGACGCATACGCTTGAGCGTTAGCAACGCCCGTCGACGCGGCAGGCCGGTACGACCTGACCGCTGGCGTCGCGCCATTGCAGCTGGCCGGCGGGGGTCTGGGAAGGCGCTGCAGGTGAGGGCTCCTGAGGTGTTTGGGTGGCGGAGCGCTGCGGGTCGTGCAGCACGGTGGACGAGCCCACGCCCACACCCACCCGCGCGCCGCCCACGCCCGTGGAGGCGCCCACGCCGGCGCTGCCCAGGACCTGGCCGCTCTGGTTGACGCCCACGCCAACGCCCAGCGGCCCCACGCCCGTGCCGACACCGGCGCTCAGCCCGCCGCTGCCCAGCCCGACGCCCACCGATACCGGGCCGACGGGAATGCCTATGCCCACGCCGCCGCCTACCGAGCCGCAACCGGCCAGCAGCAGCGCGCAGGCGGCAAGCGCGGCACCAGCCGCCTTGCGCGATGGCGGGCAGGTGATGAAGGCGGTGGGTGGAACTGGCATGCCGGACTCTCTGGACAAGGGAAAACACAGGGACGGCCACAGGGTACACCCGCCCGCCTGGCGCACGATGCCAGCGGTATGCCCGGGTGCATGCCAGGGGCTCGGAGGCGGCGAAACACCCAGGACACGCGGGTTTCTTAGAATTCACCCATTGGCCTGCGGGTCATTCCAGATTCCATGCGCTCCCGGACAGTGCCGCGGCGCCTCGGGGCGCAAGGCCTGCGCGGCGCCTCTTTCCCTCGCTTTCGTCTTCTTCGCGTTCCCTTTTTCTATGCAAACCCGTTGGCCGCCCTATGCGTGGGTGTGTTTTTCCATGTGCGTGGGTGTCATGGGCACGGCCCTGGCCAGCCCGCTGTACCCGCTGTACCAGCAGGCCTGGGGGCTGCAGCCCAGCCACATCACGCAGATCTTCGTGGCGTACATGTTCGGCGCGCTGGCCAGCCTGCTGTTCCTGGGCCGGCTGACCGACCGCTTCGGCTTTGTCGCCGTGCTGCGCGCCGGGCTGATCCTGATGACGCTGGGCGTGCTGGCCTCCACCGTGGCCTGGAACGTGCCCAGCTTTGCGCTGGGCCGCGTGGTGATCGGCGTGGCTTCGGGGCTGATCACCACCTCGGCCTCGGTGGGCATGACCCGGCTCAACAACCGGGGCGACCTGCAGCGCGCCGCGGCCACGACCAGCCTGACCATTGCCTTCGGCTTCGGGCTGGGCCCCGTGGTGGGCGGGCTGATCGCGCAGTGGCTGCCCTGGCCGCTGGTCACGGCCTACATTCCGTCGCTGGGGCTGGGCCTGCTGGCCGTCTATGCGCTGTACCAGGTGCGCATTGCCGAGCCGGCGGAGCTGGCCTCCACCCAGGCACGCGCGCTGCACTGGCGTGATTTCATGCCCACCATCACCCTGCCCGAGCGCCGCTTTGCGCGCCACTACGCGCTGGGCGGCATGTGTGCGTTCTGCGCCTTCGGCATGTTCAGCCTGTTCGCATCGCTGGCGCCCAGCTTCATGCAGCGCATGGTGCCCTGGCATGGGCCGGCCGTTTCTGGCCTGTCCATCGGCGTGATCCTGTTCCTCTCGGCGGGCTTCCAGTACCTGGCGCGCCCGCGCCCGACCAAGGGCTCGGCCATTCTGGGCTTTGCCTGCCTGGTGGCCTGCAACCTCCTGCTGCTGGTCAACAGCTTTGCGGGCTCGGCCCTGCTGTTCGCGCTCAGCGTGATCGCCACGGCGGCGGGCCACGGCCTGTGCAACCTGGCGGGCATGTCCATCGTCAACAAGGTCTCGACACCGGCCACGCGCACGGGCCTGCTGTCCACCTACCTGGTGGTCGGCTACCTGGGCACCATCGTGCCCATCCTGGGCCTGGGCTGGCTTTCGGACCACATCGGCATCACCGAGGCCCTGGTCGCCTACTGCATCGTCATGGGCGTGCTGGCCGGCTGGCTGTGCTGGATGTGCACGCGCACGCCCACGCTGCCCATGCCCAAGCACTAGGACCTGTTCACGCCCAAGCGCAGGCTGTTCAGCGAAAGTGCGGCCCCGGCCCGTCCTTGGCCAGGCAATCGCCGTCATTGCGCAGCGGGCAGACCTTGAGGGACAGGCAGCCGCAGCCAATGCAGCCGTCGATCTGGTCGCGCAGCTGGGTCAGCCCCTGGATGCGCGCATCCAGCGCATGGCGCCAGCGCGCGGACAGCGCGCTCCAGTCGGCCTGCGTGGGCGTGCGGCCGCTGGGCAGCTCCTGCAGCGCCTCGGCAATCTCGGCCAGCGGCACGCCCATGCGCTGGGCCACCCTGATGACGGCCACGCGCCGCAGCACGGCACGCGCATAGCGGCGCTGGTTGCCGGGCGTGCGCAAGCTCTCGATCAGCCCCTGGCGCTCGTAGAAATGCAGGGCCGAGACGGTGATGCCACTGCGCCGGGCCACTTCGCCCACGGAGAGGATGGCCGGCCCGTCATGGTCGGACGCGGTGACACCGGCAGAAGACAGATTCATGGCAGCAGGAAAATAGGCGCAGGAAAAATAGGTCCAAGCAGGCCTGCATTTGACCTCAACTTTGGTTGAGGTTTCACACTGGCAAGCCTCGCCGGTCCAGCCGGCGCACTTTCGGACTCCAGGCCCACCATGCAACACGACGCACTTCCAGCCGCCTCGGCACAGCCCGCCGCTTCCACGGCCCCGCAACTGCACCATCTGCAGCCCGCCGGCCTATACGACGCCACGCCCAACGGCTACACGCATGTGGTCACCGTGCACGGGCCGGCGCAATGGGCCTTCGTCTCGGGCCAGGGCGGCGAGAACCAGGCGGGCGACTTGCCCGACAGCTTCGCGGCCCAGGCGCAGCAGGCCCTGTCCAACCTCAAGCTGGCGCTGCAGGCGGCGGGCGCGGACATGGGCCAGGTGGTCAAGCTGACCCTGCTCATCGTGGACCACTCGGAGGCCCGCTTCAACGACTGGCAGGCCGCCGTGCGCCTGCATTGGAGCGACGGTGCCCCCGGCGATGGCGCCCCCGGCAATACCCTGCCGCGCTTTCCGGCCTGCACCCTGATCCCCGTGCCCCGGCTGGCCCTGCCCGGCATGCTGATCGAGGTCGATGCCGTGGCCGCACTGCCCGCCACCGCCCAGCCGGCGCGGCCGCCGCTGTGGGTCTGAGCCATCCGCTTGCCACCCATCAGCAGATACCACAGGCATTCGTCCGATGAACAGATCCTCCCCGGCCCCCGCCCTGCCCTCGCCGCCCATGCAGGCCACCGCCGCGCCCGTGCTGCCCCAGAGCACCCTGCTGCTCATGGCCACGGCCTGCGGCCTGTGCGCGGGCGCCAACTACTTCAACCAGCCGCTGCTGCACTCCATCGCCATCGACCTGGGCATCAGCGAGGCGCGTGCCTCGCTGACGGTGACCATGGCCCAGGTCTCCTATGCGCTGGGACTGCTGCTGCTCGTGCCCCTGGGCGACATGCTGGAACGCCGCCGCCTGGTGCTGGGCCTGATGCTGCTGGCCGCGCTGGGCATGCTGGCCAGCGGCATGGCGCACAGCTTCACCCTGCTGGCGGCGGGCACGCTGATGACCGGGCTGTTCTCGGTCGCGGCCCAGGTGCTGGTGCCCATGGCGGCCAGCTTTGCGGCGCCCGGCGCCAGCGGGCGCGCCGTGGGCCTGGTCATGAGCGGGCTGCTGATCGGCATCCTGGCCTCGCGCAGCGTGGCCGGCGTGCTCTCGGACCTGGGCGGCTGGAATGCCGTGTACTGGGTCGGTGCCCTGGCCACGGCCGGCGTGGCCCTGCTGCTGCGGCGCGCGCTGCCGCTGGCGCAGCCGGCCCAGCGCATCGGCTATGGCGCGGTGATGCGCTCCCTGCTCACGCTGGCGCGCGAGCAGCCGCGCCTGCGCAGCCGGGCGCTGATCGGCGGCATGGGCTTTGCCACGGTGAGCGTGCTGTTCTCGACCATGGCACTGCTGCTGGCCGGGCCGGGCTACGGGTTTGGCGATGCGCAGATCGGCCTCATCGGCCTGGTCGGCGTGGCCGGCGCCCTCATGGCCAACATGGCCGGCCGTCTGGCCGACCGGGGGCTGGAGCAGCGCACCACGCTGGCCGGCGGCCTGCTCATGCTGGCGGGCTGGGGGGCGCTGTGGCTGGGCGGCACCAGCCTGTGGTGGTTTCTGGCGGGGTTGCTCATCGTCGATGCTGCGCTGCAGGCCCTGCACATCAGCAACCAGAACGTGATCTACGCGCTGGCACCCTTGGCGCGCTCGCGCATCAATGCGGTCTATATGACGGGCTATTTCATCGGCGCCTCGGCAGGCTCGGCTGTGGGCTCGGCAGTCTGGCTGCACTGGGGATGGACAGGTGCCAGCGTGGCGGGCCTGATTCTGAGCCTGGCCACGCTGGCCGTCGTGGCCTGGGACAGGTCCCTCGCGCGCCAGGCAGGCCAGGCAGATCGACAACAGGGCCGCGCGTAAGAAAGAGCACCAGCCTGCGGCACGCTGCGCAAGAATGCACTGCAAACGTGCCGTCTTGCGCGCCTTGCCATGCAGGAAACGCACCAATCCGATGCGCCAGCGCACCAGCATGGCGCAACCGCCACTGCACCGGATTGGCACGCTAAATGCATGACAAAGGCCGTTACAACCACCACGCCCTGTACCGCCCGTCACGCCCATGTCCGCAGCGCTACCGATCACCGCCGTGCCCGCTTGCGCCTCGGGCTGGCAGGCCATGCTGGACCTGCGCTTCGGGCACCGCGCCGGCCAGGGCAGCGTGCTTTCCCACGCACGCCACAGCGGCCCGCTGCGCGTGCAAAAACCGCTGCACCCCGAAGGCCCCGGCATCTGCCATGCCGTGCTGCTGCACCCGCCCGGCGGCGTGGCCGGCGGCGACCAGTTGCAGATCGATGTGACCGTGGAGCCCGGCGCCCACGCCCTGCTGACCACACCGGGCGCCACGCGCTGGTACAAGTCCCAGGGCCGCCCGGCCGCGCAGCGCGTGCGGCTGCGCGTGGAAGAAGGCGCCATCCTGGAATGGCTGCCGCAGGAAAACATGCTGTTTGCCGGTACCGACGCCACCATGGCGCTGGACCTGGAGCTTGCCCCGGGTGCGCGCGCCATCGGCTGGGACGCCACGGTGCTGGGCCGCTATGGCGCAGGCGAGCACTGGAACCATGCCGACGCACCGCCTGCGCGGCTGCAGCTTCACAACCGGCTGACCCATGCGGGCCTGCCACTGTGGCTGGAACAGGGCGAGCTGCACTGCGGCCATGCCCTGCTGTCCAGCCCGGTTGCCTGGGCAGGCTTGCCCATACAGGCCAGCCTCTGGGCCGTGGCCCCGGAACCCCTGGCGGCCATGGAGCCATTGAGCGAGCAACTGGCCGCCAGCCTGCCCTGGAGCGATGAAGTGCGCGCCGGCGCCAGCCTGCTGGCCGGCCAGGGCGGCGCGCCCTCGGTGCTGCTGCTGCGCGTGCTTGCCCGCCGCATGGAGGCGGCACGGGCCGTGCTGCATGAAGGCTGGCGCCTGCTGCGCCCCGCACTGCTGGACATGCCTGCCCGCCCTCCCCGCCTCTGGGCCACCTGATCAACGGAGACTCATCCATGGAACTCACCCCGCGTGAAAAAGACAAGCTGCTGCTGTTCACCGCAGCTTTGGTGGCCGAGCGGCGCAAGGCGCGCGGCCTGAAGCTCAACTACCCCGAGGCCGTGGCGCTGATCAGCGCTGCCGTGCTGGAGTGGGCGCGCGACGGCAGGACCGTGGCCGAGCTCATGCACCTGGGCACCACGGTGCTGACGCGCGCCGATGTGATGGAGGGCATTCCAGAAATGATCCCGGACATCCAGGTCGAAGCCACTTTCCCGGACGGCACCAAGCTGGTCACCGTTCATCACCCAATAGTTTGACCCCCTGAGCGGCTACGCCGCTTCCCCCAAGGGGGACGGCGCCATCGCTGCGGGGCGGCGCGGCCAGCTTAGGCCCTTGCTGGGCACCCCCAACCAGCCCGCTGCATCCGCTTGTGCCGTGGGCAGATCCAGTCTCGATAGCGATCAAGGAGATCTCCATGTTCAGATTCCGCAACACTTTCAACTACCTGCTCGCCCCGGCCCTGCTGGCCGCCGCCACGGCTGCCAGCGCCCATACGGGGGCCGGCGCCCACCTGCATGCCGGCGACGGCGCCATGCAGGCCCTGATGGCCGGGCTGTCCCATCCCATTGCGGGCCTGGACCATCTGCTGGCCATGCTGGCGCTGGGCCTGTGGTGCGGGCTGATGCTCAAGCGCCAGTGGCTGCCGCCCGTGGCCTTTGCCGCATGCATGGCGCTGGGCCTGGCGCTGACGCAGACCCCGCTGGAGCTGCCGGCCGTGGAGCCCATGGTGGCCGCCTCGCTGCTGGCCTTCGGCCTGCTGCTGGTGGCCCAGCGCCGCCTGCCCGTGGCCCTGGCCATGGTGCTGGCCGGCGCCTTCGCGCTGTTCCACGGATACGCGCATGGCGAGGTCTTCCCCCACGCGCTGCCCGCAGCCGTGTTCTGGGCCTACATGGCGGGCATGGTCGCCACCACGCTGGTGCTGCATGCCCTGGGCGTGGCCTTTGGCCGGGCCATGCGCGGCGGCACGGCATCGACCTGGGCCGCACGCCTGGCCGGCGTGGCCGCCATGGGCTATGGCGCAGCAGCCCTGGCGGGCTGAACGCGGGAGCCGCACATGACCGAGCGCATCATCCCCGGCGAACTGCTGGCCGAGCCCGGCGAGATCCTGCTGAACGCAGGCCGGCCGGTGCAGACCCTCACGGTCACCAACACCGGCGACCGGCCGGTGCAGGTGGGCTCGCACTTTCATTTCTTCGAGGTCAACGAGGCCCTGCACTTCGACCGCGCCGCCGCACGCGGCTGGCGGCTGAACATCGCGGCCGGCACGGCCGTGCGCTTCGAGCCGGGCCAGGAACGCACGGTGGAACTGGTGGAAATCTCCGGCGACCGCATCATCTATGGCTTCAACGCCAAGGTGACGGGACCTCTCTGAAAGGGAACATTCATGGCAAGCATCACGCGCCAGGCCTATGCCGAGATGTTCGGCCCCACCGTGGGCGACCGCCTGCGGCTGGCCGACACGGCCCTGGTCATCGAGATCGAGAAGGACCACACGATCTACGGCGAAGAGGTCAAGTTCGGCGGCGGCAAGGTCATCCGCGACGGCATGGGCCAGAGCCAGCGCATGGCCGCCGACTGCGCCGACACCGTCATCACCAATGCCGTGATCATCGACCACTGGGGCATCGTCAAGGCCGACATCGCCATCAAGAACGGGCTGATCGCAGGCATAGGCAAGGCCGGCAATCCGGACATGCAGCCGGGCGTGACCATCGTCATCGGCCCCGGCACCGAGATCATTGCGGGCGAGGGCATGATCGTCACGGCCGGCGGCATCGACACGCACATCCACTTCATCTGCCCGCAGCAGATCGACGAGGCGCTGACCAGCGGCGTGACCACCATGATCGGCGGCGGCACGGGCCCGGCCACGGGCACCTTCGCCACCACGGTCACGCCCGGTCCCTGGCACATGGAGCGCATGCTGCAGGCCGTGGACGGCTACCCCATGAACATCGGCCTGCTGGGCAAGGGCAACGCCAGCCAGGCCGCGCCGCTGCGCGAGCAGATCGCGGCAGGCGCCATCGGCCTGAAGCTGCACGAGGACTGGGGATCGACGCCCGCCGCCATCGACTGCTGCC
Organism: Delftia sp. WSY_7; assembly: GCF_043104845.1. Taxonomy (NCBI): domain Bacteria; kingdom Pseudomonadati; phylum Pseudomonadota; class Betaproteobacteria; order Burkholderiales; family Comamonadaceae; genus Delftia; species Delftia sp. WSY_7. The sequence continues at coordinate 525,372 of NZ_JBICLB010000034.1, read as the reverse complement.
TGGGCGTGGCCGACGAGACCGACACCCAGGTCGCCATCCACACCGACACGCTCAACGAGGGCGGCTTCGTCGAGGCCACGGTGGCCGCCTTCAAGGGCCGCACCATCCACACCTACCACACCGAAGGCGCGGGCGGCGGCCACGCGCCCGACATCATCAAGGTCTGCGGCGAGGCCAACGTGCTGCCCTCGTCCACCAACCCCACGCGGCCCTACACGGTGAACACGCTGGACGAGCACCTGGACATGCTCATGGTCTGCCACCACCTGGACGCCTCGATTGCCGAGGACATCGCCTTCGCCGAAAGCCGCATCCGCCGCGAAACCATCGCCGCCGAGGACGTGCTGCACGACCTGGGCGCCTTCTCCATGATCTCCAGCGACAGCCAGGCCATGGGCCGCGTGGGCGAGGTCGTGCTGCGCACCTGGCAGACCGCGCACAAGATGAAGGTCCAGCGCGGCAGCCTGCCGGGCGACAACGCGCGCCACGACAACTTCCGTGTCAAGCGCTACGTGGCCAAGTACACCATCAACCCCGCACGCACGCATGGCATCGCCCATGTCGTGGGCTCGGTCGAGGTCGGCAAGCTGGCCGACCTGGTGCTGTGGCGGCCTGCGTTCTTCGGCGTCAAGCCCAGCCTCATCCTCAAGGGCGGCAGCATCGCCAGCGCCGCCATGGGCGACCCCAACGCCAGCATCCCCACGCCCCAGCCCGTGCACTACCGCCCCATGTTCGCGGGCCAGGGCAGCGGCGTGGCGGCGGCCAGCCTGACCTTCGTCTCGCAGGCCGCCCAGCAGGCCGGCGTGGCCGACCGCTACGGCCTGCGCAAGCGCACCGTGGCCGTGGAAAACTGCCGCAGCGTCAGCAAGCGCGACATGGTGCACAACGACTGGCAACCCGACATCAGCGTCGATCCCGAGACCTACCAGGTCGTGGCCGACGGCCAGCTGCTGACCTGCGAGCCCGCCACCGAGCTGCCGATGGCGCAGCGGTATTTTCTTTTTTAAGGGGGAGCAATGGGGTCAGCGGGGCAAGGGCGCACCGTGCTCACGTATCCAGAGGGCGAACCCGGCCTCGTCCAGTTCGCCTGCGGCCAAGGCCACCATGGTCAGCACACAAGACTCGTCACCCGCCGTCAATTCCCAGCCATTGAGATGGAGAAACAGCTCGGTCGCCACAAAGGCTGTGCGTTTATTGCCATCCACAAAGGGATGGTTGCGCGCGATGCCAAAGCCATAGCTGGCTGCCAGCTCGGCCGCATCAGGCGCCCCATAAGCGGCCAGATGGCGTGGCCTGGCCAGGGCGGATGCCAGCAACCCGGCATCACGCACGCCCGCCGGGCCACCATGCTCGGTCAGTTGCTCTTCGTGAACAGCCAGCATGACGGCCTCGCTGAGCCAGACCCAAACCTGCATGTTCCCGGTCATTTCGCCAGCTCACGCAAAACACCACGCCGCTTTTTCATGATCAGGCGCGCTGCATCCATCTGCTGCCCGAAGTCCTCGTCATACGGAGAAAGCTTGATGCCACCGTCGGCGACCTCGGTCAGATACACCGTGTCGCCTTTGCCCAGGTTCAGCTTCGCCAGAATCTCCTTGGGCAGGATCAAGCCCACGGAATTGCCGACCTGGGTGAGTTTGAGAGTGGTCATGATGGAATCTCCAGGGAAGTCATTGACCTCGCAATGTTATAACGAACGTTAATACGAAACAATTCATGCTCACCGTCAACAAACACATGCCCCAGGGCGGGGGCCTTGCCGCCGTGCTGGTCAGGCGCGCCGCCACGCTGGAACTGGACTGGGACATGCGCCAGAAGAGCCGCTTTGCGGCCATCGACTCCACGGGGCGCGAGCTGGCCGTGGTGCTGGCGCGCGGCAGCGTGCTGCGCGGCGGCGACGTGCTGGTGGCCGAGGATGGCAGCCTGGTCGCCGTGCGCGCGGCGCCCCAGGCGGTGTTGCGCGTGACGGCGGCCACGCCGCTGGGCCTGCTGCGTGCGGCCTACCACTTGGGCAACCGGCATATCCCGGTGGAGGTCACGCCCACGCACCTGCACCTGGAAAACGACCCCGTGCTGCACGACATGCTGCTGCGCCTGGGTGCGCAGGTGGCCCTGGTGGATGCGCCCTTCGAGCCCGAGGCCGGCGCCTATGGCGGCGGCCACCGCCACGGCCATGACGCCAGCTTTGCCGAGGACCAGGCACTGGCGCAGAGCGTGTATGCGCTGCATGACCATGGGCACGCACACGGCCATTCACACGATCATTCCCACGGGCATGAACATGGCCACGACCACAGCCATGACCATGATCACAAAGGCTGCTGCGGACACGGGCACGGCCACGACCATCCGCATGGCTGACCTGTCGATACAGGGGCTGTGCGCCCTGCTGCACCTGGCATCGCCCCAGCTGCCCGTGGGCGGCTTCAGCTATTCGCAGGGGCTGGAGGCCGCCATCGAGCACGGCCTGGTCACGGACGCCGGCACGGCGCGCACCTGGATTGCCGATGCGCTGGCCCACGGCTTTGCACGCTGCGAGGCGCCGCTGTGGCTGCTGCTGCGCCGGGCCTGGAGCGCAGGCGACGAAGGGGCAGTGCACGAATGGAACCAATGGTTCATTGCCAGCCGCGACAGCCGTGAGGCCCGTGCCGAGACGCTGCAGATGGGCTGGTCGCTGCACAGCCTGCTGCGCTCCGTGCCCTGGGGCGGCGAGGCCTTTGCGCCCCGCATCGCACAACTGGGCGCGCTGGTGGACACCCCTGGCCTGGCCTATCCCACGGCCTTTGCCTGCGCCTGCGCCGCCGTGGATGCCGACGAGGACCATGCCCTGCTGGCCTATGGCTTTGCCTGGCTGGAGAACCAGGTGGCCGCCGCCATCAAGGCCGTGCCACTGGGCCAGGTGGCGGGCCAGAGCCTGCTGCTGGCCCTGCATCCGCTGCTGGAGCAGGTCGTGGGCGAGGCACGCCGCCGCGCCAGCGAGGCGCCGCCCCGGCTGGACACCATGCTGCCCCAATGGAGCGTGCTGCAGGCGCGGCACGAACACCAGTACTCCCGGCTCTTCCGGTCCTGATCACTCACCCCAAGTCCACCATGAACACCCGCACCAAGAAACTCCCCCCGCTGCGCGTCGGCATCGGCGGCCCGGTCGGCTCCGGCAAGACCACGCTGCTGGAGATGCTGTGCAAGGCCATGCGCGCCCACTACGACCTGGTGGTCATCACCAACGACATCTACACCAAGGAAGACCAGCGCCTGCTGACGGTGGCCGAGGCCCTGCCGCCCGAGCGCATCATGGGCGTGGAGACCGGCGGCTGCCCGCACACGGCCATCCGCGAGGACGCCTCCATCAACCTCGAGGCCGTGGACCGCATGCTGCGCCAGTTTCCCGAGGCGGACATCGTCTTCATCGAAAGCGGCGGCGACAACCTGGCCGCCACCTTCAGCCCCGAGCTGTCGGACCTGACCATCTACGTGATCGACGTGGCCGGCGGCGAGAAAATTCCGCGCAAGGGCGGCCCCGGCATCACCAAGAGCGATCTGCTGGTGGTCAACAAGACCGACCTGGCGCCCTACGTGGGCGCCAACCTGTCCATCATGGAAGCCGACACGCAGCGCATGCGCGCCCACAAGCCCTATGTGATGGGCAGCGTGAAAAGCGGCAAGGGCCTGCGCGAGGTGATCGACTTCATCACCGAGCGCGGCCTGCTGCCGCCCATGCCCGCTCAGGCCTGAAGACGGCCGCGCACGGCCTTCAGCGCTGCGGCGTGCCGCTGGTGGCCTTGGCCTTGGGCAGGGTGGCCGCGCTGCTGGAAGACACCAGCGGGTGGCCGGTGGAGGTGGCGGCGCCATCGGTCTGGCGCCAGGCCGAGGGCTTGGGCGCCACCATGGGCTGGGGCGCGGCGGCAGGCGCCCGGCTGCGGTTCCAGGCCGGCAGCAGCACGCGGCGCACAAAGCCCATGTCCAGCGCCAGCCACAGCAGCACCGGGCACAGCGTGGGCACCATCAGCCCGCCCATCTGGTAGGCGTAGACGATGGCCTCCAGCTGCCATGTCTGTATGCCCAGCACGTTGAGGTCGAGCCGCGCCGCAAGGCACAGCTGCATCAGCACCTGCGAGACCACGCTGAAGGTCTGCAAGGGCAGCAGCGCCACATAGCCCACCAGGATGCGCCACCACCGGCCCGGCCCCCAGGCCGCCAGCAGCATGGCCACCAGCACCGGCAGGCCGTAGCCGTAGCGGGCGGGATCGACCTCGACGATGGCCTCGGCGCGGCGCCAGCCGGTCTGCTCGTTGGAGACCTGGACCGAGGAATTGACGACCAGGTTGCGGGGCGTCTCCAGGTCCACGCGCTGCACCCAGCCGTTGGCGGCGTTCTCCAGCACCCACTTGCTCATGCCGGACACCGGCACGGCCAGCCAGCCGGCCGCCAGCGTCCAGGCCAGGGTCAGCACCACGATGCCGCCCATGGCCAGGGCCGCGAAGCGCGAGATGGGATTGCGTCCGATCATGGCCTGCTCCTCAGGCGGCCACGGCGGCGGAAGCTGCAGCGGCGGGCGGCAGCGGCGGCTGGCCGCCGTCATCCTGCGACGGCGCCTTGCGGCCGCTCCAGCGCACCCACAGCAGCCAGAACACCAGCACGTCCAGCATGATCAGCGCCTGCCAGAGGTACTCATGCGCGAAGTTGAAGGCCGTGGTGCTCCACTGGCCCAGGTAGAACAGGCTGATGACGCGCAGCACGTTGATGGCCTGCACGGCCACGAAGCCGGCCAGCAGGCCCGCCAGCTTCTGGCGCCATGACGAGGGGAAGGCCATCACGGCGGCAAACAGCACGATGTAGGCCTCCAGGCCGTTGCAGCCGGCCTCGATGGAGACGCCGAAGCCCGTGGCCGTGTTCCACAGCACCTTGCCCGTGGCCGAGGCCGTGCTGTCGAACCAGGTCACCAGCGAGGCGCAGATGTGCGCCAGGAAGGCCGTCCAGGGCAGCACGATGTGCTGCTGCACCCAACTGAGCAGGTTCAGCCCGAACATCGTCAGCTGGATGGCCAGAAAGATCAGAAAGAAACGCAGCATGGCAGGTCTTGGAGTGTTGGTTGCCGGGCTTGCGACCTGGCGGTTGCGAAACAGTGTCCCTCTATAGGCTCGCATTATCTTCGGACCGCTCAAAGACGACAAAGGCCGGTGCGTGAATCACGCCACCGGCCCTTGTCGTCACGGGCGCATCACCGACGCTCGCGCCTGCGCATGGTCCCCAGTGCCATCAGCGCCAGCAGGGACGACATCAGCATCAGGCCCCACTGCGACAGCGTGGGAATGCTGGCCGTGCCGCCCGGCCCCGGCTTGAGCGGCGTGGTGGTCGTGCTCTTGTCGTTGTCGGGATTGCCGTCACCGGGCACCGAGACCGTTGCCGAGTTGACCAGCGGGCGGGCGCCCTTGTAGGGCTTGTCCAGCTTGGTCTCCAGCGTGAAGACGGCCGTGCCGCCCTGGGCCAGCTGCGGCACGCTGCAGGTCACGGTGCGCGTGCCGCTGGCATAGCTGCAGCCTGCCGAGGCCGAGACGAACTCCAGCCCGGCGGGCAGCACGTCGGTCACCGAGCCGCCCGCGGGCGACTGCGGATCGCGGCCGTAGTTGGTGACGGTCAGCGTGTAGCTGGCCGTGTCGCCATCGTCCAGCGGGCCGGCGGGGCCCTGCTTGCCGATCCCCAGGTCCACGGCATTGCCCTGGCGGCTGGTGGAGGTGCGGTCGGTGGTGATGTTGTTGACGATCACATCGCCGCCATTGCTCAGCCATTCCGTCTCGAAGGGCTTGACCGAGGCCTCGTGGTAGATGGTGCCGCCCGAAGCCTTGTCGGGCAGGGTCTGTGCACGCATCTTGAACTTGATGGTCATGCTCTGGCCCGGCGCCAGCGAGGGGATGGTGCACTGCAGAGGCCCGCTGGTCGCGTTCAGCGCCGGCTGCACGCCGCACCAGGATGCGGAGGCGCCGGGAATGCCGGCCAGCGCCAGGCCGTTCTGGTAGCTGAAGGTGGCCGTGGAGCCCGATGCGGGGAACTTGTCGGTCACGACCACCTGGGTGGCGTAGGAGGGGCCGGAGTTGGTCACCGTGATGGTGTATTCGGTGTCCTCACCCAGCACCAGGCCGTCCGCCGTGTGGCGCATGCTGATGTTCACATCCAGCTCGGCACGCTTGAGCCGGGCCTTGGCCTCGGCCTGGTTGTTGGCCTTGGTCAGTTCCTCGGTGGTGGTGTCGACGGCGACCGTGTTGAGGATCTCCGTGTCAGCCGCCAGATCGCCGCGCGAGCGCATCTTGTAGGTCACGGTGTACTGCGCGCCTGTGGGCAGCGGATTGGCCCAGGCGCACTCCAGCGTTCCGCCCTGCACGCCATCGGTGGCAGCCGGAGTGCAGGTGCCGCCGCCGGAGACCGTGGGCGTGCCGATGAAGATGGCGTCTGCAGGCAGCACGTCCTTGAGCGTGACATTGGCGGCCGACGAGGGGCCGTAGTTGGGCACCGTGACCGTATAGGTCAGCGGCTCGCCCGCAGCCGCCACCTTGGGCGAGACCTGCTTTTGCGCGGCGATTTCCGCGATGGCCTGCACGGTGATGCTGGCCGTCGAGGAATCGTTGCCGGGATCGGCGTCATGGATGTCCAGGGACTGGGCCGAGGCCGCGTTGGCATAGGTGCCGGTGGTGGCGCGCTTGGGGCGGATCTTGACCTCGATCACCACCTCGGCCTCCGGGGCCATGGAGGTGATGTCGCAGGTCAGATCGCGCGTCTCGCTGTTGACGCCGCCCGAAGGAGTGCCGCAGCTGGCGTTGGCGCCGGAGACGATGCGGCTGGAGACAAAGCCGCCGCCCGGGTAGGTGTACGGCACGGGATTGCCGGCCTCGTCCACCGGGTTGCCGCCCACGATGCGCACGCCGTCGGTCTGCTTGACCAGGGACTGCAGCGCGTCGCGCACGCGGACATTCGTCACCGTCGTGCTGGCCGAGTGGTTCTTCACCACCAGCTGGTAGGTGACCTCCTCACCGCTCTTGATGGCAGCCGGCGGCACGGGGCTGACCACGCTCTTGACGATGCCCACATCCACCTTGTCGGCAGACACGGTGACGGTCGCGGAGGTGGTGGCCGATGCATTGTCCCGGCCGATCACGCCAGCGGAGGCGTTATTGGTGAAGTCCAGATGGCCCGAAGCCAGCGTGACCTTGGCCCTGACCGTGATCCGGCGGCTGGCGCCCACGGCCAGGCCCGCGGTCGAGGTGCAGCTCTGGGCGGCGCAGGTCCAGTCACCCGCGCCGGTGCCCGCACCGGACATGCCGATGACGGTCATTCGGTTGTCCGCAGGGTTGTCGGATACGGTGATCAGCTGATTCGGCAGCACAGGCATGGGACCGTTGTTGGTCACCGTGATCGTGTACTGGAACTCCTCACCCGCCAGCACCGGGCGGCTGGGGCCGGCCTTGACGAGGCGCAGCCGTGCATCGTTGCTGAAGCTCACCGCCGCGCTATCGGTGTTGTTGGTCTTGTTGGGCTCGTTGAGTTCGGGTGGAACCCCGATCACGCCCTGATTGACCAGTTGCGCACCCGGCGTTCCACCCGCAGCCACGCTGGCCTTGAAGCGGATGGCCTGCATGTTGGCGTAGCCGGCCACCGGGTACTCGCCCGCGTGGGTGCAGGTGATGGTGCCGCTGTTGTGGCCGCAGTTCCAGGGCGCCGTGCTGCCGTCGAAGCCCATGAAGGTCACGCCGGCCGGCAGGGTGTCGGTGACGGTGAGATCGCGCGGCACGAGGGAGCCGCCTTCGCGGCGCGGCTGCAGCGTGTAGGTGACCTCGGTCGCCTGCAGCGCATCCAGTACCGTGGGCGCCACCTGCTTGCGCAGCGAGACATCCACGAACTCGCTGCCGCTGGAGACCACGGCGGCGCTGGCGGTGTTGTTGCCGGACTGGCCGTCGGGCATCTCCGTGCTGGCGTCCTTGTAGCCCTTGACGCTGGCAGCGCCGGCAATGGTGCCGCTCATGTTGGCGATGGCCGGCACGGTGATGGCTGGCAGCACGGCGCCTGGCAGCACCGGGCCGCCGCGCGTGCAGTTGAGCTCGCCCGAGATCAGCGGATAGCCCGAGGCCGGCGTGCAGCTCCAGCCGCTGCCTGAGGGCACGCCCGTGACCACGGCGCCGTTGGGCACGGGGAAACGCACCACGGTACGGCCACCGGCGGGGACCTCGGACGGGCCCTTGTTCTGCACGTCGATGACGTACTGGAAGGCGCCGCCGTTGGCGACGCTGGCGGGAGCCGCCATCGCGATGGCCAGATCGGCGGCCTCGGTGGTGGTGAAGTTGCGGTCCAGCTGCGTGTTGTTCTGGTCGTTGTCGTAGTCGGGCGAGGCCATGCGCGCGCTGGCCACGGCGCGCCAGTTGGTGCCGACGGTCGGCAGGATGACCTCGAAGCCCACGGACTTGAAGCCATCGGCGGGCGCCAGGTTGCCGATGTTGCAGACCAGCGTGTTGTTGCCTGCGGTGAGCACCGTGCCGGCAGCCGGTGCCGTGCAGGTGATGCCGCCCGGGCTGCTGCTGTAGCCCTGGAACACGGCGCCCACGGGCAGCACCTCGGTCAGGGTGACGCCTACGGCGTCGGGACCGATGTTGTTGTGCCTGACCTTGGCCACATAGGTGAAGGTGCCACCGGCAGGCCCTGCCGATGCGTCCTGTCCGTCATAGAGACCATCCTGGTTGACCAAGATGTCGGTATCGGCCGGCGCCGCCACGGCAGCCGCTGTTGCCAGCAAGCCGCCGGACAGCAGCGCACGCGCCAGCCAGCCCTTTCTCGTGAAAGCCATACAAACCTCTCTTTTGCTTCGTTGACAGCGCCGAATGCCGCAGGCACGGACGCACGGGGTGCCCGGCTGGAACAGCTCTGTCAAAAAGCCGACAACCGGACGCACCAAAGGGAGGCATGATGGTTCTTTATTACCAAAAGTAAATATGATCTGGAATTTTTGACAAAAGTGAGTATTTAGAAGAATTTGTGAGTTTTCCGTGAGTCCACCGACGACTACCGGTTTTCCTCACGGATTGCAGACGTGAAAAAGCCGGTGGCAGCTTGGCTGGCACCGGCTTGGAAGGCTTGTCTGCCGTGCGCTGGCACGACAGTGAGCAGGCACTGAGGCCTATGGAATGCGCCTGGGCGATCCTTGTGAGGAACTCACGCGAGAAGAGCGTTCACGCGCTTGACGTAGGCGGCCGGGTCCTCGGGCATGCCGCCTTCGGCCAGCACGGCCTGGTCGAAAAGGATGTTGGCCAGGTCATGGAAATGCACCGATCCGTCCAGCTTCTTGACCAGCGGATGCTCGGGGTTGACCTCCAGCACGGGGCGGGCGTCCGGCGCCTGCTGGCCGGCCTGCTTGAGCAGGCGCGCCAGCTGCAGGCTCATGCCGCCGTCCTGCACCACCAGGCAGGCCGGCGAGTCGACCAGACGCGTGGACACGCGCACGTCCTCGGCCTTGTCCTTGAGCGCCTCCTTGAGCTTGGCCAGCAGGGGCTTGAAGGCTTCGGCCGCTTCCTCGGCGGCCTTCTTTTCCTCTTCGTCCTGCAGCTTGCCCAGGTCCACGGCGCCCTTGGCCACGGACTGCAGCGGCGTGCCGTCGAAGTCGGTCAGGTAGCCCATGGCCCATTCGTCCACGCGGTCGGCCATCAGCAGCACTTCGATGCCCTTCTTGCGGAAGACTTCGAGCTGCGGGCTGTTGCGCGCTGCCGTCAGGGAGTCGGCCGTGATGTAGTAGATCGCGTCCTGGCCTTCCTTCATGCGGGCCTTGTAGTCGGCCAGCGAGACCATGGCGTCTTCCTGGCTGGTGGAGGCAAAGCGCAGCAGCTTGGCGATGCGTTCCTTGTTGGCGAAGTCCTCGCCCAGGCCTTCCTTGAGCACGGCGCCGAACTCGGCGTAGAACTGGCTGTACTTGCCTTCCTTGGCCTTGTCCTCTTCGCTGACCACGTCGGTGACGCCGTCCGTGCCTTCGCCGGCCTCGTGGCGATCGTGCTTGGCCAGGTCTTCCAGCATGGACAGCACGCGCTTGGTGGAGCCGTCGCGGATCAGGCGCACGTCGCGGCTTTCCTGCAGCAGCTCGCGGCTGACGTTCAGCGGCAGGTCGGCCGAGTCGATCACGCCCTTGACGAAGCGCAGGTAGCCGGGCATCAGCGCCTCGGCGTCATCCATGATGAAGACGCGCTTGACGTAGAGCTTGACGCCGGCCTTCTTGTCGCGGTTGTAGAGATCGAACGGTGCCTTGGCCGGAATGAACAGCAGCTGCGTGTACTCGGTGTTGCCCTCCACGCGATTGTGGCTCCAGGTCAGCGGGTTCTCGAAGTCGTGGCTGATGGCCTTGTAGAAGTCCTGGTACTGCTCGGCCGTGATGTCCTTCTTGGGACGCGTCCACAGCGCGCTGGCCTTGTTGATGGTCTCCCACTCGCCGGTCTTGACCATGGCGCCGGGCTGGTCGTTCTCGCCGTCCTTCCATTCCTCCTTTTCCATGAGGATGGGCAGGCTGATGTGGTCGGAGTACTTACCGATGACCTGCTTGATCTTCCAGGCATTGAGGAACTCCTCGGCCTCGGGGCGCAGGTGCAGCGTGATGCTGGTGCCGCGCTGGGGGCGCTCGATCTGCTCGACCTCGAACTCGCCCGTGCCGCCGCTGGTCCAGCGCACGCCTTCGGCGGCCGGCAGGCCCGCGCGGCGTGTTTCCACGGTGATCTTGTCGGCCACGATGTAGCCCGAGTAAAAGCCCACGCCGAACTGGCCGATGAGCTGCGAGTCCGACTTCTGGTCGCCCGACAGCTTTTCCATGAAGGCCTTGGTGCCGCTCTTGGCGATGGTGCCCAGGTTGTCGATGGCTTCCTGCTCGCTCATGCCGATGCCGGTGTCGGCAATGGTCAGCGTCTTGGCGGCGGCGTCGAAGGACACGCGCACTTCCAGGTTGGGCTGGTCTTCATACAGCGCGGCATTGTTCAGCGCCTCGAAGCGCAGCTTGTCGCAGGCGTCCGATGCGTTGGAGACCAGCTCGCGCAGGAAGATCTCGGGGTTGGAATACAGCGAATGCGTGACCAGGTGCAGCAGCTGTGCAACTTCGGCCTGAAAAGAATGGGTTTGCTTGCTCATGCAGACAGTGTCCTATGTCCTATGGGTTCACAACAGGGAAAAAATCAGCCCTCATCTCGGGTCGGCGGATGCAATTTCAAGAGCCCGCCGCCCCTGTGGCGACGCAGGCTGTGGACGATTGTTCACTTTCTTGCCCTCTCGGCAGGCCAGGCGCAGCGCTATAACTGCGCCACTTTCCGCCATTCGGCGGGCAGTGCGCGCAGGGCCCGGGCGCAGCGGCGGGCCTGTTTCAGGAGATTTCCCATGCACAGCTCTGTTCAAAAATGGTCCGCAGAATTCCTCGGAACCCTGTGGCTGACCCTGGGCGGCTGCGGTGCGGCCGTGCTGGCCGCCGCCTTCCCGCAGGTGGGCATCGGCCTGGTCGGCGTCTCGCTGGCCTTCGGCCTGACGGTGGTCACCGGCGCCTATGCCTTCGGTCCCATCTCGGGCGGGCACTTCAACCCTGCCGTCTCCGTGGGCCTGGCCATGGGCGGGCGCTTTGCCTGGAGCGAGCTGCCGGGCTACGTCGTGTCCCAGGTGCTGGGCGCCATCACGGGCGCAGGCATTCTCTACGTGATCGCCACGGGCAAGGCCGGTGCCGACATCGGCGGCTTTGCCACCAACGGCTTCGGCACGCATTCGCCGGGCGGCTACGGCATGACGGCTGCCCTGGTCACCGAGGTGGTGATGACGGCCTTCTTCATCCTGGTCATCCTGGGCGCCACGGCCAAGCGCGCGGCAGCCGGCTTTGGCGGGCTGGCCATCGGCCTGTGCCTGACGCTGATCCACCTGATCTCGATTCCCGTGACCAACACCTCGGTCAATCCCGCGCGCAGCACGGGCCCGGCCCTGTTCGGTCCCGAGATCGCCGTCTCGCAACTGTGGCTGTTCTGGGTGGCCCCCATCGTGGGCGCGCTGATCGGCGCCGTGATCTACAAGGCCCTGCTGTCCAATCCGGCCGACGAGTAAGGCCAGGCACGGGCGCAGCAGGCGCCCCGCAGCAAACCCCGGCGGCTGGCGACAGCCGCTTTTTTTTCGTCCGGCAGCAGCCGCGTTTTCATTGGACCTTTGGTGAAACACGGTTTTCGTTTGTTGCATGGCGGCAACGCGAAGGACTTTTACCCAGGGCAAACAGGCCAACTTTACGAAGCAGAAACCGAACACTAGTGATTCGCAATAACAATCCGCGGGCTTTCATCGGAGTGAACATGAGCAAAATCCAACAAATCCTCCCCCCCGCGAACCTCACCCAGCTGGCCCTTGCCGCTGCCCTGTGCCTTGCTGGCACCCCGGCCTTTGCGCAGGCCAGCACCACGCTGGGCACCGTGAACGTGACGTCTTCGACCGAAGCGCCCGTCAAGACCGACAACGCCTCCTCGGCCAAGTTCACGGCCCCGCTGGTGGACACGCCCAAGACGGTGCAGGTCATCAACGAGGAAATCATCAAGCAGACCGGCGCGACCAGCCTGCAGGAAGCCCTGCGGTCCACGCCCGGCATCACCTTCGGCAACGGCGAAGGCGGCAACCCCTCGGGTGACCAGCCCTTCATCCGCGGCATGGATGCCCAGGCCAGCACCTTCGTGGACGGCATGCGCGACATCGCGGCCGGTACGCGCGAAGTGTTCAACCTGGAATCGGTGGAGGTCATCAAGGGTGCCGATTCGGCCTATGCAGGCCGTGGCGGCGCTGGCGGCTCCATCAACCTGGTGACCAAGAAGGCCAGGAACGAGAACTTCATCAGCGGCGACGTGGGCCTGGGCACGGACAGCTACCGGCGCGCCACCATCGACGCCAACCGCGTGCTGGGCGAAGGCGTGGGCCTGCGCCTGAACGCCATGGTGCACGACGCCGACGTTCCCGGCCGCAGCGGCCCCGAGAACAAGCGCTGGGGCATCGCCCCCACGGTGACCTTCGGCATGGGCACGCCCACCGAGGTCTCGCTGTCCTGGCAGCACCTGCAGACCGACAACATTCCCGATGGCGGCGTGCCCTACCTGTACACCAGCACGGCGGCCGCCGGCCTGCCCGGCGGCAGCGTGGTGCGTCCCACCTACGGCAGCAACCGCGACAACTGGTATGGCCTGACCAGCCGCGACTACGAGAAGGAAAAGAGCGACCTGTTCACGGCCACCGTGGAGCACAAGTTCACCGACACGAACAAGTTCCGCAACAGCCTGCGCTACAGCAAGTCCGAACAGGACTACCTGTGGACCCAGCCCGACGACAGCAAGGGCAATGTCATCAACGGCTATGTGTTCCGCCGCGGCAATGCGCGCGTGGCCGACATCAAGACGCTGCAGAACCTGTCGGAATTCACGGGCAAGGCACAGACCGGCAGCGTGGGCCACAGCTACGCCTTCGGCCTGGAGCTGTCCAAGGAAAAGGCCGAGTCCCGCACCGCCGCGCTGCAGACCACCAACACCACCTGCACGGCCGCCAGCCTGTGGTGCGCCTCGCTGAACAACCCGGACAGCAGCCCGCTGTGGAACCTGCCCGTGACCCTGGGCGACCCCAGCCACAACAAGATCGACACCGTGGCGCTGTACGGCTTCGACACGCTCAAGTTCAACGACCGGTGGCTGCTCAACGCCGGCCTGCGCATGGACCACTACAAGCTCAGCGCCTCCGGCCCCGCCGGCCGCAACACGCCGGCCTATGACCTGAGCCGTTCGGACACGCTTTTCAACTACCAGCTGGGCCTGGTCTACAAGCCGGCCACCAACGGCAGCATCTACGCCAGTCTCGGCACCTCCTCGCGCCCCGGCGGCTCCATGCTGGGCAACGGCAACGAGGACCTGGGCATCTCCACCGACCAGCTGGCCAACCTGGCGCCCGAGAAGACCCGCTCGCTCGAGCTGGGCACCAAGTGGGACCTGATGGAAAAGCGCCTGGCGCTGACCGCCGCGCTGTTCCGCAACGACGTGACCAATGCGCGCATCACCGAAAACGGCGTCACCTACATGGGCGGCAACAAGGTGGTCAACGGCGTGGAGCTGGGCTTCACGGGCAGCGTGCTGCCGGGCCTGAGCGTCTTCGGCGGCTACACCTACATGGACAGCGAGCAGAAGAACGCAGGCGCAGGCAACGTGGCCAACGGCCAGCCCTTCCCCAACACGCCCAAGCACAGCTTCAGCCTGTGGACCAGCTACAAGCCCATGGCCAAGCTGACCGTGGGCCTGGGCATCTATGCCCAGAGCAGCGTAAACCAGAGCTACATCCGCTCCACCGTGGATGGCGGCATCGTCACCAAGGGCGCCAGCGGCTATGCGCGCTACGACGCCATGGTGGCCTACCAGATCGACCGCAACCTGACCGTGCAGCTGAACCTGTACAACCTGGGCGACAAGGTCTACTACAGCGGCGTGCGTTCGCCCCACTACGCGACCATGGCGGCAGGCCGCTCGGCCGTGGCCTCGCTCAAGTGGACGTACTGATCTGCTGATCGCCCCGGGCGAACGCGCAGCGGCTTGACGCTGCGCAGATCACCGCAAAGCCCCGCAGGCCATCGCCGCCTGCGGGGCTTTTTTGCGGGACACTCATTGATTCCGCCCCTGAGGACCGCCTGCCATGATGCTCCGCATACCCGCCCTGCTCAGCCCCGACGAAGTGCGCCAGTGCCGCCAGGCGCTGGAGCAGGCCCCGTGGCAGGACGGCCGCGCCACGGCCGGCCCCCTGGCGGCCCAGGTCAAGGCCAACCTGCAGCTGCCGCTGGACAGCCAGGCCGGCCAGGCGATAGGCAACCTCATCCTCGACAGGCTGGGGGCCAGCGCGCTGTTCATGTCGGCCACGCTGCCGCTGAAGGTGCTGCCGCCGCGCTTCAACCGCTACGAAGGCGGCGGCACCTATGGCAACCACATAGACAACGCCATCTTCACCATCCCCGGCACGGCCATCAAGGTGCGCAGCGATGTCTCCACCACCGTTTTCCTCAGCGAGCCCGACGAATACGAAGGCGGCGAACTGGTCGTGGAAGACACCTTCGGCCACCAGAGCGTGAAGCTGGCCGCAGGCGACGCCATCGTCTACCCCGGCACCAGCCTGCACCGCGTCAACCCCGTCACGCGCGGCACGCGCTACGCCAGCTTCTTCTGGACCCACAGCCTCGTGGCCTCGGACGAGCAGCGCCGCCTCCTGTTCGACCTGGACCAGCAGATCCAGCAGTTGACGCTGCGCCACCCGGGCGACCCCGCCCTATCCGCGCTGTCCGGCACGTACCACAACCTGTTGCGGATGTGGTCGCAGGCCTAGTGGCACAGCCGCCAGGCAGCCGCATCAGAACCTGTAGCGGGCCGTGACCAGCACATTGCGCGGATCTCCATACACGCCCGTGCCGTACGAACCCAGGCCCGGCATATAGGTCTTGTCGAACAGGTTGTTGACGTTCAGCGTCACCGACCACTGGCGGTCCACGTCGTAGCGCGCCATCAGGCCCACCAGCGCATAGGCACGCTGGTCGGCGCGCGCGTAGGGAGCGGCGGACTGCTGGTAGTAGGTCAGGCTCTGCCAGGCCAGCGACCCACCCACGGTCCACTGCGGGTTGAGACGGTAGCTGGTGCTGAGCTTGAACAGGTGGCGCGGCTGGTTCGTGTTGACCGCGCTGAGGATCACGTCGGGCTGGGCCGGCGCACGCGAAGTGCGGTAGGTGTAGCCGCCGTAGATGTTCCAGGCCGGCGTGATGCTGCCCGACACCTCCATCTCCACGCCCTTGCTGGTCACGCCGTCGATGGCCGCATAGACCTCTTCCCCGGATTGCGGGTTGGCGCTGACGTACTGCGCGGCATTGCGCTGCTGGATGTGGAACAGCGCCAGCGAGGCGTTGAGCCGGCCGTCCAGGAACTCGCCCTTGACGCCCACTTCGCGGCTGCGGCCCGTGAGCGGCGGAAGCGGGCTGCCGGCAGCGTCCTTGTAGTAGGTCTGCGGATTGAAGATATCGGTCTGGCTGGCGTACAGCGACAGCTGGCGGTTCAGGTCATACACCACGCCCGCATAGGGCACGGTCTTGTGCGCCACGCGCAGCGCGTTGTTCACGACGTAGCTTCCGCTCAGGCCCGTGGTGTCGTCCAGCATGTCGTACCAGCTCACGCGCGCACCCAGGATCACCGACAGATCGTCCGTGGGCCGCAGGCGCGCGGCGCCGAAGACACCCTTTTCCACGATGCGCGTCATGCGGTGGTTGCGCAGCTGGAAATCGGGCCGGGGCACCTGGCCGTCCCACTCGAAGTAGTTGCCCACGGGGCCGTAGGCATTGCTGTAGCCGGGCGCATGGCGGCGCTGGCGCGACCAGCTGGCGCCGAACGACAGCTCATGCTCGCGCCCGAACAGCTGCAACGGCCCGGACAGCGCCGCATTCACGGCCTGCGTGGTGGCATCGGTGGGAATCTTGTTGGACAGCATGTTGATGCCCAGGCCGCTGACCGGGTCCACCATGCCGTGGGCTGCCACGCCGACCTCCACGTCGCGCGACTGGCGCAGCCGGCTGGCAGACAGGTCCATCTTCCAGCCATTGCCGAAGCTGTGCTTGAGTTCGGCAAACACGTTGGTGCTGTCGTTGTCCCAGTACGACCAGCGCGCCGCAGGGTTGAGCGAGGTGGGGAAGTGCGTGCGGCTGCCATCCTTGAAGAACAGCGGGATGTGGCCGAAGCTGGCCCCGTCGGCGCGCGTCTGCATGTGGTCAATGCCCAGGCTGGCCACGGTGCCCGGGCCCAGGTCGGCCTCGATGATACCGTACAGGCTGCGCACGTTGCGGCTGTAGTCGTCCACATGGGACCTGGCGTTCTGCGCCACGGCCACCACGCGGGCGCGCACGCGGCCGTCTTCGGTCAACGGCGCGGAGATGTCGCCCACGCCGCGCAACCGGTCATGGCTGCCGATGGCCGCCTCGGCCGAGGCCTGGAAGGTCTTGGTGGGCCGCTTGCGCACCAGATTGACCACGGCC
The DNA here is from genome assembly GCF_043104845.1 of Delftia sp. WSY_7. Lineage (NCBI taxonomy): Bacteria > Pseudomonadati > Pseudomonadota > Betaproteobacteria > Burkholderiales > Comamonadaceae > Delftia > Delftia sp. WSY_7. The sequence goes on along the minus strand of NZ_JBICLB010000034.1, from coordinate 508,319 downwards.
GACGGATAGCCCGCGCCCGTGAGCAGGCCTGTGGCGCCCTTGACCACCTCCACGCGGTCATAGATGGCGCTGTCGGCCAGCGAGGTCGTGTACTGGTTGGCCGAGTCCATGGTGTTGGGCACGCCGTCGAACTGGAAATTCTCGATGGCATAGCCGCGCGAGTAGAAGGTGGTGCGCTCGCTGTCGTTGCGGCCCACGGTGATGCCGGGCGTCTTCTCCAGCACCTCGGGCAGGCTGGTCAGGCCCTGGTCGTCCATGAGCTGGCGCGTGACCACGCTGACCGACTGCGGCGTCTCGCGCTGCGACAGGCCCAGCCGTGTGGCCGTGCTGGACTGGCGCGTGGCGTAGGAGCCCGTGCCTTCGGAGACCGCGCTGCGCTCGGCAGCGGCCGTCACGTTGACCGTGGCCAGCGTGGCACCGGCGGCCGCCACGGGCGCCACCTGCTCCACGCGCCGCAGCGCATAGCCGCCGCCGGCCTGGCGCACGGCCTGCCAGGCGGTGCCGGCCAGCAGCGCCTCGAAGGCGCCCTCCACCGTATAGCTGCCGCGCAGGCCCGCGCTGCGCTGTCCGGCCGTCTGCTCGGCCGTGAAGATCAGGGCCACGCCGGCCTGGGCGGCCGTGCTGCGCAAGGCGGCATCCAGCGGGCCGGCAGCGACGTCATAGCTGCGCTGGGCCTGGGCCAGCACGGCGGCGGGCATGAGCGCGATGGCCAGCGCCAGCGCGGGGCGGGGCATGAAAAGGGGTTGCATGGTCCTGGGTTCTCCCTGTGTTCCGATGTCGAAAATCAAAGCTCTCGGAAACAAGGAAGCGCGGCGCGGGAAATCGGGTCACCCCCGGCGCAAAAAAAGCGAAAAGGAAGAAAGAGCCTCAGCCGCGCACCTGCGCAGGCTCCACCACCACCCACCAGCGCGTGCGCCAGCGCAGTTGCACGGGCAGCGCACCGGGCAGCATGGCCAGCACGGCGTCCGTGCCATCGATGCCGCCTTCGTCCAGCGGGAACACGCCTGAGAACCGCAGCCCGGCCACGGCCGGATCGGCGTGCAGCCAGCCGGGGCGGTAGCGGTTGAGCTCGGCCAGGAAGTCGTCCAGGCGCTGGTTGTCCACCCACAATTGGCCCCGGCTCCAGGCGTCATCCGCAGGGCCGGCCGGCTGCACCGTGCCCCAGCCCGTGCGCGTGAAGTCCATGGCCTCGCCCGCCTGCAGGCGCCGTGCGGATGCGCCTGTGCCGGCCGGGCGCAGCTCCACGGCGCCCTCGAACACCGCCACGCGCGCACCTGCCTGGCTGCTGCGCACCATGAAGCGCGTGCCCAGGGCGCGCACGCGGCCGTGGGCGGTCTCCACCACAAAGGGCAGATCGCCCAGCGCACCTGCGGGATGACCGGTGGTGAACAGCGCCTCGCCGGCCAGCAGGCGCAGCCGGCGCTCGCTGCCGTCGAACTGCAAAGCCACGGCGCTGCCGGGGCCCAGCAGCATGTCCGTGCCGTCGGGCAGGCTCCAGCGGCGGCGCTGCGTGCCGGTGGAGTAGTCGGCCGCTATCTGCTGCCACTGCGGCGTGCGGCTGGCCAGCCAGCCCGCGCCCGCCGCCGTGCCCATCCCCGCGAACAGGCCCAGCAGGCGCCGCCGCGCAGCCCGGGGAGCAGCGGACAGGCCGCGATAGCCCGCGCCACCGGGATTGAGCCCCGTCAGCGCGCCCGTGACGGCCTGCAGATGGGCCCAGGCGCGGCCATGGTCGGCGTCTTCATCGAGCCAGCGCTGCCAGCGCGCCCGGTCGGCGGCCGAGGCCTGGCCCGATTGCAGCAGCGCAAACCAGCCGGCCGCCGCCCGCGCCACGCCGGCCGGCAAGGGCCGGCCCAGCGCCTGGGGCGCCTGGATACTGCTGCCGGGTAGCGGCGTGGCGCTGGACAGGCGCCGAGGATCGGAAGGAGGCACCGGCGCCATCAGGACAGCGCCAGCACGAAGCAGCGCTCATAGCCCTGGGCCAGGTAGCGCTTGACGCTGGTCATGGACACGCCCAGGCGCGTGGCGATGTCCGCATAGCTCAGGCCTTCGAGGTTGGCCAGCAGGAAGGCCTCGCGCACCTTGGGCGCCAGCGCGTCCAGCGCCTGGTCCACGGCCTGCAGTGATTCGAGCGCGATCAGCCGCTCCTCGGGCGAGGGAGCCAGCTCGGCCGGCAGCAGGGCCAGGGTGTCGAGATAGGCGCGCTCCAGCAGCCGGCGCCGGTGCTGGCGGATCACAAGATGGCGAGCCACGGTGGCCAGAAAGGGGCGCGGCTGCTCGATGCGGCCGGCCATGCCCGAGGTGATCACGTTGACGAAAGTGTCGTGCGCGATATCGGAAGCCTCGAACACATTGCCCAGCCTTTGGCGCAGCCAGCCTTGCAGCCAGCCGTGGTGTTCGACATAGAGGGTGTGTACAGGATCGGCCGGTGCGCGCATGAAAAGACGGACGCGCCCCGGACTGGCGTGCCGCAGCGCTGAAGCTCGTTTGAGAATGGTTCGCATTCTAAACACGAGCTCAAAACCGTCGCTGCCCAAATCAGGGGCACCGAGGAAGGGCCGTCCCGCACCGAGGGTGCCGTCCCCCTCCCGCGAAGCGAGAGAGGGGGAAGCGGCGCAGCCGCTCAGGGGGTGCTAAAAATTCTCGTGTGCACCCAGATAGCGCCACTGGCCCACAGGCAGATTGCCCAGCGTCACGCGGCCGATGCGGATGCGCTTGAGGCCCACCACGCGCAGGCCCACCAGTTCGCACATGCGGCGGATCTGGCGCTTCTTGCCTTCGGTCAGCACGAAGCGCAGCTGCTCGGGGTTCTGCCAGTCCACCTTGGCGGGCTTGAGTGCCTCGCCGTCCAGCGACAGGCCATGGCACAGGCGTGCCAGCTGCTCGGCCGGGAACACGGATTGCACGTCGATGTCGCGGTCGCCGTAGGTCACGCGTACCAGGTACTCCTTGTCCATCTCCGAGTCTTCGCCAATGATCTGGCGCGCCACGCGGCCATCCTGGGTCATGACCAGCAGGCCCACGGAGTCGATGTCCAGCCGGCCGCAGGGCGCCAGGCCCTTGAGCTGCGCGAAGTTGAAGCGCGTGCGGCTGGTGTCCTGGTTCCAGTGGTTCTGGGGAGTGACCAGGACCACGGCGGGCTCGTGGCCATCCTCGGCCTGTCCGCTGACGTAGCCCATGGGCTTGTGGATCAGGATGGTGACCTGCTGGTCCTGGCGGTCACGTGCCTCGCGCTCGACCGTGATGCGGTCGGCGGCCACCACGTTCTGGCCCATGACGGCGAGTTCGCCGTTGACGCGGACCCAGCCCTTGTCCACCCACTCGTCGGCCTCGCGGCGCGAGCACAGGCCCATGTCGGCCAGGCGCTTGTTGATGCGCACGGCGCCCGGAACCTGCTCCTGCACGGGCGCGGGGGCACGCTTGACGGGAATCTCGCGGCTGGCGCCACCGTCGGCGGGACGGTAGGTGCGGATGCCGCTGAGCGGACGGTAGGCGGGTTCGGCCTGGGCCGGCGCATCGCGGCGCGGGCCGCGGGCGTCATCACGGCGGGGACCCCGGGCGTCGTCACGGGGGCGATCACGGAAGCCGCCCTCCCGGGGGCCGTCACGTTGCCCATCACGCGGACGCTCGTCGCGCTGGCCATAGGGCCGGTCGCGGCGATCATCCGGGCGGGGCGGACGCGGGGGACGGGAGTCGCGCATGTCGCCCGCATGGCGCGTGTCACGCGCATCACGGGGATCGCGCTGCTCGCGCGGGGCACGGTTTTCGCCGCCGCCATGGCCACGCCAGTCGCCACGCGGCTGGGAACGGTCCAGGTCCTCGGCACGGCCGAAACCGCTGCTGCGCGGGCGCTGATCACGGGCGTCGCCGCGGGGCGCCGCATCACGGGCATCGCCGCGAGGGCCTGCGTCACGGCGGTCGGAGCGCTCGTAGCGTTCATTGCGCCCGCCGCGTTCATTGCGGTCGTTGCGGTCGTTGCGCGGGCCGCGTGCGCCCGCAGATCTGCCTGCGCCACCAGAGGGGCGGCGGGCATCGCCAGCCGGCTCGGCCTGTGGCTTTTCGGGGCGGCGCAGCACAGGGCGCGCGGAGGGCGCGGCCGCCTCGTCGGCGCCGGGCCGGGACGGTTTGGAAGAAGTAGGGGATGACATTAGGCCGCCATTGTCGCGCGGCACGGCCTGCAGCGGCAGCGCCCTGCGGCCAATACGGGCATTGCGCTCGGCTATCGGCCCCGCGCTGCCCCGGCCTGCCGGGCCCCCTGCGCGGCCCCGCAGCGAAGCGCCTGCACGAAGGACGGCACACCCGTTGTGCGAGCCCGATTCCCGTCCATGGCAATGCACCTGGCCCCCAGGCCCATCCCATTCGCTGCATCCGGCGCGATATGCATATTCATATGAATCCCCAATGAAAGATGGATCAGGTTGAATCAACTCGCCACGAAAATTCGCCATCCGGCCAATGAGGAAATAACAGCCCATGGCATTGAATATGTAAAAAACTGTATTTCTCACGAGCGCATTCATTCATTTTCCATTGCAAACCAATCCATTGGGCTTGCCATTTCCCATGTATCTCCCCATAGAATGGCGCCCGTCCAGAGACAGGGGCCCTCTTTCGAGACAACAGCCCTGCGCGCAGCGCCCGCTGCGGCATCCAGACCATCACGCCCGGAATCCCGCCTCATTCAACAAGGAAAACCATGAGCGATACACCCAACCTATTGAATTCCATGCCCTTGAAAGAACAATTCAAGGCGCTGCTCATCACCAAAATGGACTTGACGGGAATCGAGTGGTCCGATATGGAGACCGCCATCGGCCCGAATGCCGACAAATACCGTCCGCTGTGGGAGCGCATGGTCGGCGGGAAAAAGGGATTCTTCGCCGCACTCAGTCCCTGCTGGACGGCCATTCCCTTCATGGGCGTGTCCTGGGCCATTGCCCGCCGCGTCTACGCCTATGCCGTGGTGGCCTTCATCACCCTGTTGATCATCAACCTGCTGATGCCCGGCACGGGCGGCGCGGGCCGCGTGCTCGGCATCGCGGTGGCCATCTCGTTCACGGTCAAGCGCACCTACCTGCAGTGGCTGGTCACGCGCATACAGCAGATCAACCAGAGGGGCCTGGTGGGCGCTGCGCGCGAAGAGGCGCTGCGCCAGATCGGTGGCCTGGACCAGAAGAACGGCTGGATCTCCTTCGGCGTGCTGCTGGCCATCGGCATCGTGCTGGCCGCCTTCTGAAGCGCCAGGCCCGCAGATCAGCGGTCCACGGGCAGCCGGTCGCACAGGGCCACCAACTGCGCCAACTGGGGGCCCACATCCCGGATCAGCGTGCGGGCCGGCATGCGCAGGCCCGGCACGGCGCAGTTGAACAGCAGCCGGCGAGACCCGTAGCGGATGCGGGAGGCCGCGCCCACCGCGCACACGCCCAGGCCGGAGTCGCCCATGTTGACCGCGAAGCCCCGGGCGGCATAGTGCGCCAGGCTTTCGCTGGCGTTGTCCCTGCAGCGCGCGTATTCCTCGGGCCGCTGGCTGCGCACGCGGTCCAGGAAGCGCTGCAGTTCCCCGGCATCGAGCTGGGCAAGCCCTGCCCGGCCCATGGCCGTTTCCAGCACGCCGCGAACCGCGCCCACGCCGGGGCGCTTGAGCGTGCCGCCTTCCCAGGCGCAGGTGTCCAGGTAGACCACATCCAGGTCCATGACCACGCCCACCGATACCGCCCCCTTCACGCGGTCGGCCAGGGCCTGCATGGGCAGGCGCAAAGGCCCCAGCAGCGGCGTGTTGATCACATAGGGGTATCCCAGGGCGACGGCGGCCGGGCCGACGAAGTAGCGGTCCAGCCGCTCGTCATGGTCCAGGTAGCCCATGGTCTGCAGGCTGCGGCACAGCCTGGACACGGTAGGGCGCGGCAGGCCCAGGCGGCGGGCCAGCTCGCTGTTGGCATGCGGGCGCGGGTCGCTGACGAAGCACTGCAGGATCATCAGCCCCTTGGCCAGCGTGCCCGCGAAATACGGGTCCTGCTCGCGGATGCGGCAGACATCCTGCGAGTCCTTGGGTTGGTGGGCAATGGGGGTGTGGGGCACGTAGCGATTGTGCGGACCACGGCCGCAAAGCCGCAACTGCATTTCAATATTTGAAACTGCATTGCAGCCCTGGTGCCCGCGCTTCCTACAGTGCGGCCCATGAGCCAAGCCCCCACCCCCCAACCCGCCGACGCCCGCCTGCAGGCGTTGATTGCAGACATCCGCCATTTCGTGCGCCACCGCTGGCATCCGCTCGAAGAGCAGATCGAGCGCGACGACAGCATTCCGCCCGCCGTGGTCCAGGAGCTGCGCGACAAGGGCTATTTCGGCTGGAGCATTCCCCAGGCCCATGGCGGCCTGGGCCTGAGCACCGAGGAGCTGGTGCGCTGCGCCTTCGAGCTGTCCCAGGCCTCGGTGGCGCTGCGGGCCCGCGTGGGCACCAACACCGGCATTGGCTCGGAAGCCCTCGTGGCCGACGGCACCGAGGCGCAAAAGCAGCGCTGGCTGCCGCGCATGGCGCGCGGCGAGCTCACGGGTTGCCTGGCGCTGACCGAGCCGGACGCGGGCTCGGAGGCAAGCAACATCCAGACAACGGCGCGCCGCGAGGGCGACCACTATGTGCTCAACGGCAGCAAGCGCTTCATCACCAATGCGCCGCTGGCCGATGTGTTCACCGTCATCGCCCGCACCGGCGAAGGCAGCACGGGCAGCGAGGGGCTGACGGCCTTCTTCGTGGAACGCTCGCCGGGCCTGGTGACAGGCCAGCCCTATCGCAAGATGGGCCAGGCGGGCTCGCCCGTGTCCGACGTGCATTTCCAGGACTGCCGCGTGCCGGCCGACCAGATCATCGGCGGGCGCGAGGGCCAGGGCTTCAAGACCGTGATGAAGGTGCTCAACAAGCAGCGCCTGCACCTGGCAGCGCTGTGCACGGGGCCGGCGATCCGCATGCTGGACCTGGCGCTGGCCCATGTGCGCCAGCGCGAGCAGTTCGGCCAGCCGGTGGCGAACTTCCAGCTGGTGCAGGCCATGCTGGCCGACAGCCGCACCGAGATCTTCGCGGCCCAATCCATGATCCTGGAGGCCGCCCGCGCCCGCGACCGGGGCGAGGACGTGGCGCTGTCCGCCTCCATGTGCAAGTACTTCGCCTCCGAGATGTGCGGCCGCGTGGCCGACCGCGCCGTGCAGATGTTCGGCGGCGCGGGCTATGTGGCCGACTTCAGCCCCATCGAGCGCTACTTCCGCGACGTGCGCCTGTTCCGCCTCTACGAAGGCACCAGCCAGATCCACCAGCTCAACATCGCCAAGCTCATGCTGCGCGAGAGCGCCTGACACCGGAGGCCCCCATGACACGCTCCCTCACCTCGAAGCACCTGGCCAACCTGGGCCTGCTGGCCGCGCTGTGTGCCTGCGCGCAGGCTGCCCAAGCGGCACAGACGGCCCAAGCGGCTTTTCCCGATCGGCCCGTGCGCGTGATCGTTCCCTTTCCCGCAGGCGGCAGCACCGACCTCGTGGCCCGAGCGCTGTCGGTGGAACTGGGCAAGGCCCTGGGCCAGCCGGTGGTGGTGGAGAACAAGCCGGGCGCGGGCAGCCTGGTCGGCTCGGAACTCGTGGCCCGCGCCGCGCCCGACGGCTACACCCTGCTCATGGCAGGCCTGAGCAATGTCTTCCTGCCCCATGTGCACGCCAACCTCAAGTGGAATCCGCTGACCGACTACGAGTACATCGGCCTGGTGGCGGACCTGCCCAACGTCATCGCCGTCAACGCCAAGACCCCCTACCGCACGCTGGCCGAACTGGTGGCGGCCGACAAGGCCAGGCCCGGCACACTGTCCTTCGGCACGGCCACGCCCTCGCACCTGGTCTGCGAGATGGTCAACCACCGGCTCGGCACCAAGATGCAGCACCTGCCCTACAAGGGCAACGCCCCGGCCGTCAACGACCTCATGGCCGGCCACATCCCGGTGATGTGCAACAACCTGGGCGGCACCCTGCCCTACATGCAGGGCGGGCAGATCCGCATCCTGGCGCAGACCGGCAAGAGCCGCTCGCCCGCAGCGCCCGACATTCCCACCTTTGCCGAGCTGGGCGTGGCCGGGCTGGACACCGGCCTGTGGGTGGGCCTGGCCGCGCCCAAGGGCACGCCGCAGCAGATCGTGGCCACGCTCAACCAGGCGCTGGCCAAGGCCATGGCCTTGCCCGAGACACGCGACAAGCTGGCGCGCCTGGGTGCCACGCCGCTGCCCACACAGACGGCAGACTTCCACCAGCGCGTGGCCGAAGACCGCCGCGCCTGGGAGCCCGTGCTGAAGAACGTGGACCTGAAAGGCAACTGATGCAGCGCCAAGGCTATCCGCTGGAGGGTGTGCGCATCCTCGACATGGCCACGGTGCTGGCCGCCCCCTTCTCGGCCACCCTGTGCGGCGACCTGGGCGCCGACGTCGTCAAGCTGGAGCTGCCCGGCGGCGGCGACACGCTGCGCAGCCTGGCCCCCGTGCACGACGGCCACGCCGTGTTCTGGAAAACCGCCAACCGGGGCAAGCAGGGCATCTCGCTGGACGTGCGCAAGGCCGAGGGCCGCATGCTGTTCCTGCGGCTGATCGAGGATTTCGACGTGCTGGTGGAGAACTTCCGCACCGGCACGCTGGACCGCTGGGGGCTGGACCTGGCCACCTTGCATGCCCGCAACCCGCGCCTCATCGTGCTGCGCCTGACGGGCTTCGGCCAGACCGGCCCCTATGCGCGCCGGCCGGGCTTTGCGCGCATCTTCGAGGCCATGAGCGGCTTCGCCCACCTCACGGGCGAGGCGGGCGGCCCGCCCCAGCACATGAACTACCCGCTGGGCGATGCCGTGGCCGGCCTGTTCGGCGCCTTCTCCATCGCGGCCGCACTGGCCGAGCGCAACGCGCAGCCGCCTGGCGAACGGCGCGGCGTGGAGATCGACCTGTCGGCCACCGAAGCCATGCTGCGCCTGCTGGACCCGCTGGCGGCCGAGTACCAGCTGGGCGGACAGGCACGCAGCCGCACGGGATCGTGCGCGGGCTACACGGCGCCCTCCAACGTCTACCGCACGCGCGACGGCGCCTGGCTCACCGTGGTCGCCACGGGCGATGCCATCTTCACGCGCCTGTGCCAGGCCATGGACCGCGCCGACCTGGCCGCCGACCCGCGCTTTGCGGACAACGCCGCGCGCATCCGCCACCTGCAGGCGCTGGATGCGCTGATCGTGCAATGGTGCGCAGGCCTGGACTGCACCCAGGCCATGGCCGCGCTGGCCGCGCACGACATTCCGTTCAGCAAGGTCTGTTCGGCCCAGGACGTGCTGCAGGACCCGCATTTCGCGGCACGCGGCAGCTTCATCACCCTGCCCGACCCCGACCTGGGCCCCCTCGCCGCCCCCGCGCCCGTGCCACGCTTCACGGGCCGCCAGGCCCCTTCGCCCCGCAGCGGCCCGGCCACAGGCCAGGACAATGCATGCATCTATGCGGCGTTGGGGCTGGATGCGCAGCAGCAGGAGAGGCTGCGGCGCGAGGGCGTGATCTGAGGCCTCAAGCGGGTGGCAGCGGGCGGCGTCAGGCCGCCCGCCGCGCCGTCGCAAACAGCCCGCTGCGCAGCGCTTCCAGGTCGAGCACGCGCAGGCCGCCGTACTCCACGACGATGGCGTTTTCGCGCTGCAGCACGGACAGCGCCTCGTTGACGCGCTGGCGTGACAGGCCCACCAGGTAGGCCAGCTCCTGCTGGGTGATGCGCAGCACCTCGCCGACGCCGGGATACAGCAGCGGGTGAAAGAGCGCCGCCAGGCTGCGGGCCACGCGCAGGTCGGGGTTGGTGAGGCGGTCGATTTCGCGGGCCGAGATGAACTGGCCCAGGCGCTCGTTGAGCTGGCTCATGACGAAGCGGTTGAAGCCGATGGAGTGGTCCAGCAGCCAGTGGAAGGTGTCGATGGGCAGGCCGGCGACCACGCTTTTTCGGATGGCCTGCACGTTGTAGCGGTAGGGCTCGCGCTTGACGGCCGTGCCCTCGCCGAACCAGCCGCCCGGAGGCAGGCCGGCCAGCGTCATGCTGGCGCCATCGGCGCCATCGGTGTTCATCTTGAGCAGGCCTTCGACCACGCCGAACCAGTAGGTGGGCGCGCGGCCGGTGCGGCAGACGTAGTCGCCGGACTGTGCGTCGCCGACGACCAGCGCCTTGTGCGCGCGCTCGCGCTCGGCGGGCTGGAGCAGGGCCAGCCAGGGAATGCCATCGAGTTCCTCGGGTCGGGGCGCACGGCGGCGCTGGTGCAGTGACAGTTCTTGGCTCATGGAGTCGCGGCGAGGGTGCGCGGATGAATCAACAAAACCACCCAAGCATTGCCCGAGGCCAGTGGCTGGCGTGAGCGGGATTTCCAGAAGGACGGCGACCCGCTGCGAACGGGCTGGAGCGCAAGCCCCCCAACGGGCAATGAGACCGTTTTGGCACCATTTGTTACGGCGCGTTTTCCCGATGATGAGTTTCCCGAAGATTGTCGTCAAACAGACACCACGGCGTCAAAGCCAGTCCTACGATGCAGTCCAAGCCGGTGGGTCTCAGCCTGGGCATTTGCACCACGCGGCCACCATCCACGAACAACCAAGGACATGGAATGACGACCACGTTCCCGCACCTGCTGCTCCAGCATGCTGCCCAGCGCCCACAGGCACCGGCGCTGCGCGAGAAGGAATACGGCATCTGGCAGACCTGGAGCTGGAGCGAGGCCGCGCAGACCGTGCGCCACATGGCCTGCGGCCTGGCGGCGCTGGGCCTGGCACGCGGCCAGAATCTGGCCTTCATCAGCGACAACCGGCCCCATGTCTACATGGGCTTCCTGGCCGTGCAGGCACTGGGCGCCGTGCCGATCCCGCTGTACCAGGACGCGGTGGCGGCCGAGATGCGCTTCGTCATCGAGGATGCCGAGATCGACTTCGCCTTCGCCGAGAACCAGGAGCAGGTGGACAAGCTGCTGGAGGTGCGCGAGAGCGTCCGCGGCCTGGGCCACATCATCTATGACGACCCGCGCGGCCTGCGCCACTACGACCAGCCGGGGCTGATCAGCACCGAGGCGCTGCTGCAAAAGGGCAAGGAATGGGAGGCCGCCCACCCGGGCGCCTGGGATGCCATGCTGGCGGCGCTGTCGCCCGACGACGTGTCCGTCATCCTCTACACCTCGGGCACGACGGGCAAGCCCAAGGGCGTGTGCCAGACCCACCGCAGCTTTGGCGAGTCGGCACGCGGCGGTGTGCAGGTGGACCGCCTGGGCCCTGGCGACAACGTGATCTCCTACCTGCCTCCGGCCTGGGTGGGCGACCACCTGTTTTCCTTCGCGCAGTGGCTGGTGGCGGGCTTCACCATCAACTGCCCGGAGTCGGCCTCGACCGTGTCCATCGACCTGCGCGAGATCGGCCCCAGCTACTACTTCGCGCCGCCGCGCATCTTCGAGGGCATGCTGACTTCGGTGTCCATCCGCATGGAGGATGCCGCGCCGTTCAAGCAGTGGATGTACGGCCGCGCCATGGCCGTGGCGCGGCGCGTGGGATCGGACATCCTGGACGGCAAGAAGGTGGGCGCGCTGGACCGCCTGAAGTACGCGCTGGGCGACCTGTGCATCTACGGCCCGCTGCGCAACGCCATGGGCCTGTCGCGCATCCGCGTGGCCTATACGGCGGGCGCGGCCATCGGGCCCGAGCTGTTCCGCTTCTTCCGCTCCATCGGCATCAATCTCAAGCAGCTCTACGGCCAGACCGAGACCTGCGCCTATGTGTGCATACAGCGCGACGGGCAGGTGGAACTGAGCAGCGTGGGCCAGGCCGCACCGGGCATCGAGCTGAAGATCGCCGACAACGGCGAGGTGCTGCTCAAGGGCGTGTCCGTGCTCAAGGAGTACTACAAGCGCCCCGACGCCACGGCCGAGGTGGTGGATGCCGACGGCTGGTTCCACACGGGCGATGCCGGCGTGATCGACGCCAGCGGCCAGCTGCGCATCATCGACCGCGCCAAGGACGTGGGCAAGACCAGCCGGGGTGCCATGTTCGCGCCCAACTACATCGAGAACAAGCTCAAGTTCTTCCCCCAGATCAAGGAGGCCGTGTGCTTCGGCCACGGTCGCGACCAGGTCTGCGCCTTCATCAACATCGACTACGAGGCCGTGGGCAACTGGGCCGAGCGCCAGGGCCTGCCCTACGGCGGCTATGTGGACCTGGCATCGAAGGCCAAGGTGCTGGAGATGGTGGCCGACTGCGTGGCCCAGGTGAACGCCGACCTGGCCGCCGAAGCCGGCATGGCCGACACGCAGGTGGCGCGCTTCCTGGTGCTGCACAAGGAGCTGGACCCCGACGACGACGAGCTGACCCGCACGCGCAAGGTGCGCCGCGGCTTCATCGCCGACAAGTACGGCGTGCTGGTCGATGCGCTGTACACGGGCAAGCGCGAGCAGTTCATCGAGACCCAGGTCAAGTTCGAGGACGGCCGCACCGGCAGCGTCAGCGCCACGCTGTCCATCATCGATGCCAAAACCCATTCGGTGGCTGCCACCGCCAGGGCCTGACCGGAGCCGCTGACATGACCCACAAGAAGATCGGCGATGTCATCCTCGACATCAAGAACATCAGCCTGCGCTTCGGCGGGGTGAAGGCGCTGACGGACATCTCGTTCGATGTGCGCGAGCACGAGATCCGCTCCATCATCGGCCCCAACGGCGCGGGCAAGAGCTCCATGCTCAACTGCATCAACGGCGTGTACACGCCGTCCGAGGGATCGATCACCTTCCGGGGCAAGACCTTCAGCCACATGAACAGCCGCCAGGTGGCCGAGATGGGCGTGGCGCGCACCTTCCAGAACCTGGCGCTGTTCAAGGGCATGAGCGTGATCGACAACATCATGACCGGCCGCAACCTGCAGATCAAAAGCGGCATCCTGATGCAGGCCCTGCGCCTGGGCCCGGCCCAGCGCGAGGAGATCCGCCACCGCGAGTTCGTCGAGCACATCATCGACTTCCTGGAGATCCAGGCCTACCGCAAGACCCCCGTGGGCCAGCTGCCCTACGGCCTGCAAAAGCGCGTGGATCTGGGCCGCGCCCTGGCCATGCAGCCGCAGGTGCTGCTGCTGGATGAGCCCATGGCCGGCATGAACGTGGAGGAAAAGCAGGACATGTGCCGCTTCATCCTCGATGTCAACGACGAGTTCGGCTCCACCATCGTGCTGATCGAGCACGACATGGGCGTGGTCATGGACATCAGCGACCGCGTCGTGGTGCTGGACTACGGCAAGAAGATCGGCGACGGCGCACCCGACGAGGTGCGCCAGAACGAAGACGTGATCCGCGCTTACCTTGGCACCAGCCATTGAGGGGACTGACATGGGATTTTTTCTGGAAACCTTGTTCGGCGGCCTCATGGTGGGCACGCTGTACGCGCTGATCGCCATCGGCTTCGTGCTGATCTTCAAGGCCTCGGGCGTGTTCAACTTCGCCCAGGGCGCGATGGTGCTGTTCTCGGCCCTGGCCATGGCGCGCTTTTCCGAGTGGATCCCGAAGTGGATCGGCATGGAGCCGGGCTGGTTCACCAACCTGCTGGCCATCTGCGTGTCGCTGGCCATCATGGTGGTCGTGGCCTGGGTGATCGAGCGGCTGGCGCTGCGCCACCTGGTCAACCAGGAGCCCATCACGCTCTTGATGGCCACGCTGGGCATCGCCTACCTGCTCGACGGACTGGGCCCGATGATCTTCGGCAGCGCCGTCTACAGCATCAACGTGGGCATGCCCAAGGACCCCATGTTCATCCTCGACGGCCTGTTCGAGGGCGGCGTGCTGCTGAGCCAGGAAGACCTGTATGCGGCCTGCATCGCCGCGCTGCTGGTGGCCGCGCTCAGCGTGTTCTTCCAGAAGACCAAGACCGGCCGCGCGCTGCGCGCCGTGGCCGACGACCACCAGGCGGCGCAGTCCATCGGCATCCCGCTGTCGCGCATCTGGGTCATCGTCTGGTCGGTGGCCGGCGGCGTGGCCCTGGTGGTGGGCATCATCTGGGGCTCCAAGCTGGGCGTGCAGTACTCGCTGTCGCTGGTGGCCCTGAAGGCCCTGCCCGTGGTGATCCTGGGCGGCCTGACCTCGCTGCCCGGCGCCATCATCGGCGGCCTGATCATCGGCGTGGGCGAGAAGCTCTCCGAGGTCTACCTGGGCCCCATGGTCGGCGGCGGCATCGAGACCTGGTTCGCCTACGGCCTGGCCCTGTGCTTCCTGCTCGTGCGGCCCCAGGGGCTGTTCGGCGACAAGATCATCGACCGCGTCTGAGACCGTATACGGAGAACTTGCACCATGTTTTATCGTGAGAACGGTCAATTCAAGACGACCTACGCATCCGACCAGCAGATCTTCGGCGTCGCCCAGGACCGCTGGGCCATCGTGGCGCTGCTGGCCGTCGCCTTCCTGGTGATTCCCTTCAGCGTCAGCGACTACACCTTCCAGGCCGTGCTGATCCCCTTCCTGATCATGTCGCTGGCGGCGCTGGGGCTGAACATCCTGGTCGGCTACTGCGGCCAGATCTCTCTGGGAACGGGCGCCTTCATGGCCGTGGGCGCCTACGCGGCCTACAACCTGCAGGTGCGCTTCGAGGGCATGCCGCTGCTGGTGGCCCTGATCGGCGGCGGCGTGCTGGCCATGGTCTTCGGCGTGATCTTCGGCCTGCCCAGCCTGCGCATCCGCGGCCTGTACCTGGCCGTGGCCACGCTGGCCGCCCAGTTCTTCGTGGACTGGCTGACCAGCCGCGCCGCCTGGGTGACGAACAACTCCTCCTCGGGCTCGGTGAGCGCAGGCCCGCTGTCCATCATGGGCTGGAAGATCGACACGCCCATGGAAAAGTACCTGCTGTGCCTGGGCATCCTGTGCCTGCTGGGCCTGGCCGCCAAGAACCTGGTGCGCGGCGCCATCGGCCGCGAATGGATGGCCATGCGCGACATGGACGTGGCCGCCAGCGTGATCGGCATCCGCCCGACCTACGCCAAGCTCAGCGCCTTTGCCGTGAGCAGCTTCATCGTCGGCGTGGCCGGCGCGCTGTGGGGCTTCGTACACCTGGGTGCCTGGGAACCTGCGGCCTTCAGCCTGGACCGCTCGCTGCAGCTGCTGTTCATGATCATCATCGGCGGCCTGGGTTCGGTGGTCGGCAGCATCTTCGGCGCGGCCTTCTTCGTCCTGCTGCCGCTGCTGCTCACCCAGGTGCCTCACTGGCTGGGCCTGCCGCTGTCCACGGCCACGGCGACCTACCTGGAGCACATGATCTTCGGTGCGCTGATCGTGTTCTTCCTGATCGTGGAGCCGCACGGACTCGCGAAGCTGTGGGCAACGGCAAGGCAAAAGCTTCGCGTCTGGCCCTTCCCGCATTGATATGACACCCCCTGAGTCGCTTCGCGCCTTCCCCCTCTCTACTCGCTACGCGAGGGAGGGGGACGACACCCTCGGTGCGGGGCGGCCCTTCCTCGGTGTCCCTGACCTGGGGCTCGCCAGTTCCACAGATGGCGCCAGGAAACATGGAATGTTTGATTCTGATCGAGACAGGGCGCCACAGAGTGCCGGATAACCGGGGAATCTTCCCCAGCCAACTAGGAGACAACGTCATGATGTTCAAGAAAGTCGCCATCGCCGCCGCCACCGTCGCAGCCGGAATCGGCGGCCTCGTGGCCGCCCCCGCCGTCCAGGCCCAGGACCAGTTCGTGCCGCTGCTGGTCTACCGCACGGGCCAGTTCGCTCCGCTGGGCATTCCATGGGCCGATGGCAAGCAGGACTACATCAAGCTGGTCAATGCCAAGGGCGGCATCAATGGCGTGAAGATCGCCTACGAGGAATGCGAGACGGCCTACGACACGGCCAAGGGCGTGGAGTGCTATGAGCGCCTGAAGGGCAAGGGCGGCGGCGCGGCGGGCTTCGATCCGCAGTCCACCGGCATCACGTTCGCCGTGACGGACAAGGCGCCCGGCGACAAGATGCCCATCATCACCACGGGCTACGGCCTGTCGCAGTCGGCCGACGGCAAGGTCTTCGAGTGGAACTTCCCGCTGCTGGGCAACTACTGGACGGCGGCCGACTCCATCATCCAGGACATCCTCAAGAAGGAAAAGGGCAGCCTCAAGGGCAAGAAGATCGCCCTGGTCTACCACGACTCGCCCTATGGCAAGGAACCCATTCCGCTGCTGCAAAAGCGCGCCGCCAAGGAAGGCTTCGACCTCACGCTGCTGCCCGTGACGGCGCCCGGCGTGGAGCAGAAGTCCACCTGGCTGCAGATCCGCCAGCAGCGCCCCGACTACGTGCTGCTGTGGTCGGCCGGCGTGATGACGCCCACGGCCGTGCGCGAGGCGCAGGCCACCGGCTACCCGCGCGAGAAGATGTACTCCATCTGGTGGGCCGGCTCGGACCATGACGTGAAGGACATCGGCGCCGGCGCCAAGGGCTACAACACCGTGACCATCCACAACACGGCCGAGCACGACAAGGTGCACGACGAGGTCAAGGCCATGGTCTACGACAAGGGCCAGGGCACGGCCACCGACGCCAAGGAACTGGGCGCCATGGCCCATACGCGCGGCATGGTGATCTCCATGCTGCAGGTGGAGGCCATCCGCACGGCACAGGAAAAATACGGCAAGGGCAAGGTCATGACCTCCGAGCAGGTGCGCTGGGGCCTGGAGAACCTGAACCTCACGCAGGAGCGCCTCAACGAGCTGGGCTTCGGCAAGATCATCCGCCCCGTCAAGACCAGCTGCGACAACCACCTGGGCACCGACTGGTCGCGCATCGCCCAGTGGGATGGCGCCAAGTGGAAGGTGGTCTCCGACTGGTACCAGGCCGACAAGTCCATGGTCGAACCGCTGGTCAAGGAGTACGCGGACAAGTACGCCAAGGAAAAGAACGTAAAAGCTAGAACTTGCACCCCCTGAGGCGCTTGCGCGCCTTCCCCCTCTCTACCCGCTTCGCGGGGGAGGGGGACGACACCCTCGGTGCGGGGCGGCCCTTCCTCGGTGTCCCTGAGTTGGGGCATGCCCCGCGCAGAGATGCTTCGAGAGTTGCGGCCCCGCACTCCGCTTTCGTATCAACGCCCATGGACGACGCCATGACCACCGCACCCACCTCCGCCCCGGCCCCCAGCGATCCGCTGCTCGTGGTCAATGGCATCGAAGTCATCTACAACCATGTGATCCTGGTGCTCAAGGGCGTTTCGCTCCAGGTGCCGCGCGAGAGCATCGTGGCCATCCTGGGCGGCAACGGCGCGGGCAAGACCACGACGCTGCGCGCCATCTCCAACCTGCTCAAGGGCGAGCGCGGCGAGGTGACCAAGGGCACGATCGAGCTGGAGGGCGAGCGTATCGAAAGCCTCACGCCCTCCGAGCTGGTGCAGCGCGGCGTGGTCCAGGTCATGGAGGGGCGGCACTGCTTCGCCCACCTGACCATCGAGGAAAACCTCATGACCGGCAGCTACACGCGCACTGACAAGGGCGAGATAGCGGCCAACCTTGAGAAGGTCTACAACTACTTTCCGCGCCTGAAGACGCGCCGCACCTCGCAGGCGGCCTACACCTCGGGCGGCGAGCAGCAGATGTGCGCCATCGGCCGCGCGCTGATGGCCAATCCGCGCATGGTGCTCCTGGACGAACCCTCGATGGGCCTGGCCCCGCAGATCGTCGAGGAGGTGTTCAACATCGTCCGCGACCTCAACAGCAAGGAGAAGGTCACCTTCCTGCTGGCCGAGCAGAACACCAACATGGCGCTCAAATATTCGGACTACGGCTACATCATGGAAAGCGGCCGCATCGTCATGGACGGCGCGGCCTCGGACCTGGCCAGCAACGAGGACGTCAAGGAGTTCTACCTGGGCGTGGGCGGCGGCGAGCGGAAAAGCTTCAAGGACGTGAAAAGCTACAAGCGCAGAAAACGTTGGCTTGCATGAATACCCCCTGAGTCGCTTCGCGCCTTCCCCCTCTCGCGTCGCGGGGGGGACGACACCCTCGGTGCGGGGCGGCCCTTCCTCGGTGTCTCTCGCCTGGGGCCGCGCCGGTTTCGCAGGCAACGGCGTTGCTGAATTTCTGGAATAAACCACTATCACTGGCCGGACTCCATCTGCCCTTTTCCACATACAGGACTAGCCATGAGTGCCTTCTACGACGCGCTGGAGACGCGCACCCCTGACGAACGCGAAGCGGCGCTGCTGTCCGCCCTGCCCCGGCAGATCGCCCATGCGCAGCAACACTCTGCCGCCTTCGCCCAGATCCTGGCCGGCGTCGATGCCGCGCAGATCACCAGCCGCGAGGCCCTGGCCCGCCTGCCGGTGACGCGCAAATACGAGCTGCTGCAGCGCCAGGCCGAGCAGCGGCCCGCGCAGATCTTCGGCGGCTTCAACGCCATCGGCCTGGGCCAGCCCATGCCGCGCCTGTTCTGCAGCCCCGGCCCCATCTACGAGCCCGAAAGCCGCCGCCCCGACTACTGGCGCATGGCGCGCGCGCTGCATGCCTCGGGCTTTCGGCCCGGCGAACTGGTGCACAACTGCTTCAGCTACCACTTCGTGCCCGCGGGCTCGATGATGGAAAGCGGCGCCCATGCGCTGGGCTGCACGGTGTTCGCAGGCGGCACGGGCCAGACCGAGCAGCAGGTGCAGGCCATGGCCGACCTGCGGCCCGCCGGCTACGTGGGCACGCCCAGCTTCCTCAAGATCATTGTGGAAAAGTCCCTGGAGATGGGCCTGCCCATCCCCTCCGTGACCAAGGCCATGGTCTCGGGCGAGGCCTTCCCGCCCTCGCTGCGCGACTGGCTGGCCGAGCGCGGCATCGCGGGCTACCAGTGCTATGCCACGGCCGACCTGGGCCTGATCGCCTACGAGACCGAGGCCCGCGAAGGCCTGGTGCTGGACGAGCAGGTCATCGTCGAGATCGTGCGCCCCGGCACGGGCGACCCGGTGGCCCCCGGCGAGGTGGGCGAACTGGTGATCACCACGTTCAACCTCGACTACCCGCTGATCCGGTTCGGCACGGGCGACCTCTCTGCCGTGCTGCCCGGCCAGTGCCCCACGGGCCGCACCAACGCACGCATCAAGGGCTGGATGGGACGCGCCGACCAGACCACCAAGGTGCGCGGCATGTTCGTGCACCCGGGCCAGATTGCCGACGTCGTGCGCCGCTTCCCACAGGTGGGGCGCGCGCGGCTGGTGGTCACGGGCGAGATGGCCAACGACCAGATGCAGCTGCTGGTCGAAACCCGCGAAACCTCACCGGGCCTGGCCCAGCAACTGTCCGATGCCGTGCGCGAAGTCACCAAGCTGCGCGGCGATGTGCAGATGGTGCTGCCGGGCACCCTACCCAATGACGGGAAGGTCATTGAAGACGCGAGGTCGTACAAGTAGCCACCGAGGTGCGGGAACGGCGGCCTCGCCGCCGAGCGGCATTCGCAGACCCTGAAAACATGACGCCTGTCAAGACTCCCAGGGTTTGCACTAGATCAATGGCAAGGGAATCTGCTGCGGCGCAATAGAAACAATTCTTAAAATCCGTCTCCTCGTGCATTCGGTTTCTCTTGCGTGTTTGCCCTCGAAGGCAAATGCGCATCGCCCCCTATCATTTGCACGCCATTCACCTGGAGACACTATGAAAGCATTGTTCAAGATCGCAGCCATCGCCCTGGCAGCCGGCGCAGCCATTGGCGCTCATGCGCAGGACTATCCTGCCGCAGGCAAGACGATCACCCTCATCGTGCCGTTCACCGCAGGCGGCCCGACCGACAAGGTGGCCCGCGATCTGGCCGAGTCCATGCGCAAGCATCTGAACAATGCCACCATCGTGGTGGACAACGCCGACGGCGCCGGCAGCACCATCGGCACGGCCAAGGCTGCACGTGCCCGCCCTGACGGCTACACGCTGCTGATCAACCACATCGGCATGTCCACGATCCCGTCGCTGTACCGCAAGCTGTCGTTCAACGTGCTCAACGACTTCGAGTACGCCGGCATCATCAACGACGTGCCCATGACCCTGATCGGCCGCCCCAGCCTGCCGGCCAAGAACTTCGCCGAGGTCAAGGACTGGATCGGCAAGAACCAGGGCAAGGTCAACCTGGCCAATGCCGGCATCGGTTCCGCCTCCCACCTGTGCGGCCTGATGCTGCAGGCGGCCATGAAGACCGAAATGACGCCCGTGCCCTACAAGGGCGCCGCGCCGGCCATCGCCGACCTGATCGGCAACCAGGTCGACCTGCTGTGCGACCAGACCACCAACACCACGGGCCAGATCACGGCCAAGAAGGTCCAGGCCTATGCCGTGACCACGCCCAAGCGCCTGGTCATGCCCGCACTGAAGGACCTGCCGACGCTGGCCGAAGTGGGCGTGCCCGACTTCCAGGTCACCATCTGGCACGGCCTGTACGCGCCCAAGGGCACGCCGGCCGACGTCGTCAAGAAGGTCAACGAGGCCATGAAGGCCGCCCTCAAGGACCCCGAGTTCATCAAGCGCCAGGAAGCCCTGGGCGCCGTGATCGCCAGCGACGGCCGCATCGAACCCGAAGGCCACAAGAAGTTCGTCCAGGCCGAGATCGAGAAGTGGGGCAAGGTCATCAAGGCAGCCGGCACCTACGCCGACTGATCCCGAGGACCACCACCGCGACGGATCGCCCAGTTGCAACCACGATCAAGCCCGGCTTCGGCCGGGCTTTTTCGTTGGCGGGGACGGCGCGACAGCGGCGATGCAGGGTTCAGGGCGCCGGCCCGCGCAGCGCCATCACGGCCTGCCAGCTGCCGCCGCGCTGGCTTGCGTTGTAGAGGTTGCTCTGCGTGTTGCCGGGACCTTCGTAGTAGCTGCCGCGCATCAGGCATTGCGATCCCGAGGCCGTGCAGTGCACAAGCTCGACGCCGAACATCAGCGCCGGCCGGCCGCTGGCCCGGTCCAGCACCTGCTCGCCGCCCTTGCCCACGTCGCAGGCCGAAGCCGGCCGCACCTGGCTCTGGCCGCTGAGCAGGGCCAGCGTGCCGGCATCGGGGTCCAGCAGCGCCCATCCACGGCCGTTGCCTATGCAGTAGGCCGCCGCCTTGGGGCCGAGGTTGGAGGCGTTGTCCAGAAACAGCAGCGAATACACGGCCGCCGCCGCTCCCGGGGGCGCCTGCGGGCCGGTGGGCGCCTTGGGCCTGTCGGCGCAGGCGGCCAGCGCCAGCGTGGCGGCCAGCGCGCCCAGCCAGGGCAGGAATCGGGAGGAATGACGGAGGCGGTGCATGGAAGTCCTTTCTTTCTCGCAATCTGCGTGCGTGTTTAACACGGCGCGCGGCCCCTGCTGCGGCTCAGGCCGGGCCTTCGAGTTCGGCATGCCGCCGCTCGAACAGTTCAATGAGGTGGTCCGCCACGGCCCGCACCCGCCGCGAATGGGCAAGGTCGGCATGCATGGCAAGCCAGATCGGCTGGTCGGCGCCCAGCTGCGGCTCCACGCAGACCAGCCCCGCCTGCCGCGCCAGGAAATGCGGCAGCACGGTCAGGCCCAGGCCCGCCTGGGCCGCGGCCAGCTGCGCGGACAGGGTGTTGGTCTCCAGCCGGCAGGGACGCCCGCGCAGGGCGCGCGCCATCCAGCGTGCGGCGGGCAGGTGGGCATGGCTGTCGTCCCAGCCGATGAAGGCGTCGCCTTCGAAGGGGTCCGAGCCGCTCCGGCCAGCGCGGCCAGCAACATGGCCGGCCGATCCGTACAAGCCGAAACCCAGCGTTCCCAGGCGCCGGATCGTGACGTGGCCGGCCTCGGGCTGGGTCATGCGCACGGCCAGGTCGGCATCGCGCCGGTGCAGGTTCAGCGTCTGCACGCCGCTGACCAGCTGCACGCGCAGCCCCGGATGGCGCGCGAACAACTGCGCCAGCGAGGGCACGATCAGCGGGTTGGCCAGGTTCTCCGCCGTGGCCAGCCGCACCACGCCCGCCACCTGTGCCTGGCTGTGCGCTGCATCGCCCAGGGCCTGGGCCGCCTGCTCCAGCGTCTCGGCCGGGGCCAGCAGCGCCTGGCCGTCGGCCGTGAGCCGATAGCCGCTCTGGTGGCGGCTGAACAGCGGCATGGCCAGCGCGGACTCCAGCCGGTCCAGCCGGCGCGAGACCGTGGCCACGCCCAGCCCCAGCGCGGCCGAGGCGCCGTTCAGGCTGCCGGCGCGGGCAATGGCCAGGAAGATGCGGGCGTCGTCCCACTGCAATGAAGTGCTCCTTGGTTTTCCTGGAAAGCCCTTGCGGAGAGCCTTTGTGGAAATGTTTTCCGGAAATGGAAGATCGAAGCGCGATTTTCTCAGTAGGCAAGCCCACCCCGGAAAACCATACTGGCCCCTTGTTTCAGCAAGAGGATGTGCAATGCAACAACGCACACTTGGCCACGATCTGCAGGTATCCGCCCTGGGCCTGGGCTGCATGGGCATGAGCGAGTTCTATGGCCCGCGCGACGACGCCCTGGCGCTGCAGGCGCTGGACCATGCCGTGGAGGCCGGCATCGACTTCCTGGACACGGCCGATGTCTACGGGCCGCACCACAACGAGGAGCTGATCGGCCGCTTCCTGGCATCGCGCCGCCCGCGCGTGAAGATCGCCACCAAGTTCGGCATCGTGCGCAAGGCCGGGGAGTACCGGCGCAGCATCGACAACAGCGCGCAGTACGCGCGGCAAAGCTGCGAGGACTCGCTGCGGCGCCTGGGCGTGGAGCGCATCGACCTGTACTACGTGCACCGCGTCGATGCCACGCGGCCCATCGAAGAGACCATGCAAGGCCTGGCGCGCCTGGTGCAGGAAGGCAAGATCGCCCGCATCGGCCTGTGCGAGGTCAGCGCAGCCACGCTGCGCCGCGCCCATGCCGTGCACCCGGTGGCGGCGGTGCAGACCGAGTATTCGCTGTGGACGCGCGAGGTGGAGGACGAGGTGCTGCCCGCCTGCCGCGAGCTGGGCGTGGGGCTGGTGGCCTATTCGCCGCTGGGGCGCGGCTTTCTCACGGGACGCTTTCATGGCGGCACGGCCTTCGAGCAGGGCGATTTCCGCGCCAGCCTGCCGCGCTTTCAACCCGGCAACATCGACACCAACCAGGCCCTGGTGGGTGCCGTATCGGCCCTGGCGCAGCGCAAGGGCAGCACGCCTGCGCAGATCGCCCTGGCCTGGCTGCTGGCCCAGGGGCCGGACGTGGTGCCTATTCCGGGCACCCGGCGCATCGCCCATCTGCAGGACAACCTGGGCGCGCTGTCCGTGGCACTGACGCCCGGCGAGCTGGACGAGCTGCGGCGCGCCAGCGACGAGCTGCCCGTGGCCGGGCAGCGCTATACGGAGGAAGGCATGAAGGGCATCAACGCCTGACGGGCCAGCGGGGGCCTCCGGCTTACCAGGTGACGTCGCTGTTCTCGGCGGCGCTGCGGCGCAGCATGTCGATCATGGGCGCAGCGCGCTGGCGCAGGCTGACGGCATCGCGTGCGCCCGGTGCGGCATTGTCCTGGTCGCCATCCTGCGCATCCTCTTCCTGGTTGGCCTTGCGGCGGGCATCGTCATCGGCCACGGCGGCTTCCAGCGCATCGATGGCGGCCGGGATCTGCTGGACGGTGATGATGCCGCTGGCGCCGGGCGTCTTGCCGACGATCTCCAGGACCTGGCGGCCGTTGGATTCGAGCATGATGACGTCGGCCGTGGCACGGGACTTGAACTTGTAGAGCATGGCTATCCTTTTTCTGTGTGGCGTGTCATGCACTCAGCGGTACATGTACTCGCGGTTGAAAGCATAGTCCGATTGGGCTCCCACCATGGACCCCGACTGCAGCCGTCCGTCGGGATGCGTGCACAGCATCTGGTGCAGGGCGATCCAGCCGCGCTCGAAGCCCATGGCGCAACCCGCCAGATAGAGCCGGTAGGCGCGCAGCACCTTGGCGGCACCTTCGGCATCGGCATGCTGCTCAAGGATACGCTGCGCCTGCGGCAGCTGGGCCTCCAATGCGTCGGACCAGTTCCACAGCGTGCGTGCGTAGTGGGGCCGCAGGTTCTCCGTGTCCACCATTTCCAGCCCGCTGTGGCCCATGTCGTGCAGCACGCGGCTCACATGCATCAGCTCGCCGCCGGGGAAGATGTAGCGGTCGATGAACTCGCCCATGCCCGCGCCCAGCTGGGTGTTGTCCACGCCGCCCGCGGTGATGCCGTGGATCAGCGCCATGCCGCCCGGGCGCAGCAGGCGGTGCACGGTCTGGAAGTACTCGGGCAGCTGGGCCTGGCCCACATGCTCGAACATGCCCACCGAGCCTATCTTGTCGAAGGGCTGGCCGGGCGCCAGCGCGCGGTAGTCCAGCAGTTGCATGTCCACCCTGCCCTGCAGGCCGCGCTCGGCAATCAGCTGCTGCACATGGCGGTGCTGGTTGTGCGAGAGCGTGATGCCCGTGGCCGTGACACCGTAATGCTCGGCCGCCCACAGCAGCAGCGCGCCCCAGCCCGCGCCGATGTCCAGGAAACGCTCGCCGGGCCGCAGGTCCAGCTTGCGGCAGATGTGGTCGAGCTTGGCCTCCTGGGCCTGGGCCAGCGTCATCTGCGGATCGCGGAAGTAGGCGCAGGAATAGACGCGGCGCGGGTCCAGCCACAGGCCGTAGAAGTCGTCGGAGATGTCGTAGTGGAACTGGATCTGCTGGGCGTCGCGCGCCAGTGTGTGCGCGGCCATGGAGCGCATGCGGGCCATGGCATGCACCCACCAGTGCGATGTGCCGCGCACCGGATCGGATTGCAGCAGGCTGGCGGCCACCGCCATCACGTCGCGCATGCGGCCATCGATGCGTACCAGCCCCTCCACGATGGCACTGCCCAGTGTCCCTATCTGCCCGGCCGCCAGGCTGGCCATGGCCGCCATGGACTGGAAATGCAGCACCACCTGCGCATCCGCAGGACCGGCGCGCTGGCCGGACGGCAGGATCACCGCCACGGGAACAGGGAGAGACGCCAGCCGCGCCTCGATGGAGCTCAGCACTTGTGTCATGGCGTTCATTTTTGACAGCAAGCCGCACTGCGTCAATCGCAGCCTGGGCTGTGCATGGCGGGGCATGGCGCCCCGCCACAGAGGGGGCGATCAGGCGATCAGCTGCCTGTAGTCGCGCCGTGTCTGGTCACTCACCGAAGCAAGCACTTGCTCGAAGGGCGTCTTGTGCCGTGCGACCAGCCGCAGGGATGCCACGGCGCGCGATTTGCAAAACCAATGACAGGTGTACTGCATGAGCAACAGCTCGGCCGTCATCATGAAGGCGCGCGCACGGCGTTCTTCCTCGGTGGCGCTGTCGGCCACGCGCACGGAGGCAATGCCGCGCGCATGCAGCTGCATGGCTTCGCGCAGATCGAAGCCGGACGACGGGAACAGCCGGTCCAGATAGGGCAGCGCCACGGGCAGCGTGCTCACGCGCGTGAGCTGCGGATCGGCCGAGGCCATTTCCTTGGCAAAGCGCTGGAACTGCTCGACCAGGCTGGTTTCGGTGTTGTCCAGCACGGTCCAGATCTGGGCGCGGCGCTGCTCGTCGTTCTCGCCCAGGGCGCGCAGATAGCCTTCGATCAGGCCGCCCATCAGCTTCTCTATCTGGAAACGCCCCAGATACTGGGCCAGCAGCAGGGTATGCCGGCGCTGCTCCTGCGTCTTGAGAAGGTAGATTGCGATGAAGACAATGATCGCCAGCGTGAAGAAGTCCATGAAAGCAGCAAGGGGGCCAAGGGTGCGTGAAGGCTTGAGTGTAGTCAGGCGCGGCCTGCCCGCGATTTTGGCGGGCATAGGCCTGCTGCTGGGCGGCTGTGCCAGCACGGGGGCCGGCGGCGACGGCCTGGGCTATTACTGGCAGAGCCTGCGCGGCCAGATACACCTGCTGCAGGCCAGCCGCCCCATTGACGACTGGCTGCAGGACGACAACCTGGCACCCGCGCTGCGCGAGCGCCTGCTTGCGGCCCAGCGCATGCGCAGCTTCGCCGTGCAACGGCTGGGCCTGCCCGACAACGCCAGCTACCGCCGCTACGCCGATCTGCAGCGGCCCTTTGCCGTGTGGAACGTGGTGGCCGCGCCGCCCGACAGCCTGGAGCTGCACCGCTGGTGCTTTCCCGTGGCCGGCTGCGTGGGCTACCGGGGCTACTTTTCCGAGGCAGACGCCGTGGCCCAGGCCCGGCTGCTGGCCGACCAGGGCCTGGAGTCCGGCAGCTACGGCGTGCCCGCCTATTCCACGCTGGGCTACCTGAACTGGCTGGGGGGCGATCCGCTGCTCAACACCTTCGTGGGCTGGGGCGAGGGCGAGTTCGCCGGCCTGCTGTTCCATGAGCTGGCCCACCAGGTGGTCTACGTGGCCGGCGATACCGCCTTCAACGAATCCTTTGCCACCACCGTGGAGCGCCTGGGCGCAACGCTGTGGCTGGCCACCGAGGCCGGCCCAGCCGCCCGCGCGCGCTGGGAGTCCAGCCAGCTGCGGCGTACGCAGTGGCGGGCACTGACCGGGCGCACGCGCCAGGCGCTGCAGCAGCTGTACCAGGACCCGCAGCAGCGCGGCCCCGCCATGCAGCAGGCCAAGGCGCAGATCTACCAGCAGCTGCGCAGCGACTACGCTGCGCTGCGTGCGCAATGGCGCAGCGCCGATGCAGCCTTGCTGACGACCGACGCGCAGCGCCAGTTCTACGAACGCCACCAGGCCCGGCTGGACCAATGGGTGGCCGATGCCAACAACGCCAGCTTCGGCGCGCTGGCCGCCTATGACGACTGGGTGCCGGCCTTCACCGCGCTGTGGCACCAGGCCCAGGCCCAAGCAAAGACCCAAGCTCCGGCCCAGGCCCAGCCCGGCAACGAGGCAATCCAGGGCTGGCAGCTTTTCTATGCCGAGGTGCGGCAGCTGGCCGCCCTGCCCGCAGCGCAGCGCAACGCCAGGCTGTGCAGGCACATGCCGGCCGATGCGCCCCTGCCGTCTGCCTGCGCCCCGGCTCAGGCCGGGGCGTCGGAATCTGCGGACGGATCGCGCCCCGGCAACTGAATGCGTGCCAGCAGGCCGCTGGAGCTGCCAGGCGGTGGCGACTGCAGCTGCAGGCTGCCGCCGTGCTGGGCCACGATCATGGACACGATGGACAGGCCCAGGCCATAGCCCGGCGATGCCAGTTCGCGCACGGCGCCCTGGGGCAGGCGCAGATCGTCCACATGGCGCACATGGCGCTCGCGCGCGGTGCCCAGCGCCACGGCGTCCATG
The DNA here is from genome assembly GCF_043104845.1 of Delftia sp. WSY_7. Taxonomy (NCBI): domain Bacteria; kingdom Pseudomonadati; phylum Pseudomonadota; class Betaproteobacteria; order Burkholderiales; family Comamonadaceae; genus Delftia; species Delftia sp. WSY_7. The sequence goes on along the minus strand of NZ_JBICLB010000034.1, from coordinate 481,110 downwards.
CCCGGCCCCTCGTCGCGCACCTGGACGGTATGGCTGTCGCAGACTTCGAGCAGCACCTCCGAGCCATCGCTGTAGCGCAGCGCGTTCTCCACCAGGTTGCGCAAGGCAATGGCCAGCGTGTCCACGTCGCCCGCCACCGGCCCGCAGGGCTGCTCGGGCAGCACCACGTCCAGCCGCAGCTGGGTGGATTCGTCCTGCTGCCAGAACTCGGAGGCCACCATGCTGGCCAGCGTATCCAGCCGCACATCGTCCTGCGCCAGCGCCGAGCCCGAGGCCGCGCGCGACAGCTGCAGCAGCTTTTCCGTGCGCTGGCTCAGCCGCTCCAGCGCCTCGTGCGCGGCCCGCACGTCGGCGTTGTCCACGCCACGGTCCAGGGCCGTCTGCAGGCGCAGCGTGGCCACGGCCAGCGGCGTGCGCAGCTCGTGGGCCGCATTGGCGGCCATGGAGCGCTCCACCTGCAGCGCATGCGACAGGCGCTGCATCAGGTGGTTGATGCCCCGGCCCAGCCGCCACAGCTCGCGCGGCATGGCGTCCAGGTCCAGCGGCTCCAGGTTGGAGCCGCCGCGCTCGCTCAGCTGCAGCTGCATGTCGCGCAGCACGCGCAGGCGCCGCCGCGCGGTCACGCGCAGCGCCCAGCCCATGAGGGCGAGCATGACCACCATCACCGAGCCCAGCGCCAGCAGCGCCCGCTGCAGCGCCTCGCTGCGCTCGACCATGGGATCGGCCAGCATCAGGAACAGCGGCTGCCGGGGATGGGCCACCACATAGATGCGCCAGCCCTCGCGCTCGTAGAAGCCCTCGCGCATGGGCACGGCAAAGGCCGCCACGGGGGCGGCCTGGGTGCGCAGCAGCACGTTGCCGCGGCCGTCCTGCAGCTGGTAGACCAGATCCTCGGCCTCGTCGCCCGGCTGCGAGGCCACATGCGGGCGCTGCACGCCCTCGCGCGAGTGGTCTTCCTGTTCCAGCTGGTGCACGGCCACCTCCAGCAGGCGGTGGCCGCTGTCGATCATTTCCTGGTCGAAGTTGTGGTGCACGATGTGGCTGACATACCAGGCCAGCGCCAGCACGCAGGCCAGCCAGACGGCGGCCAGGGCCAGTGTCAGCTCGCGGGCCAGCTGGTCGGCCAGACGGGGCGGCAGCGCCAGGCTGTAGCGCTGCGGCTCATCCATGCTCGAGGGCCAGGCGGTAGCCGGTGCCGCGCACGGTCAGGATGCGGTCGCGCCCGAGCTTGCGGCGCAGCCGGCTGATGAACACTTCCAGCGTGTTGCTGTCGGCCTCGGCATCGAAGCCGTAGAGCGCATCGAGCAGATGCTCGCGCGCGTGCACACGCTGCGGCTGGGCCGTGAGCACGCGCAGCAGCGCCCATTCCTTGGGCGTGAGCAGCAGGGTGCGGCCGGCGTCGCGCACCATTTCACGGGCCAGGTCGATCTCCAGCGTGCCCATGCGCAGCACGGCGTCCTGCCCGGCCTGCATGCCGCCGCCGCGCCGGCTCACGGCGCGCAGGCGGGCCAGCAGTTCCTCGGGGTCGTAGGGCTTGACCAGATAGTCGTCGGCGCCCGCATCCAGCCCGCGGATGCGGTCGCTGACCTGGTCGCGGGCCGTCAGCACGATGGTGACGGGAGGCTGCGCCAGCCGGCGCAGCGTGGGCATGAGCGCCAGGCCGTCACCGTCGGCCAGGTGCAGGTCCAGCAGCACGGCCGCGTAGCTGGCACCGGCCAGGCAGGCGCGCGCCTGGGCCAGCGAGGGCACGCTGTCGATCAGAAAGGCCTTGGAGCGCAGATAGCTGCCCACCGCCTGGGCCAGGGCCTCATCGTCTTCGACCAGCAGGATTCGCATGGGAGGTTGGGCCTTCGCACATCAGGATGCGCACCGGATACGGACGGAACAAGCGTGGCGCAAGGGGGGGCGGCAGGGGTTCAAGCTGAACGGAGTCTGAACGCGGGGTTCAGATGTTCTTAAGCTGCGAATTCTACGCTCGCGGCCATGTCAGAACGCCTGCTCGCCCGCCCCCCCTTTGCCGGCTCCTCCGGCACCGGCCAAGCCCCGGCCCCATCTTCTGCCCAGCCTGCCCAGGCGGCCCCCGCCAGCCTCGCGGCACGGCTGCGCACGGCCTGGACCGCACCGCGCTCGCCCCAGGCCGTGGCCCTGGTGCTGGCGCTGTGGCTGCTGGCCACCGCCAACTGGGCGCTGTGGCGGCGCCTGCCCCACCTGGAAGGCTATGACGGCAGCCTGGCCGCCCTGGTGCTGCGGCTGCTGCCCCTGGGCCTGGGCGGCCTGCTGCTGCTGCTGTCGCTGACGGCCTGGCCGCGCGGCATGAAGCCGCTGTGGATTGCCCTGCCCTGGATTGCCGGCGCGGCCCAGTACTTCATGACCGCCTACGGCACGGTGATGGACGGCGGCATGATCAACAACATCCTGCAGACCGACCTGCGCGAGAGCAGCGACCTGTTCAACCCCCAGCTGCTGCTGCAGCTGCTGCTGGTGGCCGGACTGCCCACGGCCTGGCTGCTGCGGCTGCGCGTCATCCGCCCGCGCCGCGGCATGCAGACCGTGCTGCGCACGCTGGCGCTGCTGGCCGCCTCGGTGCTGCTGCTGGCGGCCTCGGTCTTTGTCTCGTACCGCGAGCTGGCGCCCGTGGTCCGCAACAACCTGTGGATGCGCCACATGCTCAATCCGGTCAGCCCGGTGCTGGCCTCGCTGGATGCGGTGCTCAAGCCCATCCTGCGGCCCAAGCGCCCCTTCGCCAGCATCGCGGCCGGCGCAACGCTGGGGGCCACCTATGCGGCCGAGCGCAAGCCGCCGCTGTTCGTCATCGTCGTGGGCGAGACGGCGCGCGCCGCCAACTGGGGCCTGAACGGCTATGCCCGCGACACCACGCCCGAGCTGGCCAGGCGCCAGGTGCTCAACTGGAGCAACGTGACCTCCTGCGGCACCAGCACGCGCGAATCCGTGCCCTGCATGTTCTCGCACCTGGGCCGCACGGGCTTCTACAAGAGCAAGGTGGACTACGACAACCTGGTGGACGTGCTGTACAGCGCCGGCCTGGCCGTGCTGTGGCTGGACAACCAGGCCGGGTGCAAGGGCGTGTGCGACCGCATTCCCAACGCCAGCACCGCCGACCGCCTGGACACGCCCGACGGCAAGGCCCTGTGCTCCAGCGATGGAGAATGCCTGGACGGCATCCTGCTCAGCGGCATCGACGAACGCATCGCCGCCCTGCCGCGCGAGCGCCGCGAGCGCGGCGTGGTGCTGGTCATGCACCAGATGGGCAGCCACGGGCCGGCCTACTACAAGCGCTCCACGCCCGAGACCAAGGTCTTCCAGCCCGAATGCCTGACCAATGCGCTGTCCAGCTGCACGCGCGAGCAGGTGGTCAATGTCTACGACAACTCCATCCGCTACAACGACCACTTCCTGTCGCAGACCATCGACTGGCTGACGCGCCAGCAATCGCGCTACCAGACCGGCATGGTCTACATGTCCGACCACGGCGAGTCGCTGGGCGAGATGGGCATCTACCTGCACGGCATGCCCTACGCCATGGCGCCCGACGAGCAAAAGCACATTCCCATGATCGCCTGGCTGGGCAACCTGGGCCAGCGCACCGGCGTGTCAGAGCGCTGCGTGCGCGGCCAGCTGGACGCGCCGCTGTCGCACGACAACCTCTACCACACCACCCTGGGCCTGCTGGACGTGACCAGCCCCACCTACCAGAAGCCCCTGGACGCGCTGGCCGGCTGCCGCAGTTGAGCCGCCCGCGCAGGCAGCTCAGCCCTGTTGCCAGAAGCCCCGGTGCGGCGCCAGCATCTCCTCCTGCAGCGCAGGCACGGGCCCCACGACCTGCACGCTGCGCTGCCCGCGCGCGAAGACCTCGCGGCAGGGCAGGGACAGCGTGGGATTTTCGGGATGGTTGCCCGTCAGCGCCAGCAGCGCCGTTTCCTCGGCGCCGTAGAGCACGCGGCCTATGCCGGCCCAGTAGATGGTTCCGGCGCACATGGCGCAGGGCTCGAAGGTGGTGACCAGGGTGCACTGCGCCAGGTAGGCGCCCGGATAGTTGGCGGCGGCCGTGCGCGCCAGCGTGGACTCCGCATGGTTCACCGTGTCGATGTTGCCCTGCTCGGCCAGCACGGTCTCGCCGTCGGGCGCCAGCAGCAGCGCGCCAAAGGGGTGGCGGCCCATGGCCATGGCCCGCTCGGCCACGGCGCCTGCGCGCCGCAGCTGGCGGGCCGCCTGTTCGTCGGTCAGGGGCGTCATGTGCGGGGTCGTCGTGGGTGCGGGCGTCATGGCCGGATTCTCCTTCACTCGCCCTGCGAGCCGCGCCGGGCCCAGCCCGTGGTGCGCTTTTCGATGGCGCTGAACAGCTCGTACATCACCATGGCCATGGCGCCCACCACGATGAGGCCGGCAAAGGCCAGGCCCATCTGCATGGACGAGCCGGCCGACACCAGCAGGTAGCCGATGCCTTCGTTGGCCGCCGTCATCTCGCTGACCGTGGTGCCCACGAAGGCCAGGGTGATCGCCACCTTCAGCGAGCCGTAGAAGTACGGCATGGAGCGCGGCAGGCCGACCTTGATGAGCACGTCCCAGCGCCGGGCGCCCAGCACGCGCAGCACATCCTCCAGCTCGGGCTCCAGCGTGGCCAGGCCGGTGGCGATGTTGACCATGATGGGAAAGAAGCTGATCAGGAAGGCCGTGAGGATGGCCGGCCCCGCGCCGATGCCGAACCAGACCACCAGGATGGGCACGAAGGCCGCCTTGGGCAGCGCGTTGAAGGCCGTCATCAGCGGATAGAACGCCGCATAGGCCAGGCGCGAGGAGCCGATCAGAAAGCCCAGCAGCACGCCCACCACGATGGCGATGCCAAAGCCCGCCATGGTCACCCAGTAGGTGCGCCAGGCGTGGGCGGCGATGATGCCGCTGAACTCGGCCAGCTGCCGGCCGATGGCCCAGGGGCTGGGGAAGATGAATTCCGAGACCTCGAAGGCCGAGCAGATGACCTGCCACAGCAGGATGACCGCCAGCAGCAGCACCCAGGGCGCCCAGCGTTCCGCGTATTTCTTGTGCATGTGAATCTCCCCCGTTCTATTGTTGGATGGCCGCGCCGGTCTTGCGCATGGCGCCGATGTGGCCGCGCAGCTCGTGCACGATGTCGGTGAATTCGCGCGTGTAGGTCAGCTCCAGCTCGCGCGGGCGCGGCAGCTCGATGTCGCGGCGCACCACGAAGCGGCCCGGGCTCTTGCTCATCACGTACACGGTGTCGGCCAGGAAGACGCTCTCGCGCAGGTCGTGCGTGACCAGGATGACGTTGAAGCGCTGCTCGGCCTGCAGGTCGCGCAGCACGCACCACAGCTCCTCGCGCGTGAAGGCGTCCAGCGCGCCGAAGGGCTCGTCCAGCAGCAGCATCTGGGGCTCGTGGATCAGCGCACGGCAGATGCTGGCGCGCTGCTGCATGCCGCCCGACAGCTGCCAGGGGTACTTGTCCTCGTAGCCGCCCAGGCCCACCTTCTGCAGCAGGGCGCGCGCACGCGCCTCGTACTCCTTGCGCTTTTGGCGGAACAGCGAGCGGTGCGGCTCCACGATCTCCAGCGGCAGCAGCACGTTGTCCACCGTGGTGCGCCAAGGCAGCAGCGACGGCGCCTGGAAGGCCATGCCCGAGATCTTCAGCGGCCCGGTCACGCGCTCGCCGTTGACCATGACACGGCCCATGGAGGGCATCTTCAGCCCCGTGGTCAGCTTCATGAAGGTGGACTTGCCGCAGCCCGAGGGGCCGACGATGGCGATGAACTCGCCGCGCCGCACCTGCAGGTCGATGGCCTCGACCGCGAAGTGGTTGGCGCGCAGCAGTTCCTCGTTGTAGGCAAGCCAGACGTCGCGGAACTCGACGAAGAAGGCGTCGTCATCGCCGTGGGATGTGGAGGAATTCATGTCAGGCAGCAGGCAAGGGCCGGCGCGTCGCCCGCTGGCGCACGCGCACGGTGTCAATCACTTTGTCGTCACTTCTTGGGCAGGATGTTCAGCTCGGCCGCAGACGGCAGGAAACTGCCGTTCCAGACCTCGGCCGGGTTCACGCGCGTCTTGGTGGCGTAGACATCGGAGACCTGCGACGCCATCAGCGACAGCCGTGTGGGCACGACCTGGCCAAAGCCCTCGGCACGCGCGTCGGCGCTGTTGACCACGGTGTCGATGGCCAGTTGCAGGCGGCGCGTCTCCAGCTGGGTGTTGACGATGCCGTCGCGCTCCTTCACGTAGGCAATGGCCGCGCCCGGGTTGGCGATGACTTCCTTGGCCCCCTTGGCGAAGGCCTGCAGGAAGGCCTTGATGGCGGCCGGGTTCTCCTTGATCAGCTTCGGGCTGGCGATGATGGCGTTGCCGTACAGCTTCACGCCGAAGTCCGCATAGGGCATGACCACCACATCGGCGGCCTTGATGCCGCGCGCCTCCAGGTTCAGCAGCGAGGTGAAGGTGAAGCCCGTGATGGCATCCACATCGCCGCGCACCAGCATGGTCTCGCGCAGCGGCGGGTCCATGGCCGTCCACTGCACGGTGCCGACCTGGTTGGCCTTGGCGAACAGCGGGAAGGCGCGGCGGCCCGCATCGAACACGGGCGCGCCCAGCTTCTTGCCGGTGAGGTCGGCCGTCCTGGCGATGCCGCTTTTCTTGAGCGCCATCACCGAGGCCGGCGTGTTGTTGTAGACCATCATCACGGCCACGGGCTTGTTGGGCATGTCCGGGTTGTTGGCCTGGAACTCCATCAGCGCCGCGATGTCGGCAAAGCCCAGGTCATAGGCGCCCGAGGCCACGCGCTGCACCACGCCGCCCGAGCCGCTGCCGGCATCGACCGTGACATCCAGGCCCGCGTCCTTGAAGTAGCCCTTGGCCACCGGCTGCAGGAAGAAGGCGGCCGGCCCCTCGAAGCGCCAGTCCAGCTGGAACTTCAGCGGCGTGGCCGCGTGGGCCTGTGTATGGGCCGTTGCCAGGCCGGCGCTGGCGGACAGGGCCAGGACGGTGTGCAGGAACAGTCGTTTTTGCATGGTGGGCTTCCTCTCTGGTGGTCAAAAGAAACGGTGGGGACGGACGGGGCCGGGTCAGCTTTTCCAGGCGCCCTGGTGCGATGCGGCGGCCTCGCCGATCAGCGCCGGGCCTATGCATTCGATGGCGTGGGACGAGGCGGCGAACACATCGCGGCAGGACAGCTCGGCATCCTTCTGGTCCAGGCGCTCGCCGCGGAATTCGCGCAGGCGCACGGCGTCTATGCCGTAGACCACGCGGCCTATGGCCGACCAGAAGATGGCGCCCGCGCACATCACGCAGGGCTCGGCCGATGAATACAAGGTGGCTGCGGACAGCGCCTCGCGGTCATGCAGGGGGCTGGCCAGGCGGATGGCCGACAGCTCGGCATGGGCCGTGCAGTCGCCGCTCTCGCCGTTGGCGTTGGAGGCCTCGGCCAGCACGCGGCCATCGGCGGCCACGATGAGTGCGCCGAAAGGGCGGTTGCCGCGCTGGCGCGCGCGGTCGGCCATGGCGATGGCGCGGCGCAGGTACAGGCCGTCGCGCTCGTCGAGCGAGGCCTCAAGGGGCAGTGAAACGGTGGCGTGGTCCATGTGCGCTCCCTCAGGCCTTGGCCATGCGCGCGGCCAGCGGCGGCAGCAGGCTGCGGTTGAACAGCGCATCGGCCGACACGGGTGCCTTGAGGCCGAAGGCCTGGCTGACCTGCTCGGCCTGTCGGGCCAGCAGCTGCGGGTCGATGTCGCCCAGGCCGTGGCGCTGCGTATCGGGCGCGGCCAGGTATTGCGAGGTGATGGCCCAGCGCGCCAGTTCCAGCTTTTCATCCAGGATGGGCTCGCGCTGGCGTACGGCGGCCACGGCCAGCGCAGGCTGGGCCAGGCATTCGATGAGGGCGCGGTTGCTGGCGCGCAGGAATCCCGCCACCAGCGCCGGCTGCTCGGCCACCAGAGCGCTGGAGGCCAGGATGGCATTGCCGTACAGCTGCACGCCCGCATCGGTGTAGCGCAGCACCGACAGCTCCTCGGGCTTGATGCGTGCGAACAGCGACACGGCCGAGTCATGGAAATAGGTGGCCGCATCCACATCGCCGCGCACCACCACGTTGTCGCGCGCCGAGAACTCCGTCGTGGTCCAGGCGAACAGGTCGGCCGGCAGGTTCTGGCGCTGCGCAACCAGGGGCCAGACGCGGCGCGTGGACTCCACGGCGGCGGCGGCCACCTTCTTGCCCTTGAGGCTGGCGAACTCGCCCGTGATGCCCCGGTCCTTGCGGCCGATGATGGCGAACGGCGCGCGGTTGTAGTACTGGTAGACGGCCTGCACGCGCGCCGCGCCCGCGTTCTGCGCATTGAACTCGATCAGCGAGCTGATGTCGCCCAGGCCCAGCTGGTAGGCGCCGCTGGCCACCCGCGTGATGGATGCCACCGAGCCCGAGCCCACGTCGATGCTCACGTCCAGCCCCTCGTCGCGGTAGTAGCCCTTTTGCAGCGCCACGAAAAAGGGCGCGGTCTGCGAGGTCACGCGAAAGTCCAGCGTGAACTTCAGCGGTGTCAGCGCCTTGCCCTGGGCGAAGGCACCGGGCATCACGGCACTGGCAGCGGGAAGGGCGGCGGCGGCAAGGAAATGGCGGCGTTGCATGGTGGAACTCTCAGTCGCTATCAACATGGGGACCGGCCGCTGGCATGGGGCCGGGCGGCTGGCGTGACATGAGCAATTTCCGGGCAACGCGCACTGGGCGCGTGCTGAACGCTTCTACTCGTTCGTCCTTGTATGCAAAGTGCGTACCACCCCCTGAGTCGCTTCGCGCCTTCCCCCTCTCTCGCTGCGCGGGAGGGGGACGACACCCTCGGGGCGGGGCGGCCCTTCCTCGGCGTCACTGGGCTGGGCCGCGCCGGTTTTCGACGCGGCGGGCATGCATCAGATTGGTGCCAGACGGTTCCGATGCGGCGCGTGCACCAAGCTGCCCGGCCCTCTTGCACCACGATGGAACGCAGGCGGCCATGAACCGGCCTTCGCGGGCTGGCGCGCTGTTTGCTTGGGTGGTTGGCAAGAGTAGAAGCGTTCAGCTTGCCGGTCTGTGCCGGCGCGGGTCATTGCTCTTGAAGCGGGTGCGGGAGCGGCGTGGCTGCGACCTGTGCCCTGTCAGCCACTTCAAGAGCGACGGGCGGGATCGGTGTCTTTTTGCGCCGGCCGCTGCGTGCCTTGCCACTGCCTTTGCGGCAAAGGAAACAGACCATGAACATGCTTACCAACTCCACCCTGCCTTCGGCACCGGCGTCAGATTACGCGCTGGGTGAACTCGCCAAGGAGGCCCGCATGGGCGGCCAGGGGCAGGAGACGCGCGCACGGGAGGTGCGGGTGATCGACATCTCCGACTTCGACCGCCGCAAGGCCGAGATCGCCGATGCGATCTGGCAGGCCTCGGTGGAGATCGGCTTCTTCCAGGTGTCGGGCCACGGCATTCCCCAGCCCGATATCGATGCGGCCTTCGGGCGTGCCGAGCAGTTGTTCGCGCTGCCGCGCGAGGTGAAGGCGCAGTGGCCGCTGTCGCGCAATGCGGGCTGGGAGCACAAGGCGCAGATCCGGCCTTCCACGCGCACGCCCGATCAGAAGGAGTCCTACCAGGTGACGCGCCCGCGCATGGCCGGCCTGTGGCCCACGCAGCAGGAGCTGCCGGGCTTTCAGCAGGCCACGCTGGGCTTCGAGCGCCAGTGCTGGCAGGTGGGCATGCAGCTGCTGTCGTGCTTTGCGCACAAGCTGGGCTTTGATGCGGATTTCTTCACGCGCGCCCACGACCCTTCGGTGCCCGCCTACCAGAGCACGCTGCGCATGCTGCATTACTTTGCGGTCGACCCCGCGCTCAAGGACGAGCTGGGCCTGTGGCGCGCAGGCGCCCACACCGACTTCGACTGCCTGACCCTGCTGTTCCAGCGCGCGGGCCAGGGCGGCCTGCAGGTGCTGCCGGGCAAGGAGATGGAGGGCCAGCAATGGACGCCCGTGGACCCCGTGGAGGGCGTGATCACCTGCAACATCGGCGACATGCTCACGCGCTGGAGCGACGACCAGCTGCCCAGCAACTTCCACCGCGTGCGCAATCCCCTGCCCCATGAATACCAGGGCGCGCGCTACAGCCTGGCCTTCTTCTGCCAGGCCAACGAGGACGCGGTGATCGAGGGCCCGCAAAAGAAGTACCCGCCCATCACGGGCGCGGAGTACCTGCGCCAGCGCATCAGCGCGAACTTTTCCAACAAGTACTGAGCCCGGCCGGGGCCGTGGCCGGAAACGACAAGGCCCCGGATTCCGGGGCCTTGTCTGTGTCTGCGATCGGTGGTGGCGTTGATCAGCGCAGCGACTCGATCAGGTCGATGTACTGCTGCTTGGCGTCATCGGCCGAGGTGTCCTTGAGCTTTTCCCAGGCGTCCCACTTGGCGCGGCCGACCATGTCGGTGAAGCTGGGCTTCTTGGCCTCGTTGTCGCCTTCGGTGGCCTGCTTGTACAGCGCGTAGAGCTTGAGCAGCGTGGCGTTGTCGGGGCGCTCGCTGATCGAGGTGGAGTTCTTGACGGCGGCCTCGAAGGCGGCGTTCAGATCGGACATGGCGGGTCTCCTGGTGGGCGGTTCGTGTAGCGGCACAGTGTAGCCAAAAAAGCAGGAATTTAGAACGACCGTGCTTTTTTCACCGTCATCCGAACCGAGACCGGCTACGCCCCTCCTATGCTGCGCTGCACAGGTGCCCGGCCATGGGCCATAGGTCTGCCTCGCAAGGCACGGGGGCCGGCGCCTGGCCCCGGGCGCTGCCCGGTTGCAGGATGCGGCCGTGCTCCATCACGACCACGCGGTCGGCGACGGCGAAGGCCTGCTGGCGGTCCTGGGTCGCATAGACGGCCGTACAACCCAGGCTGCGCAGCAGCCAGGGGATTTCCTCGCACAGGCGCTCGCGCAGGTTGCAGTCGAGGCCGGACAGGGGTTCGTCCAGCAGCACCAGGCGCGGGCGCTCCACCACGGCACAGGCCAGCGCCGCGCGCTGCTGCTGGCCGCCCGACAGGCTGCCGGGAAGACGCTCGCCCATGCCCTGCAGCCCGACCAGGCCCAGGGTCTGCTGCACCCGCTCGTGGATCTGCGCGCGAGGCAGGCCGCGCATTTCCAGCGCGAAGGCCACGTTGGCCTGCAGGCTCATATGGGGCCAGAGCGCCTGGTCCTGGGGCACCAGGCCCAGGTCGTGCCGCTCGGGCGGCAGGGACTGCGAGGCGCTGGCCAAGCACTGCCCGCCCATCCAGACTTCGCCGCGGCTGGGCTGCTCCAGCCCGGCCAGGATCTTGAGCAGGGTGGTCTTGCCGCAGCCCGAAGGACCCAGCAGGGCCAGCACCTCGCCGGGGGCGATCTGCAGGCTGATGTCCTGGAGCACGGCGCGCTCGCCGTGGATGCGCTTGAGCTGCCGGGCTTGGACGGCCACGCCCTGCGCGGCGGCCGTGGAGGATTCGATGGAGGTCACAGGGACCGCATGCTAGGTGCGGTGTGTGACATGCCGGTGTCGGCCGGACCCTGCAAGGGCCTCAGCGCGTGGGCTCGCTCAGCCAGCGCTGGGCCAGCTTCACCCAGAACGTGGCGCCCTGCGGGATCAGCTGGTCGTTGAAGTCGTAGCTGGGGTTGTGCAGCGTGCAGGGACCGCCGCCGTGGCCGATGGCGCGGTGGTCGCCGTCGCCATTGGCGATGAAGCAGTAGGCGCCGGGCTTTTCCAGCAGCATGAAGGCGAAGTCCTCGGCGCCCATGGACGGCTCCTGGGGCAGCACGTTGGCCTCGCCCACGACCTCGGCCATGACGCGGCGTGCGAACTCGGCCTCCGGGGCGGAGTTGATGGTGGGCGGGTAGTTGCGCACGAACTCGAACTCGCAGCGCGTGTCATGCGCGGCGCAGATGCTCTCGGCCAGGGCCTTCATGCGCCGCTCGATCAGGTCCAGCACCTCCAGCGTGAAGGTGCGCACCGTGCCCTGCAGCTCCACGCTGTCGGGCACCACGTTCGTGGCCTCGCCCGCATGGACCATGGTGACCGAGACCACGCCCGCCTCGATGGGCTTGACGTTGCGGCTGACGATGGTCTGCAGGCCCAGGATGAGCTGGGCCGCCACGGGCAGCGGGTCGATCACCATGTGCGGCATGGCCGCGTGGCCGCCCTTGCCGCGCACGACGATGCGGAACTCGTTGCTCGACGCCATGGCCGGGCCCGGGCCCACGGCCATGGTGCCGGCCTTCATGCCCGGCCAGTTGTGCATGCCGAACACGGCCTGCATGGGGAACTGGGTGAACAGGCCGTCCTCGACCATCTCGCGCGCCCCGCCGCCGCCCTCTTCGGCCGGCTGGAAGATCAGGTGCACCGTGCCCTCGAAGCTGTCGCAGTGCACGGCCAGGTACTGCGCGGCGGCCAGCAGCATGGCGACATGGCCGTCATGTCCGCAGGCATGCATTTTTCCGGCGTGGCGGCTGGCGTGCTCGAAGGTGTTGAACTCCTGCATGGGCAGGGCGTCCATGTCGGCGCGCAGCCCGATGGCCCGGCCGCTGGCGCCGCCGTCACGGCCGTGGATGGTGCCCACCACGCCCGTGCGGCCCAGGCCGCGGTGCACGGCGATGCCCCATCCCTCCAATTGCCGGGCCACGAGGTCGGCGGTGCGGATCTCCTCGAAGCACAGTTCGGGATGGGCATGTATGTCGCGGCGCAGCGCGGTGATCTCGGGCGCGCGGTCCAGCAGTTCCTGCAGCAAGGCCATGGGGTTCTCCTTTTAGAGCGTGATATGCACTTTTAAGTACCCGCGTTGGCTTTGCGCGCTGGTGATCGCAAGGCGCAGTGCGCCGCCAAGGCTGAAGCCTTGGCAAGCGCTGCAACGCCGCGAGCGCCTGCGCGCAGAGCCAACCCGAAGGGAAAGCCGGGAAAGGGGCCCGGCCCTTCTCCAATGCTGCAAGCCTACACCCGGACCTTGCCGTCGCCGGTCAGCATGGACAACTCCACGAAGCGCGGCTTGGCCGATTGCGGCTTGAAGACCAGCGGGAAGCCGGCCACCTGCTGGCCGTGCATGGCGTCGAGCGCGGCCACCAGGCCGTCGCGCGTGGGCTTGCCCGAGGCCGAGGCCTGGCGCAGCGCATCGGCGAACACGCGTGCCGCCAGATAGCCTTCCATGCTGGAGTAGTTGGGCGTCAGCTTGCCGCCGCCCTTCTGGATGGCCGCCAGGAAATCGCGCGTGATCTGGCGCGAGGTCTGGAAGGGCGAGGGCACGACCTGGGTGACCACCACGCCTTCGGCATCCTTGCCCAGCGTCTCCGACAGCGCCTGGGCACCCACGAAGGACACGTTGTAGAACTGCCCGCCAAAGCCTGCCTGGCGCGCGGCGCGCACAAAGGCCGCGCTGGCCGAGTAGGTGACGATCTGCACGATCACATCGGCGCCCAGCGGCACCAGCGTCTTGACGGCCGCCGCCACATTGTTCGAGTTGCGCTCCACCGTGGCCGCGCCCACGGGCTCCAGACCCTTGGCGGCCAGGGCCGCCTTGACACCGGCCAAGCCCGACTCGCCATAGGCATCGTTCTGGTGCAGCACGGCCACCTTCTTCAGGCCCAGGCCCGTGAGGTGGCGCACCATCAGCGCCGTCTCGTCGGCATAGGAGGCGCGCACATTGAAGACCAGGTGGGCCAGCTGGGGCTGGCGCAGCGCGTCGGCGCCCGTCAGCGGTGCGAACAGGGGCACGCGCGCCTTTTGCAGCAGCGGCAGCGCGGCCATGCTGGTGGAGGTGCCCACGTAGCCGAACAGGGCGAACACGTCGTCGGACAGGAAGCGCTGGGTATTGGCCGCGCAGCGCTCGGGCTCGTAGCCGTCGTCCATCACGCGCAGTTCGATGTTGCGCCGGGCAATGCCCCCCTGCGCGTTGAGCTGTTCGAAGTACAGCTTGGCGCCTTCATGGAAGGGCTGGCCGATCTGCGCTGCAGACCCGGTCAACGGGCAGGACTGGCCCAGCACGATGGTGCCTCCCGCGTCCTGGGCGCGCACTGCGCCGGTCCAGGTGGCGGCAGCAGCCGTGCTGGCTGCGATGAACTGTCTGCGGCTGAACGCCGTCTTGGGTCGGAGCATGAACTTGCCTGTTTTTGTCACTGGAATCGGCGCCGTTGCTGCGTGCAGCCGGCCGCAAGGGTCCGCATAATAAAGACAAGCGGCGATTGCGGCATGCAAGACCGGCACCGCCCCTTGCCCGTGACGGCCTTTTCCTGTTTTCCCGGCTTTTCACGGTTTTTTCGCAAAGTACCCACCCTGTCCGAGACCGCTGCCACCATGTCCTCCGCCACGCCCCCACTCCAGGCCACCTCACAGGTGCTGGGCGCCTGCCCCCATGACTGCCCCGATACCTGCTCGCTGGTGACCACGGTCGAAGACGGCATCGCCAAAAGAGTCCAGGGCAACCCCGACCATCCGCACACGGGCGGCGTGCTCTGCGCCAAGGTCAGCAAATACACCGAGCGCAGCTACCACCCCGAGCGCGTGCTCACCCCGCTGCGCCGCGTGGGCCCCAAGGGCTCCGGGCAGTTCGAGCCCGTGGGCTGGGACGAGGCGCTGGCCGACATCGCCGCCCGGCTGCACGCGCTGGCGGCGCGCGATCCCGAAACCATCCTGCCCTACAGCTACGCAGGCACCATGGGCCTGGTGCAGGGCGAGAGCATGGACCGGCGCTTCTTCCACCAGCTCGGCGCCTCGCTGCTGGACCGCACCATCTGCTCCAGCGCCGGGGGCGAGGCCCTGAACCTGACCTATGGCGGCAAGCTGGGCATGCGCGTGGAGCATTTCACCGAAAGCCGGCTCATCCTCATCTGGGGCAGCAACAGCATCGGCAGCAGCCTGCATTTCTGGCGCTATGCGCTGGAGGCCAAGCGCAACGGCGCACGCCTGGTGTGCATCGACCCGCGCAAGACCGAGACCGCCGACAAATGCCACGAGCACCTGCAGCTGCTGCCCGGCACCGATGCCGCCCTGGCACTGGCCCTGATGCACGAGCTGATCACGCACGGCTGGCTGGACCACGACTACATTGCACGCCACACGCTGGGCTGGGAGGAACTCAAGGCCCGCGCCCTGCAGTGGCCGCCCGAGCGCGCGGCCCAGGTCTGCGGCCTGCCCGTGGAGCAGATCCGCCAGCTGGCGCGCGACTACGGCACCACCACGCCCGCCGCCATCCGCCTGAACTACGGCGTGCAGCGCGCGCGCGGCGGCGGCAATGCCGTGCGCGCCATCGCCTGCCTGCCGGCCCTGGTGGGCGCCTGGCGCCACTGTGCGGGCGGCCTGCTGCTGTCCGCCTCGGGCGCCCTGCCCGCGCAGCGCGCCCGACTGCAGATGCCGCACCTGCTGGGCGAGCGCCGCCCGCGCACCATCAACATGAGCACCATCGGCGACGCCTTGCTGCACGAAGGCGGCAATGGCTTCGGCCCGCGCGTGGACGCCATCGTGGTCTACAACAGCAATCCCGTGGCCGTGGCGCCCGAGTCGGCCAAGGTCGTGGCCGGCTTTGCGCGCGAGAACCTGTTCACCGTGGTGCTGGAGCAGTTCATGACCGACACGGCCGACCTGGCCGACTACGTGCTGCCGGCCACCACGCAGATCGAGCACTGGGACATCCACGGCAGCTACGGGCATACCGACGTGCTGCTCAACCGCCCCGCCATCGCGCCGCTGGGCCAGGCGCGCAGCAACGGCCAGATCTTCCGCGACCTGGCCGCGCACATGGCGCGGCATGACGACGCCTTTGCCGCCGCCCATTTCCAGACGGGAGACGAGCAACTGTGCCGCGAAGCCTTCGAGGGGCGCGGCGTGGACTTCAACGAGCTGCTGGACAAGGGCTTTGCCACCCTGGCCCTGCCCGAGGCCCCCTTTGCCGAGGGCGGCTTCGCCACGCCCTCGGGCCGCTGCGAATTCACCAGCGCCGAGCTGGCGCGGCGCGGCATGGACCCGCTGCCCGACTACCTGCCCAACTACGAAACCGCCGAAACGGATGCGCGCTACCCGCTGGCCATGATCTCGCCGCCGGCACGCAACTTTCTCAACAGCAGCTTCGTCAACGTCAAGAGCCTGCGCACCATGGAAGGCCGCCCGCTGGTGGAGCTGCACCCCGACGACGCCGCCACGCGCGGCGTGGCCGAGGGCGACCGCGTGCGCGTCTTCAACGACCGGGGCAGCTACGAATGCCACGCAACCCTCAACGGCCGCGCGCGCCGTGGCGTGGTCAACGGCCTGGGCATCTGGTGGCGCAAGCACGGCGTCAACGGCACCAATGTCAACGAGCTCACCCACCAGCGCCTGACCGACCTGGGCCGCGCGCCCAGCTTCTACGACTGCGCGGTACAGGTGCAGCGGCTGGCCTGAGCCCCGCCCCGGAGGCGGGCGATTCCTGCGCAATGGCGTCTGGCGCATCGGCACAATGGACCGCATTGCCACCACCGACAGGAGATGCCCATGCTGCAAACCGCCGTGGTCGCCGTGCGCGACCGTGCCCGGCTGCAGGAAATCGTCGGCGTGCTGCTGCGCTTCGGGCTGGCCGACCTGGTCGACACGCTGGGCCTGGCCCGCTTCGCGCCGCGCGGCAGCCAGCCCCATCCCGAGCATCCGCTGGATGCCAGCCGCCCCGAGCGCCTGCGCATGGCCCTCGAACACCTGGGTCCCAGCTTCGTCAAGCTGGGCCAGATCATGGCCACGCGCTCGGACCTGCTCGCGCCCGAATGGACGGCCGCCCTGCAGCAACTGCACAGCCACGCCGCCCCGCTGCCCTGGGAGACGGCCCAGCCGCTGATCGAGCAGTCGCTGGGCCTGCCCGTGGAGCAGGTGTTCACGCATTTCGACCCCGTGCCGCTGGCCTCGGCCTCCATGGCCCAGGTGTACCGCGCGCGGCTGCCTGCGGCTGAAGACCGGGATGACCGGGAAGACCAGGAGGACGGCAGCGGCAGCGGCAGCGACAGCGACAGCACCCCTGCGGCCAGCGCTGCCGACATCGAAGTCGTGGTCAAGGTCCAGCGCCCTGGCCTGCGCCCCCAGATCGAGGCCGACCTGCGCCTGCTCGAGCACCTGGCGCTGCTGGCCCAGGAACAATGGCCGCAACTGGCACGCTACCGCCCGCGCGAAGTCACGCGCCAGCTGGGCCAGGCGCTGCGCGAGGAACTGGATTTCACCGTCGAAGCCCACAACGGCGACGCCGTGGCGCGGCACTTCGCGGCCCAGCCCGAGATCGTCGTGCCGGCCATCCACTGGGCATTGAGCGGGCCGCGCCTGCTGGTGCAGGACTTCGTGCCGGGCGTGCCGGCCTCGGCCGTGGGTGCGGACCCCGCGCTGGACGGCCCGCTGCTGGCGCGCCGTGGCGCCTGCGCGTTTTTGCAGATGGTGCTGCGCGACGGCCTGTTCCACGCCGACCCGCACCCCGGCAACCTGCTGGCCCTGCCCGGCAACCGCGTCGGCTTCATCGACTTCGGCATGGTCGGGCGGCTGTCGCCCCAGCGCCGCCGCCAGGTGCTGGGCCTGATGCGCGCCCTGGTCGAGGGCCAGGGCCGCAGCCTCTCGGGCGTGCTGCTGGAATGGGCGGCCGAAAGCGAAATGCCCGGCCGCGCCCCGCCCTCGGCCG
Organism: Delftia sp. WSY_7; assembly: GCF_043104845.1. NCBI lineage: Bacteria > Pseudomonadati > Pseudomonadota > Betaproteobacteria > Burkholderiales > Comamonadaceae > Delftia > Delftia sp. WSY_7. The sequence continues at coordinate 463,473 of NZ_JBICLB010000034.1, read as the reverse complement.
CGCGCATCGAGGCTGCCGTGGACCGCTTCGTGACCCGCCATGGCCCCGGCGCCAGCAATGGCCGCCTGGTCATGTCCCGCGCCCTGCAGGACTTCATGGCCCTGGCCCGCGAAACCGGCGTGGCCCTGCCCGCCGACATGGCGCTGCTGCTCAAGGCACTGATCACGGCCGACCAGGTGCTGCTGCAGCTGGACCCGCAATTCGACGTGGTGCAGACGGCCACGCCCCTGGTCAAGGCCCAGCTGCTGCAGCGCTACTCCCTGCGCAGCCTGGCGCGCCAGCGCCGCGCCGCCATGGCGCAATGGATGGACCTGGCCGACGACGCGCCGCACACCCTGCGGCTGGTGATGCAACGATTGCGCTCGGGCCGGCTGCAGGCCGACCTGGACATACGCCACATCGACCGCCTCTCCCAGGCCCTGGAACGCGCCGCCACCCGCCTGGCCCTGGCCGTGGTCTCCGGAGCCTTCATCCTGGGCCTGGCCCCCGGCCTGCTGACCATGGGCCCGCGCCTGTGGGGCATCCCCCTCTTCGCCGCCCTGGGCGTGGCCGGCGCCGCCGCCAGCCTGGCCGTTCTTTTCACCACCATGCGCAGGCAGAAGGCGCTGGATTGATGGCTGGATTGATCGCTGGATTGGCGATCAGGAACGCCAAAAAAAGCAGCACCAGCGCATCAGATCAAAGCCTGGCGCCGCCCCCAAAACCGCCACGGCCCAACCCAGAGACACCGAGGAAGGGCCTACGCCGGCCGCGCCGCCCCGCACCGAGGGTGTCGCCGGCTGCCCGTACGCCCCCTCCGCGAAGCGAGAAGGGGCGACGTGCAACGGGCGCCGTGCAACGGGCGACGTGCAACGGGAAGCGGCGCAGCCGCTCAGGGGGTCAGTCCAATTTGACGCCCGCGCTCTTGATGATGGCCCCCCAGCGCTTGGACTCCGCGCGCGACATGGCCAGGAACTGCTCGGGCGTGCCGGGCAGCGCCTCCATGCCGAAGTCCTGCATGCGCTTGACCACGGCGGGGTTGGCCAGGGCCTTGTTGAGCTCGGCGTTCAGGCGCTGCACCACGGCCGGGGGCATCTTGGCCGGGCCCAGGATGCCCTGGAAGGCATAGACCTCGGTATCGGGCACGCCGACCTCGGCCAGCGTGGGCAGCTCGGGCAGGCTGGGCACGCGCTTGCCCGTGCCGATGGCCAGGGCGCGCACCTTGCCCGACTGGATCACGGGCAGGCCCGAGGCCAGGTCCAGGAACATGCAGGGCACCTGGCCGCCCATCACGTCGGCCAGCGCGGGTGCCGCGCCGCGATAGGGGATGTGCGTCAGGAATGTGCCCGTGCGGTTCTTGAACATCTCCATGGCCAGGTGGTGGGGCGAGCCGTTGCCTGGAGAGGCGTAGTTGACCTGGCCCGGATGCGCCTTCACGTAGGCCAGGAATTCCTTGAAGGTCTTGGCCTCGAAGTTCGGGTTCACCACCAGCGCCATCGGGAAGCGGCTGATGCCGCCGATGTAGGTGAAGTCCTTTTCGGGGTTGAAGGACAGCTTGCTGAACAGGTGCTCGTTGTAGGCCAGCACGGCGTTGTCGGCCGACATGATGGTGTAGCCGTCGGGCTTGGCCGTGGCCACGATCTGGGCGCCGATGTTGGTGGAGGCGCCGGGGCGGTTGTCCACCACGATGGTCTGGTTCAGCGTCTGGCGCATGGCCTCGGCCACGGTGCGCGCCAGCACGTCGGTGCCGCCGCCGGGCGGATAGGGCACGACCCAGCGGATGTTGCTGGCGGGCCAGTCCTGCGCCTGTGCAAAAGGCGCGGCCATGCCGGCCGATGAGGCCGCCACGGCGGCCAGGAATTGTCTACGGTCCATTGTTGTCTCCTGTGGGATGGGTGTGGATGGGTCCTGGCCGCGCCCTGTTGCTTTTGTTCATGGAGGCGGCGGCCGTGTGTTTCAGGGCGGGCTGGCTGCGGGGAACTCCACGCGCTGCACCTTGAAGCCCTGGGCCGCCAGCAGCGCCGGCAGGCCGCGCGTGCCCACCATGTGCAGGGCGCCCACGGCGGCGAACACGCTGCGGCCGGAACGGATCTGCCGCGCCACTTCGCGCGCCAGGCCGGGGTTGCGGCCATAGACCATGCGGTCGTAGTCGGCACGCTCGGCGGCATTGGCCATGCAGTCGCACCAGTCGGGCAGGCTCTCCAGCAGGTGGATGCGGCCATCGGCCCAGACGCCTGCGATCAGCCCCAGCTTCTGGGACGCGGTGCCGCTTTCCAGCTGGCGCAGGCCGGACTCCACCGTCTCGGCCACGCGCGCGGGGTCGTCCGAGACCAGCTCGCGCAGTTGCAGCTCGGGCGTCTCCAGGGACAGCACGGGCTTGTCCAGCGCGCGTGCCATCCCGGCCAGAGAGAAGTCGATGCCGTAGGCCGCGTCCAGTCCCTCGCTGCGGCCGGCCAGCGACAACAGGGTGATCACCTGGGCGTCGGGGCGCAGCAGGGCCAGCTCGGGGCCGGCGCAGGCCAGGCGCCTTTGCTCCTCAAGCCGGCGCTGGAGATCGCCGCGCAGCGGCGGCGCATCGGGCCGCGCCTGCATGCCGGCGAACAAGACCTTCATGACATCGGGATCGAGGATGTTCAGCTCCAGCGCCAGGCTGTCGGAGGCGCGCAGCGCGTCCGCCACCGTGGGGCCGGGCACGCTCCAGCCGAGCTTGGCCGCGTGCATGGTCCCGTAGAGCCAGCTGGTGCGGCCCCGGTGCTCGATGCGCCACAGCAGCCCGCGGTCCTGCGCCTTGCGCTGCATGGCGCGGATCTCGTCCGGGCCGGGCATGCGCGCCTCGGGCGGGCAGGTGACGGGATCCGCGGCCGGGGGCGCCGCGAATGCGCCCGCCAGCGGCGACAGCGCCAGCGCGGCCAGGCCGGCGCGCAGCGACCTGCCCGCCAGGCGCCACCAGGGTGCGCAGACGCGGCTCATTCGGCAGGCTCGACGATGTTCTGGTCGATGGCGCCGAAGATGCTCTGGCCGTCCTTGCCCTTCATCTCGATGCGGATGGTGTCGCCGAAGCGCATGAACTCGGTCTTGGGCGCGCCGTCCTGGATGGTCTCTATGCAGCGCTTCTCTGCGATGCAGCTGTAGCCCTTGGGCCACTCCATGCGCCGGTTCTTGCCCTTGCCGCTTTCCACGCCCTTGTTGCTCACGGTGCCGCTGCCCACGATGGAGCCGGCGCGCACATTGCGCGTCTTGCAGATATGGGCGATGAGCTGGCCGAAATGAAAGCTCATGTCCTCGCCCGCATCGCACATGCCGACCTTGCGGCCGTTCCAGGTGGACTGCAGCGTCAGGTGCAGGCGGCCGCCCTTCCAGGCGTCGCCCAGCTCGTCCAGCGTCACGGCCACGGGGCTGAAGGAGGTGGCAGGCTTGGACTGGAAGAAGCCGAAGCCCTTGGACAGCTCATTGGGGATCAGGTTGCGCAGGCTCACGTCGTTGGCCAGCATGACCAGGCGCACGCCGCCCAGCGCACGCTCGGGCGTGGCGCCCATGGGCACGTCGGCGGTGATGACGGCGATCTCGGCCTCGAAGTCGATGCCCATGGACTCGCTGGGCACCACCACATCGTCGCAGGGGCCCAGGAAATCGTCGCTGCCGCCCTGGTACATCAGCGGGTCGGTGTAGAAATTGGCAGGCACCTCGGCGCCGCGCGCCTGGCGCACCAGCTCCACATGGTTGATGTAGGCCGAGCCGTCGGCCCACTGGTAGGCGCGCGGCAGCGGCGCCATGCACTGGCGCGGATCGAAGGCAAAGGCATGGACCGCCTTGCCGCTGTTGAGCAGGTGGTACAGGTCCTGCAGCTGGGGCGCCATGTAGCTCCAGTCGTCGAGCACCTGCTGCAGGCGGCTCGCTATGCCGGTCGCATAATGGGCCTGGCTCAGGTCGCGTGACACCACGACCAGTTGCCCGTCCCGCGATCCGTCCTTGTATGTGGCAAGTTTCATGCTGCTCCCCCGTGCCGCCGCCGCGCGCCACGGCATCCGGGCAGCGGCCTGGATACCCATGGCGACGCAGCCACGAATTACGATAAGTTAAATTGATTTAACTAAACAAAACCAAATTCTATTGCAATGGACAAGGAACGCGCAGGGATTCAATCGGTCGAGGTCGGTTTTACATTGCTGGAGGCGCTGACGCGCGCCCGGGGCCCGCAGATGCTCAAGGACCTGGCGTCCGACGCCGGCATGAGCGCCGCCAAGGCGCACCGCTACCTCGTGAGCTTCCAGCGCATCGGCCTGGTCACCCAGGACGCGCGCACCTCCCGCTACGACCTGGGCCCGGCCTCGCTCAAGCTGGGCCTGGCATCGCTGGCGCGGCTGGACCCCGTGCGACTGGCGCGCGAACGCATGCCCGCGCTCATGGAACGCATCCACCACACGGCGGCCATCGCCGTCTGGGGCAACCACGGGCCGACCATCGTGCATTGGGAGGAAAGCGCGCAGTCGGTCACCGCCAATCTGCGCCTGGGCGACGTCATGCCCATGCTGGCCTCGGCCACCGGGCGCTGCTTCGCGGCCTGGCTGCCGCGCGAGGTCACGGCCCCGCTGCTGGAGCCAGAAGTGGACAAGGCCCGCCGCATCCAGCGCAAGGACCTGCCGCTCACCCCCGAGGCCATAGACGCCATGCTGGCCGAGGTGCGCGAGCGCGGCACCGCCCGCGTGGTCGATACCGTGCTGCCCGGCATCGTGGCCTTTTGCACGCCGGTCTTCGACTCCTCGGGCCATATCGTGCTGGGCCTGACCACGCTGGGCTCGATTGCCACCTTCGACCCCGAATACGGCGGCGCCATCGATGCGCCCCTGCGCGAAGCCTGCGTGCAGCTGTCCCAGGACCTGGGCTGGAATGCCTGAGATGAAGCTACACCCCCTGAGTCGCTTCGCGCCTTCCCCCTGGAAGGGGGACGACAGCCTCGCTGCGGGGCGGCGCGGCCGGCGTAGGCCCTTGCTCGCTGTCCCTGGCCTTGGGCCGCGCCGGTTTCATGGGCTGTGGGTGGCGCGCAGCACTATGGATAATTGACATGAGCCTGCGCCAGCGCGCCCTGCCCGCCCTCACCGCCGTGGTGCTGGGCGGCCATGCGCTGGCCCTGCTGGGCCTGCCGCTGTGGAACCAGGTATCGGCACCGCGCACCGAGGTGGCGGCCATGCAGACACGGGCGCTGTCCCTGCCCGAGCCACCCGCTCCCCCGCCTGCCGCCGCGCCCGAGACACCTGCGCCCGTACCCAAGCCGCAACCCCGCCCTCGCCCCAAGGTCCAGCGCCCGACACCCGCCGCGCCCACCGCACCCGTGGCCGAGCCGCTGGACACGCCCATCCGCGAAACCGTCGAACCCTTGCCGATGGCCGCAGCGCAGGAGCCTGCTGCATCGGACGCCTCGGAAACCGCCCGTGCTGCTGCCGATACGGGTGCCGGCAGCGAGCCAACTCCGGCCACACCGCCGGCGCCGCCCGCTCCCAAGCCCGAACCCGAAACACCGCCCACGCCCTCGGCCGGCCCGGCCCAGGGCATGGCCATCACATCGCCCGACGGCACGCCGCTGGCCTCCGACGCCCCCGTTCCCGTGCAACTGCCCGATCCCGCGCGGCTGTCGTTCGCCGTCACCGGCCAGGCCAAGCGCTTCAACTATTCGGCCAATGCCGAGCTGGTCTGGCGCCATGCCAACGGCCAGTACCAGGCCAGCCAGGAAGTCAGCCTGTTCCTGCTGGGCTCGCGCTCGCAGACCAGCGAGGGCCGCATCACCGACAGGGGCCTGGAGCCCAGCCGCTTCAATGACAAGGCGCGCAAGGAGCAATCGGCGCAGCTGGCGTTCGACCAGAACCTGGCGCGCTTCAGCACGGGCGCGCCCGACGCGCCCATCGCGCCCGGCGCGCAGGACCGGCTCAGCGTGTTCCTGCAGCTGTCGGCCCTGCTGGCGGCGGCGCCGCAGCGCTACCCGGCGGGCACGCAGATCAGCTTCATCACCGTCAGCGCGCGGCGCGCCGACCGCTGGACCTTCCGCGTGGGCGAGACCGAAACGCTGGACCTGCCCTCGGGCAGCACGCAGGCGCTGCGCCTGGACAAGATCGCGGCGGCCGGCGATGACCAGCAGGCCTCGCTGTGGCTAGCGCCATCCATGCAATATCTGCCCGTGCGCATCCGGCTGGCGCAGGACAACGGCGACTTCGCCGATCTGCAGCTCAAGAGCCGCCAGGCGCCATGACACACGGGACACCGGTGATTTCCCGGTAGTCCTGCACTTGCAGCCAACGCCACCGCCCGCCTACCACAGCGCGGCCTGCGGCACACGCCGCAGCGCATGCCAATCCGTGGAATACTGCATGCAAGTGCCTGCGATAGATCGGGACCCCCACGGTCCTTGAAATCCGGCGCTTCGCAGCCATGTAGGCTGTGCGACGCCCGGCAACGGGCCAGAAAGGGAACACCATGCAAATGCTTTACGACTCCGAATCTTTTGTGGTGCTCCATCTGCGTCCCGACATGGATCCGGATGCAGCGGCCGGCGAAGCTGCGGTCGATGCCGCCCGCCAGCTGCCACGCCACGGCTTCGAAATCGTGGACAAGCGCTCGGGCAAGGAGGTCTATCTGGACGGCTCCTGGGCCGAGATGTTCCAGAAGCAGATCATCGCCTGGCAGCAGGACGCCCCCACCGAGGAAGAGGTCGAGGACGCCCTGGAGCGCTACGCCGGCCTGGCCCAGCAGCCTGTCGTGGTCCACTGACAGCACACAGCGCACGGTCCCGTGAAGGGACTTCGCGCCAGGCCCGCCGCAGGTTCTCTGCGGCGGGCCTTTTCTTTGGGCGCGGCCATTGCGCGCACCCTGGTGCTTTCACCGATCCGCAGGCTGCGCCTGCTGCCTAGAATCGCCGCACAGGTTCAAGATTTGAAGACCATCTGTGAGATGGTCTTGTCGCGCCTGTACGGTTTGCCGGCCTCTTGCAGAAACACAGGAGGCCAGCATGCAGACCAGCATCCACAGGGTTCGCGGCGTTCAGGATGTCATCGCCTACATCGACGCACGCCAGGGCATTTCAGGCCGCGCCGGCACCATCTGGTGGCTGGCCCTCGGCGGACTTTTCCTCGACGCATTCTCCAACTCCGCACTCAGCGTGGGCCTGGGCCCCATGACGCGCGACCAGCAGCTCACGCCGGCCGAAGTGGCCTGGATGACGTCGCTGGCCTCCTGGGTGTCCATCGCCTTCAATCCCATCGGCGGCTGGATGGCCGACCGCTGGGGCCGCATGCGCCCGCTGGTCATCGCCAAGGTGCTGGCCGTGGCCGGCGCGCTGCTGGTCAGCATGGCGCCCGACTACGCCACCATCCTCTTCGGACGCTTCTTCGTGGGCGCGGCCTATGGCATCGACTTCGCCATCGCCATGGCGGTGCTGGCCGAATTCACGCCCGCCCGCCTCAAGAGCCGGCTCAATGTCTGGCAGGGCATGTGGTACATGGCCGTGTGCAGCAACCTGGTGCTGGCGCTGTGGTTCCATTCCTGGGATGTGGGCGATTCGCTGTGGCGCTATTCGGTGGCCGCCACGGCGGTGTTCGGCCTGTTCATCCTGGGCATGCAGGCCGCGCTGCTGGTGGAAAGCCCGACCTGGCTGGCACGCAAGGAGCGGCTGGATGACGCCGCCCGCGCCATGACGCGCATCTACGGCGCACACGGCCAGCGCTTCGAGGCCGCGCCGCCCGCCGAACGCCTGCCCGTGCTCAACCCGGCCCGTCGCGGCCTGGCCAATGTGCTGCTGATCTTTCGCGGCATCTACCTGCCGCGCACGCTGCTGGCGGCCACGGTGCAGATCGGCCAGTCCATCCAGTACTTTGCCGTGGGCTGGTACCTGCCGCTGATCAGCGCCTCGCTGTTCGGCAAGGATTTCCGCGAGGCCACGCTGGGCGCGCTGGTGTTCAACGTGTTCGGCATCGTCGGCGGCTTCCTGTCACCCGTCATCGGGCGCCGGCTGGGCCTGCGGCGGGCCTCGGCCTTCGGCTTTGCGCTGGTGTTCCTGATGCTGCTGGTGCTGGGCCTGTTCAACGGCCGCATGCCCATCTGGCTGGCCGTGGCCGTGCCCTCGCTGTTCATCCTCTTTCACTCGGGCGGGCCCGGCGCCAACGGCAAGAGCCTGTCCACGCTGTCGTTCCGCAGCGAGCTGCGCGCGGGCGCCAATGGCGTGATCGGCGCGCTGGGCGCCATGGGCGCGGCGCTGGGGCTGCTGGTGTTCCCGCTGTTCCGCCAGCAGTACGGGCTGGAGAACACCTTCCTCATCCTGTCCGTGGTGCCGCTGCTGGCCAGCATCGTCTGCTTTTCCATCCGCTGGGACCCCACGCGCACCACCGTGAACCCCGACGACGAGCCCGGCGCGCCCCAGTTCGCGGACGACGCCGCCCCGCCCGCCAAGGTCGCTCAAACCACCGCCTGAAAGAGACCACCCCATGCACCATGAAGCCGTGATCCTTTGCATAGACGAAGGCACCTCGGGCACGCGCGCCGCCGTCGTGGGACGCGACGGGCAGGTGTCCGCCCAGGACTATCTGCCGCTGGAAATCCACTGCCCGCGCCCCGGCGTGGTCGAGCAGGACGCCGACCTGCTGCTGGAGCGCACGCTGGACGTGTGCCGCCGCGCCATCGCCCGCGCCCAGGGCAGCGGCCAGCAGATCGTGGCCCTGGCCATTGCCAACCAGCGCTGCTCGGCCGTGCTCTGGGACACGGCCACGGGCCGTTCGCTGGCGCCCATCATGGTCTGGCAGGACTCGCGCCACCGCGACGAACTGGCCCTGCTGGCCAGCGACTGGGATGCCCGGCTGATCCGTCACGCGGGCCGGCCCGTGGGCGTGCGTTCGCCCTACCTGTGGGCCGCGCGCAAGCTGCGCGAATGCCCGGCCGTGGCCCAGGCCTGGCAGCAGCGCCGCCTGGCCTTCGGCACCATCGACTCCTGGCTGCTGTGGCATCTGTCGGATGCGCGCGCCGTGGTCACCACGCCCACCAATGTGACCTCGGGCAACGCCTATGCGCTGGGCGATCACCGCTACCTGCAGGACTGGCTGGACGCGCTGGAGTTTCCCGCCGAGCTGCTGCCCCGCCTGTGCGAGGACGTGCAGGACTTCGGCCGCACGCGCACCGAGCTGCTGGGCCTGGCCGTGCCCATCCTGGCCTGCGCGGGCGACCAGCATGCGGCCGCCGTGGGCCTGGGCTGCCTGGAGCGGGGCCAGGCGCTGTGCGTGCATGGCACGGGCAGCTTCGTCGATGTGCTCACGGGAACAAAGCTGCCCGCGCATGACGCGGCCCATGAAAGCTCGCTGACCATGACGGCGCGGCGCATGGACGGTGTCTCGCGCTATGCCATCGAGACCTATGTGCCCACCACGGGATCGGCGCTCAACTGGATCTGCGAGAAGCTGCAGTGGTTCGACAACCCGCAGCAGATCAGCACCCTGGCCCGCGAGGCCGAGACGCCGGCCGACCTGGTCTTCATCCCCGCGCTCACCGGCCTGCGCCTGCCGGCCATGGAGCCGGGCGCGCGGGCCTCGATCTCGGGCGTGTCCATGGCCACCTCGCGGCCGCAGCTGGCGCGCTCCATCCTCGAAGGCATTGCGCATTCCGTGGCCTCCTGCGTGCAGGCCGACGAGGCGGCCGCAGGCACCGAGGTGGGCGAGCTGCTGGTGGGCGGCGGCCTGTCGGGCAGCGATGCGCTGCTGCAGATCCAGGCCGACCTGGGCGGCCTGCCCGTGCGACGCCTGGCCGATACCGACAAGGCCAGCCTGCGCGGCATCGCCTTCATGGCCGGCAGCGCGGGCCTGCTGTGGGACGGGCTGGAGCAGGCCTGCGCCACGCTGCGCACCGAAGCGGTCTTCACCCCGCGCATGGCCGCCGACGAGCGAGGCGAGCGCCGCCGCATCTGGCGCGCCCGCGTGGGCGACGAACTGGCCCGCGCCCGGTCCCCCGGCCGCAGCGCCGCCCTGGAGGGCTGCGCATGATGCAATGGCCCTTTGGCAAGGAGCGCAGGGACAGCGCCGCACTGACCCAGACCGCGCCGCTGCAGCTGCAGCGCGCGGACCAGCTGGCGCGGCTGGGCGACGAGGCATTCGACCTGCTGGTCATCGGCGGCGGCATCACGGGTGCCTATGCGGCGCTGGACGCCAGCCTGCGCGGCCTGCGCGTGGCGCTGGTGGAGAAGGACGACTTCGCCTCGGGCACCTCGTCCAAGTCCTCCAAGATGGTGCACGGCGGCCTGCGCTACATCGAGCAGGGCAACCTGGGGCTGGTGCGGCACTCGCTGCTGGAGCGCCAGCGCCTGCGCCGCAATGCGCGCCACCTGGTGCAGCGCCTGCCCTTCCTGTTTCCCGTGATGGAGCGCGACGGCGTCTTCGACGCCCGCCTGGCCAAGGCCTTCGGCAGCCTGCTGTGGACCTACGACCTGGCCGGCGGCTGGCGCGAAGGCATCCTGCACCGCAAGCTCGGCAAGGCCGAGGTGCTGTCGCACTGCCCGACCTTCCGCGAAGAGCAGCTCCTGGGCGGCTACATGTACTTCGATGCGCGCGTGGACGATGCGCGGCTCACGCTGGCCGTGGCGCGCACGGCGGCCTTCCATGGCGCGGCCGTGCTCAACCATGCCCGGGCCACCGCCATCACGCGCAACGCCCACGGCGGCGTGGACGGCGCCATCGTCCAGGCCGATGGCCGCGAGATCACGGTGCGCGCGCGCAGCGTGGTCATGGCCACGGGCGTCTGGCTGCGCGACTGGGATGGCCGCAGGTCCGACCAGCAGGCGCAGCTGCACGTGCGCCCCGCCAAGGGCGTGCACGTGGCCATTCCCTGGCTGCGCATACGCAACGACTGCACCGTCACCATTCCCGTGCCGGGCCGCAGCCGGCGCGCCACCATCACGCGCTGGGGCGATGTCTCCTACCTGGGCACCACCGACGAGGACTACGCAGGCGGCCTGGACGATGTGCACTGCACGCGCACCGAGCTGGATTTCCTGCTGGAAGGCGCGCGCTCCGCACTCAAGGTGGACCTGTCGCCCGAGGACGTGGTCGGCTCCATCGCCGGCTGCCGCCCCCTGGTCGGCCCGCCCGGCGGCAAGACCGTGGAGATGAAGCGCAACCACGAGATCCATGTGGCAGCCGACGGCCTGGTCACCATCGTCGGCGGCAAGCTCACCACCTCGCGCCACATGGCCGAGCAGACCGTGGACGCCGTGGAAAAGCTGCTGGGCCGGCGCACGCGCTGCACCACCGCCTCCGCCTTCCTGCTGGGCGCGGCCGGCTACGACGCCCAGGCCATCACGGCCACGGGCGGACTGTCGGCCCACCTGGGCGAGCGCTACGGCACGGAGGCGCGCTTCGTCAGCGACATCCTCGACGCGCATCCCGCGCTGGCCCGGCCCATCGTCGAGGGACTGCCCCACACCGAGGCCGAAGTCCTCTACGCCGCGCGCCACGAAATGGCGCGCACGGTGGAAGACGTGCTCTCGCGCCGCATGCGCGCCCGGCTCATGGCGCGTGATGCATCGGCCCGCGCCGCAGCGCGCGTGGGCGACATCCTGGCCCAGGAACTGGGGCTGGCACCTGCGCAGATAGCGCAGCAGATCCACGACTACCGCCGCGCCATGGAGCGCGAGAAACAGATTTTGATGGGAGACATCCAATGCTGAGCAAAGACGCAATCGCCCGCGGCTACAACCGCCGCAACTACGTGGTGGGCGCCCCCACGACCCCGGGCTGGGCGGCGCAGGCCGCACCCGCAGCCGACCGCCCTGCCTCCGAAGGTCCTGCCTGCGGCCTGCAGCACGAACCCGTGGCCGTGCCCGAGGCCGTGCTCGCCGCGCTGCGCGCCGCCTGCGACCGCGTGCAGACCGAGCGCGCCGACATCGTTGCCGGCACGCGCGACTGGTGGGCGCGCACCATGGTGGCCGAGACCTCGGGCCACCCGGCCACGCCGCAGGCCGTCATCGCCCATGCATCCACCGTGGAGCAGGTGCAGGCCGTGATGCGCATTGCCGACGCGCACGCAATTCCCGTCACCGTCTCGGCCGGGCGCAGCAACGTCACGGGCGCGGCCCTGCCCCTGCGCGGCGGCATCGTGCTGGACCTGTGCGAACTCAATCGCTTCATCGCCATGGACGAGCAAAGCCAGATCGTCGAGGTCGAGGCCGGCATGTTCGGCGACGTGTTCGAGGAAACCATCCAGCGCCGCCACGGCATGACCATGGGCCACTGGCCCTCGTCCTTCGGCATCAGCACCGTGGGCGGCTGGGTGGCCTGCCGGGGCGCGGGCCAGCTGTCCACGCGCTACGGAAAGATCGAGGACATGGTCCACGGCATGGACGTGGTGCTGGCCGATGGCCGCCTCGTCACCGTGGGCGGCTACGCGCGCGCGGCCATCGGGCCGGACCTGCAGCAGCTGTTCATCGGCTCGGAAGGCACGCTGGGCGTGATCGTGCGCATCCGCTTCAAGCTGCACCGCCTGCCCGACCACGGCCGTGCCATCGCCTATGGCTTTGCCAGCTTTGCCCAGGGCCTGGAGGCCTGCCGCCAGATCCTGCAGCAAGGCGCCAACCCCGCCGCGCTGCGGCTGTACGACGCGCTGGAAAGCGGCGTGCAATTCGGCCGCAGCGACCTCAACGTGCTGCTGATCGCCGACGAAGGCGCGCCCGAGATCGTCGATGCCGTCATGGACATCTGCGAACGTGTGTGCGCACCCTTGGGAGAACGGCTGGACGGCGCCGCCACCCTGGAGCGCTGGCTGGACACGCGCTACCTGACCGGCAAGAGCGCCGAGGGCTTCAAGAAAGGCCCGGGCTTCGTCGCCGACACGCTGGAGATGTGCGGCCCCTGGAAAGACCTGCCGGCCATCTACGAGGAAGTGGTCGCCGCCCTGCAGGCCATCCCCGGCACCCTGGCCGGCTCGGCCCACCAGTCGCATGCCTATGTGGATGGCGCCTGCCTGTACTTTTCGCTGCGCGGCGAGGTGGCCGTGGACCAGCGTGCCCAGTGGTACCGCGCGGCCTGGGACGCGGCCAACGCCGTGCTGCTGCGCCACGGCGCCACGCTCAGCCACCACCACGGCGTGGGCCTGCTGCGCGCACCCTACATGCGGCAATCGCTGGGCCCGGCCTTTGCCCTGCTGGAGGCCACCAAGCGCATGCTGGACCCCAAGAACCTGCTCAACCCCGGCAAGCTGGGGCTGGACCTCTGACATGGGCCGCCCGGACAACTCCCTGGGCGCGCGGCTGGCGCGCCGCCCCGTCATCGCCACCCTGTACGGGGCCGAGCAAATGGACGCGCTGCTGGCCAGCCAGGCCGAAGTCGCCATCGTCGCCAACATCGAACTGCGCCGCCTGCGCTCGGTGATCTCCACCATCACCGGGGCGGGCAAGATCGCCATCGTCAACATCGACAGCTGCGACGGCATCTCGCCCGACAAGGGCGGCGTGGACTACCTTGTGGACCTGGGCGCCAGCAGCCTGCTGTCCACGCGCGTGGCCACCATCCAGCGCGCCAACAAGGCCGGGCTGCTGACCATGCAAAAGGTCTTCGTCACCGACCGCTCCACTTGGCCGCGCAGCATCAAGGCCGTGGAGCAGAGCGACCCCAACCTCGTGCAGATCATGCCCGCCCCCATGCTGGCCCACATCACCGAGGCCGAGCGCCGCATCCTGCCGCCGCTCGTGGCCTCGGGCTTCGTCTGCAGCCAGGAGCAGGTCCAGCAGGCGCTGGCCGGTGGTGCGATTGCGGTATCGACCAGCGACAGTGGGCTGTGGTGAGGTGGGCCCTAGGCCGTGCGCGACGCGGCCGGCCCGCGCGCCTCCACCCAGCGGAACAGCGGCGCCACCAGCAGCAGCACGGCGATCAGCCGGCAGACCTGGAAGGCCGTGACCACGGGCACGCCCAGCTGCAGCACCTTGGCGGTGATGGCCATCTCGGTGATGCCGCCCGGCGAGGTGCCCAGCAGCAGCGTGACCCAGGGCAGGTCCGCGGCCAGGTGCAGCAGCCAGGCAAAGCCCGCGCAGATCGCCATGAGCCCCACGGTGCCCACGGCCACGGAGCCCAGCCAGCGCGGCGCGGTGTGCAGGAATTCGCGCTTGAAGCGCACGCCCAGGCTGATGCCGATCACCAGTTGCGCCGCATTGACCAGGGCCTGGGGCACGGCCGACAGTTCCTGGCCGCACATGGTCAGCAGCATGGACACCAGCAGCGCGCCCAGGAACCAGGGGTTGGCCCGCTTGAGCCGGTCCATGGCCCAGGCGCCCAGGCCCGTGAGCACGGCCAGCAGCGCCAGCCCCGGCCATTCGACGATGCGGATGCTGGGCGGCGTCAGCCCCTCCAGCCCGTGCAGGCCGCTCCACTGCAGCGCAAACGGAATGCTCACGGTGACGATGACCAGGCGCAGGCTGTGGCTGGCCGCCACCAGGTCGGTGCGCGCGTTCTCGCGCTCGGCCAGCAGCGTCATCTCCGACGCCGCGCCAATGGCGCCAGCGAAATAGGTGGTGGCGCGCATCTCGCCCGCCGGTATCTGCGGCATGCGCGGCGCATGCACGCGGTACAGCCAGGCGCCGAAGCCCCAGCCCAGCAGCAGCGCCCAGACAATGGCCACGGCAATCGCCCACCACAGCCCCGCGATCAACTGCACCACGGCCGGCGTGAAGTACAGGCCCAGCGAGGCGCCGATGATCCACTGCCCGCCGTTGCGCAGCCGGCCCGAACTGGCCGTGGGCGCGCCCAGGATGGAGGCCAGCGAGGTGGCGATCAGCGGCCCCAGCATCCAGGGCAGCGGCGTGCGCAGCCACAGGCACAGCTGGGCGGCGGCAAGGGCGCCCAGCAGGGTCAGTGCGATGCGAAGCAGGAAAATGGGGCGGCGCTCGGGCATGGCAGGCGAGGCGGGGGCAGGTCCAAAGCCTGCGAGTATCGCCGCGCCGGCTCCCGCGCGCTGCCGGCGGCGCTATCTCCGTGACAGGTCCGCGCCCCGCCGCACCGCCATCTCGCGGCCCATGTCCGCCTGCGCTGCCTCTGGCAGCAGGCCGCGCGCCTGCGGGTAGGCCAGCCGCTCTTCATTCTCGACATGGCTGGCATAGCAGGCCGCGAAGCGTTCGAACACCGCCTCGTCAGCCGCGCCAAAGCCCTGGGACTGCCCCTCAGCCATGTCCAGCAGCGGCTGGCGCGCCAGCGCCCAGTCGGCGCTCATCAGGCCGTGCTCGCGCTGCAGGCGCTGCACCAGGGCCACGGTCTGCGCATCGCCCTGCTCCAGCAGCGGCGGGAAGACATGCAGCTCCTCGTCCTCATGGTGCAGCGGCGCCGCCTGGTCGAAGTAGCGCAGGATGTCGCGCGCCGCCTGGCGTGCGCTGTCGTCGCAACCTTTGGTCTGGAGATGCACACGCAGCCGGTCCAGCAGCGCCAGCATGCGCAGCACGCGCTCGTGGCAGGCTTCGAGCATTTCGAAGGGCTGGTCGAAGCCAACGGCCGGTGAGCGCCAGCCTGGAAGCGTGGAGATTCGCTGTGCAGGATCGTGGTTCATTTTTTGTCCAGCAAGACTCTCGACAAAGACAGGGTAGCGCAACGCCTGCGCTTCACCCCTGCCCGGCAGTCAGCCGCCGCAAGCCATCGCGGAATTTGCCAAAGCTTGGCGATTCATTGCGCTCCACATCCAGGTGCGGACCTATGTTCCTGGCCCACTCATGCTTGATCTGTCCCGGCAACGGCCAGCCAGCATGTTTGATGGCGGCGTGGCCGCCCGGATGGATTGCGTCGGCCAGCAGTTCCCAGGTGCCGCAAACGCTGTCTTGCCGGTAGCGGGCCAGCACATCCTTTTTTGCTTTGGGGTAGGCGGCAATCAGCGCCTGGCGATCGCCGAGGTACCAAGCCTCCATCTCCTCGATGGCGAGGCGAAACAGGGTTTGGGGCGCAGGGTCACATTGCTGGAGTATCGCGTCCAGTTCGCCAAGAAATTTCCTGCAGTCGCGTGTGTCGCTGTCAAGAACCACCACGACGGCATCAATGCCGTGCGTCTTGCCATGCGCTCGCAGAATCCCCGGCAGCCTGTCAAGCAAGGTCATCTTGACGGGATCGCTTTTCTTGCCGAGTTCTTTGGGGATGCGGCCGATCCCCTTGAAATCGTGGATTCGCCAGGTGTGCGGCTGGCCTTGTTGGCCAATGATCTGCGGCAGCAACGCTTCGACCAGCCGTGCGCCTGAACCATCCTCTACCAGCACCTCGATATGCATGCTCACCTCGCGTCCAGGTAGTCGCTGTACCAGAGCCCCCCCAGAGGCAGGCCCTCTTCCACGAGGTTGCGAACCAGTTCAATGTCGGAGGCGCGGCGGATGGCCGAGAAGCCGTCCTCACCCTTCTCCAGAATCCAGACCTCCTTGGGCGAGAGCGCATCCACAAAGTAAGGCTGGTGCGTGGTGACAAAGACCTGCGGAGCCCCTTTCTTGCCGGTGGCGTGGCTGCGCAGTTCGTTGGCCAAGGCTTCCAGCAAGCGGTGATACAGGCCGTTCTCCGGTTCTTCTATGCAGATGAACGGTGGCGGCTCGGGGTCTTCCATCAACAGCAGGTAGGCGAAGATTTTCAGGGTGCCATCGGACATCTGGGATGCATAGAACGGATCGGCAAACGCACCGTCGTTGAATCTCAGCAGCACGCGCTTGTCGTCCGTGACCTTGGTGTCGATGCTCGTCACCCCGGGAATCTTGGTGGCGATGCGGTCCAGGATGACCTGGAAGCGCGCCTTGTGCTCGCGCTCCATGTACTGGACCACGTTACCGATGTTGTCGCCATGCACATTGAGGTGGCGCTGCACTCCCGCCGGCTGGATGGTCCGCGCGGCATCGGGGTGGAAATAGGACAGGTACCAGCCCTTGAGGAAGTCCCGAAAGCGCTTGATGCGCGGGTGCTCTTTCAGGGTTCCCAGCGTGGCAATGCCGAGTTGGCGCAGATCTGTCAGCTCAACGTCTTCCTGGGCACGGTCTTCTTCGTCGCTCTCTGCCTCGACTGCCTCTTCCCCGGCCCAGACCTTGCCAATCCCATGATTCAAGCGCAGAAACGGATAAGGCCTGCCGTGCTTCTGGCCTTTGCGGCGCTGTTTCAGGACTTCGGATTCCACAAACGGCCGGCCGCTCGCATCCATGTTGATGGCCAGCTCATAGGTGATGGGGCGCTCGCCCGGCCCCTCGCGGTAGTAGATGTCGAACTGAATCGCTTCATTGACGCCAAGAGCGCGCATGCGCTCGAAGCCACCGCGCAGCTTGTCGTCACAGGCTGTCTCCACATCCGTGTTCAGGCAGTCAGCCACAAAGCCAAAGGCATCGAACAGCGTGCTTTTGCCCACCCCGTTCTTGCCGATGACCACCGTGAAAGGGGTCAGCGGATCACCTTTTTGATCGGTCGAAAGCTTGCCCAGCGTGATGTCACGCAGCGCCTTGTAATTGCGGACCCTGAAACCTTCGATCTGTGCCATCTCAACAACCTCTCCCGCGAATGCGACATCACCGCCACGGCGACCTGTGCAAGCCATTCCACAAAGGACTGCAGATTATGGTGCACGGGCCGCATGGCGATCACCCGCAACTCCCCAGATGGCCGCAGGCCGTGCAGTACTCGCAGCCGTCCTTGCGGATCACGGCATGGGCGCCGCATTCCTCGCATTTGCGGCCGGCCATGACCATGGGGTCGGTGGCCAGGGCTTCGGGCTCGGGCAGCGGCGAGGGGGCGGGCGGCGCGCCGCTGCCGCGCCGGGCCAGGATGTTCTGCACCGCATAGGCGATGGCGGCCACCTCGGAGTCGTGCCACATGGGCACGCGTGTGCCGTCGTCGCGCTGGTGGGTGCCCAGGCGCACGGGACCCCGGTCCCAGGCCACCTTGCGCATGTCGCTGAGGGCGCGCTCCAGGAAGCCGCCGCGCGCGGCCAGTGACAGCAGGCGCATGCTGGAGGTCACCCATTGCTGGGACTCGCCGCTCTGGCCCACGGGCATGAAGAATTCGATGGCGCGGTCCACCGTGCGGCCATCGGGCAGGACCACGGGCAGGAAGGAGACGACCAGGTACAGGCGCTTGGGGCCTTGCTGGGTCCAGTACTCGATCTTCTCGGCCACGGCGTCCAGCGCGCCCTGCGGGCGGCTTTCTATCACGGTGCGCAGCGGGTCGGGTGCGGAAGCCCCGGCCCCTGCCGGCGCGGGGGAGGCCGGCTTTTCAGCAGATTCGGGCGCATGGGTTTCGAGCACGGCGCCCAGGATGGTGTTGGGCCGGTAGGTGGCCAGGCCCTTGAGGCCGGCCTTCCAGGCCTGGCGGTACAGGTCCTTGAAGTCCTCGTAGGGATAGTCGGCGGCCACGTTGACGGTCTTGGAGATCGCCGTGTCCACGAAGGGCTGCACGGCCTGCATCATGGCGATGTGGCCGGCCGCAGGCATCTGCAGCGCGCTGACGAAGTAGTCGGGCAGCTGCTGCACGTCGCCGCCCAGCGAGCGGTACAGGCGCCAGGCATGGTCCTCGACCGCGTACTCGGCGCTGCCGCCATCGGCCGTGCGTTTCTTGCGCTTGTAGGTCCAGGAGAACGGCGGCTCTATGCCGTTGGAGGCGTTGTCGGCAAAGGCCAGGCTGACCGTGCCCGTGGGCGCGATGGACAGCAGGTGGCTGTTGCGTATGCCGTGCGTGCGTATGCGCTGGCGCAGCGCATCGGGCAGGCGGCTGGCGAATGTGCCTTCGGCCAGGTAGCCATCGGCGTCGAACTTGGGGAAGGCCCCCTTCTCGCGCGCCAGCTCCACCGAGGCGCCATAGGCCGCATCGCGCATGCGCTCGGCAATGCGCGCGGCCATGGCACGGCCCTCGGGCGCGTCGTAGCGCAGGCGCAGCATGGCCAGCGCATTGCCCATGCCGGTGAAGCCCACGCCGATGCGCCGCTTGGCCTCGCTTTCCTCGCGCTGCTGCGGCAGCGGCCACCAGGTCAGCTCCAGCACGTTGTCCAGCGCACGCACCTGCACGCCCACGGCGCGCTCGAAGGCCTCGAAGTCGAACACAGGCTCGCCCGCGAAGCCGAACGGATGGCGCACGAAGCGCGTGAGGATGACGGGGCCGAGGTCGCAGCATCCGTAGGAGGGAAGCGGCTGTTCGCCGCAGTTGTGCACATACAGGCCATTGGCGTCGAAGGCGTGGCAGTCTGCCACCGTGACGTCATAGACCATTTCCTCGCCGTCGCTCTCCAACGCCTGGACGGTGGCAGTGAAGCGCTCACGGTTCGGGGTGCGCCGGTACTGGGCCAGGGCCTGCTCCAGCCGTTCGGCCTTGTCGGTATCCGCAAGGCCTATGCGGTCGGCAAAGATGCCAAGATTGTCGCCGCTGATGACCAGTTCATGCTGTGCCTGGGTTGCATAGTCGCGCTGGCCGCCTTTGCCGTCGGGCATGGCGCGCAGTTGGGCTGGCCGACGGTTCTCATAAATCGTCGACGCCATGCCCTGGCGCAGCAGCATGCGCTGCACGGTACGCAGCAACTCAGAATCGCTCTGGGACAGGCGCAGGCTCACGCCCTTGTCCTGTGTGCCCTGGACCGATCCATCGGCATCAAACAGGCCGCGCAGCAGCCCTGCGGAAAATGCAGAAGAGGCCGCTTCCATGGACTTGGTGATGCACTTGCACCCTGGCTCCATCCCCATGCCAAGCGCCAGATCGCGCAATGCGGCACTGGCCATGCGCGCCTCGCCACGTCCCGCCACTGGCCGCTGGAATCCACGGAAATCCGCACGGTGGCGCAAGCTGGCTGCTGCAGCCTCAGCGGCCTGCATGATGCCTGCCGCGCCCGTGGCGGCATAGGCCACCGCACTGCTGGCGTTGCCTGCGACCTGGCGCAGCTCGGGCGCCCATACGCTGATCACGGCCTTGTCGGCCTTGAGGGTTCCATCGCCTATCAGCAGGCCCAGCAGGTAGCCTTCGGCCTCGGTGCCCTGCCCATCCCAGCCTTGAAACGCACGGTGGTTATGAAGCAGTACCTCGTCGCCTGCCTGCAGTTGGGCGGCCGGAGTCCATTCGGCCTGCAACGCATAGCGCGTGCGGCGAGCGACACGCCGCACCAGATGGTCTGCGGTCAGGCGCAGCACCTGGCCCTCGCGTGTGGTCAGCCGCAGCACCGGCTTGCGGCCGGTGGCAAAGAAGCCCGCGCTTTCGGTGGCGTAAACCTGGCCGTCGACCACGGCGCCAAATGTCTTTCCGACGAGGTCTGCAACCTGGGCTGGTCCCGACTCGGTGAGTACCCAGGTATCTGCCGTGACGCAAGGATTCGTCGCCGCGATCTCCTCGCAGTAGCGCAGGTTGTTGTCGTCGTTGATGTGGTCCAGGAAGAGGATGCCGGGCTCGGCGAAGTCGTAGGCCGAGCGCATGATGGTGTCCCACAGCGTGCGGGCGGGCAGGGTCTGGTAGACCCACTGGCCGTCTTCGCGCTGGTGGGCACCCTGCTCCAGCAGGGCGGTGCCGGGGCGGGCGCGGTGCACCAGGTGCCAGGGCTGGTCTTCGGCCACGGCCTGCATGAAGGCGTCGCTGACGCCGACCGAGACGTTGAAGTTGTTCCAGCGGCCCGGCGTGCGCTTGGCGGTGATGAATTCGAGCACGTCGGGGTGGTCGATGCGCAGCACGCCCATCTGGGCGCCGCGCCGCGCGCCCGCGCTTTCCACGGTGGCGCAGGACTGGTCGAAGACGTTGATGTAGCTGCACGGGCCCGAGGCCAGCGAGGCGGTGGCGCGCACCTCGGCGCCACGGGGGCGGATGCGCGAGAAGTCGTAGCCCACGCCGCCGCCACGGCGCATGGTTTCGGCGGCTTCGCGCAGGGCTTCGTAGATGCCGGGGTAGCCGCCGTCGTCCACGCCCTGGATGCAGTCGCCCACGGGCTGCACGAAGCAGTTGATCAGCGTGGCCTGCAAGTCGGTGCCGGCCGCGCTCATGATGCGCCCCGCGCCTATGGCGCCGGCCTGCAGGTTGGCCAGGAACAGGGCCTCGCATTCGGCGCGGCGCGCCTCGGGCTCGACCGAGGCCAGGGCGCGGGCCACGCGGGCGTAGAGCTCGCCCACGCCGGTCTCGCCGTCCTTGAGGTATTTCTCGCGCAGCACATCGAGGCTGATGGGCTGCAGATCCGCCGCGTCCTGCGCGCGGCCCAGGTTTTCGCGATGCATTGGCATGGCTCCCGTGTTGACTTGCCTGCCGCCGTCCCTGGCACTTGCTCGGGCCTCAGTCGACAAGCACTTGTCCATCATGCTCCACGTAGGGCGGGTACGGCCCGGTGCCGCTGTGCGGAGCTTGAGATGCCGCAACAAAGCGGCCGGTCTGGACATCGAAGACATGGACTTCGCCGTCTTCGATGACATAGTGCCACCCGTGCAGGCTGAGCCGCCCGGCCTCTACCCGCGATCGCACCATGGGATAGTCCATCAACCGTTCGAGCTGCAGCACGACGGCGCGCTGCTCGGTGCGGCGCAGCGCCTCGGGGCCGGCCTGCACGGGCAGCACGGCCTCGCGGCCCAGGTCCAGCCAGCGCTGCAGGTTGCGCGCCTCGGGCGAGACTTCTCCATACAGGGCCTTGATGGCCCCGCAGTGGCTGTGGCCGCAGACCACGATGCGGCTGACCTGCAGGTTGAGCACGGCGAATTCGATGGCCGCCGCCGTGCCGTGGTGGCCGTGCGATCCGTCGTACGGCGGCACGAAGGCGCCCACGTTGCGCACCAGGAACAGCTCGCCCGGCGGCGCCCCCGTGAGCAGGTAGGGCACGAGGCGCGAGTCCGAGCAGCCGATGAACAGCGTAGTGGGATGTCAGGGCCTGCCCGCCCTCATCTGGGGTCGCGAAGCTGCATGCCAGCGTGCCAATCAAGGCGCGCGACGCCGTGCGTGTGTCCACACGCACAAGGAGTGCAACGCGGAGTGGCGCGCTGGCATGCAGCTTCCCTTCGGGTTGCCCCGCTCCAGGGCCGTCTGCGGCGTTGCCCGCGCTTGCAAGGCACATGCCTTGCGGCGCACGTGCGCCTTGCATACGACCCTGGAGCGGGGCAACGCGATCCCCAGATGAGGGCGGGCAGGCCCTCGCCTCTTCGACCAGGGTGCGGAACTGCGCGCGGTACTGCGGGAAGGCGTGCTCGTGGAAGCGCCGCAGGCGCAGCAGCAGTTCGTCGTCGGGCATGGGCACTGCGCCTTTGCCCGGCTATTGCACCAGCGGCGAGTCGGCCGCAGCGATGCGCACGCCCACCACTTCGGACTGGCCGGCCAGCAGCTGCAGGTACTGGTGGAGCGCGCTCACCCAGGTCTGCTGGTGCAGGGCCTGGGCGACGGCCGGGCGCGCCTGCTGCCAGTCGGGCAGAACGCCCGCCTCGCGCGCGCAGACCTCGACCACGTGCAGGCCGAAGCGGCTGTGCACCAGGCGCGGCAGCACGCCGATTTCCTGGGAGGCAAAGACATCGCGCGCGAATTCGGGCGCGCAATCGCTGCGGCCCAGCCAGCCCAGTTCGCCGCCATGCTGGCCGCTGGGGCAGTTGGACCATTGGCGCGCGGCCTCGGCAAAGCGCAGGCCGCCGTCGTCGGCGCAGCGCAGCTCGATCAGCAGGGCCTCGGCCCGCTGGGTGAGGGCGCGCACGTCCACGCCGGGCGTGACGGCAAACAGCACGTGGCGCAGGCGCACGCGCTCGCCCTGGGCGAAGCGCGCGGGGTTGGCATCGAAGTGGCGGCGGCAGGCATCCTCGCCGGGCTCGGGCAGGTGCAGCGATCGCTCCAGCAGCTGCTCTATGGCCTGGGAGGCGCGCTCGCTGATGACGCCGTCGTCGCCGGCCGCATCATCGGCGCCCAGCAGGCCTTCGCGCTGGGCCGCCTGGCGCAGCAGCTCGGTGCAGGCGCGCTGGCGCAGTTCGCGCTCGGGCGGGCGCTGTCCGGGTGCGTGCAGCGGCGTGGCGTTGATGCGGGCCACCTCGGCACCGGCCTCGCCCACGGGCTGGAAGGCCGGCACTTCGGGAATCGCCGGGAGATCCCCCATCGGGGCAGAAGAAGTAGAAGAAGAAGGGGTTGAAGACGCGCAGCCGCAATGGCCGCCGCCCGATCCGTTGCATCCATGTTCCATGTCGATCTCCTCAATGGCCGGGCTTGGCGTCACGGCGTGCCGACGATGCGGGCAGGCCCAGGCGGCGCGAGCGCACCAGCTGGTAGGGACGCAGCAGGTAGACCAGGGTGCCGAAGCCGCTCCAGACGTGGACCAGGCGCGTGAAGGGGAAGACCAGGAAGATGCTCATGCCCAGGAACATGTGGGCCTTGAACACCCAGCCGGCCTCGGCCAGCAGTTCGGCTGCGCCGCCACGGAAGGTGACGATGCGCTGCGCCCATTCGGCCAGGGCCATCATCATGGAGCCGTCCATGTGCCTTGCCGACAGCGGAATGGTGGCCAGGCCCAGCAGCAGCTGCAGCCACAGCAGCCAGAGGATGGCGATGTCGCTGAACCTGGAGTTGGCGCGGATGCGCACGTCCGACAGCCGGCGGTGCAGCAAGATGGTGAGGCCGATGAAGCCCAGCGTGCCCGCGATGCCGCCGCTGACCATGGCCAGCAGCTGCTTGGCGCCTGCGGCCATGAAGGGCTCGTAGACGAAGTGCGGCGTGAGCATGCCCACGGTGTGGCCGAAGAACAGGAACAGCACACCGATGTGGAACAGGTTGCTGCCCCAGCGCAGGCTGCCGCTGCGCAGCAGCTGCGAGGAGTCGCTCTTCCAGGTGTACTGGTCGCGGTCGAAGCGCAGCCAGCTGCCGATGAAGAACACGGCCAGACAGATGTAGGGGTAGAGGCCGAAGAGCAGGTGGTCTATCCAGGAGGGGGTCATGTCAGGCTCCTTTGGCGGGGTCCTTGGGCTTGGGGCGCCGCCGTGCGGCGCACGAAATGCACGGGCTGCTCGGCGCCGGGGCGCGATTGGCCCTGGCTGCTGCAGTCGTCGAAGGCGGCGGGTTCGGCCCAGGCCTCGTCCATGGCGAGCTCGGGGCGGATTTCCACGCGTTCGGCCCGGTGGCCGGTGATCTCCAGCACGGCCGCGATCACGCTGGCGTAGGGGCTGTCGCGCCGCGCCAGCGCCGTGAACAGGGCGTTGAGGATGTGGGCCATCTCGCCCAGGAATTCACGGGCGATGGCCGGCGGCTGGGTGGAGGCGAACTCCAGCACCACGGCCAGGTGGTCGGGCAGTTCGTCGGCCTCGAAGGCCAGGCCCGCGCGCTCGTAGGTCTGCTGCAGGTCGATCAGCGCCGGGCCCCGGTCGGCCGAGTCGCCGTGCACATGCTCGAACAGGTGCAGCGAGGTCTGGTGGCCCCGGTCGAAGGTGTCCACGTAGCGGGCCTCGGCCTCGAAGGGGTCCATGGCCTGCAGCTGCTCGGCCAGCTGCTGCAACTCGCGCAGCCGCGCCAGCGCCACGGATTGCTCCAGGCGCAGGGCGTCGATCAGGCCCGGCAGCAGGGCGCGCAGCTCGGCGCCGGGGTAGCCGATGAGGCAGGCCAGCGCGCGCAGCGTCAGGCGCACGGGGGAGGAGGTGTTGTGATTGAACATGGCGGCAGTCCTCACATTTGCGCGCGGATGGGGATGGTGCGCGGCTTCCTGCCGCCGAACAGGCTGGCGTCGGTGCTGCCGTCGGAGCAGCCGTTGCCGAACGAGAAGCCGCAGCCGCCGCGCAAATCGAACGCGCTTTCGGCGTATTCGCGGTGGGCCGAGGGGATGACGAAGCGGTCCTCGTAGTTGGCGATCGCCATGGTCTGGTACATGTCCTCGACCTCGTGCACCGTCAGTCCCGCGTACTGGAGCACGGCCAGGTTCCGTTCCTGGTCCACGTGCTTGCTGCGCTGGTACGCGCGCATGGCCAGCATGCGCTCCAGCGCGCGCACCACGGGCGTGGTGTCGCCGGCGGTGAGCAGGTTGGCCAGGTACTGCACGGGGATGCGCAGCTGCGAGACATCGGGCAGGTCGCCATTGATGGGGCTGCGGCCGACACTGTCGAGATGCCCGGCGTTCGCCGCCGAGGTGATGGGCGACAGCGGCGGCACATACCAGACCATGGGCAGGGTGCGGTACTCGGGGTGCAGCGGCAGGGCTACCTTCCAGTCCACTGCCATCTTGTAGACGGGGCTGGACTGGGCCGCCTCGATCCAGGCGTCGGGGATGCCGTCGATGCGGGCCTGGCGGATGACCTCGGGGTCATTGGGGTCCAGGAAGATGTCCAGCTGCGCCTGGTAGAGGTCGCGGTCGCGCTCCACGCTGGCCGCTTCCTCGATGCGGTCGGCGTCGTACAGCAGCACGCCCAGGTAGCGGATGCGGCCCACGCAGGTTTCGGAGCAGACGGTGGGCTGGCCGGCCTCGATGCGCGGGTAGCAGAAGATGCATTTTTCGGCCTTGCCGCTTTGCCAGTTGTAGTAGATCTTCTTGTAGGGGCAGCCGGAGACGCACATGCGCCAGCCGCGGCACTTGTCCTGGTCGATGAGGACGATGCCGTCCTCCTCGCGCTTGTAGATCGAGCCCGAGGGGCAGGACGCCACGCAGGCCGGGTTCAGGCAGTGCTCGCACAGGCGCGGCAGGTACATCATGAAGGTGTTCTCGAACTGGCCGTAGATGTCCTTCTGGATCTGCTCGAAGTTCACGTCATGGCTGCGCTTGCTGAATTCGCCGCCCAGGATTTCCTCCCAGTTCGGACCCCATTCGATCTTCTCCATGCGCTGGCCCGAGATCAGGCTGCGTGCGCGCGCCGTGGGCGCGGCCTTGCTTTCCCTGGCCGACTGCAGGTGCTCGTAGTCGTAGGTGAAGGGTTCGTAGTAGTCGTCGATCTGGGGCAGGTTGGGGTTGGCGAAGATGCGCATCAACAGGCCCCACTTGCCGCCCTGGCGGGGCGCGATGGAGCCGTCCGTGCGGCGCATCCAGCCGCCGTTCCACTTGGCCTGGTTTTCCCACTCGCGCGGGTAGCCGATGCCGGGCTTGGTCTCGACGTTGTTGAACCAGGCGTATTCGACGCCGGGGCGGCTGGTCCAGACGTTCTTGCAGGTGACGGAGCAGGTGTGGCAGCCGATGCACTTGTCCAGGTTCAGCACCATGCCGATCTGTGCGCGGATTTTCATCGTGTTTCTCCTTGTTGTTCAGGCATGGGCGGCTGCGCCGGCCGGAGCTTCGTCGTCGAGCCAATCTATGCGGCGCATCTTTCGGACCAGCACGAACTCGTCGCGGTTGGTGCCGATGGTTCCGTAGTAGTTGAAGCCGTAGCTGTACTGCGCGTAGCCGCCGATCATGTGGGTGGGCTTGAGCACGATGCGCGTGACCGAGTTGTGGATGCCGCCGCGCGTGCCGGTGATCTCCGAGCCCGGCGTGTTGATGGTCTTCTCCTGCGCGTGGTACATCATCACCATGCCCGGCTTGACGCGCTGGCTGACCACGGCCCGCGCCGCGATGGCGCCGTTGGCGTTGTACAGCTCCACCCAGTCGTTGTCGGCGATGCCGGCGCTCCTGGCGTCGTCCTCGCTGAGCCAGACGATGGGGCCGCCACGCGCCAGCGTGAGCATCATCAGGTTGTCGCCATAGGTGGAGTGGATGCCCCACTTCTGGTGCGGCGTGATGAAGTTCAGCGCGATCTCGGGGTGGCCGTTGGGCTTTTGGCCCTGCACTTCCTGCAGCGCCTTCATGTGCACGGGCGGGCGGTAGCTGACGAAGCCTTCGCCGAAGTCGCGCATCCACGGATGGTCCTGGTAGAACTGCTGGCGGCCGGTGAGGGTGCGCCATGGGATCAGCTCATGCACGTTGGTGTAGCAGGCGTTGTAGCTGACCTTCTCGCTTTCCAGGCCCGACCAGGTGGGCGAGCTGATGATCTTGCGCGGCTGGGCCTGGATGTCGCGAAAGCGGATCTTCTCGTCCTCGCGGTGCAGGGCCAGGTGGGCGTGCTCGCGCCCCGTCTGTTTCGACAGCGCCTCCCAGGCCTTGACGGCCACGTGGCCGTTGGTCTCGGGCGCCAGCATCATCACCACCTCGGTGGCGTCGATGTCGGTGACGATGCGCGGGCGGCCCTGGCTCACGCCTTCCTCGCGCACCAGGCCATTGAGCTCGCCCAGCTGCTCCACCTCGGTCTCGGTGTTCCAGCCGATGCCCTTGCCGCCGTTGCCCAGCCTGTCCATCAGCGGGCCCAGGGCCGTGAAGCGCTTGTAGAGGTTGGGATAGTCGCGCTCGACCACGGCAATCTGCGGCGCGGTCTTGCCGGGGATCAGGGCGCACTCGCCCTTCTTCCAGTCGCGCACGCCATCGGGCTGGGCCAGCTCGGCGGGGGTGTCGTGCATCAGCGGCGTGAGCACCACGTCCTTTTCCACGCCCAGGTGGCCCACGCAGACCTCGCTGAAGGACTTGGCGAAGCCCTTGTAGATCTCCCAGTCGCTCCTGGCCTGCCAGGCCGGGTCCACGGCCGCCGACAGCGGATGGATGAAGGGGTGCATGTCGCTGGTGTTGAGGTCGTTCTTCTCATACCAGGTGGCCGTGGGCAGGACGATGTCCGAGTACAGGCAGGTGGTGCTCATGCGGAAGTCCAGCGTGACCAGCAGGTCCAGCTTGCCTTCGGGCGCCTTGTCGTGCCAGCGCACTTCCTGCGGCTTGGCCGAATGGCCGACGCCGGGCCGCCCCAAGCCGGCCGCCCCCTGGGGGGAGGCGCGCAGCGCATCGGGGGGGTCTTGTTCTCCAAGGTCTTTTCCTTGCACGCCGTGCGTGGTGCCCAGCAGGTGCTTGAGGAAGTACTCATGGCCCTTGCCCGAGCTGCCCAGGATGTTGGAGCGCCACACGAACATGTTGCGCGGCCAGTTGGCCGGGTGGTCGGGGTCCTCGCAGCTCATGGACAGCGAGCCGTCCTGCAGGGACTGCACCACGTGGTCCTTCACGTCCAGGCCCTGGGCCTGGGCGTCGCGCACCAGCTGCAGCGGGTTGGCCTGCAGCTGCGGGGCGCTGGGCAGCCAGCCCATGCGCTCGGCGCGCACGTTGTAGTCGATCATGGCGCCGCCGTACTGGCTGCGGTCGGCCAGCGGGGACAGCACCTCTTCCACGCCCAGCTTCTCGTAGCGCCACTGGTCGGTGTGGGCGTAGAAGAAGCTGGTGGAGTTCATCTGGCGCGGCGGGCGCAGCCAGTCCAGCGCAAAGGCCAGCGCGGTCCAGCCGGTCTGCGGGCGCAGCTTTTCCTGGCCCACGTAGTGCGCCCAGCCGCCGCCGCTCTGGCCTATGCAGCCGCACAGCATCAGCATGTTGATGATGCCGCGGTAGTTCATGTCGCAGTGGTACCAGTGGTTCATGGCCGCGCCGATGATGACCATGGACTTGCCGCGCGTCTTCTCGGCGTTGTCGGCGAACTGGCGCGCAATGGCGATCACCTGGTCACGCGGCACGCCGGTGATCTTTTCCTGCCAGGCCGGGGTGAAGGGCGCATCGGCGTCATAGCCGCCATCAGCGCCCTCGCCTTCCAGACCGCGGTGGATGCCATAGTTGCCCGCCAGCAGGTCGAACACGGTGGCCACGATGGCCTCCTCGCCGTCCAGCACCATGCGCGAGACAGGCACGCGGCGCAGCAGCACGTCCGTGCCCTGCTCGTTGGCGTCGAACCCCGGCGACTGCAGGCCGCCGAAGTAGGGGAAGGCCACGTCGGCCACTTCACTGTCCACGCCCTGGCCGTCCAGCACCGAGAGCTTGAGCTGCACGTCGTTGCCCGTGCGCGCCTCCTTGGATTCGAGGTTCCACAGGCCCTCGTCGGCACGGCCGGCCTCGCCCCAGCGAAAGCCGATGGAGCCATTGGGCAGGGCTACGCCGCCGTCCTCGCCGTAGGCCACGGTCTTCCACTCGGGGTTGCTGTCCTGGCCCAGGTGGCCGTCGAAGTCGCTGGCGCGCACATAGCGCTCGGGAACCAGGGCCGTGCGGCCGTCGGGCAGTTGCTGGCGCTTGAGGCGGATCAGCAGCGGCAGGTCGGTGTAGCGGCGCGCATAGTCCTCGAAATAGGCCGGGCGGCCGCGCTCGCCGAAGTAGAACTCCTTGAGGATGACGTGGCCCATGGCCATGGCCACGGCGGCATCCGTGCCCTGCTTGGGGTGCATCCACAGGTCGGCCAGCTTGGCGACCTCGGAGTAGTCGGGCGTGACGGCCACGACCTTGGCGCCCTTGTAGCGGACCTCGGTGAAGAAGTGGGCGTCGGGAGTGCGCGTCTGGGGCACGTTGGAGCCCCAGGCGATGATGAAGTTGGAGTTGTACCAGTCGGCGCTCTCTGGCACGTCGGTCTGCTCGCCCCAGGTCTGGGGGCTGGCCGGCGGCAGGTCGCAGTACCAGTCGTAGAAGCTCATGCACACGCCGCCGATCAGGCTCAGGTAGCGGCTGCCTGCGGCATACGAGATCATGGACATGGCCGGAATCGGCGAGAAGCCGATGATGCGGTCCGGCCCGTGCTTCTTGATGGTGTAGACGTTGGCCGCCGCGATCATGCGGTTGACCTCGTCCCAGCTGCTGCGCACGAAGCCGCCCAGGCCGCGCTGCTTTTGCCACTCGCTGCGCGCATCCTCGTTCTCGACGATGGCGGCCCAGGCATCGACCGGGCTCCTGGCCACGGCCAGGGCGGCACGCCAGTGCTTGAGCAGCCGGCCGCGCACCATGGGGTATTTGACGCGGTTGGCGCTGTACAGGTACCAGCTGTAGCTGGCGCCGCGCGCGCAGCCGCGCGGCTCGTGGTTGGGCAGGTCGGCGCGCGTGCGCGGGTAGTCGGTCTGCTGCGTCTCCCAGGTCACGATGCCGCCCTTGACGTAGATCTTCCACGAGCACGAGCCCGTGCAGTTCACGCCGTGCGTGGAGCGCACCACCTTGTCATGCGCCCAGCGGTCGCGGTAGGCGTCTTCCCAGGTGCGGTCCTCGCCCGTCACCTGGCCATGGCCGTTGGAGAATTCCTGCCGGGGCAGGGAGAAGTAGGAAAGCTTGTCCAGAAAATGGCTCATCGCGGGACTCCTTGTTGTTCGTTGCGGTGCGGTCTGCGGCCCGGGGCTCAGCAGGGCATCTCGGCGTTCCTGCGCGCGTAGTACCACCAGGTCACGCCCACGCACAGCACATAGAAGGCGGCAAACACCCACAGCGCCAGCTCGGGCCCGCCCGTGGCGGCGATGGAGCTGCCGTAGCTCTTGGGGATGAAGAAGCCGCCGTAGGCTCCCAGCGCGCCCGCAAAGCCCAGGGCGGCCGCGCCTTCGGTATTGCCCTCCTTGAGGGCATGGGCCTGGGCTTCCTCGCTGGGATGGGCGCCGAGCTCGCGCTGCTTGAGGGCCAGGAAAATCGCCGGGATCATGCTGAAGGTCGATCCGTTGCCGATGCCCGTGGTCAGGAACAGCACGAGGAACATCAGGAAGAAGCCCATGAAGCTGCCCTCGGCAGGGCCCAAGCCCAGCGCGTAGCCGCCGCTGCCCTTGGGCAGGAAATACAGCACGCCCACCACGGCCACGGCCATGACGAGAAAGTTCCAGAACGTCACGCGCGCGCCGCCCGCCTTGTCGGCCAGCCAGCCGCCAAAGGGCCGCGACAGCGCGCCCAGCAGCGGGCCCAGCCAGGCATAGGCCAGCGGATTGACCGCCGGGAACTGGCTCTTGATCAGCAGCGGAAAGCCGGCGGCAAAGCCGATGAAGGAGCCGAACGTGCCCAGGTACAGCAGGCACATCACCCAGTTGTGCTTGCGCCGGAAGATGGCGGCCTGGGCCGCGAAGCTGGCCTTGGCGTCGGCGATGTCATTCATGCCGAACCAGGCGGCCAGCGAGGCGATGGCGATCCACGGCACCCAGATGAAGGCCGCGTTCTGCGCCCAGACCCGGGTGGTCTCGCCGGCCTTGGTGATGGTCTGCGCATCGCCGCCGAAGACGCCGAAGATGCCGGCCGTGATCACCAGCGGGCTCAGGAACTGCACCACCGACACGCCCAGGTTGCCCAGGCCCGCGTTCACGCCCAGGGCCGAGCCCTTGCGCTCCTTGGGAAAGAAGAAGCTGATGTTGGCCATGCTGGAGCTGAAGTTGCCCCCGCCCAGGCCGCACAGCAGGGCCAGGATCAGCATGGTCGGATAGCCGGTGGTGGCGTCCTGCACGGCGTAGCCGATGCCGATGGCCGGGATCAGCAGCGAGGCCGTGGACAGCGCCGTCCAGCGGCGCCCGCCCATCAGCGGCACCATGAAGGAATAGAAGATGCGCAGCGTGGCGCCCGACAGAGCGGGCGCCGCCGCCAGCCAGAACAGCTGGTTGGTGGAGTAGGTGAAGCCCAGCGCGGGCAGGTTCACGGCCACCACGCTCCAGACCTGCCAGATGGCAAAGGCCAGGAACAGGGCGGGCACCGAGATCCAGAGGTTGATCCTGGCGATGGCCTCGCCCTCGCGCTCCCAGAACTGTTTGTCCTCGGGGCGCCAGAGGGTCAGCACGCTGCCGGGGCGGCTGCGCGCGGATGCCTTTGCGGCGGTCTTGGTGTTCGCATGCATGTGCAACTCCTGCGGTTCAGCGCGCGGCCGGCTGCACATCGCTGTGGCCGCCGTGGCTGTTGAGCACGTCGGTGCGGCGCACCTCGGTGAAATACATCCAGATCAGCGACACCCAGACCACGCCGTACAGCAGCATGAAGGCGCTGGAGCGGATGCCCGTCCAGTCCAGCAGCACGCCGAACAGGATGGGCAGGATGAAGCCGCCCATGCCGCCGGCCAGGCCCACGATGCCGCTGATGGCGCCGATGTTTCCGGGGTAGTCGTCGCTGATGTACTTGAAGACGCTGGCCTTGCCGAAGGCCATGGCAATGCCCAGCACGAACATCAGCGCGGTGAAGGCATAGACGTTCAGGCCCAGGTGAAAGCGGGTGCTGCCCTCGGTGGTGAGCACCGTGAAATCGGTCTGCGGATAGGACAGCAGGAACAGGCAGATCCAGCACACCCACAGCACCCACCAGGTCACGCTGTGTGCGCCGTACTTGTCCGACAGCCAGCCGCCGATGGCGCGCAGCACGCCGCCCGGCAGCGAAAAGCAGGCCGCCAGCAGCGCCGCCACGCGGATGTCCAGGCCGTACTCGCCCACGTAGTACTGCACCATCCACAGGCTCAGCGCCACATAGCCGCCGAAGACGATGCTGTAGTACTGGCAGTACTTGAGCACGCGCGGGTCCTTGAGCGCCTTCAACTGGTCGCTGAAGCGCACATTGCTGGGCACCAGGTGGGCCGGGTCGCTGTGGCTGAACAGCCAGAACAGCACCAGCGCGCCCAGCATGATGGCCGCATAGGCATGCGGCACGGCGGCCCAGCCGAAGGCCACCAGGATCACCGGCGCCACGAACTTGTTGACCGCCGCACCCGAGTTGCCCGCGCCATAGATGCCCATGGCCATGCCCTGGCGCTCCTTGGGAAACCAGCGCGCCACATAGGGCGTGCCCACCGAGAACGAGCCGCCCGCCAGGCCCACGAACAGGCCGATGGTCAGGAAGTGCCAGTACTCGGTGGCATAGCCCATCACCCAGATCGCGGGCACGGTGACGGCCATCAGCACTGCCATCACGATGCGCCCGCCGAAGCGGTCGGTCCAGATGCCCAGCGGCACGCGCACCAGCGAGCCCGTGAGCACGGGCATGGCCGTGAGCAGGCCGAACTGCGTGGCGTTCAGATCCAGCATCTTCTTGATGGGGATGCCGATGATGCCGAACATCATCCAGACCATGAAGCAGACCGTGAAGGCCAGGGTGCTGACGGCCAGGACCGACCAGGCCTGGCGGTCGTGGCGTGTGCCTGTGCTGGTGCTCTTTCGGGGGTCGCCCTGTGCGGTGGGCGCTGTGTTTGCCATTTTGTTTTCCTCGTGGGGGCTATGGCATCCATGGTCCCGCGCGAGGGCCGCGCCGCACATCCGCCAGCCGTACGCTCGGACAAGGCGGAAGAACTAGGAGCGCGCAGGCGGGCCTAGTTCCAAAGAACTATCGAGGACAAAAAGGCTTGACGCAGATCAGGAGCGGCGGCCGAAGACCGACTTCGGGCTGCGCCCATAGAACCGCGCAAATGCCGCACTGAAGTTCGACGGATGGGCATAGCCCACCTGCCAGCCGGCCTGGGCGACCTGGCAGCCGGTCTCCAGCAGCGCCCAGGCGCGGCGCATGCGCAGCTCCAGCAGCAGGGCCTGGGGCGTAGTGCCGAAGACGGCGCGAAAGCCCTGCTTGAGCCGGTGCTCGCCCAGGCCCACGGCGGCGCTCAGGTAGGCCAGGGTCAGCGCGCGGTCCATCTGGGTGGACAGCAGTTCGCGCGCCTGCTCCAGCCGGGCCAGTTCGTCGGCCGACCAGCGCGGTGCCGCCCTGGCCGGCTGCGGCGCAGGCGCGAGATGCCGCAGCTCCAGCGCGGCCAGGCTCAGCATGGCGATGTGGCGGTCCAGCGCATCGGTGGGCTGGTGCCCGGGCGGCTGGGCCAGGCGCCGCGCCAGCGCCAGGCTGGCCGGCAGGCTGGCACGGTGGTCCAAGGGCCGCACGCCGGCCGCGCCGTCCACCTGGGTCAGGCGCTGCGAGAGTTCAGGCCCCAGATAGCGGTCGAGCGCTGCACCCGACAGCAGCAGGCGCAGCTGGCGCACGGTCTGCCCGGCCGCATAGCGGCGCTCGCCCTGGCTGCCGCGAAAGGCTGCCAGCGTGGTCTGCCCTGCGCCGAAGCGCAGCGCCGCGCCCGTGCGCGCCACAAAGCCCGATTGCCCGGCCAGCCCCAGCGTGATGACCAGGGTGCGGCCCTGGTCCGAGGCATCGGCCTGCACGCTGTCCTCCACCAGGTCGCGCAGCGGGCAGTAGTGCGAGCGCGCCAGCACGATGCCGTCGCCCAGCGTGAAGCGCTCCGCATGGCAGTCGCCCAGCTCGGCGGGCAGGGCATGCCGCGTCCAGCCCGGCGCACAGGGCTGGGGCAAGGCAAGCGAGGAAGGGATGCGGGAGGTCATGGGAGAGGAATGGATGCGCGCTTCGCATAGGAAATGCTCCGGCGCGCATACGTTTTCAAATGATAGCGATTCTCATCTTCCCTAGCATCGGTCTCCAACGAGATTCCCTTTTGGAGAGGACGAGAAAACCATGGCATTCCCCCTTCGCTGGCCGGCCGCGCTGGCCCTGGCCCCCTTCACGGTGGCGGCCCAGGGCCAGGCGCCCGAAGCCGCCCTGCCCGAGATCACGGTCACGGTGAACAAGCAGGCCGAGAGCCTGGACGCCGTGCCCGCCAGCGTCTCCGTCTTCGAGGGCGCGGCGCTGGAGGCGGCCGGCGTGCGCGGGCTGGACGCGCTGTCCGCCCAGGTGCCGGGCTTTGTGTTCCAGGCCTTCGGCCAGTCGGGCGTGCAGCCGCCCGTGATGCGCGGGCTGACGGCCAACTTCGTGTCGTTCTCCTCGTCCACGCTGCTGCTGGTCGATGGCGTGCCCACGCTGATGGCCCAGGGCTTCGAGCACAACCTGCAGGGCGTGGACCGCGTGGAGGTGCTGCGCGGCCCGCAATCGACCTTGTACGGCCGCAATGCCGAAGCGGGCGTGGTCAGCATCGTCACGCGCCAGCCCGGCGACACGCCCTATGCATCGATCAGCGCCGAGGCAGGCAACCACGGCCAGCGCGCGGGCAGCTTCGAGCTGGGCCGCGCCCTGGTGCCGGGCCAGCTCTATATCGGCCTGTCGGGCGAGTGGCGCGCGCAGGACGGCTTCATACGCCAGCAGGCGACGGGAGCGCGCGTGGACGACCGCGAGCGCGCCAGCGGCCGCCTGGCCCTGCGCTGGACGCCCACGGCCGAGACCGAGGCCACGCTGCGCTACGCCCGGCAGCGCTGGGACGACGGCGCCGCGCAATGGGGCAGCATTGCCGCGCCGCGCGCCACGGTGAACTCGGGCACGGACAGCTGGAACCGCTCGCGCGGGCAGACGCTGTCGCTCGATGTCTCGCACCGCTTTGCCTCGGGCCTGCGGCTGCGCTCCATCACCGCGCGCAATGTCTTCGACGACCGCGTGCTGCAGGACACGGACTTCCAGCGCGCCGACCTGCTCCACGTGCGGCGCGACTACCGCCTGGCCACGACCTCGCAGGAACTGCGCCTGGAGGGCGAGGCCGCAGGCCTGTGGAACGCGCGCTGGCTGGCCGGCCTGTACCTGGACCGCGACGACCATGACCTGCGCTACGAGCAAAAGCTGCCCGCCGCGCTGATGCGGCCCACGGCCGGACTCAAGGGCAGCACGGCGGCGCTTTTCACGCACTGGACCGTCCCGCTGTCCGAGCGCTGGACGCTGGCGGCCGGCGCGCGCGTGGAGCGCAACCGCGTGGAACTGGCCCCCGTGGGCGCGGCGGCGCGCAGCGACGACTGGTCGCGCTTGAGCCCCAAGCTCTCGCTGCAATACCAGTGGTCGCCCCAGGGCCAGGTCTACACCAGCCTCAGCGAGGGCTACCGCGCGGGCGGCTTCAACGTGTTCTCTCCGGCCATGGGCTATGCGGCCTACGAGCCAGAGACCGTGCGCGCCTGGGAGATCGGCGCCAAGGGCCGGCTGCTGGGGCAGCGCCTGCGCTATGCGGCCTCGGTCTACACCCAGCAGGTGCGCGACATGCAGGTGCAGCAGATGGGCCTGCCGGGCGTGGTCTACATCACCAATGCGGCGCGGGCGCGCTCCACGGGTGCGGACTTCGAGCTGGACTATGTGTTCGGCGGCGGCTGGCAGCTGCAGACGGCCCTGGGCCTGAACCGCACGCGCTTCGGCAGCTTCCGCGACGGCGCCGCCGTCTACGACGGCCACCGCAACCCGTTTGCGCCCGACATGACGGCCCATGTGGCGCTGCGCTACGACGCGCCCGGCCGCTGGTGGGCGCAGGCCGCCGTGCAGGGCGCGGGCAAGGTCTACCTGGACGCCGCCAACGCCTACCGCCGCCCCGGCTACGGGCTGCTCAACCTGTCGGCCGGCTATGCCCAGGGGTCCTGGGAAATCGCCGCCTACCTGCGCAATGCCGCCAACCGCCGCTACGACGCCGTGGGCTACCTCAACGGCCAGGTCGTGGTCTACAGCCCGCCGCGCGAGTTCGGCGTGCGGCTGACCTGGCGCATGTGACTCCCTTTCGTGAAAAGGACCTTCCGATGTATACACCCCGCTGTGAATCCCCTACCCACGCCCCCTCTCACGCCCTGCAACCGCTGTGGGACCTGGCCGCCGCCCAGGTGCAGGCCGAGGCCCTGGTGCTGGCGCTCGAATCGGGGGCACTGGACCGGCTGGCCACGCCCCAGACGCCGGCCGAGCTGGCCCTGGCCCAGGGCTGGAACGAGGCCAATACCTCCCATTGGCTGGAATTGCTGTGGAGCATGGGCCTCCTGCGGCGCGGCCAGCACGAGCCCGTGAGCTACCTGCTGGCCACCGACGCGCTGCGCTACCTGCACAGCGCATCGCCCGAGTCCTGCGGCGCGGCCTGGCTGTTCCGCCTGCGCTCGCTGCGCCACTCCGCCACGCTGCTGCGCGGCCTGGTCGAGCACGGCCCTGCCGGGGACGGCTCGGCCTGCAGCGCCCCCTTGGCCACGGGCAATGCCGAAGGCTGGGCCGCCGCCGCGCGCGCCCAGATCGGCCAGGAGCAGCGCGCCGTCAGCGTGCCTGCCGCGCTGAACCTGCTGCAGCAGGTTCCCGAGGCAGGCGCCGCGCGCCGCATGCTGGACCTGGGCGGCGGCCCCGGCTGGATCGCGCTGGCCCTGCTGCGCCAGCAGCCCGCGCTGCAGGCCAGCGTCTTCGACTGGCCCGTGGCCGTGGCCGTGGCGGCGGACAACGCCCGCCAGTCCCGCCTGTCCGACCGCTTCACCGCCCTGGGCGGCAACCTGGCCACGGACAGCATAGGCAGCGGCTACGACCTGGTCTGGTGCTCGTCCGTGCTGCACTTCGTGCCCGATGCGGCAGCCGTGGTCGCCAAGGTGTTCGACGCGCTGGCGCCCGGCGGCGTCTTCGTCTGCGCCCATGCCGAGGTGGATGAGACGCCCGAAGCCGCCCTGCGCACCCTGCCCTACTACTTGCCCATGCGCCTGCTGGGCCGCAGCGTGACCCGGCGCGGCGAGCTGCAGGCGCTGCTGGCGCAGGCGGGTTTCGAGCGCATAGAACGCATCGAGTCGCGCGAGTTTCCGATGGCGCCGCTGGCCGTGCTCATTGCCCGCAAGGCCGCGCCATGAAGGCCGCAGCTCCCCGCCCGGTCTGGCTGCTCCAGGCACTTTTCGGCTGGCTGCACCTGGCGCTCACCGCGCCCAGCGTCTACCTCTGGCTGGGCCTGCCCCTGGTCATGCGCCAGCATGGCTGGTCGGGCACGGCCATCGGCCTGTTCCAGCTGGCGGGCCTGCCCGCGCTGATCAAGTTCGCGCTGGCCGCGCCCGTGGAAGCGCGCAGCGCGAACGGCCGGCCGCGCTACCGCGCCTGGGCGCTGGCCCTGTGCCTGGCCTATGCGGCCGTGCTGCTGGCCCTGGGCTGGCAGCAGTTGCTGGCCGAGCGCCTGTGGCTGTTCGGCCTGGCCTTCGCGGCCGCGCTGGCCGCCACCTGGGCCGACATTCCCGTCAGCGCCCTGGCCATCCGCCTGCTGCCCGCGTCCGAGCGCATGCGCGCCGGGGGCGTGCGCGCAGCGGCGCTGTCGCTGGGCGCCATCGTGGGCGGCGGGATGATGCTGCTCAT
Organism: Delftia sp. WSY_7; assembly: GCF_043104845.1. Classification (NCBI taxonomy): domain Bacteria; kingdom Pseudomonadati; phylum Pseudomonadota; class Betaproteobacteria; order Burkholderiales; family Comamonadaceae; genus Delftia; species Delftia sp. WSY_7. The sequence continues at coordinate 425,826 of NZ_JBICLB010000034.1, read as the reverse complement.
GCAGGCGAAATGGGGCTGGCGCGCGCCCTTCCTCTGCCTGGCCGGCGCGCTGGCCCTGGGCGCCCTGCTGCTGGCCTGGGTGGTGCGCCATGAGCCGGGGGATGCGCCCTCACCCCTGCTGCTGCCTGCGCCCAAAGCTGGACTGGCCGCCATGGTCCGCGGCTATGGCGCCCAGCCCGGCGCCTGGCGCTGGACCCTGGTGCTGGTCAGCTGCTTCCCCTTCATCGGCGCGGCCTGGTTCTACCTCAAGCCGCTGATGCTGGACCATGGCTTCGCGCCCGCCCAGGCCGCCCTGCTGGCCGGCATGGGCGGCGGCGTGGTGGCTGCGCTGGCGGGCGCGGCCTCGCCCCTGCTCACGCGCTGCCTGGGCACCCGGCGCGCCCTGCCCCTGTATGCGGGCGGCAACGTGGCGGCGCTGGCCCTGCTGGCCGCCGTCATCGCAGCCGGCGCCCCGGCCCCGGGCCTGGTCGCGGCCGTGGCCTGCGTGGCAGCAGCCATGGGCGCCTCCTCGGCCTGCGTCTTCGGACTGATGATGCAATTCGCCCGCCCGCGCTGGCAGGCCTTCGACTACGGCCTGCAGGCCAGCCTGTTCGCCGCCAGCCGCATGCTGGTGCCGCTGGCGGCCGGCGTGGCGCTGGACGCCATGGGCGCAGCGGCCATGCTCACCGGGCTGACCCTGGCGGCTGCGCTGGCCTGGGTGTGGGCGCTGCGGTGTGCGGGGGATGGGTGGGTGCAAGGAGATGCGGGGACGACTGGAACGCAATGATCCGTTGACCTCTGCCAGCATGCGTGGCGGAGGATGAGAAGCCAGCGGCATTCACGTGCACAATTTCGACTGTTCACGAACCAGCCGACATCCCACGGCTGCCCCGTGCTTGAAACGAAGGCATGCGCCATGCGATTGAAATCCGTCACGCTCAACAACTTCCGTTGCTTTGAATCCCTCACGCTGGATCTGGACCCGCGCCTTACGGTCATCGTGGGGGAAAACGGTGCGGGCAAGACGGCACTTCTGGATGGCATTGCCAGCGGACTGACCCCTGTGCTGACCCACTTGTCCTCGGCAGACCAGCGACTGACAGGCCGTGGCATCAAGGACTCGGACTTTCGCCTTCAGGCCTTGTCAGCACCACGCGGAAAAGCGCAATGGAGCACGGCCGACTACGCACAGATCATGACCACCACCGTAGGTGATCTGCGCTGGGATTACTGGCGCCCTTCCGCCAGCGGCAAGGGTCGGAAACCTGCACAGACATGGGGCGAGACGGCTCTCAAGGAGCACCTGAATTCAATCACCGACAGCTACAAAACAGAGAGTCCGGCTCCGACGCCCGTATTCACCTACTACGGGGCAAGCAGAGGCCACATCGAGGTGCCTGAGCGTCTGCGCTCCGCAAAGAACAACTACGAACACCCGACATCCGCGCTTGTGGATTGCTTCAACCCCCGCAGCGACTTCCGGGAAATGCTGGCCTGGTTCGATCAGGAGGAGTCTTCCGAACTGCGCTCAAACAAGGGCGTGACGGGCGAGAACTACAAGCCGTTTTCCTCGCTGGAAGCGGTGCGCGCCACCGTGGTTTTATTGCTGGGCGGAGCCTTTCGCAACCCCCAGTTCAATGCACGGCACAAGTTCGTTCTGGAGCGCGCCAGCGATGGGGCCGAGCTGCTGGTCAGCCAGTTGAGCCAGGGCTATCAAAGCATGTTGGCGCTGGCCATCGACTTTGCGCGGCGGCTTGCCATTGCCAACCGGTATGCCGAGTACGGCAACATCCACGCGCACCAGCAGTTTCTGATACACGCAACATCTGTTCTGGATGAGCATGATCCAGGCAGCTATGCGCCGTTTCAGCACGCGCTGACCATGAGCGCTCCGGCCATCATGCTGGTCGATGAAATCGACCTGCACCTGCACCCCACCTGGCAGCAGCGCGTGCTGGATGACCTGATGCGCACCTTTCCGGCGACGCAATTCATTGTCACCACGCACAGTCCGCAGGTCTTGACTTCGGTACGGCGCGAGAAGATCCGTATCCTGGAGCAGCACGACGGCCGCCTGCGCGTGCGCACGCCTGACTTCAGCCCGCTGGCCCATGAATCGGGCGATGCGCTGGCCAAGATCATGGGAACCCACCGGGAGCCGCCGTTGCCACTGCAAGACGACATCCGCCAATACGAGCAGTTGGTGCGTGAAGGCCAGGAGCAGACCGAAGCCGCGCAGGCCCTGCGCGTCACCTTGCAGCAAGCAGGCTATCAATTCCATGAAAGCGATCTGGCCACCTGGCGCTTCCTTGCCGCGCGCAATACCGGCAGGGCGCATTGACCATGGTGGAACTGGAACATCGCGCCATTCCTACGGTGGCTCTCACAGCCTTCGTCGCGGCAACCCCACGCGCCACGGTCGCGGACTTCGACAGCCTGGCATTCCGCGCCGTCAAAGCGGCCGTCAAAGCCGACCTCAATCAGGACCAGGGAGGTCTGTGCGTCTATTGCGAAAGCGCTTTGGATGCAGAGGACGGGCAGGTGGAGCACATCAAACCCAAGGCGGGCCGCAACGCGCATCCGCACCTGTGTTTTACCTACACCAACTACGGCCATAGCTGCATCAACCACAAGACCTGTGGGCAGAAAAAGAAGAATGGTCTGCTGCCCATAGAACCCGGCCCTGGCTGCAATGCACAGTGGGCGCTGTCCACCGACGGAACCATCGAGCCTCGTCCAGGCTTGAATCGCAAACAGCGGCATCGCGTGACCCAGACCCGCGACATGCTGGGCCTGAACGCCGACTCCAATCTGGTGGATGAGCGCAGACGCTGGCTGGCGAACAGCATTGCCATCCTGCAGCAAGCGCCGGATGGCATTCAAGCCTTTTTGCAGTTGGCACCGTATCGCCACATGCTGGCAACGGCGCTGTAGCCGCCTGCGTTCTTTCTCTTGCAGCGCCTAATCCCGCTGCCGCTCCGACGCATACACCGCCGCCTGCACGCGCGAGCTCAGGCCGAGCTTGCGCAGGATGTGTTGCACATGGATCTTGACCGTGGTCTCGGCAATGTCCAGCGTGCGGGCGATTTCCTTGTTGCTGGCGCCTCGGGCGATCTGGACCAGCACCTCTTCCTCGCGCGGGGACAGCGGCGAGGCCGGGGCCTCGTCCGGCTCGGGCGCCTGAGGCTCGGGCGCGCCCTGGGACTGGAAGGCGGCCACCAGCTTGCCCATCATCTCGGGGCTGACCACGGGCTCGCCGCGCGCGGCGCGGCGCAGGGCCTCGGACAGCAGGTCGCCGTCGATGGTCTTGAGCAGATAGCCCTGGGCGCCGTTGCGCAGCGCGGCCGCCAGGTCCTGGCCGTCCTCGCTCACGGTGAGCATGACGACGCGGCTGCCGGGCGATGCGGCCCGCAGGCCCGCGATGGCATCGACGCCCAGCACGCCGGGCAGGTGGTTGTCCAGCAGGATGACCTGGGGCGCCAGCGCGGGTACCAGGCGCAGGGCCTCGCCCGCGTCGCCGGCCTCGCCGACCACGCGCAGGCCTGCGTCCTGGGCGATGAGGGCGATCAGGCCGCGGCGGAACAGCGTGTGGTCGTCGATGACGAAGACGGAGATGGGGCTGGAGAAGGACATGGGGCGGTCTTTTTCTTGCGGGAGCGTGTCACGCGTTCGAGGGGAGGGCCTGCGCCGGCGCGCCGGCCGAGGCCGACGGCGGCAGCTCGATGAGCACGCGCGTGCCCTCGCCGGGGCGGGAGTGGACATGGACCAGCGCCTGCGCCAGCAGGGCGCGCTCGCGCATGATGCCCAGGCCCACATGCAGCGAGTCCGGCGCAACGGCGGCGGGAACGAAGCCGCAGCCGTCGTCGCAGACTTCGAAGCGCCAGGGGTGGCGCCCCACACGCAGCTCCACATGCCTGGCACCCGCGTGCTTGCGCACGTTGGACAGCGCCTCCTGCACCATGTGCAGCACCTGGATCTGCACGTCGGGCGCCAGCGGCAGGCCCTGGCCCGACATGCTCAGCGAGGTGGCAATGCCCGTCTGGTGCTCGAACTTGGACAGCGTGGCGCGCAGCGCGGCCTCGATGTCCTCGGTGCTGGTGCGCGTGCGGAAATGCACCAGCAGCTCGCGCACGTCGGCATAGCATTCGCGCACGCCCACTTCCAGCTCGCCCAGGCTGCGGTCGCGCGCCTCGTCGCGGCCCTTGGCCACGGCGTCGCGCAGCAGCTGGGTCTGGATCTTGAGAAAGGCCAGCGACTGGGCAATGGAGTCATGCAGCTCGCGCGCGATCAGGCCGCGCTCCTCGGCCACGGCGGCTTCGCGCTCCAGCGCCGTGGCGCGCAGGCTTTCCATGGCGCTGGCCAGGTGGCGCGCCATGGCGGACAGCAGGTCGCGCATGTCGTCCGTGAGCACCACGGTGGAGCGAAAGAACAGGTTGACCTCGCCCAACAGGCGCTGCTGCAGTTGCACGGGGATGCTGACCACGGTCTCGAAGCCGGCCTCGCGGCAGTGGGGCAGCTGCAGGTCGCTGGCCGGCGTGATGGGGATCACGCGCAGCCTCGCCTGCTCGCGCGGCTGGCCGCACAGGCAGGCGCCCGTGTGCAGGCAGTGCTCCTGCACCGACATGGACTGGGGCAGGCCGTCGCCGGCCAGCAGCACGTAGCGCTCGTTGGCCTCGTCGGACCAGCGCACCGTGGCCGCATCGGCCTGGGCCGCCAGGCGGACCTGGCGCACAAAGCCTTCGGCCAGGGACTGCAGGCTGGCGGCCTCCGACGCCTGCACGCTGACCGCGTACAGCGCCTGCAGCTGCTGGTGCTGCACGTTGAGGCTGGCGGTCTTCTCGCGCACCTTGTCCTCCAGCTCGGCGTGAGAACTTTGCAGCGACTGGGCCATGAGGTTGAAGCCGGCCGCCAGCTGGCCGAACTCGTCGTCCACCTCCACGCTCATGCGCGTGTCCAGGTGTCCGCGGCGCATGCGCTCCAGCGCCGAGCGCAGCTGGCCCACGGGATGCAGCACCAGCCAGTAGCTGGTGGCCATGAAACTCACGGCCGCGATGATGGCCAGCGCCATCAGACACATCTGAAACAGGTGCAGGATGGCCGTCCAGCGCGAGAGCCGGTCCTCGATGGCCTCGACAAAGCCGTCCACCTCGCGCACGAAGGCGTCGGCGCTGCCCATGATGGCCTGCGCATCGGCCTGGTCCTCGGCCTGCCAGCGCGCGTGCAGCGCGCTCCAGTCGCGGCGTATGCGCTCGTAGCGCGCCCTGACCTCGTCGCTCCAGGGCACGAACAGCGGGCGCGACATGTCGCCGCTGCGCAGCAGGTCCAGGCTGGCGTCGAACTGCTGCGCGCGCGCCTGCCACTGCGCAGGCGCCTCGTTCTGGCGCGCCATGGCCATGCGCACCATGCTCATGCGCAGCCGCCCGGCCTCGTTCACGGCGGCCGCGCCGCCCTCCAGCTGCCAGGCCACCCACAGCGTGAAGCCGATCGATGCCACGGCCGCCAGCAGGCAGGCCGCGCCCATGAGCAGCAGCTTGGTCGAAAGCGAGGGCTTGCCATGCATGGTCGCACTGTAGCCACGGCGCATTTGCGCGTCTTGACCTGAATCAAGCGTCACCCGTTTGCGCCGTGCCCCCGCCCCGATTCCTAGGATCCTTTCCAACTGCCCCCAATGCCCACAGGGCCTATGAGGACCCCGGCAAGGCCAGTGATTAGCATGGGGCCATGCATGTCCGCTCCCACCTCCGCCCCTTCATCCGCACCCCGCGCCTTGCTGGCCTGGCTGCGGCCGCATGGCTGGCGGCAGCCCTTGCCGGCTGCGCCAGCTCCTCCACACCGGCGCGGGACTGGACGCAGCAGCTGCAGCGCTGGTCCGACGCACCCCTGGTGCTGCTGGGCGAGCAGCACGATGCGGCGGCCCACCAGGCCTGGCAACAGGCCACGGTGCAGCAGCTGGCCACGCAGGAGCGCCTGGCCGCGCTGGTGATCGAGATGGCGCCGCGCACGGGCTCCACGGCCAGCCTGGCGCGCGATGCCTCCGAGGACGCTGTGCAGCAGGCCCTGCAATGGCAGGACGCCGCCTGGCCCTGGCCGCGCTACCGCGGCGTGGTCATGGCCGCCGTGCGCGCAGGCGTGCCCGTGCTGGGCGGCAACCTGCCCCGCGCCGACATGAAGCAGGCCATGCGCAACCAGAACCTGGACACCCACCTGCCGCCCGAAGCCTGGCAGCGCCAGCTCGACGCCATCCGCGAAGGCCACTGCGGCCTGCTGCCCGACACCCAGCTGGCGCCCATGGCCCGCATCCAGCTGGCCCGCGACGCCAGCATGGCCGAGGTGGCCAGGGCCGCAGTCAAGCCCGGCAAGACCGTGCTGTTGGTGGCCGGGCGCGGCCACGTACTGCGCGGCGTGGGCATTCCCACCTGGCTGCCCGAGGCCGCAGGCGCCAAGGTGGCCGTGGCGCAGGCGGGGGAGACATCGGTGGCGCAGGCCTCGGATGTGGATTGGCTGCAGAAGACGGATGCCCTGCCCGCCAAGGACCACTGCGCCGAGCTGCGGGAGAAGTTCAGGAATCCGCCGGCGCCGCGGGCGGATGCGGGTCGGGTGGACTGAGCTTCACCCCTGCACGGCCCACATTCCCTCGTTGCCCGAGACCCACTCGCCGAACGCCTGCGCAGGCATGGGCTTGCTGCACAGATAGCCCTGGAAGAAGTCGCACCCCTTGCCGCGCAGGAATGCCAGCTGCTCGGCCGTCTCCACGCCCTCGGCCAGCACCTTCAGCCCCATGGCATGCCCCAGCGCGATCACCGACCCGCTGATGGCCATGTCGTCGGCGCTGTGCGGGATGTCGCGGATGAAGCCCTGGTCGATCTTGAGCAGGTCCAGCGGGAAGCGCTTGAGGTGGGCCAGCGAGGAATAACCGGTGCCGAAGTCGTCGATGGCCAGCCGCAGGCCCTGGGCCCGCAGACGGCGCATGACGGCCAGGGCCTCCTCGGGGCGCTCGGCCAGGGCGCTTTCGGTGATCTCCAGCTCCAGGCAGTGCGGGGCGAAGCCCGTGGCGGCCAGCGCGTCGGCGGTGGCACCGGCGATGTCGGTCAGCAGGAACTGGTGCAGCGAGACATTGACCGCGATGGTCATCTCGGGCAGGCCCTGATCGCGCCAGCGCTGGCCCTGGGCGCAGGCCTCGCGCAGCACCCACAGGCCCAGCGCGCCGATGACGCCCGAGCTTTCGGCCACGGGAATGAAGCGTGCCGGGGAGATGAGGCCCTCGTCCGGGTCCAGCCAGCGCACCAGGGCCTCGGCGCCCACCAGGCGGCCCGTGGCCAGGTCGATCTGAGGCTGGAAGTAAAGGCGCAGGTGGCCCAGGTCTATGGCCTGCCGCAGCCGTGCCTCCATGGCCAGGCGCTCGCGCGCGGCCGAGGTCATGTCTTCCTCGAAGAAGCACCAGGCACGGCCGCTGCGCGACTTGGCGCCGTAGACGGCCGCATGCGCGCCCTGCAGCAGGTCCTGGGCATTGCCGGCGTGGGAGGGGTACATGCAGATGCCCACGCTGACGCCGGCCATGACGGACAGGCCGTCCGGCGAGCTCCAGGGCTGGCCGGCCGCCGCGATCAGTTGCCGTGCACGGGCGATGGCGTCGCCGCGCTCGCTCATGCCCTTGCACAGCACGGCCAGTTCGTCACCGGCCATGCGACCTATGAGGTCCTGGGGACCCAGGGAGTCGTGCACACGGGCGGCGATGTGGCGCAGCACCTGGTCGCCGATGGCGTGGCCGTAGCTGTCGTTGACGTCCTTGAAGCGATCGATGTTCAGCAGCATCACGGCCAGCGTGCCCTGCTCGGCGGCCGCCTCGGCCACGGCGTCTTCCAGCAGCGCTGTGAAGCGCACGCTGTTGGGCAGGCCGGTGAGCATGTCGCGGTGGGCCAGGAATTCGAGCTGGGCCTCGCGCGCCTTCTCGGCCGAGATGTCGGTGAACATGCACACGTAGTGCGTGACCTTGCCCTGTGCGTCCTTGACGGCGCTGAGCGACATGCGCTCGGGAAAGACCTCGCCGTTCTTGCGGCGGTTCCAGATTTCGCCCTGCCAGTGGCCCGTGGCCTGCATGCTGTCCCACATGGCCTCGTAGAAGGCCTTGTCATGGCGGCCGGACTTGAACATGCGCGGGGTCTTGCCCAGCATCTCCTGCTCGGTATAGCCCAGCAGCCGCGTGAAAGCGCTGTTGACCGAGAGGATGCGGCTGCGCGCATCGGTGACGACCACGCCCTCCATGGTGTTGTCCACCACGGCGGCGGCCAGGCGCTGGCGTTCGTCGGCCTCCCGCCCGGCGGCCATCGCGGCATGGGCAGTGCACTCTCCACGGCGCATGCGCCACAGCAGCCAGCCGCCGCCCACGGCCGTGACCAGCACCAGGGTCACCGAGGACAGCATGCGCCGCTGCGCCGCCGCCTCGGGCGGAATCTGCAGGTGCGCCAGCAGCCATTCCACGCCCCAGAGCCACAGCAGACCTGCGCACACGTACAGGGTCATTGCGCCCCAGAGCGGTATTCGGGGCTGCTCTCCCTGATCTTGCATGTGGTTCCTCAGAACGTTCCCAGAACGTGTGACTTGCGCAGGGTCGTGTCCATGCTGCGACAATTGCGCCGCTATGACCCAAGCCTATATTCTTACCCTTTCGTGCCCCGACCGGCTCGGTCTGGTACATGCCGTCTCGGGCTTTCTGCTCGAGCAAGGCGGCAACATCGAAGAGGCCGCGCAGTATAACGACCCGGCCACCGGACTGTTCTTCATGCGCGTGCAATTTGCCTGCAACGGCTGCGATCCCGCGGCTCTGAGGGCGGCCCTGGCCGACCTGGGCGGCCAGTACCAGATGAAGTGGCGCCTGCACACCAAGGCCGAAGCCATGAAGACCGTGCTCATGGTCAGCAAGGAAGGCCACTGCCTCAACGACCTGCTGTTTCGCTGGAAGAGCGGCCTGCTGCCGGTGGACATCCGCGCCATCATCAGCAACCACCGCGAGTTCTACCAGCTGGCGGCCAGCTACAACATCCCCTTCCACCACATCCCCGTCACGGCTGCCACCAAGGCCCAGGCCGAGGCAAAGCAGTTCGAGATCATCGAGGCCGAAGGCGCCGAACTCGTGGTGTTGGCGCGCTACATGCAGGTGCTGTCCAACGACCTGTGCACCAAGCTGGCCGGCCGCGCGATCAACATCCACCACAGCTTCCTGCCCAGCTTCAAGGGCGCCAAGCCCTACTACCAGGCCCATGACCGCGGCGTGAAGCTGATCGGCGCCACGGCCCACTATGTGACGGCCGACCTGGACGAAGGCCCGATCATCGAGCAGGACGTGGCCCGCGCCGACCACACCGACACCGTGGAAGACCTCACGGCCCGCGGCCGCGACACCGAGAGCCAGGTGCTGGCCCGCGCCGTCAAGTGGCACAGCGAGCACCGCGTCATCCTCAACGGCCACAAGACCGTGGTCTTCCGCTGAAGCCGGCTCCCGGCCGCCCATGGCGAACGTGACCCTTGCCGCCGGCAGCGGCTTTGCCCCGCCCGGCGGCGGCGCCCGCCGCATCCCGCCCATACAGTGCCTGCTCACTTTCGAGGCGCTGGCGCGGCTGCGCAGCGTGACGCAGACGGCCGAGGAGCTGTGCGTCACGCCCAGCGCCGTCAGCCACCGCGTGCGCCAGCTCGAGCAGATCCTGGGCACGCGGCTGTTCGGCCGCTCGGACTTTTCGCTCACCACCGAAGGCAGCGCCTACCTGTCCCACGTGCGCGAGGGCCTGGGCGCGCTGCAGCGCTTCCCGGGCGAGGTGACGGCGCCGGGCCGCCGCAGGCTCAAGCTTGCGGTCACGCCCACCTTTGCGCGCGTGATCCTGATTCCGCGCCTGCGCCAGTTCACGGAAACCTATCCCGAGATCGACATCGCCCTGCAGGTCTCCATCCCGCTGCTGGACGTGGTGGCCGAGGATGCCGACCTGATGGTGCGCTTCGGCCCCGGCCACTACGCCGACGTGGAGCACATCGAGCTGGCGCGCGACGTGGTCACGCCGCTGGCATCGCCGGCCTTCATCCGCGAGCACGGCCCCTTCGAGCAGGCCCAGGACCTGGAAGGCATGCCCCTGCTGCGCAGCCCGCTGGAGCCCTGGCGCACCTGGTTCGGCGCCACCGGCCTGGACTGGCCCGAGCCGCACGAGGGCTCGCAGTTCAACGACATCGGCCTGATGTGCGACGCGGCCTCGGCCGGCATGGGCATTGCCCTTGTGCGCCACAAGCTGGGCGCACCCTGGATGGACAACGGCACCCTGGTGCGCCTGTTCGACATGGACACGGCCAGCCCCCACGCCCACTACCTGTGCTGGCGTACCGGCACCATGGACCGCTGGGAATGCGCGGCCTTTGCTGAATGGTTGAAGAGGGCGATGGCCTGCTGAGGCGCCCACAACGGAATTCACGGATTTCGCGGATTTCACGCGCCGTTGCAATAAACATCAGCGCAGTCCCGCTGCACAAAGACGGCGGCATCGCCTAAAGTCAGGCCCCATGACTCCCGCCAGCTCCCCAGCCAGCCCCGCTCCCGGCGCCATGGCGTCGGCCGCCGCCGATGCGGCCCACCAGCAGCCCACGGCCTCCGAACGCGCGCGGCGCCAGGCCGAGGTCGTGGCCGCGCTGGCCCGCCATGTGCCCGCGCATGCCCTGCTGTGGAACGCCGAGGACACCACCCCCTATGAATGCGACGGACTCACGGCCTACCGCCAGCGCCCCCTGGTGGTCTGCCTGCCCGAGACCGAGGCCCAGGTCCAGGCCGTGCTGCGCGCCTGCCACGCCATCCAGGTGCCCGTGATCGCACGCGGCGCAGGCACCGGGCTGTCGGGCGGCGCCCTGCCCCATCCCATGGGCGTGACGCTGTCGCTGGCCAAGTTCAACAAGATCCTCCAGGTCGATGCCGCCAGCCGCACGGCCGTGGTGCAGTGCGGCGTGCGCAACCTGGCCATCAGCGAGGCTGCCGCGCCCTTCGGCCTGTACTACGCGCCCGATCCCAGCAGCCAGATCGCCTGCACCATCGGCGGCAACGTGGCCGAGAACTCGGGCGGCGTGCACTGCCTCAAGTACGGGCTGACCGTACACAACGTGCTGAAGGTGCGCGGCTTCACGGTGGAGGGCGAGCCGGTGGAGTTCGGCTCCACGGCGCTGGACACGCCGGGCTTCGACCTGCTGGCCATCCTGGTCGGCAGCGAAGGCATGCTGGCCGTGACCACCGAAGTCACCGTGCGCCTGATCCCCAAGCCCCAGCTGGCGCGCTGCATCATGGCCAGCTTCGACGACGTGCGCAAGGCTGGCGACGCCGTGGCCGCCGTGATCGCGGCCGGCATCATCCCGGCCGGGCTGGAGATGATGGACAAGCCCATGACGGCCGCCGTCGAGGACTTCGTCAAGGCCGGCTACGACCTCACGGCCGAGGCCATCCTGCTGTGCGAGAGCGACGGCACGCCCGAGGAAGTCGAGGAAGAGATCGCCCACATGAGCGAGGTGCTGCGCGGCGCCGGGGCCACGGCCATCACGGTGAGCGAAAGCGAGGCCGAGCGCCTGCGCTTCTGGAGCGGGCGCAAGAACGCCTTTCCCGCCAGCGGGCGCATCAGCCCCGACTACATGTGCATGGACTCCACCATCCCGCGCAAGCGCCTGGCCGACATCCTGCTGGCCATCCAGGAGATGGAAAAGAAATACGGCCTGCGCTGCGCCAACGTCTTCCACGCGGGCGACGGCAACCTGCACCCGCTGATCCTGTTCGATGCCAACGACCCCGACGAGCTGCACCGCTGCGAGCTGTTCGGCGCCGACATTCTGGAGACCAGCGTGGCCATGGGCGGCACGGTCACGGGCGAGCATGGCGTGGGCGTGGAAAAGCTCAACTCCATGTGCACCCAGTTCACCACGGCCGAGAACGACCAGATGTTCGCGCTCAAGGCCGCCTTCGACCCGCAGGCCCTGCTCAACCCCGGCAAGGTGATTCCCACGCTCAACCGCTGTGCCGAATACGGAAAGATGCTGGTGCGCGGCGGCCAGATCTCACACCCGGACCTGCCGAGATTCTGAGGCGTGGTGCAACCGGCGTGGTGCAACGGGCGCGGTGCAACCGGCGCCGTGCAGTCCTTCCCGCCCTCAGGGCTGCTGCAGGCAGCGCGCCCACAGTCCGTCAAGCGCCCGGGCCAATGCGCCTCCCTGGCGGGGCACGGCCTGGCCCTCGCCCAGGTCTTCGACCAGGGTGTCCAGCGGCATGGCTTCGGTCAGCGTGCGCACGCCGCACTCCATGGCCAGGGCCGTGTCCAGGTAGGCCACGCGTGCGCCGGCCACGCTCCAGCGCGTGAGCTCGCGCACGCGGCCCACCTGGCCCAGCCGCAGGCGCATGGCCTCCATGCGCGCGGCCAATGAGCGGCGTATGCGCTCGCCCGCCTCGGGGCGGTCTTCCTCCAGCCGGCGCAGCGCCGCCTCCTGCTGCTCCAGGGTGCGATCCATCGCCTGCAAGGCCGCCTCGCGGCCCAGCCGGGCCTCGTCGTAGCGCGGCAGGGCCGCGCGCAGCCGCACCAGCGTCCGCTCCCGCTCGCGCGCATAGACATGCCCGGCCGCGCGCCCGGCCTGCGCACAGGCCTGGGCTGCCAGCACCAGGCGCTGCGGCGCGGCCTCGGCACTGAGGCTTTGCGGACGGAAGCTGCCGCACTCCTTCATGTCCCCCAGCACACGCAGATCCTCCAGGTGCCGTTGCCTGTGGTCGGCATCCCTTTGCGCCTCCTGCGCGTGGCGCCGCAGCATCTCCTGCCGCTGCCGCTCCAGCACGAGCAGCTCACGCCATTCGCCACGCAACCGCGCCTCGAACCGGGCCTGTTCGCTTTCGGCGGCGCGCTGCAGTGGCCCGACCTCCTCGCGCAGACTGGCCTGCAGGTAGTCACGCACGCCTGCGCGCTCGCAGGCGTACTCGACGATGCGCCCGCCGCTGCCGTCTCCCACGCTGCGCCAGCTGCTGCGCGCGCAGGCCGACCTGTCCTGCAGCACCTGCCCTATCGACACGCCCGAGGCGGCGCCCCAGGGCGCAGCCCGCACGGTCAGCACCTCGCCATCGTCACCGCCGCAACCGCCCAGCAGCAGGGCCAGGCCCGCAGGCAGCAGCCACACTCCTTGCCAGCGCATGGGCCCTCCTGTGCTTGTGATTTCTGGTTGAGTCTTTGATGTTAACTATCAATCACATCGGATATGTGATTTTTCACAATACTCACTGCACAATCAGACTTATCCCATAGCGTGCCCGCATGCAGGATGCGAAGCAGCGGTTTGCGCAGAAATTACGTGATTCCCTGGAGGCCCGTGGCTATGAAGCCAAGCCCTCGGTGCTGGAGCGCGAATTCAACACACGCTTCTGGGGCAAGCCCATGTCGCAGCACGGCGTGCGTCTGTGGCTGCTGGGCAAGACCATGCCCAACACCAAGAAACTTGCTGCGCTGGCCGACTGGCTGCAGGTGCCGCTGGAGGAGTTCCTGCGCGCGCCGCAGCCGGCGCGTGAGGTGCGTGAGCCCAAGGGCAGCTGGTCCGCCGGTCTGGGCTACGAGGACAACGAGCTGTTCAAGATCTACCTGCGCCTTCCCGTACCCAAGCGCCGCCTGGCGCGCGATGTGATCCTGGCCATCGCACGCGCCCATGAGGCCGAGGAAGCGGAACGCGCCGCAGGCTCGTAGCCGCGCGGCGCGTCGGTCATCCCCTGATACGGCTGCTGCGGGGCAGCACTGCCTCGCCCCGCACGTGCATCAACCACCCATGGCACGCTGGCGTGCATCGCGCTGGGCAGGCGTTTCGTTGATCAGTTCATTGATCACTTCCTGCCGCGTCTTGCCGCCACCGGTCTGCGGTGCAGGCGCCGGGTAGACGCCGGCATTGAAGCGCGAGGTGCCGCCCTGGCGCACGGCCGCCTCGGCCTCGGCCGTCACCTGGGCGCGCGTCTTGCTGCTCTTGAAATGTTCGGGATGGACGACGGCACCCGCCTCGTTGTTGGCCGGGTGGATGTACCCGGCCGCCGATGCCATGCCCGGCAGCAGCAGCGCTGCCGATGCGACCAGGCCGGCGATCAGGGTTGCGGGGGTGAAACGGCGTTGCGACATGGTGTGTCCCTTTCAAAGAACGTTGGTGATTCGTTCTCCCCACGCCCCGCAAGGCGGAACGCCGGGGAGAGGACTCCAATGTAGAAATCACGTGCCCACACCAGCCCCACAGGATGGTGACATTGCTGTCATACAACCGACACAGATGACCGCGATGACCGAGACACTGCGGCGCCTCGGCGCTCGTCAGCCCCGGTACTGCGCACGCGCGCGGCCGGGCGCCAGAGGGTCCAGGCGCACGTCCAGCAGGCCCTCTGCATCGCCCGCGATGCGCGCCAGCGTCTGGCCGAAGGGATCGGCGAACTGGCTGCCTCCGCTGAAAGCGTAGCTGTCGCCAGGGCCCACGCGGTTGGCCATGGCGATGTAGCACTGGTTGTCCATCGCACGCACGGGCACGGCATGGCGATGGATGTGGCCGTGGGGGTGCATCATCCCGTCCATCAGCACGATCAGGTCCACGCCCTGCGCACCCAGCGCGCGGGCCGGTGCCGCAAACTCGATGTCGAAGCAGATCAGCATTCCCAGCCGCAGGCCGCGCCATTCGCATGTGGGCCAGCGCTCACCTGCCTCGAACACGCCCTGGTCCGAGTCGTAGAGCATGGTCTTGCGGTAGTGCAGCAGCACCTGCCCGTCGGCATCGATCAGCAGGCCGGCATTGAAGCGGCGGCCCTGGTCTGCTTCGGCCAGGCCGATGGCGACGGCCACGCCGGCTTGCCGCGCGGCCTCGCGCAGCGCGGTGGCCGAGGGGCCGTCCAGCGGCTCGGCCAGCTGCGCCACGTTGTCGGGCCGGGGAAATCCGCTGATGCAGGTTTCGGGAAAGACCAGCAGGTCGGCCTGACCCGCGCTGGCCCTGATCGTCTTCAGCGTCATCGCCAGGTTGCCGGCAATGTCGCCATCACGCAGACGGGGCTGGATGATGCGGATGCGGTGCTCCGTCATGGTGTGCGCTCCTTGGGATGCAAAAGGTGGCTGTCCTGCCGCGGCTGGCAACGGGCGGCCTCCTCGGCCTGCAGATCCAGGGTGCGGGCCAGCGCCCAGTAAAGGCTGCCGGCGACGAGAATGCCCGGCAGCCAGGCGAAGTCCACGCCGCCCAGCCGCTGCGCAGCCCAGCCGACGAAGACCGCATGGCCGTCCGTGGCGTCGTGGATGTGGAAGAAGGGCACCATGGCCGCAAAGCCGCCCAGATAGGCGCAGATGCCGCGCCAGCCCCAGGCGCCGTAGATGCCCTGTGGCGTGAAGAAATCGGCGATGGCGTAGCGGCCCTTGCGCACCAGGAAGTAGTCCACGAGGTTGACCGCCGTCCATGGCACCAGGAAGTACAGCAGCAGCGCCAGGAAGGAGTGCAGCAGTGCCACGCCGCTGCCCTGGATGGACAGCACGCACGCGAGGATGCCGACGCTGATCGCCGCGATGGCAAAAATACGGGCTGCGCGCGTGGGCCGCATGCCGCCCAGCGAATCCGCCGCCGTGAGCACGGTCAGCGCCGCGCTGTACGTGTTCAACGCGATGATGGGCAGGAAG
This sequence comes from Delftia sp. WSY_7, assembly GCF_043104845.1. Taxonomy (NCBI): domain Bacteria; kingdom Pseudomonadati; phylum Pseudomonadota; class Betaproteobacteria; order Burkholderiales; family Comamonadaceae; genus Delftia; species Delftia sp. WSY_7. Next base: position 410,182 of record NZ_JBICLB010000034.1, on the reverse strand, counting down.
GCCACGACGGCCAGGGCAGGCAGCAGCCGGTCCGCGCCCGGGAACAGGCCGGTGCCGATCCGTCCCAGCGCCGCCAGCGCGTCCCCGGCCTGCAGCCGCTGCGCCATCCAGGCGCCCAGCCCGATCATCCAGGCCCCGGACAGCGATGCACCCAGGAAGATGGCTGCGATCAGGCGCCGGGGCGCAGTGTGGCGCGGCAGGTAGCGCGAATAGTCGGACACATAGGGCGCATAGGAGATGTTGTAGCTGGCCGCGATGGTGAACTGCGCGGCAAAGGCGCTCCATGCGGATCCTGGCAATGGCTCCGACCGACCGTGCAAGGCGGGCTCGCCCACGCCTGCCAGCAACGCCAGCGTGGCCAGCGCATACAGGGGCAGCGCCAGCACCAGTGCATGGCGGAAGGCCCTGTGCATCACATCGTGGCCGCAGACCGCCAGCAAGGCGCCTGCCGCCACGGCCACGCAGGCCGTGGGCGCTGGCGGCAGGCCGAACACGGCCTGCATGCCCTGCATGATGAGCGAGACGTTGACGACGTTGAACCCCGTGAACACCAGCAGCGTGGCGCAAAGGGCCAGGGTGACGCCACGAAAGCCGAACTGCGCGCGCGACTGGATCATCTGCGGCAGCCCCAGCTGCGGCCCCTGCGCGCCGTGCAACGCCATGAACAGCGTGCCGAACATGATGCCCAGCGTCCCGGCCAGGGCGCTCCAGGGCGCCGAGAGCCCCAGCGACGGGCCGACGAAGCCGATGGAAAGCGTGAAGAAGTGGAAGTTGCCCAGGAACCAGAACGGCCCCTGGTCGGCGAGCCGCGCGTGGCGCTCGCTGTCGGGAATGCAGTCGATGGACCGGCTCTCCACGGCGATGCGGGCACGGCCGTGCTGTCCGCTGGCGGGGCTGTTCATGGCCTTGTCTCCTTCCCGTTGTCCTTGCTGTTGTGGGACGAATTCTAGGCAGGGGCTCGCAGCCGCTCCATGCCAAATGCGCGAGGTTCACATCGATGGGCAAAGATGTGTGGCCCGGGATATCCCGGGCATGAAGAAACCCGCTGCAGCCAGGCTGCAGCGGGTTCCAAAGTGGCCGCCCGGGTGCTGCCCGGGCGCCGCGTCACACGGCAGGTGCCGGCGCGGCGGGCGCGGGGTCTGTGCCGCTGGCTTCCGACGGATCATTGCGATGCACCAGCCGGTACAGCAGCGGCAGCACCAGCAGGGTCAGCAGCGTGGATGACAGGATGCCGCCGATCACCACCGTGGCCAGCGGCCGCTGCACCTCGGCGCCCGTGCCCGTGGCAATGGCCATGGGCACGAAGCCCAGCGAGGCCACCAGGGCCGTCATCAGCACGGGGCGCAGCCGGGTGAGCGCGCCCTCGGTCACGGCGTCGGGCACGCTGGCGCCCTGTTCGCGCAAGGTTCTGATCCAGGAGATCATGACCAGGCCGTTGAGCACGGCCACGCCCGACAGCGCGATGAAGCCCACCGCCGCCGAGATGGACAGCGGTATGTCGCGCAGCCACAGCGCCAGGATGCCGCCCGTGAGCGCGAACGGAATGCCCGTGAAGACCACCAGCCCGTCGCGCACATTGCCGAACATGGCGAACAGCAGCACGAAGACCATCAGCAAGGCCACGGGCACCACGATCTGCAGGCGGCGCGTGGCCGACTCCAGGTTCTCGAAGGTGCCGCCCCAGCGCGTCCAGTAGCCGGGCGGCAGCGACAGGCCTTGCAGCTTCTGCTGCGCCTCGCCCACGAAGGAGCCCATGTCGCGCCCGCGCACATTGGCGCTGACCACGATGCGGCGCTTGCCGTCTTCGCGGCTGACCTGGTTGGGGCCGGGCGCGGTCTCGAACGTGGCCACGGCCGACAGCGGCACGAAGCCGATGCGCCCGTCCGCCCCGCGCGGCAGGGCGATGGGCAGGCGGCTCAGGGCCTGCAGGTCGTTGCGCACGGCGTCCGGCAGGCGCACCTGGATGTCGAAGCGCCGGTCGCCCTGGAATACCGTGCCGGCCTCGGTGCCGCCCATGGCGGTGCTGATGGCGTCCTGCACATCGCCCATGTTCAGACCGTAGCGCGAGGCCTTTTCGCGGTCGATCTGCACGGTGAGCATGGGCAGGCCCGTGGTCTGCTCGACCTTGACCTCGGAGGCGCCCGCGATCTGCTGCAGCATGCCGGCCACGGTCTGGGCGCTTTTCTCCAGCACGGCCATGTCGTCGCCGAAGATCTTCACGGCCACGTCGCTGCGCACGCCCGAGATCAGCTCGTTGAAGCGCAGCTGGATCGGCTGGGAGAACTCGTAGTTGTTGCCCGGGATGCGGTCCACCGACGCCTGCACGGCGGCCAGCAGCTCATCGCGCGGGCGCGCCGGGTCGGGCCACTCGCTGCGGGCTTTCAGCATGATGTAGCCGTCGGAGATGTTGGGCGGCATGGGGTCGGAGGCGATCTCGGCCGTGCCGGTGCGCGCGAACACGCGGTCGATCTCGGGGAACTCCTTCTTGAGCGCCTTCTCGATCTGCATCTGCATTTGCAGCGACTGCGTGAGGCTGGTGCCGGGGATGCGCAGCGCCTGGATGGCGAAGTCCCCCTCGTTGAGGTTGGGCGCGAACTCGCTGCCCAGGCGCGTGGCCAGCAGCAGGCTCAGCGCCACGGCCACGGCGGCGGCCGTGAGCACCACGGCGGGCGCGGCCATGACGCGCGCCAGCACGGGCGCATAGCCGCGGCGTGCCCAGGCCATGAGGCGGTTCTCCTTCTCGGCCACCTTGTCGCCCATGAACAGCGCAATCGCCGCCGGGATGAAGGTGATGGACAGCAGCATGGCGCCGGCCAGCGCAATGACCACCGTGAGCGCCATGGGATGGAACATCTTCCCCTCCACACCCGTGAGCGCGAAGATGGGCAGGTAGACCACCATGATGATGAGCTGGCCGAACAGCAGCGGGCGGCGCGCTTCCTTCGCGGCGGCGAAGACTTCATGGAAGCGTTCGCTGCGCGTCAGCGACCGTCCTCGCGCCTCCTGTGCATGCGCCAGGCGGCGCACGCAGTTCTCCACGATGACCACGGCGCCGTCGATGATGATGCCGAAGTCCAGCGCCCCCAGGCTCATGAGGTTGGCGCTGACCTTGTAGTGCACCATGCCCGTGAAGGTGAACAGCATGGACAGCGGGATGATCAGCGCCGTGATCAGCGCCGCGCGCAGATTGCCCAGGAACAGGAAGAGGATGACCACCACCAGGGCCGCGCCCTCCACCAGGTTCTTCTTGACCGTGGCGATGGCCTTGTCCACCAGGTTGGTGCGGTCGTAGACGGTGATGGCCTTGACGCCAGGGGGCAGGCCCCGGTTGATCTCGGCCATGCGCTGGTCCACGGCGCGCGAGACGGTGCGGCTGTTCTCGCCGATCAGCATGAACACCGTGCCCAGCACCACCTCGCGGCCGTTGTCGGTGGCTGCGCCCGTGCGCAGCTCCTGGCCCAGCCCCACCTCGGCCAGGTCGCGGATGCGGATGGGCTGGCCCTGGGCCGAGCCCACGATGACCTCGCGGATGTCGGCGATGCCGCCGACCTGGCCCGGCGCGCGGATCAGGTACTGCTCGCCCTGGCGCTCGATGTAGCCGGCGCCCACGTTGGCGTTGTTGCGCTGCAGGGCGGTGACGATGTCGGCCAGCGTGAAGCCGTAGGCGGCCAGCTTCTCGGGCGCGGGCGCCACCAGGTACTCCTTGGCGTAGCCGCCGATGGAGTTGATCTCGGTGACGCCGGGCACGTTGCGCAGCTGCGGCTTGATGACCCAGTCCTGGATCTCGCGCAGGTCCATGGGCGTGTAGGGCGTGCCGTCGGGCTTTTTCGCACCGTCCTCGGCCTCCACGGTCCACAGGTAGATCTCGCCCAGGCCCGTGGAGATGGGGCCCAGCGTGGGCGTGATGCCGGCAGGCAGGCTGTCGCGCGCCTGCTGTATGCGCTCGCCCACCAGCTGCCGCGCAAAGTAGATGTCCGTGCCGTCCTTGAACACCACGGTGACCTGGGACAGGCCGTAGCGCGACAGCGAGCGCGTCTGCTCCAGGTGGGGCAGGCCGGCCATCACCGTCTCTATGGGATAGGTGACGCGCTGCTCGGTCTCCAGCGGCGAGTAGCCGCTGGCCTGGGTGTTGATCTGCACCTGGACATTGGTGATGTCGGGCACGGCGTCGATGGGCAGGCGCTGGTAGTTGTAGATGCCCAGGCCCGCCATGGCCAGCACGGCCAGCAGGACCAGCCAGCGCTGCTCTATGGCGAATCGGATGATGCGTTCAAACATGGAGTTCTCCGTTCATGCCCGCATCAATGGGAGTGCTCGGCCGTGGCCTTGCCCAGCTCGGCCTTGAGCATGAAGCTGCCCTCGGCCACGTAGGATTGGCCGGGTTTGAGGCCTTCGAGCACCTCGGTGGCCTTGCCATCGCTGCGGCCCACGCGCACGGGCTGGGCGCGGAAACCGCCCTGCACGGGCACGAAGACCACGGTCTGCTGCTCCATCTTCTGCAGTGCCTGCGTGGCCACGGCCAGCGGCGCCTGCCGGGACGATGCCGTCAGCTCCACATTCACGAACAGGCCCGGGCGCCACACGCCGTCGGGGTTGGGCAGGGTGATGCGCGCGGGGGCCGTGCGCGTGTCCTGGCCGATCAGGGCGCCCACATAGGCCACCTCGCCCGTGGCCGAGGAGTCGAAGGCCGTGGCGCGCACCGTGGCCTTCTCGCCCACGCGCACGGCGGGCAGGTCGGGCGCGGCCACGCGCATCTCGGCCCAGACGCTGCGCAGGTCGGAGATGGTGAAGACCTGGGTGGTGTCCTGCACGGCCTCGCCCACGGACAGGTGCTTTTCCACGATCACGCCGTCAAACGGCGCGCGCAGCTCGAAGCGGTTGAGCCCACCCGCACCACCGCCGGCACCGGCGCCCGTGGCGGCCAGCTTCTGCTGGGCGTTGGAGACGGCGATCTCGGCCTCGCGCAGCGCCTGGCGCGCCTGCAGGTAGTCCTGCTCGGCCGAGACCTTTTCCTCCCACAGCTGCTTTTCACGCGCATAGGTGGTGCGGGCCAGCTCCAGGCGCTTGCTGGCGGCCAGCAGTTCGCTGCGCTGCTCGGAGACGGCGGCGCTGCTGAGCACGGCCAGCAGCTGGCCCTTCTTCACGTTCTGGCCCAGGTTGGCGGGAACGCTCTCGGCAATGCCGGCCACGCGCGGCACGACGTGGGCCGTGCGGTCTTCGTTGAAGCGGATCTCCCCGGGCAGCTGCAGCACGGAGCGCACGGTGGCCGGGCCGGCCTCGGCCAGGCGCACGCCGGCCGCCTGCATGCGCTGGGCGTCCATGGCGATCAGGCCTTCGTCGTCGCCATGGCCGGCTTCGGCGGTGGCTGCGGGTTTGGCGGCGGGCTTGGCCTCGGCTTTTTCCGCCTTGGAATCTTCATGGTGCTCATCGTCGGCATGGCCTTCGTCGTGCTTGTGGCCATCTCCGGCTGCAGCGCCGTGGTGCTCGCCATCGGCATGGCCTGCGGCCTCGCTGTGGCCGTGGCCATGGCTGTCGGCCTTGGCGGCACCCGGCGGGCCGCTGCGCAGGATCAGCGTGGCGGCCAGCGCACCCAGGGCCAGGATGACGGCAATGGCCACGAGGGTGCGGCGCGGTGCCAGGGGGGAGGAGGAGGGCTTGTTGTTCATGGTCTGGATGCAATCAGGTTGCTATCGGAATCAGAGGCCGGATTCGGTGCCGAGCAGGCGGTCGATGTCGGCGGCGGCGCGGTGCGTGGCCAGCAGCTGGTCCAGGTACTGGCTGCGCGCTTCGGACCAGGTGCGCTGCGCGTCCAGCACGTCCAGGTAGGCGAACTTGCCCAGCGCAAAGCCGCGCGAAGCCAGCTCGTAGGCCGTGCGCGCCGTGGGCAGCACCTCCTCGGCCAGCTGGCGCGCCTGCTCGCGGCTGGACTGCAGCAGCTCGCGCGCCTCGAACAGCTGGGCCTGCAGCTGAACGCGCGTGGCCAGCAACTGCTCCTCGGCCTGGTCGGCCAGGCGCAGGGCCTGCAGCTGGTTGCCCCGGTTGCTGTCGAGCACGGGCAGGGGCACGGAGACGCCGACCACGAGCTGGTTGCGCCCGACCTCGGTGGCGCGCTTGACGCCCAGGCTGACGGTGGGATCGGGCAGGCGGCGCGCACGCTCCAGCTCGGCCGTGGCGCGGCTTTGCTCCAGCGCCTGGCGCGCACGCAGCACGGCGGGAGCCTGTTCGATGCGCTGCTGCAGGGCTGCCAGTTCCGGCAGCTGGGGCAGCGCGTCCACGGCGCCCTCGGCCTGGCCGAAGGGGCGCACGCTCTCGCCCCACAGCGCCTGCAGCTGGCCGCGCGCCACGCGCAGGGCAGAGCGGGCCCGGGCCTGCTCCAGCAGGGCGCCGGACTCGGCCACGCGGGCCCGGGTCTCCTCCAGCGGCGCCACCTTGCCGGCCGCCACGCGCCGGGCCGCCGCCTCGCGCGCGCTGCTGGCGATCTCCAGCGTCTGCCCGGCCAGGACCACGCGCTGCTGCGCGGCCAGCACGCCGAAAAAGGCCGCGCCCACATCGGCGCGCAGCGCGGCCTCGGTCCCTGCCAGTTCGGCGCGGGCCAGGTCGCGGCCGCGCTCGGCCACGCGCATGCGGGCCTCGCGCTTGCCGCCCACTTCCAGGGTCTGGTTCAGCTGCACGGTCAGCGTGCGGGTGCTGCGGCGCGTGTCCTCCTGCGACCAGGCCAGCTCGGGATTGGGCCGGGCCTGGCTTTGCAGCACGGCCCCCTCCGTGGCGGCCAGCGCCTGGCGGGCCGCGCGCAGGCCGGGATTGCCGTCCAGCGCCAGGGCCAGTGCCTGCTGCAGGTCCAGCGGCGGGCCATCAGGAAGGGATGCGCCTGCAAAGGCGGGTGGCGCCACGGAATCGGCCGGTGGCTCGGCGGCCTGCACGACGCCGCAGGCGGCCAGCGCCGCCAGCACCCACGGTGCGAAGGCTGTCCTCGACGGAAAGGACGAAGGAAAAGACATACACGGGCTCCTTGCCCGCAGCGCGGATCAGGCGTGATCGCTTGGTCGATCAGGCCCCACGCCACAGGGCGCGCACGGACGAGGGCCGCTGCGCGCGAAGGGATTTCTGGAAAATGCCGGTCCGGGGCGAAACAGGGCGATGAACGCCGAATGCCCGGCCGGCGGCTGCAGGAGCGTCAGCCCTGCCAGCGGGGCCGGTCGGGACGCAGCAGCACGGCCGAGGCATGCCGGCGCAGCGGCTCGGCGAATTGCGCGGGCGGCGGGGCCACCGGCGCCGCCTGCCAGTGCTGTGTGGCAGCGGCCACCCAGGCGTGGCACATGGAGCAGTCCACGCTGAGCGAGGACTGCAGGCCCTGGTCGGCCTTTTGCGCAGGCGGGCCGGACTCGGCATCCGTGCCCGTGCCCGCATGGCGCTCGGCGCCCATGCCGTGCAGGCTCACGCCATGGACATGGTGGCCGAAGTGCCGGGTCTCATGCCCGTCGTGGCGGCACAGCGCAGCGGCCGCCATCCAGGTCCACTGGAACAGCAGCGCGATCACGAGGATGGCAAGGGCGGCAAGACGGGGCCGGGTCATGGAAGAGGGCATGGCAGAAGTGCGGGATTGTCGGGCATGGCGTTTGACCCCAATCGCGACTGCCCCATGCCGGCGAGTCTAGGGCGGCGCAGCGACCCGGCGCTGTCGGGCACATGACAAATTTGTCATCTCCGAAAACCCTTGCCTGCCCCGACAATGCTCGGCATGAAAGTCCTGGTCATCGAAGACGAAACCAAGCTGGCCGACTACCTCCGCAAGGGCCTGACCGAGGAGGGGTTCGTGGTCGATGTCGCGCACAACGGCATCGACGGCCTGCACCTGGCCACCGAGCTGGCCTACGACCTCATCGTGCTCGACGGCATGCTGCCCGGCATCGACGGCCTGGCCGTGCTGGCGGCGCTGCGCCAATCGCGCCAGACGCCGGTGCTGATGCTGACGGCGCGCGGCCAGGTGGAGGACCGCGTGCGCGGCCTGCAAGGCGGCGCCGACGACTACCTGGTCAAGCCCTTCGCGTTCTCCGAGCTGGTGGCGCGCATGCATGTGCTGCTGCGCCGCGGCGGCGGCACGGCCCAGCCTGCGGCCGAGGCCACCACGCTGCGCATGGCCGACCTGGAGCTGGACCTGATACGCCGCCGCGCCACGCGCGCCGGCCAGCGCCTGGACCTGACGGCCAAGGAATTCAACCTGCTGAGCCTGCTGCTGCGCCGCCAGGGCGAGGTGCTGTCGCGCACCGAGCTGGCCTCCCAGGTCTGGGACATGAATTTCGACAGCGAGACCAACGTGGTCGAGGTGGCGGTGCGCCGCCTGCGCCTGAAGCTGGACCAACCCTTCGAGCAGCCGCTGCTGCACACGGTGCGCGGCATGGGCTATGTGCTGGAGTCGCGCGCACCGTGAGCGTTGCCCCTGCCGACATTCCCCACCTGGGCCGGCGCCTGTCGCGCTGGCTGGCCCTGCAGACCATGCTGGGCCTGGGCCTGGTGTGCGCGGCCGTCTACGGGGTGGCATCGATGACGCTGGAGCAGCACCAGCACGAGACGCTGGACCTCAAGCAGCAGGCCGTGCTGCACCTGATGACCGAAAGCCGCAGCGCCCACAACGAAGCCGGGCTGGCCCACATGCTGGACGACTTTCTCACGGGCCTGGACGAGATGTCGCTGCGCATCACCGACCTGCAGGGCCGCGTGCTCTACGAGCGCCTGCGCACGCCCAAGAATCCCGGCCGCACGCTGCAGCGCAGCTTCGAGGTGGTGCTGGCCGACAGTGGCCAGCATGCACAGGCACAGCTCACCCTGGACCGCGCCGACGACGACCGGCAGCTGTCCCTGCTGGCCTGGACGCTGGCCCTGGCTGCCGTGGGCGGCGCGCTGCTGGTGTCGCTGACCGGCATCTGGCTGGTGCGCCTGGGCCTGGCGCCGCTGCGACAGCTGACCGAGCAGACGCGCCAGCTGTCGGCCCAGGACCTGCAGCGGCGCCTGGACGACAGCGGGCAGCCGCAGGAGCTGCGGCCGCTGATCGCACAGTTCAACGCCCTGCTGGAGCGGCTGTCCGTGGCCTACCGGCAGATGGAGGCCTTCAACGCCGACGTGGCCCATGAGCTGAACACGCCGCTGACCACGCTGATCAGCAGCTGCGAGCTGGCCCTGCGCAAGCCGCGCAGCGAGGCCGAGCTGCGCGAGGTGCTGGCTTCCAACCTGGAGGACCTGCGGCGCATGGCCGGCATCGTGGCCGACATGCTGTTTCTCTCCCAGGCCGACCGGGGCCAGGGCGCGCGCCTGGCGCCCTGGGCCAGCCTGGCCGCGCTGGCCCACGAGGTCATCGACTTCCACGAGGCCGCGCTGCAGGAGGCCGACCTGCAGGTCGTCGTCGAGGGCGACGCGGCCGCCGAGGTCGATGCGCGGCTGCTGCGCCGGGCGCTGTCCAACCTGCTGGGCAATGCCACACGCTATGCACAGCGCGGCTCCACCATCACCGTGCAGATCGGCGCGCGGCCCTGTACCCACCACGGGGGCGCCGGCGATGTGGCGCTGGCGGTGCTCAACCGGGGCCCGGCCATCGATCCCGTCCACCTGCCGCGCCTGTTCGACCGCTTCTACCGCGCCGACGCCGCGCGCAGCCAGGCCGACCGCAACCATGGCCTGGGCCTGGCCATCGTGGCCGCCATCGCGCGCATGCACGGCGGGCGCTGCTTTGCCGAGTCCGAAGGCGGCTTCACGCGCATCGGCCTGGAACTGCCCGACAGCCCGAGCCCGCCGCGCGATTCCCCGGCCTGAACACAGGCACCGGAGCGGCGGCACAATGGCGCCCCATGACGCAAGACGCCCCCTCCTCCTACGCAACGCTGCTGGCCGAAGGCAATGCCCTGGTGGCCCAGGCGCAGCGGGCCGCCACCCAGGATTTCGCCCAGGCCCGGGCGCTGTGGCAGCAGGCCGGCAAGCATTTCTATCTGGCCCATAAGGCCGACCCCGACCAGGCGGAAGCCGCGTTTCGCCTGGCCCAGGCCTGGATGGCCGAAGCCCATGCGCTGCAAAAGGAAGAATCGCCGGACGCCGTGGTGATGTGGCGCAACGCCGCAGCGCAATGCGAGCTGGCGTTCGACCTGGAGCCCGAGAACGGCCGCCTGGCCATGACGGCCGCCAGCTGCCACATGTTCGGCGGCCAGCATGACGCGGCCAAGGCCTGGCAGCAGATCGGTCAGCATCTGCTGCCGCCGGCGCCCGAAGGCGACGGCGCCTGAAGCCAGGCTACAGCGCGATCAGCTTGAACACGGCCCGCGCCGTGCACACGGCCTGGCCCGCGCTGTCCAGCACATCGCCCTCGCAGAACACGGTGCGCGCGCCTGCGCGCAGCACGCGGGCCTCGATCAGCAGGTCGGTGGTGGCCGATGCCAGGAAATGCGTGCTCATCTCGATGGTCACCACGCCCAGCCCCAGCGGGTTGGACGAGCGCGCGGCCGCGCTCAGCGTGAAGTCCAGCGCGCTCATCAGCGCACCGCCATGGCCATGCCCCCGACTGTTGGCCAGGTGCGGGCGCATGGGCAGCCGCGTGCGCGCCAGGCCGGGCGCCAGGCTCACGGGCTCCAGGCCGATATGGGACATGAAGGGCACGTCGATGCCGAAGTAGCCGCGCGCCAGCGCGGCGGCCTCCAGGTCCGGGGTGGTGGAGATTCCAACGGCGTTCATCCGATCTCCGCAATCGCCTGGCCTTCGGCCACCGGCTCGCCCACGGCCACGAGCATGCGGCGCACGACGCCTGCCACCTCGCTTTCCACGGGAATCTCCATCTTCATGGACTCCACGATGATGAGGGTGTCGCCCAGGGCGACGGTGCCGCCTTCGGCGGCTTCCACAGCGGCCACGAGGCCGGCGATGGGGCTTGTGATCATGTTCGGGGTGGTGGTCATGGGTAGGGCTTTCAAAGGTGGGCCAGCACGCGCTGGGCGATGCCGGTGTCGATGCGCAGGTCCAGGAAATCGGCGTGGCCCAGGATGCGTTCGATGAAGGGGATGTTGGTCTTCACGCCCTCGATGCGGGTCTGCGCCAGCGCCTGGCGCAGCCGTGCGATGGCCTGGGCGCGGTCGCTGCCATGGGCCACGAGCTTGGCGACCATGGGGTCGTAGAAGGGCGTGACGCTGCAGCCCTGGGCATAGCCGGTCTCCACGCGCAGGCCTTCGCCCTGGGGCATCTCGAATCGGTCCAGGCGCCCCGGCGAGGGCAGGAAGCGCAGGGGGTCTTCGGCATAGATGCGCGCCTCGATGGCATGGCCGCTGGCCACGGGTTCGGCGGGCAGCACGTCGCCCATGCGCTCGCCGGCGGCCAGGCGGATCTGGGCCTCGACGATGTCGATGCCCGTGATCTCCTCGGTCACCGCATGCTCGACCTGCAGCCGCGTGTTCATCTCCAGGAAGACAAAGCCGTGCTGCGGCGTGTAGAGCATCTCCACGGTGCCGATCACGTCATAGCCCGTGCGCGCCAGCAGGCCGGCCAGCAGTTGCCGCATGTCGGCCAGGGCCTGCGCGGGAATGCCTGCGGAGCGGGCCTCTTCCACCACCTTCTGGTGGCGGCGCTGCACCGAGCAGTCGCGCTCGAACAGCACGCGCACCTCGCCATGGCGGTCGGCCAGCACCTGGAACTCGATGTGGCGCGGCGCCTCGATCAGCTTTTCCAGGTACAGCTCGGCCGTGCCGAAGTACTTGGCGGCCATGCCGCTGGCCTTGGACCAGGCGGCCTCCAGCTGCGGTGCATCGTGCGCGGGCAGCATGCCGATGCCGCCGCCCCCGCCTGCGGGCTTGACCAGCACGGGAAAGCCGATGCGCGCCGCCTCGGCCTGCGCCTCCTGCACGCTGTGCAGCACGGCCGAGCTGGCCGCCTGCGGCATGCCCTGGGCGGCCATGAAGGCCCGCGCCTGGGTCTTGTGGCCCAGCGTGCGTATCCAGTGCGGCGAGGGGCCGATGAAGCACAGGCCCTGGCGCCGCACGGCCTCGGCGAACTCCGCGTTCTCGGAGAGAAAGCCGTAGCCCGGGTGCACGGCATCGGCGCCGGTCTCGCGCGCCACCTGCAGCAGCCGCGCCTGGTCCAGATAGCTTTGCGCGGCGGGCGCAGGGCCTATGCACACGGCCTGGTCGGCCGCGCGCACATAGGGCAGGCCGGCATCGGCCTCGGAGTACACGGCCACGGATTCGAGGCCCATGCGCCGCAGCGTGCGGATCACGCGCGCGGCCACGGCGCCCCGGTTGGCGACCAGCACGCGGCGGATGGGGTGCGGGGCGCCGCTCATGCCGCCTCCGAGAGCGCAGCTGGCGCAGCGGCCACGGCCACCACCGCATCGACGATGACCGGCGCCTGCGCGCCGCGCGCCACGAGCACGGGATTGGCATCGACCGACTGCACGCGCCCGCCCTGGGCCAGCATCCAGTCGCCCAGCCTCACCATCATGGCGGCCACGGCGTCCAGCTCCACGGCCGGCATGCCGCGCACGGCCCCAAAGGCCGGGGCGATGGACAGGCGCGCAAGGGCATCCAGCGCCTGCCGCGCACTGAAGGGAGCCACGAGGAACTGCACGTCCCTGAGCGCCTCCACCAGCACGCCGCCCTGGCCGACCATGACCACCACGCCGAACTCGGCATCCACATGGGCACCCAGCGCCAGCTCGAAGTCGGCCTTGTGCTGGGCGCCCAGCAGCAGGCCGCCATCGGCCGCGCCCAGGCGGGCCAGCGTGGCGGCGAAGTCGCCAAAGGCCTGCAGCGCCTGCTCCGCCTCGCGGATGTTGAGCCGCACCAGGCCATGCTCGGACTTGTGCGGGAGATCGGCGGACACGCCCTTGGCCACCAGGGGCCGTGGCAGGGACTCGATGGCGGCACGCACCTCGTCCTCGCTCCTGCAGACCAGATGGCGCATCACCGGCAGGCCGGCGCGGGCGAGTTCGGACAGGCTGGAGGGCTCGTCCAGCGCAACCAGCGTGAGGGAGCTGGAGGCCGCCATCGGCACCGATGCCTCGGCAGACGGCGCCTGTGCCTGCCTGCCGCCGGCCTGCTCGGCCAGCAGCGCCAGGCCGCGCATGGCGGCGCGTTCGCTCCAGAAGGTGGGCACGCCCTGGGCCTGGAAGGCCTGGGCCACCCAGTCCTGGTTGACGCTGACCGCAATGGGCACGCCGGTATCGCGCGCAAAGCGGCTGGCCTGGCCCGCGAAGTCGGCGAAGTCATAGCCCTCGCCGCCGATCGGGAAGCCCACGTGAACGAGGTCCGCCGCACCGCTGCCCGACAAGGCCCGCAGCGTGTCGCCAAAGGTCTGCGGCCTGCCCAGCAGGGCCGTGGTCATGTCGATGGGATTGCGCGCCGTGACATAGGACGGCAGGGCCTGGGACAGGCCGTCCAGCGTGGCGGCATCGAACGGCTCCAGGGCCAGTCCGTATTCCTCGGCCGCGTCGGCCGACAGCACGCAGGTGGCGCCCGAATTGCTGATGCTGACCACGCGGCGACCGCGCGGCGCGGGCTGGGACAGGAACAGCGGCGCGTAGTCGATCAGCTCGCGGAAGTCGGCCAGGCGCGGTATGCCGTGCTGGCGCAGGAAGGCATCGGCCAGCGCGTCCTCGGCCGCCAGCGCGCCCGTGTGCGAGCTGGCCGTGGCCTGGCCTGCGCGCGTGCGGCCGGCCTTCACGGCCAGGATGGTGACGCCGCGCGCATGCGCCAGGCGCGCGGCCTCGGCCAGCCAGGCGCTTTGCCGCAGCGTCTCGATGTAGAGCACGACCAGGCGGATGCCTTCGTCCTCGACCACGGCGCGCACGGCCTCGGCGGCACAGACATCGGCCTCGTTGCCCGTGGACAGCATGTAGCGCACGCCGATGCCCGCGCGGCGCAGGCCGCCGTAGAGAATGGCCGCGCCCGCACCGCTCTGGCTGACGATGGCCACGGGGCCGTCGGCCGGCGCGTTCTCGTTGATCATGGTCGAGAAGTTGAGGATGGCGCCCGCGGCGAAGTTGGCCACGCCCTGGCAGTTGGGGCCGAACAGGCGCAGCCCGCCGCCTGGCGCCCGGCGCGCCCGCGCCACCAGGTCGGCCTGCTGCAGGCGACCGTCCTCGCCCAGCTCCGCAAAGCCGGACGAATAGATCACGGCCAGGCGCGCGCCCACGGCCACGCAGTCGTCGATGGCGGCGGCCACGTCCTCGCCGGGCAGGCTGATGACCACGGCATCGGGCGCCTCTGGCAGCGCGCGCAGCGAGGGGTAGGCAGCCAGGCCCTGGACCTCGGCGCGCTTGGGATTGACGGGCAGGATGCGGCCCGCGAAACCGTGGCGCCGCAGGTAATCGATGGGCCGGCCACCGGCCTTGATGGGGTTGTCGGAGGCGCCGAGGATGGCGACGGAGCGGGGGTTCAGTGCTTGCAACAGAGACATGCGTACCTCATCAATCCAAAGACAAGGCTTCGCGCTGGATCACTTGCCCCCAGTCGGCCACTTCCTTGGCGATGCGCTGGCCGAACGGCGCGGGCGGCATCATCACGGGCTCGCCCTGGCTGCTGAGCACGGCGCGGATGCGTGCGTCCTGCAGCACGCCCCTGGAGGCCTCGTAGAGCCGGTTGACGATGGCCGGCGGCGTGCCCGCGGGCGCCAGCAGGCCGGCCCAGAAGGTGACGTCGAAATCGGCATAGCCGGCCTCGGCCATGGTGGGCACCTCGGGCAGCTGCTGCATGCGCCGGGGCGCGGTGACGGCCAGCGCCACGAGCTTGCCGCTGGCGATGTGGGGCAGCGCGCTCCAGGTGTCGAACTGCGTGTCCAGCTCGCCGCTGAGCACAGCCATCTGCGCCTGCGATGCGCTCTTGTAGGGCACATGCGTGGTCTTCACGCCCGTGCGGTTGCTCCAGGCCGCATAGGCCAGGTGGGCGATGTTGCCGGGGCCGGCCGAGCCGTAGCTGAGCTTGTCGGGATGGCCCTTGGCGAAGGCGATCACATCCTTGGCCGAGCGGATCTGGTGCTTCTGCGCCCACTCGGGGTTGACGGTGAGGATGAAGGGCGCATCCAGCACCATGGTGATGGGCGCGAAGTCCTTGGCGCGGTAGGTGATCTTCTTGTAGATCTGGGGGTTGATGGTGATGCTGCTGGAGTTGGTGACCAGCAGGGTGTAGCCGTCGGGCGCGGCGCGCGCCACCTCGCCCACGCCGATGGCGCCGTTGGCGCCGGGCTTGTTCTCCACCACCACGGGCTGGCGCAGCGACTTGCTCAGCGGCTCGGACAGCGCGCGTGCAATGGTGTCGGTGAACGAGCCTGCAGGAAAGCCGACCACGATGCGCACGGGGCGCGTGGGCCACTTGTCCTCCTGGGGGGCCTGGGCCTGGGCCGCCGTCGCGGCGCAGATGGTCAGGCACGGCGCCAGGCACAGGGCCAGGGCGGTGCGGCGCGAGGGCGCGCGCGGTTGTCTGGTTGCCATTGCTTTGTCTCCTTGGGTTTTTATGCGTTCAGGGCCGCAGGCCGAACTGCGGCGCTCCGGCCTCGCGCAGCGGCGCGGCCAGTTCCACGAATTCGCTGAGCAGGGCGCGCGTGTCGCGCGGATCGATCACCTCGTCGATGCCGAAGGCCTCGGCCGTGCGGAAGGGCGAGGTCAGGCTGCGCACGCGCTGCTCGATCTCGGCGCGCTTTTGCACGGGGTCGTCGGCGCCTTCGATCTCGGCCTTGTAGGCCACCTCCAGCCCGCCCTCGATGGGCAGCGAGCCCCAGTTGGCCGAGGGCCAGGCATAGCGGAAGTTGAAGCGGCCCATGTGCTGGTGGCCGGCCGCCGCCACGCCGTAGGCGCGGCGGATGAGGATGCTGCACCAGGGCACGGTGGCCTGGTAGACGGCGGCCAGGGCGCGCACGCCGTAGCGCATGACGCCGGCCTTCTCGGCCTCCACGCCGATCTGGAAGCCCGCGATGTCCACCAGGTTGACCACGGGCAGGTGGAAGGTCTGGGCCATGTCCACGAAGCGCGTGAACTTCTCGGCCGAGGGACCGTCCCAGCCGCCGCCGTAGAAGTACGGGTCGCTGGCCACCACGGCCACGGGCCAGCCGTCGATGCGCGCCAGCCCGGTGACGATGGCCCGACCCCAGTGGCGGCCCGTCTCCAGGAAGGAGCCCTCATCGACCAGGCATTCGACGATGGGCCGGATCTTGTAGACCTTGCGGCCATCACGCGGAATGGCCGACAGCAGCCATTCGTCGCGCCGCCGCGGATCGTCCTGCGGCGCGGTGCGCGCAGGCAGCTCGTACACCGACGATGGCAGGTAGGACAGGAAGCGGCGCACGCGCTCGAAGGCCTCCTGCTCGGTGGTCACCTCGTCATCGACCACGCCGTTGCGCGTGTGCACCTGGCTGCCGCCCAGCTCGTTCTTGGTCACGTTCTGGCCGATGCGCGCCACCACGGGCGGGCCGGCATTGAACAGCTGGGCGGTCTCCCTGACCATCACCGAGTAATGGCTGGAGGCCACGCGCGCCGCGCCCATGCCGGCCACCGAGCCCAGGGCCAGCGAGACCACGGGCACGGTGGACAGGTTCTGCACCACCTGGCTCCAGACCTTCATGGTGGGCACGCTGGTGTAGCCCTTGGTCTCGATGTTGCGCACCGAGCCGCCGCCGCCCGTGCCGTCCACCAGGCGCACCATGGGCAGGCGCAGGTCGTGCGCCATCTTCTCGGCAAAGATCAGCTTGTCGCCCACGGCGCCGTCGTTGGCGCCGCCGCGCACCGTGAAATCGTCGCCCACCACGACCACGGGCCGCCCGCCCACGCGCGCCCGCCCCATGATGAGGTTGGAGGGCGTGAAGTCCGTCAGCCTGCCCAGGCTGTCGTACTGGCCCGAGCCGGTGAGCGAGCCCACCTCCACGAAGGACTGCGCGTCCGTGCAGGCATCGATGCGCTCGCGCACCGTGAGCTTGCCGGCGGCCTTGTGCCGCGCCACCTTGTCCTCTCCGCCCAGTTTGGCCGCCAGTGCGCGGCGGTATGCGATCTCGTCCACTTCGGGTTGCCAGCTCATGTCGTCGTGTCTCCTTGTGCCTGTGGAGATGCACAAGGCGTGCCAGAACGCAGTGCGTTGAATTCAAAGGATTTTTTCCACAGTCGACCTTCACGTGTCCACATCAAGGACAACCTCGAAGACACGGGTTGGGTACTGTCTTCAATGGAGACACCACGGGGACAGACCCGTGGCCTGCGCGCCGCTAGAGTGCGTTCACCCCAGCCACTGCCCGCCATGCCCATGTCCAGCTCCCCCGACCACCGATTCGGCGTTCTCGTCTGGCGACGCGACTCGCCCGAGCCCGTGGCGCGGCTGGGCCTGGCGCAGGAGCCGCTGCTGCATGCAGCCGTCACCGAGGCCCTGGCCCGCGCGCACGGCGACGGGCACAACCCCATCGGCCATGGCCAGCTGCTGCACGTGGAAACACCGGGCCCGCGCGGCACGGTGGCCCGCCATGTGGCCGTGGTGCTGGCCGATGCCGAGGGCGAGGTCGCCCTGCTGCGCCCGGCCGACGAGGCGGCGGCGCTGTTCGACATGGTGGCCAGCGTGCCCTTCGCCTTCGCCATCCTCAACATGTTCCTGACCAACCCGTACCAGGCGATCACGGTGGCCGACCATGAAGGGCTGATGCGCTACATCAGCCCCGTGCACGAGAAGTTCTTCGGCCTGGCGCCCGGCACGGCCGCGGGCCGGCGCGCCGAGGACGTGATCCCCAACTCGCGCCTGCCCCACGTGGTGCGCAGCGGCCGGGCCGAGATCGGCGACCTGCAGCAGCTGGGGCCTGGCGTGAGCCGCATCGTCAACCGCATGCCGGTCTACGAGGGCGGCGCCGTGGTGGGCGCCGTGGGCCAGGTCAGCTTCAGCGGCGTGGAGGCACTCAACCGCATGCAGCAGCGGCTGAACCAGCTGCATGACGAGGTGCAGCACTACAAGCGCGAACTGAGCCAGTTGCGCGGCGGCACGCCCACGGCGCAGATGGTGGGCGCCAGTGCCCCCATGCAAAGGCTGGCCCGCGAGATCGACGCCGTGGCGCGGTTGGACGTGCCCGTGCTCATCCTGGGCGAGAGCGGCAGCGGCAAGGAACTGGTGGCCCAGGCCCTGCATGCGCGCGGGCGCGATGCCGACGCGCCCCTGGTCAGCCTCAACCTCGCGGCGCTGCCGGCCACGCTGATCGAGTCCGAGCTGTTCGGCTACGAGGCCGGCGCCTTCACGGGCGGGCGCAGGCAGGGCCAGCCCGGCAAGCTGGAGCAGGCCGAGGGCGGCACGCTCTTCCTCGACGAGGTGGCCGACATTCCCATGGAAATCCAGGTCAAGCTGCTGCGCGTGCTGGAGGACCGCCAGGTGCAGCGCCTGGGCGCGCACAGCGGCCGGCAGGTGAACTTCCGCATCGTGGCCGCCACGCACCGCGACCTGCGCGGCCTCATCGACAGCGGCCGCTTCCGGCTGGACCTGTTCTACCGCCTCAGCGGCGTGGTGCTGCATGTGCCCGCCCTGCGCCAGCGCCTGGAGGACATCCCGGCCCTGGTGCAGCGCTTTGCCCAGTCGTTCTGCGAGCGCAACGGCATCGCGCTGCCGCGCATCGCGCCCGGCGTCATGCCCTACCTGGCCCGGCAGGCCTGGCCCGGCAATGTGCGCCAGCTGCGCCAGCGCGTGGAAGAGGCCCTGGTGTTCTGCGACGGCCACCTGCTGGGCGTGGACAACTTCGCGCGCCACGAGGACCCGCTGGCCGGCGCGCGACCTTCACCCGTTGCCGAGGCCGACATGCCCTCCACCGGCGCCGTGGCCCCGCTCAAGGACCAGGAGCGCAACGCCATCCTCGACGCCATCGCACGCTGCGGCGGCAACAAGAAGCTGGCCGCGCAGGAGCTGGGCATCTCGCGCTCCTATCTGTACAAGGTGCTGGGCGCGGCAAACCAGGGCTGATCCCTGCGGGCCCAGGGCCAGCAGGGGAATGAAGCAGCGGGCCGGCTGTGCCGTTGCCATACTAGGCGCCCCACATCCGCCCCACATCCGCGTACCCGCCCCGTACCCGCCGCCATCGGCCTCCTGAATGCAAGACACCCGAGACGCGCTCGAACAGCGCCAGATCCCCATCTACTTCGCCGCCGTGGCCCTGGCCGCAGTTGCCGCCTGGGCGCTGCCCGGCACGGGCGTGCTGGAGCGTGCCATCAACCCCGCGCTGGCACTGATGCTCTATGTGACCTTCTTGCAGGTGCCCGTGGCCGAGCTGCGGCGCGCCTTCGGCCAGGTGCGCTTCCTGGCCGCGCTGATGGTGGCCAACTTCATCGTGGTGCCGCTGCTGGTCTGGGCCCTGCTGCAGTTCCTGCCCGCCGCCCCCCTGCTGCGCCTGGGCGCGCTGCTGGTGCTGCTGGCGCCCTGCATCGACTACGTGGTCACCTTCTCCCACCTGGGACGCGCCGATGCGCGCCTGCTGCTGGCGGCCACGCCGGCCCTGCTGATCGCGCAGATGCTGGCCCTGCCCGGCTACCTGGGCCTGTTCCTGGGCGACGATGCGGCGCGGCTGGTCCAGGCGGGGCCTTTCCTGCATGCGTTCGTGTGGCTGATCGCCGTGCCGCTGGCCCTGGCCGCTGCCACCCAGTGGTGGGCGGCACGCAGCCGTCGCGGGGCCAGCGCCTCGGCATGGCTGGGCCTGCTGCCCGTGCCGGCCACCGCGCTGGTGCTGTTCGTGGTGATCGCCTCCGTGCTGCCCCAATTGGGCCCGGCCACGCAGGCCGCCTGGAGCATGGTGCCCGTCTATGCGGCCTTTGCGGTGGCGGCACCCGCACTGGGCTGGCTGGTGGCGCGCGCCTTTCGGCTCCCGGCAGCCTCGGGCCGCGCCGTCGCGTTCAGCGCGGGCACGCGCAACTCCCTGGTCGTGCTGCCGCTGGCCCTGGCCGTGCCTGGCGCCATTCCCGTGCTGCCGGCCGTCATCGTCACGCAGACGCTGGTGGAGCTGCTGGCCGAGCTGGCCTATGTGCGCGTGATTGCGCTGTGGGGCCGGGACCGGGAGCCGGCCCTGGCCCGCGGTCAACGCGATGACGCCGCGCCATAGGCCTGGCGCAGCTGCGCCATGTTGTCCAGCAGCGCCGTCGGCCCGGCGCTGCCCATCAGGTACCAGCCCTTGGGATCGAGGAAGACGACCTGCCCCTTGCGGCCGGCCGCCGTGGCGTGGATCCGCGCGTTGTCGAACACCTTGCGTGAAGCCATGATCTCGCCGCCGCCTGCCGCCTGGCCCGTGGCCGTGTTGCGGTCGATGACGTAGATCCACTCGGGGCCCAGCCGCGCCACATCATCGAAGCCGTAGGCGGTGCCGCGGGCTGGCAGTTGCGCAGCCGATAGCGCCGAGCGCGCGCCGAACACATCGAACAGAAAGCCGAAGCGCGATCCCGGCGCCTGCGGCAGGAGCTTGTCGTTCACGGCCATCAGCAGCAGGCCCGGCGCGGCCTGCGAGGCCTGGGCACGCAGGCCCTGCAGCTCGGCGTGGATGCGCTGCACCAGCGCACGGCCCTGCGCCTGGCGGCCGAACAGCAGCGCCAGCGTGGCGATGTTGCGTTCGATATCGGCCAGCATGTGCTTGCCGCTGACGCTCAGGTCCAGCGTGGGCGCGATGCGTCCCAGCACCTCGGCCTTGCCGGCCGAGCGCCCGCCCACGACGATCAGGTCGGGCGCCAGCCGGCTCAGCGCCTCGTAGTCGGGCTCGAACAGCCCGCCCGCCGCAGGCCGCTGCGCGAAGCTGTCCAGGTACCGGGGCAGCTGCGCCCGGGGCACGCCTGCGACCGCCGACGCGGGCACGCCCAGCGCATGCAGTGCATCCAGCGCCCCCAGGTCATAAACCACCGCGCGCCGGGGTGCGCCGGGCAGGCTGGTCATTCCCCCGGCATGCCGCACGGACAGCGGGGCCGCCACCGCAGTCCCCAGGAACAAGGCCGGCAGGGCCAGCGCCGCCGCACGGCGCGTGATATCGAAGGTCATGGCAAAGAATCCCAGGAAAAAAATGAAAGGAGTTCCGGCCTCCGGAGGCGGGTGCCGCGCCGGGAAGCGGCGCGGCCCGATCCGCAGGCCACGGGCAGCGGCCGCCCTTGCGGCCGGGATGCCTAGAACTTCACGTTCATGCCGATCCAGTAGCGCCGGCCGTCCTGCACCGTGGCGTAGTCCTCGTAGTACACGTCCTTGTCGAACAGGTTGTAGATGCCTGCGTAGAAGGTCACGTCCTTGCTGTAGTTGTAGGAGCCGCCCATGTCGAACATGGCATAGCTGCCGGCTACCCAGGTGCGCGCCGAACGGCCGCCCGTGGGCTGGCTTTCCTTGCCCCGGTAGGACAGCTTGGCCCAGCCCGCCCATTGCTGCGAAGGCTTCCAGTTCAGCGCCAGGTTGAGCATGTGGCGCGGCAGCTGGCTCAGCGGCTGCCCCGCGAACTCGCCGCTCTTTTGCTCGGACTTGGTGAAGGTGTAGCTGCTGCTCAGGTCCAGCGTGCGCGCCAGCGGGGCCTTGAACGTGGCTTCGACGCCGCGCGTGATGGCCTTGTCGATATTGACGTTGGTGGTGGGCGTGTTGCCCGAGGAATTGGCCGGTCCGCACTCGGGGCAGGCGATGCGCGTGATCTTGTCGTTGAACTCGTTGTCGAACACCGTCAGGCCTGCCGACAGGCCGGCGCCGTTGTTGTAGAGCACGCCCAGTTCCTTGCTCAGCGAGGTTTCGGGCTTCAGGTCGGGGTTGCCGTAGATGTTGCCGCCGCGGCTGGACTGGCCCCAGTCGCCCAGGGTCTGGCGCAGCGAGGGCGCGCGAAAGCCGGTGGACACGCCGCCCTTGACGGTCCATTGCGCGTCGAGGTTCCACACGCCGTACAGGCGCGGGCTCCATTGCGATCCGCCCTTGCTGTCGTGGTCGTAGCGCAGGCCGCCGGTCAGGGCGAAGTTCTCGCGCAGGCGCCACTCGTCCTCGGCGAACCAGGCGTACTGCGTGCGATCGGCCGTGGTGCGCGCCGAGCCCGGCAGCGTATTGGTCGTCGTGTCGCGCAGGTCCTGCTGGTTGTAGTACACGCCCGTGGTCAGCAGGTGCTGGCGGCCCAGCGGCGCCACCCAGCTGCTGTTGAACACCGTGTTCCTGATGGTCATGTCGCGCGACAGGTTGCGCGTTTCCTCGCGCTGCAGATAGGTGTCGGAGGAAGCCCAGCCCCAGCGGCCCTTGTGCTGCAGCGAGTAGTTCTCGCGCTCGAACTTGCGGTCGCTGGGCGCATCGGTGGGCAGCAGGGTCATGCCAGGCGACGAAACGAAGTGCTGGCGCGAAGTGCCGATCTCGGCGATCAGGTCGTGGTCCTTGCTGGGGGTCAGCGCCAGGCGCAGGTTCAGCGAACGGTTGTCGCTCTTGTTGTAGCCCTGGTAGATGCGGTCCTGGTCGCGCTTGCCGTAGTTGCCGTACAGGCTCAGGCCCAGCAGGTCGGTCTTGATCGGGCCTGACAGGTAGAAGTTGGTCTGGTAGGCATCGCCCGAGGTGGAGCGCTCCTGCAGCGTGGCGTCGGCGCGCACCGAGCCATGCCAGTTCTTCGCCACCTTGCGCGTGATGACGTTGATCACGCCGCCCATGGCGTCCGAGCCGTACAGCGAGGACATGGGGCCGCGCACCACCTCGATGCGCTCGATGGCCTCCAGCGGCGGAATCCAGCTCTGGTCCGTGCCCGTGCTGCCGTTGGTCTGGGTCTCGCGCGTGCTCATGCGCTTGCCGTCCACCAGGATCAGGGTGTAGTTGGCGCCCATGCCGCGCAACGAGATGTCGTTGGAGTTGTTGTCCGAGGGCGTGAGGATCACGCCGGGCACATCGCGCAGGGCATCGTGCAGGTTGCGGTAGGCGCCCTGCTCCAGTTCCTGGCGCGTGATCACCGAGATCGAGGCCGGCGCCTGGCTGATCTCCTGCTCGAAGCCGCTGGCCGTCACGACCAGGGTTTCCAGCGCGGCCCCGTCTGCTGCCTGGGCCAGCGCGCTGCCCGAGGCCAGCAGGCCCAGGCAGGCGCCCAGCGCGGTGCGGCGCAGGGGAGCGACGGTGGAGGGAAACGAAGCACGCAGGGAGGTGCAAAGGGCGGACAGGGCAAAGCCACGGCCCGCCGCGGGGGCTGTGCAGTTGTGCATGGGAAAGCTCGCAAGAAGAATCACGGACGGTCGAACGACCGGGGTGCGCATCCGCTCTGTTGTTTTGATGAGTGCGAATCGTTCTTATTTTATTTTCCCGACGACAACGGCCTGGCCGACGGCAGCGCAGCTGCTGTTTTTCTTTACAAGCGGGCCGATCTGTGAGCAATTCATTCAGGATGCTGAATGTTGCCTTGTTCATCAATGACATGCAGGGCCGCCAGTGCCCGGGCGCGTGCAGCGCCCGGCCCGATTCACGGCGTTCCGGCGAACACGGCGGCTTTGTAAAGTTGGCCCGATGTGGCCGGCAGGCAACATCCTGATACGAAGATCAGGACCACAGCCGCCCCGCATTGGAGACCAGGAACAGCAGCAGCCCCACGGCACCACCGACCACGGTGCCATTGATGCGGATGTACTGCAGGTCCTTGCCGATGTGCAGCTCGATCAGCTCGGACAGCTCGCGCGCATCCCAGCGCCGCACGGTGTCGGCGATGTGCTGGGCCAGGAACTGCGAGACATCGGGCGCCAGCGCCTGGGCCCAGCGCTTGAGGCGTTCGTTCATGGAGTGGCGCAGCGCCTCGTCGTGCGCCAGCGACTGGCCCAGCCAGCGGCCCATGGCGGCGGTCTTGCGCGCCACCTGCGAATGCTCGTTGGCCAGGTCCGCCTGCAGCCTGGCGCGCAGGCCCAGCCACAGCGAACGCAGGTAGCCGGCCAGCTTCTCGTCGTGCAGCAGGTAGTCGCGCAGGCGCTCGGCGCGATCGGCCATGGCCGGGTCGGACTGCAGCCGGTCAATCAGCCGCTGCACGGAGGCATCGAACGCCTTGCGCATGTGGTGCCCGGGATCGCTGGCGATGTCCTGCAGCAGGCTGTCCAGCGCCCCGGCGATGGCCGTGGCACCCTTGTCGCCGAGCCAGTCCGTAGGCAGCATCTTTTCCTTGAGCGGATGCTCGCGCTTGAGCCACAGCACGATGGTCCGGGCGATCAGCACATGGGTCTCGGATTCGCGCAGCACGCCGCTGACGCGCGCCAGCACATCGTCGAGCACGGCCTGGTGGCGCCCGTCCTGGGTCAGGCCCGACAGCAGGTCCGCCGCCGCGCGGGGCAGGTCCAGATGCTCCAGCAAGGCCTTGAACGAGTGCGAGAGAAAGCGCTCCACCTGCCGGTCCTGCACCATCTCCAGCGCCGCCAGCGCCAGCCGCGCCACCTGCCGCCCCAGCAGCGTGCTGTTGGCCGGTGAGGTCAGCCAGCCCGCCAGCACGCGCGCGGGATCGTGGCGCTCGATCAGCGCCACCAGCGAAGGCCCGTCCAGGAACTTGTCGCGCACGAAATTCGC
The DNA here is from genome assembly GCF_043104845.1 of Delftia sp. WSY_7. Lineage (NCBI taxonomy): Bacteria > Pseudomonadati > Pseudomonadota > Betaproteobacteria > Burkholderiales > Comamonadaceae > Delftia > Delftia sp. WSY_7. The sequence continues at coordinate 385,715 of NZ_JBICLB010000034.1, read as the reverse complement.
CAGGTTCAGCCCGATGCGGTCCTTGTTGCGCGGAATGATGGCCGTGTGGCGCCCGACCACGGGCAGCGGAATGTGCCGGAACAGGGCAGACACTGCAAACCAGTCGGCCAGCGCGCCGACCAGCGAGGCCTCGGTCACGGCCTTGATGCAGGCCAGCCACAGCGGCACCTGCTGCCAGTGCGCTGCCGCCACCGACGAGGCCACGAAGCCCAGCGCCATGAGCAGCAGCAACGCCAGCGGCAGGCGCTTGGCCGACTTCAGTGTTTGACGTTGCTCTGGCGACAGCATGGAGCGCAGCATACGACGCCCGCCGGGCCCCGCGTGGCGATGCCTGCCGCCAATGCCTGTCAGCCAGCGCCTGAGCCCGGATTGCGCGGACAATACCGGCTTTCTTCAGAACCCTCTTGCGAGAACAAGACCATGACCGACGCCAACGCATCCGCCGAGCGCCCCGCCCTGCCCGACCACCTGTCCATCGACCCGCGCAGCCCGCACCACGTGGCGGCCGTGTTCGAGTACGACATCGGCATCCGCTTCAACGGCAAGGAGCGGTTCGACGTGGAGGAGTATTGCGTGAGCGAGGGATGGATCAAGGTGCCCGCGGGCAAGACGGTGGATCGCAAGGGCAGGCCCTTGCTGATCAAGCTCAAGGGCACCGTGCAAGCCTTCTACCGCTGAGCCTTCGGACCTTGTCGCGCCTCTTGCCACAGAGGTGCTACAAGGGGCGCGACAAGGGCGCGACAAAGGCATGCCAGGGGTGCGGCAGAGCCAGGAACCACCCAGGGCAGGCTCCGGCAAAGCCTACTGGAGCGCCTCGGCCGGCCCAAAAAACTCATACCGCACCTGCTCCTGCGGCACCCCCAGGGCCTTCAACGATTCCTTCACCGACCGCATGAACGGCCGAGGCCCCAGGAAGTAGACATCGGCATCCACGGCGGGCAGCCATTCACCCAGCTGGCGGGCGGTCAGCAGGCCCTGCGCATCGACCCCATCGCCCTCCTCCGCCCGGTCATAGCAGTAATAACGGGTGAGCTGCGGATGCACGGCAGCCAGCGCATCCACATGCTCGCGGAAGGCATGCACCCCGCGCTCGCGTGCGCAGTGGATGAAGACCACGGGCCGCCGGGTCGGCAAGGCCGCGTCCAGCATGGGCAGGGTCGGCGTGATGCCCACGCCGCCGCTGATCAGCACCAGCGGGCGCTCGCCGGGCTGCAGCGTGAAGTGGCCTGCGGGCGGGAACAGCTGCAGCGTGTCGCCGACCCGGACCCGGTCGTGCAGGAAGTTGGAGACCTTGCCACCCGCCTCGCGCTTGACGCTGATGCGCAGGCTGCGCCCGTCTGCAGGTGCGGACAGGGAGTAGTTGCGCCGCTGCTCCTGGCCGTCCACCACCAGGCGCAGGCCGATGTACTGCCCGGGTTGGTGGGCGATCACGGGGCCGCCGTCGGCGGGCACCAGGTAGAAGGACGTGATCTCGGCGCTTTCCTGCACCTTGTCCTCGACCACGAAGGCGCGCTCGCCGCGCCAGCCGCCTTCGGCCGCCGCCGTGCGGTCATAGGCCTGGCGCTCGGCGCCGATCAGGATGTCGGCCAGCTGCTGGTAGGCGGCGCCCCAGGCGGCTATGACCTCGTCGGTGGCGATCTCGGCGCCCAGCACTTCGCGGATGGCGCGCAGCAGGCAGGTGCCGACGATGGGGTAGTGCTCGGGCTGCACCTGCAGCGCAACGTGCTTGTTGATGATCTGCGCGGGCAGGTCGCCCAGGGCGTCCAGCCGGTCGATGTGCCTGGCGTACATGAGCACGCTGTAGGCCAGGGCACGCGGCTGGGCGCCGCTTTGCTGGTGGGCCATGTTGAACAGGGCGCGCACCTCGGGGTACTCGCCCAGCATGGTTTGGTAGAAATGCGTGATCAGCGCTTCGCCGCCGGTTTCAAGCAGCGGAACGGTGGATTGGACGATGGCACGTTGGCGGTCGGTCAGCACGGAAAACTCCTTGGGTACGGGAACGGACATGCCCGGTGCGATGCCGGACATGCCTTGACAAAGGCAAGGGCCGTGCCAGTCCCGCGACCCTTGAAGAACAAGGGCTTGGCGTTTCATGCGTCAATATGACTCCCGTCAAATCGAGTCCTTTTGACAGCCATCGCAGTCTTTATGACCACATCCACCGCCCTGCACGCCCTCACCCCTCTGGTGGCCGACCTGGCCCAGGACCTGCCTGAGCGCGAGCGCTTTCGCCGCCTGCTGGCAGCCCTGCGCGCCGTGCTGCCGGCCGATGCCGCCGCCCTGCTGCGCCTGGAAGGCGAGTGGCTGCGGCCCGTGGCCATCGACGGCCTGGTGCCCGATGCGCTGGGCCGGCGCTTTCGCATTGCCGAGCACCCGCGCTTCGCCCAGCTGCTGGCCGCGGGCCAGGCCATGCGCTTTGCGCCCGACAGTCCGCTGCCCGATCCCTATGACGGCCTGGTGGCCCAGGGCCACGGGCCGCTGGAGGTGCACGACTGCATGGGCTGCGTGCTGCAGACCGGCGGCCTGCCCTGGGGCCTGCTGACGCTGGACGCGCTGGACCCGGGGCGCTTTGCCGACCCGGCCGCGCTGGCGGCGCTGCAGGCCTTCAGCAACCTGGCGGCGGCCACCGTGACCACGGCCGAGCGGCTGCGCCGGTTGGCGCGCAGTGCGCGCGCCCTGCCCGCACCCGGCGCCGCCCCGGGGGGCGATTCATCGCGTCCGCTGATCGGCCAGAGCCCGGCCATGCGCGCGCTGCAAAAGGACATCGCCCTGGTCGCGGCCAGCGACCTCAATGTGCTGATCACGGGCGAGACCGGCACGGGCAAGGAACTGGTGGCCCAGGCCGTGCATGCGCAGTCGGCGCGTGCAGGCCGGGCGCTGGTCAGCATCAACTGCGCGGCCCTGCCCGACAACCTGGTCGAAAGCGAGCTGTTCGGCCATGTGCGCGGCGCCTTCACGGGCGCGCTGTCCGAGCGCAGCGGCAAGTTCGAGCAGGCCGACCAGGGCACGCTGTTCCTGGACGAAGTGGGCGAGCTGTCCCTGCCCGTGCAGGCCAAGCTGCTGCGCGTGCTGCAAAGCGGCCAGCTGCAGCGCCTGGGTTCGGACCGCGAGCACCATGTGGACGTGCGCGTGATCGCCGCCACCAACCGTGACCTGGCCGCCGAAGTGGCGGCCGGCCGCATGCGCGCCGATTTCTTCCACCGCCTGAGCGTCTACCCGTTGCGCGTGCCCGCGCTGCGCGAGCGCGACAGCGACGTGCTGATGCTGGCCGGCTTCTTCCTCGAGGAAAACCGTTCCCGCCTGGGCCTGGGCGGACTGCGCCTGCACCCCGCTGGGCAATCGGCCTTGCTCGCCCAGGACTGGCCCGGCAATGTCCGGGAACTGGAGCACCTCATCAGCCGCGGCGTGCTGCGGGCTCTCAGCCGTGCGCCCTCCGGCACTCCGGCCGGTGGCCGGGCACGCATGGTCACGCTGGGGCAGGCCGATCTCTGGGATGACGCGCAGCCCCCGGCGACGGCCACCCCGACCCTGCCCGTCCCACAGGTCGCATCGCCCGGCGCCAGCTCCCAAGGCCTGCGCAATGCCGTGGAGAGCTACGAACGCCAGCTGATCAAGGCCAGCCTGCAGCGCCACCACGGCAGCTGGGCCGCCGCCGCACGCGAGCTGCAGATGGACCGCGCCAACCTGCAGCGGCTGGCGCGGCGACTGGGACTGGCATGAGGGGTCATGCGGCCGGCCCGCCGCCTTGAGACGAAGGCTTATTTAAGTCTGCTTAACTTGGCGCTCTCGTTATTTAAGAAAAACCGCATTTGCTTAAATAAGCGTCCGAAGCCATAGTCAGCCCATGCCCGATTCCCCTACCAGCCAGCGGCTTGGCCGCTTCATCGAGACATCCGCAGCAGGCGAAAAGGTGCGCGCCTTCGTGCCGCCACCGCTGCCGCCGGAGCCGGCCATCGATGTGCTCGTCCTCCTGGAAAAGCTCAGCCTTGCCGAGCGTGCGCTGGGACGGCTCGATGGCATCACCATGCTGCTGCCCCGCCAGGAGCTGTTCCTCTACATGTACGTGCGCAAGGAGGCCGTGCTTTCTTCGCAGATCGAGGGCACGCAATCGACGCTGTCGGACCTGCTGCGCTTCGAAGCCGAGGCCCAGGCGGGCCAGCCCATCGACGACATCCGCGAAGTTTCGAACTATGTGGACGCGATGATGTACGGACTGGAGCGCCTGCGGGACCTGCCGCTGTCACTGCGCCTGATCCGCGAGATGCATGGCCGGCTGTTGCAAAGCGGACGCGGCGGCACCAAAAGCCCCGGCGAGTTCCGGCGCTCGCAGAACTGGATTGGCGGCACGCGTCCAGGCAATGCCTTGTTTGTGCCGCCGCCTGTCAACGAGCTCGGCCCCTGCCTCGACGCCTTTGAACGCTTCATGCACGAAGATGCCTCCCGCCTGCCCGCCCTCATCAAGGCGGGCCTGCTGCACGTGCAGTTCGAGACACTGCATCCGTTCCTCGATGGCAATGGCCGCATCGGCCGCCTGCTGGTCACGCTGTACCTCTGCATCAACGGCGTGCTGAACAAGCCGCTGCTCTACCTCAGCCTCTTTCTCAAGACGCATCGGGCCGAGTACTACCGGCTGCTGCAGGAAGTGCGCGAGAACGGCAACTGGGAAGCCTGGCTCGACTTCTTTCTCACCGGCGTGGCACAGACCGCGAACCAGGCCTTCGAGGCCGCCACGCATATCGTCGATCTGTTCAGGCAGGACCGCGAACGCATCGCGACCGAAGGCGAACGCGCCAGCTCCACGCTGCGCATCCACGACCTGTTCCAGCTCAACCCCTTCCTGACGTCCAACCAGCTGGTCCGGCAGACGGGACTGTCCTCGCCTACCGTCAACACGGCGCTCGCCGACTTGCAGCGCCTGGGCATCATCGAGGAAGTGACCGGCCGCAAGCGAGGCCGGGTCTTCAGCTATCAGCGCTATCTTTCCGTGCTCAACGAGGGCACGGATCCGCTACCCCGGCCGGCCTGATCCCCGGCCTCACCGCCTGAGCGACTTCAGCCACCCATACCCGCTCACCAGCAGCACCCCTGCCAGCACCATCAGCGCCCCCGCCAGGAAGTTGGGCTCGATGGGCTCGCTGAGCAGCCAGGCACCGAAGACCACGCCGAAGATGGGCGTCATGAAAGAGAACACGCCCAGGCGCGAGGCCAGGTATTGCGTGAGCAGCCAGAACCAGACCAGGAAGCTCACGAAGCAGACCAGCACGGACTGGAAGGCCAGGCCGGCCCAGGCCAGGGGCGTGGGCTCGAAGCGGGTCTGGCCCAGCAGGAAGGCGGCGGGCAGCAGCAGCGCAAAGCCGGTGGCCAGCTGGTAGAGCAGGGTCTGCGCGGCGGGCAGCGATGCCAGCCGCGTGGTGCGGATGGCCACCGTGGTGGCGCCCCAGGCCACGCCGGCGGCCAGCGCCAGCAGGTCGCCCAGCAGCATGGCGGCGCCGGCCGCCTTCGAAGGCTTGCCGCCGCCCAGGAAGGCCAGCGCAATGCCGGCAAAGGCCAGCACGATGCCCAGCCATTGCAGCGGCGCCAGGCGCTCCGAGGGCAGCTTCCAGTGCAGGCCCAGCGCCGCGAACACGGGAGCGGAATACAGGAAGACCACCACATGGGCGGCCGAGGTGTGGTTGATGCTCTCGCCCACCAGCAGGAATTCCAGCGCAAACAGCGTGCCCACGGCCAGGCCCGGGCGCCAGCTGCCGTCGCCCCACTGCACGCGCATGCCGCGCCAGCGCATGAACAGCCACACCAGCACGGCGCCCGCGCCCGAGCGCAGCGCGATCTGCAGCGTGGGCGCGATGGCATCGGCCGTGGCCTTGAGCAGGATCTGCTGCAGGCTCCAGATCAGGCACAGCATGAGCATCAGCGCGGCGGCGCGCGCGTCCAGCGGTTTGCGAGGGTCCACGACGTCTTCCTTTCAGCGACCGTGAAAAAGCCGGCCCGCAGGCCGGCTTCGCATCAGGCGGGGGATGGCCCGGCCAGCAGGCCGGCCATCACTTGATGCCCAGCAGTTCCACCTCGAAGTTCAGCGTGGCGTTGGGCGGGATCACGCTGCCCGCGCCACGGCTGCCGTAGGCGATGGAGGGCGGGCAGGTCAGCTTGGCCTTGCCGCCGACCTTCATCTTCTGCACGCCTTCGGTCCAGCAGGGAATCACGCCGGTCAGGGGGAACTCGATGGGCTGGCCGCGCGTGATGGAGCTGTCGAAGTCCTTGCCCGTGTCGGGGAAGTAGCCGCGGTAGTGCACGCGCACCGTGTCGCTGGCCTTGGGGCTGGCGCCCGTGCCTTCCTTGAGGCTTTCATAGACCAGGCCGCTGGCCGTGGTGACGGGCTCGGCCGCATGGGCCGCCACGCCGGTCAGTGCGGCGAGCATCAGGCCGCAGGAGGCGGCCAGGGTGGTGAGGGTCTTGTTCATCAGGGTTCCTTCAAATCAAAAAATACATTCAACAGCAATGCCATGCCGCGCGGCCTCAAGCGCTGGCACTGCCTGAAGGCGGGACGCCGAGCAAGAGCCGCCTCGCAGCGAGGGCGTCGTCCCCTGGGGGAAGCGGCGCAGCCGCTCAGGGGGTGCCATTTACACCGATGTCGTCCAGCGCTTTGGCGATGTGGCCGACGGTGCGGTCCACGTTATGCCATTTTTCCAGGCCGAACAGGCCGATGCGGAAGGTCTTGAAGTCCGGGCCTTCGTCGCACTGCAGGGGCACGCCCGAGGCGGTCTGCAGGCCGGCTTCCATGAACTTCTTGCCGCTCTGGATGCCGGGGTCGGTGGTGTAGCTGACGACCACGCCGGGGGCCTTCCAGCCTTCGGCCGCCACGCTGGGAAAGCCGCGCGACTCCAGCAGGGCGCGCACCTTGGCGCCCAGGGCGATCTGCTCGTCGCGCACCTTGGCGAAGCCGTAGGCGCGCGTCTCCAGCATCACGTCGCGCAGGCGGACCAGGGCGTCGGTGGGCATGGTGGTGTGGTAGGCGTGCTGGCCCTTCTCGTAGCCCTCGGCGATCTGCATCCACTTCTTGAGGTCGCAGGAGAAGCTGGAGCTTTGCGTGTGCTCGATGGCTTCGCGCGCACGCTGCGAGAGCATGACCATGGCGCAGCACGGCGAGCTGCTCCAGCCCTTTTGCGGCGCGCTGATCAGCACGTCCACGCCCGTCTTTTCCATGTCCACCCACATGGCGCCCGAGGCCACGCAGTCCAGCACGAAGAGCGCACCCACCTCGTGCGCGGCATCGGCCACGGCGCGCAGGTAGCTGTCGCTGAGGATGATGCCGCTGGCCGTCTCCACATGGGGCGCGAACACGACCTTGGGCTTCTCGGTGCGGATGGCGGCGGCCACGTCCTCGGCCGCGCAAGGCGCCCAGGGGTCCTGGCTGCCCGGGCCCTGGCGGCGGGCCTTGCAGACCACGGCGCCACCGCCCAGGCCGCCTTCCTCGAAGATCTGGGTCCAGCGGTAGCTGAACCAGCCGTTGCGCACGATGAGCACCTTTTCGCGGTTGGCGAACTGGCGCGCCACGGCCTCCATGCCGAAGGTGCCGCTGCCCGGCACCAGCACGGCCGTGTGGGCGTGGTAGACCTCCTGCAGCGTGGTGAGGATGTCCTGCATCACGCCCGCGAAGCGCTTGGACATGTGGTTGAGCGCGCGGTCGGTGTAGACCACCGAGAATTCGAGCAGGCCGTCGGGATCGATATCGGGCAGAAGTCCGGGCATGGGAAGGTCTCCAAAGGCAGCGGGGCCCGCTTGAGCGGGCCCGCCATCGTGTTCGTCGAAAAGAGGATCAGCTTAGCACGCCGCCTGCCGCGTTTTCAGGGCCTACCAGGTGTCCACGAAGCCCGCCTGGGCGGGTGCCACGCGCGCCCCCGCCAGGCCGCGCGACAGCCAGGCGCGCGTGTCGGCGGGGTCGATGACGGCGTCGATCTCCAGCGTGCCGGCCATGTGCATGGCCTCGCCGTGGGCGTACTGCTGGGCCAGCAGCCGGTCGAACAGGGCGTTGCGTTCGGCGCCCTCGGGCAGGGCCTGCAGTTCCTTGCGAAAGCCCAGGCGCACGGCGCCTTCCAGACCCATGGCGCCGAACTCGCCCGTGGGCCAGGCCACGTTGAACACCGGCGCATGGAAGCTGCCCGCCGTCATGCCCATGGCCCCCAGGCCGTAGCCCTTGCGCAGCACCACGCTGAAATACGGCACGCGCAGCTTGGCCGCCGTGACGAACAGGCGGCTGACATGGCGCACCTGGGCCGTCTTCTCGATCTCGGGGCCGACCATGAAGCCGGGCGTGTCCACCAGGCTCACGATGGGCAGGCCATGGGCGTTGCACAGCTGCATGAAGCGCGCGGCCTTGTCGGCCGCATCGGCGTCGATGGCGCCGCCCAGGTGGGAGGGGTTGTTGGCCATCAGCCCCACGGGCCGGCCTTCGATGCGCGCCAGCCCGGTGTGGATGCCTGCGCCAAAGCCCGTGCGCAGCAGCAGCAGGCTGCCTTCGTCCACCAGATGCGCCATGGCCGCACGCGTGTCATAGGCACGCAGCCGGTTCTCGGGCACCACATGGCGCAGGGCGCGCGTGTCGGGCGCGGTCCACTCCGTGGTGCGGCCCTGGAAGAACGAAAGATAGTGGCGCGCTGCAGCCACGGCCTGGGCCTCGTCCTCGACCAGCACGTCGATCACGCCATTGGCATGCTGGATGCCGCTGGGTCCTATCTCTTCAGGGCGGAACACGCCCAGGCCACCGCCCTCGATCATGGCTGGCCCGCCCATGCCGATGGTGCTGGCGCGCGTGGCGATGATGACGTCGCTGCAGCCCAGCAGGGCTGCATTGCCCGCAAAGCAGCGGCCGTGTGCAATGCCGATCACCGGCACCTGGCCCGACAGCGCCGCATAGGCCGCGAAGGTGTGCACATGCAGGCCGGCGACCACGGGCGTGTCGGTATCGCCGGGCCGCCCGCCGCCGCCTTCGGCGAACAGCACCACGGGCAGCTTCTGGGCCAGCGCAATGCCCAGCATGCGGTCGGTCTTGGCATGGTTGCGCGCGCCCTGGGTGCCGGCCAGCACGGTGGCGTCATAGGCCATGACGACGGCGCGCGAGCGCTCCTGGCCGAACTGCGCGCCGTTGATGGAGCCCATGCCCGTGACCATGCCGTCGGCCGGCGTGTTGGCGATCAGGTCGTCCATGCTGCGCCGGCGCGTCTGCGCGGCAATGGCCAGCGCACCGTATTCGATGAAGCTGCCCTCATCGCAAAGATCGGCGATGTTCTCGCGCGCGCTGCGGCCGCCCTGGGCATGGCGTTTGGCCATGGCCTCGGGGCGGGCGGTGTCCAGCGTGAAGGCATGGCGGTCGATGACGCGGCGCAGGTCGGCGCGGATGTGGTCCGGGTCCTGGGCGATCTGCTGCGCGCGTGCGTCGGCCTGCACGCCTTCGGCGGCGGCCAGCACCAGCAGGGGCTGGTCCTGGGCCACATAGGCACCGGCCTCGGCCAGCAGTTGGGTGATGGTGCCGGCCTGCGGCGCCAGCAGCACATGCTCCATCTTCATGGCTTCGAGCACGCCCAGCTCGGCGCCGGCGGACACGGCATCGCCCACGGCCACGCTCCACTGGACAATGCGCGCGGGCATGGGCGCCGTGAGGGCGCCTTCGGGGACCGGCGCGCCAGCAGCCTCGGCAGTCATCGCAACATCGGCGGCCACGGCCGTGCGGCGCGCGCCTTCGGCCAGCGCCTGGGCGTCCGCCACCAATTCTGGAAGGGCCTCTTCAAGCCAGCGTGTGTGCACGGCCTGCGACGCCATCTCGGGCCGGCCGGCCAGCGCCTGCAGCAGCGGCAGGTTGGTGGCCAGCCCGTCGATGCGGCATTCGTCCAGCGCGCGGCGTGCGCGGCGCAGCACGTCTTCGAAGCGCGGCCCGCTGCTGTGCACGATGAGCTTGGCCAGCAGCGTGTCGTAGTGCGGCGAGGGGCTGGCGCCCGCCACCGCATGCGTGTCGATGCGGATGCCGGGGCCGGCCGGCCACTGCAATGCGCCTATGCGTCCGCTGCCGGGGCGCGAATGGCCTGCGGCATCCAGCGTCTCGGCATTGATGCGCCACTGCATGGCATAGCCGCGCGGCGCGGGGGGTGTCCTGGCATCCAGGCCCAGCTCGCCCAGGTGATCGCCCGCCGCAATGCGGATCTGGGCCTGCACCAGGTCAATGCCGAAGACTTCCTCGGTGATGGTGTGCTCGACCTGCAGGCGCGGGTTGGCCTCGATGAACACATAGGGCAGGGAGTCGGAGGCGGCATCGACCAGGAATTCGAAGGTGCCCAGGCTCTCGTAGCCGATCTCGGCGGCCATGCGCAGCGCGTCGCGCGTGATGCGCTCGCGCAGCGGCTGCGCCAGGCTGGGGCTGGGCGCGATCTCGACCAGCTTCTGGAAGCGCCGCTGCAGCGTGCATTCGCGCTCGCCCAGCGCGATGGGGCCTGCGCCGCCGTCGCCCAGGATCTGTACCTCGATATGGCGCGCGCCCGTCATCAAACGCTCCACATAGACGCCGTCCACGCCGAAGGCGGCGCGCGCCTCGCTGCGGCAGCGCTCGTAGGCGGCAGGCAGGTCCTCGGCGCGCGCCACGGCGCGCATGCCGCGCCCGCCGCCACCGCCGATGGCCTTGACCATGATGCCGCTGGCGCCCCCGGCCTGCTGCGCCTCGAAGAAGGCCTGGGCCTGTTCCAGCGTGACAGCCTCGCTGCTGCCCGGCATCAGCGGCACGCCGCAGCGGCGCGCCAGATCGCGTGCGCGGGCCTTGTCGCCCAGCAGCGCCAGATGGGCGGGTGCAGGGCCGATGAAGCGCAGTCCCGCGTCGGCGCAGGCCTGGGCAAAGCCGGCGTTCTCGCTGAGAAAGCCGTAGCCCGGATGGATGCCGTCGCAGCCGTGCTCGCGCGCAATGCGCAGCAGGTGGGCGCCGTCCAGGTAGGCCGAGGGGCCGCTGGCGTCCAGGGGCACGGCTGCATCGGCAGCGGATACATGCGGCGCCTGCGCATCGTCTGCGGCATGGACGGCCAGGCTGGGCACACCCAGCTCGCGCAGCGCGCGCACGATGCGCAGCGCGATCTCGCCGCGGTTGGCAATCAGGATCTTCTGGAACATGGGTAAAAGGTCCGGTATCAATGGTCAACAGCGTTTGCAACTGGCGCCCTCAAATGCAAGGGGCACCGAGGAAGGGCCGCCCCGCACCGAAGGTGTCGTCCCCCTCCCCCGCGAAGCGGGTAGAGAGGGGGAAGGCGCGAAGCGACTCAGGGGGTGTCTTTCAACATCCTGCGCAGCACCTTGCCCGCGCCGGTGGCGGGCAGCGCCTCGATGAAACGCACCTCGCGCGGCGCCTTGTAGCTGGCCATGTTCTCGCGCGACCACTGCACCAGGTCCTCCGCCGCGATCTGCTGGCCCGGCCGCGTGACGATGAAGGCGCGCACGACCTCTCCCTTTTGCGGGTCGGGCACGCCGATCACGGCGGCCTGGGCCACGGCCGGATGCTTGATGAGGATGGCCTCCACCTCCTCGGGGAAGACGCTGTAGCCCGAGACCTTGATCATTTCCTTGAAGCGGCCGATGAAGGTCAGGTAGCCCTCGGCGTCCATGCGGCCCATGTCGCCCGTGTGCACCCAGCCGTTCTTCAGGGTCCTGGCCGTGGCCTCGGGCTTGTTCCAGTAGCCCTTGAAGTTGCCGGGGCCGCGGATGGTGATCTCGCCCACTTCGCCGGCCGGCAGCGGCTCGCCGGTCTCGGGGTCGATGATGCGCACCTCGTTGCCGGGCAGCGGCTTGCCGTGCGTGCCCCAGCGGATGGCATCGCCCGGCATGGTGGTGTCCATGGTGTGGGTCTCGCTCAGACCATAGGCCGCCTCGCTGGAGATGCAGTTCGGGGTGAAGCGCCTCCACTGCCGCGCCAGCTCCTCGGTGTAGGCAATGCCGAAGCTGGTCACCGTGTTGCGGCGCAGCGCGGAAAAGTCCATGGCCTCCACGCCCGGCAGCTGCATCACGGCCACGTTCATGGGCGCGATGCTGTACCACCAGGTCACGCGGTAGCGCTCCAGGGCCTGGGCCACGGCCAGCGGGTCGAAGCGGTGCAGCAGCACGCAGGTGGCGCCGCTGTGCACGGGCATGTTCACGCCCATGGACATGCCGGCAATGTGATAGAGCGGCGCCACGGCCAGCAGCATGTCGCCGGCGTTCACGCCCGTGGCGCTGGAGGCGCCGGCCGTCTTGCTGGCCGCGTTGCCGTAGCTGAGCATGGCGCCCTTGGGCAGGCCCGTGGTGCCCGAGGTATAGGTCATCAGCGAGACATCGTCCATGGCGACATCGACGGGCACGGGCTTGGCGCCGCTGTGCATGACATCCCAGAACGATTCCACGCCCTCGGGCAGCGGCTGCACGGGGGCCTGCAGTTCGGGCGGCAGCGCCAGCGTGGCCGATTCAGGAAGCCAGTCGCCATAGCGCACGGCCAGCACATGCCTGAGCGCCGTGCTGGCGCGCACCTTGTCCACCACGGGCAGCAGCACATCGGCCGCGACGATGACGCGGGCCTGGAGGTCATCGAGCTGGTACTGCAGCTCATGCTCCTTGTTCAGCGGCCCGCAGGGGCAGACGATGGCGCCGACCTTCTGGATGCCGTAGTGCGCCACGATGTACTGCGGGCAGTTGTTCATGAACAGCGCCACGGGCTCGCCCCGGCCCACGCCCAGCGCCTGCAGCCGCGCGGCAAAGGCGTCGCTGGCCGCATCCATCTCGGCCCAGCTGATGTGGCGGCCATACCAGATGTAGGCGTCGCGGCCGGGGTGGTTGCGCGCATTGCGGCGCAGGGCCTCATGCAGGGGAATGAGGGTCTCGGAATCCGCCATGCTTGTCTCCTGGGTGTCTGGCCATCCCGGAACCAGTCCTAAGGGATAGCCTTGATTTGTTTTGGGGTCCAGCGGCTTGCCAATATATACCCGCTGGTAGAACATTGCTACCCATCGGTATAACCATCGCAGCCACCGACGCGACACGAGATTTCCCGCATGCCCAAGCCCCCTGTCACCCCGCGCGGCCGCCAGCGCCTTCCCACGGCCGGCTCCGATGAAAAGCGCGAACGCATCCTCAAGGCGGCCGAGGCCCTGTTCGACCGCAACGGCTACGCCAACACCACGATGGAGCAGATCGTCCAGGCCCTGGGCGTGACCAAGCCCTTCGTCTACTACTACTTCCGCAACAAGCAGGAGATCTTCGAGACCCTGTGCTGGGCGCCCACCGAGGCCTGCTTCACGGTGCTGGACTTCGCGGCCGACGATGCGCGCGCCGCGCACGAGAAGGCCGTGGACGGCCTGCAGCGCCTGATCGCGGCCACCATTGCCCACTATCCGGCGGCCTTCTTTCCCTACCGCGAGCCCCAGGCCTTCAGCCCTGCGTACATGAAGGCCTCGCGCACGCTGGCGCGCCAGTTCTACCGCCAGTTCTGCGCGCTGCTCGAAGAAGGCCGCGCCAGCGGCCACCTGGACTTTCGCGAGACACGCATCACCGCCCAGGCCGCCTGCAGCCTGCCGGGCTTTCTCTACAACTGGTACCGCCCCGGCGGCCGCCTGGGCACGGCCGAGATGGTGGCCGAGCTGACCGAGCTGGCCAGCCGCGTGCTGGGCCTGCGCACGGCGCCAGCCACCGCGCCCGAAGCCATTGCCGCATCCCCCGCGAAAAAGACGCCTGCACGGCGCAGCCGGCCCCGGGCCGAGCCGCCCGGCAAGGACTGACGACCATTCCTTCGAGGAGACAAGACATGCCGATCCGCCGCCATTGCATCCGACGATATTCCCAGCCATCCATGGCACTCGCCGCCGCCCTGCTGTGCAGCACGGCCACCCACGCCCAGGGAACCGACAGCTTCAAGATCGCCTTCATCGATCCGCTGTCCGGCCCCTTCGTCAGCACGGGCGAGCTGATGCGCGACCACGTGCAGTACGCGGTCGAGGACGTGAACGCCAAGGGCGGTCTGTTCAACGGGGCGAAGCTGCAGCTGCTGCAGTTCGACAGCAAGCTCTCGGCCCAGGAAAGCCAGGCCGCGCTGCAGGCGGCCCTAGACCAGGGCGCGCGCGTGGTGGTGACCGGGGGATCGGGCTCGTCGGTGGTGGCAGCCCTGGTGCAGGCGGCCTCGCGCCACAACCAGCGCAATCCGGGCAAGGAGGTGCTGGTGCTCAACCACTCCTCCATCGACCCCGAGCTGACGGGCAAGGCCTGCAGCTTCTGGCATTTCATGTTCGATGCCAACACCGCCATGCGCATGCAGGCGATTGCCAGCTACATCAAGACCCAGCCGGGCATCCGCAAGGTCTACCTGCTCAACCAGGACTACGCCCACGGCAAGCAGTGGGCGGCCTACGGGCGCCAGATGGTGAGCGCGGCCCGGCCCGATATCCAGTTCACGGGCGAGATGCTCCACCCCATAGGCCGGGTCAAGGACTTCGCGCCCTATGTGGCCAAGATCAAGGAAACAGGTGCGGACTCGGTGATCACGGGCAACTGGGGCCAGGACCTGACCCTGCTGCTCAAGTCAGCCGCCGACTCGGGCTATGACCTGCGCTACTTCAACCACAGCGCAGGCGGCATGCCGGGCACGGTGACATCCTTCGCCCAGACCCGCATCGGCCAGCTGACCTGGGTGGCCGAATGGCACCCGGGCCAGGCCGGCCGCCCGCTGGCCGACGCCCGCGCCCAGGAATACAAGGCCCGCATGGGCAAGGACTTCCTGGCCCCGCGCATGGACCTGGTGCCGCGCATGCTGGCCGCCGCCATGGCCAAGGCACAGTCCACCGAACCTGTGAAGATCGCGCTGGCCCTGGAGGACCTGCAGATGGACACCGTGGTCGGCCCCGTGCGCATGCGCGGCAAGGACCACCAGCTGCTGCTGCCCCAGGTGGTCAACACCATCGCGCCCATGGATGGCAAGCTGGTCAAGACCGGCTGGGAAGGCACGAACTACGGCTTTCGCACCGACGCCGTCTACACGCCCGAGCAGGTGGAGCTGCCCACGGACTGCCAGATGAAGCGGCCCGGCAGCCGCTGAGGCTGAGTATCCCGCCAGCTACGCCCCGCTCAGCGCGGGGCGTAGTTTCGTTGGCCGAAGATGCCGCTGCCCACGCGCACCATGGTCGATCCGGCGGCCACGGCCGCTTCCAGGTCGCCCGTCATCCCCATGGACACCGTGTCGAAGCGCTCCAGCCCCGGCAGGCCGCTGGCGCGGATCTGCGTGAACACGGCCGTGGCGCGGGCATGCACCTCGCGCTGGGCCTCGAAGCCCGGCACATCGTCGGGAATGCTCATCACGCCGCGCAGCACCAAGCGCGGCAGCTGCACGATGGCGGCGGCCAGCTCCAGCGCCTGCTGGGGCGCCACGCCGGCCTTGGTCTCGCCGCCATCCACGTTCAGCTGGATGCAGACCTGCAGCGGCGCCAGGCCCTCGGGGCGCTGGGCCGACAGGCGCTCGGCGATCTTCAGGCGGTCCACGGTCTGGGCCCAGTCGAAATGCTCGGCCACCAGGCGCGTCTTGTTGCTCTGGATGGGGCCTATGCAATGCCATTGCAGGGCCTCGCCGCCCGGCAGGCCCATGGCGCGCACGGCGGCGATCTTGTCCACGCCTTCCTGGATGTAGTTCTCGCCAAAGCTGCGCTCGCCGGCCAGCACGGCCTGGCGCACGGCGTCGGGGCCGAAGGTCTTGGAGACGGACAGCAACTGCACCGAGCCGGCCGCCCGGCCCGCCTGCGCGCAGGCCGAGGCAATCCGTTCGTGAATCTGTTGAAGCTTGTTTTCAATCGTCGTCATAATTGCCGCCAGCGTACCAAACGAGGGAGCGAACTCCGTGGACATCACCCAATTGCTGGCTTTCAGCGTCAAGAACAAGGCCTCCGACCTGCACCTGTCCGCGGGGCTTCCGCCGATGATCCGCGTGCACGGCGATGTGCGCCGCATCAATGTCGATCCGCTGGACCACAAGACGGTCCACGCCATGGTCTACGACATCATGAGCGACTCCCAGCGCAAGGCCTACGAGGAGTTCCTGGAGGTGGACTTCTCGTTCGAGATCGAGGGCCTGGCGCGCTTTCGTGTCAACGCCTTCAACCAGTACCGGGGCGCGGCCGCCGTCTTCCGTACCATTCCCAGCAAGATCCTGACGCTGGAGCAGCTCAACGCGCCGCGCATCTTCGCCGACCTGGCCCTGAAGCCGCGCGGCCTGGTGCTGGTGACCGGCCCCACGGGCTCGGGCAAGTCCACCACGCTGGCCGGCATGGTCAACCACCTCAACGAGACCGAGTACGGCCACATCCTGACGGTGGAGGACCCCATCGAATTCGTGCACGACTCCAAGAAGTGCCTGATCAACCAGCGCGAGGTCGGGCCGATGACGCAGTCGTTCTCGGCCGCCCTGCGCTCGGCGCTGCGCGAGGACCCGGACGCCATCCTGGTGGGCGAAATGCGTGACCTCGAAACCATCCGCCTGGCCATGACCGCGGCCGAGACGGGCCACCTGGTCTTCGGCACCCTGCACACCTCCAGCGCCGCCAAGACCATCGACCGCATCATCGACGTCTTCCCGGCCGAGGAAAAGGAGATGGTGCGCGCCATGCTTTCCGAATCGCTGCAGGCCGTGATCTCGCAGACGCTGTGCAAGACCAAGGACGGCCAGGGCCGCATCGCGGCCCACGAGATCATGCTGGGCACCAGCGCCATCCGCAACCTGATCCGCGAGGCCAAGGTGGCCCAGATGTACTCCACCATCCAGACGAGTCAGAATGTGGGCATGCAGACGCTGGACCAGAACCTGACCGATCTGGTGCGGCGCAACCTGATCAGCCCGGCCGAAGCGCGCGCCAAGGCCAAGATACCGGACAACTTCCCGGGCTGACCGCCTCCGGCCCAGCCTCTCGCCACGCGCCATGAAAAGCATTTTCCGCAAGCTGCGAAGCGGCCAGGACCCTTCGGCCCCGGCCTCCGAGTCGGCCTTCTTCACGACCACGCTGGCGGCGCATGGCTTCATGGACCCGCACACGCCTCCCGTTCCCTGGGAGGCGCGCGCCATCGAGGTGGGCGCCACGCGGCTGCCGCGCGGCAGCGTCACCCAGCTGGAGCAGCTGTGGTCGCGCGACCGCTACCTGGGCCAGCTTGACGCCGCCAGCCTGCACCGGCTGAGCGAATACTTCATCTACGCGGCCGTGGCGCCGCAGCGCGACGTGATCCGCCAGGAGGAGAACGGCAGCTTCATGGCGGTGGTGCTGTCCGGCCAGATCGCCGTGGAGCGCCAGCAGCCCTGGGGCGAGCGCATGCGCCTGGCGCAGACACGGCCCGGCGACATCCTCGGCGAGATGTCGCTGCTCGACGGCGGGCCGCGCTTTTCCAGCTGCACCACGCTGACCGACTGCGAGATCGGCGTGCTCAGCGCAGAGGCGCTGGACGAAATGATGGTCAAGGATGCCGCGCTGGCCGCCAAGCTGATGGCGCTGCTGGCGCGCAAGCTCTCGTTCCGGCTGCGTGCCATCAGCGTGCGCCTGGGCGAGGAGCAGCACACTTAGATGGCGAATGAGTCGGCGAATGAGTCGAATATGAGGACGCCTGGCCCATCCGGGCCGGACCGGACCACCTGCACATAACAAAACAACCTGCGCGCCACGACGGTGCGCAATGCCCGGGGGAATACGGCAATGGAAAGAGATCAGGCCACCAAGTTCATCAACGACCTGCTCAAGCTCATGGTCAGCCGCAACGGCAGCGACTTGTTCATCACGGCGGAATTCCCGCCGGCGATCAAGATCGACGGGCGCATCACCAAGGTGTCGCCGCAGCCGCTGTCGCCGGTGCACACGCTGACGCTGGCGCGCTCCGTCATGAGCGACAAGCAGATCGCCGATTTCGAGCGCACCAAGGAGTGCAACTTCGCCATCTCGCCGCCGGGCATAGGGCGCTTTCGCGTCAACGCCTTCATCCAGCAGGGCCGCGTGGGCATGGTGATGCGGACGATTCCGCTGGCCCTGCCCACCATCGACAGCCTGGGCGTACCCCAGGTGCTCAAGGAAGTGACCATGACCAAGCGCGGCCTGTGCATCCTGGTCGGCGCCACGGGCTCGGGCAAGTCCACCACGCTGGCCGCCATGGTGGACTGGCGCAACGAGAATTCCTACGGCCACATCGTGACCATCGAGGACCCCATCGAATTCGTGCACCCGCACAAGAACTGCGTGGTCACGCAGCGCGAGGTGGGCCTGGACACGGACAGCTGGGAAGCAGCGCTCAAGAACTCCCTGCGCCAGGCACCGGACGTGATCCTCATGGGCGAAATCCGGGACCGCGAGACCATGGAGCACGCCATCGCCTTCTCGGAAACCGGCCACCTGTGCCTGGCCACGCTGCACGCCAACAGCGCCAACCAGGCGCTGGACCGCATCGTCAACTTCTTCCCCGAAGAGCGCCGCCCGCAACTGCTGATGGACCTGTCGCTGAACCTGCGCGCCATGGTCTCCCAGCGCCTGCTGCCCAAGCAGGACAGCAAGGGGCGCGTGGCCGCCATCGAGGTGATGCTCAACTCGCCGCTGATCTCCGACCTGATCTTCAAGGGCGAAGTCACCGAGATCAAGGAGATCATGAAGAAAAGCCGCAACCTGGGCATGCAGACCTTCGACCAGGCGCTGTTCGACCTGTTCGAGTCCAACCTCATCACCTACGAGGATGCCCTGCGCAATGCGGACTCGGTCAACGACCTGCGGCTGCAGATCAAGCTGGGCAGCCAGCGCGCCAAGTCGCTGGACCTGGCGGCGGGCACCGAGCATTTCGCCATCGTCTGAACGCGCCTTCAGCGCGCCGAGCCGGGACACCGACTCCTTCCAGGGCCGCACACCGCGCGCCCCTGCGCCACCCGCTCCCACCACCTCTCAGGAATCCCCCATGTCCGACTCCTCCATCGCCGCCCGCAGCTATGCGGCCATCGCTCCCCTCTCCGTAGCCTTCCTGGGGCTGGGCGTCATGGGCTATCCCATGGCCGGCCACCTGGCCACGGCAGGCCACCGCGTCACGGTCTACAACCGCACGCAGGCCAAGGCCCGCGCCTGGTGCGAGGAGTTCAACGGCGGCCATGCGGCCACGCCGCGCGAGGCCGTGGCCGGCGCCGACATCGTGTTCAGCTGCGTGGGCAATGACGATGACCTGCGCTCGGTCGTGCTGGGGCCGGACGGCGCCTTCGCGGGCATGCGCCGCGGCGCCATCTTTGCCGACCACACGACGGCATCGGCCGAAGTGGCGCGCGAGCTGCATGCGGCCGGGCTGGAGCTGGGCCTGCAGTTCATCGACGCGCCCGTCTCGGGCGGCCAGGCGGGCGCCCAGAACGGCCAGCTCACCGTGATGTGCGGCGGTGACGAGGCCGCCTTCGCCACCATGCAGCCCGTGGCCATGGCCTTCTCGCGCGCCTGCACGCTGATGGGCGACAGCGGCGCCGGCCAGCTCACCAAGATGGTCAACCAGATCTGCATCGCCGGCCTGGTCCAGGGCCTGTCCGAGGCCATCGCCTTCGGCCAGCACGCGGGCCTGGACATTCCCGCCGTGCTCGACGTCATCGGCAAGGGCGCAGCCCAGAGCTGGCAGATGGACAATCGCGGCCGCACCATGGCCGAAGGCAAGTTCGACTTCGGCTTTGCCGTGGACTGGATGCGCAAGGACCTGGGCCTGGTGCTGGCCGAGGCCCAGCGCAACGGCGCCCGCCTGCCCGTCACGGCCCTGGTGGACCAGTTCTATGCCGATGTGCAGCAGATGGGGGGCAGGCGCTGGGATACCTCCAGCCTCATCAAGAGGCTCACCCCCTGAGCGGCTTACGCCGCTTCCCCCTCGTTGCACGGCGCCTCTCTACTTGCTTCGCAAGGGAGGGGGACGACACCATCGCTGCGGGGCGGCCCTTGCTTGGTGTCCCTGGCTTTAGGCCCTGCCAGATTCAAGTGCTATGCCCTGAGGAACGAGATCTTCCTATGTCCAAAACAAAAAGCCGGAACATGTTCCGGCTTTTGCTTTCAGGCGGCGGTGATCACTTCACCGGGGTGGCGGTGGCGCCCACGGGAGTGGACAGGCTGCTTTCCGTGGGGCTGGAGGGAGCGCTGGCTGCGGCGGCCTTGCCGGAGTCGTCGGTGACCACGGGGGCGGACTGCGGCTGCATGCGGGCCAGTTCGTCCTCGGAGATGACTTCCACCACGCGCACGACCTTGGTCACGTCGTTGATGCCGCGGGCGATCTCGGCGCCGCGCTTGGCTTCGCGCGGGGTGACGATGCCCATCAGGAAGACGACCTTGTTCTCGGTCACGACCTTGAAGGCCGAGGCCTGGATGTCCTTGGCGTCCAGCAGGCTGGCCTTGACCTGGGTGGTGATCAGGGTGTCCTTGGAGCGCTGGCTCAGCGTGGAAGTGAAGGGCGCCACCACCACTTCGTTGAAGACATTGCGCACCGTGGGCTGCTCGCGCACGAGCTTCTCGATGGTCTGGCGGTCGGCCTCGTTGCCGGCCTCGCCGGTCAGCAGCACCTGGCGGTTGTAGCTGGTGACGTTGACATGGGCCTTGTCGCCCAGCACTTCGGAGATGCGGTTGTTGGCGCGCAGCTCGATGCCCTGGTCTTCCACCTGGGTGCCGGTGGTGCGGCGGTCCGCCACCGACATGCCGGCCATCACGGCGCTGCCACCCACCAGGGCGACGCAGCCCGACAGGGCTGCGCCCAGGGACGCAACGGCGAGCACACCGCAGGCGGCGCGGGACCAACGGAACTTCATAGAGGCATCTCCTGTTCACCAAGTAACTGGGCATCCACGCCGTCGCACAGGCAGTGCAGCACCAGCGTATGGGTTTCGCGCACGCGCGCCGCACGGTCGTGCGGCACGCAGATCAGAACATCGGTCTCGCGCACGCGGCCGGCCAGGGAGCCGCCCGTGCGGCCGGTCAGCACCACGGCCATCATGTCGCGCTCATGGGCGGCATCCAGGGCCTCCAGCACGGCCACGTCGTTGCCCGTGGCGGACAGCACCAGCAGCAGGTCGCCGGGCTGGCCCAGGGCGCGTATCTGGCGCGCCAGGTACTGGGTGGCGTTGCCGCCCGAGCCCGTGGCGCCCACGGTGCCCAGCAGGCCGCCGTCGGACACCAGGGCCACGGCGGCCAGCTCGGGCCGGTCGCGCTCGAAACCGGCCACGCACAGGGCGGCGAAGAGCTGGGCGTCGCTGGCAGAGGCGCCAGCGCCGCAGGCCAGGACCTTGCCGCCGCTGGTCACGCAGGCCAGCATGGCCTGTACCGCTGACGCAATGGGCTGGCTCAGCGCCTGGGCGGCCTGGTATTTCAGGTCGGCGCTGTCGATGAAATGCTGTTGGATACGTTGCTCAAGCATGGAGGCCCGATGATAACTGCCGCCCCTGAAGTCTTTCGTAGCCAGGCGTTATTTGTGCTGCAGCGGTAACGGATCAGGCGCCTTCGGCGTCAAAGGCGGCCTGCAGCCACTGCACGGCAGGCCCGGCGCCAGGCTCGACCAGCACCACGTCGAAGCGGCACGGCGGCGGCGCGGCCCATCGCATCAGGTAGTGGCGCGCGGCAAACACGATGCGCCGCTGCTTGGTGGCGCCTATGCTGGCGCCGGCACCGCCGAAGGCGCGCGTGCCGCGGCTGCGCACCTCGACGAAGACCACGGTGCCGTCGCGCGCCTGCACGATGAGGTCGATCTCGCCGCCGCCGCGCCCCGGCGTCCGATAATTGCGCTCGACCAGACGCAGGCCGGCCGCCTGCAGATGGGCCAGCGCCGCATCCTCGGCCTGCTGGCCCCGGTGCCGGGTCGTGAGGGCAGACGGCCCCGCGCCTGCCGGCTTTTTCGCAAGGAAACCCATTGACTACCTCTTTCGCCACCGCGCTGGGCGCAGCCAAGGATGCTGCGGCATCCCAGCATTATCCGCAGGGCGCCCTCTACGTGGTGGCCACCCCCATAGGCAACCTGGCCGACATCAGCCTGCGCGCCCTGCATGTGCTGCAGCTGGTGGACTGCGTGGCCTGCGAGGACACGCGCCACACCCAGGGCCTGCTGCGCTCCTATGGACTGGACCGCCCCGGCAGCCAGCTGCTGGCCGTGCACCAGCACAACGAGGCCGAGGCGGCACAGCAGATCGTGGCCCGGCTGCAGCAGGGCCAGCGCATCGCCTATGTCAGCGACGCCGGCACACCCGGCGTCAGCGACCCCGGCGCACGCCTGTGCGCGGCCGTGCAGGCGGCAGGCCTGCGCTGCATTCCGCTGCCCGGCGCCAGCAGCATCACGGCGGCCATCAGCGTGGCCGGCGCGGTCACGCCTTCGCAGGGCGAGGGAGGTTTCGTCTTCGCGGGCTTTCTGCCCACCAAGTCGGCCGAGCGCCTGGCCGCCGTGCAGCAACTGGCGCTGCAGCCGCGCTGCACCGTGCTGCTGGAGGCGCCGCACCGCATTGCCGACCTGGCCGCAGCCCTGGCCACGCTGGGCGAGCGCCCGGTGACGCTGGCGCGCGAGATCACCAAGCAGTTCGAGGACATTGCCACCATGCCCGCCAGCGCGCTGCCGGCCTGGCTGCAGGCCGTGCCCCAGCGCAGCAAGGGCGAGTTCGCCGTGGTGCTGCACCCGGTGGCCCTGGGTGGCGATGAGGCCGACGCCGACGCCCTGCGCGTGCTGCGCCTGCTGCTGGCCGAGCTGCCCACCAAGACGGCCGTGCGCCTGGCCGCCGAGATCACGGGCGCACCGCGCAACCGCCTCTATGACGCCGCGCTGGCGATCAAGCAGGCCGCCGAGGAGGACCCGATAGAGGATTAAGCCCAAGGCGGCAGCACCACAGTGGCCTTCACCCTCAGGGACACCGAGCAAGGGCCTACGCCGGCCGCGCCGCCCCGCCGCGAGGGTGTCGCCGGTTGCCCGTACGCCCCCCGCGTAGCGAGAGGGGGCGCCGTGCAACGGGAAGCGGCGCAGCCGCTCAGGGGGACTTATGCATACGCCAAGCCGGTGGCCACGCCACCGAACAGGTCGCCCTCGACCTGCGGCACGCCCGGGAAGGCCTCTCGCAGCGCATCGCGCAGCGTGCGCAGGGCCGATGAGCCGCCCGTGAGGTAGATGGCGTCCAGCGCCTGGGGCGCCACGCCGGCCAGGCGCAGGCAGTCCTGGGCGCAGGCCACGACCTGTTGCAGGGGGCCTTGCAGCTGCTCGTGCAGCACCTCGGGCGAGATGGCGGCGGACAGGCCCGATTCCAGCCAGCCCAGCTCGATGGGCGACTCGGCATGGCGCGTGGAAGCCTCGATCTTGGCCTGCTCCACGACGGCGGCCAGGCGGTGGCCTTCGCGCAGTTCCAGCACGTCCATCAGGCGCTTGTGCAGGCGCTGGTCGCTGTAGTCGGTGCGCAGGTTGCGCGCCTCGGCCAGGGCCTTGGGCGAGTACAGCCACTGGATCAGGTGCCAGGTCGAGAGGTCGAAGAACACGCGGCTGGGCACTTCGCGGCCGCTGGGGCCGGTGTGGCGGTAGCCCAGCAGCGGCATGATCTGGGCCAGGTTGAGCCGGTGGTCGAAGTCCGTGCCGCCGATGTGCACGCCGCTGGTGGCCAGGATGTCGTCGCGGCGGTCGCGGCGGCCGGCCTGCTCGGGCCCCAGGCGCACGACGGTGAAGTCGGAGGTACCGCCGCCGATGTCCACCACCAGCACCACGGATTCCTGCGTGAGGCGCTGCTCGTAGTCCAGCGCGGCGGCGATGGGCTCCATCTGGAAATCCACTTCGCCCAGGCCGGCGGCGCGCGCGGCGTCGGCCAGGGCCTGCTGGGCCTGGCGGTCGCGCTCGGGATGGTCATCCACGAAGTGCACGGGCCGGCCCAGCACCACGCGCTCGGGCAGGCGCCCGTCCAGCGAGGCACGCGCCCGGTCGGCCACGCGGCGAAGGAACAGTCCGATCACATCCTGGTAGCTGACCAGCTGGTCGTGCACGGCCGTCTTTTCCTGCAGCAGCGCGCTGCCCAGCAGGCTTTTGAGCGAGCGCATGAGCCGGCCCGGCTCGCCATCCAGGTACTGGGCCATGGCGTCGCGCCCGAAATGCGTGCTGTGCTCATCCGTATGGAAGAACAGCGCCGTGGGCATGCCGCAGGCATCGCCTTCCAGCGGCAGCAGGCGTGCGGGCTGGCCGGGCGCGCGCCAGGCCATGGCGGAGTTGGAGGTACCGAAATCTATGCCCAGCGTGGCAGGAGAGGAAGCAGTCGTCATGGCAAGCGGCGCCGCGCCACGGCAGCCTGCGAAGGCTGCAGTGGCTGCAACGAAAACGCCCACCGGAGTGGGCATGGGTGTCAGCGGGGCGCCATTCTATCGCCCGCGCATTGCGCCTAGGCGGCAGCGGTTTCCCGGGGCAGGGAATCCTGGGCGAGCACGATGCGCACGCCATGCGTGGCGGCCTCGTCCAGTGCCCGTGCAGGCGCAGTCCGCCGCACGTCCAGCCCGATCGCATAAGGGCCTTCGCCGCGCGTGGCCAGCCGGTGGCCCAGGGCGCCCGTGGCCACGCCCTGGGCTGGGGCAGACAGCACCAGCTCGGTGGCGCCCGGCCCCGTGCCCCCCAGCTTCAGCGAGGCGCGGTAGGCGCCGCCATCGGCCGACAGGCGGGCCTCGCCGATGTCGGCGCCCTCGCCCAGCAGCGCGCGCCAGCGCGCCAGGCTGGCCCGCAGGTCATGCACGGCCACGTGCAGCCGGGCCACGCCGGTGGCGCCGTTGGCATGCACGCGCGCATCGCCCTCAGGCACGCGCAGGGTGCGCGGCGTGAGGTCGCCGCAGAGAAAGGGCAGGTCCTGGCTGCGGGCGCGTGCATTGCGCCAGCGCAGCTGCGCGCCGTCGGGGCGCAGGCGGCCGCCTTCGTAGGGCGCCTCGTAGTCCAGCCCGCGCGCCTGGGCGGCGGAAACCACGGCGCCGGTCTCGGTGGGCAGCAGCGCGAAATCGACAATGCCCTCGCCATGGCGCTGCAGCTGCTGCCACCAGCGTTCCTCGGGCGCGGGCGCGCGCCAGGCGATGAGTTCGAAGTAGGCGCCGTCGGCAAACACCACCAGGGCGTTGTGCGTGGAGCGGCCCGGATGCTCGCCGCCGCGCAGCACGTTGAAGCCCAGCGCGGTGTAGTCGGCAATGGTGCGTTCCAGGTCCTGGACCGCGATGACGATGTGGTCGAGTGGCAAGGTCATGGCAGGGGTGCTTCGCACGGTGTTCAGGCCGCCAGGCGCGCGGCGGCGCTGGAGTCGGTGTGGCGCACTTCGGCGCGGATGTTCTGCGGATTGCGCAGCAGGTTGAGGATGGGGCAGGTGCGCTCCACGGCCTCGAACAGCGCATCGATCTCGGCGCGGCTGGCCGGCGAGTCGATGTGCACGGTGTAGCCGATCTCATGCGGCCAGATGGGCGTGGCCTCGTGGCCGGGCCTGCCGCCGCGCGGGTCGATGATGCCCGTGACCTCGACCTCCAGGCTCTCCACCGGCACCTGTCGCTCGGCCGCCTGGATCAGAAAGATGTGGGTCACGCAGGTGCCCAGCACACCCAGCTGCAGCTCGGGCGAGCTGGGGCCGAGGTTGTAGCCCGCGAAGTCGGGTGGGCTGTCGCTGATGACCTGGTGCTCGCGGATGCGCAGGCGGCGCACGCCGCTGCGGCCCTCGGCACGCACATGGGCCTTGAGGTGGGCGGGCTGGGCCGTGCCGGCCGCGACGGCGGCGCTGCGGGCGAGCACGGCGGCGCGTTTTTCGGCGAGGTATTCGTTGAGATGGCTCATGGACGGGCTTTCGGTGAAGGAAGTACCAGCCCATTGTTGGGACCGCCGCATGCGCGGCAAACAAACGAATCCGTCTGCGCTTATGCACTGGGCAGATATGTGGGGGGCTCCCATCCCTTAGTCGTTTTCCAAATAACGATGCAACTCGATATATGAGCGCAAATATTTGGCATCGATAGCATGAAAAACATGGAGCCGGTCCTGTGGCCGGCAGTCTTGTTTTTCAGCGCCCCAGCGGCGGCGAGGTACGAACGTGTTTTCCCAATCGAAGGCGGGTCAGGTGGCATGGAAGGCCGCGATAGCGGTATTGGCGGGCAGCAGCCTGCTGCTGGCGGCGTGCTCCAGGCAGGCCGATACGGCCCAGGCGGGCGCGGCTGCTGGGCCCGTGGAAGGCGGCACCCTGGTCTACCTGGAGCAGCAGGCCCATACCAACCTCTATCCGCCGGCCGGAGGCTTCTATCCCAACGGCGGCGTGCTCAACCAGATCACCGACAAGCTGACCTACCAGGACCCGAAGACGCTGGAGATCCAGCCCTGGATCGCCGAGTCCTGGACCGTGAATGCCGACGCCACCGAGTACCGCTTCAAGCTGCGGCCCGGCGTCACCTTCTCCGACGGCACGCCGCTGGACGCGACGGCCGTGGCGCGCAACTTCGACACCTATGGCCTGGGCAACAAGGCGCTCAAGCAGCCCGTGTCCGAGGTGATCAACAACTACGAGCGCAGCGAAGTGGTCGACCCACTGACGGTGAAGTTCTTCTTCAGGAAGCCTTCGCCGGGCTTCCTGCAGGGCACCTCGGTGATCGGTTCGGGCCTGGTCTCGCCGGCCACGCTGGACCGCCCCTTCGAGGAGCTGGGCGATGCCACGCGCATCATCGGCTCCGGCCCCTTCGTGGTGGCCAGCGAAACGCTGGGCAAGGAGCTGGTGCTCAAGGTGCGCAAGGACTACGCCTGGGGTCCCGCCAAGCTGGCCCACCAGGGCCGCGCGCGGCTGGACGAGGTGAAGTTCATCGTCACGCCCGAGGACAGCGTGCGCATCGGCGCGCTGCTGGCCGGCCAGGCCGGGCTGATCCGCCAGATCCAGGCCTACGACGAAAAGCGCGTCGAGGACCAGAAGTTCAGCATCTACGCCCCGCCCACGCGCGGCGTGAACAACAGCGTGGCCATCCGCCCCGACAACGCCCTGGTGGCCGATCTGAAGGTACGCCAGGCCCTATTGCACGGCACCAATGCCAAGGAGATCGTGGAGACGCTGTTCTCGCCGCGCTATCCGCAGGCGCGCTCGGTGATTGCCTCCACTGCGGCCGGCTTCGTGGACCTGTCGGCCAAGCTGGCCTATGACGAGGCCAAGGCGAAACAGCTGCTGGACGAGGCCGGCTGGACGCTGGGCGCCAACGGCCTGCGCC
Source organism: Delftia sp. WSY_7 (assembly GCF_043104845.1). Classification (NCBI taxonomy): domain Bacteria; kingdom Pseudomonadati; phylum Pseudomonadota; class Betaproteobacteria; order Burkholderiales; family Comamonadaceae; genus Delftia; species Delftia sp. WSY_7. Next base: position 358,515 of record NZ_JBICLB010000034.1, on the reverse strand, counting down.
AGAAGGACGGCCGCGATTTCGTGCTCTCCACCTACGAGTCCCTGCCCCAGCCGCAGAACAAGGAGACGCTGCAGCTGGTGGCCCAGCAGTGGGCCCGCCTGGGCATCAAGCTCAACGTGCTGTCGGGCGACGCGGGCAGCCGCGCGGTGGACACGCTGGACCCCGACAAGACCGGCGTGCTGCCCGGCATGGTGGGCCGCGCCGATCCCGACGTGATCAAGAGCAACTACTACCCGACCAACCGCAACGTGCTGCTGCAAAAGGGCGGCGTGAGCCAGAAGGTCAAGTCCTTCGAGGACACCAGGCTCAACGGCCTGTTCGACGCCATCGCGGCCGAGACCGATGCCGCCAGGCGCCTGGCGCTGGCCGGCGAGGTGCAGAACTACCTGATCGACCAGGCCTATGTGATCCCCATCTTCGAGGAACCCCAGGCCTTTGCGGGCGCAGGCTGGGTGCGCGACGTGGGCTTCGAGGCCGTGGGCCGGCCCAGCTTCTACAGCACCTGGCTGGCCAGGCGCTGACCGGATCGCACCCTGAGGAACCACTCCCATGCCGCGCCGCTATCTGCTCAGCCGCATCGCCCAGGCCGCCCTGGTGCTGTGGGCGGCCTTCACGGTCTCGTTCATCCTGCTGCAGCTGCTGCCGGGCGATGCCGTGCTGATCAAGTTCCTGAACCCCGAGCTGGGCCTGGGCCCGCAGGAGATCGCCGACATCCGCGCCGCCTACGGCTCGGACCAGCCCGTGTGGCAGCAGTACCTGCACACGCTGGGCCAGTTCCTCACGGGCCATTTCGGCTATTCGCTGCAGGCCGGCGTGCCGGTGAGCCAGGGCCTGGCCACCAGCCTGCCGCCCACGCTCAAGCTCGCGGCCCTGGGCTTTGCCGCAGCCGCGCTGCTGGCCGTTGCGCTGGCGGCGGCTGCCAGCCTGGCGCCCCTGTCCTGGCTGCGCAATGCGCTGTATGCACTGCCCTCGGTCTTTGTCTCGGTACCCGTGTTCTGGCTGGGGATCATGCTGATCCAGGTGGTGTCGTTCCGCCTGGGCTGGATCGCCGTGATCAATCCCGGCCCCTGGGAAGGACTGGTGCTGCCCACGCTGACCCTGGCCGTGCCGATCTCGGCGCCGCTGGCCCAGGTGCTGCTGCGCAATATCGACGCCGTGCTGGCCCAGCCCTTCGTGGCCGTGGCGCGGGCCAAGGGCGCCTCGCGCCGCTGGGTGCTGCTGCGCCATGTGGCGCGCAATGCCCTGCTGCCCACACTGACCATTGCCGGCGTGCTGTTCGGCGAGCTGCTGGCCGGCGCCGTGGTGACGGAGGCCGTGTTCGGCCTCAACGGCCTGGGCACGCTGACCCAGCAGGCCGTGGGCAACCAGGACACGGCCTTGCTCCAGGCCGTGGTGGTCGTCTCGGCCGCCGCCTTCGTCCTCATCAACCTCGCCGTGGACCTGCTGTACCCGCTGCTAGATCCACGCCTGCGCCATTCCGTGGAGAACCGGCCATGAACACTGCCGTCTCAAGCGCTCTTTCCCCGGCCCTGGATGCCCAGGCCGCGCCCGCCACTGCCACTCCCACTCCCATTCCCATTCCCATTCCCACGGCGCTGCCAGCGTCGTCCCTGGCCCCTGCGCCAGCCGCCCCGCGCCGCAGCTTCGCCTTGCCGGCCCGCCTGCAATCCCTGAAACGCCTGCCGCCCACGCTGGCCCTGGCCTGGCTGGTGATTGCCATGGCCGCGCTGTGGGCGCTGGCGCCCGGCTGGTTCGCCCACCAGAACCCGATCGCGGGCCAGGCCGGCCAGCAGCTGCTGGCGCCCAGCGCCGCGCACTGGCTGGGCACGGACGCGCTGGGGCGCGACCTGTGGGCGCGCGTGGTGCATGGCGCCGTGCATTCGCTGTCGGGCGCCTTCGTGGCCGTGGGCGTGGGCCTGGCCGTGGGCACGCTGATCGGCCTGCTGGCCGGGGCCACGGGCGGGCGCACGGAAGATGCGCTGATGCGCCTGGTCGATGTGCTGCTGGCCGTGCCTTCGCTGCTGCTGTCGCTGACCATCATCATCGTGCTGGGCTTTGGCACCATCAACGCGGCCATTGCCGTGGGCGTGGTCTCGGTGGCCAGCTTCGCGCGCCTGGTGCGCTCGGAGGTGGTGCGCGTGCGCCGCTCCGACTACGTGGAGGCCGCCTTTGGCAGCGGCGGGCGCTTTGCCGCCGTGCTGTGGCGCCATGTGCTGCCCAACTCGCTGACGTCGGTCATCGCCATGGCGGCGCTGCAGTTCGGCTCGGCGATCCTTGCGATTTCCACGCTGGGTTTTCTGGGCTACGGCGCGCCGCCGCCCACGCCCGAATGGGGGCTGCTGATCGCCGAGGGCCGCAACTACATCGCCACCGCCTGGTGGCTGACCACGGCGCCGGGCCTGATCGTGGTGGCCGTGGTGCTGGCGGCCAACCGCATCGCCACGGCCTTCGCACGGAGGCCTGCATGAGCGCCGCCATCGAGGAACGCATCCACGCCGCACCAGCGGTGGCAACCACCGCCCCCGTGCTCGAAGTGCAGGACCTGGCCGTGGCCTACCGCGATGCCGCAGGCCAGGCACAGCGCGTGGTGCACGGCGTGTCGTTTTCCGTGGCGCCGGGCGAGGTGGTGGCCCTGGTCGGCGAATCGGGTTCGGGCAAGACCACCACGGCCCAGGCCGTGATCGGCCTTTTGGCCGACAACGGCCGGCGCGAGCACGGCAGCATCCGCCTGCAGGGCACCGAGGTGTCGGAGTGGCCGGCCGCACGCTGGAACGCCGTTCGCGGCCGCGTGGTCAGCCTGGTGCCGCAGGACCCCACCATGTCGCTGAACCCCGTGCGCACGGTGGGCGACCAGGTGGGCGAGATCCTGCGCATCCACGGACTGCGCGACCGCACGGCCGTGCAGGCGCGCGTGCTGGAGCTGCTGGCCCGCGTGGGGCTGTCCCAGCCCGCGCTGCGCGCACGCCAGTATCCGCACGAACTGTCGGGCGGCATGCGCCAGCGCGTGCTGATCGCCATCGCCATCGCGCTGCGGCCCGCCCTCATCATTGCCGACGAGCCCACCAGCGCGCTGGACGTGACCGTGCAGCGGCGCATCCTGGACCTGATCGACGCGCTGCGCCGCGAGACCGGCACGGCCGTGCTGCTGGTCACGCATGACCTGGGCGTGGCGGCCGACCGCTCGCACCGCCTGGTCGTCATGCAGGGCGGCCGCATCCAGGAGCAGGGCCCCACGCTGGAGCTGCTGCGCAATCCGCAAAGCGCCTATACGCGGCGGCTGCTGGCCGATGCGCCTTCGCTGGCGCCCGCGCCGCGCCGCACGCCCAGGCCCGCCACGGCCGATGACTGGGCCATCGAGGTCGAGGACCTGGTGCACGAGTTCGCGGCGCCTGGCCATGCCTCCGCCCACGGGCGCGGCATCTTCCGTGCCGTGGACGGCGTGTCGCTGCGCGTGCGCCGGGGCAGCACGCATGCCATCGTGGGCGAGTCGGGCTCGGGCAAGACCACCACCATCCGCGCCATCGTGGGCCTGGGCCGGCCCACGGCGGGCCGCATCCGCATCGAAGGCACCGAGGTCACGGGCCTGCGCGGCGAGGCCCTGCGCCAGCTGCGCCGCCGCGTGCAGCTGGTCTACCAGAACCCGTTCAGCTCTCTGGACCCGCGCCAGAGCGTGTTCGACATCATCGAGGAGCCCCTGCTGAACTTCGACCCGCTGCCGGCCGATGAGCGCCGCCGGCGCGTGCACGACATGCTGGAGCGCGTGGGCCTGCCGGCCGCCGTGCTGCAGCGGCGCCCGCATGCGCTGTCGGGCGGCCAGCGCCAGCGCGTGGCGATTGCGCGCGCCCTGGTGCTGCAGCCGCAGGTCCTGGTGCTGGACGAGGCCGTCTCGGCCCTGGACGTGACGGTGCAGGCGCAGATCCTCGCCCTGCTCGCCCAGCTGCAGCAGGACCTGGGGCTGACCTATCTCTTCATCTCGCACGACCTTGCCGTGGTGCGCCAGATCGCCGACACGGTGTCGGTGCTGCGCGCGGGCCGGGTGGTGGACGCGGGCAGCGTGGAGGAAGTGTTCCAGCGCCCCACCAGCGACTACACACGCGAACTCATGGACGCCATTCCCGGCAAAAGGAGCATTGATTTTGTCCCTCACCCCGCCTGATACCAACCGTGGCCACGGCTCCCGCACCGGCCCGCGCCTGGGCTTCTTCAGCCGCCTGCTCGACGATGTGCCGGCCGGCGAGCGCTACCGCCTGGTGGCCGAGCAGATCGCCCATGCCGAGGCCCAGGGCTTCGACTCGGCCTGGGTAGCCCAGCACCATTTCCATGAAAGCGAGGGCGGCCTGCCCTCGCCCTTCGTCTTCCTGGCCCATGTGGCGGCGCGCACGCGGCGCATCCGCATCGGAACGGGCGTGATCACGCTGCCGCTGGAAAACGCGCTGCGCGTGGCCGAGGATGCGGCCGTGCTGGACCTGCTGACCGGCGGCCGCCTGGAGGTGGGCCTGGGCACGGGCGGCACGGCCGAATCCTTCGAGGCCTTTGGCGTGCAGGGCGCCGAGCGCGGCGCCGTCTTCGCGCGCAACTTCGGCGTGCTGCAGGACGCCTGGGCCGGGCGCGCGCTGGCCGGTGGCGTGCACCTGTACCCGGCCGCGCCGCAGCTGCTGGAGCGCGTCTGGCAGGCCACGTTCTCGGCCGAGGGCGGCGCGCGGGCCGGGGCCAACGGCGACGGCCTGATGCTGTCGCGCACCCAGCCACGGCCCGAAGGCGCGCCGCAGGCCACGCTGTCCGAGATCCAGAACCCCATCATCGACGCCTACCTCGCCCGCCTGCCCGCAGGGCGGGCGCCGCGCATCCTGGGCTCGCGCACGCTGTTCGTTGCCGACCGCCGAGACGAGGCGCTGCGCTGGGCCGAGGCCGGCCTGCGCCGCGTGGCCCGGCGCCATGCCGCCCGGCCCTCGCAGTGGGCGGCCCGCGTCGATCCACAGGCGCCGCTGGCCGATCTCATCGCCGCCTACGACGTGCATGTGGGCACGCCCGACGAGGTCATCGCCTCGCTGCGCGCCGACACGGCGCTGGCGCGCGTGAGCGACATCGTCTTCCAGGTGCATTCCATCGACCCGCCGCACGCCGCCATCCTGCGCTCCATCGAGCTGACGGCCGCCCATGTGGCACCAGCCCTGGGCTGGCGCCGTGCAGATCTGCAGGCACCCTCTTCCCTCCCCGCAGCCCGGGCCGGACTGCTGCAAGCCGCATGACCATGAACACCACCGTACAGCCCCGTTTTCCGGACGACGTCATCGACCACCTCGCCGGCATCACCCCCGGCAGCGCCCTGGACCGCGTGCGCCGCCACCGCACCGAGGCGCGCACGCAGGCCCAGCAAAGCTTTGCCGCCCTGTTCACGCCCGCCGAGCCCGTGCACGGCACGGTCTCGCTGCGCGAGCGGCTGGCCCTGGCCGCCTTCACGGCCGGGCTTCATGGCGAGCCGCGCAGCGCCGCCTTCTATGCGAAGGCGCTGGCGGCCGAAGATGCGGAACTGGCTGCCGCCGTGGCATCCGAAGTCGTGCGGGGCCGTGCACAAAGCCTTCAGCCCGGCAGCGGCCCGCACGGGCCGTACGGCCGCTACCCGGCAGGCCCGCTGAGCCGCGAAGACCAGAGCGGCCCCGCCTATGCCGTGGACCCGGCCCATGCCGCGCTGCTGGGCGCGCGCCTGGCCGCGGCGCTGGCCCATGCCCACCTGCTGGCCTACCACCCGCGCGACGCCAGCGCCGGGGCCCTGCAGGCGCTGCAACAGGCGGGCTGGAGCGAGACGGACATCGTCATCCTGTCCCAGCTGGCGTCCTTCCTGTCCTTCCAGATCCGCGTGGTCGCGGGGCTGCGCGTGCTGGCTGCACGCCCCGCGCCCCCGGCCGCCCATCAACCCACCACCCTGCAAGCCCAGCCATGACCTCAACGAACTCCGCCGCTCCCCAGGTCTTCACCCAGGAACAGCTCGACTGGCTGCCATGGATTGAGCCGCTGGACGAAAGCGAGCTGACCGAACGCCACCATGCAGGCCTGGTCGATGCCTCACGCGCGCAGTCCCCCTACTTCCGCCTGCTGGCGCGCGACCCCGACACGCTGGGCGCACGCACGCGCACCGACAAGGACATCTTCTACAACCCCGACGCCGGCCTGCCGCGTGCCGAGCGGGAGCTGGCGGCCGCTGCCACTTCGCGCGCCAATGGCTGCATCTACTGCGCCTCGGTCCATGCGCGCTTTGCCACGCACTTCTCGCGCCGGGGCGGCGACGTGCAGCGCCTGCTCGACGAGGGTCCGGGCACGGACCTGGGGCCGCGCTGGAACGCCATCGTCACGGCGGCCGTGGCGCTGACCCAGACGCCGCCTGCGCTGGAGCCCGCCCACATCGATGCGCTGCGCGCCGCCGGCCTGGACGATGCCGCCATCTCCGATGTGCTGCACGGCACGGCCTTCTTCAACTGGGCCAACCGGCTCATGCTGTCGCTGGGCGAGCCACGGACCACCGCATGAGGGCTTTCGCCCTCACCACAGGCCCAGCAGCTTCCACCAGGCGCTGCCGACCACGGCAAAGACCAGCAGCTCGATCACGCACATGGCCGCGCCCACGCGCCACCAGTTGCCCAGCGTGACATAGCCGCTTCCGAAGATGATGGGCGAAGTGCCGGTGGCGTAGTGGGTCAGCGTCATCATGATGGCCGAGCCGGCCGTCATCATCAGCATGAAGGGCACGACATAGTCGGCAGGAATCAGCTGCGCGCCCACGGTCAGGAAGGCCAGCATCATGGCGCTGATGTGGGCCGTGGTGCTGGCGAACAGGTAGTGCGAGAACACGAACACGCCCACCAGGATGGCCGCCACCGGCAGCCAGTCCAGGCCGCTGGCGACGATGGCGTTCTTCATGCCCACCGCGAACCAGGACACCACGCCCAGCTTGTTGAGCTGCTCGGCCAGCATGACCAGGGCGCCGAACCACACCAGCGTGTCCCAGGCGCTTTTCTCGGACAGCACGTCATCCCAGTCGATGGTGCCCGTGATGATCAGCACGAACAGGCCCAGGAAGGCGACCACCGTCGGGTCCAGCGTGAAGGCAGGCCCGAACAGCATCTGCGGCACGTTGGCCCACAGCAGCAGCATCAGGCCGAAGGTGCCCAGCATCACGCGCTCCTTGCCCGACAGCGGCCCCATGCGGGCCATCTCGCTGCGCGCGTACTCCACGGCATTGGGCGTGGCCTTGAGTTCGGGAGGCGACAGCAGGTAGATCACCAGCGGCATCAGCAGCAGGCACAGCAGGCCCGGCAGCAGCATGTACAGCGCCCAGGTGGTCCAGCTCAGGTGCAGGGCCTGGCCCGTGGCCTTGGCCACGAAGTCCACCACCAGCGGATTGGGCGCCGTGGCGGTCAGGAACATGGCCGAGGTGATGGGATTGGCGTGGTAGTTGACCAGGGCCAGATAGGTGCCCACCTTGCCCTGCGTACCCTTGGCCGGGTCCGACTCGAAGGCATTGGCGATGGACTTCATGATGGGGTGCACGATACCGCCGCCGCGCGCCGTGTTGCTGGGCGTGAACGGTGCCAGCACCAGCTCGCAGATCGCCAGGCCGTAGCCGATGCCGATGGTCCGCTTGCCCAGCAGCGCGATGAACATCAGTCCGATGCGGTTGCCCAGCCCCGTCTTCTTGAGGCCGCGCGAGATCAGGATGGCCACCACGATCAGCCAGATCAGCGGGCTGGAAAAGCTGCTCAGCGCATCGGTGACTGCGCCCTTGGACGAGCCAGACGTGACCTGGGACAGCGAGACGATCACGATGGCCATCAAGGCCATCACGCCAATGGGCATGACCTTGAGGATGATGGCCACGATGGTGGTCAGGAAAATGGCCACCAGCTGCCAGGCCTTGGGCGTCAGCCCCTCGGGCACGGGCACCAGCAGCAGCCCGAACAGCACGGCGGTGGCGATCAGCGCCGGCACCAGCCGGAACGGCACGGCCGACTTGAAGTAGCGGAACAGCGAGGCAATCTTCTCGAGCATGTGGATCCTTTGCGTTGCCGGAGCGGCGCCGAGAGAGCATGGCCTGCCGGGAGCAAAAGCCCACCAGCCTGCACGGGCACTGGCGGCCGCGCCGCATGACTGACATCATGATGCAGTGCAGCATGAGCCCGGCTTCCAGCGGGCGCCTGCGCCACCGAAGTTTGACAGGCATCAAGGCCGGGCCAGTAAACCTGGCGACCCAGGCCACCGAGCCCCGCTCACATGACAGCATCCCCAGACCGGGTGCCTTTCGCCCCGGTGTACCCATGCAGTGAAAAAAGGAGAAAAGCCGACATGCCAGCCAACCGATTCTTGCCCGAGGAATGGGAATGCCGGCTCCAGGAGATCGACCTGGAGATCGCCCGCCACGCCGTCATCTGCAAGATCCCGCTGCTGCAGGCCGGCGTGGTGGAGCGCGTGCTGGCCGATGACGCCAGCGTCTGCGGCGGCGACCACGAGGCCGCTTTCAAGACGCTGCGCGGCCTCTTGTACATGCACTACACCGAGCTGCTGCACATCAGCGAGGTGCTCAGCCCCGATGCCGCCCAGGAAATCGCCCACCGCGTGCGCCTGCGGCTGGGCCAGCGCATCGGCAACCAGCTGGGCGGCTGATGCCGGGCTGTCTGCCTGGCCTTTGCCCTGGCGCGAGGGCATGAAAAAAGGGCTACGACAGTTGTCGTAGCCCTTTTCAATTTGGTTGCGCGAGAAGGATTTGAACCTCCGACCTTTGGGTTATGAGCCCAACGAGCTACCAGACTGCTCCATCGCGCGGTATTCCAAAATTATAGCAGATTATTCAGCTGCCTTGGCTTCGGCGGCGCCTTCTTCAGCGCGCTCGACCAGTTCCACGAAGGCCATGGGGGCGTTGTCGCCCACGCGGAAGCCCATCTTCAGGATACGGGTGTAGCCACCAGGACGCTTTGCGAAGCGGGGGCCCAGCTCGTTGAAGAGCTTGGTCACGCTGTCGCGGTCGCGCAGGCGGTCGAATGCCAGACGGCGGTTGGCAACGGTGTCGACCTTGGCCAGGGTGATCATGGGCTCGATCACGCGGCGCAGTTCCTTGGCCTTGGGAACGGTGGTCTTGATGGCTTCGTGCTCGATGAGCGAATTCATCATGTTCTTCAGCATCGCCAGGCGGTGCGAAGAGGTGCGATTGAGTTTGCGGAGGCCGTGACCGTGACGCATGGTGCTTTATTCCTAAAATATGTAATTAGGGCTTGCGCAAACAAGGATGCAAGCCTGGACCCGTTACCGGATCTGCAGCTTGCCTCAACCGAATTTGCGCAAGTTGTTGATTAATTCGGGCAGCCGTATCAGGTACTGCCCGAGGCACTGAGGCTCTCCAAAAAGGAGAGCCCGCAATTATAGTGCTTAGCGCTTTTCCAGGCCAGCAGGCGGCCAGTTCTCCAGCTTCATGCCCAGCGTCAGACCGCGGGAAGCCAGGACTTCCTTGATCTCGTTGAGCGACTTGCGACCCAGGTTGGGGGTCTTGAGCAGCTCGTTTTCGGTACGCTGGATCAGGTCGCCGATGTAGTAGATGTTCTCTGCCTTGAGGCAGTTGGCCGAACGCACGGTGAGTTCCAGCTCGTCCACGGGACGCAGCAAGATGGGATCAAAGGCGGTTGCGGCACCACGGCCACCGGCCGGAGCATCGAAGACGCTGGCGATATCGCCGCCGTCCAGCTGAGCGAACACGGCGAGCTGTTCCACCAGGATCTTGGCGGATGCGCGCACGGCGTCCTCGGCAGTGATCGCACCATTGGTTTCGATCTCCACCACCAGCTTGTCGAGGTCGGTGCGTTGTTCAACGCGGGCCGATTCGACGGCGTAGCTCACGCGCTTGACGGGCGAGAACGAAGCGTCCAGCACGATACGGCCGATCGACTTCGTGGACTCGTCGCCATAGCGGCGCACGTTGCCGGGCACATAGCCGCGGCCCTTCTCGACCTTGATCTGCATGTCCAGCTTGCCGCCTTGCGACAGGTTGGCGATGACATGATCAGGGTTGATGATTTCCACGTCGTGGGGCGTCTGGATGTCGCGCGCCGTCACGACGCCTTCGCCATCCTTGCGCAGGGAGAGCGTGACCTCGTCGCGGTTGTGCAGCTTGAACACCACACCCTTGAGGTTCAGCAGGATGTTGACCACATCTTCCTGGACACCGTCAATGGACGAGTACTCGTGCAACACACCAGCAATCGTCACTTCCGTCGCTGCGTAACCCACCATGGACGAGAGCAGGACACGGCGCAGGGCATTGCCCAGCGTATGGCCGTAGCCACGCTCAAACGGCTCCAGAACAACTTTGGCGCGATTGTGGCCAAGCTGCTCGACATTGATCGTCTTGGGCTTCAGCAAATTGGTTTGCATGCAGACTTCCTCTCAATACCCCCGGCTCGTTACACCGGTAAGGCTGGTGAAGCACCCCAGCGCGATGCCTCGCGGCTGGGGGACGGTTTTACAGAAATGTCGCTGCGCGGAATTAACGCGAGTACAACTCAACGATCAGGGATTCGTTGATGTCTGCACCGAACTCGTCGCGGTCAGGCGACTTCTTGAACGTGCCTTCAGCCTTGTCGGCCGACACTTCCACCCATGCGGGGAAACCGACTTGACCAGCCAGTTGCAGGGCTTCGACGATGCGGGCCTGCTTCTTGGACTTTTCACGCACGGCGACCACGTCACCCACCTTCACCATGTAGGAAGGGATGTTGACGGATTGGCCGTTGACCGTGATGGCCTTGTGCGACACCAGCTGACGCGCTTCCGAGCGGGTCGAGCCGAAGCCCATGCGGTACACCACGTTGTCCAGACGCGACTCCAGCAGCGACAGCAGATTGGCACCGGTGTTGCCCTTCTTCTTGTCGGCGGCTTCGAAGTAGCGGCGGAATTGCTTTTCCAGCACGCCGTACATGCGCTTGACCTTCTGCTTTTCGCGCAGCTGCAGGCCGAAGTCGGAAGTACGCTGACCGGAAGTGCGGCCGTGCTGGCCGGGCTTGGTGTCGAACTTGGACTTGTCGGCGATAGAGCGACGTGCGCTCTTCAGGAACAGGTCAGTGCCTTCACGGCGGGAGAGTTTGGCCTTGGGGCCGATATAGCGTGCCACTTGATTTCCTTTGTGTCATCTGCCGTGCACAAGCACGGGAGCCGCCCGCGATGTTACACATCTGGGCGGCGGTGGGCTTGGTGAAAAAGCTTAGATACGACGGCGCTTTTGAGGGCGGCAGCCGTTGTGGGGAACCGGCGTCACGTCCGCGATGGAAGTGATGCGGATGCCCAGGGCGCCCAGGGCGCGAACCGAGGATTCACGGCCGGGACCGGGACCCTTGATTTCGACGTCCAGGTTCTTGATGCCCTGTTCGATGGCAGCACGACCAGCCACTTCCGAAGCCACCTGGGCAGCGAAGGGAGTCGACTTGCGCGAACCCTTGAAGCCCTGGCCACCCGACGAGGCCCACGACAGAGCGTTGCCTTGGCGGTCGGTGATGGTGATGATCGTGTTGTTGAACGAAGCGTGCACGTGGGCAATGCCGTCCGAAATGTTCTTACGGACTTTCTTGCGAACGCGCTGTGCAGCGTTGTTTGCGGGAGACTTAGCCATAGTGATCTTTCAATCTCTTTATTTCTTCAAAGCCGCGGCACCCTTGCGCGGACCCTTGCGGGTACGTGCATTCGTGCGGGTACGCTGACCACGCATGGGCAGGCCACGACGATGACGGAAACCGCGATAGCAACCGATGTCCATCAAACGCTTGATGTTCATCGTTGTTTCGCGACGCAGATCACCTTCCAGCGTCAGGGAAGTCAGCTGATCGCGGATCTTTTCCAGATCGCCGTCAGTCAGTTCCTTGATTTTCTTGGAATATGCGATGCCAGCGGCTTCGCAGATCTTGCGTGCAGTGGTGCGACCGATCCCATAGATAGCGGTCAGGCCGATTTCAGCGTGCTGATGCGGCGGGATGTTAATGCCAGCGATACGTGCCATTATTCGTCCTCAAACTTTCCTATCAACCCTGGCGCTGCTTGTGGCGCTGGTCCGTGCAGATCACTCGCACCACACCCTTGCGGCGGATGATCTTGCAGTTACGGCAGATTTTTTTGACCGAAGCCGAAACTCTCATTTCATTCTCCTAAAACTCTACATCCGTTACGGCCTATCGACCGGGAAACATGCCCGCGATGGATAGATCGAATGGGCGTCTACTAACTCTTACTGGACCCGCCGGCACCGCCGGCCAGGCCCATCACTTAGTTCAATTGCCAAGTGTCGCTTTGAAGTTCGCCTTTTTGAGGAGCGATTCGTACTGTTGCGACATCATGTAGTTCTGCACCTGGGCCATGAAGTCCATGGTCACCACCACAATAATCAGCAGTGATGTACCACCGAAGTAGAACGGGACGTTGTACTTCAGGATCAGGAACTCGGGCAACAAGCACACGAATGTGATGTACACCGCACCAGCCAGGGTCAGGCGAACCAGGATCTTGTCAATGTAGCGGGCCGTCTGGTCACCGGGACGGATCCCGGGGATGAAGGCACCACTCTTCTTCAGGTTGTCGGCGGTTTCCCGGCTGTTGAACACCAGGGCCGTGTAGAAGAAGCAGAAGAAGATGATGGCGGTGGCGTAGAGCATCACATAGATCGGCTGACCGGGGGTCAGCGTGCTAGCAATGTCCTTCAGCCAGCGCATGGATTCCCCTGCACTGAACCAGTTCACAACGGTCGCCGGCAGCAAGATGATCGAGGAAGCGAAGATGGGAGGAATGACCCCCGCCATGTTCAGCTTCAGCGGCAAGTGCGAAGACTGACCGCCATACACCTTGTTACCCACCTGACGACGCGCATAGTTCACCAGGATCTTGCGCTGTCCCCGCTCGACAAACACGACGAAGTACGTCACGGCTGCCACCACGAGAACGATGAAGATCGCGGCCAGGATGCTCATGGCACCGGTGCGCACCAGCTCCAGCAGACCACCGATGGAGCTCGGCAGACCTGCGGCGATACCTCCAAAGATGAGGATCGAGATGCCGTTGCCCAGACCACGTTCCGTGATCTGTTCACCGAGCCACATCAGGAACATGGTGCCGGCCGTCAGGCTGACCACCGCCGTGAGGCGGAAGCCGAAACCGGGGCTCAGAACCAGACCTGCGGAGCTTTCCAGAGCCACGGCAATTCCCAGGGACTGAAAAATCGCCAGGCCCAGAGTGCCATAGCGGGTGTACTGGGTGATCTTGCGACGACCCGATTCACCTTCCTTTTTCAGCTGCTCGAATGTAGGGACCACGTAGGTCATGAGCTGCATGATGATCGATGCCGAGATGTACGGCATGATCCCCAGTGCGAACACCGTGAAGCGCGACAGCGCCCCACCCGAGAACATGTTGAACAGATTGAGAATGCCGCCCTGCTGGCCATTGAACAGCTGCTGCAGCTGCGCTGGATCGATGCCCGGCACGGGGATATGAGCCCCGATGCGGTAAACGACCAGCGCGAGCAACAGAAAAACCAGACGGCGGCGAAGATCGCCGAATTTTCCGGTTTTTGCAATTTGAGCTGCGCTAGTAGCCACGGATGTCTTCTTTCAGATCATTAATCAGGCGATGCTGCCGCCGGCAGCTTCGATGGCAGCCTTGGCGCCGGCGGTAGCGCCGATGCCGTTGAGCTTGACAGCCTTGCTGATTTCACCGCTCTTGATGATCTTGACCACCTTTGCGATTTCACCAACCAGACCGGCTTGCTTCAGAGCTGCCAGATCGACTTCGGCCAGGCCCAGCTGTTCCAGAGCGGACAGGGTCACTTCTGCGTTGAACTTCAGCAGATGCGACTTGAAGCCACGCTTGGGCAGGCGGCGCTGCAGAGGCATTTGACCGCCTTCGAAGCCCACCTTGTGGTAGCCACCCGAACGCGACTTCTGGCCCTTGTGACCACGGCCGGCAGTCTTGCCCAGGCCGGAGCCGATGCCGCGGCCGACACGGCGCTTGGCATGCTTGGCACCTGCTGCAGGCTTGATGCTATTGAGTTCCATCATCAATCCTTTCAGAGGACTTTGACCAGATAGCTGATCTTGTTGATCATGCCGCGCACAGCAGGCGTGTCCTGCAGTTCGCTGATGCTATTCAGCTTGCGCAGGCCCAGGCCACGGACGGTGGCGCGGTGCGATTCCTTGGTGCCAATGGGGCTGCGCACCAGTTGCACCTTCACGGTTTGTTGCGTTGTCATGTGATTGACTCCGATCAGGCGGTGAAGATGTCTTCAACCGACTTGCCGCGCTTGGCTGCCACTTCCGAAGGGGTCGTGGAGTTCTTCAGAGCGTCAAAAGTCGCGCGGACCATGTTGTAGGGATTCGACGAGCCATGGCTCTTGGCCACGATGTCGGTGATGCCCAGCACTTCGAAGACGGCGCGCATCGGGCCGCCGGCGATGATGCCGGTACCCTTGGGAGCGGGGTTCAGCATCACGGATGCTGCGCCATGCTGACCCATCACGGTGTGATGGATCGAGCCGTTCTTCAGGGACACCTTGATCATGTTGCGACGGGATTCTTCCATCGCCTTTTGCACGGCTGCAGGCACTTCCTTGGACTTGCCCTTGCCCATGCCAACACGGCCATCACCGTCGCCAACCACGGTCAGTGCAGCGAAGCCGAGGATACGACCGCCCTTCACAACCTTGGTGACGCGGTTCACCGCGATCATTTTTTCGCGCAGACCGTCGTCACGACCTTCGTCTTGCACCTTGGGAGAAAACTTTGCCATTTCTATCCGCTCCGCTTAGAACTGCAGGCCGGCTTCACGAGCGGCTTCTGCCAAAGCCTTCACGCGGCCGTGGTATGCGAAACCAGCGCGATCGAAAGCCACTTTCTCCACGCCTGCAGCCTTGGCCTTCTCGGCAATGCGCTTGCCGATCAGCGTAGCGGCAGCCACGTTGCCACCCTTGCCGATGGCGCCCAGTTGGGTGCGCACTTCGGCTTCGGCAGTCGAGGCCGAAGCCAGCACCTTGGTGCCGTCTTCCGACACCACGCTTGCGTAGATGTGGAGGTTCGTACGGTTCACGCTCAGACGTGCCACGCCTTGCTGTGCAATGCGGATGCGGGTCTGGCGGGCACGACGGAGACGCTGCTCTTTCTTGGTCAACATAATGCAGCTCCTTACTTCTTCTTGGTCTCTTTGATCACGACCTTCTCATCCGAGTAACGGATGCCCTTGCCCTTGTAGGGCTCGGGAGGACGAACGGCACGGATCTCAGCAGCCAGTTGGCCAACGGCCTGGCGGTCAGCACCCTTGACCACGATTTCCGTGGGCGTGGGGGTGGCAACAGTGATGCCGGCCGGCATTTCGAAGTTCACCGGGTGCGAATAGCCGATCGCGAGGTTCAGCTTGGCGCCAGAGGCCGAAGCCTTGAAGCCCACGCCGACCAGCGACAGCTTCTTCTCGAAGCCCTTGCTCACGCCCACCACCATGTTGTTCACCAGCTGACGCATGGTGCCGCTCATGGCGTTGGCTTCGCGCGAGTCGTTGACGGGCTCGAAAGACAGCTTGCCTTCGTTGTTGGAGATCTTCACCAGAACGTTCTGGGCCAGCGACAGCGTGCCGCCGGTGCCCTTCACATTGATCTGGTCAGCCTTGATGGACACATCCACGCCTGCGGGGATGGCCACGGGAGTCTTTGCTACGCGAGACATTTCAGTATTTCTCCTTAATGTCCGTTAGGCCACGTAGCACAGCACTTCGCCGCCCACGCCGGTGGCGCGTGCCTTGCGATCCGTCATCACGCCCTTGGGAGTGGTGACGATGGCCACGCCCAGACCGTTCATGACCTGGGGGATTGCGTCGCGGCCCTTGTACACGCGCAGGCCGGGACGGCTCACGCGCTCGATGCGCTCGATCACCGGACGGCCGGCGTAGTACTTCAGGGTAATTTCGAGTTCGGACTTGCCAGCGTCGGTCTTCACTTGGAAGCCGTCGATGTAGCCTTCATCCTTCAGCACCTGGGCGATGGCAACCTTGACCTTGGAGGAAGGAGCCGTCACGGTGGTCTTGGAGACCATTTGTGCATTGCGGATGCGGGTCAGCAAGTCAGCGATGGGATCACTCATGCTCATGTTTAATCTCTCCTGCTTGCTTACCAGCTGGCCTTGGTGACACCGGGGATGTCGCCAGCGAAGGCCAGTTCACGGATCTTGGCGCGGCCCAGACCGAATTGACGGAAGGTGCCACGGGGACGACCCGTGATCTCGCAGCGGTTGCGCTGGCGAGTGGGGTTCGCGTTACGGGGCAGCTTCTGCAGGCCCAGGCGAGCGGCGTCGCGCTCTTCGTCGCTGCGCTTTGCGTCAGCGGCGATCGCCTTCAGTTCTGCGTACTTGGCAGCGTACTTGGCCGCCAGCTTTTCGCGCTTGAGTTCGCGCTGAATCAATGCAACTTTAGCCATGCGCCACCTCAGTTCTTGAAGGGGAAACGGAAAGCGGCGAGCAGTGCCTTGCACTCGTCGTCGGTCTTTGCCGTAGTCGTGATGCTGATGTTCAGACCACGCAGAGCGTCCACCTTGTCGTACTCGATTTCGGGGAAGATGATCTGTTCCTTGACGCCGACGTTGTAGTTGCCGCGACCGTCGAACGAACGGCCGGAGATACCACGGAAGTCACGCACGCGGGGCAGAGCCACGGTGACGAAACGATCCAGGAATTCATACATCTGAACGCCACGCAGGGTCACCATGCAGCCGATGGCCTGGCCTTCGCGGATCTTGAAGCCGGCGATAGCCTTCTTGGCCTTGGTCACCACGGGCTTCTGACCAGCAATCTTGGTCAGGTCGGCCACGGCGTTGTCCATCACCTTCTTGTCGGCCACGGCTTCGCTCACACCCATGTTCAGGGTGATCTTGGTCAGGCGGGGCACTTCCATGGTGGAGGTGTAGCCGAACTTTTCCTTCAGTTCAGCCGCGATCTTTTCGCGATACAGTTTTTGCAGTCGTGCCATGTGTTACCCCTTAGGCCGCCTTGATTTCGGCGCCGTTGGACTTGAACACGCGAACGCGCGTGCCGTCGGCTTGCACCTTGATGCCCACGCGATCGGCCTTGCCGGTCGCTGCATTGAAGATGGCCACGTTGGATTGGTGGATAGGCATGGCCTTTTCCACGATGCCGCCGGTGGTGCCCTTCATGGGGTTCGGCTTGACGTGCTTCTTCACCAGGTTGATGCCGTCGATCAGCAGGTGGGAGTCGTCCTTGCGAGCCGAGACCACGCCTTGCTTGCCCTTGTCACGGCCGGTCAGCACGATGACTTGGTCGCCCTTGCGAATCTTGTTCATGGTGCTTCCTTTAGAGAACTTCAGGTGCCAGGGACACGATCTTCATGAACTTTTCGTTGCGCAGTTCACGAGTCACGGGGCCAAAGATGCGGGTGCCGATAGGCTCCAGCTTGGCGTTCAGCAGCACGGCGGCATTGCCGTCGAACTTGACGAGCGAGCCATCAGCGCGGCGAATACCCTTCGCCGTGCGCACCACGACCGCGCTGTAGACCTCGCCTTTTTTGACGCGTCCACGCGGTGCAGCTTCCTTGATGCTCACCTTGATGATGTCACCAACACTCGCATAGCGACGATGAGAACCGCCCAGCACCTTGATGCACTGAACAGACTTCGCGCCGGTGTTGTCGGCAACCTCTAACCGAGATTCTGTTTGGATCATTTCAATATTCCCAACTTGCTCCAGCAAACACCCGACAGCCCCAGAGTCTTCTCAAGGGCCGCGAGCAGCCAGTCAGTCTTGGGCCCGTCGTCCACGCCGAAAACCATTTCTCGGCGCTTCCACTGGGCAGATAACTTCACGATTTTCACGTGAAGCATGGGATTGTCCCAGAAATTCCTTTGCGCGTCAAACCCTTAGCGACTTTTCCCGCCCCTGCCCGGCAGCGTTGCGCAACGCCCACAAGGGCGCCGGCAACCGAGGGGCCGCCCGGGCCTCCCGATCGGCCCATGCCACCGGAGACGCCCATAAAAAAGCCGAGCCACGCGGGCTCGGCAAAGGGTGGCAGACTCAACGCAATTGTTGGCTGCGGACGGACCGCGCCGACGACGGCACAGACCGCGCAGCGGCTTTGGGGCCACCGCGTCGGGCTTGGGCGCGGCCCTTGCCCTGCGGAAAACGCACTTTCAAGCGCTTTCTTTTTGCTTCCCTCCCTCGTCAGCCTTGTGCTGGCTGCTGTTCACTGGCACTGAAGCTGGGCGCCATGAACCGCATTCTCATTCATAAAACCAATCGAGTACATATATTCATCAATTTTGACAATCATTCGTGGCGCAAGCGTCTTACGCAGAAAGCACAACGCCCTGCGTTGCAGGGCGTTGTGCATGGAGATGGACAGGATCAGGCAGGCAGGTACTGCGCCGCCAGCGGCATGAAGTCCGCCAGGCCGGCGTCGTGTCCCAGCTCCTCCTGGAGGATGGCCGCCACGCGCGGGGCCACTTCGGCGGCCTTGCGCGCATCGAGGAACAGCAGGCGGCTGCGGCGCGCCAGCACGTCTTCCACGGTGCGCGCGTATTCGAAGCGCGCGGCAAAGCGCACCATGGCTTCGTTCAGGCCGTCGGCCAGCCATTCGTCGTTGCCCGGCAACGCCTGCACCGCCGAGGCTTCCGTGCCGTAGGAATGCAGGCCCTGGATCTGGTTCATGCGGTGGTGCACGGCGGACTCGGCCGGGGCGCCGGCCAGCGGCAGGCGGGCCGTGACACCACCGGGGCGGTGCGGCAGGCGGCCGATGGCAAAGCATTCGGAGAGCACGTCTTCGGCCATGGCGCGGTAGGTGGTCCACTTGCCGCCCGTGACGGTCACCAGGCCGGTGCGGCTGGACATGACGGTGTGCTCGCGGCTGATCTTCTTGGTGTTTTCGCCATCGTCGTCCTGGGGCTTGACCAGCGGGCGCAGGCCCACCCACATGCTGCGCACGTCGGCCAGCGTGGGCTGGCGCGTGAGGTAGCGGCCTGCCTCGGTGAGGATGAAGTCCAGTTCTTCGGGGAAAGGCAGGGGTTCGCGCGCCAGGTCGTTGCGCGGCGTGTCGGTGGTGCCCAGGATGACCTTGCCCAGCCAGGGCACGGCAAAGAGCACGCGGCCGTCGGCCGTCTTGGGCACGAGCAGGGCATGGTCGCTGGGCAGGAAGTCGCGGTCCACGACCACGTGCACGCCCTGGCTGGGCGCGACCATGGGCTTGACGGGACGGCCCTGGGCCTCGGCGTCCTGCTGGCGAAACAGGTCCACCCAGGGGCCGGTGGCGTTGACCACGCACTTGGCGCGCAGCGTGAAGCGCTGGCCGGATTCCGAGTCTTCGCAGATCAGGCCGGCGACCTTGCCGCCTTCGTGCAGCAGTTCACGTGCGGGGCAGTAGTTGACCAGCAGCGCGCCCTTGGCAGCGGCCGTGCGGGCCAGCGCCAGCGCCAGGCGGGCATCGTCGAACTGGCCGTCCCAGTATTTGACGCCGCCCTTGAGGCCCTGCTGCCGCACGGTGGGCAGGCACTTCACGGTGCTGGAGCGCGAAAGGAATTCCGTGGCGCCCAGGCCTGCCTTGCCGGCCAGCGCGTCATACATCTTGAGGCCGATGCCATAGAACGGCGTGTCCAGCAGCTTGTAGGACGGCATGACGAAGGCCAGCGGCTGCGCCAGGTGGGGCGCGTTGTGCAGCAGCGTGGTGCGCTCGTGCAGCGCTTCCCGCACCAGGGCGATGTTGCCCTGGGCCAGGTAACGCACGCCACCATGGACCAGCTTGGTGGCACGCGAGGACGTGCCCTTGGCGAAGTCATGCGACTCCACCAGCACGACCTTGAACCCGCGCGCCGCCGCGTCCAGGGCCACGCCCAGGCCGGTGGCACCGCCGCCGATGATGGCCAGATCGTAGGTTTCAGGCTGGGCCAGGCGTTCCAGCAGGGCGGCGCGGCCGGTGGGCAGAGGGGAAGCAGCGAGGGACATGGATCTTCGACGAAGGAATGTGGGGCAAGTTAACAGGGCGCCATGTAGCCGCCATGTCAGCACCCGGGACGCCACGCCTGCGCCCAATGCGAAGGGGACGGAATCGGGTTTTCCGCTATTTTCGCTCGTTTTTGTATTTTTTTCTTCGCTATCTTTCGTTTTGTGTTTTTGGCGACCCAGGACGCCCAACGATGGACTGTGATGCCAGCGCAGGGTATTGCGCCCAAAGCCGACGCGGCCCAACTCAGGGACGCCGAGCAAGAGCCGCCTCGCGGCGAGGGCGTCGTCCCCCTCCCGCGAAGCGAGAGAGGGCGCCGTGCATACGGGGGAAGGCGCGTCAGCGCCTCAGGGGGTGCTTATCGAACTTTTCCGTTTTTCCAGGCATTGAGCAGCGTGTCATACGCAATCGTCTCGCCCTTGGGCTTTTCATTGGCCAGCTTCTTCCACGGCGCCTGCTTGTCGCTGAGCCACTTGGCCGGGTCGCCCTTGGGGTTGAGCTTGGGCGCGCAGTGCGCCATGCCTGCGCGCTGCAGGCGGGCCATGACCTGGTCCATTTCCTCGGCCAGGTTGTCCATGGCGCCCTGGGGCGTCTTCTCGCCGGTGACGGCCTGGGCCACGTTCTTCCACCACAGCTGGGCCAGCTTGGGATAGTCGGGCACGTTGTTGCCGGTGGGTGTCCAGGCCACGCGGGCGGGGCTGCGGTAGAACTCGACCAGGCCGCCGAGCTTGGGCGCCATGTCGGTCATGGCCTTGGAGCGGATGTCGCTTTCGCGGATGGGCGTCAGGCCGACGATGGTCTTCTTGAGACTGGTGGTCTTGGCGGTGACGAACTGCGCGTAGAGCCAGGCGGCGGCCGTGCGGTTGGCGTCATGGTCCTTGAAGAAGGTCCAGCTGCCCACGTCCTGGTAGCCGTTTTGCATGCCGTCCTTCCAGTACGGCCCGTTGGGGCCGGGCGCCATGCGCCATTTGGGCGTGCCGTCGGCATTGACCACGGGCAGGCCGGGCTTGGTCATGTCGGCCGTGAAGGCGGTGTACCAGAAGATCTGCTGCGCGATATGGCCCTGGGCCGGCACGGGGCCGGACTCGCCGAAGGTCATGCCCATGGCTTCCTTGGGCGCGTACTTCTTCATCCAGTCCACGTACTTGGTGAGCGCGAACACGGCGGCCGGCGAGTTGGTGGCGCCCCCGCGCGAGACCGAGGCGCCCACGGGCGTGCACTTGTCGTCGGCCACGCGGATGCCCCATTCATCGACAGGCATGCCGTTGGGAATGCCCTTGTCGGCCGCGCCGGCCATGGACAGCCAGGCATCGGTGAAGCGCCAGCCCAGCGAGGGGTCCTTCTTGCCGTAGTCCATGTGGCCGTAGACAGGCTTGCCGTCGATCTGCTTGACGTCGTTGGTGAAGAACTCGGCGATGTCCTCGTAGGCGCTCCAGTTCAGCGGCACGCCCAGCTCGTAGCCGTACTTGGCCTTGAACTTGTCCTTGAGGTCCTTGCGCTCGAACAGGTCGGCGCGGAACCAGTAGAGGTTGGCGAACTGCTGGTCGGGCAGCTGGTAGAGCTTGCCGTCGGGCGCGGTGGTGAAGCTGGTGCCGATGAAGTCCTTGATGTCCAGGCCCGGATTGGTGAAGTCCTTGCCGGCGCCGGCCATGTAGTCGGTCAGGCTCATGATGCGGCCGTAGCGGTAGTGCGTGCCGATCAGGTCGGAGTCGGAGATCCAGCCGTCATAGATGGACTTGCCCGACTGCATCGAGGTCTGCAGCTTCTCGACCACGTCGCCTTCCTGGATCAGGTCGTGCTTGACGGTGATGCCCGTGATCTCGGTGAAGGCCTTGGCCAGCGTCTTGCTCTCGTACTCGTGCGTGGTGATGGTCTCGGAGACCACGGCGATCTCCTTGACGCCCTTGGCCTGCAGCTTCTTGGCCGCCTCGATGAACCACTTCATCTCGGCCATCTGCTGGTCCTTGGACAGCGTGCTGGGCTGGAACTCCGCGTCGATCCACTTCTTGGCTTCCGCCTCTCCGGCCCAGGCCGCCTGCCCCGCCGCCAGCAGGGCCGCCGCGAGGGCGATGGTGTGAAGTCGTTGTTTCATCTGCCGTCTCCTAGATTCTTGCTGTCTCCCCGACATGCACATGCACCAGCGGGCCCCGGGGGAGCTTCGGACCCGGCTGTCGATAAATGGAATGAAGTGATCAGCCTTTGCGCATCACGACGGCCAGCACGAGCATGGACAGCACGAAACTGATCCACACCGAAGGCTCGGCCTCCAGCGAGAACCACTGCGCCATCTTCTCGCCCAGACCCACCCAGGCCAGATTGACATAGGCCGCCAGCAGCAGCCCGATGAACAGCCGGTCCCCGCGCGTCGTCGCCATCGGCAGCCAGCCCTTGCGCATCACGGTCGGGCTGCGCAACTCCCACAGCGTCATGCCCACCAGCATCAGCACGATGCAACTGAAGAACACCGCCACCGGCAGCGTCCAGGCCATCCAGGAAAACATTGACGAGTCCTTTCAGAAACAAAAACCACTGCCCGTCGAAACTGGTGCGGCCCCAAGCGAGGGACAGCAAGCAAGGGCCGCCCCGCCGCGAGGCTGTCGTCCCCCTCCCCCGCGAAGCGGGCAGAGAGGGGGAAGGCGCGCAAGCGACTCAGGGGGTGCCTCACACCCTCCCCATGGCGAAACCCTTGGCGATGTAATGCCGCACGAACCAGATCACGATGGCGCCCGGCACGATGGTCAGCACGCCGGCCGCCGCCAGCGTCGCCCAGTCCATGCCCGAGGCCGAGACGGTGCGCGTCATGGTCGCCACGATGGGCTTGGCGTTCACGCTGGTCAGCGTGCGCGCCAGCAGCAGTTCCACCCAGCTGAACATGAAGCAGAAGAAGGCCGCCACGCCCACGCCGGCCTTGATCAGCGGCAGGAAGATGGTGAGGAAAAAGCGCGGGAAGGAGTAGCCGTCGATATAGGCCGTCTCGTCGATCTCGCGCGGAATGCCGCTCATGAAACCCTCCAGGATCCAGACGGCCAGCGGCACGTTGAACAGCAGGTGGGCCAGGGCCACGGCGATGTGCGTGTCCATCAGGCCCACCGTGGTGTAGAGCTGGAAGAAGGGCAGCAGGAAGACGGCCGGCGGCGTCATGCGGTTGGTCAGCAGCCAGAAGAACACATGCTTGTCGCCCAGGAACTGGTAGCGCGAGAACGCATAGGCCGCCGGCAGCGCCACCGTCAGCGAGATCACGGTGTTGATGGCCACGTAGATCAGGCTGTTGATGTAGCCCGAGTACCAGGAGGCGTCGGTGAAGATGGTTTGGTAGTTGGCCCAGGTGAAATGCTGGGGCCACAACGAGAAGCTCGACAGGATCTCCTCGTTGGTCTTGAAGCTCATGTTGACCATCCAGTAGATGGGCAGCACGGCGAACAGCAGGTAGGCGACGAGGAACAGCGTGCGCTTGTGGAAACGGCGGTCTTCAGTCATGTCCGGCCTCCCGCAGGGCCGCCCCAAGGGAGGCCGAGCCCCCTCGGGGGGCAGTGAACGAAGGGAGCGTGGGGGTCATTCTCTTGCCCCTTCCTTGTCTGCCGTGCCCACGCGCTGCATCCAGTTGTAGAGGATGAAGCACAGCAGCAGGATGATGAGGAAATAGATCAGCGAGAAGGCCGCCGCCGGCCCCAGGTCGAACTGGCCCACGGCCTTTTGCGTCAGGTACTGCGACAGGAAGGTGGTCGCATTGCCGGGCCCGCCGCCCGTGAGCACGAAGGGCTCGGTATAGATCATGAAGCTGTCCATGAAGCGCAGCAGCACGGCGATCATCAGCACGCCGCGCATCTTGGGCAGCTGGATGTAGCGGAACACCGCGAACTTGCTGGCGCCGTCGATGCGCGCGGCCTGGTAGTAGGCGTCGGGAATGGAGCGCAGGCCCGCGTAGCACAGCAGGGCCACCAGCGGCGTCCAGTGCCAGACATCCATGACCAGCACGGTGAGCCAGGCATGGGTGGCATTGCCCGTGTAGTTGTAGTCCACGCCCAGCGCGTTGAGCGCCGCGCCCAGCAGTCCGATATCGGCGCGGCCGTAGATCTGCCAGATGGTGCCGACCACGTTCCACGGAATCAGCAGCGACAGCGAGACCACGACCAGCACCGCCGAGGCCTTCCAGCCCTGGGCCGGCATGGACAGGGCCAGCGCGATGCCCAGCGGAATCTCCACCAGCAGCACGGCCAGCGAAAAGCCGATCTGGCGCAGCAGGGCCGAGTGCAGTTCCTCGTCGCGCATGACCTGGGCAAACCATTCCGTGCCCACGAACACGCGCCGGTCGGGACTGATGATGTCCTGCACCGAGTAGTTCACCACCGTCATCAGCGGGATGATGGCCGAGAAGGCCACGCAGATGATGACCGGCAGGATCAGCAGCCAGGCCTTCTGGTTGACGGGCTTGATGGTCTGGCTCATGCCTGCAGCTCCTCGTTGACGTAGTAGCAGGTGTGGGGGCCCTGCAATTGCACCCAGACGGTCTGCCCTGCGGCGGGCAGGAAGGCGTCGGCGCCGCAGCGCAGCTTGAGAAGCCGCTCGCCCAGGCGCGCCACCAGCAGCTGGTGCGTGCCCACGTCCTGCACGCGTTCCACCGTGCAGGCCACGGCGCCAGGCGCGTCGGCCGAGGCCAGTGCCAGGTACTCGGGGCGTATGCCCAGGCTCAGGGGCAGGCCGGGCGCCACGCTGGCCAGT
This sequence comes from Delftia sp. WSY_7, assembly GCF_043104845.1. Lineage (NCBI taxonomy): Bacteria > Pseudomonadati > Pseudomonadota > Betaproteobacteria > Burkholderiales > Comamonadaceae > Delftia > Delftia sp. WSY_7. The sequence continues at coordinate 333,798 of NZ_JBICLB010000034.1, read as the reverse complement.
GCGGCGGGCAGGGACAGGTACTGGCCCTCGGCCAGCAGCCGGCCGCCGTCCTGCTGCAGCGGCACGAAGTTCATGCCCGGCGAGCCGATGAAGTGGCCGACGAAGGCATGGCTTGGCCGCTCGAAGAGCTGGGCCGGCGTGCCCACCTGCACGGCACGGCCACGCGTCATGACCACGACCTGGTCGGCAAAAGTCAAGGCTTCCACCTGGTCGTGCGTCACATAGATCAGCGTGAGCCGCAGCTCGTGGTGGATCTGCTTGAGCTTGCGGCGCAGCTGCCACTTGAGCTGGGGGTCGATCACCGTGAGCGGCTCGTCGAACAGCACGGCCGAGACATCGGGCCGCACCAGGCCCCGGCCCAGCGAGATCTTCTGCTTGGCGTCGGCCGACAGGCCCGCCGCGCGCTGGTCGAGCTGGCCGCTCATCTCCAGCATCTCGGCGATCTGGCCCACGCGGGCGCGGATGCGGTCGGCAGGCATGCGGCGGTTCTTCAGCGGAAAGGCCAGGTTCTCGGCCACGGTCATGGTGTCGTAGATCACCGGGAACTGGAACACCTGGGCGATGTTGCGCTCCTGGGGCGTGGCGCGCGTCATGTCGCGGCCGTCGAACAGCACCTTGCCCTGCGAGGGGACCAGCAGGCCCGACATGATGTTGAGCATGGTGGTCTTGCCGCAGCCCGAGGGGCCCAGCAGCGCGTAGGCGCCGCCGTCCTCGAAGACCATGCTCAGCGGCAGCAGCGCATAGTCGCTGTCCTGCTGCGGGTTCGGCTTGTAGGAGTGGGCCAGATCGAGTTCTATGCGGGCCATCTCATCGTCCTCCGGGCCGCGCCGGCGCCAGCAGCAGCGCGCCGTCCGTGCCGAACACGTAGGCATGGGCCGGGTCCAGGTGCAGCGTGACCGCGCTGCCCAGGTCCAGGTGGTGCACGCCCGTGACCTGGGCCACCAGCTCGCCCCAGGGCGTGGTGGCATGCACGAAAGTGTCCGACCCCGAGATCTCGGCCAGTTCCACCACGCCTTGCAGCGCCACATCCCCGGGCCGGGCCTGCAGGCGCAGCGCGCTGGCGCGCAGGCCCAGGGTCAGGGGGCCGGCAGCGGCCAGGCCCACCGGCAGCGCCATGGGCAGCCGCGCGCCGCCGGGCAGCTCCAACCCGGTGTCCACGGCCTGCGCGGGCACCAGGTTCATGGGCGGATCGCTGAAGGCCCGCGCCACACGCAGCGAATTGGGTCGGTGGAACACCTCCGCCGTGGGGCCGTACTGCAGCAGCTCCCCCTCGTGCAGCACGGCCGTGTGGCCGCCCAGCAGCAGGGCCTCGCCGGGCTCGGTGGTGGCGTAGACCACGGTGGAGCTGCCGGTGGCGAACAGCTGGGTCAGCTCCTCGCGCAGTTCCTCGCGCAGCTTGTAGTCGAGGTTGACCAGCGGCTCGTCCAGCAGCATCAGCGGAGCGCCCTTGGCCAGCGCCCTCGCCAGGGCCACGCGCTGCTGCTGGCCACCCGACAGCTCGGCCGGATAGCGGTCCAGGAACATCTCTATGTGCAGCCGCTCGGCCAGGGCGCGCACGCGCTGCGCCACGTCGCGATCGCCGCGCAGCTTCAGCGGCGAGGCGATGTTGTCCGCCACCGTGAGCGAGGGATAGTTGATGAACTGCTGGTAGACCATGGCCACATTGCGCTCGCGCACGGGCATGCCGGTCACATCGACGCCATCGACGCGCACCCGGCCTTCGGTGGGCACGTCCAGGCCGGCCATGATGCGCATCAGGCTGGTCTTGCCGGCCTGCGTGGCGCCCAGCAGCACGGTCACCGCGCGGCTTTCCAGTTCCAGGTGCATGGGGTGCAGCCAGGTCTGGCCACCCACACGCTTGCTGATTCTCTCCAACACCAGTTCCACGACTGCCCTCTTTTGGCGAGGCCGCCACCGGGGCAGCATTTGAACAAGGAGAAAGGCGGGCCTCCAAAGCGCGTTTGAAGGCCCGAACGTCTTCATTTTTGTTCTTTCCGGATCGCAGCCCATCAACACATACCCTAGGTGCTGTTCCTTTTTCTTCGTTTTAAAGTTCCCCAGCCCACGGCTGGCCGCGTCAAATGCGCTATAAACCCGTCGCCCGGCCCGATTGACTGCCCGACCATCCACCCGTCCCCCCGATCGCCCCTCCGATGGATTTGCCGTGAACACCAACCCCCGCCAACTACAGCTGCTGGACGAAGTCCGCAGCCGCCAGTCCACCACGGTGGAGCAGCTGGCCGAGATCCTGGGCGTGACGCTTCAGACCGTGCGCCGCGACATTCAGAAGCTGGCAGATGCCGGGCTGATGGTGCGCTTTCACGGCGGCGTGCGCGTGCCCAGCGCCACGGTCGAGAACCTGGGCCACCCCCAGCGCCAGGTGCTGCATGCCGAAGGCAAGTCGCGCATTGCGCGCGCCGTGGCCGAGGCCATTCCCAACGGCTGCTCGCTGATCCTGAACATCGGCACCACCACCGAGGCCGTGGCCCAGGCCCTGCTCAAGCACCGGGGCCTGCGCGTGATCACCAACAACCTCAACGTGGCGGCCATCCTCAGCTCCAACGCGGACTGCGAAGTCATCGTGGCCGGCGGCGTGGTGCGCACGCGCGACCGGGGCATCGTGGGCGAGGCCGCCGTGGATTTCATACGCCAGTTCAAGGTGGACATCGCCCTGATCGGCATCTCGGCCATCGAGCCCGATGGCAGCCTGCGCGACTTCGACATGCGCGAGGTCAAGGTGGCCCAGACCATCATTGCCCAGTCGCGCGAGGTCTGGCTGGCCGCCGACCACAGCAAGTTTCACCGCCAGGCCATGGTGGAGCTGGCACGCCTGGACCAGATCGACCGCCTGTTCACCGATACCGCGCCCCCTGCGCCCTTCGACGCACTGCTTCGCGAAGCCGAGGTGCAATGCGTGGTGGCGCAATAAGTTTTCCGCAGCCGCTGCGCCACCGCCCGCACAGGACACGCGCACCGGCCCTGCTTTTCCTGGATACCGCACCATGACCTATCTGCTTGCCCTGGACCAGGGCACCTCCAGCTCGCGCAGCATCGTCTTCGACACCCAGGGCCGCATCGTGGCCTCTGCCCAGCTGGAGCTGCCGCAGATCTATCCCCGCCCCGGCTGGGTCGAACACGATCCGCGCGAGATCTGGCGCACCCAGCTGGCCACGGCGCGCGAGGCCCTGGCCAAGGCCGGGCTGGCGGCGGCCGACATCCGCGCCCTGGGCATCACCAACCAGCGCGAGACCACCGTGGTCTGGAACCGCGCCACAGGCCAGCCCCTGCACCACGCCATCGTCTGGCAGGACCGCCGCGCCGAGCCGCTGTGCGCCCAGCTGCGCGAGGCCGGCCATGCCGACACCATCCAGCGAAAGACCGGCCTGCTGATCGACGCCTATTTCTCGGGCACCAAGCTGCGCTGGATCCTGGACAACGTCAATGGCGCACGCGCCGCCGCCGAGCGCGGCGAACTGGCCTTCGGCACCGTGGACAGCTGGCTGATCTGGCAGCTCACGGGCGGACACCGCCATGTGACCGATGTCTCCAACGCCAGCCGCACCATGCTGTTCAACGTCCACACCAACCAGTGGGACGACGATCTGCTGGCGCTGCTGGAGATTCCGCGCGCGCTGATGCCCGAGGTGCTGCCTTCCGCCGCCGATTTCGGCCGCACGGCAGCCGAGGTGCTGGGCGGCGAGATCGCCATCGGCGGCGTGGCCGGCGACCAGCAAAGCGCCCTCTTCGGCCAGGCCTGCTTTTCCGCCGGCATGGCCAAGAACACCTATGGCACGGGCTGCTTCATGCTCATGCACACGGGCGGCGTGTTCCAGACCTCCGCCAACGGCCTGCTGACCACCGCTGCGGCACAGCCCAGCGCTGCGCCGGCCTATGCGCTGGAAGGCAGCGTCTTCGTGGGCGGCGCCGTGGTCCAGTGGCTGCGCGACGGGCTGCGCGCCATCGAGCACAGCGGCCAGGTGCAGCAACTGGCCGAGAGCGTGCCCGACTCGGGCGGCGTGATGATGGTGCCGGCCTTCACCGGACTGGGCGCCCCCTACTGGAAGCCCGATGCGCGCGGCACCATCACGGGCCTGACGCGCGGCACCACCATGGCCCACATTGCGCGGGCCGCGCTGGAATCCATCGCCTTCCAGAGCGCCGCCCTGCTGCTGGCCATGAGCCGCGATGCGGTGGCCAGCGGCGGCGCGCCGGTGAGCGAACTGCGCGTGGACGGCGGCGCCTGCGTCAACAACCTGCTCATGCAGTTCCAGGCCGACCTGCTGGGCATTCCTGTCGTGCGCCCGGCCTGCGTGGAGACCACGGCCCTGGGCGCTGCCTACCTGGCGGGCCTGTCCTCGGGCGTGTACCAGAGCACCGAGGAACTGTCGGCGCTGTGGAAGGCCGAGCGCCGCTTCGTGCCCACGCTGGACAAGCACCGCGCCGACGAGCTGATGGCGCGCTGGGAGCATGCGGTGGCCCAGACCGCGCTGGCGGCCTGAGGCTGACTGTCTTGCGCCGGCTTGCCAGCCTGGTTGCTTGCGGCCTGTGGCTGGCAGGCTGTGCCGCGCCACCGCAGGCGCTGCCGGTCCCGCAGCCCACCGCCTGCGCACGCCTGCAATGGCTGGGCAGCACCACGATTGCGCGCGATGAGCCCATCCATGGCGCCACCACCGGCGGCATCTCGGGCCTGGACTACGACACGCAGCGCGGCGACTACGTGGCCATCAGCGATGACCGCTCGGCCCGCGGCCCCGCGCGCTGGATGCGCCTGCGCATAGAGCCGCTGGACGCCGGCCAGCGCGCCGGCCCCAGCCCCTGGCAGGCGCAGGTCACCGAAGTGCACCCGCTGCTGGATACCGAAGGCCACTGGCTGCGCCCGCGCCATGCCGCGCCCGCCACCCAGCCCGTGCCCGACCCCGAAGCCATCCGCCTGCTGCCGGACGGCGGCCTGCTGTGGACCGACGAAGGCGACCCGGGCCGGGGCTTTGGCACCTCGCTGGTGAGGACCGACGCCACGGGCCGCCAGATCGCGCGGTGGTTCTACGCATTCAAGGACAAGGACGGCAGGCCGGGCCTGCGCTCGAACTTCGGCTTCGAGGGGCTGGCCGTCACGCCGGACGGACAGCAGGCCTGGCTGGCCCTGGAGGCGCCGCTGCGCCAGGACGGACCGCGCGCCAGCGCCGCCACGGCAGGCGCGCCCGTGCGCATCAGCCTGGTCAGCCTGGACGACGGCCGGCTGCTGCGCCAGATCGCCTACCAGCCCGATGCCGTGCCGGCCGCCAGCTGGGCCCTGCCCCAGCGCGAGGTCAACGGCATCAGCGAAATCCTGCCGGACGGTCCCGACCATCTGCTGGTACTGGAGCGCTCCTACAGCCCGGGCCACGGCTTTGGCGCGCGGCTGTACCGCATCGGCCTGCAAGCGCCCGATACGCTGGCCATGGACAGCTTCATGCGCAACCCGCCGCAGGTGGCAGCCAAGCAGCTGATTGCGGACCTGTCCACGGTTCAGCGCGGGCGGCTGGACAACATGGAGGCCATGTCCTGGGGCCCGCCGCTGCCCGATGGCACGCGCGTGCTGGTGTTCGCCAGCGACGACAACTTCAACCCGGCGCAGGCCAACCAGATCCTGGTCACCGCCTACCGGCCCTCGACGCCCTGCGCCCCCTGAAGGCGCTTCAGGGCGTGGCCTGCACCTGCTCCTGCGGCAGGTAGATGCGCGTCAGACCGCGCGCAATCGCCTCCACGATCTGCTCGCGCCGCAGGCCGATGTGCTCGGCCATCAGGCGCTCGCTGGCCTGGGCGTCGCGGTCGCTCAAGGCCTGCAGGATTTCCAGGTGCTCGTGCTGGGTGGAGGCGCGCCCCACGTTCTCCATGTCGATCCACCGGATGAAGCGGATGCGCTCGTTCAGGCTCACCAGCATGCGCCGCAGCTCGGCATTGCCAGCCATGTCGGCAATGCGCAGATGGAATCCCTCGTCCAGGTCCACCAGCTGCCGCACCGGCGTGTCGGAGGCCACGCGCTGGCTCTGCTCCAGATAGGCCCGCGCCTCGTCGATCTGGGCATCGGTGGCGCGCTCCACGGCCAAGCGCACGCATTCGCGCTCCACGGCCACGCGGGCCTCGTACAGGTCCAGTGACTCCTTCACGTCCAGCTCGCGCCGCATGTAGCCGCGGCTGGCGGGCAGCAGAAAACCGTCGGCCACCAGCCGCGTCAGTGCCTCGCGCACGGGCGTGCGACTCACGCCCAGGCGCAGCGCCAGTTCGCTCTCGCTCAGGCGCTCGCCCGGTTTGAACTCGTAGGAAATGGCCATGTCACGCAGCGTGCTGTAGACGCTGGAGCCCCGTTCGTGGCGGATGTTGGAGATTTTCATGGCGCCATTGTGCCCTCTGGCGCTTTGGATACTTTTAAGTATACTGAAATGGTTTCTTAAAAACCCCTCAGCCAACCTGCCCGGAGACTCCCGACATGACCACCGCTTTCAATGGCGCCGACGCCATGGTCCGCATGCTTCAGCTCAACGGCGTCAAGCACATCTTCGGCCTGTGCGGCGACACCAGCCTGCCCTTCTACGACGCCATGGCGCGGCTGGACCACGGCATGGACCACATCCTCACGCGGGACGAGCGCAGCGCCGGCTACATGGCCGACGCCTATGCGCGCGTCACCGGCAAGGTGGGCGTGTGCGAAGGCCCCAGCGGCGGCGGCGCCACCTACCTGCTGCCCGGCCTGGCCGAGGCCAACGAATCCTCGGTGCCCGTGCTGGGCATCACCTCGGACGTCTCCGTGGGCGCACGCGGCAAGTTCCCGCTGACCGAACTGGACCAGCAGGCGCTGTACAGGCCGCTGACCAAGTGGAATACCACCATCGACCGCGTGGACCAGATTCCGCATGCCGTGCGCAGCGCCTTTCGCGCCATGACCACGGGCCGGCCGGGCGCCACCCATATCTGTCTGCCCTATGACGTGCAAAAGCACGCACTGGATCCGGCCGATGTCTGGGCCCAGCCCGGCCATGACCGCTATCCCGCCTACCGGTCCGCGCCCGATCCGGCGGCCGTGGCCGAGGCGGCCGACCACCTGGTGGCGGCACGCTCCCCCGTGCTGATCTGCGGCGGCGGCGTGCTCATCGCGGGCGCCGGCGCCGCGCTGGATGCGCTGGCCACCCTGCTCAACGCGCCCGTGTGCTCCAGCGTCAGCGGCCAGGGCAGTCTTGCCGGCAGCCATCCGCTCAATGCCGGCGTGGTGGGCACCAATGGCGGCGTCGAGGCCACGCGCGCCGTGGTGGCGCAGGCCGATCTGGTGATGTTCATCGGCGCCCGGGCCGGCTCCACCACCACCGAGCACTGGCAGATGCCCTCGCGCAAGGTGACGATCGTCCATCTGGACGTGGACGCCATGACCATAGGCACCAACTACCGCACCGACGTAGCCCTGGTGGGCGACGCCCTGCTGGGCCTGCAGGCGCTGCACGCGGCCGTGCAGCAGCGCATCGCCCGCCGCCCCGCCGATGCCGCGGACGGCGCCGCGCTGGCAGCCACCGCGCGCGCCGCCAAGCAGGCCTTCTTCGCGCCGCTGGCCGCCTCGCTGGAGCGCCCCATCAAGCCCGAGCGCGTGGTGGACACGCTCAACCGCCTGCTGCCCGCGCGCGCCATCGTGGTGGCCGACCCCGGCACGCCCTGTCCCTACTTCACGGCCTATTTCGACGCGCCCCAGGCCGGCCGGCACTTCATCACCAACCGCGCGCACGGGGCGCTGGGCTTTGCCATGTCCGCCGGCTTTGGCGCAGCCATCGGCCAGCCCGATTCCGTGGTGGTCGCGGTCATGGGCGACGGCAGTTTCGGCTTCACCTGCGGCGAGCTGGAAACCATCGTGCGCCGCAACGTGCCGCTGAAGATGATCGTGTTCTCCAACAGCGTGTTCGGCTGGATCAAGGCCAGCCAGAAGTCCGGCTACGATGAACGCTACTTCTCCGTCGACTTCAACCGCACCCACCATGCCCGCGTGGCCGAGGCCTTCGGCGTCAAGGCATGGCAGGTGCATGACCCGGCAGACCTCGAAGCCGCGCTCAAGGCCGCGCTGATGCACGACGGCCCGGCGCTGGTGGATGTGATCTCGCAAGAGCTCCAGGACACGGCCGTGCCGGTGAGCCAATGGATGGGTTGACGCCAGCCCCACGCACAGATTCCCGATTTCCTGCCCGCCAATGCGCTTGAAAAGGAGCCTTACCATGCCCCATCCACCCTCACGCCGCCAGCTGCTGCTGGCCATGGCCGCCGCATCCCTGCTGGGGCCGTCCGGCACGGCATCCGCGCAGGGCGCCGCCCCGCTCAAGCTGGTCATCACCTTCCCGCCGGGGGGCAGCACCGACATCGCCGCCCGCATACTGCAGCCGCGCCTGGGTGAGGTGGCCGGGCGCCCGGTGATCGTGGAGAACCGCCCCGGCGCCGCCAGCCAGATCGCCACCCAGTACGTGGCCAAGTCCGCCCCGGACGGCAACACCCTGCTGTTCAGCTTCGACACCCATGCCATCAATCCCATCGCCAAGTCCCGGCTGCCCTACGACACCTTCAAGGACTTCACGGGCGTGTCGCTGGCGCTGCGCTTTCCGCTGGTGATCGGTGCCTCGGCCTCGGTGCCCGCCAGGGACCTGGCCGGCTTCCTGGAGCTGGCGCGCCGCAACCCGGGCAAATACAGCTACGCATCGACCGGCCTGGGGTCCATGAACCACCTGGTGATGGAGGACATCAAGCGCCGCTCGGGCACCTACGTGCTGCATGTGCCCTATGGCGGCGGCGGCCCGGCCGTGCAGGCCGTGCTCGGCAATGTGTCCGACCTCACGCTGCTCAGCTACGCGGCGCTGCGCGGCCAGATTTCGGCGGGCAAGATCAAGCCGCTGGCGGTGACCGGCCTCAAGCGCCTGCCCGAGCTGCCCGACGTGCCCACCGTGGCCGAATCGGGCTTTGCGGGCTTCGAGGCCTATTCGTGGATCGGCGTCTTCGCGCCTTCCGCCACGCCGGCCGCCACGGTGCACAAGCTCACCGAAGACTTCCAGGCCACGCTGAACACGCCCGACATCCGCAGCAAGCTCATGCAGTCGGGCTTCGAAGTCATGGCCACGGACGGACCCGCCCTCGACCGCTGGGTGCGCCAGGAATATGAGCGCTGGGGCCGCTTCGTGCGGGACAACAAGATCCAGCTCGAAGACTGAGAATCCGGACGGCCCCCCCTTACAACACAGGAGCATTCATGGCACTTCCGCTGGACCACATCGTCATCGCCGTGCAGGACCTCGAGGCCGCCGTGGCGGACTACCGCGCGCTGGGCTTCCAGGTCGCCATCGGCGGCCGCCATCCGGGCCGCACCTCGCACAACGCGCTGGTCGTGTTTGCCGATGGCGCCTACCTGGAGATCATTGCCTGGACCGCCCCGGCGCCCGAAGAGCGCTGGTACCGCACGCTGCGCGACCATGGCGAGGGGCTGGTGGACTTCGCCCTGCTGCCCGGCAGCACCTCCCAGGCCCTGGCCGAGGCGCGCGGGCGGGGGCTGGACACCCTGGTCGGCCCCGTGGATGGGGGCCGCGTACGCCCCGACGGCGCGCAACTGCTGTGGCAGACGGCGCGCCACGCCACGCCCGACCTGCCCTTCCTGTGCGGCGACGTCACGCCGCGCGCGCTGCGCGTGCCCGAAGGCAGCGTGCGCGAGCATCCCAACGGCGCGCTGGGCGTGGCCTCGCTGACCGTCGCCGTGCACGATCTGGACGCCAGCCTGGACCGCTACCGGGCGCTGCTGGGCCCGGACCTGCCGCTGCAGAGGCTGGACAACCAGGGCGCACGGCTGGCATTGCCGGGGTTCGACCTGCTGCTGCAAGGCGCGCAGGCACTGGCGACCTCCGACGCACTGCGCCAGCGCCTTGCCACGCGCGGAGAGGGCCCTTGCGCGCTCACCCTGCGCCAGCGGCCCGGCGCCCCGGCACAGCCCCTGGACCTGGCCGCCAGCCATGGCGTGGACATGCGCTGGCACGGTGGGAACACGCTCTAAACTCTTCGTTTTCCTTCTCCACCGCCACCAGCATGAACACCGTTTCCACAGCCTCTCCTGTCATCGCCTTCATCGGTGGCGGCAACATGGCCAGCGCCATCATCGGCGGACTGATCGGCCAGGGCCAATCCGCAGACCGCATCGTCGTCGTCGAACCCTTCGAGGCTGCACGCGATGCGCTGCGCACGAACTTCGGCATCACGGCCCATGCCGATGCCGCGGCCGCCGCCAGCGCGCTGGACGGTGCCGGCATCGTGGTCTGGGCCGTCAAGCCCCAGACCTTCAAGGAAGCCGCCCAGGCCGTGGCGCCGCATACCGCCCAGGCCCTGCACCTGAGCGTGGCCGCCGGCATTCCCACGGACTCCATCGCCCAGTGGCTGGGCACGGGCCGCATCGTGCGCGCCATGCCCAACACGCCTGCCCTGGTGGGCAAGGGCATGACGGGCCTGTTCGCATGCGCCCAGGTCGATGCCGCAGGCAAGAGCGCCATCGAGCAGGTGGTGGCCACCACGGGCCAGTTCGTCTGGGTCGACCAGGAAGCGCACCTGGACGCCGTGACCGCCCTGTCGGGCTCGGGCCCGGCCTATGTCTTCCTGTTCCTCGAAGCCATGACACAGGCTGGCGTGGACATGGGCCTCACGGCCGAGCAGTCCTACCGCCTGGGCGTGGCCACCTTCCAGGGCGCCTCGGAACTGGCCGCCCGCTCCACCGAAAGCGCCGAGGTGCTGCGCCAGCGCGTCACCAGCAAGGGAGGCACCACCCACGCCGCCATCACGCACCTGCAGGCGCAGCAGGTGCCCGAGCATTTCGTGGCCGCCATGCGGGCGGCGGAAACACGGGCCAAGGAGCTGGCCGCCGAATTCGGCCGCTGAGCCAGGCGCAGCGCGCCCCAGGCACCATGCAAAAGGGAGGCACCGGCCTCCCTTCTTTTTTCAGCGCTGAGCCCTCAGCGCAGCGCAAACCCCAGCGCCACACCCGCGAACAGACTGGCACCGATCCAGTGGCTCTTGCTGAATGCCACGAAGCAGCCTTCGCGCGTGCGGTGGCGGATCAGGGTGAAGTGCCAGATCACCTGGGCCGCAGCCACGGCCAGGCCCAGCCAGAAAGGCCAGGCCAGGCCGAAGGGCGCCAACGCCCAGACCGTGAGCAGACCGCAGAGCACGAAGAAACCCATGACGGCCACCACGTCGAAGCGGCCCAGGGTGATGGCCGAGGTCTTCATGCCGATCTTGAGGTCATCGTCGCGGTCCACCATGGCGTATTCGGTGTCATAGGCCAGCACCAGGAACATGTTGGCCAACCACAGAATCCAGGCCGTGGCGGGCACCTGCCCCTGCACGGCGGCGAAGGCGATGACGATGCCGAAATTGAAGGCGATGCCCAGAAACGCCTGGGGCATGGCGAAGAAGCGCTTGGTGAACGGGTAGAGGATGGTGAACAGCACGGCGGGCACGGACCAGGCCACGGCCTCCCAGCGGGTGGTCAGCACCAGGCCCAGCGAGACCAGGGCCAGGGCCGCGCCCAACAGCGCGGCCTCCTTCACCGAGACCAGTCCCGAGGTGATGGGGCGCTGCGTGGTGCGCTTGACGTGGCGGTCGAAGTCGCGGTCGGCGATGTCGTTGATGCAGCAGCCGGCGCTGCGCATCAGCACCGTGCCCAGCACGAAGACCACCAGCAGATGCCAGCCCGGAAACCCGCCCGCCGCCACCCACAGTGCGGCCAGCGTGGGCCAGACCAGGACCAGCCAGCCGGCCGGCCGGTTGAAGCGGACCAAGTCCAGGTAGAGCGACAGTTTGCTGCGCCGGGGCGCAGGCATGGGCGTAGAGGAGGAGGTAGGCATGGCGTCTGGGCGCCGATGGCGGCCGTGGGCCGACCATCGCACGCATCACATTCGAAAATGCCCGCATTGTCGCCGCTGGGCGGGCGGGCTCGGCGGCGCGCCTCAGCCGCGCCTGCCGGCAACGCGGGTTTGCGCCCACTCCACGGCACAGATCACCAGCGCCATCCAGGCCAGGCCCAGCAGCCAGCCAGCCAGCACATCGCTGGCATAGTGCACGCGCAGCACGACGCGGCTGGCCCCCACGCCCAGGGCAACGGCCAGGGCCGCCAGGCCCACGCACCAGCGCCAGGCAGGCCGCAGGTACGGCAGCAGCAGCCAGGCCAGCATCAGATAGAGCACGAAGGTGCCGGCGCTGTGGCCGCTGGGGAAGCTGAAGCCGCCCTCGGGCACCCAGCCGCCCACGGGGCGCGGGCGGCCCACGCTGGTCTTGATGGCGCGTATCCACAGGCCGACTCCCGCCGTGGCCACCACCCAGGCGGCCGCATGCAGCCAGTCGCGGCGCCACAGCAGCAGCGCCAGCACGGCAACAGACAGCGACACCATCCAGCCCACATGGCCCAGCTGGGTGAAGGCGACCACGGGGCGCACCCAGGCATCGGTGGCATGGCCAGCAAGCCACTGGTGCAGGGCATCGTCCAGCACCGGCCAGTCGGTGCAGGAGTCGCAGCCTGCGGGCTGGCCCAGGCCCAGCATGTCGCGCACCATCACGCCCAGGGCCAGCGCGGCCAGCAGGCCCGCCGCAACCAGGCCCTGCCATGCGGCGCGTGGCATCGGCAGGCCTGCATGGCGCAGCCGCGCGGCGGCGGGCAGGCGCAGGTAGAAAAAAAGGCCGCCCAAGGCGGCCAGTACCAGGCACAGGCCGCTCGTGGCGGCGTGTGCGTCAATCCAGGTCCGGAGCATGCGCGGTCATCACTCCCGGGCCGTGGCAGGTGCTTGGGGCATGTGCAGCATCACTCTTCAAGCAGGGCACGCAGCATCCAGGCGGTCTGCTCATGCACGGTCAGGCGTTGGGTCAGCAGGTCGGCCGTGGGCTCGTCGCTGGCTTTGTCGGCCAGCGGGAAGAGGCTGCGCGCCGTGCGTGCCACGGCTTCATGGCCTGCCACCAGGATGCGCACCATCTCCAGGGCCTTGGGCGGATCGTGGGGCACGTCGGCCAGGCTGGTGAGCTTGCCGAAGTCGGCATAGGAGCCCGGTGCGAAATGGCCCAGGGCGCGGATGCGCTCGGCGATGGGATCAACGGCGTTCCACAGTTCCGTGTACTGCCCCATGAACATGGTGTGCAGTGTGTTGAACATCGGGCCCGTGACGTTCCAGTGGAAGTTGTGCGTTGTCAGATAGAGCGTGTAGGTGTCGGCCAGCAGGGCCGACAGGCCCTTGGAGATGGCGGCACGGTCCTTGTCGCTGATGCCGATGTGGATGGCGCTGGAGCGCACGGACACCGGTGCGACATCGGCCGTCGCTGCCTGCACGGTCTTGGCGGCCTGCACGGCCTCTGGCTTCTTTGCACCGGACTTGTCTTTGCTGGCATTTTTGGCCATGGGATCCCTTTCAACTTCGTACGGATGGAATATGCCCCGGGCAGACCGCCCGGAGACCGAAAGCAACGATAACGCAAGCGCGGTGGCCCTGGAGGCACGGCCCGCGCAGCGGTGCAGTCATCAGGACAGGCGTTTGACGCCGGGCAAGGCGCAGGCGTAGACCGCGTTGCGCAGGGCGGCGATGGCCTCGTAGCGCGTGAAGCTGCGGCGCCAGGCCAGGACCACGCGGCGCGTGGGCGGGGCCGAGCCGTCGTCCTCGAGGATGGGCAGGTAGCGGATGTGCGGCTCGTCGGTCTTGCGGCGGCGCGCCGTGGTCTCCAGCGCATCGGCGGGCACGGACAGGCGCGGCACCAGGGTCACGCCCATGCCGGCGGCCACCATGTGCTTGATGGTCTCCAGCGACGAACCTTCGAAGGTGCGGCGAATGCCTTCGGCATTGCTGGCATAGCGTGCGAACTCGGGGCAGACCTGGAGCACATGGTCGCGGAAGCAGTGGCCCGAGCCCAGCAGCAGCATGGTCTCGTTCTTGAGATCGCTGGTGGAGACATGGTCCTTCTGGGCCAGCGCATGGGTGCTGGGCACGGCAGCCATGAAGGGCTCGTCATACAGCGGCGCCAGCGCCAGGCCGGTGTCGGGGAAGGGCTCGGCGACGATGGCGCAGTCGATCTCGCCCGTGCGCAGCATCTCCAGCAGCTTGATGGTGTAGTTCTCCTGCAGCATCAGCGGCATCTGCGGCGTGCGCAGGATGGAGTTGCGCACCAGATCGGGCAGCAGGTAGGGGCCGATGGTGTAGATCACGCCCAGCGTGAGCACGCCCGACAGCGGGTCCTTGCCGCGCTTGGCGATTTCCTTGATCTCGGCGGCCTGCTCCAGCACGCTTTGCGCCTGCCGGATGATCTCCTCTCCCAGCGACGTGACCGACACTTCGCCGGCACTGCGCTCGAAGAGCTTGACATCGAGCTCCTCCTCCAGCTTTTTGATCGCCACGGACAACGTGGGCTGGGACACATAACAGGCTTCGGCGGCGCGGCCAAAATGCTTTTCACGTGCCACGGCCACGATGTATTTGAGTTCGGTAAGTGTCATTGGCGAGCTGTGTCTGGGAGGGAACCTCGGGAAATACGATGGTCTTAGACCTGGAACCTGGGCCGAAACCTTTGTGCAACCAGGCCTTGCGGCCCGGTTGCCGGGGTGCTCCCCTCAAAAGTTCCTGTGCAGACTCTAGGATTTGTCCTATTTCGATTGTGCCAGTCCTCGTCCACGCATGACCACTGCGCGCTCCCCGACCTGCCGGCTTTTTGCATTTATCCACCTAGTGCAGCGGCCGGCGCATCCGGTCGCGCTGCTGCATGAGCTGGTCCATGCCTATCAATGCTGCCAGGCCTATGGCCACGATCACGGTAAAGACGGGAAGGTCCAAAGCGCTGATCACGGCAAAACCTTGCGGCCGAGCATACCGCTGTGTCTCGGAAATGCATACAAAGTCTGCTGCGGCCATGCCCGTGTAATGCATGGAGCATACTGCCGCCCCCATCACGGCAGCCGCCAGCGCCCGCATGCCCAGCGAGCCGGTGCGAAACGACAGCCAAAGAGCGGCGCTGGCCGCCGCCACGGCAATGGTCACGGACAGCACCACGGTGGGAACGGACCAGACGATGAAGCCGGGAAAGCGCATGCCGTACATGCCCAGGTAATGCATGAAGGCCACGCCCAGGCCCAGCAGGGTGCCGGCGCCCAGCACGCGCAACCCGCTTTCGGGCCGCCGCGCGACAAAGGCCAGCGCCACCGAGGTCGCAGCGACGGCAGCCACCAGGGACACCAGGGTTTCGACCATGGAGTAGCCCGAGCCCATGCCCAGGTTCAGCGCCAGCATGCCCGTGAAATGCATGGACCACACGCCTATGCCGCCCAGCGCCGTGCCGGCCGCCAGCAGATTCAGCCAGCTGATTCCCGTGCGCCCGCGGATGCGCTGCGCCGCCGTGAGGGCCACGAAGGAGCCCAGCACGGCAATGCCATAGGACAGGGCCACCAGGCCCATGCGCCAGGAGGTCTCGACGAGTTCATTCGCTTGAACGGCTTCATTCATGTGGACGGCTCCTCATTCTCAGAAAGATGGGACAACACAAGAGTGATCACGGCCGTCCTCCCCGTGGGGAAGCGTGGGGAGGAGTGGCAGGCCATCCCCTCCCGGATGGACCTACCCTGTTTTTTGCGACTCAATGTACCAAAATGTCACAAATACTCAATGCCGTCGCCGCGCGCAGATGTCACCGCCAGGACCGCATGAAGCGCTCCCTACCGACAGCTACAACGCACACGCAAACCTTGCCTGGCGCGGGCTGCAGGCCTGCGGAGCAGGCCGCCACCGGGCAGCGCCCGTGCGCGTAAAAATACGTAACAGAAACATCCCGCAAGCGGGGGCCGGCCCATCAGGCCTTGAGGAATTCGGCCTTGCCGCCCAACCAGCGGTCCACATGCCGCTGGGCCAGTTGCGGGTGCTGCTCCAGCATGCGAGGCGCCAGCTCGCGGGCCCAGTCGAGCAGCATCAGGTCCTGCTCCAGATCGGCAAAGCGCAGCATGGGAGCGCCTGATTGGCGCGCACCCAGGAATTCGCCCGGACCGCGAATCTCCAGGTCGCGCCGCGCGATCTCGAAGCCGTCGTTGGTTTCGGCCATGGCACGCAGCCGGTCCTTGGCCGTCTCGCCCAGGCGGCCGCTGTCTCCCACCGAATACAGCAGCACGCAGGCCGAAGCTGCAGCGCCCCGTCCCACGCGCCCGCGCAGTTGGTGCAGTTGCGACAGGCCAAAGCGCTCCGCATGCTCGATCACCATGAGCGAGGCATTGGGCACATCGACGCCCACTTCGATCACGGTGGTGGAGACCAGCACGCCCATGACGCCGGCCGAGAACAGCTCCATCACCGCCTTCTTCTCGGCCGTGGGCATGCGCGAATGCAGCAGGCCGACCATGACATCGGGCAGCATCTCGCTGAGGTAGGCGTGGGTGGCCGTGGCGTTGGACAGGTCCAGCGCCTCGCTTTCCTCGATCAGCGGACACACCCAGTAGACCTGGCGCCCCTGGGCGACCTGGGCGCCGATGCGTTCGATGACTTCTTCCTTGCGGCTGTCGGCAATGAGCTTGGTGACGATGGGCGTACGCCCAGGCGGCAGCTCGTCGATGGTGGAGACATCCAGGTCGGCGTAGTAGCTCATGGCCAGGGTGCGCGGGATCGGGGTGGCGCTCATCATCAGCAGATGGGGCTCCATGCCCGAGGCTGCGAGTTTCTGGCGCAGCGCCAGCCGCTGGGCCACGCCGAAGCGGTGCTGCTCGTCGATGACGGCCAGCGCCAGGTTCTTGAACTCCACCTGGTCCTGGATGACGGCATGCGTGCCCACCACCAGGGCCGCCTCGCCGCTGCGGACCAGCTCCAGCATGGCGGTGCGCTCCTTCTTCTTCTGCGCGCCGGCCAGCCAGGCCACGCGCTTGCCCAGCGGAGCCAGCAGCGGCTCCAGCCAGCCGACCAGCTTGCCGAAATGCTGCTCGGCCAGGATTTCGGTGGGCGCCATCAGCGCGCACTGCCAGCCGGCCTCGATGCAGGCCACGGCCGACAGCGCCGCCACCACCGTCTTGCCCGATCCCACATCGCCCTGCAGCAGCCGGTGCATGGGCATGCGGCGCTCCATGTCGGCGAGGATCTCGCCCACCACGCGCTGCTGGGCACCGGTCAGGCCAAAGGGCAACTGGTCGAGAAACTGGCGCGCCAGTCCCTGGACGCTGTCCATGGGCAATGCGCGCAGCACGGGCGCCCTGAGCCGCGCGCGCTCGCGCTTGGCCTCGTATTGCGACAGTTGCTGGGCCAGCAGTTCCTCGGCCTTCAGGCGCTGCCAGGCCGGATGCGAATGGTCTTCCAGCGTGGCCAGGGCCACATCGGGCGTGGGATGGTGCAGGAACTGCAGCGCGTCACGCAGGCTGAACAGCGGCGGCAGCCCGCCGTTGCCGTGGAAATGGGCCACGGGCGGGTGCTCTCCTGCGGGCAGCGTATCGGAGAGGTCGGCCCGCAGCATGGCCGTGGCCGCTGCGCGGCGGATATAGGCCTGGGGCAGTCCTGCCGCCACCGGATAGACGGGCGTGAGCGCCGTGGGCAGATCCCCCCCGGCCGCGCGGAACGCGGGGTGCAGCATCTGCCGTCCCCAGAAGCCGCCCTTGACCTCGCCGCGTATGCGCAGCCGCGCGCCCACGGACAGGGTTTTCTGGTGCGAAGGGTAGAAGCTGAAGAAGGTCAGCACGCATTCGGCCGTGCCGTCGTCCACCGTGACCTTGAGCATGCGGCGAGGGCGCAGTTGCACTTCGCTGTGGGTGACCGTGGCCTCGATCTGCACCGTATCGCCTTCGCGCGCATTGCGCAGCGCGGTGATGCGGGTCTCGTCCTCATAGCGCAGCGGCAGGTGCAGCGCCAGGTCGATGTCGCGCACCAGTCCCATTTTCTGCAGCGCCTTCTGCGCGGGACTGGCGGCAGGCCTGGCAGCGGACTGTGCAGGCGTGGCGGCCTTGTCGCCCGAAGTGGCCGAGGCCTTGCCGGCCTTCCTGGCGCCGCCCTTGCCTGCGCCAGCCTTTGCCTTGCCGGCGCGCGCGGCCTTGCCACCAGGGGCGTCGCGCCCCAGGTCGGGAAAGGCAGAGGAGACGTTCAGGGGCATGGGCTTTCCTGTTTCAGAACATGCGCGTTGGCTGGCAGCATAGTGTATGAATATACAGGTGTAGGCAACACGCCACGTTCATGCCGGCCGGCCCTGCCCAAAGCACCCTTGACGCCCCGGGTCTCTGGGGAAGCCGCTACCATGCACGCTGACGTTACGTAGTGTTACCCCGCCACCGAATGCCATGTTGAAGCGTATCAATGTCCAGCATGTCACTCTGGGCATGTTCCTGCACGAGTTCTGCGGCTCCTGGATGGAGCATCCCTTTTGGCGAACCCGTTTCCTGCTTCGCTCCGAGGCCGATCTCCAGCGTCTGCGCGCCACCTCCATCCAGGAGGTCTGGATCGATGTGCGCAAAGGCCTGGACGTGGGCGTGCAGGTGCCCTGCCTGCGCTTCGACCCGCAGGACGAGCTTCGCCACCAGATCCCCGACAACGCCCGCCCTGCGTCCGAGCAGAGCACGGCCCCCATCTCCACCGCCACCGAGCTGCGCCGCGCGGCCCAGACCTGCGCCCAGGCCAGGCAATTGCTGAGCCGCCTGTTCAGCGATGCGCGGCTGGGCCGGCCCGTGGACGCCTCTGCCGCCGGACAGCTGGTGGACGATGTGACGGCCTCCGTGGCACGCAATCCCCATGCGCTGATCGGCCTGGCCCGCCTGAAGACCGCCGACGACTACACCTACATGCACAGTCTGGCCGTGTGCGCGCTGATGGTGGCCCTGGCCAAGCGCATGGGCCTGGACGACCACAGCCTGCGCAAGGCCGGCATGGCCGGCCTCATGCACGATCTGGGCAAGACCGCCATTCCGGTGACCGTGCTCAACAAGCCCGGCCCGCTGGACGACGCCGAATGGGCGCTGATGCGCGCCCATCCACGCCACGGCGAGCAGCTGCTGCGCCCGCTGGGCCTGGACGACGAGGTCATCGATGCCTGCCTGCACCACCATGAAAAGGTGGACGGCAGCGGCTACCCCGACGGGCTGCAGCAGGGCGACATCGGCCTGCTGGCGCGCATGACGGCGATCTGCGACGTCTACGATGCCATCACCTCGGACCGGCCCTACAAGAAGGGCTGGCCGCCTTCGGAGGCGCTGCGTCGCATGGCCGAGTGGAGTCCGCGCCATTTCGACAAGCGGCTGTTCGAGCAGTTCGTGCAGACCGTGGGCATCTACCCGCTGGGCTCGCTGGTGCGCCTGCATTCGCAGCGTCTGGCGGTGGTGGTCGATGCCTCGCCGGCCAGCCTGCTGGCGCCGCGCGTCAAGGTCTTCTATTCGCTGCGCCAGTCCTGCCGCATCACGCCGGAGATCGAGGACCTGTCCGAAAGCCAGGGCAACGACCGCATCATCGCGCGCGAAGACCCTGCGGACTGGGACTTCCCCGATCTGGAATCGCTGTGGCTGGAGTTCGAGCGCCAGCCCCAGGCCGCCATGGCCAGGTGATCACCGGCAATTCCGGGGATGACCCCAGGGTTTGCGACAATTGCCAGCTTCCGTTCAACGAACTTGGAACGGGCCATGTCCGGCCCTCAAGCACTGCATGTCCTCCCTGTCCCGTGTGTTCTCGCTCAGCGATTTCGACTTCGAGCTTCCCGAGAAGCTGATTGCCCAGCATCCTGCCGCCCAGCGCAGTGCCTCGCGCCTGCTCGACGGCCGCGACGATGCCAACCCGCCCGCCGACCGCATCTTCCACGAGCTGCCCGATCTGCTGCAGCCCGGCGACCTGCTGGTGTTCAACGACACGCGCGTGATCAAGGCGCGCATCTTCGGCGAGAAGGCCAGCGGCGGCCGGCTGGAGCTGCTGGTCGAGCGCGTACTGGAAGGCAACGACGTCGTGGCCCACATGCGCGTCAGCAAGAAACCCCTGCCCGGCTCGCGCATCCACCTGTGCGGCGGCAAGAACGGTGGCGGCTTCGACGCCGTGCTGCGTGGCCGCTGGCCCGACGAGAACGGCCCGCTGTTCCACCTGAGCTTTGAAGGCCCGCGCGGCGAGACGCCCCATGAGCTGATGGAGCGCTTCGGCCATCTGCCGCTGCCGCCCTACATCGAGCGCCACCAGGAAACCGGCAACGACCCCGATGCCGCCGAAGACAGCGAGCGCTACCAGACCGTCTTCGCGGCCCGCCCCGGCGCCGTGGCCGCACCCACGGCCGCCCTGCACTTCGACGACGCCGTGCTGGCCCGCCTGGCCGAGCGCGGCATCGAACGCGCCAGCGTCACGCTGCACGTGGGCGCCGGCACCTTCCAGCCCGTGAAGACCGAGAACCTGGCCGACCACCAGATGCACAGCGAGTGGTACGAAATCCCGCTGGCCACCCTGGCCGCGCTGGAACGCTGCCGCCAGCGCGGCGGCCGCATCATCGCCGTGGGCACGACCACGGTGCGCACGCTGGAGTCCTGGGCCCAGACGGGCAACTTCTCAGGCGATACGCGCATCTTCATCACACCGGGCTTCGAGTACCAGGTGGTCGATCTGCTGATCACCAACTTCCACCTGCCCAAGAGCACGCTGATGATGCTGGTCAGCGCCTTCGCCGGCTACGAGCAGGTGATAGCGCTGTACCGCCATGCGATCGCGCAGGAGTACCGCTTCTTCAGCTATGGCGACTCCATGCTGTTGAAGAAGAAAAGCACCCCCTGAGCGGCTTACGCCGCTTCCCCCCCGTTGCACGGCGCCTCTCTACCCGCTTCGCGGGGGAGGGGGGCATACGGGCAGGCGCGGCCGGCTTAGGCCCTTGCTTGGTGTCCCTCGCCTCAGGCCGCGCCAGGTTCAAGCGCCAAGCCCGAAACGCCGCATGTTCAGCCAAAGTAATGGCAAAGCCTGCGGCCCTTGACCTCGTGCACGCTGACGGGGATGCCGTAGAGGCTGCTGAGGACCTCGTCCTGCACGACCTCGGCCGGCGTGCCCGCCACGGCCAGGCGGCCGTCCTTGAGCGCGATGATGTGGTCGGCGTAGCAGGAGGCGAAGTTGATGTCGTGCAGCACCATGACCACGGTCTTGCCGCGTTCGGTGACGGCGCGGCGCAGCAGGCCCATCATGCTGACGGCATGGGCCATGTCCAGGTTGTTCAGCGGCTCGTCCAGCAGGATGAAAGGCGTGTCCTGGCACAGCACCATGGCGATGTAGGCGCGCTGGCGCTGGCCGCCTGACAACTCGTCGAGAAAGCGCTCGGCCAGCGGCGTGAGCTGCAGGTACTCCAGCGCCTCGTCCACATGGCGCACATCCTCGGGGCCCAGCCGGCCCTTGCTGTGCGGAAAGCGGCCGAAGCCCACCAGGTCGCGCACCGTCAGGCGCAGCGTGCTCTGGTTGTCCTGGCGCAGGATGGCCATGATGCGCGCCAGCGCCTCGGTGGGCGTGGTGGCCACGTCGCGGCCAGCCACCAACACCTGGCCTTCCGTGATCGGCATGAGGCGGCTGACCAGGGACAGCAGCGTGGATTTGCCGGCCCCGTTGGGGCCGATGATGGCCGTCAGCGCCCGCTCGGGCACGTTGAAGTTGAGCTCCTGCAGCACGGTCGTGCCGCCATGGCGCTTGAGCAGATCACGCACCTCGATCATTGGGTCCCCTTGCGCATGAGCAGCACGATGAAGACGATTCCACCCAGGAACTCCACCACGATGCTCAGCACGGTATTGAATTGAAAAAGCTGCTCCAGCAGCACCTGGCCGCCCATGAGCAGCACGCAGCCCCAGAGCACGGCCGCAGGCAGCACCCAGGCATGGCGGCGCGTGCCCATGGCGTGATACGCCATGTTGCTGACCAGCAGACCGAAGAAGATGACAGGCCCGACCAGGGCCGTGGACACGGCCACCATGCAGGCCACCACGGCCAGCAGCCGCAGCACGCGGCCATCGTAGTCCAGGCCCAGGCCGATGGCGGCACCGCGCCCCAGCGAGATCACGTCCAGCACGTGGCGCTGGCGCCAGATCCAGGCGCTGCCCAGCGCGATCAGCAGCAGCGACGGCACCAGCAGCTGCAGGTTCACCGCGTTGAAATTGGCGAACATGCGGTCCTGCAGCGCCGTGAACTCATTGGGATCGAGCACGCGCA
Source organism: Delftia sp. WSY_7 (assembly GCF_043104845.1). Lineage (NCBI taxonomy): Bacteria > Pseudomonadati > Pseudomonadota > Betaproteobacteria > Burkholderiales > Comamonadaceae > Delftia > Delftia sp. WSY_7. Next base: position 311,641 of record NZ_JBICLB010000034.1, on the reverse strand, counting down.
TGGCCAGCCCCGCCAGGCTGCGAAAGAAGATGCCGCCCACCATGCCCACCAGCAGCATCAGGTGCAGGCTGCTGGCATGGCCCACGAAGAGCCAGCGCATCAGCAGCACGCTGAAGCCCACCATCAGCACGATGTTGAGCGCATAGCGCCCGACCTCGCCCATGGCGGACACGCCTGCCGCGCCCAGCATCAGCACCATGGCCGCCTGCACGAACAGGTACAGCGCATCCAGCCCCATCACCGAAGGCGTGAGGATGGTGTTGTGCGACACGGTCTGGAACACCACGGTGGACAGGCCGATGGCGCAGGCCACCAGGGCCATGGTCAGCACCTTGGCGCCCCGGTGCTCCAGCACGAAGGCCCAGTCGGTCCTGACGCCCACGGTCATGAAGGCCAGCAGGCACAGCAGCGCCAGCCCTCCCAGCAGCGCCAGGCGTCGGCCCCGGCCCCAACTGCGCGCAGCCGGATCGGCGCAAGCAACGGATTGCGGCAGGCTGCTCATGCACGGTCCTTGCGGCGGCGCAGGATGAGCGCCAGGAACAAGGCACTGCCCAGCACGCCCAGCACGGTGCCCACGGGGATTTCATGGGGCGCGATCAGCATGCGCCCGACCAGATCGCACAGCAGGGTCAGGCCCGCGCCGATCAGCGCCACCCACAGCACGCTGCGGCGGACGTTGTCACCCAGGACCAGGCGCACCACGTTGGGTACGATCAGTCCCACAAAGGGAAGGCTGCCGGCCGTGACCACCACGGCGGAAGTGGCCACGGCCACCACCACCAGCCCCTGCCAGACCAGGCGCCGGTAGTTCAGGCCCAGATTGGTGGCAAAGCTCTCGCCCAGGCCGGCGACGGTGAAGCGGTCGGCCGCCAGGCAGGCCAGGGCGGTGACACCCAGCGACAACCACAGCAACTCGTAGCGGCCCTGAACCACCAGCGAGAAATCGCCGTTGGACCAGGACTTGAGCGCCTGCATCATGTCGAACTGCAGCGCCACGAAGCTGCCCGCAGCCTCCAGCACGCCGGCCAGCACCAGGCCGACCAGGGGCACCATCCACGACGAACGCAGCCGGATGCGCGAGAGCACGGCCAGGAACAGCGCCGTGCCCAGCAGTGCCGCCACGGCCGAAATTCCCATCTTGGCCATCACCGGCCAGTGCGGCACCCAGAGGAACGCAGCCAGCATGCCCAGGCTGGCCGACTCCACCGTGCCCACGGTGGAAGGCTCCACGAAGTGGTTGCGCGCCAGCATCTGCATGAGCAGTCCGCAGACCGCCATGGACGCGCCGGCCAGCAACAGGGCCAGCGTGCGCGGCACGCGGCTGTACACCAGCACCTGGCTGGCCAGGTCGTCCTCGCTGCGCGACCACAGCACGCTCCAGTGCATGTCGCCCGCGCCCACCATCAGGCTGGCCAGCGACAGCGCCAGCAGCAGGCCCAGCGCGAAAAGCCAGGCAAGGGCCTGGCGAGAGGGGCGTGACATGGGCACGGCGTGCGCGGTGGCGACAGGCGGGCTCAACGCTTTGGCGTCATGTGCGGGCAAAGGCATCCGACAGTTGCTGGATATTGGCCTTCAGCGCGCCCGGCCCGGCGTTGGACAGGGTGTACCAGTTGGCTGCGTTCAGATAGACCACCTGCTTGCCGCGCCAGGCCTTGGTGGCGCGCACCAGCGGGTTGTCCAGCAGTTGCTGGGCGGTCTTGCCATCCTGGCCGATGGCCACGTCGCGGTCGATGACGAACAGCCAGTCGGGATTGGTCTTGAGCAGGAACTCGAAGGAGACCACCTGCCCATGGCGCGCCACCGTCAGGTTGTCGATGGCCGGCTTCACGCCGAACACATCGTGCAGCATGCCGAAGCGCGAGCCCGGACCGTAGGCGCTGAGCTTGCCGCCCGAGGTCAGCAGCACCAGCCCCTTGCCCGCGTTCTGCGCCTTGCCATGCAGCGCGGCGATGGCCTGCTCCACGGCCCGGACCTCGGCCTCGGCCTTGTCCTGCAGGCCGTAGACGGCGCCCAGCGTGCGGATGTTGCGGTAGATATCGGCCATCTGGTGCTGGTCGCTGACGCTCAGGTCCAGCACGGGGGCGAAGCGCGACAGCTCCTTGTACTTGGCCTCGGAGCGGCCGCCCACGATGATGAGGTCGGGCGACAGCGCCTTGACGGCCTCGTAGTCGGGCTCGAACAGGCTGCCGATGCGTGCGTATTTCGCATCGGCATAGCGGGCCAGCAGCGGCGGCATCTTGAACTCGGGCACGCCACGCACCTCGCCGCCCAGCGCCTGCAGCGTGTCCAGCGCCGCCAGCTCGAACACCAGCACGCGCACGGGCTTGAAGGGCACCTGGATCTCGCCCTTGGCGTGCGGCACGGTCACGGTCTTGCCGACCGCTGCCGTCTGCGCATGGGCCATGGACAGTGCCAGAGGCAGCGTGACCAGCATGCCCGCGCCCTGGCCCATCGTCGCCAGGATGTGGCGCCGGGAATGATTTGCATTCAATGTGTTCATTCTTTCAATGATTGCTGTATCGCCAGGAAGTTCAAACATTGGCCTTGGCGGCCTCAGGGAAGTGCGGACGTGCTGTCCGGCATGCGCTCGCAGGCCGGCAGGCCCTGGGCAAAGCGCCCGGGGTTGAGCAGGGCCACCAGGCCGCAGGCCAGCGATCCCTGCCATTGCAGGTAGTCATGGCTGGTTTCATGCTCGGCCTGCGTGACCTCGTAGCCCTTGGCGCGCAGCACGTCGGCCAGGTGGCGGTTGGTTTCCAGGATGCCGTCCTGCCCGCCGCGTGCACGCTCGTAGCGGCCTGCATCCAGATAGAAGCGCACGGGCTGGCGCGGCTCCTGGGCATAGCGGCGCTGCACCCAGCCCGGCACCTCGCCGGCCGGCGACCACCAGAACGATCCCGACATGCTCAGCACGTTGCCGAACCAGCGCGCATTGACCAGGCCCGCATAGGCCGAGGCCAGGCCGCCGAAGCTGGAGCCGCCAATCACCGTGCGCGCCGCAGGCTGGCCCAGGCCCTGCTCCTCCACCCAGGGCATCAGCTCCTCATCCAGAAAGCGCGCGAAGGCGGTGTTGGGCGGCAATTCCCTGCCGCGTGCCTGCGGGCTGGCGTTGTCCACCAGCACCACGGCCGTGGGCGGGATCAGGCCGTCGGCCATGAGGTTGTCGATGAGGGTGGGCGTGGACACCTGCTTTGCATAGGCATTGCCGTCGAACAGCACCAGCAGCGCCTCGGGCGCCTGGCCGCCCGCCGGGCGGTAGGTCCAGACATCGCGGCTGTTGCCCAGCACGCGGCTTCGCAGGCGGTGCTGCACCAGTTGTCCTTGCGCCACGCCCGCGCGCGGCGCCGTCCAGGGCTGGGGTGGGGCCTTGGGCAGCTCCAGCACGGAGGCGCCCTGGAAGACATCGATGAAGCCGCCCTCGGGCGGCTGCGGGAAGGTCTTGGGATTGAGCGGATCGCGCTGCGCCGTGGCCAGCAGGGCGCGGCGCTGCTCCATGGCCGAGCCTTCGATCAGCGGCACATCGGGCGCCAGCCGGTAGCTGAGCCTGGCGTTGTCCGCCATGCGGAAGCTGGCCCACCAGACATCGCTGCCGGGCAGATGCTGCAGCGGATCATGGTTGCCGGCCGGGCTGCCGAACAGGCGCACGCCCTGCATGCCCGCACGCGGCTGGCCGCGCCATAGGAAGGTGACCAGGGAGTGCCCCTCGGACAGAGGCTCGACCATGGGTGTTCCTTCCTCCTGCACGCGCCGCCAGAAGGCGTCGGCAGCCACACCAGCACCCGCGCCGCGCTGGATTGCCTGCGCCAGAGCCCGCAGCCGCGGGCTTTGCAGTGCCGGAGGCTCGGAGGTGGCCGAGGCCTTGTTGCCGGCAGGCGCCAGGCTGGAGGTCAGCCGCAGCGCGAAGCGCCCCGCTTCTTGCGCCTCACCGCCGGAACCGGGGTCAGCCAGGGCCACACGCCTGGCCACCAGCCGCTGCCGTCCGGCTCCCTCCGTGACCCACATCAGCGACTGCGCGCCGCCATCGGCTCGCGCCAGGCGGCGCAGGTGCCGGCCCTGGACATCCTCCAGGTCCAGGGCCACGCCCTGCCCCTCGAATTCACCCTGGACCACATGGCCGGCGGGCAGATCGACGCGCCAGGACTCGCGCCCACCGGCAGCCAGGACCCCTGTGGCCGCCTGGCCCGGCGCCAGCGTGCCCGGCCGTGCGGCCAGGGCCTGCCGCGATGCGGCTGCCGTCATGTCTTCACCGGCATGGACGGCTGCGCCCAGCAGGCACAGCAGCGAGGCGGCCACGCACAGGCCTTGTCGTGCAGCTTGCGCCATGGCGTCAGAAGTCCACCGTGGCCGAGACACGCACCGTGCGCGGGCCGCCCGTGGTGGCGAAGTTGTCATTGAAACTGCCGGCCCAGTAGGACTTGTCGAAAAGGTTCTCCACCGTGGCGCGGAAGGTGACGGGTTTGGCCGCGATGCGGGTGGCATAGCGCGCGCCCACGTCCACGCGGGTCCAGCTGGGCATCTTCAGCGTGTTGGCCGAATTCACCCATTGCGCGCCCGTGTAGATCAGGCGGCCGGTGAGCGTGGCGCCCGGCAGCGCGGGCACATCCCACTCGCCGCCCAGGTTGGCCGTCCAGCGCGGCACGCCGTAGACGCCGTAGCCGTCGCGCGCGCCGCCCTGGGTCTTGCTCTGGATGGCCTGCGTATAGGCCAGGCCGCCCAGCACGCGCGTGCCGCGCAGCGGCTCGCCGAACACATTCCACTCCAGGCCCCGGTTGCGCTGCTCGCCATCCATCAGCAGGCGGTTGGTCGCAGTCTCCACCACGGACGAAGGCCGCTCGATCTGAAACAGCGAGACCGTCTGCGTGAAATCACCCGTGCGCCACTTGGCGCCGATCTCGAACTGCTTGGTCTTGTAAGGCGCGAACACTTCGCCGGCATTGGCGTAGGTGGCGCCGACGATGGAGCCCGCGCTCAGGCCCTGCACATGGTTGGCGTACAGCGAGACCGTATCGCCCCAGGGCTTGACCACCAGGCCCAGCGCGGGCGAGATGGCATGTTCGTCATAGCGCGCCATCTTCTGGTTCACGCGCTGCAGGCGCGCGCCCACGGTGAGCTGTACGGTGTCGCCACCCCAGCTCAGCGTGTCGGCCAGGGCCAGGCTGCTGAGCACGTCGTCGCGCTCCTGCTTGATGGCGCCGTAGGGGCCGGCCAGCGTGATGGGCGCAGGGTCGTAGATGTTGGTGATGTAGCTGGCGCTGGTGGCCACGGCCGCGCGGCCGCCCTTCTGGTTCATCCAGTTCACGGAGGCGACCAGCAGATGGTTCACGCTGCCCGTGCGCAGGCGCCCGCGCACGCCGAACTCGGCCGCCATGCTGTCGGTGTAGCCGTACTGGTTGTAGGTCTGACCCACGGCCGAGCCGTCGCCCTGGGCGCGCAGCACCACGCGCGTGCCGTTGAGCATGCCGTCATAGGAATGCTTGCCGCTGCCCACCGAGCCGAACAGCGTCCAGTCCGCCCCCAGGTCCACCGAGCCGCGCAGCATCAGCGCATCGCTTTGCTGCTGGGCACGTATGCCCGGGAAGAGATTGGTCTTGGCGTCGGGCGCTGCAATCACCTGCTTGAGGTTCTGCATGCTGACCATCATCGGGCTGCCGTCACGGATGTTGGAGCGGTAGCTGTAGGCATCCAGGCCCAGCGTGAAACCGTCGCCCTGGTAGTCGAGCGCCAGTGCGCCCAGGCCATGGCGGCGGTTCTGGCCGTCGATCTCGGTATCGCCGCCCGAGGTGCTGCCGTTGATGCGTATGCCCAGGCGGCGTTCCGGGCCGAAGCGGCGCGACACATCGGCCTGCAGGCCCAGCTGCGAGGAGCTGCTGAACATGGTGGTCACGCGCGTGAGGTCCCGGGCCAGCGGACGCTTGGTCACCAGGTTGATGGTGCCGCCCACGGCGCCGCCCGGCGTCATGCCGCTCAGCAGCGCACCCGGGCCCTTGAGCACTTCCACGCGCTCGATCATCTCGGTGGGCACATGGCCATCGGGCGCCAGGCCGTACAGGCCGTTGAAGCCCAGTTCCGAGGCATTCACACCCAGGCCGCGGATGGTGAAGTTCTCGTAGGCGTGGCCGGTGTTGGTGGTGAAGCGCACGGAGGGGTCGTTTTCCAGCACCGACATCAGCGTGGTCGCGTGCTGGTCGGCAATGCCTTCGGCCGTGTAGGAGGTGATGTTGAACGGCGTATCCATCACATCGCGCTGGCCCAGCACGCCCAGGCCCGCGCCCTTGGCCACCTGGCCGCCCGGCGCCACGGTGGGCAGTGCCTGGGGATCGGTGGTGCTGCGCACCGTGATCTCGCCCAGTTCGGCGTCGGCCGCCCAGGAGGCGGCGGGCAAAGCGGCAGCGGCAACCATGGCGCAGACACGGGCGATGGTGCCCAGGCCGTGGAACGGTGAAACGGGGGCGAAGGGGCTGACAGCGCCTGCGCGCGGCAGGCCGGTGCGGGAACGAGAGGACATCCGGGAGGGCTTTCAAGGCGGAAGAAAATGCGCCGCATCCAGGCCCGCAGCCCGTCGGGACACAGGCCGGATACGGCATCTGCCCGAATTATAGAAAATGAGAATTATTCTTATTTGAGAAAACAACGACAACGCACCGCGCGCAAACATGGGCGCACGGTCCGCAAACAATCCCGGGGAAAACAGTGGGGGCCAGGCAACAGGCCGCCGGACGCCACGACGGCGCAGACCGCTAGAAGGTGTCGCCGCGTTCCATGGCACGGCGGTGGCGCTGCACGAATTCCTGGTAGGTGTCGATGCCGCGCAGCTGCAAGATGGCATTGCGCACGGCCGCCTCCACCAGCACGGCGATGTTGCGGCCCGCCACCACCTGGATCACCACCTTGCGCACGGGCACGCCGAGCACATCCTGCGTCAGCGGCTCGGCTGGCAGCCGCTCGTATTCGCGCTCCATGGTTTCCTTGCGCACCAGGTGCACGATGAGCTTGAGACGCATCTTGCGGCGCACGGCCGTCTCGCCAAAGATGGCGCGGATATCGAGCAGGCCGATGCCGCGCACCTCCAGCAGGTTCTGCAGCAGCTCGGGGCACTTGCCTTCGATCGTGGTCTGGTTGATGCGGTACAGGTCCACGGCATCGTCGGCCACCAGGCCGTTGCCGCGCGTCACCAGCTCCAGCCCCAGCTCGCTCTTGCCCAGGCCCGATTCGCCCGTGATCAGCACGCCCATGCCCAGGATGTCCATGAACACGCCATGCATGGTCGTGCGGTCGGCGAAATGCTTGGCCAGGTAGGCACGCAGCACATCGATCACGAAGGCCGACTGCTCGCGCGTGGCGAACATGGGAATGTGGGCGCGCTCGCACATGGACAGCAGCGCCTCGGGCGCCGTCTGACCATCGGCCAGCACCAGCACGGGCGGCTCCAGCGTGACGATGCGTGCCACGCGGCGCTGGCAGTCCTGCGGCGTGGCGTTGGTCAGATAGGCGATCTCACGCTCGCCCAGCACCTGCAGCCGGTAGGGATGGATGTAGTTCAGGTAGCCGACGAGATCGGCGCCCGAGCGCGCCGAGCGCACGGCCATCTCGTCGAAGCGGCGCTCCGAGGCCCCCAGGCCCGCCACCCACTCCCAGCGCAGGCTGGAGCGGAACTCCTCGAAAAGGACGTCGGCGCTGATGGCACTGGGTCTCATGGCAAGGCCCGTGAAAAGGGGAAGACGAAAGTCTAGACCAGCGGAGCGGCGGAAGACTGCCAGCCGGCAATCATTCCATGCAGCCGGGCCGCATCGCCGCAGGACTTCAGCCGCTCGCGCAGCTGGCTGTCGCTGAGCAGTTCGGCGATTTCAGAAAGGATTTCCAGATGCTTTTGCGTCGCCGCTTCGGGCACCAGCAAAAAGATCAGCAGGCCCACGGGCTGCTCATCGGGCGCATCGAAGCCAATGGGATGGTCCAGCTGGAACACGGCTGCCATCGGAGCGGTCAGCCCCTTGATGCGACCGTGGGGAATGGCCACGCCATGGCCCAGCCCCGTCGAGCCCAGGCGTTCACGCGCGAAGAGGCTGTCGGTGATGAGTGCGCGGGACAGGCCATGCAGGCTCTCGAATAGCAGACCTGCTTCTTCGAAAGCGCGCTTTTTGCTGGTGACGTCGACGCTCACGAGCACTTGAGCGGCGGGCAGGATGGAGGCAAGACGGTTCATGGTTCGGGAAACAATTATGCACCGCAGTGCCGGAAACCGTGGGGAAACCCTGACCCCCATCAAAAACCGCCCCGAAGGGCGGTGGTCGTGCGTGGCACATCAGCCACAAAAACGCAGGTATTGTAAGCGCCCGCACAGGGCCGGCGCCTTACCTGTCACCCGACTGACGCCAGGGTCAGTCCAGCATCATCGAGCCGCTTGGCCGTGCCGTAGCGGCTGCCCTGCTGGCGGGTCTTGTAGCGCACCACGAGGCGGTCCAGCTTGTCAGCCAGCGCGTCGACGGCGGCATAAAGGTCGAAGTGAGAGGTTCCGACAAAGAGATCCTGGCCCTTGACGCGCAGCGTGCAACCGGCACGTTGGCGCTTTTCCTTCTCCTTCTGGTTATGAACGGTCAGCAAGACCTTGACATCCACCACCTGGTCAAAGTGTCGAAGAATGCGTTCGAGCTTGGCCATGACGTAACTGCGCAGCGAGGGAGTGACCTCCAGGTGATGCCCACTAATCGTCAGATTCATATCTAAACACTCCTTGCTCTGGATGGAAACAGCCCGGTCCACCGGGGGACGATCCGCCGGGACAGGTGCTTGCAGGCCGGAATGCGCATTCGTTTGCTTGCGAATCCACTATGCGCCCGGGTCGGGTCAAAAGCAACGCCGCAAGCCGATAGCGCAGGACGGTGCAGGGCCTTGGAGGCGGGTTTTGCGCGCCATGCGATTGGGCGCACAATCGGCGGGTTTGCCAGGCTGCGCCCCTGGGGTGGGGGTGGCCACAGGCCGTCCGTCACCGTGAGGCGCCGTTGGGTAGAATCGCGCTCCTGCGCGTGCCGCTTGCAGCCCTCCGGCCCCTGCAGCCTCTTTGCCAGATTGCCCCTTGCCTCACATGACCACCCAGTCCCGTCCCTCCGCCCTGCACACTTCCAACATTGCCTCGCTGCCGCTGCTCGCGCGCGGCAAGGTGCGCGACAACTATGCCGTGGGCGATGACCGCATCCTGATGGTGGCCTCGGACCGCCTCTCGGCCTTTGACGTGATCATGGGCGAGCCCATCCCCGGCAAGGGCGAGCTGCTGACGCAGATGGCGCTGTTCTGGTTCGACAAGCTCGGCCACATCTGCCCCAACCACCTGACCGGCGAAGCGCCCGAATCCGTGGTCACGCCCGCCGAAGTGCCCCAGGTCACGGGCCGCTCCATGCTGGTCAAGCGCCTCAAGCCCGTGCTGATCGAGGCCGTGGTGCGCGGCTACCTGGCCGGCAGCGGCTGGAAGGAATACCAGGAATCGCGCTCGGTCTGCGGCGTTCCCCTGCCCGAAGGCCTGACCAACGCCGCCAAGCTGCCCGAGCCCATCTACACGCCGGCCGCCAAGGCCGAGATGGGCGACCATGACGAGAACATCACCTACGAGCGCACGGTGGAGATGGTCGGCGAGAAGCTGGCCTCCCAGATCCGCGATACAGCCATCCGCATCTACAAGGAAGCCGCCGCCATCGCCCTCGAAAAGGGCATGATCATTGCCGACACCAAGTTCGAATTCGGCCTGGACGAAAACGGCGAACTGGTGCTGATGGACGAGGTGCTCACGCCCGACAGCTCGCGCTACTGGCCCGTGGAAGGCTATGCCCAGGCGCTGGCCAAGGGCGAGAACCCGCCCAGCTACGACAAGCAGTTCGTGCGCGACTGGCTGGAGCAGGCCCAGGTCAACGGCAAGCCCTGGGACAAGAGCGCCCCGGCGCCCCGCCTGCCCCAGGAGGTGACCGAGAAGACGGCCGCCAAGTACCGCGAAGCGCTGCAGCGCCTGACGGCCTGAGCTGCAGCCTGCCTGTCCCCGCAAAAGAGAGCTTCGGCTCTCTTTTTCATTGCGAGGGCCCGTTTCTGCAGCCGGTCACGCCGGCGTCACCGACACTGCCACAATGCTTGTTCCCTCTGACTTTTTTCGAAGGAGCAAGCACATGGCCGGCAAGAAGATTCTGATGATCTGCGGAGACTACTGCGAGGACTACGAAACCATGGTCCCGTTCCAGGCCCTGCAGGCCGTGGGACACACGGTGCACGCGGTCTGCCCAGACAAGAAGGCGGGGGACCACATCAAGACGGCCATCCATGATTTCGAGGGCGCCCAGACCTACAGCGAAAAGCCCGGCCACAACTTCACGCTCAACGCCAGCTTCGCCGACATCAAGCCCGAGCAGTACGACGCCCTGGTGATCCCCGGCGGACGCGGCCCTGAATACCTGCGCAACTACGATGCCGTGCGCGCCGCCGTGCGCCACTTCTTCGACAACAACAAGCCCGTGGCCGCCGTCTGCCATGGCGCCCAGCTGCTGGCCGGCGCCGGCGTGCTCAAGGGGCGCACCTGCTCGGCCTACCCGGCCTGCCGTGCCGAGGTCGAACTGGCCGGCGGCACCTACGCCGACATCGGCGTGGACCAGGCGCACACCGAAGGCAACCTGGTCAGCGCCCCCGCCTGGCCGGCCCATCCGGCCTGGATCGCACAGTTCCTGTCCCTGCTGGGCACGCGCATCAGCCACGGCTGAGCACGCAGCCGCCGTTGGCGCCGGGCGGATCAGCCGCCCCAGCGCACCAGCACGATGCCGCCGAACACCAGGGCCGAGGCCAGCATGCGCACGCGGCCCGGGCGCTCGCGCATCAGCCAGGCGGCAATCCAGCCTGCAAACAGCACGCTGCTTTCACGCAGTGCAGACACCAGCCCCATGGGCGCCTGCGACAGCGCCCAGGTCGCCATCCAGCTGGCGCTCAGCTGCATGGCGGCGGCCAGGGCGCACAGGCGCCAGGTGCGTGCATCGGCGCGCAGCACGGAAGGACCGCGCCGCCAGGCAACGATCAGCACCGTGGCCAGGCCATCGCCCAGCGTGAGCAGGGCCGCATAGAGCAGCGCGGAACCGGATGCGCGCGCACCCAGCCCGTCGATGACCGTGTAGCAGGCAATCATGGCGCCCGTGGCCAGCGCATAGCCGCTGCCGCCATAACCGCTGGCCGCACCGCTGCGCAACGACAGCGCCAGCACGCCCAGCGACAGGCACAGCACGCCGGCCAGCCCGGTCGCGCCCGGCCACTCACCGGCCAGCAGCGCCGCGCCCAGCGTCACGAACAGCGGCGCACTGCCGCGTGCCACCGGGTAGACCACGCCGAACTCGCCATGCTGGTAGGCCCGCGGCAGCACGAAGTGGTAGACGGTGTGCACGGCCACCGAGGCCGCCAGCCACCACCACACCGATGCATCCCACAGCGCCGCCGCACGCCAGTCCAGCCAGGGCAGCACCAGCAGAGACCACAGGCTGGCCAGCCCCGTGGTCAGCGCCATGGCGACCATCTTGTCGCCGCCCAGCTTGATGGCGCTGTTCCATCCCGCATTCATCAGCGCGGCCCCCAGGGCCGCGGCCAGCACCGCGTTGCTCAATTCCATTCCATGGCCTCGTTCCTGATACGGGACGGGATGATGGATTCGCACCCAGATTAGATAAAGTCGAATCTTCGGAACCTTATCTTCAGGAAACCTGATGCGACGCCTGAACCTCGACCAGCTCCAGACCCTGGTGGCCGTGGCCGACCTGGGTACCCTGGCCGCCGCGGCCCAGGCCCTGCACCTGTCGCCGCCTGCCGTCAGCCTGCACATCCAGGAGCTGGAAGCGCGCCTGGACACACCGCTGCTGGTGCGCGGCAAGCGCCAGGCGCAGCTGACGCCTGCGGGCGAACTGCTGGCCGAAGGCGGACGCCGCCTGCTGGCAGACAGCGAATCCCTGCTGCGCCAGGTGCGCAAGCGTGCCGAGGGCTTTGGCGCCAGCGTGCGCATAGGCGCCTCGGCCGGCGTCTGCCCCCTGCTGCTGCCCGAACTGCTGCAATGGCTGGCCGAGCACGCACCGAGCGTGGAGCTGCGCCTGGAAGTCGTGAGCTCGGCCCAGGCCATGCAGCGCCTGGCGGCCGGCAGCCTGGACCTGGCCCTGGTCGGCCTGCCCCAGCCCGTGGCTGCGGGGCTCGAGGTGCTGGCCTGGCGCAACGACCCCATGGAGCTGTTCGCGCCGCCGCAGATGCCGCTGCCCGACCAGATCACGCCCGAATGGCTCAACGCCCAGCCCTGGATAGGCTTTGCCGCCGGCACCCAGATGCACCGCCTGCTGTCGCAATGGTTTGCACAGGCCGGCCTGCTGCCCCAGCCGCGCATGGAGATGAGTTATCCCGAAGGCATACGCGCCCTGGTCGCCGCAGGCCACGGTCCCACCGTCCTGCCACGCGAGGAGCCCATGGACGCCGTCAGCCGCACCCTTCAGCAGCGCGGGCTGAGTCCCGCCCTGACACGCCCGCTGGGTCTGGCCTGCCGCAGCGCCGCACAACAAGACCCGGCCGTGCAGGCCGTGGTGCGCGGGTTGATGCGATTTGCCGACACTCTTTGATCGCGGCAGCCCAGCCCTCGAAATCCCATAGTCGGGGCCTATGACATCGGACAAAATGCCTCCCCACATCATTGAGAGGGAGTGCAATGCTAGTTGGAATCGATCTGGGCACCACCAATAGCCTGATCAGCGTTTATCGCGATGGCAAGACCGAACTCATACCCAATTCGCTGGGCCATTTCCTGACTCCGTCGGCCATCAGCATTTCGGACGATGGTGCCATTCTGGTGGGCCTGGCGGCCCGGGAACGTGTTACCACGCATCCCCAACAATCGGCCATGGCGTTCAAACGCTGGATGGGCACGGACCACACGGTTGTGCTGGGGCCCAAGCGTCTGCGCGCCGAGGAGTTGAGCGCGCTGGTCATTGGCGCACTGGTGGCGGATGCGCAAGCCTATCTGGGCGAACCCGTGACCGAGGCAGTCATTACCGTGCCGGCCTATTTCAACGATGTGCAGCGCAAAGCCACGCAGGCGGCTGGCCAATTGGCAGGTATCAAGGTGGAACGGCTGCTCAACGAGCCCACGGCAGCCGGCCTCGCCTATGGCCTGCAGGAAAGGCCGGATCACTCGACCTTTCTGGTGTTCGATCTGGGCGGCGGCACCTTTGACGTTTCCGTGCTCGAGTACTTCGAAGGCGTGGTGGAAGTGCGCGCCAGCGCCGGGGACACGCGCCTGGGCGGCGAGGACTTCGCGCAGGTATTGGTAGATTGGTTCATTGAGCAGACGCCTGCCCTGCGCAGCGTTCCGCGGGAGACCCTGTCTTCGGACGGGGGGCTCTGGCATGCCGCTGAACAGGCCAAACGCGACCTCAGCGAGAGCGAGTCGACTGAAATGCGGTTTACCTACCAGGAGACGCCGCATGCATTGACGCTCAGCCGTGCCGACTATGAAAACCGCTGCGCAGACCTGCTGCAGCGACTGCGCAGGCCGCTGGAACGCGCCATGCTCGATGCGCAATTGGACATCGCCAATCTGGACGAAGTGGTACTGGTCGGGGGCGCCAGCCGCATGCCCATGGTCCGCCAGTTGGTCACGCGCCTGTTCGGCCGACTGCCGCTGCGCACCATCCATCCCGATGAAACGATTGCACACGGCGCAGCCATTCAGGCCGGCCTCAAATCACGCAATGCCGCACTCAGCGAAATCGTGTTGACCGATGTGATGCCCTATTCGCTGGGAGTCGTGAGTTCGGAAAATATCGATGGACGGCATTACAGCGACCGCTTTTCACCCATCATCGAACGCAATACGCCGGTGCCGGTATCGCGTGTCCAGACCTACAGCACCGTTCAGGATGGACAGACGCGCATCGTCATCGACGTGCGCCAGGGCGAGTCACCCATTGGCACAGAGAACCTGAAACTCGGCGATCTGGAGGTCGAGATACCGGCGAAGGGACGCGGCGAGATCAGCATCAATATCCGCTTCACCTATGACGTCAATGGTCTGCTCGAAGTGGAAGGGCATATTCCGGCAACCGGCCAGACCACCAGCACGCTGATCAAGCGCAGCGATCATGTCCTGAGCGACGAGCAGATCCAGGAGGCCCTGCTCAAGCTGCGCGCACTCAAGATCCATCCGCGCGACAAACAGGAAAACGCTTATCTGGTCGCCCGGGCCAAGCGGCTGTACGAAGACAGGCTGGGCCCTGCGCGACAGGACATAGGTCACGCGCTGGCGCGTTTCGAAGCCATTCTCGACAGCCAGGACGAGCAGCAGATCCGCCAGTGGCGCGGCGAGTTCAGGAAGTACCTGGACAGCATCGACAAGGGCTTCGTGCTATGAGCTTCTGGCAAGTACTGGGCATTGAAGCCACGACCGACCTGCCGGCCATCAAGAAGGCCTACGCATCCAGGCTCAAGCACACGCGGCCCGATGACGATGCGGCCGCCTATCAATCACTGCGCGAGGCCTATGACCTGGCCCTGCAGCACGCCAGGCGACCGGCCACGGGCGATACGCAGATGCCGAGCATGGCTGCAGTTGAGCAGGTATCCAGTGCCAGGTCTGCGCAGCAGGAACAAGAGCCTGCACCGCTGTCGGAGCCGGTCCCGGGCCCCGGGACTCAACCTCTGCCCGGCAACACGGACGCAGCAGAACCCCAGGCACAGGAAGCCGCCTTCATCCCGCCCAGGGATCTGGCGCACGAAACGCTCAACTACCTCAAACAGGCAGGGCCTGATGCACTGCTGAACGGCTGGCCCAATCTGCGGCGGGAGCTGGACAAGCTGCCCCTGTCACAGCGTCCTGACGCCTGCAACTGGTTTGCGCAGTTGGTGATCGAGGTGCCCGAGCTTCCGCCGGCATTTGCGCGCGCCCTGTCGGAGTATTTCGCCTGGGAGACGGATTTCCGCGCCTGGCAATGGATGGGGCATGCCCGCGCCACCGCCTTGCGGGAGCAACTGGACCAACTGGAATCCCGTTTCTACCCCGATCCTGCCTTCAGGCAGTACTACGGCCAAATCGCGCTGTTCGGGCAACTGGTGCAGCAGCTTGCAAAGTGGCGCATCTACCTGCTGGCGATGCTCGCCCCCAGCCGGCTTGCCCGCCTATGGAACGAACTCAGCCCGGGGCAGCGCTATGCGCTCGGCGTCCCGAAGCCGCCGCTGCATTCACTTGCCGACCACGCCATGGAAATGGGCTGCGCCTTCCGGACTGCCCTGGTGGTCTTTCTCTCGTCCGTGCTGATGTCCTGGAGCGAATATGCCCATGAGCCCTGGTGGGTCCGACTCATGGCGGTGCTCCTCATCGGGTATGGCACGTTCGTGATGGCCGGCTACGCCTACCGCGGGGTGCTGCACGTCAAGCACGCCCAGCACGCGGCACTGTGGAAGGGGCGACTCAGCCGCAACAGGATGCTGGCGATGGTCTGGACTGCCGTGGCGCTCATGGTGACGGCGACGGCCATTTTCGGCATATGGGAGGCCCGCATGTGGCCCGTGCTCTTCACCTCGGTGGACAGCACGCCGCTGCTCTTCGTGGCCGTGATGCTGGTGCTGGTTGCCTACTGGCTGGCGCTGCTGCCCGCCAGCCCGGCTGGCAAGGCCTTGCCGCCTCTGCTGCTGTGGTGCGCCCTGGCCGTGCAGGCCCTGCCATGGTTCAAGGGCATGCCCTGGACCGGAGCCCTGGTCGGCGCAACCTGGTTTCTGGTCTGTGCCATCGCGTACACGCTGCACGGTGACCGCATGGAGCAGGCATGGCATGGATTCAGGCAGTCGGTCGTTCTGCGCAAGCAGCAGCGGCGCAGTTCGAGCCTGCAGGAAATACTCGTACTCTCGCTGGCATTGCTGCGCCGCACAATCGCACTGCCCTACCGGCTGATGGTGCTGGGCTCGGAACAATCCCCCCATTTCTTGGCTGCTGTACTTTGCATGTCGATGGTGGCCATCGTCCCCGAATATCGTGCGTGGCAGATCCCTCTGACGGCCTGTGCCATGGCCGCTGTATCCCTGTTCAGCAGTCTCTGCTTCGACAACGCAGCGACCGCCCTGATACCCGACCAGCCGAAGTCCGCTTGGCGCGGCTGGCTCGGCTTGGCGATGCTGGGCCTGTGGCTGATCTGGGCCGGGATGTACTGGCGCGATCCCGCTGCGATCCACGCACTCCTTGGCGGTGCGCCGCACAAGGAGGCCGCGGGGTCACCTTTCCTGGACGCCATCGTCTTTTATCTGGTGCCGCTGCTGCCCGTGTTTCTCAACCAGGGCTGGTTCCAGTTCCAGAGGATCAAGCCTGCGAACACCTGAATCGCAGGCTCAGGCGGGCAGCAGCCCGTCTCCTGCCAGCCCGGCCTCCTGCAGCACCCACGCACGCAGGGCCTCGATGGCCGGCTGGCCCTGGCTGCGCCGGGGGTAGAGCAGGTGGTAGGCATAGGCCGGGCCCAGGCCCACGGCGATGTCGAACAGGCGCACCAGGCGGCCGCGGGCCAGGTCTTCGGCCACCAGGTCCTGCTCGACCAGGCCCACGGCGCCGCCGTCCAGCACGGCCTGCACGACATGGCTGGAGTCGGTGAATGCGATGCAGCGGCCTGCGTCCAGGCCCTCCACGCCGGCCGCTGCCATCCACATCGGCCAGTTCGGCCAGACCTGGCCGTCCACCATGCAGTCCACGTGGCACAGCGTGTGGCCCAGCAGGTCGGCGGGGCTGGCCAGCGGCGGGCCGGACTGCAGCAGGGCCGGGCTGCAGACGGGGATGACCCTGGCGTCGAACAGGCGCACCGCCAGGGTGTGCGGATCACGGCCGGTGCCGAAGCGGATGGCGGCGTCGATGTCATCGGCGTCGAAGTCGCGCACCTCGTCGCTGATGTCGAAGCTCAGTTCGATCTGCGGATGCGCGGCGCGAAAGCGCGGCAGCCGGGGCAGCAGCCACTGCGTGGCAAAGCGCGCGCCCAGCGACAGGCGCAGCCGCGTCTCGCCCCGGGCCAGCTGGCGCGCCCGGCCGGTGGCGCGCCGCAGCAGGCCCAGCGCCTCGGCCGTGGCCTCCAGCAGCACGCTGCCTGCGGGCGTGAGCTGCATGCTGCGGCTGTTGCGCGTGAAGAGGACGAGGCCCAGCTGTTCCTCCATCTCCTTGATCTGGTGGCTGACCGCCGCCGGGGTCAGCCCCAGTTCGTCGGCCGCACGCGTGAAGTTCAAGTGGCGCCCTGCGGCCGAGGAGCCGGTTGCACCCTGAGCCCTCGCCATGAAAAAAGGGAGCCGCAAGGCTCCCGTCTCTTCACCGGCGCGCGGCCGGACTCAGTTCAGCGCCATGCTGAGCTTGCGGCGGTAGCCGTTGACCAGCTGCGTGGCCTCGTCCTGCTCGGCCGCGCCCTTGCCCAGCAACTCGATGCCGCCGCTGCTCTTGCCGGGGATGGCGTCCTGCTTCTTGGGCTTCGGGGGTGTGAGCAGCTCCAGGATGCCCACATAGAGCTTGCGCGCGGCCTGGCCGTTCCATTCCTTGTCGCGCATGATGATTTCCAGCAGCTCGTCCATGCTGGCTGCCCACTGGCCTTCGGCGGCCAGGGCCTGGGCCTTGCCGAAGCGGGTGTCGAAGTCGCGCTTGTTCTGTGCGATGACGGCATCGAACTGGGCAAACTCCCAGTTGCCGCGATCGTCGTTGTGCACGAAGAGCATGCACTGCAGCCATTGGTTGAGCGCCTCGAAGCGCGTGGGCTGGGGAATGCGCTTGAGCGGCTCGGTCAGCAGGGCGCCGGCCTCTTCGTAGCCGCCCGTGGCGATCAGCAGGCGCACGTAGTCGAAGCGCGCATCGTCGTTGGCCGGGTCGGCGGCCAGGGCGTCGGCCAGCTTTTGCAGGGCGGCCTGCGTGTCGCCGGCTTCCAGCAGCTGGTGGGCCTCGTCGGCTTCGGCCTCGGCCACCAGCTCGCCTTCGGAGGGCAGGTGCTTGTCCAGGAACTCGCGCAGCTTGCCTTCGGGCTGGGCGCCCATGAAGCCGTCCACGGGCCGGCCGCCCATCATCAGGATGCAGGTCGGGATGGAGCGGATGCCGAACATGCCGGCCAGCTGCTGCTCCTGGTCGGAATCGATCTTGACCAGCTTGAAGCGGCCTTCGTAGGCCACTTCCAGCTTTTCCAGGATGGGGCCCAGCGTCTTGCACGGGCCGCACCAGGGCGCCCAGAAGTCGACGAGCACCGGCACCTGCATGGAGGCGGCGACGACTTCGGCTTCGAAATTCTCAATGGTGACATCAATCATGTGATCAGACCCTGTGGCAAGGCGCGCGGCCAGGGCGCGCGAACTGTGGCGGTTCGGAGTTCGGCGGCCGGATGCCTCCGATGCGGACCGTGTGATTCTCCAGCAATTCCATGGCGTGGGCGCCATGGACGGCAACCACCCCAGCTGGGAGCCGGCTGCGTGCATTTCAAGCCGCCCGGCCGGGGACGAGGCGCGGCAGCGCTGGGCTATATTGGCGCGCTGAGCCGCCATTGCGGCCTGCCATCAACACAATGAGGGAGGGCTCGCCTTGATCAAGGTTTCGCAGCTGGTGTTCGAGTACCCGGGCCACCGCGCGCTGGACGGCGTCAGCGTCCATATCGCCGCAGGCACCGTCACGGCCCTGGTGGGGCCCAACGGCGCCGGAAAATCCACGCTGATGCGCTGCATCGCCGGGCTGGACCAGCCGCTGTCGGGCCAGGTCGAGGTGCATGGCATTGCCGTGCAGGAGCAGCCCCGCGAAGTGCACCGGCACCTGGGCTATCTGTCGGATTTCTTCGGCCTCTATGACCGCCTGAGCGTGCGGCGCTGCCTGCAGTACGCAGCCCTGTCCATGGGCGTGCCCACGTCCGAGGCGCCGCAGCGCGTGGCGCACGTGGCCGGGCAGCTGGGCCTGGCCGACCTGCTGGAGCGCCTTCCCACCGAGCTGTCTCGCGGCCAGCGCCAGCGCGTGGCCATCGGCCAGGCCATCGTCCACCAGCCGCGCGTGCTGCTGCTGGACGAGCCGGCCAGCGGCCTGGACCCCGAGGCACGCGCCAGCCTGTCCCGGCTGATGCGTGCGCTGCAGGCCCAGGGCATGACCCTGATCGTCTCCAGCCACATCCTCAGCGAACTGGACGAGTACTGCACCCACATCCTGAGCCTGCGCGGCGGCCGCGTGGAAAGCCACGAGGCCCTGCACGGCGGCATCAAGGCACCTGCCGCCGGCGACGATGCCCCGCTGGCACTGTACGCGCTGGAGCTGGCGCCGCCCCCGGGTGCCTCGGCCGGGTCGCTGGCACGGCGGCTGCATCTGGTCCTTCCCGACACCCCTGTGCCGCCGCCCGATGACCAGGGCCTGGTGCACCTGCAGCTGTGGCTGCCCACCCTGCCGCGCGAGCGCGCCGATCTGCTGGCCCGCCTGGTCGGTACCGGCCTGCCCGTGGCCAGCCTGGCCCCGGTGCGCGAGCGCCTGCAGGACCGCTATGCGCGCGGCCTGCAGAACGCAGCACCCCCCACGCCTGCGGAGCAGCCATGACGCACAACCCCGAATTCCAGCGCCAGCTCTGGCTCAACTGGCGGCCGTCCCAGCTGGGCTGGAGCCTGCTGCTCACCGCCTTGCTGCTGGCCACGCCAATGGCCCTGGTCCAGCCCGACCGCCGCCTGCACACGCTGCTGATCGCCGCCCTGGTCGGCATGTGGATCGCCGCGGCCGGCCTGGGCAGCGTGCTGGCCGGACGCGGCCTCAACGAGGAAGCGCGCCAGCACACCTGGGACTGGCAGCGCCTGTCGGCCCTGACGCCCTGGCAGATGGCCTGGGGCAAGCTGCTGGGCGCCCCGCTGCCGGCCTGGCTGTACATGCTGTGGTGCGCGCTGGCCGTGCTGGCCACCTCGGCAGGCCAGCCGGGCGGGCTGGCCTGGGGCGTGCACGCCGTGCTGCAGGCCGCGCTGTGGGGCCTGGCCCTGCAGGCCTGGAGCATGCACTCCGTGCTCATGGGCTGGGGGCCGAAGGAGCAACCCGCGCGCCGCATCCGCTTCGTGCTGGTGCCGCTGCTGTTCGTGATGGTGCTGCCCGGCCCCATCCTGGGCCGGTTGACCGAGCAGCTGGGCCGCGAGGAAGGCCGCCCTGTGCTGTGGTGGTCCTTACCGCTGCACGGGCGCGGCGCCATCTACCTGTTCGGCGCCATCGCGCTGGGGCTGGGCCTGCTGGCCCTGTGGCGGCTGCTGTGCACGCGGCTGGATGTGCGCACCCTGCCCTGGGCCTGGCCGCTGGGCCTGTGCGTGGCGGGCCTGGCCTTTGGCGGCATGCACCTCGATGCAATGCAGTTGCAGGGCCCCGGCCCGGCCTCTTTCTTCGCTTGGACCACCGGGCTGGCGCTGGCGGGCACGGCCTATGTCTGCCTGCACGGCATGGACGAGGGCCTGCGCAGCTGGCGACAGGTGCAGTGGTGCGTGTTGCAGGGGCGCTGGCGTGGCGCGCTCGAGGCCCTGCCGCTGTGGCCTGTGAGCTGGCTGCTGGCCGTGCTGGCCTGTGCGCTGTGGCTGCTGTGGCCCGCAGGCGGCCAGCCCATCCTGCCCGGCACAGCCCAGTTGGCGGCACTGGCAACGGCGCAGTTGCTGCGTGATGCCGCGCTGGCCACGGGCTTTTCCCTGCTGGCCGGGCGCATCAAGTCGCCGCTGGCCGCGTTCGCCGTCACCTGGCTGCTGGTCAACATCGTGCTGCCGCTGCTGGCCTTTGGCCTGGCCGGGGCCGATGCCGCCATGCTGGCCCAGCCGCTGGCAGCCGGCCTGACCAAGCCCGTCACCAGCGGCATGTGGCTGTCGCTGGCCGCGCAGGTGGCGGTGGCCCTGGCCTGGCTGGCCCATGTGTTTCGCCAGCGTGTGCTGGGTTTTGCGCGCGAGCAGCACACGGCTGTGCGGTGATTTGCAGGGGGATGCGGGCCGATCCGGACTAAAAAAGTAAAATCGCGGGTTCCACTAGGCCGGGCCGCAGGCGCCCTCACGACATGAACTCCATCCAGATCGGTGTGGTCATGGGCTCCAGCAGCGACTGGGAGACCATGCAGCACGCAGTTGCCATTCTTCAGCAATTTGGCATCGCCCATGAAGCCCAGGTCGTCTCGGCCCACCGCATGCCCGACGACATGTTCGCCTATGCCGAGGCCGCCGCAGGCCGGGGCCTGAAGGCCATCATCGCGGGCGCCGGCGGCGCCGCCCACCTGCCCGGCATGATCGCCGCCAAGACCGTGGTGCCCGTGCTCGGCGTGCCGGTGGCCAGCCGCCACCTGCAGGGCGTGGACTCGCTGCACTCCATCGTGCAGATGCCCAAGGGCGTGCCCGTGGCCACCTTTGCCATCGGCGCGGCCGGCGCGGCCAATGCGGCCCTGTTCGCCGTGGCCCTGCTGGCCAATGAGGACCCGGCCCTGCGGGCGAAGCTCGAAGCCTTCCGCGCCGAGCAGACCGCCGCCGCGCGTGCCATGACGCTTCCCTCGGTGGCCGCATGAGCGCCGCTGAAGTGATCCTGCCCGGCGCCACCCTGGGCGTTCTGGGCGGCGGCCAGCTCGGCCGCATGTTCGTGCAGTCGGCCCAGGCCATGGGCTATTTCACGGCCGTGCTCGACGCCGACCCGACCAGCCCCGCGGGCCTGGTAAGCCACCACCACATACGCACCGCCTACGAGGACCCGCAGGGCCTGGCCGAGCTGGCGCGCCTGTCGGCCGCCGTCACCACCGAATTCGAGAACGTGCCCGCCGCGGCGCTGAACCTGCTGGCCGCCCAGCGGCCGGTCTCGCCGGCCGGCTCGTCCGTGGCCATTGCCCAGGACCGCGCCCAGGAGAAGGCCCACTTCGTGCGCTGCGGCGTGCCCTGCGCGCCCTACGCGGTGATCGAGACGCCGGCCCAGCTGGCCGCCGTGCACGCCAGCCTGCTGCCCGGCATCCTCAAGACCGCGCGCATGGGCTACGACGGCAAGGGCCAGGTGCGCGTGAAGAACGCCGCCGAGCTGGCCACCGCCTGGGAGCAACTGGGCCGCGTGGCCTGCGTGCTGGAAAAAATGCTGCCGCTGGCCCATGAATGCTCGGTCATCGTGGCGCGCGGCCGTGACGGCTCCATGGTCAACCTGCCCGTGCAGCGCAACCTGCACCGCGAGGGCATCCTCTCCGTCACCGAGGTCTACGAAGGCAACCTGCCACAGGCCCAGGTCGAGCAGGCGCTGGCCGCCGCACGTTCCGTGGCCGACGGCCTGGACTACGTGGGCGTGCTCTGCGTCGAATTCTTCGTGCTGCAGGACGGCATGCTCGTGGTCAACGAGATCGCGCCGCGCCCGCACAACAGCGGCCACTACAGCCAGAACGCCTGCGATGTCTCGCAGTTCGAGCTGCAGGTGCGCTGCATGACCGGCCTGCCGCTGACGCAGCCGCGCCAGCACAGCCCGTCCATCATGCTGAACCTGCTGGGAGACCTGTGGTTCAAGGACGGCGAACAGGCCAAGGCGCCGGCCTGGGACCAGGTCCTGGCCCTGCCCGGCTGCCACCTGCACCTGTACGGCAAGCACGACGCCAAGCGCGGCCGCAAGATGGGCCACCTGAACGTCACCGGCCCCTCGCCCGAGGCCGTGCGCTCCACCGCCCTGCAGGCCGCTGCCATCCTGGGTATAGAGCCGTTCTGAAGGCCCGCGCGATGATTCTTGATGGAACGCTGGCGGCCTCTGTCCAGGCCGCCGCACAGGCGCTGCAGCGCGGCGAACTGCTGGGCCTGCCCACGGAAACCGTCTACGGCCTCGCGGCCGATGCCGACAACGACGCGGCCGTCGCGCAGATCTTCACCGCCAAGGGCCGGCCGCCCAACCATCCGCTCATCGTGCATGTGGCCGACAGCGGCGCCATCACGCGCTACGCACGTGAAGTGCCGCTGTTCGCGCAGCAGCTGATCGACGCCTTCTGGCCCGGCCCGCTGACCCTCATCCTGCCGCGCCTGCCCCAGGCCGCCCGGGCCTCGACCGGCGGCCAGGACAGCGTGGGCCTGCGCTGCCCCTCCCACCCCGTCGCCCATGCCGTGCTGGCCGCCTGCCAGCAGTTGCAGCCGCCCGTCTGGGGCGTGTCGGCGCCCAGCGCCAACAAGTTCGGCCGCGTCAGCCCCACCACGGCGGCCCATGTGGCCGACGAGTTTGGTGACGCGCTGCTGGTGCTGGACGGCGGCGCCTGCGAAGTGGGGATTGAATCGACCATCGTGGACTGCACGCGCGGCGTGCCCGTGCTGCTGCGCCCCGGCGCCATCACGCGCGACGACATCGAGCGCGCCTGCGGCCAGCGTCCCCTGTCCAAGGACGAGCTGCTGGAGAACACGCCACGCGCCTCCGGCACGCTGCTGGCCCACTACGCGCCCAACGCCAAGGTCCGGCTCATGGATGCAAGGCAGCTGCAGGCCGGGCTGGACGTGCTGGGCGCCGACGCCAGGAACCTGGCCGTCTACCACCGCGCACCGCTGCGCACCGCCTCGCGCGCCGTCACGCTGCGCGCCATGCCCGCCGACGCCGCCGCCACCGCACGCGAGCTGTTCGGCGCCCTGCGCGACTTCGACGAGATCGGCGCCCAGCTGATCTGGATCGAGACCCCGCCCGACACGCCGGACTGGGAAGGCGTGCGCGACCGGCTGCTGCGCGCGGCGGCTGCGGGGTAGAAGAGGTCCCCCCGGGACTGCAGTGCCGCATGGGGCTCAACCCGCGCGCCTGTCCAACGGCGTGCGGCGCAGGAACAGGCGCAGTTCCAGGCCTTTGAATGGCAGGAGTTGCTAGAATCGCGCTACACAATCCCTTCGCGGTGTCATTCAGTTGGCTCAGGCTTAGGGCGAAAAGGCCACCGCAAGGTGGTCTTTTCATTGGTGGCTTGGACATTGACCAGAACAACCATCTACATCGACGGCTACAACCTCTACTACTCGCGGCTCAAGGGCACGCCGTACAAGTGGCTGGACATTGCTGCGCTGTTTCGTGATCGCATCCTGCTGCCGCAAGACCCTGGCGCAGAGGTTGTCGCCATCAAGTACTTCACGGCCCCCGTCAAAGCCTCGTACGCCCGGCATGGCGAGGCATCGGTCCAGGCACAGACCCAGTACCTTCGCGCCCTGCGGGCACGAGACCCTGGCCTGATCCAGATCGTCAACGGCTTCCACGTCTTCGAACCCACATCCCTGCCGAGCTACCAAGCGGGCGCCAACCCGAGCAAGAACAACGTGTCGCGCGTCTGGATGATCGAAGAAAAGCAGACCGACGTGAACCTTGCGCTGCACGCCTACCGTGATGCAGTACGTGGCGAATGCGACCAGTTGGTGATCTGCTCCAACGACAGTGACGTGGAACCCGCACTGCGCATGCTGCGCGAGGACGTGCCCGCCGCCAGGCTGGGGCTGGTCATGCCATTGCGCGACAGGACCGCAGCAGACGGCAAAGTGCCCAACAAGCGCTTGACGGCGTTGGCGCACTGGGTTCGCCATCACATCAGGGACGACGAGCTGGCGCAATCGCAGTTGCCGCTGAACGTGCAGACGCGGAAAAAACCAGCCGGCAAGCCTGCGCATTGGTGAACCCCCACAAAGCGGCCCTGGGCGGAACGCTGCCGCCTAGGACCTCTTCCCCGAAGGCTCGTACGCCAGCTCCATCCGGTAGGCCAGCGCCAGGAACAGCGACTGCGCCAGGGTCAGCGTGCTGGTCAGGGAGCGAAAGCCGAAGGTGGCTGCGTCCTGGGCCAGCAGGGTGACGGTGGCGCGGGATGCCAGGGGGCTGAGCTGGCTGTCGGTCAGCGCCAGCAGGCGCGCGCCGCGTGCCAGGGCCGCGTCCACCACCTCCAGCGTTTCGGGCGCATAGGGCTCGAAGGAGACGGCCAGCATCACGTCGCCGGGCGCCAGCGCGCGCAGCTCGCCCTTTTGCATGGCGCCCAGGCCATGCAGCCAGTGCACGGGCTTTTCGGTGTGCTGCAGCGCATAGGCCAGGTAGGCGCCCACGGGGAAGGCCCGGCGCGAGGCGGCCAGCCACAGCGAGGGGGCACCCAGCATGAGGTCCACCGCCGCCTCGAACTGCTCGGGCGGCAGGCCGCGCTGCAGGGCCTGCAGGCTTTCGATGCTACCTTCGATGACCTCGTGCGCCAGACGCGCGCCGCTGCGCGGTTCGTTGCCCGAGGCGATCAGGCCCCGGATGCGGTCCTGGTAGTCATGCTGGGCCGAGAGCTGGCGCGCCGCATCGGCGCGGAACAGCGCCTGCAGTTCCGAGTACCCCGAGAACCCGAAATGCTTGGCAAAGCGCACCACGGCAGAAGGCTGCACACCGCACTGTTCGGCCGTGGCCTGGATGCCGTCGAAGGCCAGGCGGTCGCCCTGCATCTCCACATGCCGGCCTATGGCCTTGAGCTGGCGGCTCAGCGCCTCGAAGCCCTGGCGCAGCACGTCCAGGAAGGCAGCGCGGTCGGCGTAGGGGCCGCAGGCCGCAGTGGCGCCCGCATCGGCTGGTGTTTTTCTATTTTTCATATTTGTGGAAAATATTTTCTATTTCGATCTATGATCGCACGAACGCAACGATTATGGGGAGGCCCGCACGCCCCGGGCCCCTCGCAACGCACGGGCCTATGACCATGAGCATGCTGAACTTTCCCTCCGACCGTCCGCTGGACGTGGCCTGCCTGGGCCGTCTGGCCGTGGACCTGTACGCGCAGCAGATCGGCTGCAGCCTGGAGGAGGCCGGCAGCTTTGCCAAGTACCTGGGCGGCTCCTCCGGCAACATGGCCTTCGGCACGGCGCGCCTGGGGCTGCGCTCGGCCATGATTTCGCGCGTGGGCAATGAGCACAACGGCCGCTTCCTGGTCGAGACGCTGCAGCGCGAGGGCTGCGACACCAGCCAGGTGCAGGTCGATGCCCGGCGCCTGACCGGCATGGTGCTGCTGGGCATCAAGGACCAGGAGACCTTCCCCCTGCTGTTCGCCCGCGAGGACTGCGCCGACATGGCGCTGGACGCCGCAGCCATCAGCGAGGAATTCCTGGCCCGCTGCCGCTGCCTGGCCATCACGGGCACCCACCTGAGCGCGCCCGGCGTGCTGGCCGCCAGCCGCAGGGCGCTGGAGATCGCAGGCCGCCACGGACTGGTGCGCGTGCTGGACATCGACTACCGGCCCGTGCTGTGGGGCCTGACCGGACGGGGCGACGGCGAGACACGCTATGTCGCCAGCGCCGAGGTCAGCCGCAGGCTGCAGGCCGAGCTGGGCCCGTTCGAACTCATCATCGGCACCGAAGAGGAATGGCTGATCGCCGGCGGCGTGGAGGGTGACCTGATCGCCAGCCTGCGCCGCGTGCGCGAATGCAGCCGCGCCGTCTTCGTGGTCAAGCGCGGGCCGCTGGGCTGCTCGCTGATCGAAGGCGCGGTGCCCGATGCCATCGACCAGGCGCCCACGGTGCCGGGCGAACGCGTGGAAGTGCTCAATGTGCTGGGCGCGGGCGATGCCTTTGCCTCCGGCCTTCTGTCGGGGCTGCTGCGCGGCAAGAGCCTGGAGGCATCTGCGGCGATTGCCAACGCCTGCGGCGCCATCGTGGTCTCGCGCCATGGCTGCGCGCCGGCCATGCCCACGCAGGCCGAGCTGGCGCACTGGTTCTCGGGCCACCGCCATCCGCGTCCCGACCAGGACCCCGAGCTGTCCCACCTGCACCGCGTCAGCCGCGCGCGGCCGCAGTGGCCCGCGCTGTGCGTGCTGGCCTATGACCACCGCAGCCAGTTCGACGATCTGGCGCGCGAGGCCGGCGCAGCGCCCGCGCGGCTGCGCCCGCTCAAGCGGCTGATCAACGAGGTGGTCGCCCAGGTCGAGCGCGACCCGGGCAATGCGGGCCGCATGGGCGTGCTGATCGACGGCCGGCACGACCTGGGCGAGGCCGCGCTGCACGACGCCACGGGACGCGGCTGGTGGATAGGCCGGCCCATCGAGCGGCCGGGCTCGCGCCCGCTGCGCTTCGACGGCACGGACTCGCTGGCTTCCGAGCTGCTGCACTGGCCGCAAAGCCATACCGTCAAATGCCTGGTCTTCTACCACCCCGACGACACGCCCGCACTGCGCGCCGAGCAGGATGCCTGGCTGCAGCAGGTCTGGACCGCCACGCGCGCCAGCGGCCATGAGCTGCTGCTGGAAGTGATCCCGCCAAAGGACACGCTGGCGCCCGACGACCGGGGCGAGGCCGTGCTGCGTGCCATACGCCACTTCTACGACCTGGGCCTCAGGCCCGAATGGTGGAAGGTCGGCACCATGGCGCGCGAAAACTGGGAGGCGCTGGACGCCCTGGTGAACGAACGCGACCCCTGGTGCCGGGGCGCCGTGATCCTGGGCCTGTCCCAGCCCGTGGAGCAACTGGTGCAGGGCTTTGCCCAGGCGCGGGCACCCGTGGTCAAGGGTTTCATGATCGGCCGCAGCGTCTGGGCCGGACCCGCGCTGCAGTGGCTGCGCAACGAGCTGGACGATGCCGGCCTGCGCGATGCCGTCGCCGCCAACTTCCGTGCGCTGATCGCGGGCTGGGATGCCAGCCGCGTGGACGCGCGCCAGGACATCACCGAAGGAGCTGCGGCATGAGCCTGCTCGTCAAGGCCGCGCCCGGCCGCATCGTCACCGACATCACGCCCGCCAGCGCGGGCTGGAAGCACATCCACTTCAAGGCCCTGAGGCTGCAGGCGGGCGAGGTGGAGGCGCTGTCCACCGGCCCGCTCGAATACTGCATCACCGTGCTCACCGGCCAGGTGGACGTGCAGGTCGGCAGCCAGGCGTTCAGCGCCCTGGGCAGCCGCGCCAGCGTGTTCGAGGAGAGTGCGCCCACGGCCGTCTACGTGCCGCCCGGCCAAAGCCTGCGCATCACGGCGCGCAGCCCGGCCGACGTTGCCTTGAGCGCCGCACCCGCCACGGGCCGCCACGCCACGCGCGTGATCGCCCCCGAAAGCATGCGCCGCAGCGTGCGCGGCCAGGGCAGCAACACGCGCCATGTCTGCGACATCCTGCCCGAGACCGAGGCGGCCGAGTCCCTGCTGGTGGTCGAGGTCATCACGCCCGCAGGCAACTCGTCCAGCTATCCGCCGCACAAGCACGACAGCGCCGACCCCGCCGCGCCGGACGCCGAGACCGTGCTGGAGGAAACCTACTTCCATCTGCTAAACCCCAGCCAGGGCTTTGCCTTCCAGCGCGTCTACACCGATGACCGCAGCATCGACGAAGCCATGGCCGTGGAGCATCGCGACACCGTGATGGTGCCGCGCGGCTACCACCCCTGTGTGGCCCCGCACGGCTACGACCTCTACTACCTCAACACCATGGCCGGGCCCGAGCGGCGCTGGGCCTTTCGCAACGACCCCGCGCATGAATGGATGCTGCGGCCGCGCTGACGCACGGCGCAACAGACACCCATAAAAACCACCGGAGACAAAAAAATGCTGTTCAACCCAATGGCCCTGCACCGCAAGGCCTGGCTTTCCTGCGCCCTGCTGACGCTGGGCATGGGCACCGCCCAGGCGCAATCCGCCCCAGCCCCGTCCTCCCAGAGTGCGCCAGCCTGGCCCACCCAGCCCGTCAAATGGGTGGTGCCCTACGCACCGGGCGGCACCACCGACGTGATCGCGCGCCAGCTGGCCGTGCAGATGGGCAAGGACCTGGGCCAGCCCGTGGTGGTGGACAACCGTCCCGGCGCGGCCAGCATCATCGGCGCCACGCTGATCGCACGCGCCCCGGCCGATGGCTACACGCTGGGCACGGCCGACTCGGGCACGCTGGCCTTCAACCCCGCCATGTATGCGCGCCTGAGCTATGACGCGGGCAAGGACTTCAGCTACATCGGCGGCCTGGGCCGCATGCCGCTGGTGCTGGCCGTGCATCCGTCCTTCCCTGCGAAGAACGTGCAGGAATTCCTGGCCATGGCGCGCAAGGAGCCGGGCGGCATCTCCTCGGCCTCGTCGGGGCCGGGCTCGCCGCTGCACGTGGCGCTGGAGCTGTTCAAGCAGCGCACGGGCACCCAGATCCTGCACGTGGCCTACAAGGGCTCGGCCCCGGCGCTGCAGGACCTCATGGCCGGCCAGATCCAGTCCATGTTCGTGGACCTGCCGCCCAGCATCTCGGCCATCCGCGCGGGCAAGCTGCGCGTGCTGGCCGTGGCCACGCCCCAGCGCCTGCCCATCCTGCCCGACGTACCCACCATGGCCGAGGCCGGCGTGCCCGGTTTCGAAGCCTATGCCTGGCAGGGCTTCGTCGGCCCCGCCCACCTGAGCCCTGCGCTCACCGAGCGCCTGAACAAGAGCCTGGCCACCGCCCTGCGCCACCCCGAGACGCGTGCCAAGCTCGAAGAGATCGGCATACAGCCCATGGAGATGACGCCGCAGCAGTTCGCAGGCTTCGTGCGCTCGGAACAGGCGCTGTGGAGCGGCGTGATCAAGGCGGCCCAGATCAAAATGGATTGAAGCGCAGCAGCGACAAAAGACACTTAGAACAGATTCCGGAGACAACATGACCACCGCATCCCGCCGCCATTTCATCCGCTCACTCGGCGCCCTGGCCGCAGCGCCCGTCCTGCCCGCCGTGGCACAAGCGCCTGCCGGCGCCTGGCCCCAGCGCCCCATCGAACTCATCGTGCCCTTCGCTGCAGGCGGCGGCACCGACGTGCTGGCACGCGCGCTGGCCGAGGTGGCGCGCAAGCACCTGCCGCAGGACCTGATCGTGCTCAACCGCGCAGGCGCCAGCGGCGCCGTGGGCTGGACCGAGCTGGCCAATGCCCGGCCGGACGGCTACAAGATCGGCATCATCACCGTCGAGTTGACCATGATCCCGCACATGGGGCTGACCAAGATCAGCTCCGACGCCCTGCTGCCCGTGGCCCGCCTGAACGCCGACCCCGCCACCATCGCCGTGCGTGCCGACTCGCCCTATCGCAGCATCGAAGAACTGATCGCCGCCGCGCGCAAGGACGAGGCAGCGGTGCGCATCGGCAATGCCGGCCCGGGCTCGCTGGGCCACCTGGCCGCCGCCGCGCTGCAGGACAAGGCGGGCGTGAAGTTCAACCACGCGCCCTACCGCGGCGCCAACCCCGCCGTGCTCGACCTGCTGGGCGGCCACATCGAGGCCGTGGCCGTCACGCCCGTGGAGGTGGCCACCTATGTGGCGGCCGGCAAGATCCGCCCGCTGGCCATCATGGCCGAGCAGCGCATACAGGCCGGCTGGGAAGCCGTGCCCACGCTCAAGGAGCGCGGCATCGACCTGCTCATCGGCGGCTGGCGCGGCCTGGCCGTGCCCCGCAATACGCCCGACGCCGTGGTCCAGACCCTGCGCAAGGCCATGGCCCTGACCCTCAAGGACCCCGTCCTGCGCGAAACCATGGCCAAGCAGAACATGGGCGAGGGCTACCTGGACCAGCCCGAATTCAAGGCCGTGATCGACCGCGACAACGCGGTGTTCAAGCAATTGGTGGACAAGCTGGGGATCAAGGCCTGAGGGCTCGCCCTCAGCGGATGAACCCCGCCGCAAACGACTCCCGCAGAAAGTCCACGAACACCGCCACCGCGCGCGGGACGTGGCTGGCGTAGGGGCGGATGGCGAACAGCTGTTCGCCGAAGGCGTCGACGGGCCGCCAGCCGGGCAGGACTTCGCTCAGGTGGCCGGAGGCCAGGCCCGATTGCGCGCTGAAGTCCGGAACCAGGGCGATGCCCAGGCCGGCCAGTGCCGCGTCGCGCAGGATTTCGCTGTTGTTGGCGGCAAAGCCGCCGGTCACGGGAACGACGACGCGCACGCCGTCCACGCCGGCGTCGCGGGGAACGAAGCTCCAGGCCGGGGCACCCTGGGTGCGCGGATAGTGCAGGCAGTGGTGCGCGGCCAGGTCCTGCGGCGTGGACGGGGTGCCGTGCGCGGCCAGGTAGTCCGCGCTGGCCACGAGCAGCGAGCGCGTGGGCGCCAGCGCCCAGGCCACATGGGTTTCGGGCGGCGCCGTGACGTGGCGTATGGCCAGATCAAACCCTTCCAGCGCCAGCGAGCGTATCTGGTCCGACAGGTCCAGCTCCAGCCGGATCTGCGGATGTGCGCGCAGGAAGGCCGGCAGGCGCGGCATGAGTTGCTGGCGCGAAAAGGCCAGCGGCGCCGTCACGCGCAGCAGGCCGCGCGGTGCGGCAGCCAGGTCGCGCACGCCGGAGAAGCTGTGGGCAATGTGCTCGAAGGCACCGCGCGTGTCGTCCACCAGGCGCTGGCCCGCTTCGGTCAGGCGCACGCTGCGCGTGGTGCGGGTGACCAGGGCGATGCCGGCTGCACGCTCCAGTTCGGCCACGCGCTGGCTCATGGCCGCCTTGCTCACGCCCAGGCGCGCGGCGGCCGAGGTGAAGCTGCCCTGCTGCTCCAGTACGACCAGCCAGTGCAGGTGGCTCCACAAGGCCTCGGCCTTGGCATCGGGTTTTTCATTTGCCATGCATGGATTGTTCAGCAAATCGAACAATCAATTCAAGCGCAGCGCCTAGGCAGGCAGAAAGCGCACTTCTAGACTGCCTGGCATGAACACCGCAAACACCTCCTTCGCTTCCATCGTCCACTACGTCAACGGCCAGCGCACGGCAGGTGCCAGCGACCGCGGGCAGGACGTGACCAACCCGGCCACCGGCCAGGTCACGGGCCGCGTGGCCCTGGCCTCGCGCGCCGATGTCGATGCCGCCGTGGCGGCGGCCAAGGCGGCCTTCCCGAAGTGGGCCGATACGCCGCCCATCCGCCGTGCACGCGTGCTGCTGCGCTTCCTGGAGTTGCTCAACCAGCACAAGGACGAGCTGGCCCATGCGATCACGGCCGAGCACGGCAAGGTCTTCACCGATGCGCAGGGCGAAGTCAGCCGCGGCATCGACATCGTGGAATTCGCCTGCGGCATTCCGCAGCTGCTCAAGGGCGATTTCACCGACCAGGTCTCCACCGGCATCGACAACTGGACGCTGCGCCAGCCCCTGGGCGTGGTCACGGGCATCACGCCCTTCAATTTCCCGGTGATGGTGCCGATGTGGATGTTCCCGGTGGCCATTGCGGCGGGCAATACCTTCGTGCTCAAGCCCAGCCCCATCGATCCCACACCGTCGCTGCTGATCGCCGACCTGCTCAAGCAGGCGGGCTTGCCTGACGGCGTGTTCAACGTGGTGCAGGGCGACAAGGAGGCGGTGGACGCGCTGATCGAGCATCCCGACGTGAAGGCCGTGAGCTTCGTGGGCTCCACGCCCATTGCCAACTACATCTACGAGACGGGCGCGCGCCACGGCAAGCGCGTGCAGGCCCTGGGCGGCGCCAAGAACCACATGGTGGTCATGCCCGATGCCGATATCGAGCAGGCCGTGGACGCGCTGATCGGCGCCGGCTACGGCTCGGCCGGCGAGCGCTGCATGGCCATCAGCGTGGCCGTGCTGGTGGGCGACGTGGCCGACCAGCTGCTGCCGCGCCTGATCGAGCGCACCAAGGCGCTGAAGGTGCTGGACGGCGAGGACCTGGCCGCGGAAATGGGCCCCATCGTGACCCGCGCCGCGCACGAGCGCATCAGCGGCTACATCGACCTGGGCGTCAAGGAAGGCGCGCAGCTGCTGGTCGATGGCCGGGGCTTCGACGGCAAGGCGGCCGGCTCCTCCACAGGCACGGACACCTCGGGCGGCTTCTGGCTGGGCGGCACGCTGTTCGACCATGTCACGCCCGACATGCGCATCTACAAGGAAGAGATCTTCGGCCCCGTGCTGGCCGTGGTGCGCGCCAAGGACTTCGCCGAGGCCGTGCAGCTGGTCAACGACCATGAGTTCGGCAACGGCGTGGCCTGCTTCACGCGCGACGGCAATGTGGCGCGCGAGTTCGGCCGCCGCATCGAGGTCGGCATGGTCGGCATCAACGTGCCGATTCCCGTTCCCATGGCCTGGCACGGCTTCGGCGGCTGGAAGCGCAGCCTGTTCGGCGACATGCACGCCTACGGCGAGGAAGGCGTGCGCTTCTATACCCGCCAAAAGAGCATCATGCAGCGCTGGCCCGAGAGCACGCCCAAGGGCGCGGAATTCGTGATGCCCACGGCCAAGTAGGCGCAGTCCCCCTCCATGAAAAAACCAGCCCGCGGGCTGGTTTTTCTTTGGGGACTGCGACCTGTCAGAAGCGGTATCCGATGCCGATGGCGTAGACGTTCGGATTGAGCTTGAGCGACACGCTCTGGCCCGAGGACAGGTGCGCCGTGGTCTTCAGGAAGCTCTTGTAGTAGGCCACGTCCAGGAACCAGCGCTCGTTGAAGTTGTAGACGAAGCCGATCTGGGGCGTCAGGCCCCATTTGCTGTCCACCGAGGCCGTGGTCGGGTTGGCCAGCGTGCCGCCGGTCAGGCCGTTGAGGGAGGCCGTGGTGCGCTCGCCGAAGAACTTGGCATAGGTCACGCCCAGGCCCAGGTAGGGGCGGAAGGCGGAGTTGGCCTCGCCGAAGCGGTACTGCGCGAACACGGTGGCGGGCAGCACCTTGGTGCGGCCCAGCTTGCCCGTGCCGGAGATGGCGCCATTGCCCACGAAGTCATGCTTGAACGGCAGGCCCATGGGCACGTCGATGGCCCAGTTGTTGGTGACCATGTAGGTCACGCCGCCCGTGAGCTGGCTGTTGGCCTTCACGTCCACGCGGGTGTCGGGGAAGCTGGGTGTGCTCAGCCAGCCGCTGCTGGTCTGGGGATCGATGCGCGTGGCGCCCAGGCGCACGCTCCAGGTGCCGGCGGACTGGGCGGTGGCGGCCATGCAGGCCGTGGCCATGGCCACGGCGGCGGTGATGCGCAGGAATGTCTTCATGGATGTGTCTCCTCGTGCTGCATGACTGCGATCACAGCCAGCCGGCACGGGCCAGGGTGCGGGAGGCCAGCTGGCTCATCTGCTGATGGCCATAGGGCGTGGGGTGGAAGCTGTCGGCAAAGGCATAGCTCTTCCACCAGTTGGCGCTGGTCTCGCCCACGGGAATGGAGGCGGACAGCGCGGCCTCGGTGCAGGTCGGGAAGCTGTAGGTGGGCAGGCCGTCGGCGCCCACGCCGGTGGCAGGGCAGGCCGCCTTTTTCACGTTGGTGTAGGCGTACTGGGCGGGGTCGGCCATCTGCTGGCGGAACTCGCTGTAGAAATCGATGATGGCCACGCGGCTCTCGCCCGCGAAGCCGGTGGCAACCTGCTGGTTGAAGGCCTTGACCCAGCCGTCGAACACGGTCTCCAGCTGGGCGGCGGCGGCCGAGCCCTGCTGCTGGGCCACCGATTGCAGTACCAGCTGGAAGCGCGGCGTCAGCGTGATGGCCGGCACGTTGAGGATGGCCACGCGCGTGGCGCCCTTGCCCAGCACATTCGCCTGGATGGTGGACACATAGCCCTTGGCCAGGTTCTGCATGTACAGGCCGCCGGCCTGGGCCATGCCGGCCTGGCCCTGCTGCAGCAGCGCACCCAGCGTGGCCGCGTCGATCTTGGTGGACAGCAGCGCCTTGAAGTTGGCGCCCTGGTCCCTGGAAGCGGCCAGGAAGGCGCCGATCACGTCGGCCGCGTCATTGGCGCCGCCGTCGATCACGGCCAGGTCATCGGCCGTGAAGCCAGCCGCGCCGGCCAGCAGGATCTGCTGCGTGATGGAGATGGGCGCCGTGGGCGCGCTGGTGTAGTTGATGCGGCCGCCGCCCACGGCGTAGTTGTTGCACGAGGTGTTGGGCGTGAAGGCCGTGCCGTTGAAGCGCGGGCACAGGGAGATGTTGTACAGGCCCGCCACGCGCTCGGCCCAGACCTGGTTGGAGCCGGCGCCTGTCAGCGTGGCGTTCTGCACGGTGAACTTGTAGCCGAAGGTGCCGCTGTCGGAGAGGCTGTCGCCCATCACCTTGACGGAGGTGATCTTGGCACGGGGGGTGGTGTCGGCGCCGCTGCCGCCACCGCAAGCGGCCAGCAGGCCGGCCGTGGCCAGGGAGGCCGCGAGGATTCGATAACGATTTGCCAAGGTGTGATCTCCGTGAAGTGTTGTGAATAGCACGACCGTGCTTTTTTTGGTGATTGCCATCGTAGCGACAGTCGCACCTTGGCGACACCGGGCAAGTACCGATAGGAATCGCGGGCCTACCGGGCATTTCGCACGCGGGCGAATAGACGATAAATACCGGTCTGGCGCCCGCAGGCAGGACAAGGCCCTTGCCGGGCAGGAGGCGGAAACACAACGGAAAGGGCCTGCAAAAGCAGGCCCTGGAACAGGAGCGCAGGCGGCGTATCAGCGGTCGTGCGCCGTCCAGTCCACCAGCGCATCCCAGGCCGCGCGCGCGGCGGCCGCATTGGCGTGGTTGGCCATGGCCACCAGCACGTATCGGCGGCCGCTGGCGCCATCCACATAGCCGGCCAGGGCCGAGGCATCGCGCAGCGTGCCGGTCTTCAGGTGCGCCATGCCCTGGACGCGGCTGAGGCTGCGGCGCAGCGTGCCATCGACGCCGACGATGGGCATGGAGGCCACGAACTCCGGCATCACGGGCGAGGCCCAGGCCTGCTGCAGCATGCGGCCCAGGCCGGAGGCCGTGATGCGCGCCTCGCGGCTCAGGCCCGCGCCGTTGTCGGCCACGGGCTGCTCGGCCGCACCCCAGCGCGCCTGCCACCACTGGCCCAGCGCCTGGCGCGAGGCCTCGAAGCTGGCCACGCCGGTGCGCTGCATGCCCATGGTCAGGAACACCTGCTGGGCCATGACGTTGTTGCTGTATTTGTTGATGTCCCGCACCACCTCGGCCAGCGAGGGCGATTCGCTCTGGAAGACCGGCTGCAGGCCGGCCGGCACGCGGCCGTCGCGCACGGTGCCCGTGAGCTTGCCGCCCAGCTCGCGCCACATGCCCTCGATGGCGCGCGCCGCGAAGGCCTCGGGCTGGGCCGGCGCCAGCGACCAGCTCTTGTCGCCGCAGCTGGCCGGGAACGTGCCGGCAAAGGCGATGCGCAACGGGTCGGCCATGTCCAGCTGCAGCCGGGCGCGCCAGTCGCCGCACTCGCTGCCTGCCGGTGCCAGCGGCACGGTTTCCTGTTGCTGGATTCCGGCCAGCGGCGGATCGTATTGCAGCCGCGCCACGCCCGCCGCGGCGTCGGGCACAAAGCCGACCGTCACGGCCTTGTAGTTGACCAGCAGGGCGTCGGGTGCCACGTTGTAGGGGCGCCAGGGCTCGTTGTCGAAGGTGGAGGGATCGTGGGCGGGGACGGAGAACGCGCTGCGGTCCAGCACGATGTCGCCCACGATGACCTTGATGCCCATGCCCTGCAGGCGGCGCAGCATCAGCCACAGCCGCTCCATCACGAGCTTGGGATCGCCCTGGCCCTGGATGTACAGCGGCCCGCGCAGCACGCCGTCCTGCACCGGCCCGCCCAGGAAGACGGGCGTGCGCCAGACATGGGCAGGACCCAGCTGGTCCAGCGCCGCATAGGTGGTGACCAGCTTCATCACCGAGGCCGGGTTCATGGCCACATGGCTTTGCCAGTCCAGGCGCGGAGCGGCCCGGCCATCGACCTCGACCACCAGGGCCGAGACCGCGTCGCGCGGCAGCTTGGCGCGCGCAAGCGCCGCCTCCACGGCCGGGGGCAGCCGGCTTTCGCGTGCAGTCTTGGTGGACAGCGAGGCCGGCGAGGTGGGCGCATCTGCCTGGGCGCTTGCCACGCCGGGCAGGACGGACGCCGCCAGCAGCGCGGCCGCCAGGCCCCGGCGGGAAAGCGGCAATCCAAGATAGAAGGCGGAGGAAATCGAGGAAATAAGGGAAGAAGACGTCGAAAGATGCAACATGGCCGGCAAGTCTACGCCGGTCATTGCAGCCCTGCCGGGCGCGGGACGGGCGGGGCACCGATAATCCTGCACTTGCTGCGGCACCGCCGCCTGCCCCAAGCCATGAATCTTCTTGCCCTAGACACCAGTACCGACACCCTCTCCATCGCCGTGCAGCGCGGCGATGCCGTCTGGGAACACAGCGGCCCCGGCGGCCCGCAGACCTCGACCGAGCTGATCCCCACCATCCTGGCCCTCATGGCCCAGGCCGGACTGGAGTTCGCCGAGCTGCGGGCCATCGTCTTCGGCCGGGGTCCGGGCTCGTTCACGGGCCTGCGCACGGCGTGCTCCGTGGCCCAGGGCCTGGCCTTTGCCGCCCGCGTGCCCGTGCTGCCCATGGACAGCCTGCTGGCCGTGGCCGAGCAGGCGCGCATGCAATACGGCTGCACCGACCTCATCGCCGTGATCGATGCGCGCATGAACGAGGTCTACCACGCCGCCTACCACTGGGCCGATGGCCGCTGGAACGACATCGGCGAGCAAAGCGGCGACTTCGGCCTGTGCGCGCCCGAGGCCCTGCAGTTGCCGCCCGGCACCGTGGTGGCCGGCAACGCCCTGGCCGCCTATGGCGAGCGCCTGGCGCCCCAGGCCAGCCATGTGGCTGCGCTGCCCACGGCCGCCGCCATGCTGCGCCTGGCCCCTGCGATGCTGGCGGCCGACCGCGCCCTGCCGGCCGACCAGGCCCTGCCGCGCTACATCCGCGATAAAGTCGCGCAGACCACGGCCGAGCGCGAGGCTGCCAAGGCGGCAGCCGCGCTTGCTTCACCCGTGCAGACCACAGAGACCCCTCCTGCCCAGGCATGAGCACGCACACGCCACAGCCCTCGCGGCCGCTGCCGCCCCTGACCGACGCCTTGGCGTCGGAGCGGGACAGCGTGCGCTTCGAGCCGCTGAACGTGCTGTGGCTGGACACGCTGCTGCCCGTGGAGCAGCAGGCCTATTCCCATCCCTGGACGCGCGGCAACTTCATCGACGCCATGGCGGCCGGCTATGAAACCCAGCTGCTGGTGGATGCCCAGGGCGGGCTGGTCGGCTACTTCGTCGCCATGATCGTGCTCGACGAGGTGCACCTGCTCAACATCACCGTGGCCCCGGCGCGCCAGCGCCAGGGCTGGGCCCGCATCCTGCTGGACGCCCTGGCCCTGTGGTCGCGCCAGCGCCAGGCCCAATGGATCTGGCTGGAAGTGCGCGAGAGCAATGTCCGCGCACGCAGCATCTACGCCGCGCATGGCTACCAGGAGGTGGGCCTGCGCAAGAACTACTACCCCATGCACGACGGCCCGCGCGAGCATGCCGTGCTCATGAGCCTCAAGCTATGGCCCTGAATCTAGACACCCGCCAGCGGGCCATGCTGCACGCCATGGGCATCACCGTCTGGCTGCCCGAGCCCGAGACCGCGCCCGCCGTGCTGTCCGAGGCCCTGGCTGCGCCCGCCGATGCGCCTGCAGCGGCGCCCCTGGCAGATCCGCTGGCGGCCCGCCCCGTGCCGCCGCCCGTGCAGGAGGCGCCCCCCCCGGCGCCTGATGCACCGGCGCCTGTCGCCGCGCCAACGCCCGCACGCGTTCAGGTGCCTGTTCAGGCGCCACCGCCTCCCGCACCCGTGCACGCCTCTCCCGCACCCGTCATCCCCGAACGCGAACGCCCGCCGCGCCGCTACGTGCAGCAGCCCGTGGCCGGCGCACCGGGCCTGGGCTGGCGGCTGGGCCCCGTGCGTCCCGTGTATGCGGCAACGCCGCCGGCCGGTGATGGCGGCGAAGGCGGCTGGCTGATCCTGCTGGAGCCGCCGGCCAACTCCCTGCCGCTGCCGCCCGCCCGGCGCCCCGGCCCCGACTGCGCGCGCACCGCGCTGGAAGGCGACGCGGCCCGGCTGCTGGACAACATGCTGCGCGCGCTGAACCTGCAGGACCATCCGCGCCTGTACAGCGCCGCCCTGCACCGCGTGCAGCCTCCGGCCGAAGGCCAGGAGGCGCCCGAGGTCCCGGCCCTGCAACCGTCGCTGGAGGCACTGCTGCGCGATCTGCGCCCGGCCTGCGTGCTGGTGCTGGGCCTGGCCACGGCGCGCGCCGTGCTGGGGCGCCAGGAGGCCCTGGGCCGCCTGCGCGCCGAGCCTCACCGCATCGCCGGTGTGCCGGCCGTGGTCAGCTACGACCCCAACTATCTGCTGCGCGCCCCCCAGGCCAAGGCCGGCGCCTGGGCCGACCTGTGCCATGCCCAGGCTTTTGTGACAGGCCGCCAGATGCCCCCTGGAGCCGCTTCCGAATAGCGCGGCCGGCCCGCATGCTGCAGCGCAACGCTGCATAATCCGATGCTTTGCATCTTGGAGAAAGCTCCGTGGAAACCTACCCCAGTTGGTAGCTTTCAACTCCCGGTTGGCCTGTGGGGTTGAAAGCACCCCCGATACCCCGCACGCCTGAGAAGAACACCTGGAGTGAGCCTATGCTCAACATCTTTACGCTGGCCAATGGCCGCCTGGTTCAAGAAGAGATCGAGTCGCTGGAGGAGCTGTCCCGCTTCAAGCCGATCTGGGTGGACCTGGAGTCGCCCACGGTCGAGGAAAAGCGCTGGATCAAGCAGCACTACGAGTTGTCCATCCCCGAAGATGCGATGGACGACGACATCGAGGAATCGGCCCGCTTCTACGAAGAAGACAACGGCGAGCTGCACATCCGCAGCGACTTCCTGATCGACGATGACGAGGACCCCCGCTCCGTGCGCGTGGCCTTCATCGTCAACGAGCACAACAAGAACCTGCGCAGCTGCGGCGTGCTGTTCTCCATCCATGACGAGGACGTGCCGGTCTTCCGGCTGCTGCGCATGCGCGCGCGCCGTGCGCCGGGCCTGATCGACGAGGCCAAGGACGTGCTGCTCAAGCTGTTCGACGCCGACGCCGAGTACTCGGCCGATACGCTCGAAGGCATCTACGACGACCTGGAGAAGGCCAGCAAGATGGTGCTGTCCGGCGACGTGACCGACGACGTGGCCCGCGAAGTGCTGGGCGCCATCGCGCGCCAGGAAGACCTGAACGGCCGCATCCGCCGCAACGTCATGGACACGCGCCGCGCCGTCAGCTTCATGATGCGTTCCAAGATGCTCAATGCCGAGCAGTTCGAGGAAGCGCGCCAGATCCTGCGCGACATCGAATCGCTGGACAGCCACACGGCCTTCCTCTTCGACAAGATCAACTTCCTGATGGATGCCACCGTCGGCTTCATCAACATCAACCAGAACAAGATCATCAAGATCTTCTCGGTGGCCAGCGTGGCCCTGCTGCCGCCCACGCTGATCGCCAGCGTCTACGGCATGAACTTCCGCTTCATGCCCGAGCTGGAGTGGGAGTTCGGCTACGTCTACGTCATCGCGCTCATGGTGCTCAGCGCCGTGGGGCCCATGCTGTATTTCCGCAAGCGCGGCTGGCTGAAGTAGCGGCAGCCGGCTCCCTCGGGCCGGGCTTTCTTCAGGCCAGCGCCACGGCCTCGATTTCCACCTTCAGCCCGAAATGCAGCGCCCCCGTGGGCACCACGGCGCGCGCGGGCCGGTGTGCGCCGGCCCAGTCGGCATAAAGGCGGTCGAAGGCCGGCCAGTGCGCCATGTCGTCCAGGTACACGCGCACCTGCAGCAGGCGGGGCACGCCGCTGCCGGCCAGCTCCAGCGCCGCCGCCAGATTGGCCAGCGCCTGGCGCGCCTGGTCCTCGAAGCTGGCGTCCACCAGGCGCGTGCCGTCGGGCCGTATGGGCAGCTGCCCTGACACGAAGACCAGCCCCTGGCCCGTGGCCGTGTGGCTGTAGTGGCCGCCCGGCGCAGGCAGGTTCGGCGATGCATGGCGCAGATCGATCCCGTTTTCACCAGCCATGGAGCCGCTCCCAGGTTTGCACCGAGCCATCTACCGCCAGCGCCTGGTAGGCCGGGAACTGCGCGCCCGTGGCGCAGGCATGGTTGGGCAGGATGCGCAGCCGCGTGCCCAGGGGAAAGCGGGCGGCGATGTCGGCCTCTATCGCGCCATCAGCGCGCGCCAGGATGCCGTGCTCCTGGTTGGCGCCGGTCAGCACGAAGCCCGGCATCACCTCGCCATGCAGGTCGCAGACCTGGCCGTAGCCGAAGTCCTGCCGCTGTTTCGCCGTGCCCCGGTCGCGGCTCATGGCCATCCAGCCTGCGTCCACGATGGCCCAGCCCTTGTCGGCCTGGTGGCCGATCACGGTGGCCAGCACCGACAGCGCCACGTCCTCGGCCGTGCACACGCCGATGTTGCGCATCACCAGGTCGAAGAACACATAGACGCCTGCGCGCACCTCGG
The DNA here is from genome assembly GCF_043104845.1 of Delftia sp. WSY_7. Taxonomy (NCBI): domain Bacteria; kingdom Pseudomonadati; phylum Pseudomonadota; class Betaproteobacteria; order Burkholderiales; family Comamonadaceae; genus Delftia; species Delftia sp. WSY_7. Next base: position 270,537 of record NZ_JBICLB010000034.1, on the reverse strand, counting down.
TCACGCCGTCCAGCCGGCATGCCGCCAGCGCGGTGGGCGTGGAGCCCACGCTGACCACGGGGCACGGCAGGCCGGCCGCGCGCAGGGCTTCGGCGGCCTGCACGCAGCCGGCGCGCTCGCGCTCGGCCAGCGCCTGCAGCGCCTCGGGTGTGTCCAGCTCGTAGCTGGAGCCGGCATGCGTGAGCACGCCGCCCAGGCGCATGCCGCCGTCGTGCAGCGTGCGGCCAATGGCCAGCAGCAGCGGCGCATCTTCGGCGCCCACGCCGGAGCGGTGGCCGTCGGTGTCGATCTCTATCCATACCTCGAAGGCCTCGCCCTGTTCGCGGCCGAACGCGGCAATGGCCTGGGCCGCCGCCACGCTGTCCACGATGAGCTTGAGATCGCAGCCGCGCCGGCGCAGTTGCAGGGCCTGCGGCAGGCGGTGCGGCGCCATGCTGACTGCATAGAGGATGTCGGTGGTGCCAGCGGCAAAGAACTGCTCGGCCTCCTTCAGGGTGGAGACCGTGATGCCCGAGGCCCCGGCCGCGCGCTGCGCGGCGGCCACGGGCACGCTCTTGCTGGTCTTCACATGGGGGCGCAGGCGCACGCCCTGCGCGTCCATGCGCTGCTGCATGCGGTGGATATTGCGCTGCATGCGTGCGAGGTCGATCACGGCAGCGGGCGTGTCCAGGGTCAGAAGTGTGTCTTGCATGGTGTTTCTCTCTCCATCGTCAATCCAGGTATTGGCCTTTGGCCTTGAGGGCAGGCACGTCGTTGCGCAGTCCCTGTTCGATCAAGGCGGAGACCGTGGCCGGCACGGCCTGCTCGGGCGACGGCAGCTCCACCCCCAGCGCGGCCATCTGTGCGCGCAGGCCCGCATCGCCCATGGCGTGCTGCAGCGACCGCGTCAGCCGCGCGAGCACCGCCGGCGGCGTGCCGCGTGGTGCGAAGATCGCGTTCCATGAGCGCGCCTGCAGGGGGTGGCCGGCCTCGGCGCTGGCCGCCGTGCCCGGCAGCTGAGCCAGGCGCTGTGTTCCCAGCACCGCAATCGCCTTGATGCGGCCGCCCGCGATCTGCGGCAGCGCCGTCGTCGTCTGGTCGCACATGAAATCGGTCTGTCCGCCCATGAGATCGTTCATGGCAGGCGCGATCCCGCGATAGGGAACATGGGTGGGGCTTTGGCCCAGCGCCGACAGCAGCAGCACGCACCCATAGTGCGATATCGAGCCCACGCCGGCGCTGCCATAGGAGGCTGCGGCCTGGTTGCGCTTGAGCCAGTCGGCGAACTGGCGCAGGTCGGAGGCCGGCAGATTGGCACGCGCCAGCAGCAGCATGGGCGCCGCGCCCGCAGGTCCCACAGGGGCGAAGTCGGCCACGGGGTCATAGGGCAGCTTGCGGTACAAGGCCACATTGACCACATGCGTGCCTATGCCGCCAAAGGACAGGGTGTAGCCGTCGGCGGCGGCCTTGCGCGCCTGGTTCAGGCCGATGGTTCCATTGGCGCCACCCAGGTTCTCGATCACCAGGGGTTGGCCCAGATGCTCCCCCATCTTCTGAGCCACGGCACGGGCCAGCGCATCGCTGGGGCCTCCCGGGGGAAACGGCACGACCAGCGTGACCGGCCTGGCCGGAAAGGCAGCGCCGGCCTGCGCCAGGGCTCCCTGGCTCCACGCCATGGCACAGACGATGGACAGGACCGGGAATGCGGACACAAGGGACAACGGCAGGGCTGGACGCAGCTGCATGGCAGGCTCCTCACAAGGGTGGACAGGAAAGGACGGCGGGCACAGCACCGGCTGCACCCTCGGGGTTCAACCCTGCTGCAGGGAAAAGTCCCTGAGCCAGGGCAGTGCCGGCGCCAGCGTGGGTGCTTCGGCCTCGGCCTGCGGCGCGCCCGTGGGCCGCGACAGGCCCACGCGGTTGTGCCAGAAGGTACGCAGGCCCACGGCCGAGGTGCCGAACAGGTCATAGCCCGATCCGGCCACGAAGGCGGCCTGGCCCGCAGGCAGCCCCAGCCGGTCCAGCGCCAGCTGGTAGGGCCGGGGGTCGGGCTTGTAGAAGCCTGCTGCTTCCGAGGTCACCACCACATCCCAATCCACGCCCAGCAGCGCGGCGGCACGTTGACCCAGGCGCTCGGAGCAATTGGTCACCACGGCCAGGCGGCAGTGCGGGCGCAGGGCGGCCAGCAGCTCGCGTGCGCCATCCCAGGGCTGCAGCTGCTCCCATTGCGCCTCCAGCCTGTCGGCCACCGCCTCGGGCAGGCCCCGGTTGCGGGCCGCCGTGCGCACCAGGTCCTCATAGGGCTGGTAGGCGCCGCAGCCATAGGTCAGGCGCAGGTATTCGGCGCGCCAGTCGCGCCCGGCAGCCTCGCTGCCGGCGGCCGCATTCCAGACGGTCCAGGAGTCCAGCAAGGCGGTCAGCAGGTCGAAGAGCACGGCCCGGGGCCATGCGGCAGAGGTGGGGTATGGGGTGTTCATGCCTTGGCACTGTACGGACCAAGACCATGGTCGTGGTTAAATCCGCCGTCATCAATCGTTAAGGCAAATTGAATGATTGCCATCGAAGACCTGCAGCTTGCCGCCGCCTTGCTGCGCGAAAGCTCGCTGAGCGCGGCGGCCCGTGCGCTTGACGTGACACCGCCTGCACTGTCCATGCGCCTGCGCCGGCTGGAGGCCGAACTGGGCCTGTCCCTGGCCAACCGCAGCGCGCGGCGCCTGGCGCTGACGCCCGAGGGCGAGCGCTTTGCCCGCGAGGCCGTGCGGCTGCTGGGCCAGATCGAGGAGCTGCGCGACTCGCTGCACGGCGATGCCCGCCAACTGGGCGGCACGCTGCGCTTGGCCGCGCCCTTTGGCTACGGGCGCAGCCGGCTGGCCCCGGCCCTGGTGCCCTTCACGCGCCAGCACCCGCAACTGAAACTGCAGCTGGACCTGCGCGAAACGCCTTTCCCCGACCGCCACGATGCCGATGCCGTGGTCCACATCGGCACGGTGCGCGACTCCTCCTGGGTGGCGCGCGAGCTGGCTGCCAACGACCGCTGGCTGTGCGCCAGCCCCGGCTACCTGCGCCGCCATGGCACGCCCGCCACGCCGCGCGAATTGCTGGAGCACGCCTGCATCTGCATCCGCGAGAACGAGGAGGATGTGACGCTGTGGCACCTGCGCCCCGCCGCCAGCCGGCGTGCCGTGGACGGCCAGACCCTGCGTGTGACGCCGTCCTATGTGACCAACGATGGCGGCGTGGCCCGCCACTGGGCCGAACAGGGCCTGGGCCTGGTGCTGCGTTCGCAATGGGACATGGCACCGGCCATTGCCGAGGGCCGGCTGGTGCGCGTGCTGCCCGACTGGCATTTCGGCAGCGCGCCCGTCACCCTGCTGGTGCCCACGCGCACGGGCCGCACGGCGCGCGTGCAGGCCTTGGTGACGTTTCTGGAGCAGTGCGCCGCAGCGGGCGCGCTGTAGTGCAGGTCAGGCCGTGCGCGCGGACGTATCCCGGGCATCGCTGGCACCGTGGGTGCCCTGGCCGCGCTCGCGCAGCCACAGCACCAGGCCGCAGACCATCACCACCAGCTGCGTGCCCACCAGCAGGCCGAAGCCGGCAACGAAACCGCCGCCGGCCGAATGCGAGGTCCAGCCGATGACGGCCCCCATGAGCGCAGGCATGAAGCCCGCCACCAGGGTCGCCGTGCCGTTGACGACGCCGTAGGCGCTGGCCACATGCTCGGGCCGCGCGCAGTACTGCACGGTGCTGGGAATGGCGGGGCTCATCAGGCCCCAGCAGAAGTTGGCGGCGATCAGGCAGTAGGCCGCCGCGTAGCGGTCTTCCATGTGGATGGCCAGCCAGATGGCCAGCGCCAGGCCCAGGCTGCCGCCGACGAAGATCAGCGGCACCTGGCGGCGCGGCAGGCGGTCGATGACAATGCCGCCGACCAGCACGGCCAGCACCGTGGCGTATTGGGGCAGCGAGGCCAGCCAGCCCATCTCGCGCAGCGAAAAGCCGCGCGACTCCAGATAGGCCGGCAGCCAGTTGCTGCTGCCCCAGAGGTAGGAGAAGAAGGCCGCCGACAGCACGGCCACCAGCACCAGATAGCGCGTGTGCATGGCGCCGCGCACGATCTGGCCGACCTGGCCCACCGCCTCGCCCAGCGAGCGCGGGCGCGGCATGCCGGTGTCCACGCGGGGCATGCGGATGAAGGCCAGCACCAGCGGAATGCCGATGGCCACATTGATCAGGCCCAGCACGTGGAACGAGGTCTGCCAGTCATGGCCGGCCACCAGGTAGCCGATCAGCGGATAGCCCACCGCCAGCCCCAGTCCCGTGCCCATGTTCACGAAGGAGTTGGGCAGGCCGTTCTCGTGGCTCTGGAAATGCGCCTTGATGTAGCTGCCCGCCAGCGAGTACAGCGGCCCTTCGGAGATGCCCAGCAGGATGCGCGAGGCCAGCAGCAGGCCATAGCTGTTCATGGCCGGGGACAGAAAGGACACGGCGCCCCACAGCAGCAGGCCGACCACCAGGCTTCGGCGCACGCCGAAGAGCGCCGCGCAAAACGGCGTCAACACGAAGGAAGAAACGCCGTAGCCTACCATGAAGGCCGTGGCCAGCAGGCCCTGGCGCGTGCGGTCGTCGTGCGTCAGCCCGATGTGGTCCAGAAATCCCTGGTCGAGGATGAGGATCGAAAGGTTGATCCGGTCCACATAGGAGATGGCGACGATGATGAAGAGGCTGATCACCCCCCACCAGCGGGCCGCACGCATATCTTTCATGGCAAGTCTCTATCGCCCGATGGGCTGTATCAGAAGAAGTGGCGCACGCCCACCTCGAAGCCGGAGGAGCGGCCGCCCAGCGTGGTGCCCGGGGCCGACAGGCCCTGCACGCCGATGGACTTGGCCGCGCCGTCCTTGTTCTTGAGGAAGGCCACCGTGCCGTAGACCTGGGTGCGCTTGGACAGGTTGTGCCCGTAGCCCACGCTGATCTTGTTCCAGTCGGCATTGCTGCCGTCGGTGTTGTAGTGGCCGTAGGAGGCCTTGAACTCGCCCATGCCCACGGGCGCGGTCACGCCCAGCTGCAGGGCGGTGACCTTGAGGGCGCCGCGCTTTTCGCTGGCCCACAGCAGCATGGGCTTGGCCACGCCGAAGTCCCAGCTCAGGCCCACGTTGCTGGCCGTGAGGTTGGTCGCATCGCTGTCGCCATAGAACTTGCCCGTGGCCAGCGCGCCGTTGAAGGGGCCCTGGCGGTAGCCGAAGCGCAGGCCGCGGTAGTCGCCCTGGTTCTTGTTGGGCGCGCTGCGCGCCTGCTCGCCCATGGCCACCTGCACCTGGCCGTAGAAGCCGCCCAGGTTCTGCGGCAGGAAGTAGCTGACCGCGTTGCTGATCTGGATGGGCGCGCCGCCCGTGGCCGTGCCCGTGCCGGGAATGCCCAGCATGGTGAAGCCCATGGTGCCGCCCACGCCGTTGGTGAGGAAGGGGTCGAAGATCAGCGTGCTCAGGAAGGTGGCCGAGTCATCGCGGCCCAGGCGCACTTCGCCGAAGTCGCCCGACAGGCTCACGGTGGAGCGGCGGTTGAAGCTCAGGCCGCCACCGCTGGCCTTGCCCGAGCCGCTGTCCACGTCCATGCCCGCCTCCAGCCAGAAGCCAGCGCGCAGGCCGCCGCCCAGCTCTTCCGTGCCGCGAAAGCCGAGGCGGCTGATGTTGGCGCCGCCCGTGGACAGGCCGGTCTTGGAGGGGCCGGAGCCGTTCAGGTGCGTGACGCCGACATCGACGACGCCGAAGATCTCGACCTTGGACTGCGCCGAAGCGGCACCGGGCAAGGACGCCAGGCAGGCTAGCGCCACGCCCAGCATGGGCGTATGGATGGTTTTCATGGGGTTGTCTCCTCTGGGGTGGTGGCTTGGGGGGCTTGGGGGTGGTGGGTTGTTGCCGTGCAGGTCTGATTGCCTGCTCAGATATCGAGCACTAAACGTTCGCTCTTGCAGCCGGAAACGCAGACCATCATCACTTTGTTGCTGGCCTTTTCCTTGGGGCTGAGCACCGAGTCGCGGTGGTCCGGAATGCCTTCGAGCACGCGCGTCTCGCAGGAGCCGCAGACACCTTCGCAGCAGCTGTGGTCCATCTGGATGCCGGCATCCAGCAGGGTGTCGAGCAGCGACTTCTCGGGCGTGATCTCGATGAAGCGGCCGCTGCGCTTGAGCTCCACCGTGTAGTTGCTGCGCGCGTCGTCGGCGGCCTTGACCTCCACGGGCGTGAAGCGCTCGATGTGGGCGTTGGCGTGGCCCAGCTCGGCGCAGAACTTCTCGAAGGCGTCCAGCATGGGCGTGGGGCCGCAGGCGTAGTGGTGCGTGCCCGCGTCGGGCTGGCGTTGGGCCAGCAGCGCGCGCAGGTCGGGCGGGCCGCCGGCCTCGCTGTCGAAGTGCAGGTGCAGCGGCATGCCCAGCGCCTGCAGCTCTTCCAGGAAGGCCGCGCCCTTGCGCTCGCGGGCGAAGTACAGCATCTCGAACGAGCGGCCCTGGCCCTTGAGGCGGCGTGCCATGCACAGCAGCGGCGTGATGCCGATGCCGCCGGCCACCAGCACGGTGTGCGCGGCGCTTTCGTCCAGCGCGAAATGGTTGCGCGGCTCGGAGATGGTGATGGGCATGCCCACGCGCAGCGACTCGTGCACGCAGCGCGAGCCGCCGCGGCTGGCGCGGTCGCGCAGCACGCCGACCACGTAGCGGTGGCGCTCCTCGCTGGGGTTGCTCAGCGAGTAGCTGCGCACCAGGCCGTTGGGCAGGTGCAGATCGATGTGCGAGCCCGGCGTGAAGGCGGGAAGCTCCCCGCCCGCCACGGGCCGCAGGTCCACGCTGATGGTGTCCTGGGCCTCGAAGCGCAGCGTGTGCACGAAGGCCTGGAGGTTGGTGCTCATGATGCGGCGCCTTCGTCGATCTGCTCCTGGGCCAGGCGGCGCAGGTGGCGGCGCAGGCGCACCAGGCCGATGTCGTGCTGGTAGAGGTTCTCGCGCTCGTTGGCGTCCAGCTCCATCTGCTCCATCATGATCCGGTCCTGCTCCAGCACGGCCCAGTGGCGCGCCTCCAGGCGGTTGCGGTACAGGAAGCGCCAGGTGTCGCGCATCCAGCCCTGCACCTTGCGGCAGCGCCAGAAGAACACGGAGCACAGGTCGGCGCTGATGGGCGTGACGCAGGCCACGATGGCGAAGTTGCCGCCGGGGCCGCCGGTCTTGGGGTACGGAATCTCCAGGCGCATCCAGTGCACGCCCGTGCTGCCCCACTCGGTCCAGTCGAAGTTCACGCCGCGCTGGCCCACCTTCTCGAAGACGAAGCCGTCATCGGTCTCGCGCACCTGGAACGTGGCCTTGCTGTCGCCCTCGGCCATGGAGTGCGACTGCTTGTGCAGGAAGGTGCCGTGCATGGGGTCCATGACGTTGTCCAGCGCATAGCGGTAGTCGCTGCGCCACTCGGCATAGCACAGGAAGTTGGAGTACTCGGGCGAGGTCAGCTCCTCGGGCAGCGTGAACTCGGGCGCCTCGTCAACGGCCTTGTCGCTGTTGTAGAGAAAGATGGCGCCATGCGCCTCGCGCGCATGGAAGGCCAGCGCCGCGCGCGAGCCTTCGAGCTTGCAGCCGGGGCTGCCGGGCACCTTGGTCACGGTGCCGTCGCAGCGCACTTCCACGCCGTGGTAGGGGCAGGCCAGGCGGTCGCCCAGGATCACGCCCTGCGACAGCGGCGCGCCGCGGTGCGGGCAATGGTCTTCCAGCGCGTGGACCTGGCCGGCGGCATCGCGCCACAGCGCGATCTTGCGGCCGAAGCGGCGCACGGACACGGGCTGGGTCTTCACGAAGTCCGAGGGGCAGACCGCGTACCAGAGGTTCTTCAGGCCTTTGTTGAGCAGGCCGTCCACCGGATCGATGGTGATGGTTTGTACGTTCATGGGGCTCTCCAGTCCTGCTCGGTATCAATAGCCCAGCCGCGCCATCAGCGCCTGGAAGCTGTCTTCGGTCCAGGCCTCGCCGTTCTCGCCGGAGGGGCCGCTGCGGTTGAGGTAGGCCACCAGTTCGGGCAGGGTCTGCACGCCTTCGCCGAAGGCGCGTTCGATGGAATCGCCCAGCAGGTCTTCCATCAGGGTGGGGGCACGTTCGCGCGCCTGGTGCGGCTCGAGATAGCGATCAGCGGCCATGGTTCTCTCCTTCGAAAACTGTCTTGTGTGGGGTTGGCTGCGCTCAGTCGGCGCGGATGTCCAGGTCTTTGATGAGCTTGCCGAATCGGTTGAAGTCCGCTGCATTGGTCTTCTCAAGCCTCGCGGGCTCGCCGCCTGCGGGCAGCGCGCCGAAGGTGGCCATCTTGGAGACCACGTCGGGCATCTTCAGGATCTCGTTGAGGTGCGTGTTCAGCAGCTTCACGGTCTCGGGCGACATGCCCTTGGGGCCGAACAGGCCCTGCCATGCGGACACTTCCACGTCCTTGACGCCCAGCTCGGCCAGGGTGGGCACATTGGGGGCCAGCGCGCTGCGCTGGCTGTCGGCCACGGCCAGGGCGGCGACCTTGCCGCCGACGTAGGGCGCGATCGGGCCCCAGGTCATGAAGGTCGTGGGCACATGGCCGCCGATCAGGTCGTTGACGGCGGGTGCCACGCCCTTGTAGGGAATGTGGGCGATGCGCGTACCGGCGGCGCGGTTGAACATCTCGCCCAGGATGTGCATGGGCGAGCCGCTGCCGGGGCTGGCGTAGGTCAGGCCGTCGCGCTTGCCCTGGGCGATCAGGGTCTTCATGTCCTTGATGCCCGAGGCCTGGTTGGTGGCCACGAACATGGGCTGCACGCTGGTCTGCACGATGGGCGTGAAGCCGTGCAGCACGTCGTAGCTGGAGCCCGAGGCCGTCTTGAGCACGAACTGCGCGATGGCGAAGGTATTGGGCGCCAGCAGCAGCGTGTAGCCGTCCGGCGAGGCCTTGGCCACATGCACGCTGCCGATGGTGCCGCTGGCGCCGGGGCGGTTGTCCACCAGCACGGGCTGGCCCAGGCGCGTAGACAGCTTCTCGGCATACAGGCGCGCCATGGCATCGGTGTCGCCACCGGCCGGATAGGCCACGATGATGGTGATGGGCTTGGCCGGATAGGCCTGGGCCATCGCGGTGCCGGACAGCGTGGCTGCAGCCAGGAATGCAGCGGCAAGAGAAACCTGGCGACGTGTCTTGTTCATGGTGGGGGGCCGTGGGGTGGTTGGGTTGTGGGGGTAGGCCGTCAGGCGCGGTCTCAATGCCGCTTGTCGGTGATGAATTTCCCGTCGCTGGTACCCACGCCCTTTTGGCGCCGGGTGTTGCCGTCGATGCCGCCATCGATGGCCCATTCGGCAAACACCGTGGGGCCGGGCTCGAACTCGCGGGGCTGCCAGTCGGCGGTGAGCTGGTCCTCGTCGGCGTAGTACTCGACCAGGGCGCCGGCCGGATTGCGGAAGTACCAGAAATAGGCCGAGGACACGGGATGGCGGCCCGGGCCCAGCTGGGTGTCCCAGCCGCAGCGCGAGATGTGCATGCCGCCGCCGAAGACCTCGTGGATGTCGCGCACCGTGAAGGCCACGTGGTTCAGGCCCGCGTCCTTGGCGGGGCGCTGCAGCAGGAAGATGTCGTGGTGGCCGCCGTCGGGTGCGCAGCGCAGGAAGGCACCGCGCTCGGGGTAGCGGTCCGAGGCCGCGAAGCCGAAGTTGTCCACGTAGAAGCGCTCGCAGGCCTGCACGTCCTTAACGAAGAACACCACATGGCCGACCTCGATGGGCTGGGCGCGCTCGTAGGCCGGGCTGGCCTGGTTGACGCGGTCCTTGCGGTCCCAGGTGTTGTAGGCGGCGCCTTGCACATCCACATCACGCTTTTGCGTGACCTGCAGGCGCACGGACAGGCCGTTGGGGTCGGTGCAGCCTATGCGCCCCTGGCCCTGTGTGAAGCCCGGCAGCGCGGCAATGCGGCTGGCGTACAGCGCAAGGTCCGCCTCGCTTTCCACACCCCAGACCACTTCGCGCAGCGTGGGGCCGGCCTCGATGGCGGGCGGCAGATCGGGATGGTCCACGGCGGCCACGATCACGCGGCAGCCGTTGAGGGTCTCGAACACCAGCCGGTCGTCCGCTTCCTGCACCAGCGCCAGGCCCCAGTCCAGGAAGAAGCGGCGGCAGGTGGCCAGGTCGTCCGCGCCGTAGGTGATTTCGTCTATGCCCAGTACGCTCATGTCGTGCTCCTTCAATTTGCCCAAGCGATGGGGCTCTCGTTCAAGCCCCAGTACATGCTCTTTTGCTCCATGTACTGCTGTATGCCCAGCCGTCCCTTCTCGCGGCCCAGGCCGCTGTCGCGCCAGCCGCCGAAGGGCGTGGAGATGGAGAACTGCTTGTAGGTGTTGATCCAGACCGTGCCGGCCTGCACGGCGCGGCCAATGCGCCAGGCGCTCTTGTAGTCGCGCGTCCAGATGCCGGCGGCCAGCGCGTAGACGCTGTCGTTGGCCTGGGCGAGCAGGTCGTCCTCGTTGTCGAAGGGCATGGCCACGAGCACGGGGCCGAAGATTTCCTGCTGGCAGATCTGCCAGTCGTTCTTCACGCCGTCGATGATGGTCGGGCGGTAGTAGTAGCCGCGCTCGAACTGCGCGCCCTCGGGCCGCTGGCCGCCCGTGAGCAGCCGGCCGCCTTCGGACAGGCCCAGGGCCACATAGCTCTCTATGGATTCGCGGTGCTTGGCGGTGATCAGCGGCCCCATCTGCGTGCGCTCGTCAGCCGGGTCGCCCACCTGCAGCGCGGCGGCCTTGGCCGTCAGGCGCTGCATGAATTCGGCATGCAGGCTGCGCGCCACGAACAGGCGCGAGCCCGCAATGCACGACTCGCCCGAGGAGCTGAAGATGCCGTAGAGCACGCCGTTGACGGCATGGTCGATGTCGGCATCGGCCAGTACCATGGTGGCCGACTTGCCGCCCAGCTCCAGCGAGACCGGCATCATCTTGTCGGCCGCGATGTGGGCGATGTGCTTGCCCGTGGACGTGCCGCCCGTGAACGACACGCGCTTGACCAGCGGGTGCTTGGTGATGGCATCGCCAATCACCGAGCCCCGGCCCGGCAGCACGCTGACCAGGCCCTTGGGCACGCCGGCCTCTTCGCAGATCTTCGCCAGCTCCAGCGCCAGCAGCGGCGTGGCCTCGGCGGGCTTGACGACCACGGCGTTGCCGGCGGCCAGCGCGGGCGCCAGCTTTTGCGCCTCGCTGGCGATCGGCGAGTTCCACGGCGTGATGGCCGCCACCACGCCCATGGGCTCGTACACGCTCATGGTCATGAAGTCGCCGCGCGAGGGCGTGATGGTTTCCTCCATGGTCTCGCAGGCCGCTGCAAAGAACTGGAAGGTGGCGGCGGCGCTGGCCACCAGCATGCGTGTTTCCTTGATGGGCTTGCCGTTGTCCAGGCGCTGCAGCTGGGCCAGGGGCTCGGCGCGCTCGCGGATCAGCTGGGCCACGCGGTGCAGCACGGCCGCGCGTTCATGGGGCTTTTTCTGGGCCCAGCCGCTGGTGCGGAAGGCGTGGTCGGCCTTCTGGATGGCCTCCTCCACATCCTCCAGGCTGGGCGCGCGCAGGCGGCCCACCACTTCGCCGGTGGCGGGATAGAGCGTGGTGGATTCGCCGCCGCCGCCCAGGCGCCATTCGCCGGCGATGTTGATGGGGAGCAGTTCCAGGTTCGACATGGTGAGCCTCTCTCGTTCGTTCGAATCCAGCCGCCTCAGGCGGCCTTGGTGGCCGTGGTGGTGGCCGGGATCTGGTCCAGCTTGTTCACGGGCGGGCCAGAGAACGTGGCCTTGAAATTGCCGATGGCGCGCATGTCGATCTCCAGCAGGAAGGGGCCCTTCTTCGTCCAGGCCGACTGCAGCACCGCCGGCAGCTCCTTGAGGTCTTGAACGCGGGCATGGGGCAGCTGGATGGAGGCGCACAGCTGCGCGTAGTCGGGCGTGTGCAGCTCCACATAGCAGCGGCGGCCGCCGTAGGAGGCGTCCTGGATGTTCTGGATCACGCCGTAGCGCTGGTCGTTCATCAGCACGATCAGGGTGTCGCACTCTTCCTGCACCAGCGTGGCCAGCTCGCCCAGGTTCAGGATGAAGCCGCCATCGCCCGCCAGGCCCAGCGTCTTGCGGCCCGAGCCGCTGACCGCCGCGCCCACGGCCGCGCCGATGGCCATGGGCATGCCCATGCCGATGCCGCCGCCCGTGGCGTGCACACCCGCGTTGGGCTCGAAAAAGCGCAGCTCGCGGTTGCCCCAGGTGCTGTTGGAGACGGTCACGTCGCGCACCCAGTTGAAGTTGCGGCCCACGGCCTTTTGCAGCTCCTGCACCAGCACGCTGTACGGGCCCAGGCCGTCGCGCATGGTGGCCACGGCCTCGTCGTGCACCTGGCGCAGGTCGGCCAGCAGCTCGGGGTCGGCCTTGTAGCCGCGCGCCTCCAGCCGGTCGGCCAGGCCCGTCAGCGCCAGGGCCGAGTCGCCGCAGACAAAGCCGTCGTCGGCATAGCAGCGGCCCTGCTGGGCGGCGTCCACATCGATGCGCAGCAGCGGGCGCGGCAGCTTCAATTCGTACTTCAGCGTCTCGTTGCTGCGCAGGCGCGTGCCCACGGCCAGCATGGCGTCGCAGCGCTGGTAGAAGGCCTCCACGGGCTTTTGGATGTTGTAGGCGCCCAGCGAGGCCGGATCGTCCTCGGCCACGATGCCGCGGCCCTGGCCCGTGCTGACGATGCCGAAGCCCAGCGCCTTCAGGCGCTGCACGGCAGCGACTGCGTGGCGTGCGCCGCCACCCAGCCACAGCAGCGGGCGGTGCGCCTTGGCCAGCGTGTCGGCCAGGGCGTCGAGCGCGGCCTCGCTGGGGGCCAGCACGGCCACCGGCAGCGGCGACAGGTCGGCCGGCATGTCGATCACGGTCTGCTGGATGTCGATGGGAATCTCCACGCTCACCGGGCCGGTCGGCGCGGTCATGGCGGCCTGCACGGCGGCCTTCAGGGTGGACAGGCAGGTCTCGGCGCTGCGCACGCGGAACGCCGCCTTGGACACGGCGCCCAGCATGGTCAGCTGATCGGGCGCCTCGTGGATGTACGACAGCTTCTGGTCCAGGTACTGCGTCTCGATCTGGCCCGTGATGTGCAGCAGCGGCGTGCCGGCCGTATAGGCCTCCACCAGGCTGCCGGCGATGTTGCCTGCGGCCGGGCCGGTGCTGGTGATGCACACGCCCAGGCTGGAGGTGGAACGCGCGCAGGCATCGGCCATGTTGCCGGCGCCGGCCTCGCCGCGCGCCATCACGAAGCGGACCCTGCCGCGCGCATGCATCGCGTCCAGGATGGGCATGTTGTGGATGGAGATCACCCCGAACGCGGCCTGCACGCCGCAGTGTTCGAGGAACTGGGCCACAACGGCGCCGACGGTGATTTTGGATGCGGAAGAAGTCATGTTCTGCTTTGAATCGGGTGAAGGGGCTGGAGCACTACGCTTGCCGTGCAAGACCACCGGAGACGTCGATGTGGCTGCCGGTCGTGTAGGAGGACAGGGGCGTGGCGAGATAGAAGATGGCGCGCGCGGCCTCGTCGGGCGAGCCCAGGCGGCCCAGCGGAATGGACTTCTTGCGGGCGAGGTCGGCGCTCCAGGCGTTCCAGTCCTGGCTGCGGTCCTCGCGCGCCTCGAAGCGGCGGCGCCACTGGCCGGACTCGATCAGGCCGACCAGGATGCCGTTGACGCGCACGCCCTTGGGCGCGAACTCGGTGGCCATGGAGCGCACCAGGTTCTTGAGGCCGGCGCGCGCGGCCGAGGTAGCCACCATGTGCGGCTCGGGCTGCGAGGCCAGCAGCGAATTGACGCAGACGATGGCCGGCTGCGCCGTGCGCTCGAGCTGCGGCAAAAAGGCGCGCGTGGGATGCAGCACCGAGAAGAACTTCAGGTGCAGCTCCTCGGTCCAGGCCGCATCGTCGGTGCTGGCAAACGTCGAGACCCGGCCCTGGCCCGCGTTGTTCACGAGGATGGAGGCCGGACCCAGCGCAGCCTCGCTGTCACGCGCGAATTGCTGCACCTGGGCGGCGTCGAGCACGTCGCAGGCCTGGGCGAACAGGCGGGCCTCGGGATGGCGCCCGCGCAGCTGCTGCACGGCCTGCTCCAGGCGTTCGGCGCTGCGCCCGCACAGGGCGACACGCGCGCCCTGCGACAGCAGCAGATCGACCGTGGCCAGGCCAATGCCCGAAGAGCCGCCGGTGACGACGGCCGTGGTGTCCTTGAGGGTGTAATCAAACATGGCCGCCTCCTGCGCGCCGGGAATTGAGGGAAAGCAGCTGTGCCGTCTGCGTTTGCGTTTGCGTTTGCGGGCGGTAGTTCAGCAGCTCGGACAGCTCGGCCGCCGCGTCGCAGACGCCGGCGATCAGGGTCTCGGCACGGCCCTCCTCCACATGGGGCGCGGGGACCGTCGTGCCCAGCGCCGCCACCACGCGGCCGCTGTGGTCGCGCACGGGGGCGGCGATGGTGCAGATGGAGCTTTCGTAGAAGCCCTCGCTGAACACATGGCCGCGCTCGCGGTCGGCCTCGACCAGGTTGAACAGGTCCAGCACCGTGCGCGGCGTCTTGGGCGTGTGCGCTTCCAGGTGGTCCTCGGGGTAGAGCGCGCGCAGCTCGGGCAGGGACAGGTCGGCCAGCAGCACGCGGCCCAGGGCCGTGGCATGGGCGGGCAGGCGCGTGCCCACGCGCACCGAACTGGTCAGCGGCGTGGGCGGCGTGACCTTGGCCACATAGACGATGGAGCGGCCATCGCGCACCACGATGTTGCAGGGATAGCGGATCTCGCCGCACAGCCGTGCGATCACGGGCTGGCCCAGCTCGGTCAGGTCCATGGACGACAGGAACTCGAAGCCCAGGCGCAGCACGGACAGGCCCAGCCGGTAGTCATTGCTTCCCTCGGCACGCTGCAGAAAGCCCATGGCCTCCAGCGTGTTGAGCATGCGGAAAATCGTGGCGCGCGGCAGCTGCAGGCGGCGGGCCAGCTCGGGCGCGCCCAGCGTGGCATTGCCGCGCCCGAACTCCTGCAGCAGGCGCAGGCCGCGCTCCAGCGCGGGCACCATGTACTTGTCGGTGCCGTTGTCCGCGCTTTCGGCGCTCTCGGCATTCCCGGAAGAGGGGGTGTCGGTCATGGCGAAACCCCTTCAATTCATGACGAAGCCGCCGTTGACGGGCAGCACCTGCCCCGTCACGAAGCGCGCGCCATCGGACAGCGCATAGGCCACGGCGCCCGACACATCCTCGGGCCGCTGCTCGCGCTGCAACGCGCGCTGGTCGATGTACAGGCGGTGGCGGTGCTCGGGCACGTATTCCGTGGCCTCCACCAGCACCAGGCCCGGCGCCACGGCGTTGATGGTGATGCCGTCGGCGCCCAGCTCGCGCGCCATGGAACGCGTCATGGCCATCACCGCGCCCTTGCTGGCCACATAGGCCATCAGGTTGGGGGCGCCCCACATCGCGGTATCGGACGCCAGGTTCACGATGGCACCCCGGCCGCTGTCGCGCAGCGCGGCGCGGCAGGCGCGCGTCATCAGCCACACGCCGCGCACGTTCACGTTCATCACCTGGTCCCACTTGTCCAGATCGATGTCGTCCATGCCCTTGCCGCCCGAATCGGTCACGGCCGCGTTGTTCACCAGGCCGTCCAGCCCGCCCAGCGCCTGCACGGCCTGCTGCGCGCAGCGCTCTATCGACTCCGGATTGCCGGCATCCAGCCCGAAGCCATGGGCCTCGAAGCCCTGCGCACGCAGCCGGGCCACGGACTCGGCCAGCAGCTCCTCGCGCAGATCGGCCATGGCGACACGCGCGCCCTGCTCGCAAAAGGCCTTGGCGAACGCAAAGCCCAGGCCGCGCGCCGAGCCTGTGACGAGGATGCGGCGGCCGGCAAGCTGGCCTGTGGAGGGCGTGGTGTTCATGGCGTACCTCAATCGAAGGGGTTTGTGTCTGTTTCAAATTTGAAATGACACTTTTTTCTTGAAACAAGCATGAGTTTAGGACTGATGGTTCGGGGTGGGATTGGGGAAAACACGGAGACGTGCGGGAAATGGATGACAGAGGTGTGTCTGGGTGTGTTTTGGATTGGGGCGTTTTATGGCTTGCGAGGACATGCCCGCCCTGCGGGCGGGAGCCGGGTTTCGGCCCGGCGGCGGACCGCAGCGAGCCAGTTGACGAAGCAGTCCTGTCCTTCGGCAGGACTGCAACCCCGCAACCACCACGCCGCAGGCGCGCTCATACGGGGAATGGGTGCGCGCCGTCGCTTCGCTCGGCCTGGGGTTTGAGGCGGGGTTGTGGAATGCCTCTATGATTTCGGTGGCCCCCTGTTCCGGGGCTGGTGCTTGAAAACACCATCAACACACAGCGGCAGAGCCTCCCCGAAAGTGAGGCCTCGTCACGTCTGAACACTTGGACAGTGGGCATCGCACCCGCACGTCCACACGGTTTTGGATGGGATGGGGCTACCCGCAAGGCTGCCCGCACGTCTGTGTGCGTGTTTTCAACATCCCATCCACCCTTTCTGCGCTTGAAAACGCAGGTCGGGTGTTTCCGTCTCGCACAGGAGTACGAAAACATGAACGATCAGCGCACCGTTCTTCCCACGCGCGCCAGCTTCGAGCAACTGGCTCGCACCATCACCGACACCAATGGATGGGTACAGGAAGGCTGCAACGAAATACGGGCCCTGGCCCAACTTGCATTGGCCAGCCTCCATGCCCCAGAAGACTTGCGACGTCCGCAAGCCATGGCTCACGCACTGCGCGCCATCCGCGACGGCGCTGAGTCACTGGCCGACTATGTGCAAGGCGAAGCCAGAAGCGTAGGTTGCGACCCCACTCAAAGCCCATAGCCGCGAGGGCGGCCACATCCGGCCGAGCGCAGCGAAGGGGTCGCGGGCATTCGGGTTGCCGTCTTTGACCTGACCTTTCTTGGCGCATCAAGATGGGCCATCGGCTGCCAGGCCAGGAACCAGGCATCGAAACCAAGCAATCGCAGTGGCAGGAATTCCCCTCGCGTCCAGCGTCAAGGCTTTGGCCTCCGATGACACACGGGCTACACGGTCATCAGTAACGACACGCAGCAAAATAGTACTTTTTTAGATACACTTTTCCGATGGAAGAGCCCATTCTTTCCGTTGTCTTCTACCGGTCCGATGCCGGCAAGGAGCCTGTGCGTGACTGGCTTCGTGAACTTACGGTGGAAGACCGCAAAGCCATCGGCGCCGATATCAAGACCGTCCAATACAACTGGCCTCTGGGCATGCCGGTAGTACGCAAGATGGAGCCAGGACTGTGGGAGGTGCGGTGCAGCATTGCCGATGGCATCGCACGTGTCCTATTCACGGCCCAGAATGGAAAAATGGTTCTGCTGCATGGCTTCATCAAGAAGTCGGCCAAGACCCCCGCGCCGGATCTGACAACTGCCAGAAACCGGCTCAAGAAGCTGAGGAATACCCCATGAACAAACATCTAGGCAGCAATTTCGATGACTTCCTCGAAGAAGAAGGCCTGCTTGAGGAGGCCACAGCTATCGCAGTGAAGCGGGTGATTTCCTCGCAATTCGCACAGGCGATGAAAGCCCAGAAAGTCAGCAAGACCGAGATGGCGACACGCATGCGCACCAGCCGCATGGTGGTGAACCGCCTGCTGGACGAAAACGACACCGGCGTCACCCTGGCCACGTTGGCCCGCGCCAGCGTGGCGCTTGGCACGGCTTTGCACTTTGAACTGGACGATGCGACGGTTCTCCAGGCATCAGCGGCATAAAGCACGACCGCTCAGCGCTGCGCCGACAGCCGCCGCAAAAACCCATCCACCACCCGCAACGCATACCGACTCGCCACCACCCTCACAAACTCCGCAAAGTCCACATGCGCACTGTCATCCGCCCGATCGGAAACAGTCCGCATGGCCGCAAACGGCACGCCATAGTCCAGGCAGGCCTGCGCCACGGCGGCGCCTTCCATCTCCACCGCCAGCACCTCATGCCCTGCAGCACGCAGGCCCTGCGCCAGGGCGCAAGAAGCGCCCGCCGTGCCCACGAACTGGTCACCGCTGGCAATCAGCCCCTGGTGCGCGCGCGGCGCCGTGGTGGCGTGGGCAGCGCGCAGGTCTTCGCCCGCCTCGGCCACGCAGGCCTGGGCAGCCGCCAGCAGCGCGGCGGTCATTTCAGGGTCGCAGGGCAGGCGCGTGCGTCCGTAGCCGGGCATTTCCCAGCGCGGGAAGATGGGCGAGGCGTCCAGGTCGTGCTGCAGGTATTCGTCGGCCACGACGACATCGCCCACGCGCACGCCTTCGCCCAGGCCACCGGCCACGCCGGTGAAGGCGATGCGGCGCACGCCGAAGCGCTCGATCAGCGCCGTGGCCGTGGTGGCGGCCGCCACCTTGCCTATGCCCGACAGCGCGCAGACCACGTCGTGCCCGTGCAGGCGCCCGCGCCAGAACATGCGGCCGGCGTGGGCCGTGCCCTGGGCGTCGGACAGGGCATGGACCAGGCCTTCCTGTTCCTGCGGCAGGGCACTGAGGATGGCGATGGTCATGGTGGCTTCTCTTTCAACGGCACAGGGAAAAAGCAAAGGCGGCCCGGGGGCCGCCTGCGGGGCGAAAGCGCCCATTGTGCCGCGAGCCTGTGCCCGGCGCGACTCAGATGGCGATGGCCGTGGCCTGGTTGAGCACGGCGCGCACCACGCTGTAGACGGTGAGGGCCGAGGTCTTGGGGTTGGCCGCCAGCGGCTTGCCGCGCATGGTCAATTCCATGGATCCGAAGGCGCCGCGCGCGGCCACATGGTGCACGTTCTCGTCCACGCCCGGGTCGGCGTACAGGCGCACCGTGGTGCGGTCCAGGCCCATGCCGGCCAGCGACAGGGTGGCGGCCACGTTGGCGTTCTTGGGGTAGAGCTGGGCGGCCTCGCGTGCGCTGCCTTCGAAGATGCAGAAGGCTTCCTTGAGGCTGGCAAGGTCGCAGCGCTGTTCTGCGGGCGTGCCGGTCCAGGCCAGGGGCGGCTTGCGGCCGGTGTAGACCACTTCATCCAGGCCGCCGATGCGCGCAGCGGCCAGCGCATCCACGCCGCCGATGGCACCCGACAGCAATTGCACCTGGGTGCCTCCGGCCTCGGCCGCCGCCTGCACGGCCTCGGCCATGCCCGGGGCGCTGAGTGCGCCGATGGAGGCCACGACGGCAGGAATGCCGCGCCGCAGGGCGGGCAGCACATGCTCCTCGATGGCGGCATGGCCCGCGCACTCCACGATGAGGTCGGGCCGGTCTTCGGCCGCCAGCGCAGGCACGGCACGCGCCTGGGGCGCATGCAGGGCCAGGGTGGCGCGCACGGCGTCGGTCACTTCCGGCACAAGCACCCAGCCCACCTGCACGGCGGCATGTCCCTTGAGCAGTTCGAGCACGCTGGCGCCAATCGCACCGCAGCCAATCACAGCAATCTTCATCGTCATATCTTTCTGGGAAGGAATGCGCTGGCGGCCGGTGTGCCCACCATCCGTTCAGCGCAGAAAACCGGGATGCTGGGTGCGCAGGTGGCCGGCCAGCTCATCGGCGGCGGCACGTACCTGCTCCACCCAGTCGGCCATGCGGCCGGGAGCGATTTCGGTGAAGGCCACGGCCATGCCCAGGCCCGCCACGATGCGCCCCTGCGCATCGCGCACAGGCGCGGCGATGCTGGAGACGCCGGGCTCGTAGAAGCCCTCGCCCATGGCGTAGCCGCGTTCATGGTCCTGCTGCAGCAACTGCAGCAACTGCTCCACGCTGCGCGGCGTGCTTTCCGAGAACTGGGGCAGTTCGCTGCCGCCGAACAGGGCGCGCAGCTGGTCCGCGTCCATGTCCTGCAGCAGTGCCCGGCCCAGCACGGTGGCATGGGCCGGCAGCCGCGAGCCCACGCGCACGGCGCCCTGGAAGGCGCCGGCCGGCGCAATGCGCGCCACGTAGACCACGGAGGTGCCGTCCAGCAGCGCCAGGTTGGTGGTGAAGCCCAGCCGGTCGCACAGCGACTGCAGCACGGGCTCGGCCAGCTGGGCCAGCGGCTGGGTGGACAGGTAGTCGTAGCCCAGGCGCAGCACGGCCAGGCCCAGCCGGTATTCGGTGCCCGAGCGTTGCAGATACCCCATGCCCTCCAGCGTCGTCAGCATCCGGAACACCGTGGACCGGGGCAGCGCCAGGGTGCGCGCCAGGTCGGGCGCGCTCCACACGGGCTGCGAAGGCGTGAAGCAGGCCAGCAGGCGCAGGCCGCGCTCCAGCGCGGGAACGGTGTAGCGGTCGTTGTCGGTGGAGAGGGTTTCGGAGGTATCGCTCATCGCAATTCGGGCAGGTAGGCCATCAGGTCAGCAGGGTGGCCAGCCTCTGTGCGACATCCGCAGGTTGTTCGACGACAGAGGCATGGCCGGCTGCCGCAAGCGTAACGTACCGCGCCCCCAGTCTTGCGGCCCAGGCCGCGCAGGCAGCCGGCGGCGTGACCACGTCGTGCTCTCCCACCCAGACCTCGACCGGCATGGCCAGTTGCCCTGCCGCCTGCCCCAGGTCGCTGCCGCACAGCAGTTCCACGGCCTGGGCGTAGCCTGCGGCATGCAGGCGCGCCGTGTTCCAGCGCACCCATTGGCGCACGGGCTCGGGCGCGGCGGGCGAGACCAGGCGCTGGTCGATGGCGGCGGCCAGGCCTTCGATGCCTTTTTCCTGCAGGGCCGCAAGACGGCCCTGGCGTACCTTGGCCTGCTGCTCGCCCATGCCGGGTGCGCCATAGCCGCCAGCGGGGCTGATCAGCACCAGTTGCTGCACGCGCCCGGCACCGGCCTGCACCGCCCAGGGCGTGCCCATGAGCGCACCCAGCGAGTGGCCCACCAGCAGGCAGCGGCCCACGCCCAGCGCCTGCAGCGACTGCTCCAGCACGCGGGCGTAGTCGGCGCCCGTGGGCGCGGCGGGTGTCAGCGGTGTGGAGCGGCCATAGCCGGGCGCGTCCCAGGCCAGCACACGCGTGCGCGGCGCCAGCGCCAGGGCCACGTCCATCCAGGACGCGGCGCCCGAGCTGATGCCGTGCAGCATCACCACGGCAAAGTCCGAGGCCGTGTCGCCGGCCTCGCGCCAGGCGACCTGGGCGCCACCGGGCAGGGCGATGAGGTGTTCGGGAAACTGCGCCTGAAGGCGCTGCTCCATGCATGCTGTTACCGAGGGGGTCATTTCAGTAATCCATGGCGATGACATGGCCCTTCAGCCATGAGACTGGCACGATCCAAGCCAGGGACAGCAGGCAAGGGCCTGCGCCGGCTGCACCGCCCCGCCGCGAGGCTGTCGTCCCCCTTTCAAGGGGGAAGGCGCGAAGCGCCTCAGGGGGTGCTCCATTTCTAGCGTTTGATTTTTGCCAGAGGGTGCTCGGGCGGGTATGTGGGCGTGATGGGCTTCTTGGCACCCAGCATCACGCACATCAGCGCGTCTTCGTCGCCGATGTTGATTTCCTCGCGGTACACGCCGGGCGGCACGGAGACCACGTCGCGGTCGGTCAGGATGGTCTCGAAGCGCTGGCCGTCCTTCTCCAGCACGAGCTTGAGCTTGCCGCGGATCAGGAAGAAGACTTCCTCCACATCGGTGTGCAGGTGCGATGGGCCTTCATTGCCGGCCGGGATGACCATGGTGGAGAAGGTGAAGTGCTCGGCCGGGATGGTGTTGCTGTCCGCAGCCACGCCCGTGCCGCCCGTGCCGATGTAGCGCATCTGGCCACGGCGGTACTTGGGATCGAAGTCGGCCTGGAACTTCAGCGCGTCGAAGTCGTACTTGCGCGTGGAAAACCGCGCCACGCGCGATTCCATCCATTGTTCGAAGCTGGAGCCTTCGGGCTGGTCCCAGGTGCGGGGCGTGTTCTGAGCGGATTCGGACATGTGTCTCTCCATCAACGTCGGTGGATCATGGCGGGGAAGGCGCCATTTGTTTTATCCATGAATCACAGTTCATGGGGTAAAACAATTATAGGAAGATTGATCACACGCAACAAGGGCCACATGCGCAGCGGCATGTGGCCCCTTTGCTGCCCCGTCTGTTAGGGAACAGCGATGCGGGTGCAACAGCGATGGCCGTGCCTCAGGCAGCCATGCTGCGCCGCCCAGGCCGAAAGCCCGCATGGCTGGCCGGCCAGACCACGGACAGGCAGGCCAGTGCCAACACCGCCAGCGCCCAGGGCAAGGCGCGGGCACCCAGCCAGCCCAGCAGCAGTCCACCCGCCACGCCGCCGCTCGCCACGGCCAGGTTGAAGACCGTCACCAGCATGGACTGGGCCACGTCGGCGCCCTCGCCTGCCGCGTCGGCCAGCGCGGTCTGCAGCAGCGTGGGCGCGCCGCCAAAGCTCAGGCCCCAGGCCGCAACGCCGATCAGAACGGCCACGGCCGACTGCCCGGCCAGGCCCAGCACCAACGCAGACACGGCGAACAAGGCCAGGCTCAGCACGGTGAGTGCGCGCAGCCAGCGGTCCACCAGCAGGCCCGTGAGCCAGATGCCGGCAATGGCCGCAAGGCCGAACAGCAGCAGCACCCCATCCACCCTTTGCCCCAGACCCGCCGAAGCCAGGAAGGGCGCGATGAAGGTGTAGAGCATGTTGTGGGCCAGCATCCAGCCGAACAGCGCCAGCAGCACGGGGCGCACGCCGGGCATGAGCAGGATGCGCGCCACGGGCAGGCGCTGCTGCGCCGTCTGCCCGGCGTAATCCGGCACACCCAGCCGCACCCAGGCCAGCAGCAGCAGGCATAGCGCCGACAGCGCCCAGAACACGCCGCGCCAGTCGAACAGGCTGCCCAGCCAGGCGCCCAGCGGCACGCCGGCCGCCAGGGCCAATGGCTGGCCCACGCCCGCCACGGCCAGTGCGCGCCCCTGCAGATGCGGCGGCACCATGCGCCGCGCATAGCCGGCCACCAGCCCCCAGATCACCCCCGCAGCCATGCCTGCGGCAAAGCGCGCGGCCAGGGTCAGGCCGTAGTGGCCGGACAGCGCGGTGAGGCTGTTGAACAGCAGCAGCCCGCCCACCGCCGCCATGAACAGCGGCCGGCGCCTGAGGCCGCGCGTGGCGGCCACGACGGGAATGGCGGCCAGTACCGAACCCAGCGCGTACAGCGTGACCATCTGGCCGGCCATGGCTTCGGACACTGCCAGTCCCGTGCCGATCTGCGGCAGCAGGCCGGCCGGCAGGGTCTCGGTCATGATGGCCAGAAAGCCTGCCATCGCCAGGGCCAGCAGCCTGCCCAGTGGCAGGCCTGTGTCGAAGGAGGTGTCCATGGGCGAATTCATTGCCTTGTCCTTGCTGCGCATCTCAGGCATGGGAGGCTGGATGGGATGCCAGGTGGGATGCCGCCATGTCCTTGTCGCCATGCCCGGCGGCCAGCGCGCGCTCGAAGCGGCGCAGCCCGGCCTGGGCGCCATCCAGCAGCAGGCCTGCGCCGGAGGCGGCATCGGCCACCAGTTGCGCGTCCTTGACGGCATTGGCCACGGTGAAGCTGGCGTCGTAGCGGCCTGACAGCATGGCAGCGGCCTTGGCCTGGAAGAAGCCGCTGTCCATGGGCCCGCCCGTGACGGCATCGACCACCAGGGCCGGTTCTATGTCCAGCCCCTTGGCCAGCGCCAGGCTTTCGGCCAGGCCATGCGTGAGTGCGAAGGCCCAGTGGTTGAGCGCCAGCTTGAGCCGGCTGGCGGCGCCTGCCTGCTGCGCAATCCACAGGCTGCGTTTGCCGATGGCATCGAACACCGGCTGCGCCTGGCCGCGCTGCGCCAGCGGGCCTGCGGCCAGGATGACCAGCTGGCCCTGCTCGGCCGGCTGGCGCGTGCCCTGCACGGGGCAGTCGTAGAACACCAGGCCATGCCGATCGGCGAACTGCGCCAGCGGTGCGATGGCGTCCACCCCCACCGTGCTCAGTTGCAGCCACAGTGTGCCCGGCTGCAATGCGGGCGCTGCAGCCTGCATGGCCTGCAGCACGGCCGGCCCGTCCTTGAGCACGGTGACGACGATGCGGGCGCCACGCACGGCGTCGGCCGCGTCGCCACAGGCCTGAACACCGTCGGCCGCAAGGGCCTGGGCCTTGGCGGCCGTCCGGTTCCAGGCGCGGACGGTGAAGCCCTTGCGTTGCAGGTTGCGCGCGACGGGCGCACCGATCAGGCCCGTGCCGAGCACGGCAATGGTGGTTTGAAGGTTTGAATGCATGGGAACTCCTGGGTGATGAGAGAGTGGAACAGACACGGAAAACTGAGATCCGGATTACTGGAACGATCATTCCAATTCAAGGAAAATAAAAACCCGCAACGGCACGACATGCGCGCGGCGGGTGGCGGGTGGCCGGCTATTGCGCCTGCAGCGCCATGTCGACCACGTCGACCACATCCATCAGGCACTGGCGGCGCTGCGGCGCGCTGCTGCCCTTGCCCAGCACGCGCAGGCCCTGCACGGTGTTCAGGACGAAGCGCGCCAGGGCGCGCGGCTTTTTGCTGTCGGTGATATCGCCTTCCTGCTGGCCGCGCAGGATGAGCTTTTCCAGCGCCTTTTGCAGGCGCTGGAAGTTGCCGGCCACCCTCTCGGCCACGGCCTCGTCATGGCCGGCCAGCTCCAGCGCGGCATTGGCGACCAGGCAGCCCCGGCGCCCGGCATCGCTCAATTCGTCCTGCACGATGCGCAGCAGCAGCTGCCGCACCAGGTCCCGGGCGCGTCCCGGGCCGGACAGCAGTTCCACGTTGGAGGTGGTCACGGCCTCATAGCGGCGCAACGCATGCTGGAACAGCCCCTGCTTGTTCTCGAAGGTGCCGTACAGGCTGCTGCGCGACAGGCCCGTGCCGTCCACCAGGTCCTGCACCGAGGTGGCCGCGTAGCCGCGCTGCCAGAACACCTGCATGGCGGCGTCTGCAATGTCATCGGGGTCGAAGTCCTTGGTGCGCATGGTGGCTCATTGAATTGGAACGATCATTCCATTCAATGTAGGCGGCCGTTTGGCGGCTGTCAAGATTGCGCCAAAGGGCCTTCACTCGCAGGGAATTTCAAGCCCGACCTTCACGCGGTCCAGCGCCACGATGGTCTTGAACCATTTGACGTTGGGGTTCTCGGCAAACAGGCGCCGCGCCAGGGCCTCGTACTCCTGCATGGTGGCCACGGTGAGGACGAGCACGAAGTCCACCTCGCCCGTGACGTAGTAGCACTGCTGGACCTCGGGCACGGCGAAGTGCGATTTCATGGCGTTGAGCGCATTGATGCTGGTGCGCTCGGTCATGACCTCCACGATGATGGTGATGGGCCGGCCCACGCGCGTGGGGTCCACGGTGGCGGCCTGGCCGGTGATCACGCCTTCGGCCTGCATGCGCTTGAGGCGGCGCTGCACGGCGGCCGTGGACAGGTTGACCTGCTCGGCCAGCAGGCGCAGCGGCACCGTGCTGTCGCGCTGGACGATGGCCAGGATGGCGCGGTCGAAGCCGTCCAGATCGGCCAGGTGTGCAGGGTGGGCGGTGTGCTTGGTCATGGGAAGCGAGGACTTTTGGAGGGTGAGAAATTTTCTCGCAAACACCCTCAATTCAGAGACCAAAAAACAGGTGCCGCGAAATAGTATTTCGTCGTTTTCCGCATCCAACGCATGCGGACCTGCCTGCCGAGAAAGCCCATCCCATGGCCACCCTGCTCCACCTGTCTCCCGTGTTTCTTGTGATGTCCATGCTCATGGTTTTGCGCCGCCCGCCTGTGCAGGCGGCCATGGCCGGGGCGGCGCTGGTCGCCCTGCTGTGGCTGGTCGATGCCTGGATGGCCAAGGGCACCGCCGCTTCCGGCGCCGCCCTGGCCGCAGCGCGCGACACGGGCGTGCTGTTCCTGAGCACGGCCTTCGTAATCGTGCCGGGCCTGGGTTTCGTGATCCTCATCGAACGCATGGGCGTCAACCAGGCGCTGAGCCAGTGGGTGCGCTCGCTGGGCCTGGGGCCCGCCGATCAGGTGGTGTTCATCGTGCTGGGACTGGCGCCGCTGCTGGAGGCGATGACGGGTTTTGGCGTGTCGCTGATCGCCACCGTGCCGCTGCTGCTGAGCCTGTTCGAGCGGCGCGCCGCACTGCGCATGGCGCTGGCGGGCATGGCCATCATGCCCTGGGGCACGCTGGGCCTGGCCACGGTGATCGGAGCCTCGCTGGCCCATGTGGATGCGGCCGCGCTGGCCGCTGTGTCCTCGCTGACCAGCGCGCCGGTGTTCCTGGTGCTGGGCGCCCTGTCCCTGCACCTGGCAGGCGAGCGCGGTGCGCGGGCCTGGCTGCTGCTGGGCGGCTTTGGCCTGCTGTTCGTAGGCGTGCTGCATGGCATCAGCCGCTGGCTGGGTCCCGAGGTGGCGGGCGTGGGCGCGGGCTTTGCGGTGGCGCTGGGCATGCTGGTACGCGCACTGCTGCTGCGCGGCACGGCCCAGGCGGCACCCGGCTGGCCGCGCCAGGCCTGGCCGTATCTGGCGCTCGCCCTTGCCATCGTGCTGCTCAAGCTGCTGGCCCTGGCCACGCAGTGGGACCAGCGCTGGATCGTGCAGGGCGCCCAGGTGGCCTGGAAGCCGCTGGCCTCCCCGGGCGTGGCGCTGACCCTGGTGCTGGCCCTGCTGCTGGCGCGCGGGGCCGGCCGTGGCGTTGCCCTGGCTGGTGCTCTGGCCGCCCGCGCCAAGCGCCCGCTGCTGACCATCTTCTTCTTCCTGGCGATGTCCCAGATGATGGTCAAGGCCGGTTTCCTGTCCGGCCTGGTGCAGATGCTGGCCGAGCTGGCGCCTGCGGCCCTGGCGCCCATCGTGGCTGCCTTCGGTGCGCTGGCCGGCTACATGACGGGCTCCAACGTGGGCGGCAACGCGATCTTCATGCCCGCCATCGCCCTGCTGCCCGAGTCCTCCCGCCTGCTGCTGGCCGCCGTGCACAACAGCGCCGCCGGGCATGCGGCCCTGGGCTCGCTGTCCATCGTCATGCTGGTGCTGGGCCTGGCACGGACCAATGCCCAGGAAGAGGGAGAACTCGTGCGCTTCGGCTTTGCGCTGGCCTGCGTCAATGCGGCGGCCGTGGCGCTGGCGGCGCTGGTCCTGGCGGGTCCGGGCGTGTTCTGAAGACGTGTTCCCTCCCAATGAAAAGAGGCGCCGCAGCGCCTCTTTGCAAACACGGCAAGCCGCCCGCGTTACTTGCTGTCGCGCAGCTCCCGGCGCAGGATCTTGCCAACCGGGGTCTTGGGCAGTTCGGTGCGGAA
Source organism: Delftia sp. WSY_7 (assembly GCF_043104845.1). Lineage (NCBI taxonomy): Bacteria > Pseudomonadati > Pseudomonadota > Betaproteobacteria > Burkholderiales > Comamonadaceae > Delftia > Delftia sp. WSY_7. The sequence continues at coordinate 243,348 of NZ_JBICLB010000034.1, read as the reverse complement.
CTCGATCACGCGCGGCCGCTTGTAGCCCGTGAGGTTGTCGTGGCAGAAATCGCGCACGGCCTGCTCGGTGAGGCTGTCGTCCCTGCGCACGATGACCAGCTTGACGGCCTCGCCGGTCTTCTCGTCGGGCACGCCGACCACGGCGCATTCGAGCACGCCGGGGCAGTTGGAGACCACGTCCTCCACTTCATTGGGATAGACGTTGAAGCCGCTGACCAGGACCATGTCCTTCTTGCGGTCCACGATCTTGAAGTAGCCGCGCTCGTCCATGGTACCGATGTCGCCGGTGCGAAAGTAGCCGTCGGCGGTGAAGACCTTGGCGGTTTCGTCGGGGCGCTGCCAGTAGGCGGCCATGACCTGCGGGCCCTTGATGGCGACCTCGCCGCGCTCGCCGATGGTGGTCACGTCGTTTCCTTCGTCATCGACGAGCTTCATCCAGGTGCTGGGCAGGGGCACGCCGATGGTGCCCGAGAACTCGGTGGAGGTGACGGGGTTGCAGCTGGCCGAGGGACTGGTCTCCGACAGGCCGTAGCCCTCGCAGATGGGACAGCCGGTCTTTTGCAGCCACAGCTGGGCCACGGCGCTTTGCACCGCCATGCCGCCGCCGACCGAGACCTTCAGGTGCGACCAGTCCACGGTGTTGAAGTCCGGGTGGTTGGCCAGGCCGTTGAACAGCGTGCTCACGGCCGGGAAGCTGTGAAAGCGCTGCGTGGACAGTTCCTTGAGCGTGGCCTTGAGGTCGCGCGGATTGGGAATCAGGATGGTTTTGCCGCCCGTGCGCATGGACAGCATCATGTTCACCGTGAAGGCGAAGATGTGGTACAGCGGCAGCGCGCAGATGCTGGTGGGCTGCTCGCCGGCCGGCACCTTGCCCATGGCGGGCTGGTTCCAGGCCTCGGACTGCAGCACGTTGGCGATGATGTTGCTGTGCAGCAGCACCGCGCCCTTGCTCACGCCCGTGGTGCCGCCCGTGTACTGCAGCAGGGCCATGTCGGAGGCCTGCAGCTGCGGCGCCTGGAAGGGCGAGCGCATGCCCTTGGCCAGCGCGTCGTTGAAGCGCACGGCCCCCGGCAGCGAGAACGGCGGCACCAGCTTCTTGACCTTGCGCACCACGTAATTGACGATGGCGCCCTTGAGCATGCCCAGCTGGTCGCCCATGGTGCACAGCACCATGTGCTGCACGGGCGTGGCGGCCTTGCAGGCCTGCAGCGTGTGGGCGAAGTTCTCGATGATGACGATGGCCTTGGCGCCCGAGTCCTTGAGCTGGTGCTCCAGCTCGCGCGCCGTGTACAGCGGGTTGACGTTGACCACGACGAAGCCGGCGCGCAGCACGGCGGCCACGGCCACGGGGTACTGAGGCACGTTGGGCATCATCAGCGCCACGCGGTCGCCGCGCGCCAGGCCCAGGCTCTGCAGATAGGCAGCGAAGGCGCGGCTTTGCGCATCGACCTGGGAGTAGGTCAGCTCCTTGCCCATGAAGGAATAGGCCACACGGTCCGCGTAGCGGCTGAAGGCCTCCTCCATCAGGGCCACCAGCGAAGGGTATTGGGAGGGATCGATGTCGGCGGGCACACCTGCCGGATAGGCACCCAGCCATGGGCGGTCACTCATGCTGCTTGTCTCCTGGTTGTCTCGACTAATCGTGCATTCTCATAAAAAGCACGGTCGTTCGATACTGTGATAACCCTAGTACTACCCCTAGGGTCCGCATTGCGTTGCTCCAGGTCAAAGCTCGCCAGGCCGCCCAGGCCCTCCGTCACGACCGCGGTTCAATCCCAGGCCGGAGCCAGCCCGTCTGGGCTGACCTGGCGGTCGCCGCGTTCCAGCGCGGCGATGCGCTGCATGTCTTCGGCGCCCAGCACCAGCTGGCAGCTGTCCAGGTTGGCCTGCAGGTGGGCGCGCTGGGTGGACGAGGGAATGACGGCATAGCCCATGGCCATGGCCCAGGCCAGCGCCACCTGGGCGGGCGTGGCGCCGCGGGCGGCGGCGATGTCGGCCAGCACGGGATCGGCCAGCAGCTTGCCGTAGCCCAGCGTCATGTACGAGGTGGTGTGGATACCCTGCTGTCGCGCAAAGTCGGTGACGGCGCGGTTTTGCAGATAGGGGCTGAGCTCGATCTGGTTGGTGGCGATGTTCGTGGCGCCCACGGCGGCGATGGACTGCTGCAGCAGCGCGATGTTGAAATTGGACACGCCGATGTGGCGCGTCAGCCCCTGCTCCCTGGCGCGCATGAGGGCGCCCAGGCTGTCCTCCAGCGGCACGCTGCGCGAAGGCCAGTGGATCAGCGTCAGCTCCACATGGTCGGTGCGCAGGGCTTCAAGGCTGCGCTCCAGGCTGGGGATCAGCGCGTCGGCGGACAGGTTCTCGGTCCAGATCTTGGTGGTGAGGAACAGCTGATCGCGCGGCACGGCGCTGGCGGCGATGGCGGCCCCCACATCGGCCTCGTTGCCGTAGATCTGGGCGGTGTCGATGGCGCGGTAGCCCACTTCCAGGGCCTGGCCCACGGAGTGGCGCACCACCTCATCCTTGAGGCGGAAGGTGCCCAAACCGAAGGCGGGCACCACGGAAGCGAGAGAGGCAGTCGATGTCATGCAGGTCTTTCAAAAAAGCAAACAAGGCGCGGAACCACGCCCCGAAGACTGCAGTCTGGCGGGTTAACGCTTGCAGATAAAGCCTGGTATCGGCAGAAAATATTTGACGCTGCAGCAACAATTGCGCCAAGCTGGCGCCCCATGAAAACCACGCTGGACGAGTTGCAGGCCTTTCGCGCCGTGATCGACTGCGGCAGCATCACGGCGGCGGCCGAGCAGTTGGGACAGACCACCTCGGGCATCAGCCGCAGCCTGTCGCGCCTGGAGAAAAAGCTGGCCACCACCTTGGTGCGGCGCACCACGCGCAGCCTGGAGCTGACCGAGGAAGGCCAGCGCTTCCTGGCCCGCGCGCGCGAGGTGCTGCAGGCCCTGGACGCGGCCGAGGAGGAACTGGCCGCGCGGCGCCAGGCGCCGGCCGGGCTGCTGCGCGTCAATGCGGCCTCGCCCTTCATGCTGCATGCCATCGTGCCGCTGGTCGGCGAGTTCCGCGCGCTCTATCCGCTGATCACGCTGGAGTTGAACACCGATGACCTGCACATCGACCTGCTGGCCCAGCGCACCGACATCGCCATCCGCATCGGCGAGCTGCGCGACTCCACGCTGCATGCGCGACTGCTGTGCCACAGCCTGCTGCGCGTGCTGGCCAGCCCCGCCTACCTGCAGGCCCATGGCCCCGTGGCGAGCGTGGCCGCGCTGGCGCGCCACCAGCGCATCGGCAACAGCCAGGTGCCGGGCCTGAACCACTGGCCGCTGCGCACGCCCGAGGGCGGCGACCGCTGGGATGCCGCGCCCCAGCTCACGGCCTCCAGCGGCGAGACCATGCGCCAGCTGGCCCTGGCCGGCCAGGGCGTGGTCTGCCTGGCCGACTTCATGACCGTGCGAGACCGCGCCCAGGGCGAGCTGGTGCAGGTGCTGGCGCGCGAGACCGTGCAGCAGCGCCAGCCCATCCACGCCGTCTACTACCGCAACACGGCGCTGGCCGCGCGCATCACGGCCTTCCTGGACTTTCTCACGCAGCGCATGGCGGCAGGTTGAGAGGTGGCGTCGCATTCCGGCGCCGCCCCGGGAACGACTGGGAGGCAGCCGGCCGCATCGTCAAGGCGGCCGGCGCGCGCATCGAATAGTCCGCAAGGCCGTCACAGCAGCTTGGTGCCCAGCGGCACCTCGCGGTCGGGCACGCACAGCGCGACCTCGCCGTTCTCGTTGTGGAATCCCGTGACCAGGCATTCCGAGCGCATGGGACCGATCTGCTTGCTGGGAAAGTTCAGCACGGCCACCACCTGGCGGCCTATCAGTTCCTCGGGCCGGTACAGCGCCGTGATCTGGGCGCTGGACTTGCGCAGGCCCAGTTCGGGGCCGAAATCGACCTGCAGCACATAGGCCGGGCGGCGCGCCTCCTTGAACACCTGGGCGTCCACGATGCGGCCCACGCGCAGCTCCACCTTGAGGAAGTCGTCAAAGCCAATGGTCTCGTGCAATGCGGATGAAGTAGTCATGCGGCCATGATGCCGCGCCGCCCGTGCCGGCTTTGTCGAGCAACGCTTGCAGTGCGGGACAGTGGCGGGCTCACGAACGCGCGCAGGCATGCGCAAGCCGTGCCATCGCTTCCTGCTGCGGCAAATGCGTGAGGGCCTTCGCAGCCGGCAGATGCACAGAGCAGAAATAGGCCAGTCCCTGCGGATGGGACAGCATGTCGGCCTGCTCGGCGCAATGGTCGGCAAAGCACAGCCAGGCTCCGTGCAGCGGGCCGGGTTCCTGCGTCGGGTCCTTGTTGCAGACGCTGCAAAGGGCGGGTTGCATGGCGGTGGAATCACGGAAGATGAACAGGCCGCCAGTGTCGCAGCTTCCATGAAAAAGGCCGGCATCGCGTCCGATGCCGGCCTGGTGCGAGGCCCTTCGACAGGCCCCGCAGGGGTTCGCGCCAAGATTACTTGGCGGCAACCACGCGCACCATTTCCAGGCACTTGTTGGAGTAGCCCCACTCGTTGTCGTACCAGGACACGACCTTCACGAAGGTCTTGTCCAGGGCAATGCCGGCTTCGGCATCGAACACCGAGGTGCAGGACTCGCCGCGGAAGTCCGTGGCCACGACCTTGTCTTCGGTGTAGCCCAGCACGCCCTTGAGCGCACCTTGCGACTGGGCCTTCATTTCGGCGCAGATCTCTTCGTAGCTGGCTTCGCTGTTCAGCTCCACCGTCAGGTCCACCACCGACACGTCGGAGGTGGGCACGCGGAAGGACATGCCGGTCAGCTTCTTGTTGAGCTCGGGAATCACCACGCCCACGGCCTTGGCTGCGCCCGTGCTGGAGGGAATGATGTTTTCCAGGATGCCGCGGCCGCCGCGCCAGTCCTTGTTGCTGGGGCCGTCCACGGTCTTTTGGGTGGCGGTGGCAGCGTGCACGGTAGTCATCAGGCCGCGCTTGATGCCCCACTTGTCGTTGAGCACCTTGGCCACGGGAGCCAGGCAGTTGGTGGTGCAGGAGGCGTTGGAGATCACGTCCTGGCCAGCGTAGGTCTTGCAGTTCACGCCGAAGACGAACATCGGGGTGCTGTCCTTGGAAGGCGCGGACATGATGACCTTCTTGGCGCCGGCAGCCAGGTGCTTGCGTGCGGTCTCGTCGGTCAGGAACAGGCCGGTGGCCTCGATCACGATGTCGGCGCCGACTTCGTTCCACTTCAGGTTGGCGGGGTCGCGCTCCTGCGTCAGGCGGATGGTCTTGCCGTTGACGATCAGGTTGGAGCCCTCCACCGAGACCTCGCCCTTGAAGCGGCCGTGCACGCTGTCGTACTTGAGCATGTAGGCCAGGTAGTCGGGCTCGAGCAGGTCGTTGATGCCCACGACTTCGATGTCGCTGAAGTTCTGCACGGCAGCGCGGAACACCATGCGGCCGATGCGGCCGAAGCCGTTGATACCAATTTTGATTGCCATAGAAATTTCCTCAGTAAAAAAAGTTTCAAGAACCTTGCTAATCAAATACCGCCCAGCATATTATTCATAAATAGTTCACCTTTTTTTGCAGGCTTTATTTTTTCGAAAAAAACGGGTGCACGAGGAACAATACCGCGACATTCATCAATACAAGATTTGTCTGACAACATAAAGGTATCTGGGCTATACATCGGTTTGAATCCTCTATTTTTATGACTGCCCACTGCGCCATTCCGGTCCCATATAGCCAAGGCCGTTTCCTTTGAAACAGGCTTCGCCATTGCGATTACTTCCGCCAAGGTCACCGTTCCGACACCTATATGAAAGCCAATCAAATTAGAGACCAAATCTTCCTGACTGAACCCACTATCAGTGACAAATTTCGGAAATAATTCTTGATGAGCCTCGAATTCCAAACTCACCTCCATGAAAATGGCTAATGCAACCGATTTTTTCTCCGCCACAGATAAATTGTGTCGAACAATATATTCCCGCTTAACTCCTGAAGAAATTCTATTGCCAAGTGCAAACATTTCTTGAACGTGCACCACTCTAAAACCTGTAGCAATCTTGTCCGGAAACGTCACTAATGGGTAAGCATTCGCCCTTGAAGGGAGGGTACAAAGCTGCGGATGTGAGCCAAGGCACTGTCTAACATCGGGACCACCAGCATTGATTTCGCGCCAAAGAGTCTCCGCGCCAGTATGAGCTCTCTTGGATTTTGGATTCATATGCCCTAAATCGAGCCATCCAAAGTTGCAGGTATAGACAAGCCCATAAACGCTGTTCGCGGCCAGCGAACCATCCAATATATCTTCGCGCTTACTCATCCCTTCCCCCTGTGTTTACTCGTTACCTAAGAATTCAACAGTAACATCCTTGCACACACCATCTCCCGAAAGAAATACTCTAGCCGTCAGAAAATCACTATTCTCACAATCCATATTCAATATAATTGACGAATTTGAATTAGATATGGAAGAATTATTTTTGCAAGATTTATTCTTATATATTGATTCGTATTCTTTTAAAATATCAACACCTGGCGCCAAGCTGCCATAAGTCACCGAGCTGAATGGGGCACCCGCACCATCACGGCCTTTCCATCGATACTTGGGATCTCTACATTCCGCCACAAGCTCAACAGATCGAAGATGTGCGGGCGCTCCAACGCGTAAAGCAATCGAATATCGACCAGCACCGCTCACATCAAAAGTAGACCAAACGAAACCCCAGAACAGTAAAAATGCAGCCACCAGGCCGAGCAAAACGAGACATATCACCTTGATGGTTTTTCTGTCTTCCATTTCGCTCGTCCGTGGTGGCTGCATTGCACTGGTTACGAAGAGGCGGGCTGTCGACTTAACGCTTGAGCGCAGCCTGCACGGTGTCGGCCACGTTCTCGGCCGTGAAGCCGAAGTGCTTGAACAGCACGGGCGCTGGGGCCGATTCGCCGTAGGTGTCGATGCCGACGACAGCGGCGCAGCCGTACTTCCACCAGAAGTCGGTCACGCCCATTTCCACGGCGATGCGCGGCAGGTTGGCCGGCAACACCTGGCTCTTGTACTTGGCGTCCTGCTTGTCGAAGGTGGTGGTGCTGGGCATGGAGACCACGCGCACGGCGACCTTGCGCTCGGCCAGCAGCTTCTGGGCGGCCAGGGCCAGCTGCACTTCGGAGCCGGTGGCGATGATGACGGCCTGGGCCTTCTTGTTCAGGCCGACGGCCTTGGGCTCGGACAGCACGTAGGCGCCGCAGGCGATGTCGTCCAGCGCGTCTTCGGTCTTGGCTGCGTAGGCCAGGTTCTGGCGCGACAGCAGCAGGGCCGTGGGCTTGTTCTTCTGGCTCAGGGCCACGGTCCAGGCGACGGCGGTTTCCGTGGTGTCGGCAGGGCGCCAGACATCCAGGCCCGGGATCAGGCGCAGAGAGGCGGCGTGCTCGATGGACTGGTGGGTCGGGCCGTCTTCGCCCAGGCCGATGGAGTCGTGCGTGAAGACATGGACCACGCGCTGCTTCATCAGCGCGGCCATGCGGATGGCGTTGCGGCTGTAGTCGCTGAAGGTCAGGAAGGTGCCTGCGTAGGGGATGTAGCCGCCATGCAGGGCGATGCCGTTCATGATGGCGGCCATGCCGAACTCGCGCACACCGTAGTTGATGTGGCGGCCGATCTTGCCGTCTTCGGTCAGGACCACGGCACCCTTGTCGTCCACGCGCAGCGAAGGCGTGCTCTTGGTGTTGGTCAGGTTGGAGCCGGTCAGGTCGGCCGAGCCGCCCAGCAGTTCGGGCAGGGCTGCGGTCAGGCCTTCCAGGGCCAGCTGGCTGGCCTTGCGGCTGGCCACGGTGGCGCCTGCGTCGTGCGCGTCGGAGGCGATCTGCGCGGCGATCTCGCCGAAGTTGGCGGGCAGGTCACCGGCCATGCGGCGCTTGAATTCGGCAGCCAGTTCGGGGAAGGCCTTGGCATAGGCGGCGAACTTCTTGTTCCAGGCCGCTTCGGCCTTGGCGCCGGCGGCCTTGGCATCCCAGTCGCCGTAGACGCTGGCGGGGATGTCGAAGGGGCCGTGCTCCCAGCCCAGGGCCGCGCGGGTCAGTGCGATTTCCTCGGCGCCCAGGGGCTCGCCGTGGGCCTTGGCCGTGTCCTGGCGGTTGGGCGAGCCCTTGCCGATGCTGGTCTTGCAGCAGATCAGCGTGGGCTTGTCGCTGCTCTTCTTGGCGGCGGCGATGGCGGCATCGATGGCCTGCACGTTGTGGCCGTCCACGTCGCGCACCACGTTCCAGCCATAGGCTTCGAAGCGGGCGGGCGTGTTGTCGATGAACCAGGGGGCGACCTTGCCGTCGATGGAGATGCCGTTGTCGTCGTACAGCGCCACCAGCTTGCCCAGCTTCCAGGCGCCGGCCAGGGCCGCGGCCTCGTGGCTGATGCCTTCCATCAGGCAGCCGTCACCCAGGAACACGTAGGTGTGGTGGTCGACGATGGCGTGGCCTGCGCGGTTGAACTCGGCGGCCAGCAGCTTTTCGGCCAGCGCGAAGCCCACGGCATTGGTGATGCCCTGGCCCAGCGGGCCGGTGGTGGTTTCCACGCCGGGGGTGATGCCCACTTCGGGGTGGCCGGCCGTCTTGCTGTGCAGCTGGCGGAAGTTCTTGAGTTCGTCGATCGGCAGCGCGTAGCCCGTGAGGTGCAGCAGCGCGTAGATCAGCATGGAGCCGTGGCCGTTGGACAGGATGAAGCGGTCACGGTCAGCCCATTGCGGGTTGACGGGGTTGTGCTTGAGGTGACGGCTCCACAGTGCCACGGCCATGTCGGCCATGCCCATGGGGGCGCCGGGGTGGCCGGAGTTGGCTTGTTGAACGGCATCCATTGCGAGTGCGCGGATCGCATTCGCCATTTGTTGAGTGTTGGCCATCAGGGCGCTCCGTGAAGGAGGGGGTAATCAGAGTAAGCCGGCTATTTTAAAGGACGCGGGTTTTCGGCTCCCGCGCGCGGGGCAATGGCCGCTGGCAATGGTCTACAGTTGCGCTCCATGACCGCCTCGCCCATCCAGCCGTTCCCCGCCGCCAAGGCGCTTTTCCTCACCGAGCAGCCACCGGCCATGCTGCTGGCCGCAGGCCGTGGCGAGCGCATGCGGCCGCTGACCGACACCTGCCCCAAGCCGCTGCTGCAGGTGCAGGGCCAGCCACTGCTGCAGCACCACCTGCAGGCCCTTGCGCAGGCCGGCGTGCGCCGCGCCGTGGTCAACACGGGCTGGCTGGGCGAGCAGATTCCCGCGCGCTTCGGGGCGCGCTTCGCGCCCGACACAGGTGGCGAGCCGCTGCATCTGGCCTATTCCCCCGAGCCCGAGCAGGCGCTGGAGACCGCAGGAGGCATTGCGCGCGCGTTGCCGCTTCTGGACACGGTGTTCTGGCTGGCGGCCGGCGATGTCTACGCGCCCGACTTCGATTTCCCGTTCGAGGCGGCCCGCGAATTTGCCGCCAGCGGACGGCTGGCCCATCTGTGGCTGGTGCCCAACCCCGAGCACCATCGGCGTGGCGACTTCGGCGTGGACGAACTGGGCCTGGCCTGCGACTGGCCCGAGGGCGATGCCCGTCCGCGCCAGACCTACGGCACGATCGCACTGCTGCGCGCCGAGCTGTTTGCCGCGCCCTGGTGCGACATCCCGCCCGGCAACCCCGACGGTTGGCGCGTGCCGCTGGTGGCGCTGCTGCGCCGGGCGATGGCCGCCGGCCAGGTGAGCGCCAGCCTGTATACCGGGCGCTGGACCGACGTGGGCACGCCCGAGCGGCTGCAGCGGCTCAACACGCCAGCCGCCTGAGACGTCGGACTGACACGCCGGCCTGGCACGTTGGCCTGGGGCGCCCGCTGGTGACTGCGGCGCCCGGGCAGGCGAAGGCGCTCCGTGTTAGCGTCGCCGGTTCGGCGCAGCGGCGCGCCAGAAAGCGTTTCGATGAGTGTGATCCAGTATGTGATGTTCCTGGCCCTGGTGGGCCTGGCCACGTTTTGCCAGAACCTGACGGGCTTTGCCTTCGGGCTGATCTTCGTGGGCGTGGCCGGTGCCACGCACCTGATGGGCATTGGCGATGCGGCCAACGTGGCCTGCCTGCTGTCCGTGGTCAACGGCGTGGCCTACCTGCGCGCCCACCGCCAGGTGCCGCAGTGGTCCCTGCTCAAGCCCATGCTGATCAGCAGCGTCATCGGCGTGATCGGCGGCGTGCTGCTGCTGCAGTGGCTCAGCGGCAATGCGCTGAGCGGGCTGCGCATGCTGCTGGGCCTGGCCATCGTGGCCTGCGCGCTGTTGCTGTTGCTGCAAAAGCAGGTCAACGCGCAGGTGTCGGGGCCGGTGTCGCTGTGGGTGGCCGGTGTGGCCTCGGGGCTGCTGGGCGGGCTGTTTGCCACGCCAGGCCCGCCCATGGTCTACCACCTGTACCGCCAGCCGCTGGACCGCCTGGTGGTGCGCCAGTGCCTGTTTGCCATGTTCCTTACCTGCGCGCTGCTGCGCCTGGTGATGGTGGCCTGGGAGGGCGAGATCACCGCCAGCGTGCTGCTGGCCGCAGCCCTGGCCTTTCCCGTGGTGACGGTGGTGACCTGGCTGCACATGCGCCATCCGCCCGCCCTGCCCAAGCGGCTGGTCGAATGGATGGTCTGCCTGCTGCTGGTGCTGTCGGGCACCAGCCTGCTGGTGTCGGGCTGGAACGCCAGCCACCCCCAGCCCGTGGTGCCCGATGACGAGATGGCCATGGCCGTGCCCCAGCGGTCCCAGGCTGCGGCCCCCGCGCCGCGCTGACAACAAAAAAGCCCGCCGGGCGGACCGGCGGGCTTTTTTGAAGGGGAAGGAACCGATCAGTTCACGACCTGCTGCAGCGATCCGGCAGCGTACTTGGCGGCCATCTGCTCCAGCGTGTAGCCCTTGATCTTGGCACCCTGGCCTTCGCAGCCGAACTCGATGTAGCGGGCCTTGCAGATCTGCTTGGCGGCTTCGCGGGCGGGCTTGAGCCATTCGCGGGCATCGAACTTCTCGGGGTTCTCGGCCAGGAACTTGCGCACGGCGCCGGTCATCGCCAGGCGGATGTCGGTGTCGATGTTGATCTTGCGCACGCCGTGCTTGATGGCTTCCTGGATTTCCTCGACGGGCACGCCGTAGGTTTCCTTCATGGCGCCGCCGTACTGGCGGATGATTTCCAGCAGTTCCTGGGGCACGGAGGAGGAGCCGTGCATGACCAGGTGGGTGTTGGGCAGGCGCGCGTGGATTTCCTTGACGCGCTGGATGGACAGGATGTCGCCCGTGGGCTTGCGCGTGAACTTGTAGGCGCCGTGGCTGGTGCCGATGGCAATGGCCAGCGCGTCCAGCTGCGTGGCCTTGACGAACTGGGCCGCTTCCTCGGGGTCGGTCAGCAGGGCCGAGTGGTCGAGCACGCCTTCGGCACCCACGCCGTCTTCCTCGCCGGCCATGCCGGTTTCCAGCGAGCCCAGGCAGCCGAGTTCACCTTCGACGGTGGCGCCCAGCTTGTGGGCCATTTCCACGACCTTGCGGGTCACGTCCACGTTGTATTCGAAGGAGGAAGGCGTCTTGCCGTCTTCCATCAGCGAGCCGTCCATCATCACCGAGCCGAAGCCCAGGTTCAGCGCGCCCTGGCAGATGGCGGGCGAGGTGCCGTGGTCCTGGTGCATGACCAGGGGGATGTGGGGATACTGCTCGGCGGCGGCCTGGATCAGGTGCTTGATGAAGGGCTCGCCGGCGTACTTGCGGGCGCCTGCGCTGGCCTGCAGGATGACGGGCGCGCCCACTTCGTCGGCGGCCGACATCACGGCTTGCACCTGCTCCAGGTTGTTGACGTTGAAGGCGGGAAGACCGTAGCCGTTTTCGGCAGCGTGGTCCAGCAGTTCGCGCATCGAAACGAGAGGCATGTGTAGGGTCCGTATCAAGTTGTTGAGAGGGGGATGCCCCTGCCGCATGGCGGCCGCCGCTGCGTCATGGGTTCGCTGCGGGGCTGCGGCCGGGGGATCGCGGCAGTAACCGCTTGGTAACTGGCGATTTTAACCAGCTGCCGCCAACCCTGTCCCGGGCATTCCCATGCGGTAGCAGGTCGTGAAGCCTTCGGGCGGCGCGGCCTCGCCAAAGCTTCCCTGGTGGGCGCGCAGCACGCGCGCCACGATCTCGTGGCCCAGGTGCAGGCTGTCCACGGGCGCTGCCGCGCGCTCTGCGCCGTCACGGCGTCCGTCGCTACGGCGGCCGTCATCGCAGACCTGCAGCCAGACCTCGCCATCCGGCCCCTGCCCGGCCTGCACCTCGATCTGCGTGCCGTGCGGTGTGTGCTTGAGGGCGTTTTCCACCAGGTTGCGCAGCGCCAGCTCCAGCAGCACGGCATTGCCCATCACGCCCAGTGCCTCAGGCGCCTGCACGGACAGGCTGCAGCCGCGCTGCCAGGCCGCCTGCGCATGGGCGGCCACCACCTGACGGGCCAGCGCGGCCAGGTCCACGGGCACGGGCGGGTCGGCCAGCATGGCGCGTCCTGCGCGCGCCAGTGCCAGCAGCTGGCTGAGCACATGGCCGGCGTGCAGCGCGTCCTGGCCTATGCGCGCCAGCGCGGCGCGCTGGGCCGGGGCATCCATGGCGCCGGCCGGCGAATCGCCCAGGGCACGCGCCTGCAAGGCGATGGAGGCCAGCGGCGTGCGCAGTTCATGGGCCACTTCGTTGGCCAGGCTGCGCTCGCGTTCCAGCGCCTCCTGCTGGCGGTCCAGCAAGGTGTTGATGGAGTTCACCACGGGCATGAATTCCCGAAGCGCGTGGCGGTGCGAGACGCGCTCGGCCTGGGCCAGGTCCAGGCGCTCGACCTCGCGCGAGAGTTCGTTGAGCGGCCGCATGCCGCGTCGTATGGCCAGCCCCAGCGCCAGCGCGACCACAGGCAAAAGCCACAGGCCCGGCTCGATCATCTGGCCCGCGATGTCGTCGGCCAGTTCGTCGCGCTCCTGCAACTCGATCATCACGCTGACCTTGCGTGCATGGTCGCGGCTCCATTGGGTGAAGCTGCGCCAGGCCCGGTGCTCGGGACCCAGGCGCAGGGTGGCAAAGCCCTGCTCGGTGTCGAAGGCGGGCTCGGGCGCATCGCCCGTGCGCGAGATCAGCCGCCCCGCGCCATCCCACAGGGCCACGCTCAGCGACTGCTGGTAGTCGTGGGCCATGAGGCCGGGGGGCTCATGCACGGGCGTGGCTGCTCCCTGGCCTACGGCGCCTGCGACTTCCAGGTTGAGCACCAGCGCAGCGACGCCGGCCAGGTGGCCGTCGGTCAGCTCGTCGGCCTCGTGCACGCCGGTCTGGTAGCCCAGTGCCACGAAGCTGGCCCAGACCACGACCAGCGCGCCCAGCATCCAGGCCATCAGATGCCAGATCAGCGAGGGGCGGCGCTGCTGCGCGGTGCTCATGGGTTCTCCGCAGGAAGAAAGTAGCCCACGCCGCGCATGGTGACGATGCTGGCATTGCCCAGTTTCTTGCGCAGGTGGTGGATATGGACCTCGACGGCATTGCTTTCCACGGCCGTGCCCCAGCTGTAGAGATGTTCCTCGATCTGCTGGCGCGAGAGCACGCGCCCGCGCGCCTGCAGCAGCACCCAGAGCACGGAGAACTCGCGCGGCGACATTTCCACCAGCTTTCCGTCGCGGCGCACGGTGCGCGCGGCCGGGTCGACCTCCAGCTCGCCATGGCGGATCACTGGTGCCGCCTGGCCTCCTGCGCGGCGCAGCATGGCGCGCAGCCGCGCCTCCAGCTCGTCGATGTCGAAGGGCTTGACCAGGTAATCGTCGGCACCCAGGTCCAGCCCGGCGATGCGCTCGCGCACCTGGTCGCGCGCGGTGAGGATGAGCACGGGCGTGTTGGGGTCCGGCAGGGCGTGGCTGTCGCCACCCGGGCGGCGCGGGCTCCGCAGGCGGCGCAGGATCTCGCTGCCATCGCCATCGGGCAGGCCCAGGTCCAGCAGCACGGCGTCGAAGCGCTCCATCTCCAGCGCATGCCAGGCATCGGCCACGGTGGAGCAGACGTCGACCGCATAGCGGCGCTGTTGCAGATTGGCCTGCAGGCCTGCGGCAATGCCCGCGTTGTCTTCGACGACCAGTATTCGCATGCGCGCATTGTGCAATGGCCGCTGCCGGCTGCGGCGCCAGACGATGGCCGCACGCCGGGGCATGCGTTAAGACGGGTTTAAGCCGCGCTTCTCATGCTGCCGGCCATGCCGACACCTGAACCCCGAGATTTTTCCGCCGCCCCTGCGCAGGGCCCCTCCTTCAAAAGCACCCTGCTGTGGACCCTGGCGGCGCTGGCCGTGGTCCTGGCCTGGGATGCCAGCGCCCTGGACCTGGCCATGGCCCGCTGGTTTGGCGACGCCGATGGCTTTGCGCTGCGTTCGGACTGGTTCTTCGTGAACATCGCCCACGAAAGCGCACGCCGCCTGGCCTGGCTGGTGGTGCTGGGCCTGACGCTGTGCGTCTGGCGGCCCGTGGGCCCGCTGCGCCTGCTGCCCCATGGGCGGCGCGTGCAGCTGGTGGCGGGCATCTTGCTGTCGCTGGCCCTGATCTCGCTGCTCAAGTACACCAGCGCGACCAGCTGCCCCTGGGACCTGGCCGAGTTCGGCGGCGTGGCGCGCCATGTCTCGCACTGGTCGCTGGGCCTGGCCGATGGCGGCCCGGGCCGCTGCTTTCCCGCAGGCCATGCCTCGGCGGGCTTTGCCTTTCTGGCCGGCTATTTCGCGCTGCGCCGCCATGCACCGCGCGCAGCCTGGATCTGGCTGGCCGTCTCGCTGGCCGCAGGCCTGCTGATGGGGCTGGCCCAGCAGATGCGCGGCGCCCATTTCATGAGCCACACGCTGTGGACCGGCTGGCTGTGCTGGACGGCGGGCTGGCTCTTCGACCTGGCGGTCACGCGTGCGCTGCGCACCCGGGACAGCGCGCCTGACTCCCTGTGGCCCGCCGCCAGCCTTCCGCCTTCCGCACCCTGATCGAGCTTTGCCATGCTGCCCCTGGACCCCGCCCTGTTCACGCTGCTGAACGCCAACGCGCAAACGCCCGCCATCTCGATCGAGGCGGCGCGCGCCATCTCGTCCTGGCTTCCCTCGCTGTGCGCCCTTCCCGTGATGGCCGGGCTGCTGCGCGGCTCGCCCGCCCTGCGCCGCACCCTGGTGCTGGCCCTGCTGTCCATGCTGGCCGCCTGGGCCGTGGCGCGGCTGATCCGCTGGGGCTTCCCCGCGCCGCGTCCTGCCCAGTTGGGCATGGGCGTGCAATGGGTGGAACACGCGCTGCGGTCCAGCTTTCCGAGCATGCATGCCACGGGCGCCTTTGCCCTGGCCCAGGCGCTGACCCTGGGCTGCACGCGTCACCGCCGCTGGGTCATGGTGTCAGCCTGGTCGCTGGCCCTGGGCATGGCCTGGAGCCGCGTGCACCTGGGCGTGCACTTCCCGTCCGATGTGGTCGGCGGCGCCATCGTGGGCATCTGCAGCGCCACCCTGGTCTGGCATGCCGCGCTGTGGCGCCGCCGTGCAGGCGGGCCGCTGCTGGCACGCCTGGGCTCAGGCATGCTCTGAAACAAAGAACCCGGGAAGGCCTGTGGGCCTGTCCCGGGTGGGTTCAATCACTGACGCGCAGCGGATGCGTGCGCATCAGTTCACACGACATATCTTGAGCATGTTGGTGCCACCGGGCTGGCCCATGGGCTCGCCGCAGGTGATGGCATAGACATCGCCGCTTTGCACGATATTGCGCGCGCGCAGATGGCCTTCGGCCTGGTCCAGCGCGGTGTCGCGGTCGGCGCTGGTGTCCATGAGCAGGGGGCGCACATTGCGGTACATGGCCATCTTGCGCTGCGTGGAGATCTTGGGCGTGAGCGCGTAGATGGGGATGTGGATGCGGTGGCGGCTCATCCACAGCGCGGTGGAGCCGCTGTCCGTCATGGCGACGATGGCCTTGGCGCCCAGGTGGTGGGCCGTGAACAGCGCGCCGATGGCGATCGACTGGTCGATACGCGAGAACTGGCGGCCGGTGAACTCGGCATCGCTGTCCGGGTCTTCGGCCGCTTCCGCGGCGGCGCAGATCTTGGCCATTTCCTGCACGGTCTCCAGCGGGTACCTGCCGGCGGCGGTCTCGGCGCTGAGCATGACGGCGTCCGTGCCGTCCAGCACGGCGTTGGCCACGTCGCTGACCTCGGCGCGCGTGGGCACGGGGTTGGTGATCATGCTCTCCATCATCTGCGTGGCGGTGATCACGAACTTGTCCATGTCGCGCGCCATGCGGATCATCTTCTTTTGCAACGCGGGCACGGCCGCGTTGCCCACTTCCACGGCCAGGTCGCCGCGCGCCACCATGATGCCGTCGGAGACATGCAGGATCTCTTCCAGGCGCGGAATGGCCTCGGCGCGCTCGATCTTGGCAATCAGGCCGGGCTTGTGGCCGTACTGGGCCGCAGCCACGTTGCACAGCTGGCGCGCCATCTCCATGTCGGTGGCGTTCTTGGGAAAGCTCACGGCCACGTAGTCGGCCTGGAAGCTCATGGCGGTCTTGATGTCCTCCATGTCCTTGGCCGTCAGCGCCGGGGCCGTCAGGCCGCCGCCCTGCTTGTTGATGCCCTTGTTGTTGGACAGTTCGCCGCCGAGCTTGACGGTGGTGTGCACCTCGTCGCCACGCACATGGTCCACGGTGAGCACGATCAGGCCGTCGTTGAGCAGCAGCACGTCGCCGGGCTTCACGTCGCGCGGCAGTTCCTTGTAGTCCAGGCCCACGCCGTTGATGTCGCCGGGCTCGGTGCGCGACGCGTCGAGCACGAAGCGCGCGCCGGGCTCCAGCATGACCTTGCCTTCGGCGAACTTGCCGACGCGGATCTTGGGGCCCTGCAGGTCGGCCATGATGGCCACCTCGCGGCCTGCGCGCTGGGCCGCCTCGCGCACCATGGTGGCGCGGTCGATGTGGTCCTGCGCCTTGCCGTGGCTGAAATTCAGGCGCACCACGTTGACGCCTTCGCGCACCATCTGTTCCAGCAGTTGCGGGTCGCTGGAAGCGGGGCCCAGGGTGGCGACGATCTTGGTGGCACGGCTCACTTGCATGGAATGTCTCTCGCTCAGGGTTTGTAATCGGGTTTCAATTCTCACACGAATGCGGTTACATGAAGGCAACATTCCGGCATGCGGTGCGGGCCTGAAGACCCCGCGTCCTGAGCCTGCGCAAGGGGGCGGCCGGATGCCGTTGCCATCGCCGAACACTGCGGTGCACTGCCTTTGCCGCTATTGCTTTTGATGCTGCACGGCAGCATTCCCGGCAAAGGCGCTGTGCCATGCCGGTCTCCTGTGAAAGCAGTTTTGCCCGCCGCGTTCGCAATGCTCACCGCGCCGCAGGACACCACAGAATCAGACTGGTCCACATTGACGCGGCCCGCCCCTGCTTCCTAGCATCGCCTTCATATTCCTGTGGTCCACCCGGCCCGCAGGCCGCAGCCAGAACATACGGTTCCCCTTGGTTTCGCATGCTCAGCCAGCCCATCCACAGCTTTGCCATGCCACCAGGAAATCCACCATGCTTGACCGCAGACGCTTTGTTCTGACCACCCTGGCCTCCCCGGCGCTGACCGCCTGCGGCGCGGGTGGCGATGTTGCCGCCAACCGCTATGTCCAGACTCCCCTGCTCGCCAGCCATGCGCGCTACGGCGCGCGCTTCACGCAGCCCGGCTTCGTCAACGGCTGGGGCATCGCCATCCGCCCGGCCGGCGCGGGAGGCCATTTCTGGATTGGCGGCGGGGGCACGTCCTGGCAGTTCATCGGTGACGTGGCTCGCTCGGCCGATCCCGGGATGCGCGCCCTGCACCAGGACGGCCTGCGCGAAGTGGCCGTTCCGCGCTCCGATGCTCTGACCGGCGATGACAGTGCCGGCAAAGTCACCGGCGTGGTCTACAACGGTGCGCCCCTGGACTCGCAGCTGCTGCGGGTCCGGCAGCAGCCTGCCGCCGGACGCCTGCTCGAGGGCTCGGCCCGCTTCGTCTTCGTGACCGACAGCGGCAGCGTCAGCGCCTGGACGGAGCGCGATGCGCAGACGGGCGCCATCGTCCGGGTGGATGGCCCTGCGGTGGAAATGTTCAATGGCGCCGACCAGGGCATGGCTTTCTTCGGGGCCGCCATCCACACGGGCCGCTGGGACCGCGTGTGGGTGGCCGACTTCGGCGCACGGCCCCAGATCCGCACGCTGGACGCGCAGTGGCAACTGGTGCCCACCCAGGGCTTCGCCAACCCGTTCGCATCAGGCGCGGCAGGCGAGGCCCGGCCCGGTGATCCGGTGCCCTTCAACATCCAGGTCGTCAACGACGGCCGCCGCGACCGCGTGTTCGTGCTCTATGCGATCAGCCAGCCCGACCCGGACGATCCCCTGGCGTTCCATGCCGGCGAGGAGGATGCGGTGGACGCAGCCGCAGAAGCGGCCAGCGGCAACCGGCCTGCGCGCGGCAGGCTGGCCGAGTTCGACCTCGACGGCCGCCTGCTGCGCATGTATGAGGACGATGGACGCCTGAATGCCCCCTGGGGCGTGGCCATCGCTCCTGACGGCTTCGGCGCACTGGCGGGGCACCTGCTGGTCGGCAACTTCGGGGGAGCAGGCCGCATCTGTGCATTCGACCTGACCACGGGCCGCTATGTGGACGATCTGCGCGACGCGCAGCACCGCCCCGTGGCCATCCCCGGCCTGTGGGCCCTGCAGTTCGGCAACGGCGTGGCCCTGGGCGACAGCGACGCGCTCTACTTCGCCGCCGGCCCCGAGGACGAGACCGAGGGCCTGTTCGGCTCGCTGAGGCTTCTGTGACGCTTCATCCTGGCGGTGTCATTGCGCAGACGCCAGGCCTCACACCAGCCCGTGCGAGAGCAGGTAGGTGATGGCATGGGCCACCATGGCCGCCTCCAGGCCATAGCGCCAGAACAGGAAGCCGCCCACGGCGCCGTGGACGACCTCGAACAGCAGCAACTGCAGCACCAGCGCGTCCGACAGGCCGCCCCAGGTGCTCCAGGCCAGGGCCAGCTGCAGCATGCCCCACAGCAGGGCCGACAGCATGACGGACCACCAGCCCAGCGTCCATCCCGGGCGGCGGTCTGTGCGCCCGCTCAGCCGCCACAGCAGCCACATCACCAGCGTCATGCCGCCCAGCCGCATCACCAGCTCGGCCGTGATGCCCGCGTACAGCATCTTGGCGCCCAGCGGCATGGCGTAGACGGGGTCGATCAGGGTCAGGTCGTCGGGCCAGGCCAGGGCCAGGGTCACCAGCCAGGCCGCGCCGACCACGCCCCCGGCCAGCCCCGGCAGCGTGAGGTAGCGCACGGCGCGCTGGGGCGAACGCCCGGCCACCCAGGTGGTCAGCAGCGGTGCGGACAGGCCCAGCCGCGGCCCCAGCCACACGCCCACGCCCACGGGCAGGGCCAGCAGCGCGGCCATCACGCCGATGCCGGTGAGCGGCGTGACCAGCGGCTCCACGGGCAGGCCCAGCATGCGCATCCAGTCGGGCAGCACGAACCAGGCCATGGCCGCCACGCCGGGCAGCCCCAGCAGCCAGAGCACCGTGAAGATGCGCCAGCTCAGCCGGGGCAGTGCGGGTGCGGCATAGGCCGATGGGGCGGGCATGAGAGTGGACACGGGGCCGGTGGTGGGCAGGCTGGCGTTGTCAGTCACGCATCAAGGCTTCTATCTCGTCGGGCTCCACGGGCACGCCGCGCGTGATCAGCTCGCAGCCGGTCTCGGTGACGATGGCATCGTCCTCGATGCGGATGCCGATGTTGTGGAACTGCTCGGGCACGCCGGCCGCAGGGCGCACGTAGATGCCCGGCTCGATGGTGGTGCACATTCCCGGACGCAGGATGCGGCTGGGGCGGTTGGTGATGGACTCGCCCGACAGCGGGTCCTTGCGCTCGTGCGACTGGCCCAGCTCCGAAGGCTCCACATAGCTGCCGCAGTCATGCACGTCCATGCCCAGCCAGTGGCCGGTGCGGTGCATGTAGAACTGGAAGAAGGCGCGCTGCTCGATCACGTCCTGGGCATTGCCATAGACCTTTTTGTCCAGCAGGCCCAGATCCAGCATGCCCTGCGCCAGCACGGCCACGGTGGCGTCGTGCGGATCGTTGAAGCGCGCGCCGGCCCGCGTGGCCGCCACGGCAGCCTTCTGGCTTTCCAGCACCAGCTCGTAGAGCGCGCGCTGCGGGCCGGTGAAGCGGCCATCGGCGGGGAAGGTGCGCGTGATGTCGCTGGCGTAGCCGTCGAGCTCGCAGCCGGCGTCGATCAGCACCAGTTCGCCCGCGCGCACGGGGGCCTTGTCGGCCTGGTAGTGCAGCACGCAGGCATTGGCGCCGGCGGCCACGATGGAGCCGTAGGCCACGTACTGCGAGCCCTGCTGGCGGAATTCATGCAGCAGCTCGGCATCCAGGTGGTATTCACGCACTTCCTGGCCTGCGCGCAGCATGCGCGCCGAGCGCTGCATGGCGCGGATATGGGCCTGGGCGCTGATGGCGGCGGCGCGGCGCATGATGTCCTGCTCGTGGGCGTCCTTGACCAGGCGCATCTCGTCCAGCAGCGTGCACAGGTCGCCCTGCTCGGACGGGCACAGCGCGCCAAAGCGCACCCGTGCGCGCACCTGGCCCAGCCAGCCTTCCACGCGCACGGCCAGCCCTTCATGCGTGGCGAACGGATACCAGAGGCGGCCCCGGTTCTCCAGCAGGCGGGGCAGGCGCGTATCGATCTCGGCGCTGGAGAACGCCTGGCTCACGCCCAGCGTGGCCACGGCAGCCTCGGGGCCCAGGCGGATGCCGTCCCAGATTTCGCGCTCCAGGTCCTTGGGCTGGCAAAACAGCACGCTGGTGCCATCGGCGGCCAGTACCAGGCAGGCATTGGGCTCGGCAAAGCCGGTCAGGTAATAGAAATAGCTGTCGTGGCGGTACAGATAGCCGGTGTCCCGGTTGCGCTGGCGCTCGGGAGCGGTAGGAATGATGGCGATGCCGCCGGCGCCCAACTGGGCGGCCAAGCGTGCGCGGCGTTGGGCATAAACAGATGTCATGCAGCTATCGTACTGCCGTCCGGGGTTCTCCACAGTCCCCGGAACAGGGGAAGGAGGGGGGGCAGCCGGCCGGCGTCAGGTGGACTTCAGCGCAGACACCGTCACTGCCCCAGGGCGCGCCGATTCCAGGGCGCCTTCATCAGCATGCGCGCCAGCCCGCAAAAGCCGGTGGCACCCGCCACGATCAGACCGCAGCCCACGAAGGCCGAAAGCAGGTGCCACCACGGTGAAACCGTGGCACCGAGCACGGCGCCCAGCAGAGCCAGCCCGCCCGCACCCAGTTGCACCTGGCGCTGCAGCTCCAGCGGCTGGCGGCTGTCGTGCAGCACGGGCAGGCCTTCGGCCTTCCAGGCGTCCAGGCCGCCGTCGAGCACATGGCCGGCACAGCCGGGCGGCAAGGCAGCCGCCAGGGCCTGGGCGTTGAGCCGCGTGCGGTTGCCGGAGCGGCAGTGAAAGACCACGGCGGCAGGCGCATCGCCCCAGGCCTGGGCGCCCAGGCGCTCCATGGGCATGCTGCGGGCGCCTGCCATGCGTTCGCGCGCATGTTCATCGGGCGCGCGGATGTCGATGAGCCAGGCGCCTTGCGCCTGCAACTGGCGGGCGGCCTGGGCCGAGATGAGGGGAAGGGACATGGGACGACTCCTGGGGTGGGGGTTTTCAGGGACAGAAGATGCTCTTGAGTGCCGCCACCAGCTTTTGCGCATCGGGATCGGCGATGCGGTAGTACAGGGTCTGCGACTCGCGGCGGTAGGCGACCAGGCCCTCCTCGCGCATGCGCGCCAGATGCTGGGACAGGGCCGACTGGCTCAGCGGGATACGCTCCAGCAGCCCGCCCACCGACAGCTCGCCATGCTCGATCAGCAGGCACAGCACCAGCAGGCGCCTCTCGTTGCCCACGGCGCGCAGCAGGGCGGCGGCGCGCGCCGCACCCTGCTGCAGGAAAGCCTGTTCGGAGGAGAGGATGGGTTGGTTCATGATTAAGAAAAATCTAATTTAGCAAATTCTAATATACTTGCCGGCAGGCTGCACTGGAGCCATCGACAAAGGAGTGCTTTCATGACCTCGCCGCTGCGCATCGCGCCATTCTTCGACGAAGCCACCCATACCGTGACCTACCTGGTCTGGGATGCGAACACGGGCGAGGCCGCCGCCATCGACCCCGTGCTCGACTACGACCATGCCAGCGGCCAGGCCCACACCGGCTCGGCCGATGCCGTGCTGGCCGCCGCGCAGGCCCAGGGCCTGCGCCTGCGCTGGATCCTGGAAACCCATGCGCATGCCGACCACCTCAGCGCGGCCCCGTACCTGCGCGAGCGCACGGGCGCCCCGATCGCCGTGGGCGAGCACATCCGCGAGGTGCAGCGCATCTTCCGCCCCGTCTTCAACCTGCCCGCGTCCGGCGGCGATCAGCCCTTCGACCGGCTGCTGACCGACGGCGACAGCCTGCCGCTGGGCGGGCTGCGCATCGAGGTGATGCACACGCCCGGCCATACGCCCGCCTGCGTGTCCTACCGCATCGAGGATGCGGTCTTCGTGGGCGATACGCTGTTCATGCCCGACTACGGCACGGCGCGCGCCGACTTTCCGGGCGGCGATGCGCGCACGCTGTTCCGCTCCATCCAGCGCCTGCTGGCCCTGCCGCCCGCAACACGCCTGTTCATGTGCCATGACTACAAGGCGCCGGGCCGCGACCGCCACGCCTGGGAAACCACCGTGGCCGACCAACGTGCCGGCAACGTGCATGTGCACGCGGGCGTGGACGAGGCCAGCTTCGTGGCCATGCGCAACCGGCGCGACGCCACGCTGTCGGCGCCCGCCCTGCTGCTGCCCGCCATCCAGGTCAACATGCACGCAGGCCATTGGCCCGAGGCCGAGGCCAACGGCGTGCACTACCTCAAAATTCCGCTGCGCATGAAGCATCGGCCCCAGGCAGCGGACGCGAAGCAGGCGTAGAGTCGTCCGTTGGCTCCCCCACCCCTCTTGCGACACCCCCAGGACAAAGGACCTTCCATGATCCACAGCGCCCATGCCACCAGCACGGACACCCCCTATCGCGTCACGCTTGGCGACCCCCAAGGCCACAGCTGGCATGTGGACGAGCCCGCGGACAAGGGCGGCGGCGACACGGCGCCCAACCCGCTGCAGCTGCTGCTGTCGGCCCTGGGCGCCTGCACCACGGTCACGCTGCAGATGTATGCGGCGCGCAAGCAGTGGAAGCTGGAGCAGGTGGATGTGCAATTGCGCCTGAACCCCGAAGGCACGCCGGCCAGCGGCAACCTGATCGAACGCCAGATCACCCTGCAAGGCGACCTGGACGACGAACAGCGCCAGCGCCTGCTGCAGGTGGCCGAGGCCTGCCCCGTGCACAAGCTGCTGGCCGGCGAAGTGCGCATCCAGACCGCGCTGCAGCTGCCCGCCTGAGCGAAGGACTGGCCACCATGCAAAAGGCCCTGCGGCAGGTATGCCGCAGGGCCTTCGGAGTGGACGGGGACATGGCCGGCGTCAGGCTTCGCTGACCTCGATCTCCCCCGTATCGACATAGAGTTCGAACTCCCGCTTGGCCAGCGACACGGTGATCGGCTGATCCTCCTGGGTCCAGGACAGCACATAGCTTCCGATGGCCGTGGCCACCTGCACACGGGTGCCACGCGGAATGTCTTCCAATTGGCCATCGCCTACCCGGTGCTGCACATTGCCGGTGACCGTGGCTTCGAATTTCTCGGGGAATCGCTGGACTTCCACGGCGCTCTGGACCGCCTCTTCAGCGGCTTCGGCGTGCGTCTGTACGGATGTATTCATGGCGTTTTCTCCTGTAAGAGTGAGGCCGGCGCCCGCCAAAAGGACGGGCGCCGGGCCGTTCCTCGAATGTAAACAATGTTCCTGAGAATGCGCTGTCAGCGAACAGGCCCAATATCTGCGATCCTGGTTTGCCTGCTGCGCCGAGCTGCACGACACTGGTGGCCTCCCCCACGAACCAGGCCGATCCGCCCATGTCCGACACGTCCCCACCCAACTCCCAGCCCCAGCACCTTCCCACCCGCACCGCCGACGTGGGCGGCATTCCCATCCAGCGCGCCATTCCGCAGCGCGCCCTGCGCAAGGTCGGTGCCTGGTGCTTTCTCGACCACGCCGGCCCCGCCGATCCCGCGCCGCCCGGCATGCAGGTCGGCCCGCATCCCCATATCGGCCTGCAGACCTTCACCTGGATGATCCGCGGCGAAGTGCTGCACCGCGACAGCCTGGGCAACACCCAGATCATCCGGCCCGGACAGGTCAATCTGATGACGGCAGGCCACGGCATCGCCCATTCCGAGGAAAGCCAGACGCCCTCGCACATCCACGCCGCCCAGCTGTGGATTGCGCTGCCCGAATCGCACCGCAACGGTCCGCCCCGCTTCCAGCACTACCCCGAGCTGCCCAGGACCACGGTGGGCGACTTCACGGCCACGGTGCTGGCCGGCGAGGCGCTGGGCCTGACGTCGCCGGCCGAGGTGCACACGCCCCTGATGAGCGTGGACCTGCATGCGGACAGCGCACGCAGCGCCAATGCCGTCGCCACGCTGCCGCTGCGTGCCGATTTCGAGCATGCCGTGCTCAGCCTGGAAGGCAGCGTGAGCGTGAACGGCCAGCCCCTGCCGGTGGAGGAACTGCTCTACCTGCCCCTGGGCACGCCCTCGGTCGCCATCGAAGCGGCGCCCGGCAGCCGCCTGCTGGTCATTGGCGGCGAGCCCATGGATGAAGCCATCTTGCTGTGGTGGAACTTCGTGGCGCGCACGGGAGAGGAAATCGCCGAGGCCCGCGCGCAGTGGGAGGCCGAGACCCGGCAGCCCGCCACTGCGGCGCGCCGCTTCGGACCGCCGCTGGCTTCGCCCCTGGCGCCGCTGCATGCGCCTTCGCTGGACGGCGTGGTGCTGCGCGCCTCGCGCTGAAACGCGCCGTACCGCAGTCTTCGCGGCGATCGCTGCCCCAGCAAAAAGGCGCCCCGAAAGGGGCGCCTTGCCGTTGATGTTGCGGGAGTTTCGAGGGTCAGGCCGGGCTGGCCGCATCCACCTCGGTGCCATCTTCCACGCCGCGCACGCTCTCGCGGCCATGCTTGTCCTTGAGCTTGCCCAGATCGGTTTCCACCGCCCGCTTCAGCTTATCGATGGCGGCGTTGAAGGCGTCCTTGACCTTCTCGGCCTCGGCGTTCACGGCGATCGGCGGGCGTCCATTGGCCCGGGTCTCCAGAACGCAGCGCTTGCCGGGAGCCCCCGAGGTCTTGAGCGCATCGACACCCGTGAGGAACACCTCCACGCGCACCACATAGTCCTTCAATCTCGCCAGCTTGGCGTTGATTTCTTCCTGCGCCCATTGCGCCAAGGACTCGCCACCCTGGATCGAATCGTCGGCATGAACCTGAACTTGCATGCATATCCTCCTAGTCGCCAAAAGCCGCACCACCGGCGCGGCGGGGTTGTCGGGGCCATTGATGAACTGGCGAAACCATCGTAACGCCATGCGGGCTGCCTGCACAGCAAGTCGCACCCTGCGTCGTCAGGTTTTTCGCACTGCAGCATCCGCAGTCCCCACCCTGCCTACAGGCTACACCCAGAGGGGCGACGCCGGGTTCAGCGCGCTGAAGAAGCTTGAGATGCCTCAAGACAACTCTTGCATTCACCTACACCTATTTGCGGTGATGGCCCTGCGCCGGTCGCGGGCGTTCAACCCCTTCCTACAGGTCGCAGGCACGATTGGGCTTACAACGTGACCATCAGGACTTTCCCCTTGCCCACCACCCCATGAGCCCACTTGCCTCACGCCGCCTCAAGATCGGCCTTTCGGCCTGTTTCTCCCATGCGGACCCGCAGCGTCCGCTTTTCACGGGCAAGACGCTGCAGTACGTGGAGCAATCGATAGCGCACTGGATCATGTCGGCCGGCGCCATGGTGGTGATGGTGCCCTGCCCCACAGGCGAGACCGCGCGCGGCGATGTGACGCTGGAGCACTATGCCGAGTGGCTGGATGGCGTGGTCATGCATGGCGGCGCCGACGTCTGGCCCGGCAGCTATGGCGAGGAACCCATGCGCCCCGAATGGCTGGGCGACCGCGTGCGCGATCTCTACGACCTGGCCGTGGTCGAGGCGTTTTCCCAGGCCGGCAAGCCCATCTTCGGCGTCTGCCGCGGTCTGCAGCTGATCAACGTGGCCTTCGGCGGAACGCTGTACCAGGACATCGAGACCCAGGTGCCCGGCTCGCAGCTGCACCGCAATCCCACCGAGTACGACCGCCACTACCACGACATCGCCATCGTGCCCGGCAGCCGGCTGGAGGCGCTGTATCCCACGCTGGACCGCGCACGCGTCAACAGCATCCACCACCAGGGCATCAAGGACGTGGCGCCCGAGTTCGATGTGGAGGCCTGGAGCCTGCCCGACCGCATTCCCGAGGCCATCTTCCGCAAGCCCGGCACGCTCAAGAGCTATATCGCGGCCACGCAGTGGCACCCCGAATTCCAGTTCCGCAACCCGGACACCAGCACGCTGGATGACAGCGTGCTGCTGCGCGACTTCCTGGCCGCCTGCTCACGCGCCCGCGTGAGCCCGGCCGTGAGCCACAGCCCCTTCCAGATCCGCAACCGCGCCGCGCGCCTGCTGCGGCGCGCCTTGCTTCGCAGGCATTGACGGCTCGGCGCCGCCAAGCGCCTGCGCCACCACCTGCTGCAACTGCCCGCGCAGCCACGCATGGGCGGGATCGGCTTGGTGGCGCGCGTGCCAGATCATGAACATGGGCAGCGGCGGGCAGTCCACGGGCACCGCAACGCTGGCCAGCGATGACAGGGCCGTGCGGCCCAGCAGCGACGGCGCCGTCGCCAGCAGCGGCGTGCCGCGCACGAAGGCGGCCAGCGCCGCAAAGCCCGGCACGCGCACGGCAAAGCGGCGCTCCAGCCCGCGCGCCTGCAGTTGCAGGTCCAGGTCCAGCGCCTGGCGGTCGGCATAGGCCACGGTGGCGTGGTCGGCATGCAGATAGTCGGCCAGGCTGGCCGGCGGCTGTCGCACGGCGCTGTCATAGAAGACGGCGTACTCATCGCTGAACAGGCGCTTTTGCACGATGTCCGTGGCATCGGGCGGGCGCGGGCTGATGGCCAGCAGGCAGGCGTCCGAGCGCAGCAGTTCGGCATCCGGCGCGCCGCTGTCGATCACGCGCAGCACCGTCCCGGGCGCGGCTGAGCGCAGGCGCCGGGCCAGCGCGGGCAGCAGCAGTTCGCGCTGCAGGTCGTTGGCGGCAATGATGATCTCGGCACGCCAGTGCGCGGGGTCAAAGCTGGGCCCCTGGCCGAACTGCTGCATCTGCCGCAGCAGCTCGCGCGCCGGGTCCTGCAGCGCCAGCGCATGGGCCGTGGGCGCAATGCCCCGCCCCTGCCGCACGAACAATCGGTCGCCCGTGATGGCGCGCAGCTTGTCCAGCAGATGGCTGACGGCCGATTGCGTCACGCCCAGGCGCTGCGCCGCCGCCGTGACGCTGCCGGTCTCCAGCACGGCCAGCAGCAGTTGCAGCAGCCTGCCATCGAGCTGCGATCCATCGATTTGTCTCATGCATTCCATGATTGGCCGCCGCTTTATCTTTGGCAACGCGGGCCGGACACTGCCGCTGATCCAACGCAAATACCGGAGACAAAACATGGCCGATCAGCCGCAGATTCCCGGCACCACCCTGTTCGACGGCAGGCAGGCCCGCAAGGGCTATGCGCTCAACAGCATGTGCTTTTCCTTCAACGAGCTGGCCAACCGCCAGGCCTTCCTGGCCGACGAAGAGGCCTATATGCGCAGCTACGGGCTGAACCAGGAGCAGGCCGAGGCCGTGCGCGCGCGCAACGTGCTGCAGATGATCGCGGCCGGCGGCAACGCCTACTACCTGGCCAAGCTGGCCGGCAGCTTCCACCTGGACATGCAGGACATAGGCGCCCAGCAGACCGGCATGACCAAGGCCGAGTTCCAGGCCCTGCTGCGCTCGCACGCCTGAGCCCCGCCGCAGACCACACGCAAGACACAGTACAGGAGACACCCACCATGGCACATCTCATCGGCGGCCTCGGCACCTCGCACATTCCCGCCATCGGCAACGCCATCCACAAGGGCCTGCAGAACGAGCCGTACTGGAAGCCCTTCTTCGACGGCTTTCCGCCCATCCGCGAATGGCTGGCCGCCCAGCGCCCCGACGTGGTGGTGGTGTTCTACAACGACCACGGCCTGAACTTCTTCCTCGACAAGATGCCCACCTTCGCCGTGGGCGCGGCCGAGCGCTACTGCAACGCCGACGAAGGCTGGGGCATTCCCACGCTGGCACCGCTGCGCGGCCACACGGAGCTGTCATGGCACCTGATCGAGTCCCTGGTGGGCGAGGACTTCGATGTGGTCAGCTGCCAGGAGATGCTGGTGGACCACGCCTGCACGCTGCCGCTCAAGCTGTTCTGGCCCGAGGGCGACTGCCCGGTGGCCGTCGTGCCGGTGTGCATCAATACCGTGCAGTTCCCGCTGCCCTCGGCGCGCCGCTGCTATGCGCTGGGCCAGGCCGTGGGCCGGGCGATTGCGCGCTGGAACAGCGACCAGCACGTGGCCGTCATTGCCTCAGGGGGCCTGTCGCACCAGCTCGATGGCGAGCGCGCGGGCTTCATCAACAAGGCCTTCGACCTGCAGTTCCTTGAAAGCATGGCCACCAATCCCGAATGGGCCACGCAGTTCAGCGTGCATGAACTCGTGGAAAAGACCGGCACCCAGGGCGTGGAACTGCTGATGTGGCTGGCCATGCGCGGCGCCCTGTCCGCGGCTGCGCCCGGCGTGCGCCGCGTGCACGGCAACTACCACATACCGATCTCCAACACCGCCACGGCGCTGCTGGCGCTGGAGGCGGTCTAGTCGGAAACACAAAGGCCGCCGGGCATGCCAGGCGGCCTTTGTGCTCTGCGTAGCCGTGCGGACCGGGTGTACCCGGCCCTGCCTCTCAATGGTGGTGGCCGTGGCCGCCGTGCACGTGGCGGTGCTCGATTTCCTCGGGCTTGGCCGCGCGCACTTCGGTGACCTTGCAGGCAAAGTGCAGCGCCATGCCGGCCAGCGGGTGGTTGCCGTCCAGCAGCACCACGGGGCCCTTGATCTTGACCACGTGGTAGATCTGGGGCTGGCCCTGGTCATCCGTGCCGCGCAGCTGGCCGCCCACCTTCACGCCGGGCGGGAACTCGCCCTTGGGGATGGTGCGGGTCAGGCTCTCGTCGCGCGCGCCGAAGGCGTCTTCC
The DNA here is from genome assembly GCF_043104845.1 of Delftia sp. WSY_7. Taxonomy (NCBI): domain Bacteria; kingdom Pseudomonadati; phylum Pseudomonadota; class Betaproteobacteria; order Burkholderiales; family Comamonadaceae; genus Delftia; species Delftia sp. WSY_7. The sequence continues at coordinate 214,022 of NZ_JBICLB010000034.1, read as the reverse complement.
ACGGCCAGGTCCACGGTCAGCGTGTCGCCCACGGTCTTGCCGTCCAGGGCGGCTTCCACCTTGGCGAAGATGTTGTCGTAGCCGCCATGCAGATAGGCCACATCGCCCTTGTCGAGCAGCTTGCCCAGCTTGTCGGTGATCTTGTAGTTGATGGTGACGGCGGTGTCTTTGGTGATGTTCATGGCAAAGGCCTTGGAAAACCGCAGCGCAAAAGGCGCGCCGCGCAAAGCCGCCATTGTCGGCGACCTGGGGCATTCCAGCGTCGGGACCGGGGGTTCACCGGCTGCCCAGCCTCAGCCCAGGCACTCGCGCGCGCATTCGAGCAGGCTGCGCGCCCAGCGCGCGCGGGCCGAGGTGTTCAGCCACAGCAGGCCGACCTTGCGCGCATCGGCAGGCCGGGGGCCCTCGCCGCCGGCCTGATCGGGCAGCGCCAGCACGCGCACGTCGCGGCCCTGGGAGAGCACGGGGCCGATGTCGGGCACCAGGCCCACGCCCAGCCCCTGGTCCACCATCATGGCCACCGCCAGCACCGAGTTCAGCTCCATGCGCTCCAGCGGCGCAATGCCCTGGGAGCGCAGATAGCGGTCGGCCAGCCGGCCACCGGCCAGGGAGCGGTCGTAGCGCACCAGGGGCCGGGTGCGCAGCAGGGCCAGCGGGTCCTGCTGCGCATCCCGGGCGCGGCACAGCACGACCAATGGCTCCTGGCGCAGCTCGGCCCAGCACACGGTCTTGGGCAGGTCGAACGAGGGTTGCAGGCAGATCAGCACGTCCAGCTCGGACTGGACCAGGGCCGTGTACAGCTCGGGCGTAAGGCCGGCGCGCACGCTGATGCGCACCTCGGCGTGGCGCGCCACGAAGGCCCGCATCACGGCGGGCACAAAGCCGTGCAGCGCCGTGTTCACGGTGCCCAGCCGCAGCTCGCCGCCGTCCGCGTCCGAGGCCACCCATTCGCGCAGGCCCTCGAAGTCCTGCAGCAGTTGGCGGCCGCGCTCGAACAGCCGCTCGCCCGCCTCGGTGGCGCGCACGCTGCGGCCATGGCGCACCAGCAGCGGCGCACCCAGCTCGCCTTCCAGCACGCGCATCTGCTGGGCAATGGCCGAGGGGCTCAGGTCCAGCTGGCGAGCAGCTTCGGACATGGAGCCGGTGTCCACCACTCTCAAGAAATTGTGTATGTATCTCACGTCCATTTCACACATTTTCTTGAATCACAACGCAGATGCAACTGCTGTTTTCCCAGGCTGCGCTGCACCACACTGCGTGACAACGACTATTTCAGGAGACAGACGCATGGATTCCCGGCCCACCGCTCAAACCGCTCAAGCCTCTCAGACCTCTTTGCCGCGCCGGATGTGGCTGTCCACCGCCGCCGCCGCGCTGGCCGCCTATGCGCTGCCGGCCTGGGCCCAAAAGCGCGGCAGCCGCCTGGTGGTGCCGTTTGCGCCGGGCGGCGGCAACGATGTGTTCGCGCGGCAGATGGCGCATGGCCTCAACGAGTCCTTCGGCTACGGGATGATCGTGGAGAACAAGGCCGGCGCGGGCGGCAATCTGGGCACGGAAGCCGTGGTGCGTGCGGCCGGCGACGGCAGCACCTGGCTGCTGGGCCATACGGGCACGGTGTCCATCAATCCCTCGCTGTATCCGGGCCTCAAGTTCAATGCGGCCACCGATCTGCAGCCGGTGGCCATGTTCGCCTCGTCGGCCCTGCTGCTGGTCGTGCCGGCTTCCTCGCCCGTGCGCAGCGTGGCCGATCTGGCCGAGCAGATGCGCAAGCGCAGCGGCGAGATGAACTACGCCTCCAGCGGCTCGGGCACGGGCGGCCACCTGACGGGCGAGATGTTCGCCCACGCGCTGGGCGCCAAGGCCATCCATGTGCCGTACAAAGGCACGGCCCCGTCGCTGACCGACCTGGTGGGCGGCAATGTGGACTTCAGCTTTGGCGTGATTCCCGCGGCCATGGCCCTGGTGAAGGCCGGCAAGCTGCGCGCCCTGGCCGTGACTGGCGCCAAACGCCAGCCCCAGCTGCCCGACGTGCCCACGGTGGCCGAGTCCGGCGTGCGTGCGCTGGCCGACTTCGAGAGCTCGCTGACCTACGGCATCCTCGCGCCCAAGGGCACGCCTGCCGAGACGGTGCGCGCGCTGGGGCGCGACGTCCTCAAGGTGGCGTCTGCCGAATCCTTCCAGTCGCGCCTGGGCATCGAGGGCGCCGTGCCGCTGCTGGGCGATGGCGCGCAGTACGCGGCCCGCATCCAGGTGGAGAGCGCCAAGTGGGCCGCCGTGATCAAGGCCTCGGGCGCCACGGCCTGAGACCGGCAAGGACAGCATGTCATTGGTGAAGGACTATCTGGGCCCGGCCGACAGCGGCCACTGGTTTGCAGACGCGCGCTGGCTGGACGCGCTGCTGCGCTTCGAGAGCGCGCTGGCCCAGGCCCAGGCCGACTGCGGCCTGGTTCCGCGCCCGGCCGCCGAGGCCATTGCGCGCGCCTGCGTGCAGGCGCCGCTCACGTGCGAAGACGTGGTGGAGCAGGCGCGTGCCAGCGGCGCGCTGGGCCTGGCCGTGGTGCGGCCGCTGCAGCAGTGGCTGCAGGCCCACGCCCCGGAAGGCCTGCCCTGGCTGCACTGGGGCGCGACCACGCAGGACGCCGTGGACACGGCGCAGGCCCTGCTCACGCAGCAGGCCCTGCAGGCGCTGCTGGCCGAGCTGGGCGCGCTGCAGTCCGCACTGCAGGCCCTGGCCCGCACGCACGCGGCCACGCCCATGCTGGCGCGCAGCCTGCTGCAGCCCGCGCAGATCACCAGCTTCGGATTCAAGTGCGCGCAGTCGGCTGCCGCCGTGGGGCGCAGCATCGAACAGTTTGAAAGGCTTGCCGCCGCTGCGCTGTGCGTGCAATTGGGCGGTGCCGTGGGCAATGGCGCCGTGCTGGGAAGCCACCGTGCCGAGGTGGAGCAGGCACTGGCCAGGCGCCTGGGCCTGTCGGCCTGCGGCCGCAGCTGGCATACGCAGCGCGACGACTGGATGCGCCTGGCCATGGAAGCGGCTGTGTGCGGCGGCAGCCTGGCCAAGCTGGCCCGGGACTGGTCGCTGATGGCGCAGTACGAGGTGGGCGAGATCGCCGAGGCGCCGCGGGGCAGCACCTCCAGCGCCATGCCGCACAAGCGCAATCCCGTGCACCTGATGCAGGCGGTGGCACAGGCCCAGGCCATCCCCCAACTCGCGGCCCTGCTGCTGGGCTGCATGGCCCAGGCCCATGAACGCGCGCTGGGCGAGTGGCAGGCCGAGGTCGCCCACTGGCCCGATCTGTGGCGCCATGTGCATGGCGCCGCCGCCGCATTGCGCCAGGCCGCCCAGTCGCTGCAGGTGCATCCGCAGCGCATGCTGGGCCATGTGCGGGGCCTGCACGGACTGGTGTTTTCAGAGGCCTGCGTGCACGCCATGGCGCCCTGGACAGGCAAGCCCGAGGCCCTGGCCGCCGTGGAGCTGCTGGCCCCGCAGGCGCTGGAGCAGGGGCGCGAGCTGCGCCTGCTGCTGGCCGAATGGGCCGCGCCCCGGCTGGACGCAGCAGCCCTGCAAGCGCTGCAAGATGCGCTGGCCCGGGCCTGCGACCCGGCACGCGCCGTGCAGGCATCGCATGATGCGTGCCTGGCGCTGCTGGCAGCGCCGCAGACCCACGCCCACGCCAATGCCCATTCCCATGCCTGACACAGGAACCCCCGCCATGACCGAACCTTCCGCCGACGCCCTGCAGCGCGGCCTTGCCAACCGCCGCCGCGTGCTGGGTGATGAATGGGTGGACCAATCCGTGGCGCGCGCCAACGAACTGAATGTGGAGTTCCAGCGCATGATCACGGCCTATGCCTGGGACGGCATCTGGAGCCGCCCCGGCCTGGAGCGCCGCACGCGCCGCATCATGGTGCTGGCCATCACGGCCTCCATGGGCCGCTGGGAAGAGTTCGAGCTGCACATCCGCACAGGGCTGCTGGCCGACCCGGCCGATGCCGAGGCCGCGCCGCTGGACCTGGACACCATCCGCGAAGTGCTGCTGCAGACCGCCGTCTATGCCGGCGTGCCCGCAGGCAACACCGGCATGGCCATCACGCTGAAGATCCTCAAGGAGCTGGGGCGCACGCCCGCGCCGGCCAGCTTTCATCCACCCTCAGACACGGCCTGACCGGACTCAGGCGGCCGGCGGCTGTTCCTCGGCCGCAGCGCCCGGGTAGCGCGCAAAGCGCCGGTTCTCTGCGCCATGCACCGGGTCCTGCTCGGCCCAGGGCCATCCGCCGAACTGGGTGCGCCGGTAGTCCTGCATGGCCTGCATGATTTCCTGCTGCGTGTTCATCACGAAGGGGCCGTACTGCGCCACGCTCTCGCCAATGGGGCGGCCCTGCAGCACCAGGCATTCCACGGGGTCGGCGCCGCTGTTGTGCAGCTCCCAGTCCTGCGTGGCATCCACATGCAGGGCCGCATGCTGGGCCAGGGCCGTGGGCCCGACCTGCAGTGCCTGGCCTGCAAAGAAATACAGCATGCGTTGCGTGTCCACGCCGGCTGCGCGCGGCAGCGTCCAGCGTGCGCCGGGCTCCAGGCGCAGCGTCCAGATGGCCACGTCGCCCTCGGGTTGCGAGGCCCAGGATTCGGGCGGCGGAGGCAGGGCGGCCGCCGTGCCGGGCAGGCTGCCTGCGACCACGGTGACCACGGTCCTGCGGCCTGCGGCGTCTGCGTGCTCCAGGCGCGGGATGCGCTCATTCCAGAACATGGTGAAGTGCGGCTCCACCATCTTGGAGCGCGCAGGCAGGTTCAGCCAGATCTGGAACAGCTCCAGCGGATTGGGCGCGTCGCTGTTGAGCAGCGGGAACATCTCCGAATGCTGGATTCCCTTGCCGGCCGTCAGCCACTGCACGTCGCCGCCGCCAAAGCGCGCGGCCGCGCCCAGCGAATCGGAATGGTCGATCAGGCCCTTGCGCACCAGGGTCACGGTCTCGAAGCCGCGGTGCGGATGGCCGGGAAAGCCCGGCACGCCATCGCCGTGGTACATGGAAAAGCCGTCCTTACGGCTGAAGTCGCTGCCCATCTGGCGGCCTTCCAGGTCCACGGCCTGCACGCCCAGTCGGCCATCGCTGGGCGGATAGGCATCGTCATGGTGGGCACAGAACAGGAAGGGGTCCATGGTGGGCCACAGCGGGCCCAGCGGCTGGCTCTGGAGGACGGGGGTGGTGGCTGCGGTCATCGTGGCTCCTGTGAGGCTGCGCCCGCAAGAAAAAAGGGGGCGCTGCATTCTCGGACAGATGCGGCCCCCGCGCCCGTTTTGAAAGCCACCATGGCTGGGACAGTGCGGCCCAGGAATGCAACGCCCGCCGGCTCAGTTGCGCGGCGGCGTCACCAGGCCCTTTTGCACGGCCGGGCGCGCCACGAAGGCGGCCAGCACGCGCTGCAGCTCGGGAAAGCGCTCCCAGCCCAGCAGTTCGGCCGCGTTGTAGCCCTGCTCCACCACCATGTTGCGCACCCAGGGCCACAGGGCGATGTCGGCAATGGTGAACTGCTCGCCCATCACCCAGGCGCGGCCTGCGAGGCGGCGCTCCAGCACACCCAGCAGGCGCACGGACTCGTTCACGTAGCGGTCGCGCGGGCGCTTGTCCTCGAAGTCCTTGCCCGCGAATTTGTGGAAGAACCCCAGCTGGCCGAACATGGGGCCGACGCCACCCATCTGGAACATCAGCCACTGCAGCGTTTCATAGCGCGCGGCCGGGTCGGCGGGCAGCAGCGGGCTGCCGGACTTCTCGGCCAGGTAGACCAGGATGGCGCCCGACTCGAACAGCGCCAGCGGCTTTCCGCCCGGACCCTGCGGGTCCAGGATGGCCGGGATCTTGTTGTTGGGAAAGGTGTCCACGAACTCGGGCGAGAGCTGGTCATTGCTCTCGAAGCCCACGCGGTGCGCCTCATACGGCAGGCCCATCTCCTCCAGAGCGATCGACACCTTGACGCCGTTGGGCGTGGGCAGGGAATACAGCTGGATGCGGTCCGGCTGCATGGCCGGCCACTTGCGCGTGACGGAAAAGGCGGAAAGCGGATTCTGTGGAGTCATGGGGCACCTTGAAGGCTGGACGGGTTCGCCAAGAAATCGATGGCCGCTGCATCGTAGCGTTCGGCGCCCAGCCATGCTTGGCACGCCAAATAACGGCGGACCCGGCCCTGCCGCCGGGTCATGACAACCCACGCAGATTGCATGGCCAGTCTCCCCGCTCGCCGCCATGCACCGGCTACCGAGGCGCTCGGATGGAGGCGCACGGCTGAACCGTGCATCGCCCGCCCGGCACAGCTCTCAGCGCGGCGCGACGGGCTTCTGGACCAGGGCCACGCTCAGGCCGTCCGGCGTCACCGTGATGGCGCCGGGCTCCATGTTCAGAGAGTCCATCAGGGCCAGGTCCTTGTCCTGCAGCTGGTAGAGCACGAGCTGGCCCAGCGCCTGCTCGGCCAGGGCGCTGGCGTAGGTGGTGATCATGTCGCTCATGGCGGGGGCCAGGTCGTTGATGACCAGGCTGTTGACCTTGATCTGGTGGGCGCGCAGCGTGCGGTCCGTGGGCTCGTAGCGCAGCGCGAAGTCCAGGTTCAGATGGCCGCCATAGGCTTGCTTGAGCACGGGTCCCGACAGATCGGCCTGCAACACCGCATTGAGCGCGTTGCGCTCGGGCAGCAATCCCAGCACCGGCGAATGCAGCTTGAGCTGCAGCATGCCGGCCACGGGGAATTGCCGTGGAAAGCGCTGGGCCACCACCTCCTGCAGCCTTTGCCGCGAAATCGAGACATTTCCAGGCCCGGACTTTCCCGAACATCCGGTCGCAGCCAGGCTGCAGCCCGTGGCCAGGACCATCAACAAAAAGCGGCGATTCATCACGACAGCACAAGCCCCAGAAAGCCCGACACGAAACCCTGAAGCGCCATGCATGCCATACGCATGGCGCTATGTTTTTTGAGATCGGCATTGTCCCGCCAGGGGCTATTCCCTGTCCCTGCAGTGGGTGTTGCCCGGCACGCGCGAAGGCGCTTCACAGCGAGTGCCCATCGGACATAGGCAGTACCGCCCTCCGTACGGAAACATCACCCAATCCTTCTGGCCGGCCCTCCCGCCCGCCCAGCTTTGCCGCGGCCTTGGGCACGGCCCTCCACCGGCGCATGAATCTATTCATATATTCATTCATTGATTTGCATAAATCATTGATTTTTAATAAATTACCCCTTATTTTTATTCATTCATCAATTGATTCCCATGGCCTTGGAAGACCTCTCCACCCAGGTACTGGCGGCACTGCGCCGCCAGGGCGGTGCGCTGGCGGCGCGCGAGCTGCAGCAGATGCTGGGCGTGAGCCAGCCCACCGTGTCGCGCGCGCTGGCGCCGCTGATCCGGTCGGGCCAGGTGCGCAAGGTGGGTGCGGCGCGCACGCAGCGCTATGTGCTGCCGCGCCAGGTGACGGGCGTGGGCGCCGAGGTGGCCATCATGCGCGTGGATACCGAAGGCCACGCATCGCCCTTCGGCCGCATGATCGCGCTGCACGGCGGCGGCTTCTGGGTGGACGAGGCCGATGGCCTCAGCGAGCAGCACGACGGCCTGCCCTGGTTCCTGGACGACATGCGGCCCCAGGGCTTCATCGGCCGCACCTTTGCGCACAGCCATCCCGAACTGCAGTTGGGCGGCGACCCGCGCCAATGGGGCGAGGACGACGTGCTGCGCGCCCTGGCCCGCTTCGGCGAGGACCTGCCGGGCAACCTCATCGTGGGCGAAGCCGCGTTCGAGCGCTTCCACACCCTGCCCGCCCGCGCGCTGCGCGCCGAGTCGCCGGCCGAGTATCCGCGCCTAGCCATGCAGGCCATGCAGGGCACGCATCCGGGCTCGTCGGCGGGCGGCGAGCAGCCCAAGTTCTGCTGCACCACGGCCGGGCGCAGCGTCATCGTCAAGTTCTCCCCGGCAGGCGACGCGCCGGCCGAGCAGCGCATACGCGACCTGCTGGTCTGCGAGCATCTGGCGCTGCAGACCCTGGCCGAAGACGGCCTGCCCGCCGCGCGCACGCGGCTGTTCATTGATGGCGGCCGGGCCTTTCTCGAATCGGAGCGCTTCGATCGCAGCCAGCCCGAGCCGGGCTGCGCACCGCCGCCGGACCGCAACCCCGGACGCATAGGCATGGTCTCCCTGCAGGTGCTCAATGCCCAGTACGTGGGCGAGGTGGACAACTGGGCCGCCACGGCCAGCCGCCTGGCGGCGCGTGGCCTCATCACCGAGACCGATGCGCGCAGCCTGCGCCTGCTCGAGGCCTACGGCCAACTCATCGCCAACACCGACCGGCACTACGGCAACATCTCCTTCGTGCTGCCGCAGCCGCAGGGCGACTGGGCGCTGTCGCCCACCTACGACATGCTGCCCATGCTCTACATGCCCATCAATGGCGAGATCGTGGAGCGCGACTTCAGCGCCCAGCCCCCGCGCCCCACGGCCGCCACGCTGGCCGAATGGCCGCGCGCCCAGGCACTGGCGCGGCGCTTCTGGCGGGCCGTGGCGCAGGATGCGCGCATCTCCGGGGAATTCCGCAGTATTGCCGAAAGCAATCTTGATGCCCTTGCCGCTTGATTTTCAAGCACCTCCAATGGAATCAATGGCGCAACCTGTTGATAACCAATAGAAATTCTCTTGAAAAATCTGTGCATATTGGTTGGAAAAACCTCTGCGCAACCTGTTATCCATCTGCGGAGAACCGGCCATCCACAGCCTCGGCCCGCCACCGCCTGCACAATCGAAGCTTTCCTCATCCGACCAGACACGGGCCCCCGATGACCAGCATTGCACCCTCCTCCGCCGCAGACCCCCGCATTGCCGACGTGCTCGGCTACTGGCTGGGCTCCACCCGCCCCGACAATGCAAGCGCCCTGGCCTGCAAGAACCTGTGGTTCATCAAGTCCGATGCCACCGACAACCAGATCCGCGAGCGCTTCGGTGCCCTGGTCGAAGACGCGCTGGCCGGCCGACTCGACGCCTGGGCCGGCACGGCGCTGGGCAGGCTGGCGCTGATCGTGCTGCTGGACCAGTTCACGCGCAACCTGTTCCGGGGCACGGCGCGCAGCTTTGCAGGCGACCCGCAGGCGCTGCAACTGGCGCTGGACGGCATCGCCCTGGGCCATGACCGCCATGCCGACCTGCCTGCCGTGGCGCGCATCTTCTGCTACCTGCCGCTGGAGCATGCCGAGGACCTGGCCCTGCAGGACCGCAGCGTGGCCGCCTTCCAGGCACTGGCCGACCAGGCCGGTGACACTGGCGGCGAGGGCGTACGCGAGTTCCTGGCCGGCACGCTGGACTACGCCCACCGGCACCGCGACGTCATCGTGCGCTACGGCCGCTTTCCGCACCGCAATGCCGTCCTGGGCCGCACCAGCACGCCCGAGGAACTGCAGTACCTGTCCCAGCCCGGCGCAGGGTTCTGAGAGCGCAGCAGATCTCCTTCACCCACAAAAAAGGGAACGTGCCAACGTTCCCTTTTTTGCTTTCGGCGCCCTGCCGGCATTCAGGCCGGCTGCGCCTGCGGCTGGCGCTCGCCGCCCTTGCGCTCGCCATCACGCATGCGCAGCGCCCAGCGCTCGATGGTGTAGAAGGACAGCGCCGACAGCACCACCGAGATCGCCAGGCCCAGCACCACGACCACGGGCCACGAGAAGTCGGCGCGCAGATAGCGCACCACCGGGTAGTGCCAGAGATAGACGCCATAGGACAGGCGTCCCAGCTTCACCAGCATGGGCGACGACAGCATGTCGTAGACCAGGCCCGAGCCCTGGCTCACCGCCACCAGCAGCACAACGGCCGCGCACTCCACCACGGTGATGCCCCAGACCATGGCGTCCTGGTTGTCCCATTGCAGCGCCATCAACAGCGGCACGGCCAGCGGCACCCACATGGCGTGGTGCATGCGCGCCTTCAGCGCAGCGATGAAGTCCGGGCGCTCGATCATCAGCGCCGCCAGCAGCGCACCGGCGAACAGGCCCGAGGCGCGGGTATCGAAGCGGAAGAAGATCTCATAGAAGTGCTGACCCTGGTCCACCCAGTACACGCGCCACAGCCAGCTCAGCGCCCACAGCAGGGCAATCGGGCGCCACAGGCGGCCCGGCTTGGAAAAGCGCAGCAGAAGCACCAGCAGCGGCGGCCAGATCAGGTAGAAGTGCTCCTCCACCGACAGCGACCACATGTGCAGCAGCGTGTCCGGGCTGTCGAAGAAGGCGATGCCGTAGTCGGCCAGATAGAGGATGGAGACCAGCGCATCGGAGTAGATGTCGTTCAGGTCCGGCCACAGCATGGGCGCGAAGATGCAGTACGCGGCCAGAAACAGGGCCAGCGCCGGCATCAGGCGGAAGAAGCGGCGGCGGTAAAAGCGCCAGAAGCCGATGCGGCCCTCGGAATCGTTTTCCATCAGCAGCAGCGAAGTGATCAGATAGCCGCTGAGCACGAAAAACAGGTCGACCCCGAAGAACGCGCCATCAAACAGAGGCGCATGGGAGTGCGACAAGATCACCAACAGGATCGCCACGCCCCGCAGCCCGTCAAGGGCGGGGTTGTAGCGCAGTTTGAAATCCTTGACCACCAAAACCGGACACCTTTCCAACGCCGGAGCAATGGGCCCCGAGCCATGAACAAACCCCAAGAAAATGGAGCACGCGGCCATGGCGCAGCCGGCCCCGAAGGGTGCAACGCATGGTCCAGCGCGATAAGAGAGACGGCACGTCCCAAGGTTCCCGGCGGATGCGGTGAACAGCAATCCGCGTGCCGCGGTGCGGCGCGCCCTGAGGATGCGGGCCACCTCGACGGACAGCCCTGCGTGCACGAACAAGCCCCGCTTGAGCGGGGCCAGGCCGATGAATTTCAGCGAAATCCAATTCTAGCCATCACCGCCCGGGGACGAGGTTCGATGGACATTCAGCCCGGGATCCTATGCCCCCGCCCTGCCGTCCACCCGCCTTTCTTCGCACGCCGCGAGTATGGGAGGCGCCCTGCAGCCAGAACGTAACAGGAGGTTTGTGCTGGCGCCGCTGCACCCTGGCCCATTCCACCCCGTGAAGCCACCGGCGCACACCGGGCCGGTGCGATGGATGTGCCGTCAACAATTTGGAACAAAACGACGCCAATCCCAATGAACACAAGCGTTTACCGCTATCGTTTTTTTTCTTCAGGCGTACAGCGGGATGAGACGGCGTCCTGCAGACCCCGGTGCGCGGCACTGTCTGCCTGCACCGGCTGCTGGTTCTTGGCGCGCAGATAGTGCTCGGTGAACAGCGCCAGGTAGCTCTCCAGCGCGCGGCCCGCGCGCCGGTCGCCCGCATCGCCCGTCAGCTCCAGACACAGGGCGGCCACCTCGCTGGTGCAGAAGTGGTCTTCGCGCTGGGAGCGGCGCAGGCGGTACTGCGAGACCTGATCCGGGTGCAGGCTCAGCACCGGAAAGCGGTCCAGGTAAGGGCTCTTGCGGAACATCTTGCGCGCCTCGGGCCAGGTCGCGTCCAGCAGGATGAACAGCGGGCGCCGCTCCTGGCCCGGCATGACCGCGGCCTGGGGCACCGGCAGCGTGTGCACCACGCGATGCGGCGGCTGTACAAACTCGCCCGGAAACACCACATAGGGCTGCCACTGCGGATCGGCCAGCAGCGCCAGCAGGCCCGCATCGGCCTCGGTGCGCGCCCAGCCGAAGGCGTGCGTCTGCTCCACCACATCGGCGATCAGCCAGCCCGTGTTGCTGGGCTTGAGCGGCTCTGCATCGTGCATCAGCAGGCAAAAGCCTGCCCGCGTCGGCAGCATGGGCCGCAGCGCGCAGATGCAGTGCGAAGGCCGCAGCCGGCAACCCTCGCAGCGCTCACCGCGCGGCCCGCCGCGCGACAGGAACGGCCGCGTGCTGCGCGCCAGCCGCTGCGTGCGCAGGCGCGACACCGCATGCGGCGCCACGCCCGAATCCACGCCACGCAAATAGGACAGGGGCACCGGAGACACCGGCGCCTGGGCAGGCAGCTCCATGCTCATCCCACGCTTTCCAGCTCGAACAGCGGCAGCTCGGCGCGGCGGCTCAGCCACACGCCGCCGCCCAGTTCCTTGAAATGCTCGGCCAGCCCGCGCCGGTACAGATCGGCCCGGTGGCGGAACAGGCGCGGATCGGTCAGATCCTCATCGATCACGCCGCGTTCGTAATCCTCGCGCGCCACTGCCTCCACATACAGGCCGCCTCGGCTCAACCGCCCCAGATTGGCCAGCGCGCGCTTGAGATCCGGCGGGCTCAGATAGGGCAGCACGCCCTGGCAGATCACCAGATCGAAGGGCTCTGCAGGATCATGCGCCGCATAGTCCACCACCGAGCCGCGCTCCCAGCCGAAGCGTCCGCACAGGTACTCGCTGAACTCCACGCCGTGGTAGCTGGCACCGGGGAAGTGGCGCTGCACCGCCTCGCGCCACAGACCGATGCCGCAGCCCACATCCAGCACGCGGCGCACCGGCACCCGCACATAGTTCAGATAGGAACACACGAAAGCGCCCAGCCGGTTCACATGCTCGGTGTCGACCACGCTGGTCTTCTTGTCGAAGTAGTAGCGCTGGTAGTACGCCTCGTCGAACCACTGGTCACTTGCTGATTGCACGCATTCTCCTTGGGGGTGAGCGCCCGGTGGGCGCGTTCGGGCGGGAGTATGGCGCAGAGGGCAGTGGGTATGGGAACGCGTGTTTTTTGCCCCTGCCGGGTGATGCTTTTTTCCGAGGCCGGGCCTGTCCGGTTGTCGACCAATTTCTTGATCGCCCGCATAAGCCAAGACAGTTGCTACTCCGCAAGACAGACTGATTTGCATATCAGATCACAACAACAGCCGCCCAAACATCTAAAAAACTGCGAGATATGACAAAAAGATCAGGATTGCATAATTTTACAAATTCAATCCAACCACTCAATAACCATCATGGCTAACATATCAACGGCAATTACGATATCCAGCAAAATACCAAATTAACACCCATGGGCCATCGGAAGGCCTACATCATTGGTACTAAAATGCTAATAATTGATAGAAATGGAATAGCAATCCACTCCCTTATAAAGCGAGCCATCGCACCCACCATTGAACGTGGTGAAATGAAGGAAATTCATGGCATCATTGTTCATCAAACTGGAGGATCGACAGCACAGTCTTCAATTGATAGTTACAAAAACCCATCAGCAAATGGAGCACATTTCCTGATAGAGAAAGATGGAACAATATATCAAACCGCTTCCCTTTACAAACAAACATGGCACATTGGCAAAATAAAAGCGCGTTGTTTACTGGAAAAGCGATGCACGCCAGTTGAATTAAAATCGTTACAACGCTTCAATCCAACCCAAGAGAACAAGCGCGAGATGCTGAAAAAGGTTCCAGCACGATTTCCGGCCAACCAAGACAGCATTGGCATTGAATTGGTAGGTGAAGCACTTCCTCGTGGCGGGAACATACCAGACGAAAAGAAAACTTATCAGGCCGTTACAAGCGAGCAGAACAATGCACTACAGTGGCTTATCGCGGAATTAACGCTGACACTAAGAATATCTATGAGCGAAGTTTTCAGGCACCCAGAAGTCTCTAGAAAAAATCCTACGGAAGCGATTTCAGCAAAATGGTGAGATCACTATTAACCTTACCCCTGCTAGTTGTTATGGCTAGCACCGCCTCCGCCGCCAATCAATGCACAAAAGGCTCAGAGTTCGAGCCGCCACTGTGCCCACTGATACTTCCCAAGATCAGCCAGATCACCATCCAGGAAAACGCGGCCAAATCGCCCGTCGAAAAAGACCCAGCGGTGAGTTGCGCCAACTTTGTCCTGACCATCTCCCAGGTGCGCCGTTATTTTCAACAGGCAAAAACCACCAACGAAAACGACGCACACTACACGCTAGACTGGTCGCCCTGCTATGCAAGCGGCGAAATCGCATTCAGCGATGGCAGCCGTGGAAGTTGGAGCATCAACCAGTTCCGGGGCGGTGCGCTGTTCCTGGAGGGCAGGGACAAGACGGTATTGCACTGCCCAAAATGCAAGTTCAAGCCATTTCAATGGTGATTGTTCTGGCGCGGCACCACGTTGGCCAATCGCAATAAAAACAGCCGAGTGCAGCTATGGCACATCGGCTATTTGCATTTTGGCGTTTCGACGTCAGGGCTCCAGCCCCGAAAAAACACCGTCCGGCACGGTCAGAAACTTAGGCCTTCGGCGGCCGATGCAACAGACACAGCTTGTTGCCATCCAGATCCCGCACATAGGCCAAGTACAGCCGGCCACCGGGCGAAGCCTCGCGCCAGCCGGGCGGATCCTCGCAGGTCACGCCCCCGGCTGCCACGGCGGCGGCATGGGCCGCGTCGGCCTGCTCGGGCGACTGCGTCGCAAAGCCGATGGTCGCGCCATTGCCGTGGCAGGCAGCCTCGCCGTTGATCGGTGTGGAAATGGCAAACGTGCCGCCCGCGCTGCGGTAGAAATAGCGGTTCTTGTTGGCCATGCCCGGCGCAATGCCGAGCGCGCCCAGGAATGCGTCGTAGAACTGCTTGGATTTTTCGAGGTCGTTGACCCCGACCATGACGTGGCTGAACATGCCTGTGTCTCCTTGGTTGATGCGAACCGGGATGTTAGCTGCGGCAAGCCGTCCTGCTGTCACCCATGCGCGCCAGCGACCATACTGTCGCCCCCGCCAGAGCCGGCGGACATTGGACCGATACCGCGATACCGAAACCATGCGCCTTCTTCACACTTCCGACTGGCATCTGGGCCAGCACTTCATGGGCAAGAGCCGCCAGGCAGAGCACGCTGCGCTCATCGACTGGCTGCTGGAGCAGGTCGATGCCCAGGCGGTGGATGCCGTGCTCATCGCGGGCGATATCTTCGACACCGGCGCGCCGCCCAGCTATGCGCGCGAGCTGTACAGCCAGCTCGTGGTGCGCCTGCACGCGGCGGGCGTGGCCCTGCTGCTGCTGGGCGGCAACCATGACTCCGTGGCCACGCTGGCCGAAAGCCGCGAGCTGCTGGCCTGCCTGGACACCACCGTGGTGGCCGCCGTGGGCGAGACGGCCAGCCACGTGGTGGAGTTGCCGCTGCGGCGCCGGCCGGGCCAGCCTGCCATGCCTGGCTGCATCGTCTGCGCCCTGCCCTTCATGCGCCCGCGCGACGTGATGCTGAGCCAGGCGGGCCAAAGCGCCGAGCAAAAACAGCAGGCGCTGCAGGCCGCCATCGAGGCCTGCTACCGCAACGTGCACGACGCCGCCATCGCTCGCCGTGATGCGCTGGCTGCCACACGCGGCGAGCGCCTGCCCATCGTCGCCACGGGCCACCTCACCACCGTGGGCGCCAGCAGCAGCGAGTCCGTGCGCGAAATCTATGTGGGCTCGCTGGACGCCTTCCCCACCTCGGCCTTTCCGCCCGCCGACTACGTGGCCCTGGGCCACATCCACCAGCCGCAGAAAGTGGGCGGCCTGGAGCACATCCGCTACAGCGGCTCGCCCATTGCGCTGAGCTTTGACGAGGCCCGCCAGTCCAAGCAGATGCTGCTGGTGGACCTGGGCCCCGAAGGGCTGCAGGCCGTCACGCCGCTGCCCGTGCCCTGCTTTCAGCCCATGGCCTCGGTCGCGGGCCGCCTGAGCGCCTTGCCGGATCTGATGCGCGCCGCCGCCCAGGCCGGCAGCCCTGCACGGCCCGTGTGGTTGGAGGTGGTGGTGGAGCAGGACGACTACCTGCCCCAGCTCACCGACCGCGTGCAGGCCCTGGCCGACGAGCTGCCGGTGGAGCTGCTGCGCGTTCGGCGCCAGCGCGGCCGGGCGGTGGCCGGCATGGCCGCCGCCGCTGGCGAGTCGCTGCACGAGATCAGCCCCGCCGACGTCTTCGAGCGCCGCCTGGCGCTGGAAACACTGGAGCCTGGCTTGGCCCAGGCCCTCACCCGGCGCTACCAGGAGGTGGTGGCCGGGCTTGATGCGCCCCACCCAGGCGCCGGCGAACACGGCGAGGAGGCCCGCGCATGAAGATCCTCACGCTGCGGCTCAAGAATCTCAACTCGCTCAAGGGCGAATGGCGCATCGACTTCACGCAGGCACCGTTCGCGGGCAACGGCCTGTTCGCCATCACCGGGGCCACGGGCGCGGGCAAGTCCACCCTGCTCGATGCCATCTGCCTGGCGCTGTACCACGAGACACCGCGCCTGAAGACCATCTCGGCATCCGCCAACGACCTCATGACGCGCCACACGGCCGACTGCCTGGCCGAGGTCGAATTCGAGGTCAAGGGACAGGTCTACCGCGCCTTCTGGAGCCAGCGCCGCGCACGCGACAGGGTGGATGGCGCACTGCAGGCGCCCAAGGTGGAACTGGCCCGGGGCGACGGCAGCATCCTCAGCAGCCAGACGCGCGACAAGCTCGAGCAGACCGCCGCCATCACCGGGCTGGACTTTCAGCGTTTCACCAAATCCATGCTGCTGGCCCAGGGCGGCTTTGCGGCCTTTCTCGAAGCCAATGCCAACGACCGCGCAGCCCTGCTCGAGGAGCTGACCGGCACGGAAATCTACGGCCTGATCTCGCAGAAAGTCTTCGAACGCGCCCGCGACGCCCGCCAGCGCCTGGACCAGCTCAAGGCCCAGGCCGATGGCGTGGAGTTGCTGACGCCCGAGGCGCGCGATGCCCTGCAGGCCCAGGCCGACAGCCTGGTGACGGAGCAGGCCACGCTGCAGGCCGACTACCTGCGCGCCCAGGCCCAGCACCAATGGCAGCAGCAACTGGCCCAGGCCACCCAGACACTGCAGTCCGCCCGCACCGGCTGCGCAGACGCCGCCCAGGCACTGGAGCAGGCCACGCCCGAACTGGAAAGACTGGCCAACGACGAGCCTGCTCAAGCGCTGCAGCCGCTGCACCAGGCTTGGCAGCGCAGCACCGCCGCCTGCGATGACAGCCGCCAGCAACTGCAGCAACTGCGCGAGCACGAACAGCAGACCCAGACCCGCCTGCTGCTGCAGCACCGCCATGCCCAGGCCCTGTCCGCCCGCCTGGCCCAGGCTGCGCAAGACACCCTGGCTCGCCAGCAGGCCGAGCACCAAACGCTGGAACAGTTCTGCACCCACCATGCAGCCCATGCCCTGCTGGGCGAGCGCCTGGGCAGCTGGCGCCAGCAGTTCAAGCTGCGCGCCAGCCAGCAACAGCAGGCGGCCCACCAGCAGCAGGCCCTGCGCAAGCTGGATGCCGAACAGGCCCGCATGGCGCAAAGCGTCGAAGCCGGCGCGGCCCAGGTCCAAGCCGCCACCGATGCCCAGGCCCGCGCCAGCGCCGCACTCCAGCACGCGCAGGACGAACAGGCGCAGCGCCTTCAAGGCAGCGGCGGCATGGCCGAGCTGCGCGCGCGCGAGCAGGCAGAGCAGGACCGCCTGCACCTGTGGCGCCAGGCAGAAACCCAGGCCGCGCAGCGCCGCGAACTTGCGCGCCAGCAACAGACACTGGCCCGGGAATTGCGCGAAGGAACAGCACTGGCGCAGCAGCAGACGGACACCTGGCAAGCCCTGCGCACGCGCTACATAGACGTGCGAGAACAGGTCCGTGACAAGCAAAAACTGCTGGCCCAGGAGCAGCGCATCCAAAGCCTGTCCGAGCACCGCCACGCCCTGCAGCCCGGCCAGCCCTGCCCGCTGTGCGGCGCGCAAGAGCACCCGGCCGTGGCCGCCTACGAAGCGCTGGACGCCTCGGCCACCGAAGCCGCGCTGCGCCGCAAGCAGGAGGAACTCGACGCCCTGCAAACCCAGGGCGAAACCGCCCGCGCCACGCTGGCCGCCACCACGGCCGCGCAGGCGGCGCGCCAGCGCCAGGCCGACGAACTGGAACAGGACATCGCACGCTGGCACGACACATGGCAGGGCCTCACGCAACCCCTGCAACTCGCGCCAGACAGTTGGCAACAGGCCGACACCCTCGCCGCATCGGCCCAGGCCTGCGCCCGGCAGCTGGACACGCTCAAGCGCGCCGTGCAGGCCGCCGAGCAAGGCGAGCAGGCCGTGCAACAGGCCAAGGACGCCGCCCAGCACAGCCGCCAGACACTGCAGACCGCGCAAGGCCAGCTTGCGCTGCAGCAGCAGGCCCTGGCCGACCACAGCGCACGCCGCGAAGAACTGCAGCAATCCATCGCCGGCCTGCAGGCCGAAGCCCAGGCGCTGAACGCGCAGTTGCAGGCTTCGCTCGGCGAGGCCGGCCACACCCTGCCCGACGACGCCCAGCCCTGGCTTGAAGCGCGCGAAGCCGAATGGCAGCACTGGCAGCAGGCCCGGCACGACCTGCAGCAACTGGCCCAATCGATGGCCTTGCAGCGCAAGGAATGCGAGGCGGCCGAGGCCGATGCGCAGCGCTGGAAAAAGCAGTCGGAAACACAGTGGGAGGCACAGTGCGAGGTGCAGAGAACGGCGCAGCACCATCCCGTCGATACGGCTGTGGCAGAGCCGCCTTCACTCCCCATACCGCCCCTGGAACAGCTGCCGCAGGCCCTGGCCGAATGCGCCAGCGACATCGCCGCTCTCACGCGGCAGCAGGATGCCCTGCAAGGCCAGCAGCAACAGGCCCAGGCCACGCTGGCCCGCCAGCGCGAGGAAGCGGCCCAGGCCGAATCCGCATGGCAGGCCGCCCTGAGCACCAGTCCCTTTGCTGACGAGCCCGCCTACCTGCAGGCCCTGCTCCCCGCACCCGAACGCCAGCGCCTGGTCGCGCTGCGCCAGCAACTGCAGGCGGCACAACAGCGCGCTGCCACCCTGCTCGAAGCCGCACAGCGCGAGCACGCGCAACTGCAGGCCCAGGCCCTGACCGAGGCGGCGCCCGAAGAAATCCAGGCCCGCCTGCAAACGCTGGAGGAACGCCGCAACGCACTCAGCGAACAACTGGGCGGCGCCCGCACCCAGCTGGCCGACGACCAGCGCCGCCGCCAGGGCCAGCAGGCCCTGTTCGAGCGCATTGCGGCCCAGGCCAGCGACAGCGAGCTGTGGCAGCACCTGGACGGCCTCATCGGCTCGGCCAAGGGGGACAAATACCGGCGCTTTGCCCAAGGCCTCACGCTGGACCACCTGCTGCACCTGGCCAACCTCCACCTGTCGCGCCTGCACGGCCGCTACCTGCTGCGCCGCAAGCCCGAGGGCGAGCTGGAACTGGACATCGTCGACAGCTGGCAGGGCGACACCCCGCGCGACACGCGCACGCTATCGGGCGGCGAGGCCTTCCTCGTCAGCCTGGCCCTGGCCCTGGCGCTGTCCGACCTGGTCAGCCACAAGACCTCCATCGACTCCCTGTTCCTCGACGAAGGCTTCGGCACGCTCGATGCCGACACGCTGGAGATCGCACTCACCGCGCTGGACCGGCTCAACGACAGCGGCAAGATGATCGGCATCATCAGCCACGTGGAGGCGCTCAAGGAACGCATCGCCGTGCAGGTGCGGGTGGAGAAAGGCGGTGGCGTGGGGCATTCGAGGCTGGTGGTTTCGTCGTGATCCGAAGCGTTTCAAAATCTCTTAGGCTGTTGTTTTTAAAAGAATTTCGGTATAAAAGAGAAATTCTCAAAAAAATACCGAAATGCAAGACCTCCAGCCATCAGCGGCCCGCCAGTACATAGACGCCGTATCCACCTTCGAAGCCCTGGAAGAAGCCCGGGATGAAGGGGCTCAAGTACGCGGTGGCATGTATTGGCATGCGGGTCCGGCGTCGTCTCCTCAATCCAGCTACCTGATCCGCACCACGCCTGCGGGCGCCGAAACCAGCCTCGGTCTTCGCACGCCGGAAACCGAAGCCATCTATGAACGCTTCATGCAGCGCAAGCAGGAAAGCGCCGAGCGTTTGGCCGGGCTCAAGGCCGCATTGGCCCAGCACCAGCGACTGAATCGCGCGCTGCGCGTAGGCAGGGTGGACCCGCTGGTGGTGGAGCTGCTCAACCGTCTGTCGATCACCGGGCTGAGTCCGCACTTTCGCGTGGTAGGAACGCATGCGCTTTACGCCTACGAGGCGGCAGCCGGCTTGCGGCTACAGGCAGATGCCCTGGCCACGCGCGACATGGACCTGTTGTGGGATACCCGCAAGCGGCTGCAATTTGCCACGCAACTCGCCCGCGTAGACAGCTCCATGCTCGGCGTACTGAAGAAGGTGGACAGCACGTTCCGCCTGCGCAAAAGCCAGCTCTACACGGCCGTCAACAAAGACGGTTTTGAAGTGGACATCATCCGTCGCGAACGTGTGGCAGACGATCCCCACCCCATCAAACTCAGCGACGCCGAGGAAGACTTCTGGGTGGCCCAGGCCAGGCGTGCCAACGTGCTGCTGGATGCGCCACCGTTTTCAGCCGTCATCGTCGCCAGCAATGGAGCCATGGCGCGCATGCATACCGTCCACCCGGCAACCTTCGTCGCGTTCAAGCGATGGATGGCCGGCCTGCGCGAGCGAGAGGCCATCAAGCGCAGGCGGGATGTACTGCAAGCGGACGTGGTGCAGGCGCTGGTGGACGGGTACTTGCCTCCATGAGTGCTTTCGGATACGTCTGAGACCTGTGCAATCTGTGAGCAGGCAGGTCTGGGCTCAACGCGCATACGGGAAGTCATTGCGCGCCACTGCTCTGCTTGCAGGCTGCAGCTCAATACGGAACTGTCACCAAACTGCCTCCCAACGCCTGCACCATCCTGCGGGCACGGCCTGCGTGGCCGCCGTTCACTCCTTTTCAAGGACCGTCCCATGCAAGTGCGCTTTCCCAATCCCTTCGGCCTGGCCCTGCCCGACGCCCAGGCGGTGCGCGACTACCAGGCCGCGCAAGGCTTCTCCGACGCCTACGCGCAGTTCCTGATCACGCAGAACGGCCTGGACTTCGACCGGCTCGAAGCGGCGCCCGACCGCGAGGACTACCTGCAGGCCGACGACGAGACCGGCGACAACCACGCCTGGCTGCGCACCCTGCACCACTTCCGCGCAGGCTCGGAGCACTGCGACGTGGAAGACCACCAGCGCGAGAACCTGTTTGCCGCGCACTTCATGGTCATTGGCCATGACCCCGGCGGCAACCCCTTCGTGGAAGTGCTGCACGGCGCCTTCAAGGGCCGCATCGGCAGCCTGGACCATGAGCTGTTTGCGGGCTGCGAGGACCTGGAGCAGTTCCTCGAAGAAATGGAACTGAACGGCTTTGCCGCCGCCAGCGTGGACGAGCAGACCGACATGCTTTGCGACGAAGACCAGGGCCTGATCTGGTTCCATGCCAGCAGCATGGACAGCTTCGTGCAGCAATGCGTGTTCTGCGACGAGGACGGCTCGGGCTTCGTGGTGGACGAGCCGGGGTTGGAAGAGGATTGAGCCACGGGGCGGGCCTTGCCCGCAGCCTGGCAGACAGCCAGAAGGCGTTGAAGCAGGCCGAGGCACAAACGGCCAGCGCGCTGGAGCCGTGCGATATGGATATCAGCGGAACTTCACCGGCTGCACGCCCCGGTGCTTGGGCCTGACCACCACGGTGCCCGCAATCTTGTCGTGCCAGCCTTGCTTGCGCGGGTCAAAGGCCACCCAGATCAGCCCCAGGCACAGCGGAATGATGGACACGAAATAGGCCAGGTAGCGAATGACGGCCTGCCGTGTGCTCATGTCCGCGCCGGTCTGCGCGTCCACGATCCTGGCGGCGATGAGCATCTTGCCCGGCGTCGCCTGTTTCTTGATCCAGAAGATGACGACGGCAATGGCAGGCAGCACCCAGGAGATGACGAAATCGGCCGGGCCGTGCAACAGTTTTTCGGACTCCAGGTATTCCCATCCGTAGATGGAGATCAGGGCCGGCAGCATGAGCACGAGCAGGATCACGGTGTCGATCAGCGCGGCGCCGGTGCGGGCCCAGAAGCCTACGTATTCGAGATCGTCATCCTGCATGGTGCGCCCTGGTTGGCATATGGGGCTGCCAGTGTGCCACCTCGGTGCCCCGCCAGAAATGCCGCGCAAGGCCAGGGCCTGCGCGGCAGGGTTGCGGCGGCCTGTCGGTCGAACTAGCGATCGAATACTGCCTGCAGGTCCTTCTGCCCCGTCACGCCGGACTGCAGCGCCAGCATCAGCAGGATCCGCGCCTTGGGCGCGCGCAGATCGTCGGCCATGACGGCGCCGGCCTCGAACGAGGTCTTGCCGCCGCCCTCGAAGCCGTAGCTGGGCATGACGCGGCCGTTGTGCACGCGCGTGCTGACGACCACGGGCACGTTCTTGCCGATGGCGTACTTGGCGGCATCGAGCATGGCGACGTTCATGTTGCCCATGCCCAGGGCGTCGATGACGATGCCCTTGACGCCACGGTCCACCGCCTGGCGCACGGCCTGGCCGTTGGCGCCGCCGTACATGGGGAAGATCTCCACCTCGGGCATGGTCTGCGCCTGGATGGGCAGGTGCTGGCGGCGCGCGGGGGCGGAGGCGAAGCTGACGCGGTCCGGGTAGACCTCGCCCAGAAAGCCGAATTCACCCGAGCGGAAGGTCTCCACGTTGGCCGTGTGTGTCTTGGTAACGTAGCGCGCGGCGTTGATCTGATTGTTCATGGCCAGCATGGCGCCCTTGTCGCGCGCCTTGGGGTCCACGGCGATGCGCACGGCGTTGAGCAGGTTGCGCGGGCCGTCGAAGTCGGACACCGAGGCATTGCGCTGCGCGCCGATGAGCACGACGGGCTTGGACGACTGCACGGTCAGGTCCAGCCAGAAGGCGGTTTCCTCCAGCGTGTCCGTGCCGTGCGAGACGATGGCGCCGGCCACCTCAGGGCGGGCCAGGGCGGCCTGTACGGCCTGGGTGAGCTGCACCCAGCGGGCCGGGTCCATGTAGTCGGAGGGCACGTTGGACAGGTTGTTGACCTGGATACGCGCGTACTTGCCCACGTCGGGCACGGTGGCCAGCAGGTCGTCGCCCGAGATCGCGGGCACGGGCGCGTTCTTGACCGGGTCGATCTTCATGGCGATGGTGCCGCCCGTGGCGATGAACTGGACCACGGGCTTGTCCTGGGCGGCGGCGCTGGTAGCAATCATGGGCAGGGTGCAGGCAGTGAGCAGGGCGAGGGCGGTGCGGCGGAAGGCTTTCACGGGTGTTGTCTCCTTGTTGTGATGTCAAGGAGCATGCTAACCATGGCGTGCGGCCGGCCCGCGCTGCCGGCCCTGCGTGAAACCCCGATGGACAGGCGCGATCAGCGCGCATCAACGCGCATCAACGCATCAAAGCGCCAGCGCGGCCTCGATGTCCGTGGACAGCTTGGCCGGCGCATCCTGCGGCGCATAGCGGCGGATGACCTGGCCGTCGCGGCCGACGAGGAATTTGGTGAAGTTCCACTTGATGGCCTTGGTGCCGAGCACGCCCGGCGCCTCGGCCGTGAGCCAGCGGTACAGCGGGTGGGCATTGGCGCCGTTGACGTCGATCTTGCCCATGAGCGGGAAGCGCACGCCAAAGTTCAGGTCGCAGAAACTGGCGATTTCCGATTCGCTGCCCTTTTCCTGGGAACCGAACTGGTTGCACGGAAAGCCCAGCACCACCAGGCCGCGCTCGCCGTACTGCTCATGCAGCGCCTGCAGTCCCGCGTACTGCGGCGTGAAGCCGCAGGCGCTGGCGGTGTTGACGATGAGCAGCACCTTGCCACGGTAGTCCGACAGGGGAACGGCCTGGCCCGTGATGGAGGTGGCCTCGAAGTCGTAGGCCGAGCGGGGCGCGGCGGCGGTGTCATTCATGCGGTGCTCCTGAAGTGGAGCATCCATGGTAGCGCCGGGACACCCGGGGGCGCGCTGGCCGGGCATGGGGATGCGGACTTGTCTCACAGACAGCAGGCGGCCAAAAACTTACCTTGGAAGGCAACAGGCGGGCACAGCGGCCCGCCTGGTCCCGTTTCGCTGGCAGGTGTTTACAAGCCGCATAGGCGCATGCCTGCCGTAGTTTCCGTCCCACGATGAAGAGACCACCTGTATGAACACCAACAGCACCCCCACGAAGCAAGCCAAATCCAACCCCGGCAACGGCCACCTGGCGCTGGACCCCAAGGCCCTGGAGGCTGCCAAGCGCAGCCTGGACGATGGCGCCGTGACCCCGCATTTCGGGCCCTGGCGCGAGGACATCATCAAGCTGCTCAATGACTCGCTGGCCACCGAGCTGGTGTGCGTGATGCGCTACAAGCGCCATCACTTCACCGCCGTGGGTCTGGCCTCGCCGGCCATCGCCGACGAGTTCCTGGTCCATGCCAACGAGGAAATGGCCCACGCCGACAAGCTGGCCCAGCGCATCGTGCAGCTGGGCGGCGAGCCCGACTTCAACCCCCAGACGCTGACCCAGCGCAGCCATGCCGACTACAACGGCGAGACGGACCTGAAGGCCATGATCCGCACCAACCTGATCGCCGAGCGCGTGGCCATCGAGGCCTACAGCCAGATGATCGACCTGATCGGCGACAAGGACCCGACCACGCGCCGGCTGATCGAGTCCATCCTGGAGCAGGAGCAGGAACACGCGGACGAGCTGTCCGACTGGCTGGAGAAATAAGCACTTCCCGCCAGTACACGCCAGCCCGACAATACCGGGGCTTGGCCCATAGGCAAGGCACCCCGCGCGAGCGGGGTGCCGCTTTTTTGGGCATTCTCTAGCCTTCGCGGAATGGTCCCGCCCTATCGGCCCTGATGTCCTGTCATCAGGGCCGTCTTGCAATATGCGCTTTTCTTTCAATGACTTGAAGCTGCCCGACGCTGTACTCGCAGCCTGGCAAAGGCTGCTGGCCAGCCGCATCGGCCAGCGCGTGGCGGCCCTGCCCTGGTGGCACCGCTGGCCCACCCGGCGCGAATGGCTGCTGTTCGCCGCTGCGCTGCCGCTGCTGTTCGCGCTGTATGTGCTGGCCCTGATCCCGTTCACGCCCGGCATCCGCGACATACGCAAGGCCAAGCTGGAGCAGCCAGCCCAGATCATGAGCGCGGATGGCAAGCAGCTCGCGCAGTTCAAGCGCAGCAACCGGCAGTGGGTGAAGCTCGACGAGATGTCGCCCTCGGTGATCAAGGCGCTGATCGCCACGGAGGACCACCGCTTCTACGAGCACCACGGCATGGACTGGCGGCGCACGCTGGGCTCGGTGGTGCACACGCTGCGCGGCGATCCGCAGGGCGGCTCCACCCTCACCCAGCAGCTCGCACGCAACCTGTACCCGACCGAAATCGGCCGCGCGCCCACGCTCAACCGCAAGCTCAAGGAGGCGATCACGGCCTTCAAGATCGAGGCGCTCTACACCAAGGACGAGATCCTCGAGACATATCTGAACACCGTGCCCTTCCTCTACAACGCCTTCGGCATAGAGATGGCGGCGCGCACCTATTTCGACAAGCCGGCCGCGCGGCTGACGGTGCTGGAAAGCGCCACGCTGGTGGGCATGCTCAAGGGCACGAGCTACTACAACCCCGTGCTCAACCCCGACCGCGCGCTGTACCGCCGCAACACGGTGCTGTCGCAAATGGTCAAGCGCGGCGTGTTGCAGGAGGCCGAGTTTGCCCAGCTCAAGAAGCGCCCCATGCGCATCAACTTCGAGCGCCAGGAAGAGCCCCTGGGCATGGCGCCCCACTTCGCGCAGCAGCTGCGCAAGTGGCTGATCGACTGGGCCGACCGCAACGACTACAACATCTACACCGATGGCCTGGTGGTGCACACCACCATCGACTCGCGCCTGCAGAACTGGGCCAACCAGGCCGTGGCGCGCCAGACGCGCACGCTGCAGGGCGTGGCCAATGGCGCCTGGAGCCAGCGCGACGGCTGGAATGCCGCCAATCCGCTGGTGCAACAGCTGGTGCGAGAGACCCCCGCCTGGCGCGCGGCGCGCAAACGCGCGGACGGCCAAGGCAAGGACAAGGCAACGGACAAGGACAGCGAGGAAGACACCCTCAAGGCCCTGCTGGCCGACAAGGCCTTCATGAAGCAGCTGCGCGAGGACAAGACGCGCGTGCAGGCAGGCTTTGTGGCGCTGAACCCGGCCACCTCCGAAGTGCTGGCATGGGTAGGCAGCCGCGACTTCACGCAGGACGCCTACGACCACGTGCAGCAGGCACGGCGCCAGCCCGGCTCCACCTTCAAGCCCTTTGTCTATGGCGCCGCGCTGCAGCAGGGCGCCACCCCCGACGACAAGCGCGTGGACAGCCCCGTGGAAATCCAGCTGGCCGGCGGCGAAGTCTGGCGCCCCACCGACGCCACGCCCCCCACGGGCCGCGAGATGACGCTGCGCGACGCCCTGGCCTACTCCAAGAACACCATCACCGCCGAAGTCATGCAGTCCGTGGGCCCCGCCCGCGTGGCACGCCTGGCGCGCGCCCTGGGCGTGCGCCAGAGCCCGCTGGACGAGGTTCCCGCCCTGGCCCTGGGCAGCAGCCCGGTGTCACTGCTGGAGATGGTCAACGCCTATGCCAGCCTGGCCCACGGTGGCCGCTGGCTGCCGCCCATGATGGTCACGCGCATCGAGGACGCCGACGGCAAGGTCATCGCCGAATTCAGCCCGCCCAAGCCCGAGCGCGCGCTGGACGAAGACCACGCCTACGCCCTGGTGGACATGCTGCGCGCCGTGGTGGACAAAGGCACGGCCGTGGCCGTGCGCCAGCGCTACGGCATCCACGCCGACGTGGCCGGCAAGACCGGCACCACCCAGGGCAATGCCGATGGCTGGTTCATCCTTATGCACCCGGAAATCGTCACCGGCGCCTGGGCCGGCTTCAACGACGCGCGCATCACCCTGCGCAGCGACCGCTGGGGCCAGGGCTCGCGCAGCGCCCTGCCCATGGTGGGAGACTTCATGTCCCGCGCCCTGCGCAGCCCCGTCATCGACGCCAAGGCCCGCTTCGAGCCACCCGAACAAAGCCACTGGTGGTCCGACATGGTCGGCCGCCTGCGCGAACGCATGCAGGGCTGGTGGCCCGACCAGCAGCCGCCCGCACAGCCCGGCCAACCCGCCACCCCGGAGCCGGCGCCGACCCCTGAACCCGCACCCGAGCCCACGGAGCCACCCGGCCCGGGCCTGTCGCCCGGCGAGGAAATCATAGAAAGCACCCCCGCCCTGCCCGCCCCCAGCATCCCCCTCACCCAGGGCACGCTGGGCCCCACGGACCAGCGCGCAGTGCAGGAAGCCACCCCCGCCACACCCGCCCTGCCCGGCGGCGAAGACGCCCCCGCAGGCACCGGCGTGGTGATCACGCCGATCCAGCCCTGACCCGGCTGGCTGTTGGCTGTTCCCCAGCCTCCCCCTTCTGCCCACGCCTGCGTTGGGCGGGATGCGGGGTGGCAAGCCTGCCGAAGGACAGGCTTGCTTCGTTGTCTAGCTCGCCGTGATGTTTGAGTGAAGCGCGCAGCGCGCAACGAGTTTCACGGCGCACCCCGCATCCCGCACAACGCAGGTCGCCCGCAGCGAAGCGAAGGGTCGTGGGCAGTGGGGCGCGCTTCTTTGCCTACTTTCTTATCGCGCGATAAGAAAGTAGGTCGGCCGCCGGGCCGAAACCCGGCCTCGAAAAACAACCACCCGGCAGGGACAAATCCAGCGAAAGAACCAAAGCACAAAGAGTCACCGCGAAGTCCGCGTATGACTCACATTGGCATCCACAGTCCCAAACACCGTCACCCCACTGGCACTGGACGCCTGGCTCCCCGCAACATCCCCAGGCACCCCACCCGCACAGCCAGCCAGCCCCACACTCAGGGCCACCAGCACCATCGCGGCCAGCTCACGCATGCCGTATTTCATCGCAATCTCCTTGAACTCCGGCGCAACCGACCGGCACAGCCCATGTTAGCCGCGCCACCCTGCCGCCCCGTGAGCGAAGGTAATCACCCTTCGAGGTAAAGCGCGGCCAGCCGCTCGCGTGCCGCACTGTCGATGCCCAGCGCATCCCGCAGATACCCTGCCATCCCCCCGAAGTCGGCCCGCACCATGTCGGTGGCGGCCGCAAGGTAGGAGGCCTGCACGCGCCACAGCACATCCATCACTTCGGCTGGCATGGGGGCGAAGGTGGTGGCGGGCCGCTGGTAGAGCTGGTTGGTCAGCAGGTAGTCCTGCATCACGGTGTCCTCGTCCACGCCCAGCGCGGTGAGCAGCAAGGCGGCAGCCCAGCCCGTGCGGTCCTTGCCGGCCGTGCAGTGGAAGACCAGCGGATCCTGGCTTTCCAGCAGCAGCTGGAACAACTGTGCAAAGCGCGGTGCGTAGGCGTGCACGAAGCTGCGGTAGGTGTCCTGCATCAGCTCCTCGGCATGGGCGGCCGTGAGGTCGTTGCCTGCGGCAATTAGGGCGCTGGCGCGCTGCACCACGGTGGGCTCGACGATGAGCGCATGGCGGGCAATGCCCGGCCATTCGTAGGCCAGGTGGGCGCTTTCCATCTTGCCCCGGAAGTCCGCGCTGCGCGCGAGCTTCAGGCCCTGCAGCACGTCCAGGTCCGCTGCGCTGAGGCCGGCCAGGTGGTCGGCACGGAACAGCGTGCGCCAGCGCACGCGCCGGCCATCCAGGCCCGCGTAGCCACCGAGGTCTCGGAAGTTAGAGGCGCCGTCCAGGCGGATGGAGCGCGAGGGCGCCGGGGAGGAAGCAGCGGCGGCAGCCGCTGCCGGGGTGAGCATTTCGGTATCCATGCCCGCTAGATTAGCCCAAGCATGTGTTGCCCCCATGTCAGGCCGGCGACCCGCTGGTGTAGAGCTCAAACACTGCCCTCAAAACTGGCGCGCCCCAAAGCCAGGGACACCGAAGAAGGGCCTAAGCCGGCCGCGCCGCCCCGCACCGAGGGTGTCGTCCCCCTCCCTCGCGGAGCGAGTAGAGAGGGGGAAGGCGCGTAAGCGCCTCAGGGGGTGAGATGTTTCCCCACGATGCCGGCCAGCTCGAACATGTTCACGCTGTCCTTGCCGAAGACGGGCCGCAGCTTGTCATCGGCGCGGATGACGCGCTTGTCCTTGGGGTCCTGCAGGTTCTGGGCCTTGACGTATTCCCACAGCTTCTTGACCACTTCGGTACGCGCCACCGTGCCTTCGCCGATGACGGCGGCCAGGGCCGCGCTGGGCTGCAGCGTGCCGGCCGCCGGCTTGCGCGCGGTCTTGGTGGCCGTCTTTGCCGTGGTCTTGGCCGCGGCTTTCTTGGCAGGCGCCTTCTTGGCCGGCGCGCTCTTGGCGGCCGCCGTCTTGCGCGGCGGGTATTTGCTGTCGCGCTGCTCGAACTCGAAGTTGACCTTGCCGGCCGCGCCATCCCAGACCAGGAAGGCCTTGAAGCTGCGGCGCGTGCGGTTGGAGACGAACTTGTCCAGCAGGTCGGTCTTGCCGGTCTGCAGCAGCTTTTGCATCTGCTCGCGCTCTATGGGCTGCTGCAGGATGATCTGCCCGCTCTTGAAGTCGCAGCTGGGCGTGGCCTGGGCCAGCGTGGGCACGGCCTTGGCGCAGACGTAGTTGCTGCCGTGCTCGAAGACGGGCGCGCCGCACTTGGGGCAGGGGCCCAGCGATTGCTGGCTGGCAAAGTCCACCAGCTCGCCCGTGTCTTCGGAGGCGGCGTCGTCGCCAAAGTCGAACTCGAGCTTGTAGTTGCCGCCTTCCTCATCGCGCACGATGGTGACTTCGGCCACGAAGGGCCAGCCTGCCTTGGAGCGAAAGCCGTCCAGAGGGCCCAGGCGGCGGTCGCGCAGCAGTTGCTCGGCCTCGGCCGTCTCGAAGGTGCGGCCTGCAGGCGACTTGGTGAACGAGAAGCCGCAGCCCGCGCCCTGGCCGTCGCTGCCCGTGCAGCCGTAGCGGCGGTAGTTCTCCTTGACCACGCCGCCGCAGTTGGGGCAAGGCGTGGACAGGGTGGCGTAGTCGCCGGGCACGGTGTCTCGGTCGTATTCCTTGGCCTTCTTGACCAGCTTTTCCGTCATGGACTGGATCTGCTGCATGAAGGCATCGCGCGAGAGCTGGCCCTTTTCCATCTGGGCCAGCTTGTATTCCCATTCACCGGTGAGGTCGGCGCGCGAGAGCTCTTCCACGCCCAGGCCGCGCAGCAGCGTCATGAGCTGGAAGGCCTTGGCCGTGGGAATCAGCTCGCGGCCTTCGCGCAGCATGTACTTTTCGGTCAGCAGGCCTTCGATGATGGCCGCGCGCGTGGCAGGCGTGCCCAGGCCCTTTTCCTGCATGGCCTCGCGCAGCTCGTCGTCCTCCACCTGCTTGCCCGCGCTTTCCATGGCGCCCAGCAGCGTGGCTTCGGAGTAGCGCGCGGGCGGCTTGGTCTTGAGGCCCTTGGGATCGACCTGGCCGGCGCGCGGCTGCTCGCCGGGCTGCACCGCGACCAGGGGCTGGCCCTTGTCGCCGTCCTTGCCGCCTTCGACCTCGTTGGCGGCCTCCTTGCCGTAGATGGCCAGCCAACCGGGCTTGACCAGGATCTTGCCTTCGGTCTTGAAGCTGTGCTGCTCGACCTTGCTGATGCGCGTGGTCACCTGGTGCTCGGCACTCGGGAAGAACACGGCCATGAAGCGGCGCACGACGAGGTCATAGAGCTTTTGCTCGGCCTCGGACAGGCCGCTGGGCGCCTGCGTGGTCGGGATGATGGCAAAGTGATCCGACACCTTGCTGTTGTCGAAGATGCGCTTGGTCGGGCGCACATAGTTCTCGTCCAGCGCCTGCTGGGCAAAGGGTGCCAGGTGGCGCATGCCGCTGCCGGCCAGCATGGCGAAGGTCTGGTGCGCCACGGGCACGTAGTCCTCGGGCAGGGCGCGCGAGTCGGTACGCGGGTAGGTCAGGGCCTTGTGGCGCTCGTACAGGCTTTGCGCCAGCGCCAGCGTGGTCTTGGCCGAGAAGCCGAACTTGCCGTTGGCCTCGCGCTGCAGGCTGGTCAGGTCGAACAGCAGCGGGCTGGCCTGGGACGTGGGCTTGGACTCCTCGGTGACCTGGGCTGGCTTGCCGCGCACGGCGTCGGCGATGGCCTGGGCGTCGCGCTGGTTCCAGATGCGGTCGGCGCGGGCTTCCGCATCCTCGCTCTTTTTCCATTGGGGATCGAACCACTTGCCCAGGTACTGGCCGGCCTGCGCGTCGAAGGCGGCATGCACTTCCCAGTAGTCGCGGCTGACGAACTTGCGGATCTTTTCCTCGCGCTCCACCACCAGGGACAGCGTGGGCGTCTGCACGCGGCCCACGGTGGTCAGGAAGAAGCCGCCGTCGCGCGAATTGAAGGCCGTCATGGCGCGCGTGCCGTTGATGCCCACCAGCCAGTCGGCCTCGGAGCGGCTGCGCGCCGCGCTGGCAAGGCCCTGCATCTGGCTGTCGCTGCGCAGGTTCTGGAAGCCGTCGCGGATGGCCTGCGGCGTCATGGACTGCAGCCACAGGCGCTTGACCGGCTTGCCCAGGCCCTTGCCGTCCGGCTTGGCACCTGCAGCGTACTGCTCGATCAGGCGGAAGATCAGCTCACCCTCGCGGCCCGCGTCGCAGGCGTTGATGAGTTCGGTGACGTCCTTGCGCTTGGCCAGCTTGACCACGGCATTGAGCCGGCTCTTGGTCTTGTCCACGGGCTTGAGGTCGAAATACGGCGGAATCACCGGCAGGTTGGCAAAACTCCATTTGCCGCGCTTGACGTCGAATTCCTCGGGCGCCTGGATTTCCACCAGGTGGCCCACGGCGCTGGTCACGACGTAGTGCTCGCTCTCGAAGTATTCATCGTGCTTGTCGAATTTGCCCGCCACCGGAGTCAACGCGCGGACGATGTCCTGCGCGACCGAAGGCTTCTCAGCAATCACCAGGGTCTTTGTCATTGTGTGTACTCGTCATTCCCCGCAGGAGCTGCATGTCGCATGCCTGCGCTTCTACAATCCATGGCTCACGCGTGTACGTACGTGTACGCGCACGCGCATGTGTGCCTATTCAAGTTATCAGAGAAAACATGCCCCGCACAGCTTTGGCCCCTTCCGGCGGCCGCCGTATCCAGACCCGCCGCTCGGGTGTCCATGGCAAGGGCGTCTTCGCCGTGCAGGATCTTGCCGAAGGCGAGGTCCTTGTCGAGTACGTAGGGGAAATCGTCAGCTGGCAGGAAGCCCAGGACAGGCACCCGCACGACCCCAGCCAGCCCAACCATACCTTCTACTTCCACATCGACGAAGACCGCGTGATCGATGCCAACTACGGCGGCAATTCCTCGCGCTGGATCAACCACAGCTGCGCGCCCAACTGCTACACCGACGAGCGCGATGGCCGCATCTTCATCGTCGCACTGCGCAACATCGCCGCCGGCGAGGAGCTGAGCTACGACTACGGCCTGATCATCGACGAACCCTACACCAGGAAGCTGAAGGCCGAGTATCCCTGCTGGTGCGGTGCGGCCACCTGCCGCGGCACGCTGCTGGCGCCCAAGCGCGGCTGGCGCCCGCCCATGCCCGGCGATGCGTTGCCGGCCGGCGCAAAGCCGAAATCGGAAAAGTCTGAAAAGGCAAAGCGGCCCCAAAAACAGCAGGCCGAAGCGCCAAAGCCTTTGGGCAAACCCACCCAAAAGCCGAAGAAGAAATCCGGCACATCCTCGACAAAGGCGGGCGCATGATGGCTTCGTCCCCCATCCACTGGCCTGCGGAGTCGCTGTGGCAGGCCATCGAGCCGCAACTGCCGGGCTTTTCCGTGGAGATCGTGCCCAGCATCGGCTCGACCAACACCGAGCTGATGGCACGCGCCCGCGATGGCCGCAACGAACCCGTGCTGCTGGTGACCGAAGTGCAGACCGCCGGCCGGGGCCGGCTGGGCCGCCAGTGGACCAGCGGCGTGGGCGATTCGCTGACCTTCTCGCTGGGCATGCCGCTGGCGCCTGCCGACTGGTCCGGCCTGTCGCTGGCCGTGGGCCTGAGCGTGGCGCAAAGCCTGCAGCCGCAATTGCCCGCCCCGGGCTCGCAGCGCCCGCGCATCGGCCTCAAATGGCCCAACGACCTGTGGATCGACGGCGACCGCAAGCTCGGCGGCATCCTGATCGAGACCGCCAGCTTTGTCGGCAGCGCCGCGCATGAGCCCGGCACGCCGCGCTACGTGGTCGTGGGCATCGGCCTGAATGTGCGCCCCCGCCCCGGCGACGGCATGCGCACGCCGCCGGCCAGCCTGCTGGAGCTGGACGAGCGCCTGGACGCGCCCACCGCCCTGGCCTGCGTGCTGCCGGGACTGGTGTCCGACATCCAGGCCTTTGCCGCCCAGGGCTTTGCGCCGCTGGTGGACCGCTTTGCCCAGCGCGACCTGCTGCGCGGGCGCGCCGTCAATCTCAGCGACGGCGAAAGCGGCATGGCCGAAGGCGTGGGCCGCGATGGCGCGCTGCTGGTGCGCACGGCGCGCGGCCTGCAGGCCATCACCAGCTCGGAAATCAGCGTGCGGCCGGCTGCTGTAGGCTAGAGCGATTGATGCACTAGGCCCGCCGAGAAACGACATGCTGCGAATTGCCTTTCTGCTGCTGGTGCTGGCCAATGCCGGCTACTACCTCTGGAGCCACGGCCAGCTCCAGGCCCTGGGCCTGGCCCCCCCGTCCACGACCGAGCCCGAGCGCCTGGCCCAGCAGGTGCGCCCCGAGGCGCTGAGCCTGCTGAGCGTGGACAACGCATCCACCACGCCCTCGCCGGCCGCCGCCCCGTCCACGCCAGCGCCGGCCCCCACCCCGGCAGGCGGCGAGGAGCCCGCCCCTGCACCCAGGCCCGCCCAGGCTGCAGGCCAGCCCACCAGTTGCCTGGTGGCCACGGGCATCGAAGACCGCCATGCCGAGGCGCTGCGCCGCGGCCTCATCGCCCAGGTCGCCAGCGACCAATGGGACCTGAGCAGCACGCACCAGCCGGGCCGCTGGATGGTCTACATGGGCAAGTTCCCCGACGCCGAATTCCTGGAACGCAAGCGCGCCGAACTGCGCGCCCGCAAGATCGATTTCGACCGTGCGGGCGGTGCGCTGGAGCCGGGCCTGTCGCTGGGCCGCTTTTCCACCGAGGAAGCGGCCACGCGCGAGCTGACCAACTTCGCGCGCCAGGGCGTGCGCACGGCCCGCGTGGTGCAGGAGCGCCCCGACATCACGCTCTACACCCTGCGCCTGCCCCAGGCCACGGCCGCACTGCGCAGCCAGGTCGAGGCCATGGGCGGCAAGGCCTTCGAGGGCAAGCCGTTCAAACCCTGCTGAACCCGTTGGGCACGCCATGCGAAAAGGCCCGCGATCACAGGATCGCGGGCCTTTTTCATTTCAGCCGCCGCGGGTCAGAGCACGCGCGGGTCGGTGGCCATGAGCTGCTCGACCAATACCTTCAGATCGGTGGTCAGGCGCAGGTAGCCGGCCTGGTCCAGTTCCAGGGTCTGCTCGTTCATGTAGAGCTTGCGGTTGATCTCGATCTGGATGCTGTGGCGGTGCTCGGCAGGCTTGCCGTAGCGGCGCACCAGCTCCACGCCCTTGTAGGGATGGTTGTAGTCCACGCTGTAGCCGCGCTCGCGCAGGAAGGCGCAGATGCGCTCGGACAGCGCGGGGCTGGCCGTGCTGCCGTCGCGGTCGCCGATGACGAAGTCGGCATGCACCAGGCCCGGGTGCAGCGTGGCATGGCTGGCGGCGACGGAAGGCATGGAATGGCAGTTGATGTGGATGCTGTAGCCATGGCGCGCATGGGCGGCGTCAATGGCGCGCTCCACGGCGGCGTGGTAGGGCTTCCAGCAGCGCTCGATGCGCTGCAGCAGCTCGGAGGCCGGCAACTGGCGGTCGTAGATGGGCACGCCCTCGTCGGTGAACTTCCAGATCAGGCCCTTACCCAGGCGAACCTTCTGCAGCACGACCTGGTCGGTGGTGACGGGCAGCGGCCAGTCGCCTTCGATCATGGTGGTGTCGATCTCGGTGGTGTCGCGGTTGGCATCCAGGTAGATGCGCGGGAAATGCGCCTCCACCCAGCCCACGCCCATGCCTGGCGCAAAGGCATAGATCTTCTCCACATGCGTGTCCTCGGCCTGGCGCAGCGTGGCCAGCGGCAGGCAGGAGCCGAAGTCCTGCGGGTAGACCGTGCCGCTGTGCGGCGAGTCCAGCACCACGGCGCTGGTGCCGGCCACGCTGGTCACCATGGGCTGCGCGGCATCGGCCGCGCCGGAGCCTGCCGCGCCGGGCAGGGATTGCAGGAAGTTCTGACTGATCAGTCGCAGGACGGGATGCATGAGGAAGTGGTCTATCTCGGTTACGCATTGCACCGCTGCGCTGCGGCCAGCCCGCCATGAAACTGGCGCGTCCCAGGCCAGGGACGCCGAGCAAGGGCCGCCCCGCAGCGAGGGCGTCGTCCCCCTCCCGCGAAGCGAGAGAGGGGGAAGGCGCGAAGCGCCTCAGGGGGAGCCTTTAATCCAGCTGGATCTGGGCCGTGGCGGCAATCTTCTTCATCTTGGCCACTTCGCTGGCGATCTGCTTGGTGAAAGCATCGCTGCTGGTGCCGGAGATGTACAGGCCCTGGGCAGCCATGCGCTTTTGCACGGCCGGGTCCTTGAGCGCGGCCGCGATGGCCTTTTGCACGCGGGCGATCTGCTCGGGCGGCGTGCTCTTGGGGGCCACGAGGCCGAACCAGGAAGGATCGTTCAGGTCGGCGTGGCCGGCTTCGGCGTAGGTCTGCACATCGGGCAGCACGTCCAGGCGCTCATGCCAGGACACGGCCAGGGCCTTGACCTTGCCGCCCTTGATGTGGGGCAGCGAGGACGCGACCTGGTCGAAGTACACGGGCACCTGGCCGCCGAGCACGTCGTTGATGGCCGGGCCTGCACCACGGTAGGGAATGTGCTGCATCTCTGTGCCCGTGCTCTTCATGAACTGGGCGCCCCACATGTGGCCGATGGTGCCGTTGCCGGGCGTGGCGAAGCTGACCTTGCCGGGGTTGGCCTTCAGGTACTTCACGAACTCGGCAAAGTTGTTGGCAGGCACCAGCTTGGGGTTGATCACGATCACGCCGGGCGCCTTGACGATCTCGGTCACGCCGACGAAGTCGTTGATGGCGTCGTAGGGCAGCTTCTTGAACACGGCAGGGTTCACGCCGTGCGTGGACAGCGTGGCGATGCCGAAGGTCACGCCGTCGGTGGCACGTGCCACTTCGGCCATGCCGATGGAGCCGCCGGCGCCGGCCTTGTTCTCGATCACCACCGCCTGGCCGCCCAGCAACTTGGGCAGCACGTCCTGCATGTTGCGCGGGACCATGTCGGTGGAGCCACCAGCAGGGAACGGAACGACGATGCGCAGGGGACGGGTGGTTTCCTGGGCGAAGGACATTCCAGGAACGACAGAAGAAGCGGCGATGGAAGCAAGGAAATGGCGTCGTTGCATAGGATCTTTCTTACAAACAAGGTCAGATTAAAAGAAATCTGCTCACAAAAAAAGCAAATACTGTGCCTGTTAATATTCCGAACAGGAATAGTTTCATCATATCCCTGTCATGAGTTTGCGCCGCCTCAACCCGCCCATACATCTGCTGCGCGCCTTCTCCACCGTGGTGCGCTTCGGAGGTGTATCGCGCGCGGCCGAAGCCTTGCACTTGACGCAAAGCGCAGTCAGCAAGCAGATCCAGGAGCTGGAGAAGTGGGTGGGCGTGCCGCTGTTCGAACGCGAGCGCAAGCGCTTGAGCCTGACGCCTGCGGGCGAACGCTACGAGCGCGCCGTGCGCGCCCTGCTGGGCCAGCTGGAGGCGGCCACCCTCGAACTCATCACCAGCGATGACAGCCGAGGCGCGCTGCACCTGTCATCGCTGCCGACTTTCGCGGCCAAGTGGCTGATCCCCAGGCTGCCCCAGTTTCAGCAGCGCTATCCACAGATCACGCTGCACTTTGTACCCTACGTACACAGCTACCAATTTGACAGTCCGGGTCTGGACTGCGCGATTTTGTTCGGGGACGGGCATTGGAGCGGCGCGCACGCCCACTATCTGGTGGGCCGCCAGGTGGCGCTGATCGCACCGCCACATGGCACGGGCCCCGAGGCGCGCATCACCACGCCCCAGGACGTGGCGCGCTGCACGCGGCTGCGCCACGTGACCATTGCCGACGCCTGGGCACGCTGGAGCGAGGCCCACGGCATCCACGGCATCAGCCCGCTGGCGGGCCCGCAGTTCGACCAGTTCCAGACCATCATTCGCGCCGTGATGGCGGGCATGGGCATTGCACTGGTGCCACGCTGCCTGGTGCTCGACGAGCTTGCCGCCGGCCTGGTGAACGAGCCCCTGCCCCAGCACGGCTACCAGAGCGCCCTGGGCTACTGGCTGTGCTATCCGGCCGACCGTGCCAACCATGGCACGCTGGGCATCTTCCGCAACTGGTTGGTGGACCATGCGGCGCAGACACCGGGACGGGTGGCGATGGCCCCTGTAGCCCCCGATGCCCCTGCGGCAGCCGGTCAGGCGCCACCTATGCCGCAGGCTTAGGCGGCGGCGGCGAGCGCAGTGCCGTGAAGCGCACGCTGAAGCGTGCGCCCGGTGGCTGCTGGCCCGGATGCGCATCCTCCAGCACCACCTGCCCGCCATGCTGGCGCGCAATCTCCAGCACGATGGGCAGGCCCAGGCCCGAGCCATCGGCCTCCGAGCCCAGCACGCGGTAGAACGGCTGGAACACCAGCTCGCGCTCGGCCTCGGGCACGCCCGGCCCCGAATCCTCCACCTGCAGCAGCAGGACCTGACCAAAAGGATCGGCCAGCACACGCACGGTGACCATGCCCGGCCGGCTGCTGGTGGAAGGCGTGTAGTTGATGGCGTTGTCCACGAGGTTGCGCACCAGCTCGGTCAGCAGCGTGGCATTGCCCTGCAGCCAGACGCCGGCGGCCGAGGACTCGGCGCCGTCGTATCCCAGGTCCACATGCTTGTCCATGGCGCGCGGCAGGCAGTCGCGCACCACGTCGGTGACGATGCGCACCAGGTTGCACGGCTGCATGGCCAGGCCCCGCCCCAGGCCCGCGCTCTCGGCACGCGCCAGCGCCAGCAACTGGTTGACGGTGTGCGTGGCACGGATGCTGGAGCGCGCGATCTGGGCCAGGGACTGCCGCAGCTCGCCCGTACTCACGCCTTCGCGCTGGGCCAGTTCGGCCTGCATGCGCAGCCCGGCCAGCGGCGTCTTGAGCTGGTGGGCCGCGTCGGCCAGGAAGCGCTTTTGCGTGGCCAGCGAGTCGCCCAGCCGGCCCAGCAGGTCATTGACCGAATCCACCAGCGGCACGACTTCCAGCGGCACGTCCTTGTGGTTGATGGGCGAAAGGTCCTCGGGCCGGCGCGCGCGGATGCGCTCCTCCAGCCGGTGCAGCGGCTTGATGCCGCGCGCCAGCGCCAGCCACACCAGCAGCGCGGCCAGCGGCAGGATGACGAACTGCGGCAGCATCACGCCCTTGATGATTTCCGTGGCCAGCACGCTGCGCTTTTCGCGCGTCTCGGCCACCTGGACCAGGGCCTGCGGTTCGCCCGGCAGGGGCATGCGCACCCAGACATGGGCCACGCGCAGATCGATGCCGCGAAATTCCGCATCGCGCAGCTGCACGGTGCCGCCGGACGGCAAGCCTGGAGGCGCCGCGCCAGTCAGAGCCTCGTCGGGCTCGGGCGGCGGCGGCAGGTCGCGCTCGCCGGCCAGGTATTCGCCCTTCACGCCCAGCACCTGGAAATACACGGTGTCCGATTCGTCGGCACGCAGGATCTCGCTGGCCGACTGCGGCAGGTTGAACAGCACCTTGCCGTGCTGCACCATCACCAGTTGGGCCAGCGCCTGGGCGTTGTATTCCAGCGCACGGTCGAAGGGTTTGTTGGCCAGGCCCTGGGCCACCAGCCAGGTCAGCGCCAGGCTCACGGGCCACAGCAGCAGCAGCGGCGTGAGCATCCAGTCAAGGATCTCGCCGAACAGGGAGCGCTGTTCACGCTGGAAGATTTTCATCGGCGGGCAGCCCCTTACGACGGGTTCACGGCCCCGCGGCAACCACCACTATGCGCAGGCAAGCCAACCCGGGCCTGACAGCCACGGCAGCGGCCTCAGGACGCGATCTTCTCAAGGCAGTAGCCCAGGCCGCGCACGGTGGCGATGCGGATGGGGCCGCGCTCTATCTTCTTGCGCAGCCGGTGGATGTAGACCTCGATGGCGTTGTTGCTGACTTCGTCGCCCCACTCGCACAGGCGCTCGACCAACTGGTCCTTGCTGACCAGCCGGCCGGCCCGCTGCAGCAGCACTTCCAGCAGGCCCAGCTCGCGCGCCGACAGCTCGACCATCTTGCCGTCGATGGTGGCCACGCGGCCGGCCTGGTCGTAGACCAGCGGGCCGTGCTTGATGGTGCTGCTGGCGCCGCCCATGCCGCGCCGCGTGAGGGCGCGCACGCGCGCCTCCAGCTCGGACAGCGCAAACGGCTTGGCCATGTAGTCGTCGGCACCGTAGTCCAGCCCCTGCACGCGCTCTTCCACGCTGTCGGCCGCCGTGAGGATGAGCACCGGCAGCGCATCGCCGCGGCCGCGCAGCTTCTTGAGCACTTCGAGACCGTGCATCTTGGGCAGGCCCAGGTCCAGGATCAGCAAATCGAATTCGCTGCTGGTCATCAGCGCGGTGTCGGCCTCGCTGCCATTGGCCACATGGCTGACCACGGCGCCCGAGCCGCGCAGGCTGCGCAGCAGGCCATCGGCCAGGACCTGGTCGTCTTCGGCAATCAGAATGCGCATGGGGGATGTCTCCTGTAATGCAGGCGCGCTCTGGGAGTTGGAAATGCGCGCCTTTAATTCCCAGGATTCTAGGATGCGCCCCGCAGCGCGGGCAGGGACCTTACCCGAGTGAGCCGCCGCCCGCGTAGGCCTCCAGCCCCAGCGCCACCACGGTGGCGATGTCGTCGCCGACTTCCTCGCGGAATTCGGCCTCGGCCTGGGAGACGGCGTCATGGAAAGCCTGCAGCCAGGCCAGGCCCGCTGGCGTGAAGCGGATGCGGCGCGCGCGCGCATCGCGCTCGTCGCTCTCGCGCGTGACCAGGCCCCAGGCCTCGCACTGGGTCACCAGGTCGCCCATGGACTGCTTGGTCATGCCTGCGCGCTCTGCCAGGTCCGTCAGCCGGTCGCCAGCCAGCGACAGATGCCGCGTGATGTGGATATGGGCCGCCCCCACCTTGTCGCGCGCAGCGAGGTTGGACAGTGCCAGCGGCACCTCCACATCGCGCGCCATGAGCTGCAGTACACGCGCGTCGAACCGCCGCATGGCATGGCCGAGCAGGCGGCCCAGGTGGGTCTGGCGCCAGGCGTCGGCGGGCGGCGTGACAGGGGAAAGCTCACTCATGGATGCATTGTGGAGGCAAATCCAACAAGTCAGGAAAACTGACCAAAAACACCAACAAATCAAGGCAGCAAGCCCATAAACTACTGTTCAAGCATCCAGCCTGAATGCAAATACAGAGCTGAATCCATACCCAACCCAGGAGTCCGCATGAACACCGCCGTCACCACCGCCAACAGTGAAAAAGCCAAGGCCCTGCAGGCCGCACTCGCCCAGATCGAAAAGCAGTTCGGCAAGGGCACGATCATGCGCCTGGGTGAAGGCGAAGCCATCCAGGACATCCAGGTCGTCTCCACCGGCTCGCTGGGCCTGGACATCGCCCTGGGTGTGGGCGGCCTGCCCCGTGGCCGCGTGATCGAGATCTACGGCCCTGAATCCTCGGGCAAGACCACGCTGACGCTGCAGGTCATCGCCGAAATGCAAAAGCAGGGCGGCACCTGCGCCTTCATCGACGCAGAACACGCGCTGGACACCAGCTATGCCCAGAAGCTGGGCGTGAACCTCAACGAAGTGCTGATCAGCCAGCCCGACACCGGCGAGCAGGCCCTGGAAATCGTGGACAGCCTGGTGCGCTCGGGCGCCGTGGACATGATCGTCGTGGACTCGGTGGCCGCACTGACACCGCGCGCCGAAATCGAAGGCGAGATGGGCGACCAGCTGCCCGGCCTGCAGGCCCGCCTGATGAGCCAGGCGCTGCGCAAGCTGACCTCCACCATCAAGAAGACCAATTGCATGGTCATCTTCATCAACCAGATCCGCATGAAGATCGGCGTGATGTTCGGCAGCCCCGAAACCACCACGGGCGGCAATGCGCTGAAGTTCTACGCCTCGGTCCGCCTGGACATCCGCCGCACCGGCACCATCAAGAAGGGCGACGAAGCTATCGGCAACGAAACCAAGGTCAAGGTCGTCAAGAACAAGGTCTCGCCCCCGTTCAAGACCGCCGAGTTCGACATCCTCTTCGGCGAAGGCATCTCGCGCGAAGGTGAAATCCTGGACATGGGCGTCAACGCCAAGATCCTCGACAAGTCGGGGGCCTGGTACGCCTACAACGGCGAAAAGATCGGCCAGGGTCGCGACAACGCCCGCGAATTCCTGCGCGAGAACAGCGGCCTGGCCGTGGAGATCGAGAACAAGGTGCGCGACAGCCTGGGCATCGCCCTGCTGCCCACGGCCGGTGGCGATGCCTCCGAAGCCAAGGCCGCCAAGGCGGGCAAGGCCAAGGCCGACAAGGACGGCGTGATCGAGGCCTGAGCGCCCAGACCCCTCACTGCAGGCGCCGCCGCGCCTGCACACACTGTGTTTGCCATCTTGGCGCAGGCTCACGTCTGCGCCTTTTTTATCGCCGGGACGCCCCAAGGCAAAAAAGCGGCCCCCTTGGGGGGCAGCGGACCTTGCGCAGCAAGGGGAGCGTGGGGGCCCTTTTTATTCGGGACGATTCAGGAGACATTGCCGCATGGGATTCGCCAAGCTGTCGCTCAAGGGCCGGGCGCTCAAGCTGCTGGGCCAGCGCGAACATTCACGGCTGGAGCTGGAACGCAAGCTCGCCCCCCATGTGGAGGAAGGCGAGGACCTGGGCGCCATGCTCGACGCGCTGGAGAAGCGCGGCTTCATCAGCGCCGAGCGCGTGGCCGAGTCCGTGCTGCATCGCAAGGCCGCGCGCTTTGGCACATCACGCGTGGTGCAGGAGCTGCGCAGCAAGGGGCTGGACGATGGCCTGGTGCGCGCCGCCGCAGAACAATTGCGCGCCACCGAACTGCAGCGCGCCCATGCCGTATGGCGCCAGCGCTTCGGCACACCGCCGGCCACCCCGCAGGAACGCCTCAAGCAGATGCGCTTTCTGGCCGCGCGCGGCTTTGGCGGAGAAATAGCGAGCAAGGTGCTGCGCGGGCGCAGCGAAGACTGGGATGACGGAGCTGCAGACGAAGGCAACTAATCCACGCGCCGGGTTGCGCCCCAGCACACCAGCGACCCCACGGTCACCAGCGCCACGCCCTGCCAGAAGCCCCAGCCCGGCTGCACCTGCAGCCAGGCACTGGCCAGCAAGGCAGAGAACACGGGCGTGAAGTACGAGGCCGCCGCCATCACGGCCAGATGCCCGTGCTGTATGCCGTGCTCCCAGCAGCTGTAGCCCATGGCCGTGAGCCCGCCCACGGCCAGCAGCTGCAGCACCACGGTGCCTGACCAGTGCATGCCGCCTTCGCCACCCAGCCACAACCACTTGATCCACAGCGCCAGCGCAGTCCAGATCAGGAACAACCCCACGGCATTGTGCCCCCCACCCCAGCGCCGAGCAGCCAGCGAATAGCAGGGCCACAGCAGGGCCGCGCCAAAGGCGAGTCCATAGGCCAGCGGATTGGCCAGCATGTGGTCCGCTATGCCCCGCAGTTGCAGCGAGTCGCCACCCAGCACGCGCGTCAGCCCCCACAGGCACAGCAGCACGCCGGGCCACAGCCACCAGCGCGCATGCTGCTGGCGCAGCAGCACGGCCAAGACGATGGTCAGGCTGGGCCACAGGTAATTGATCAGCCCCAGCTCCAGCGCCTGGGCGCGGTCCTGCGCCAGACCGATCGCCAGCGACAGACAGATTTCATAGACCGCAAACAGCAGGCCGCAGCCCCAGAAGTAGGCCGGATGCATGGCCCGCCACTGCGACGGCCTGGGCAGGCCACGCACGGCGGCCACGCACAGGGCGCTGACCGTATAGAGCATGGCAGCGCCGCCCACGGCGCCCAGCGGCTCGGCCACCGAGCGCATCAGGCCCACGGTGCAGCTCCAGCACACCACGGCCAGCAGGCCGATGGCGGTGGCCCGGCCTGCGGCTGCAGGGGAACTGCTGTGCGCTGAAGACATGGAAAAGGCTGCGCGCGGCAGGTCAGTGCGGCTGCAGCACCTGGCGCAGCGAGCGGTAAAGCGCGTCCGAGCCGTGCGCGCGGTTGTCCGCATCGAAGGAGAACTCGTTGCTGGACTGCGTGCCGGTCGCATCCTCGAGCCGGGCTTCCATGAAGAAGGACAGGAAGCGCGCGCCCTGGCGGCGGTGCATGGTCAGCACTTTCTCCAGCCGCTGCGGCGACAGGGCCACCAGCGGATGGAACTCCGTCACGCCATAGGCCGTGTGGCCATAGCGGCGCAGCATCTGGCCGACCAGCGGGCCGTAGGTGTCTTCGCCATACAGGCTCACACCCAGGGACAGCCCCGGCATGCGCTGCAGGCTGCGCTCCACGGCGTAGCGGCTGGCGTCCCAGCTCGGATTCGCATGGGGGTTGAGCTGGTGGGCAAAGCGAGGCACCCGGCCCAGGCAGCCGTGCCCGATGTGCTCGGAAAAGCCCTGGATGTAATCGGCCACCTGCTGCTCGCGAAAATCGTTCCAGTCCGTCGCCAGCGGGTTGTAGAACAGCGCCAGCCGGTCCTGCGGGCTGTCCACCCAGAATTCCACGCCGTCCGGCAGCTTGCCGAAGTCAGGCAAGGCCTCGGCGGCATGGGGCCTGGGCTCGCCCTGGTGGCGGTCCATCACGGCGATCTGGCGCGTGGCCAGCAGGCCCAGGCTGCGCCCGCCGGCCTGCAGCACCACGTCGATGCGGTGCAGGCCCTCGCCCAGCGCCGGATAGCGGATGTCGGCACGCCAGCCCACA
The DNA here is from genome assembly GCF_043104845.1 of Delftia sp. WSY_7. Classification (NCBI taxonomy): domain Bacteria; kingdom Pseudomonadati; phylum Pseudomonadota; class Betaproteobacteria; order Burkholderiales; family Comamonadaceae; genus Delftia; species Delftia sp. WSY_7. The sequence continues at coordinate 170,192 of NZ_JBICLB010000034.1, read as the reverse complement.
TCGGGCGTGAGGAAATCAGGCTTGGCCTGGGCCACATCCTGGCGGTGCATGTGCACGGGGGCGTGCGAGTAAGGGCGCCCGTCCACGAAGACGGCCACGGCCAGTTGCTTTTGCAGCTTCGCGTCGGGCGAGTGGACCCAGCCGGACACCGGGACCGTGCCAGCCGCATAGCTGTCGATGTGCTGGAAGAAGTTCTGCAGCGGCTCGCTGCGGATGTTGCGCGACGGAGGCTCCACCGCATCGAAGCTGGCGAACTCCGACTTCAGATGGGCATTGAGCCGCGCAATGTCGCCATAGCGCTGGCGCAGGAATGCATGGAAGCCCGCCACGGATGCAGGGCTGTAGTCGGTGACCGCATAGCCTTCGGCCGCGAACCCCATGCCGGCCTCGAAACCCGGGAACAGCTGGTGCGTCTCGCCCAGCACGGTGAGCGCACGCAGCGGATGCATGGCGGCATCGCCCGCAGCGCACATGCGCTCGGCCAGGGCATCGACCACCAGCTTGCGCACGCGCGTGATTTCATTGTCCTGCCGCGCAACCGACCACGGGAAGATGCGCGCGCCCAGATAGGTGTCCAGCGGCAGCGGCCCCTTGGGCGTCCAGGCCAGATTGGCGGGATCGGCAGCCAGGCGCTCCTCGGCCTGGGAGTGGACCTCGAAATGCGTGGCGAACAGGTAGAGCACCACGGGCCGCTGCGCCTGCGCCACCGTGCGCACCACGCGGTCCAGCGCCTCGCCCCGGACTTCCCAGGCCCGGCCGTTCCACTGCACATAGCGCAGCAGAGGCACGCTGAGCGTATAGCCCAGCTCCAGCCCCTCGCCCTGCGGACGGCCCAAGCGCTGCAGCGTGGCTTTCACCATTTCCGCGGCCGAGCCCTGAGGGCCCAGGCAACTGGCAGGCACCTGCTGGAATTCCTTGGGAAAATCCTCGCGCAGCCCGTCCTGCACCAGGCAGGCTTCCATATTGCCCAGCAGCGGACTCAGCAGCAGGCGCGATGAGGAAGGCAATGCCGGCCGCAGCTTCCAGGCGAACACAACGATCAGCAGACACAGCACGGCCAGGGCCAGTACATGGCCCCAGACCGGACCGCGCCGGCCCGGCAAGGACGGGGGCGCGGGGGGCCTCACAGGCCCAGCATGATCTGCAGGTTCTGCACGGCGGCGCCGCTGGCGCCCTTGCCCAGGTTGTCCAGACGGGCGATCAGCACGGCCTGGCGGTACTGCTCATTGGCGAACACACGCAGCTCCAGCTTGTTCGTGTCGGTCAGCGTATCGGCAGCCAGCTTCATGTCTTCGGTGGGCGGCAGCACCGACACCCATTGCTCGGGCGTGTTGGTCGCCGCGTAGTGGGCGGCCAGCGCATCGTGCAGATCGGCGGCCTTGGGCGCGCCCGGCAGCAGGTCCAGATGCAGGGGCAGTTGCACCAGCATGCCCTGGCGGAAATTGCCCACGGCAGGAATGAAGACCGGGCGGCGCGTCATGCCCGTGTAGTGCAGGATTTCGGGAATGTGCTTGTGCGACAGGCCCAGCGCATAGGCCTCGTAAGGCGCGGCCGTGCCGGCCTCGTAGGCTTCGATCATGCTGCGGCCGCCGCCCGAGTAGCCGGACACCGAGGGCAGGCTCAGCGCGTAGTCGGCTGGAATGAGGCCTGCCGCCACCAGCGGGTGCAGCAGTGCGATGGCGCCCGTGGCATAGCAGCCGGGGTTGGCCACGCGCGTGGCAGCCTTGACGGCGTCCAACTGGCCCTTGCGCAGCTCGGGAAAGCCGTAGACCCAGCCCGGCGCCACGCGGTGGGCGGTGGAGGCATCGATGATCTTGATGGCGCGGCCGGTCTCGGCCTCGATGGCGTCGACCATGGCCACGGTTTCGCGCGCAGCGTCGTCATGCAGGCACAGGATGACCAGGTCCACGCCGGCGATCAGCGCACGCTTGGCAGCAGGATCCTTTCGCAGCTCGGGCGCAATGCTGACCAGCTCCACGCCGGACAGATCGACCAGACGCTCACGGATCTGCAGCCCTGTCGTGCCTGCTTCGCCATCGATAAAGACTTTTGCCATCGCTGTATTTCTCCTGCTGCGCGGCCCTCCTGGAGCCGCTGCGGCACCATTGCCGCGTTCCAGCTGCGGATTCTCACCGAAACCGGGTCCCCCTGCGCCCGTTGTCGCAAAACGGTTGGCAGTGGCGATCAAGGGCGTGCTGACATGCGCCTGTTACAAACGGCGGGCAGGGCCGCCTGCAGATCCTCTATAAGACAAAAGAGCTGTGGCGCCTGAAAGAAATGTCGGGAAACCGGCTTTTCCCTGACATATCAATGCATTGCACAGTTCCTGGCATGCTGCTTGGCCCGCAGGAAATTGTGGATTCTGCGCATGGGGGCGTGTCGGATGGCGCAGTGCAGCATGGTACATTCGGCGATTGCCAGGTCACTCCGCCTTGAGGCAGCACCCCAGGGCTACCGGGTCAATCCCCCCCTATTTGTTTGAGAGAGACATCATGAAGATTCATGAATACCAAGGCAAGGACATCTTGCGTCAGTTTGGTGTGCCTGTACCTCGCGGTATCCCTGCGTTCACAGTGCAAGAGGCCGTCGAGGCCGCCCAGAAGCTCGGCGGCCCCGTGTGGGTCGTGAAGGCCCAGATCCACGCTGGTGGTCGCGGCAAGGGCGGCGGCGTGAAGGTTGCCAAGAGCATCGACGACGTCAAGGCACTGGCTGGCCAGATTCTGGGCATGCAGCTGGTCACGCACCAGACCGGCCCCGAAGGCCAGAAGGTCCGCCGCCTGTACATCGAAGACGGCGCCGACATCCAGAAGGAATACTACCTGTCGTGCGTGACCGACCGCGCCACGCAGAAGGTGGCCTTCATCGCTTCCAGCGAAGGCGGCATGGACATCGAGGAAGTGGCCCACTCCACGCCCGAGAAGATCATCACCATCTTCGTCGATCCCCTGGTCGGTCTGACCCAGGCCCAGGGCGAAGAGCTGGCCAAGGGCATCGGCATGCCTGCCGACTCCACTGCCCAGTTCATCGACATCTGCCAGAAGCTCTACAAGTGCTACATGGACACGGATGCCTCGCTGGTCGAAATCAACCCCCTGAACCGTGACAGCAAGGGCAATGTCATTGCCCTGGACGCCAAGTTCAACTTCGACGCCAACGCCCTGTTCCGCCTGCCCGAAATCGTGGCACTGCGCGACCTGGACGAAGAAGATCCCGCCGAAGTCGAAGCCTCCAAGTTCGATCTGGCCTACATCTCGCTGGACGGCAACATCGGCTGCCTGGTCAACGGTGCCGGCCTGGCCATGGCCACCATGGACACCATCAAGCTGTTCGGCGGCGAGCCGGCCAACTTCCTGGACGTGGGCGGCGGCGCCACCCCCGAGAAGGTCACCGAAGCCTTCAAGATCATGCTGAAGAACCCCAAGGTCGAAGGCATTCTGGTCAACATCTTCGGCGGCATCATGAAGTGCGACACCATCGCCACCGGCGTGATCACTGCCTGCAAGGCCGTGAACCTGCAAGTGCCCTTGGTCGTGCGCATGAAGGGCACGAACGAAGAACTGGGCAAGAAGATGCTGGCCGAGTCCGGCCTGCCCATCATCAGCGCCGACACCATGGCCGAAGCGGCCACGAAGATCGTCGAAGCCGTCAAGTAAGCAGGCCCGGAGAACACACCATGTCTATCTACATCAATAAAGACACCAAGGTCATCACCCAAGGCATCACGGGCAAGACGGGCCAGTTCCACACGGAAAAATGCATCGAGTACGCGAACGGCAAGAACTGCTTCGTGGCCGGTGTGAACCCCAAGAAGGCCGGCGAAAAGATCTTCGACGTGCCAATCTACGCCTCCGTCAAGGAAGCCGCACAAGGCACGGGCGCCACGGTCTCGGTGATCTACGTTCCCCCCGCAGGCGCTGCCGCCGCGATCTGGGAAGCCGTGGAAGCCGACCTGGACCTGGCCATCTGCATCACCGAAGGCATTCCCGTCCGTGACATGCTGGAAGTGCGCAACAAGATGCGCGCCAAGGAAGCTGCAGGCGGCAAGCGCACCCTGCTGCTGGGCCCCAACTGCCCCGGCCTGATCACGCCCGACGAGATCAAGATCGGCATCATGCCCGGCCACATCCACAAGAAGGGCCGCGTCGGCGTGGTCAGCCGCTCCGGCACGCTGACCTACGAAGCCGTGGCTCAGCTGACCGAACTGGGCATTGGCCAGTCGTCGGCCGTGGGCATCGGCGGTGACCCGATCAACGGCCTCAAGCACATCGACGTGATGAAGGCCTTCAACGACGATCCCGACACCGACGCCGTCATCATGATCGGCGAAATCGGCGGTCCCGACGAAGCCGAAGCTGCCCGCTGGTGCAAGGACAACATGAAAAAGCCCATCGTCGGCTTCATCGCTGGTGTCACCGCCCCTCCCGGCAAGCGCATGGGCCACGCCGGCGCGCTGATCTCCGGCGGCGCCGACACGGCCGACGCCAAGCTGGCCATCATGGAAGAGTGCGGTTTCGTCATCACCCGCAATCCCTCCGAAATGGGCCGCCTGCTCAAGGGCCTGATCTAAGCGGCACCGGTTCTGCGTGACATCCAGGGTTCGCCCCAGGAAGAAATTACGCAGAATTACGAATCGGTAAGGCGGCAAGTCCGCCCTACACTGACGACTCCAAAAAAGAAAAAGCGCCAGAGGCTACCGCCCTGGCGCTTTTCAACTCATAACAGCGGAGAAACCATGGAATACCTGCAAAGCGCCGATTTCTGGATCGGCCTGTTGAAGATCGTCTGGATCAACATCATCCTGTCTGGCGACAACGCCGTCGTCATCGCCCTCGCAGCACGCTCGCTGCCCCCCGCACAGCAAAAGAAAGCCGTCATGTTCGGCTCCGGCGCCGCCGTGGTGCTGCGGATCATCCTGACCGTGGTCGCGGCAAAGCTGCTGGAGCTGTCCTTCCTGCAGATCGTGGGCGGCTGCCTGCTGCTGTGGATCGGCCTGCAGCTGCTGACCGGCGAAGAAGATGATGAAGGCGAATCCAAGGGCCATGGCAGCATGATGGTTGCCATCCGCACCATCCTGATCGCCGATCTGGTGATGAGCCTGGACAACGTGATCGCCGTGGCCGCCACTGCGCAGGGCAACATGGTCCTGCTGATCCTGGGCCTGGCCATCAGCATCCCGCTGGTGATCTTCGGCTCCACGCTGATGATCAAGCTCATGGAGCGCTTCCCCGTCATCATCACGCTGGGCGCCGCCCTGATCGGCTGGGTCGGCGGAGAAACCATCGTCAACGACCGCCTGCTGCACGGCTACGCCATCAGCCACCCCTGGCTGCACTATGTGGCGGCCGCAGCCGGCGCCGTGCTGGTCGTGGGCATTGGCAAGTTCCTGCAGGCGCGCTCAGGCGCAAAGCACGCAGCCCAGGCCTGACGCTGCCGCAGGCAGCACCTTCGCCGCATCACGAACGCACTGCCCCGGCAGTGCGTTTTTGCTTTGCGAGGACCCATCTTGATGTGGCGTCAAGCTGACGAGCCGTTGCGCCCGCGCATTCCGGGCACTTGCGCGCACTGTTTTCATTTACGCTGTGCACCGGTCTTCACCATTGCATCTGCACACCAGGGACTGATGGCACCACCGCCGAATCCGTCCTTTGCCACCATGCCCAGCGCCCCCAAAATCCCGGACCAACCCACCCGGCAGGAAGCTCCTGCCCAGTACTGCGCCATGGTTGCACGCACCGATGTGGGCCGGCGCCGTGACAACAACGAGGACGCCGTCACCATCCACCCCAGCGCCCAGCCCTGGCCCATTGCCGTGCTGGCCGATGGCATGGGCGGCTACAACGCCGGCGAAGTCGCCAGCGCCATGGCCATTAGTCTGGTATCCGTGGCGCTGCAAAGCACCACCACCGAGGCGCCCGTGGCCAACACGCCGCAGGCCCGCCAGGAATTGCAGCAGTCACTTGCCAATGCCCTGAACCTGGCCAACGCCGCCATCCTCACCGCCGCCCAGGAAACACCCGGCTGCCGCGGCATGGGCACCACCGTCATCGCAGCCGCTTTGCTGCCCGGCCTGCTGATGCTGGCCCACCTCGGCGACTCGCGGGCCTATGGATGGCGCGATGGCCAACTGCTGCGCCTGACCCGGGACCACACTTGGCTCCAGGAAGAAATCGATGCAGGCCGCATCCAGGACCACGAAGCCCGGCAGTCCGGCCTGGGCCACCTGCTCACCCAGGCCCTGGGCGTGACCCAGGACGTCACACCCGACTTCAATGAATGGCCGCTGCAGCCTGGCGACCGCATCCTGCTGTGCTCCGACGGCCTAACCGACATGCTCGATGACGACGCCATTGCCGCACTGTTCAAGCAGTCCAGCCCGCTGCCCGTGCTGCTGACCTCGCTGCTCACGGCCGCCAATGAAGCAGGCGGAAACGACAACATCAGCGCAGCGCTCATCGAACTCCAGGCCAATCCGCCCTCTACCGCCTGCGCTGCCATCGATTGAGCCCAGACAGAGCGCAGGGATCGACGGCAGAACCCATCCGATGGACGCGCTTGCGTGCGCAGAAACCCCAGGTTCCAATTGTCAAAAATGATTGCGCACCCAACAATCGGTCAAAGACAAGCCATAGCCTGTATCAAATACGATGACGGACTCCGGCGTGCCCGGGCCGCAGACATAATAGTTGGATAGACCCCAGCTCCGGATCACCCAGTGCAGTGCAAGCCGGGCATAACAAAGGAATTTTGAGCATGCCGACCCTGGTCATCTCCATCGACGGCGCCGTCATCAAGGAAGTGCAGCTGACCAAGGAGCGCACCACGCTGGGACGCCGCCCCTACAACGACATCGTCATCGACAACCTCGCGGTCAGCGGGGAGCATGCCGTGCTCAGCATCGTCGACGGTGCCGTCATCATCGAAGACCTGCGCAGCACCAATGGCACCTATGTCAACGGCCAGCCCATACTGCGCCAGACCCTGAACCACGGCGACCTGCTGGACATCGGCAAGTACAAGATCCGCTTCGTGCAGCAGCAGGTCAGCGCCTCCTCGCGCTCGGCACTGGCGGCCATTGCCGCAGCAGTGGAGGCAACCCGCCCAGCCCCCTTGGCGGAAGACCTGCCATCGCAGTTCAGCACCCAGACCCCCTCAGGCTTCGACCACACCCTGCCGCCTTCGATGGCCGGCCTGGCCACACGCCAGGCTGCCATCCGCATGCTCAACGGCAACGCCGCCGGCCGCGAAGTCCCGCTGGTCAAAGTCGTCACTACCCTGGGCAAGCCCGGCGTGGCCGTCGCCTCCATCACCCAGAAGCACCACGGCTTCGTGCTCGCCCAGCTGGAAGGTGACGCCCTCAGCCTCAAGCTCAACGGCCAGGAAATCGGCCGCCGCCCCATGCCACTGCAGCACGGAGACACGGTGGAGCTGGCAGGCACGCAGATGCAGTTCCTGGTGGCGTAAGGAACCAGCTCGACCCCGCCGACAAGCTTGGCGTGACGTCTGTAGCAAGCGCACGATCTCTGACAAAAACGTCACAACAAGTGGATCAATTTGTCAGAGAATGGCGTCCAACCGTGTCAGTTGCAACCAAACCATACATAGACGTGGACCTTGGCCCCCTGGAGCGACTGGCACGGCTCTTGCTCAGTAGAGCATGCAATCAACCCCTATGAGGAGAAGTTCATGAAGCGTTCCATCCAGCAAGGTTTTACCTTGATCGAATTGATGATCGTTGTGGCGATCATCGGCATTTTGGCAGCCGTGGCGCTGCCGGCTTATCAGGATTACACAGTCCGCGCCAAGATTTCTGAAGCGGTAATTGCCGGCTCTTCGGTGAAATCCATGATGAGCGAAGCCTTTCAGACCGATAGTACTGGCGGCCTGACAGCCGCCGCTGTGGCATTCAATAACAAGCCGCAGAATGAAAAAACTTCCAAGTATGTCAAAAATATCACCGTAACAACCACCGAGCCTTGGGACATCAAGGTGTACGTAGCAGCTAACGCCGGCAACGGCATTCCAACTGGAGTGGATGGAAAGTTCATCACCTTTACTCCCAATGTCCAAAGCTCTGCCCCGACGGCATCCTCCATGGGCGCAATTGACTGGGCGTGTGCTTCTGCTACCAAGGTGAGCGCAGGAAATCGCGGTCTGAAGTCTGCAGTTGCTGGCGATTTGCCGGAGAAGTATGCTCCGTCTGAGTGCCGCTAATAATCTCTAGAAAAATACCCGCCTTTACGGCGGGTATTTTTATTATTGGATCCATATGCAGACAAATCTCAGAAAAAAAATCCTTGTCTCTTATCCCATTATTTTGTGCACTCTATTAATATATGCATATTATCCCAGCATTACCAAACTTGATTACGTTTGGGATGATTTGCAGTTATTCATATTTAATCCGTATTTAAGAGATCCCGAGCTCATTTGGCAAGGAATATTTCGCCCAATACTCGAAGGAACAACCTATTTCAGACCTCTCCCTCTTCTTACTTTCTGCATAGAATTCTTGACTCAGAATAATGCAAATCCAACAGTATCACATATAGTAAATCTATTAATCCATTTGACTAACACAGCTTTGCTGTGTGCAATTTTGTTCGTTTATTCAAGAAAATCGAATAATAAGTCAATAATTATCATTACAGGAAGCATTGTATATAGCTTGCACCCTGCATTAGTAGAGCCAGTAGCATGGGCCGCAGGCCGCTTTGATCTTCTTGTCACAACATTTAGCTTGGCAGCAGTATACAGCTTCCTCAGGTATACAGGTTGGACTCAGGCTTTTCTTACTTCTTTATTCTTCTTCTTTGCTCTACTTTGCAAGGAAATGGCCATTACATTACCCATAGCCATTTTCCTGCTAAAATTTTCCCAGGATAGAGATTCTTTTTATTACTCAGTTAAAAAGGCTTTCAAGTCTGATGGCCTACCATTATGGGGCAGCCTGACTCTATCTTTGGCCGCATATATAGCGATTCGTATGCACTACATGCCCGAGATATTGCATACCGATGAAAATCTGGCCAGAAAATTTTACGATATACCACACCACATTTCTTATGTGGGGTGGGCTTTTATTTTCTATTTCAAAATGGTGTTCTGGCCATTTTCCAGCTTAAACCCTCAACATCCACTGGATCCATTGGATATGACAAAGCTGGACGTCATCCTAGGATGTTTGGCGTGCGTAGGGTTAATATTGCTGACAATCATCAGCCTTCGATTCAAAGCAAGAAGCCTGATACTTCTCTCATGCTTTGCCATCTCTTTACTCCCAGTCTCTCACATTTTACCATTAACTATTGGCGGCAATATTGGCCATGAAAGGTTTTTAGCATACCCACTGGTTTGGTTTTCCATATTTCTTGCTCAATTAATCTATTCAATATTCCTTTGGGGAGATAAAAAATCAAAAAAAGTGACAACGTTTACTTTTGCTACATTTATTTTCTCTTGGACAATATACTCATCTGCCGTCATTAAAATAACCACACCACTATGGCAGAGCGACCTAAGCTTGTGGTCATGGGTTCTGAAAGTTAACCCGGGATTGCCATATGCAGCGCTAAACTACAGCATTGCTGCAATCCGAGAGGGCGACTATGAATCGGCGGAAAAAATGCTGGAAAAGAACGAGAGCATTCAATACAGCCCCAAAGATGCCATATTTGTACTCTTAACCAAGGCAGATCTCCAAATAAGGAAAGGCAATGCAAAAATCGGAACCAAATTACTGGAGGAGTATCTACTGCAGCAAGGAATAAAATCCGCATCAGATTACTCAATAGATGAAAAAAGCAAGGATTCTTCAAAAATGAAGGGGCTCTATGCAATATTGGCAAGAGGATACATTTATCAAGAAGAATTCTCTAAAGCAGAAATGGTGAGTGACATGTTGATCCTATCTGATCCGCACAATGCCTCTGCACTACTATTTTCCTCATATGCCAAGTATGGGATGGACAAATGGTCGGAAGGCGAGCACCTTTACAAAGAATCAACAAGATACTTTGTACCAGCGGGAGTAGAGGAGGCGGCACAATCTAGATCTATATTTTTATCCAACCTCTGCAAGAATCCTGAAAATTCTACGCCACAGGTCTGTAGTCAATTTAGAGTCGACAACTCCGTCGATCTGAAAAGCGCGTACAGGTGATGACTGTCACATGCGGAATGATTGGATAGCCTCCAAGCGCTATCCATATTTGGCTCGAGCCATTCTGCAAAAGTTGATGAGTCCCTGCGACAAAACCCGGTGCCAAGCCATGTTGGTTGCCCTGCAGAAGAACGCCTGCCGGGCGGCCGTGCGCGCTAAGACGCCGGACAGTCAGCGCACAGGTACCGCGACGGTCACAAATGGGAGAATGCGTGAGAGGTCTTCAAGGATACCCGCTCCCATAGGCTGTAGAGAGTACTCTAGCCAGCACAAGAGGCCATCGTGGGCCCCCTGCTTCTTCCTGTGGATGGCCTGCACCACCAGCTGCTGCAAGTGTTTACTTTTGGAACCTGGTCATCACGAAGGAAGTACGCCTGAACACCTCAAGCCCCACGAACCTGCTAAAAAGGCTGTCAGAGTTGCAAGCCTAGCTTTGTACTTGGATGTGATTTACAAGCACATGCTGATCGACTCATTTAGTCACGGAAGACACAACTTGGTCATTTTCGATTGGCAGCGCTTCGACCCAATTGAACTACTCCAAGAAATTAGCAAGAAAGGAAGTCCTAGCAAAATCATATATTGCAAATGCTCCCCCTGAAGGAACGCGAAATATATCAATAGATTGCAAGTTGTTGACGGCAGACCAAACAGGAAATCAACCATCAAAAGCGGAGCATCATATACTCATCTTATTAAAAATAAAATCAGGCATCCTTTCAATCACCCACATGATCAGCCTCCACTTGCGAGGCGTATAGATCACAGCGCGCCCATGGTGTATGCCATCTACAATATCCTTGGCCACATCCCCGACAGGTGCCAGCCGAGGGCCCTTACCTTTCATGCTTTCCGTCATGGGGGTATCTGTAGGGCCTGGCTTGACAAGTACGATTTTCAGCGCCTTCCCGGCAAATCGGTGACGTAGCCCTTGGGCATATCGATCAACCAGACCCTTTGCTGCGCCATACACATAGTTTGATCTGCGCCCTCTATCTCCTGCAACAGAGCCGATCAGGGCAATGGTGCCATGAGCTTGCCTCTCCATGTACTTTGCAAAAGCCTCCGCAAAAAGCACAGGAGATATTGCATTGATTTCCAGCATCCTCTCGCAAAGCATCAGATCCTCTTGACAATCACGCTGCAATGGCAATGCACCATGCGCAATCAACAAGATATCGACGTCACCATGATCCATTACTTTTCTTGCAACCTCAGCAATGCTCGCAACATCGGTGAAACTCGCCTGCTCAATCACAATGTGGACGCCGGTGTTCCTTACTTTGAAATCGGCCGCAATACTCTCAAGACGCTGCTGCTCCCGACCAATCAGTACGAGATCAACTTCAGAACCCTGAAGCCATAATCTGGCACAGTGCTGTGCAATAGCTGAGGTAGCACCGACAATTACAATTCTCTTTTTATTAGACAATTCAACCTCCCATCAGTCTGCGCGAGAGAACGGAACTTATGCCTGGATCTCGATATTTCAAAAATTCCTGGAGACGCGGGTATCCAACCTCGAAAAGTTCACGTGGCATACGCGCATCCTTTGCCATATAGATACGGCCACCAGCCTCTCTAACAATGTGATCAAGCCGTGTGAAAAGATCGGCAGTACGCTTTCCTTGATCTGGGAAATCCAATGCCAGAGTCGCTCCCTCACGCGGAAAACTCATCATACCCACAGCCTCTCTTTTGGTGAATGTTTTCAGCACCGCCAGAAATGATCCTCCACCAAAGGCCGTGATCTCCCTGAGCATGGCCTTGACCGAATCAAGCGCGACACTTCTGGGCACCACGCTTTGGTACTGAAAAAACCCACTCCGTCCATATATTCTGTTCCATTCCAGCAGGTTATCCAGCGGATAGAGGAATGGCTCATAGTGAACTACGTTACGACCAGCACGGATTTTCTTCAAATGGTAGTAAAGGTTGTTGAATAGCCTTAAAGAGCATTGATTGACCAGGGAAATTGGCGGCGTAACAGGCATTTTTATGCTGCGGGCCGCGTACTGTGCCTGATGAGATAACTGGGAATTCTGGAAGTTACCTCTCATGAACAAGCCCCTTCCTTGTACGCCAGACAAGCAATCAATCCATGAAACCGTATGCTCCCAATGGTCCTCAGAATCATCTGCAATACAGAAAAATTCATCCAGATGAGAATATGGAATTGTTTCAGCATCCACCCAGGGACCAGGTATGCGATGCAGCTGCATTTCCACTTGAGTGATCAATCCTGTAAGACCCATGCCACCAACCGTTGCAGCAAACCATTCCTTTCGTTCGAATGGTCCACAGTGGATGATTTCGCCATCGGTGCGCAGCAGCGTCATGGATAGTACATGATCACCAAAACTCCCATGTACATGATGATTCTTGCCATGGACATCATTGGCTACCGCACCGCCTACGGTCACCATCTGCGTTCCCGGTGTGACTGCCAGCATCCATCCGCGTGGAACCATCAGCCTTTGAATATCACGCAAGAGAACACCGGACTCACAGATCAAACGACCGCTCTCCTGATCAAAAGCGATAAAATGGTCCATTTTTCCCGTATTCCAAAGTGTTCCCCCAGAATTCAGACAAACATCGCCATAACTGCGCCCCATACCATAAGCCAGGCCGGGAAGCGGGCTATTCAGCACTGCGCCCCTCGCATGTTCCGCATTGTGTAGCTCCACTACATGGTGTGGAGATGCACTCAAACGCCCCCAGGAAGATACGGATTTCATAAAGCGTCCGAACGAAAAACAAATCTCTTGTCCAAATGGTATTTTACGAGATAGCCGATTGCTAATCCAACACACCCACCTAGATAGCGCATTTCCTTTGTCTCGAAAACTGCGTGAAATCCCAGTTCGGATGCCCAAAACAGAATGGTGGTAATCAATCCCATCCCGATGTAGAGCAGAAATACCTGGGCATCATGGACCACATCCTTCGGTCGAAATCGGAAAATGTAGTGCTTGTCAAGAAAATATTTGACCAAAAGCCCAACGCCTGTTCCGCCGATAATGGAAACCCACACATGGAATACACCATCATAGATTTGAACAATAATATCTTGGGCGCCAATGTTCGCCACAGTGGCTACTAGTGCGAAAATGCCGTAGCTAAGCGCCAGCTTGGTTGAGGAACGCATTGAACATATTACCGGCATTTGAAATGATCCATGATACCGTAGCATCCCGCTCGCCTCAGGCCCAACTGCTCGGACTGTTGAGACTGATGAGGCCCAAGCAGTGGATCAAGAACAGTTTTGTACTGGCCCCGCTGGTTTTCGTCGGAAAATTTCTGGAACCATACGCCATCCTCAGCGCGCTGCTTGCGGCAGCACTGTTCTGTCTGGCGTCTTCTGCCACCTACATCATCAACGACATCCATGACATCGAGCGTGATCGCCTTCACCCCTCGAAGTCGAAAACGCGCCCCTTGGCGGCTGGCATCGTGTCCGTACGCATGGCCCTGATGTTGCTTGCCACCCTTTATGCAGCGCTGCTCTATGGCCTGATCGTTGTACCGAAAGTTGGCTTGGTCATCGCTTCGTACTTGATTCTCAATCTGGCCTACACCTTCGCTCTCAAGCATCAGCCGGTAGTAGACATCTTCACCATTGCCATTGGTTTCGTGCTAAGGGTGTATGCAGGAGCCATGGCACTCGAAGTACCTGTATCTTCCTGGATGTTCATCACGACCCTGTGCTTGGCCCTCTACCTGGCTGCCGTCAAACGGCGGCAGGAATTGAGCCACAGCGGCAGCAAGGGCCGGCAGGTTCTGGAGAAATACTCTGTTGCCCTGGTCGACCGCTACGCAGAGATGTCAGCCACTGGGGCACTACTGTTTTACAGTATGTTTGTCATGTCAGAGAGACCTGAGCTCGTGATCACCATCCCGCTCGTGCTGTTTGGACTGTTCCGTTACTGGTTTGTGGTGGAGGCGCTGAACGGGGGCGAGTCTCCCACCGATGCACTGCTGGTTGACTGGCAACTGCTGCTGACTGTCTTGGTGTGGGTCTTTACGTGTGGATGGGCCCTTTGGCCTACGGCCGGCCTGTCATGAACTACGCCTACGTGCTAACCCCATTTCTCGCCTGGCTGGTGGCCGGTTCCATGAAGTTCATGATCAACAGCATCAAGGCTCGGCGACTCGCGTTCAGTCTCATCGGTTACGGCGGGCTTCCTAGCAACCATAGCGCCATCGTGAGCAGCATGGCGACCCTGATCGCCCTGAAGGAAGGCCTTGACCACCCAGCTTTCGGCGTAGCATTCACGCTTGCTTGCATTGTCGTTCTGGATGCCAACAGTTTGCGCCGCCAGGTTGGCAATCATGCGCAGACTATCAACAGACTTGCTGCAAAAGATGCCTCCCACAGGCCCCTGCGGGAGCGTATGGGTCACACGCGGCTAGAGATTTCAGCGGGCATCCTGGTCGGGATAGTCATTGCAATTGCCGTAAAGAAAATGCTGGGTTGAGGTTTCAAAGCTGTTCACTGATCAGGGGCGTATGCAATAAAGCTCCCCGTCTTGCCTCCGTGCTTCTCCAGCACCCTGGTTCCCTCCATCACCATGCCCTTGTCCACCGCCTTGCACATGTCATAGACCGTGAGCAGGGCCACCTGCACGGCCGTGAGCGCCTCCATCTCCACCCCGGTCGGACCAACGGTCTCCACGGTGGCAAGACAGCGGACGGACGACGTTTCGGGCAGCAACTCAAACTCCACAGCCACCCGCGTCAGCGCAAGCGGATGGCACAGAGGAATCAGGTCACTGGTCTTCTTGGCAGCCATGATGCCGGCGATGCGCGCGATGCCCAGCACGTCGCCCTTCTTGGCCGTGCCGCTCTGGATGATGGCCAGGGTTTCGGGCTGCATGGTGATGCGGCCCTCGGCGACCGCGATGCGGTGGGTTGCGGGCTTGGCGCCGACATCCACCATGTGGGCCTGGCCCTGGGCATCGAAATGGGTGAGGGAAGACATGGAAACTCCTGAAAATGCACGGGCCGGTCTACGCCAGTCCTGACACGCTGGTCAGTCCTGCCATGAACGTTCGGCGAACCGAGGCATCATAGTGGGGTGTTCCACCGCCCCGTGACTATGCACGGGCCCGGCCCCTTGGTTCTTACCTGCCCATGCGCCCATCACGCCTGAAGACACGTATCGCCGTCGGCCTGCAGCTGCTGGCGGCCTCTCTCACCATCGCAACGCATGCACCCGCACAGGCCCAGTTGCGCCTGCCCACGCTGGGCGATGGCGCAGCCACGACTACCAGTGACGAGCGGCGCCTGGGTGACCGCATCATCCGCTCGCTGTACCGCGATCCGGACTACATAGACGACGCCGTTCTGCAGGAATATGTGGAAGGCATCTGGCAGCACCTGGTCGATGCGGCGCGCACGCGTGGCGAGCTGTCGGACGAGCTGGAAGAGCGCTTTGCCTGGGAGATCCTGCTGGGGCGGGACCGCTCGGTCAACGCCTTTGCGCTGCCCGGCGGCTATCTGGGAGTGCACCTGGGACTGATCGGAGTGGTCAGCACGCGCGACGAGCTGGCGTCGGTGCTGGCGCATGAGCTGAGCCACGTCACGCAGCGCCACATTGCGCGGCTCATTGCCCAGCAGGGCAAGCAGACGCCGCTGATGATCGGATCGATGATCCTGGGCGCCCTGGCCGCCAGCCGCAGCCCGGATGCCGCCATGGCGATGATGATGGGCGGCCAGGCGCTGGCCGTGCAGAACCAGCTGAACTTCTCTCGCGACATGGAGCGCGAGGCCGACCGCATGGGTTATGGCTTGATGGCGCCTGCGGGCTTTGCGCCGCAGGGCTTTGTCACCATGTTCGACAAGCTGCAGCAGGCCAATCGGCTCAATGACAACGGCAGCTGGCCCTATCTGCGCAGCCATCCGCTGACCACGGAGCGCATGGCCGACATGCATTCACGCCTGCCGCGCGGCGTTGCGCCCGCGCCCGCCCCTTCCCTGGAACACGTGATGATGGCCGCACGGGCCCGCGTGCTGTCGCGCCCGGGCGTGGACGTGCTGCGCCAGTGGGCCGAGCTGCCGCGCTCCACCAGCTTTGGGAGCCAAACACCGACCCAGCAGGTGGCACAGTTGTATGCCGCCACGCTGAGCGCCGTGCAATTGCGCGATTGGGCCGAGGCGCGGGAAATGTCCGGGCGCCTTCAAGCGGCCACGGCCGCCGATCCCGGTGCCCTGCGGCAGGCCAAGCTGCTGCAGGCAGAACTGGAGCTGACAGCCGGCAAGCCCGGCGCCGCGTTGCAGGCGTTGCCACCGCTCTACCTGCCTGCAGCCGCACCTGCCCAGGCCAGTCCCACGGAATCCGTCCCCGCCAAGACAACGGAAAGCGGCCCCAGTCTCGCCACCGTCAATGTGGTCGAAAACCGCGCCGTGCGCAGGCCGGAATTGCTGATGCGCACGCAGATCCTGCTGCGCGAGCAGGGCGCCGCCAGCATGGCAGGCCCGCTGCAGACCTGGGTGACGGACCACCCGCGCGATGCCAGCGCCTGGCAACTGCTGGCCCAGGTTCAGCGCTCTCAGGGCCAGGAGCTGCGCGCCCTGCGCGCCGAGGCCGAGGCCCAGGTCGCGCACTACGACTATGCGGCCGCGGTGGATCGCTTCAAGGCAGCGCAGGAACTGGCCCGCAAGGGCGGGTCCAAGGTGGATTTCATTGAAGCCTCCATCGTGGACACGCGTCTGCGCGCCGTGGAGGAGCTGCTAAGGGAACAGGCGCGCGAGAAGTGACTCGATGGCCAGGCCCAGCAGCGAGTAGATGAGCGCGCCCAGCATGGCCGCCCAAAAGCCCGCGACATGAAAGCCGCTGAGCAGGCCCGAGGCTGCCCAGAACATCAGTCCGTTGACCACGAAGAGAAACAGCCCGACCGTCACGATGGTCACGGGCAGCGTCAGCACCACGAGGATGGGCCGCAGCACCGCGTTGAGCAGGCCGATGACCAGCGCCGCGATCATGGCCGAGCTGAAGCTGTTGACCTGCACGCCACCATAGAGATAGGCCACGACCAGCAGGGCACCGGCGCTGAGCAGCCATTTGATCAGGATTTTCATGCGGGCAGCATAGCAGCAGCCGGCAGATCCGGGTTGAGGCGGCGCACTGGGAACCGTGGACCGGAGAACTCCATGAAAAACGGCATCCCGTTTTCCGGGATGCCGTCCTGACAGTGATCGCCTGACCAGAGCAGCCAGGCAGATGCCAGCCTTTAGACCATCGCTTCCTCGAACACCAGGCCCATCAGCGCGCCGATGGCCGCCAGCGTTCCCGGAAGATTCCAGCGCCGGCCCAGCGGGGCTGCAGGCGCCACGGCTGGGGCCGTGGCTTCCTGCTTGGGGCGGCGCGCATCGACGATCTGGGCCGCGCCATGCTCCTGCTGGAGCTGGGCCACCAGTTCGGCCAGCGGCCCCTTGGCCAGCACCGGCGTGATTCGGCCTGCACTGTCACCGAACACCGGCAGCAACTGGGCAAACAGCTTGTCGGCCCACTTGCCGCGCCAGCTTTCGCGTGCGCTGTGGCTCACCCATTTGCTGACACGGTGGGTTATGCGCGGTGCGCAGGCCACCAGCAACCAGTGCGAGGACTGGGCCTGCGGCGAGGCGGCCAGGGCCTGGACCAGAGGCAGGGCGTAGGAAGCGTCATCCACGTAGACGATGATGGGGTTCAAAGCAAGTCCTTGTCGAACTGGGTTTGCGGGGTGGGACAGGCGGGCGGTCAAAGCCGCCCTTGCACTGGATTGTCGCGAATCGGCGCGGGAGGCCAGACAGGCCAACCCGGCGCCAACCTCAACTTTTCAGGAAATCAAGCTCCGTGGGCATCCGCCTTGGGAGCAGGACGGCGCGAAGCGATGTACTTGCCCAGTGCCAGCACCAGCAGGGCTCCGAACACGCTGGCACCGTACTTGAGCATGTCGGTCTGGGGCAGCTTGACCATCCAGTCCCACTTCTCCGTATTGGCGAAGACGGGGTCGGTGACCAGCATGCCGCCGGCAATCCAGCCCAGCAGCATGCCGCCGGCCACGATGATGATGGGGAAGCGCTCCATCAGCTTGATCACGAGCTGCGAGCCCCAGACGATGATGGGGATGGAGATCAACAGACCCAGCACGACCAGCAGCAGCTGGTGTTCGCCCGAGCTCTGTGCGGCGCCGGCGATGGCGATCACGTTGTCCACGCTCATCACCAGGTCGGCGACGATGATGGTCTTGATGGCCGCCAGCAGCTTGTCGCTGCCCTGGATGTTGTCATGGCCATCTTCATCAGGCGCAATCAGCTTGATACCGATCCACACCAGCAGCAGTGCGCCGACAAACTTCAGGAAGGGCAGCGCCAGCAGCGTCATCGCGAAGGCGATCAGGATGACGCGCAGGATGATGGCGCCAGCCGTGCCCCAGATGATGCCCTTCTTGCGCTGCGCGGGCGGCAGCTTGCGGCAGGCCAGCGCGATCACGACCGCGTTGTCCCCGCCCAGCAGGATGTCGATGATGATGATTTGGCCCAGGGCCACCCAGAACGGGGCGTGAGTCAGAAAGTCCAAGTCCATAAGGTCCTCGCTGTTGAGTACGGCCGGCGGGAACTCCTCCCTCCTGGAGAAACACCCACCAGCACAGAAAGACCGATGCGACGACACAGCGCCTACCCGGGCAAGGACATGCCTGGCTCAGGGGAGAACACCTTGATCGACCGTCATCAGGTCCATCAAAGGTCTTGCTCGGCTGCGGTATGCACCGCAGCCCGGAAGGCCGGAAGCTTGCGCTTCGTATTGACGACCATTCCGATGCCGGTGCAGTGGCTTTGCAACCACCCCTGCCGGCAGAGAGCTACTCCCCTTCGAACCTGCGGATTGCAACACAAAGCCGCTGCGGCACGCAAGTGAAAAAACCCTTCAATTCCACGGAAAGCACAAGCAACACATCCCGCACTCCTTTTATACATCTGCCCCCAACGCTTCACTATTCATAGCAACCCTGAAGCTGATGGAGTGTTGCAGCAGTGCCCGGCCGAGGACTGGCATGCGCCTTATCATCGCTGTCCCGTCCCCTTGCCCGTCCATGACCGCACTGCACATCACCGATATCGAAGCCGCCATCAACTACTGGCGAGAGCGCCACCCGTCCCCGGATGGTGTGCTGCTGCAGCCCGAAGTACGGGCCCTGGCCGAGGTGTACGCGCTGATGATCTTCTGGCATGAGACCGAAGTGCAGGTTGAGGGCTTTCCCTCGCACGCCATGGCAGCCTGGCTGGCCTGGTACGACACCACCCCCGATACGCCCTGCATCGCCATCTGCTCCACCAGCCAGGGCGACGAGAAATGCAAGGGTTGTGGCCGCAGCTTCGACGAAGTGCAGATGTGGACCGCCATGGAGCCACCACAGAAGCGTGCCGTATGGCGCAGGATCACGACAGAAGGCGACTCCTGGCGCTTTACCCGCTATGCAGAGCGTGCGGCCGAGCGCGCGGACATATCGCGCAAACCCGGCTGATTGCCGTATATCGCACCGAACCAGTGCGATGTTGCAGGCGGCCTAACATCAGTCCCCATGCTGCAGACCGCCGCTTCCAGCCACCGCCGCCCCCGCCCCTGCATGTGCCTCACGGCAAGTGATGCGGGGAGCACGCGCGTGCCGGCCGGCAAGGCCTGGCCTGCCACGGCTGCTCGCCTGCGCGAGCGCGATGCAGCGCGGCTGAACATCGGCCCCAGACAGGCCGCACGGTCTTGATGCGCTGCCCTGCGCGGAACCGGGCAGCGTCGCTTCACTGAATCCGCTCTTCTTGCGCCGCCTTCACCTTGAAACTGAAGGCGGTTGGGTTTTCACGCGTCTGCCGGGCCACAAGGCCTGCCGACAAAGCGAGCTTTGCCGTGACCTGTCTAGCCTTTGCCCCAGCCGGGCCCTCGTTTTCCTCCCTCTGGCGCCATCTGCGTGATGCCGTGGCGCATCGCGCCTCGGCCCGCTTGCGGCCGCACCACGTCACCGAACTGCGCATCGACGTGATGCAGCCGCTGGTGGAGGGCGAGCTCGAAGCCATTCATGAGCGCCTGTACCAGCCCGGCAACAAGCTGCACGGCCTGGAGCGACGTCCGCTTCACGATCCGCAGTTCCAGCTGCACTGGCGGGAGGCCGACGGCGAATGGTTTGCCTACGTGGAGGATATGGAGCGGCGCTGCCTGGCCGGCTACACGGTGTTCAATCGCCTGGTCGAAGTGGACAAGCGCACCGACCGCCGCGTGCGCTCGCCCCATTCGCGCTTTGCGCCGGACTACCAGCGGCGCGGCATCGCCAGCGCCGTCTACCGCAGCGTGCTCGATACGGGCACCTGCCTCGTCAGCGGCGCACGCCAGTCGCCGGGTGCCCACGGCCTGTGGAACCATCTGGCGCGCAGCTATGACGGCCGCTATGTGGGCATCACGGAGAGCAAGTCGCTGATCCATCTGGGCTGCAATGTGCCCGACGATGTCATGGACCGGCTGTCCACTCGCCGCATGCTGCTGGGCGCGGGCTGGACGGTGGAGTCCTTCGCCCAGGCCGTCCGGATGCAGTTGCCTGCCTGAGACAGTGGCTTGCTTGGGCCAGTGCCCGGCTACTTCCAGCGCAGCGGCTCGATGAAGACCGTGCCCAGATTGCTGCTGAGCGTCAATGCGCCTTCCTGGATGGTGGCCTGCAGTTGCATGCTGCGCTCGGCCAGCTCCGCCAGCGACTGGGAGGTTTCGGAGGGAATCCGCCAGACCTGCAGCTTGTTCAGTCGTGCCAGCTTGCCTTCCAGGCCTTTCCACCAGACTTCCGCCGCATGGTGGAAGGCGTAGAGCACTACGGCATCGGACTTGTTGCATGCCTTGGCGATGGGCTTTTCCTCGGGCTGGCCGACCTCGATCCACAGGCGCTTGGCTCCCGTGAAGTCGGTCAGCGAGACATCGGGATCCTCGGGATCGGACAGGCCCGCGCCAAAGGCCAGCGTGCCGTCGCCGTTGCACATGTCGCTGAGCTGGTGGGCATTGAGGGCCAGGGCCACAAGGCGCACCATCATGCGCTCGTCCGTTTCGCTGGGATGACGAGCCAGGGTCAGCGCATGGTCGGCGTAGTAGCCGTGGTCAATGTCGGCGATGGACAGGTTCGCCTTGAAGATGGTGGATTTGAGGGCCATGAGACAGAACCTATCAAAAACAAGAGCTGCCGCAGCAAGCCTGTGCTTGCATCGGCAGCCCTGAATGGTTGAAGCGCGCCCTTCATGGCGCGGCAAAGGATGGATTAAACGCGGCGCGCCAGCTCAGCCGCCTTGCCCACATAGGAGGCAGGCGTCATGGCCAGCAGGCGGTCCTTGTCGGCCTGGGGGATTTCCAGGCCGTTGATCAGGCGGTGCAGGTCTTCGGCCTGCACGGTCTTGCCGCGCGTGACTTCCTTGAGCTTTTCGTAGGCGCCCTGCACGCCGTAGCGGCGCATGACGGTCTGGATGGGCTCGGCCAGGACTTCCCAGGCGTTGTCCAGGTCTTCCTGCAGGCGCTCTTCGTTGAGTTCGAGCTTGTTCAGGCCGGTCATCAGCGAGCTGTAGGCCAACGTGGCATAGCCCATGGCCACGCCGATGTTGCGCAGCACGGTCGAATCGGTCAGGTCACGCTGCCAGCGCGAGATGGGCAGCTTTTCGGCCAGGTGCTTGAGCAGGGCGTTGGCCAGGCCCAGGTTGCCTTCGGCATTCTCGAAGTCGATGGGGTTGACCTTGTGCGGCATGGTCGAGGAGCCGATCTCGCCGGCCTTCAGGCGCTGCTTGAAGTAACCCAGGGACACATAGCCCCAGACATCGCGCGAGAAGTCGATGAGGATGGTGTTGGCGCGCGCGATGGCGTCGAACAGCTCGGCCATGTAGTCATGCGGCTCGATCTGGATCGAGTAGGGCTGGAAGCTCAGGCCCAGACCCTGGGGCTCGGGCGACTCGATCACGTTCTTGCTGAAGGCTTCCCAGTCGAACTCGGGCCAGGCGGAAAGGTGGGCGTTGTAGTTGCCGACGGCGCCGTTCATCTTGGCCAGGAGCTTGACCTCGGCAATGCGCGCTGCTGCCTTTTCCAGGCGCACCAGCACGTTGGCGATTTCCTTGCCCACGGTGGTGGGGCTGGCGGTCTGGCCGTGCGTGCGGCTGAGCATGGGCACGGCAGCGTAGGCATGGGCCATCTCGCGCAGCTTGGCCGTGATGCCGGAGATTGCGGGCAGCAGCACGCTGTCGCGGCCGGCGCGCAGTTGCAGCGCGTGGCTGGTGTTGTTGATGTCTTCGCTGGTGCATGCAAAGTGCACGAATTCGGCGGCCTTGAGCAGCTCGGGACGGCCGTCGAACTTGCCCTTGATCCAGTACTCCACGGCCTTGACGTCGTGGTTGGTGGTCTTTTCGATGTCCTTGATGGCCACGGCATCGGCCTCGGAGAAGTTCTTCACCAGGTCCTGCAGATAGACGCGCGCGCCTTCGGACAGGGGCTTGAACTCGGCAAAGCCGGCATCCGACAGGGCGATGAACCAGGTCACCTCCACCTGCACGCGGCGGTGCATGTATCCCATCTCGCTCATGATCGGGCGCAGAGGAGACAGTTTGGCGGCGTAGCGGCCGTCGAGCGGGGACAGGGCGGAGATGTGCGGCAGATTCATGGGCCGTGATTGTAGGTGCGCGCGGCAAAAACGGGGGCCGAGGGGGAGATCGCCGGGCAGCGCATAGAATCTGCTGCCCGCCCATGGGCCGCCTCTTCGCCACGGAAAATTGCCATGAAACTGATAGGTTCCTCCACCAGCGCCTACGTACGCAAGGTACGCGTCGTACTGGCAGAGAAAAGGCTCGACTATCAGTTCGTCGAGGAAAACCCCTGGAGCCGCGAGCTGTCGCCCGGCACCGGCAACCCGCTGGGCAAGGTGCCGCGCCTGGTCATGGACGGCAGCGATGCCATGTTCGACTCGCGCGTGATCGTCGAATATCTGGACACACTTTCCCCGGTAGGCAAGCTGATCCCCGGCACGGGGCGCGAGCGCGCCGAGATCAAGACCTGGGAAGCACTGGCCGATGGCCTGCTGGATGCCGGGGCGCTGGCCCGCCTCGAAGCCACCTGGGATGGCCGCAGCGAAGAACAGCGCTGCCAGGCATGGATAGACCGCCAGCTTGCCAAGGTGCGGGCTGCACTGAACGTGATGTCCCAGGGCCTGGGCGACAAGCCGTATTGCTGCGGCATCCACTTCACCCTGGCCGACGTGTGCGTGGGCTGCGCCCTGGGCTGGCTGGACTTTCGCTTTCCCGAGCTGGACTGGCGCGCCGACCACCCCAATCTGGCCGCACTGCAGGCCAAGCTGGCCGAGCGTGCCAGTTTTGCAGCCACGCGCCCTCCCCAGCCCTGACGCCGCACCAGCCCGGGAATGCAAAAAGGCCACCCGATGGGTGGCCTTTTTGCTGGCATAAAAAAGTTGCGAAGCATCCCGAAACGAATAAAGAGAGGGAGGGAGGAGAAGCGCTTCGGGCGGAACAGTTCAGGACTGTGGCCCCAGAGGCTTCGCAACGTGAAATTCTGTCTGGATACTCTCTCTCAACAAGCTGTTCAATAGATGAGCTACTTTTGCAGAAGTTCCAGGGGTCGTGGGCAGGAAAAATGTAACATTTTGAGGATGCCCGCGATCCTGCTGTAGGCCAATTTCCACGGATGCTGAAGTGAAGGCGTTCGCAGCCGCAAGCCGCCTTCTTTGCTTCACATCGTCAAGCCGCAACGGCGTTGGCGAAAACCGCATCCCACAAGGCCTTGACGGGCGCACTCAGCGGCTCGGCCTGCCCTGGCACCAGCTGTGCCGAGCGCTCATCCAGCCGTGCCACGTGCTGCAGGCGGCGCAGCTCGCGGTAGGCCCGGGCCGCCTGCTGGCCTACGCCGGCCGGGATCAATCCTGCCTGTTCGGCGCGCTGCAGCAACGCGATATTGCCGAGGTTGGCCATCAGTTCCGGGTGCGAGGCCGATTGCGAGAGCACGAGGTACTGGACCGCGAATTCCACATCGACCATGCCGCCCGGGCTGTGCTTGACATCGAACAGGCCGCCGCGCACCGGATGGGCGCCGCGCACGCGTTCGCGCATGGCGACGATTTCGTCGCGCAGCGCCGAGGCGTCGCGAGGCGCGGTGATCACAGCCTCGCGCACGGCATCGAAGCGGGCCTGCAGATCGTCGCTGCCCAGCACGAAGCGCGCCCGCGTCATGGCCTGGTGCTCCCAGGTCCACGCCGTGTTGCTGCCGCGCTGCTGCTGGTAGTTGGCATAGGAGGCGAAGCTGGTCACCAGCAGGCCCGAGTTGCCGTTGGGGCGCAGCGCGGTGTCGATCTCGAACAGGTCGCCCTCGCCCGTCTTGACGGCCAGCCAGTTGATGAGCTTGCGCACAAAGGCGGCATAGATCTCGGAGGCGTGTTCGTCTTCGTCATCGAAGACGAAGACGATGTCCAGGTCGCTGCCGTAGCCCAGCTCCTTTCCGCCCAGCTTGCCGTAGCCGATGATGGCGAACTGCGGCGACTCGCGGTGGCGGTTCTTGAGCCGGCTCCAGCACCAGCTGGCCGTCACCCGCAGCACGCAGTCGGCCAGCGCGCTGAGATCGTCCGCCACCTGCTCGACCGTGATGCGGCCTTCGATATCGCGCGCCAGCGTGCGAAAGACCTCGGCATGGTGGGCGCGGCGCAGCAGGTTCAGCAGGGTTTCGTCATCGTCCTCGCCCGTGGCCTGCAGCGCGGCCAGGCGCAGGGCCAGCTCATGCTCGAAGTCCATGGGCGAGAAACGCTCGCCCAGCATGGCTTCGTTGGCCAGCTCGTCGATCACGCCCGGGTGCTGCTGCAGGTAGCGCGCGGGCCAGCGTGCCGCGCCCAGCAGGTCCAGCAGCCGCTCGTGCACGGCGGGGCGCTCCAGCAGCAGGGCCAGATAGCTTTCACGGCGCAGCAGCGGCTCCAGCCAGTTCAGAAAGCGCAGCGCGGCGTCTTCGGGCACGCTGCGCTCGGCCACCCATTGCGCCGTGCGCTGCACGAGTCGAAACAGCCGGCCGCGCGCCTCGTCGCGCAGGTTGGCGATGCGGGCATTGCCGCGCCAGTCGGCCACATGGGCGGCCAGGGCTGGCGGCAACTGCTCCATGAGGCCGTCTATCTCGCGCGGCGTGCCCTGGGCGGGGCTGCGCGCGCCGTTGCAACGGCCCGAGCCGCACTGGGGCTGGGCCGAGCCGCCCAGCAGGGTGTCGAATTCCTCGGCCACCTTTTCACGATGGGCATCGAGCTGGTGCAAAAAGGCGCAGGCATCGGCAAAGCCCATGGTGCGCGCAATCCATTCCAGGTCATCGTCGCGGGTGGGCAGCACATGGGTCTGCTGGTCGTCCAGGTACTGGATACGGTGCTCGACACGGCGCAAAAAGGTGTAGGCCGAGCCCAGGGCGTCGGCCACTTCCTGGCTCATGAGGCCGGCGCGCGCCAGGCGGCCCAGCGCCTCCAGCGTGGGGCGGCAGCGCAGTTCGGGGAACTGGCCGCCACGCACCACCTGCAGCAGCTGCACGGTGAATTCGATCTCGCGGATGCCGCCGCGCGAGAGCTTGACGTCATTGGAGCGGCCCGGATGGCCCGCGCTGCGCCGCGCCGCATGCTCGCGGATCTGGCGGTGCAGCGAGCGCAGCGCGTCAAAGACCGCGTAGTCCAGGTAGCGGCGAAAGACAAAGGGCAGGACCACGGCACGCAGCGCCTGCACCTGCTGGGAGCGCACGCAGTCCATGGGCGCCACGACGCGGCTCTTGAGCCAGGCAAAGCGCTCCCACTCGCGTCCATGGGTCTGCAGATACTCCTCCAGCGAGGCCAGCGAGACGGCCGAAGGCCCCGAGTTCCCGTTGGGACGCAGCGCCAGGTCCACGCGGAAGACAAAGCCGTGCTCGGTGGTGTCGCCGATCAGGCCGTAGATGCCCTTGACCACGCGCGCGAAGTACTCGTGGTTGGAGATCACCCCGCGCCCATCGGGCAGGCCGGCGGTGTCGCCGTCCTGCTCGTAGACGTAGATCAGGTCGATGTCGCTGGAGACGTTGAGCTCGCGTGCGCCCAGCTTGCCCATGCCGATGATCCACAGCTGCACGGGCCGGCCGTCGGAGCCTTGAGGCGCGCCATGGCGCGCGTCGAGCTCGGCGCGCGCCTGGATGCAGGCGCGCTCCAGCGCCAGCTCGGCCAGCTCGGTCACGGCGCGCGTGACCACGGCCAGCGGCGCCTGCTGCTCGCAGTCGAGCACCATGGTGCGCTCCATGACCAGCTGGCGCAGCACACGCAGCGCAGCCGACAGGTCCAGGCCACGCTCCAGCAGTGCCGCCAGGGCCTGCTCCATGGACGCGCGCTCGGGCGGACCCGGCGGCAAAAGGCTCAGCTCGTCGCCATAGCGACGGTGCAGCCGTTGGTGAAAACGGGAATAGGCGGCCTGTGCGGGGACATTCAAGGCCGTACCTGCCATTGCGTGAACTGAGGATTGCATACGGAACGCGAAAGAAGCGGCCACTCACGCGCAGAGGGATTGCAGCAACCCTTGGTTACCGCCCAGGCCCTGAGGGCGCCGGTCATAATTCCCGTCATAGCTGATGCCGCCGATGATCGAACCGAAACCGCACCCCACACGCCTGACCCGTTGGATGGCCGGCCTTGCGCGGTGGTCACTGGGGCTGGTCCTGGCCTTCTGGCTGGTCCTCGCCTCCGTGTGGGGGGTGCTCCATGGCTGGATTGTGCCGCGAATCGGCGAATGGCGTCCTCAGCTGGAATCCCTGGCCTCACGCACGCTGGGCCTACCGGTTCGCATAGGCAGCATCACGGCCCGCAGCGAGGGATTGGTCCCCCGCTTCGAGCTGGGCGACGTGGTGGTGCAAGACCCCGAACATTCGGCAGACGCCCTGCGCCTGCCCAGCGTGGTGGTCGCCGTTTCGGCACGCTCGCTGATGCGCCTGGGCGTGGAACAGATCTACATAGACCGTCCTGAACTCGTGGTGCGCCGCGCGGCCGATGGCCGAGTCTTCGTGGCCGGCATCGAGATCAGCCCTTCGGCCGGCGGGGACAATGCCGCCGCCGACTGGCTGTTTTCGCAGACCGAACTGGCGCTGCGCGGCGGCAGCCTGCTGTGGTTGGACGAACTGCGCCAGGCTCCGCCGCTGGCCTTGCGCGATGTGGACCTGGTGCTGCGCAACAAGGGCTGGGGCCACGGACTGCGCCTGGATGCCACGCCGCCCGAGGGCTGGGGCGAGCGCTTCATGCTGACCGGCCTGTTCCGCGAGCCGCTGCTGTCCACGCACGAGGGCAACTGGCGCCGCTGGAGCGGCCAGGCCCATGCGATGTTCACGCGGATCGACCTGTCCCAGCTTGGCCAGTACATAGACATCTCTGGCTTGCGCCTGCAGCAGGGCCGGGGCGCGCTGCGCGCCTGGATAGACCTGCGCCAGGGCCAGCCCGTGGGCGCCATGGCCGACGTGGCCGTGAACGCGCTGCAGCTGCAGTGGCGCGAAGACCTGCAGCCGCTGAAGCTGCAGGCCCTGACGGGCAGGCTGAGCGTGCAACACCAGGACGGCTGGCGCTTCGCTGCGCAGAACCTGGAATTTTCCACGGGCGACGGCCTGCACTGGCCGGCTGGCAATCTGCGCGCGCGCTACAACCCCGCCGGCGCCAGCACGCAGGGGGCGCTGGGTGAGCACGGCGAGTTCCAGGCCGATGGCATTGACCTGGCCATCCTCGCCCAGCTGGGCCAGCGCCTGCCGCTTCCAGCGCAGGTGCAGCAGCACCTGGCCGATCTGGCACCGGCCGGCCGCCTGCACCAGTTCCAGGGAAGCTGGCGCGGCCCGCTGGAGTCCTTGCAGCAGTACAAGGCCAGTGGCGAACTGCAGCAACTGTCGATCAACGGCGTGGCATCGTCCGAAGGCCCCGCGGCGCCGGGCATGCCCGGCCTCAAGGGCCTGAACGCGCGCTTCTCGCTGGACCAGGACGGCGGCCAGGCCCAGCTGGAGATGGAGGGCACAGAGCAGCGGCCGGCGTCGCTGTCGTTCCCCGGCGTGTTCGAGGAGCCCGAGATCCCGCTGCACCGCCTGCAGGCCAGCCTGCGCTGGCAACTGCGCGGCCAGGCCATCAGCGTGCAGGTGCCCAGCCTGCGCTTTGCCAATGACGACACCGAAGGCGAGGCCCGCGCGCAATGGCATACCGGCGACGGCAGCGACAGGCAGCCGCGCTTTCCCGGCGTGCTGGACCTGCAGGGCCAGCTGCGCAACGCCGACGGCACGCGCGTGCACCGCTACCTGCCGCTGGAGATTCCCGCCGACGCGCGCCACTATGTGCGCGAGGCCATACACGCCGGGCGCGCGAGCACGGTGAACTTCAAGGTGCGCGGCAACCTGGACCACGTACCGGCCGACAAGCCCAGCCAGGGCGAGTTCCACATCGCGGCCAAGCTGCATGACGTGCACTATGAATATGTGCCGCCCCATCTGCTCACGCATGGCGAGGCGCCCTGGCCGGCCCTGGTCGATCTGTCCGGCGAGCTGGTGTTTGACCGCTCCTCCATGGCCGTGCGCAATGCGCGCGGCCAGTTCGCCGGCTATCCGCAGCTGCAGATGCGCGACATCCAGGCCAGCATTCCCAACCTGGCCCACACCGAGGTGGCCGTCACCGCCAAGGGCCAGGGCCCGCTGGCCGACATGCTGGGGGTGGTCAAGACCTCGGCCCTGTCGGCGCTGACCGGGCACGTGCTGGACGGCAGCGAGGCCACGGGCGCCGCGCAACTGGCCCTGCAACTGCAATTGCCCATCGACCATCTGGACCGCAGCAAGGTGTCCGGGCAGGTCACGCTGGCGGGCAACTCGCTGCAGCTCGATGACGAGACACCGCACCTGAGCCAGCTGCGTGGCGCCGTCAAATTCTCCGACACCGGCTTCTCGCTGGTCGGCTTGCAGGCGCGGGCCCTGGGCGGTGAGCTGCGTGCCGATGGCGGCATGCAGGCGCTGGCGCGCAATGCGCCAGCCACCGAATCGTCCGTCAAGGTGCGGGTGCAGGGCACGGCCACGGCACAGGGGCTGCGCGATGCCAGGGAACTGGGCTGGGTGGCCGACCTGGCCCGCCATGCCGAGGGCCAGTCGCCCTATTCCCTGCTGCTGAAGGTGCGCCGTGGCACGCCCGAAATCCAGGTCCAGTCCAGCCTGCAGGGCATGCGCATCAACCTGCCGGCTCCGCTGGGCAAGGCCGCCGAATCCATCCAGCCGTTGGCCGTGAGCCACCAGCTCGCGCCCGCCAGCTTCGCCGCGCCCGATGCCCCGCTGCGCGACCAGATCAGCGTGCAACTGGGCGACACGGGCTCGGTCTTCTATGAGCGCGACATCAGTGGCAAGCACAGCCGCGTGCTGCACGGCAGCATCCTCATCGGCCAGGAAGCGGGCACCGCCCCCACTTCGGGCCAGGGCGTGCAGGCCCATGTGCAGTTGCCGCTCTTCAATATCGACGACTGGCTGGCGCTGGCGCCGCAGTCCAACGGCGCCATGCCAGAGCCCGCCGACGCCGCCACGGACCCTGCGCGCGAATACCTTCCCGATCGGCTGAGCCTGCGCGTCAAGCAACTGCAGGCCAAGGGGCGGCAGCTGCACGATGTGGTGGCGGGCATTTCGCGCGATGGTGGCTCGTGGCACAGCAACCTCACCTCCCAGGAGCTGGATGGCTATGTGGGCTTTCGCGAAGGCACGGACGCCCAGCCCGAAGGGCAACTGGTCGCCCGGCTGTCCCGCCTGACGGTGCCGGAGGCCAAGTCCGAACGCGTGGACGCCCTGTTCAACGAAGGGCCGCGCCAGCTGCCGGCGCTGCAGATCGTGGTGGACGACATGCACCTGTCGGGCCATGCGCTGGGCCGCCTGGAGGTCGAGGCCCGCAACCGCCCCGTGCCCGGCAACGCGGCGGCACGCGAATGGCAGCTGTCGCGCTTCAACATTTCCACGCCCGAGGCCACGCTGACGGCCAACGGCCAGTGGCGCCTGCCCCAGGGGCAGTCCGAGCATCCGGGGCGCAGCCAGCTGCAGTTCCAGCTGGACCTGCGCGACGTGGGCAAGCTGCTCACGCGCTTTGACATGCCCGGCGTGGTGGGCAATGGCAAGGGGAGCCTGCAGGGCTCGGCGGGATGGACGGGCTCGCCCATCACGCCCGATTTCCGCAGCCTCTCGGGCTCCATGCACCTGGATGTGCAGACCGGCCAGTTCCTCAAGGCCGAACCGGGCCTGGCCAAGCTGCTGAGCGTGCTCAGCCTGCAGGCGCTGCCACGCCGGCTGACGCTGGATTTCCGCGATGTCTTCAGCAACGGCTTTGCCTTCGACTTCATGCGCGGTGATGTGCAGATCACCGATGGCGTGGCGCGCACCAACAACATGCAGATGAAGGGCGTCAACGCCGCCGTGCTGATGGAAGGCACGGCAGACCTGGTCCAGGAGACGCAGAATCTGCACGTGGTGGTGGTGCCAGAGATCAACGCGATGACCGCCTCCCTGGTGGCCACGGCCATCAACCCCGTGATCGGCCTGGGCAGCTTTCTGGCGCAGGTGCTGCTGCGGGGCCCGCTGATTGCGGCAGCCACCAAGGAATTCCGCATCGACGGCAGCTGGGATGATCCCCAGGTCACTGCCTTGCCGCGCCGCCGGGCCGCAACGCCCTCTGACACACCGTCGCGCACGCCCTCCACCGCCACCGAGTCAGCCCCTTCAGGAGAGAACCCATGAAAATCGCAGCCCTGCAAATGGTGTCGGAACCCGATGTGCGCGCCAACCTCGACCAGGCCATGGCCCTGCTGCGCCAGGCGCGCGAGCAGGGCGCCGAACTCGCGGCCCTGCCCGAATACTTCTGTGCCATGGGCCTGCGCGATACCGACAAGCTGGCCTACCGCGAGAGTTTCGGCCAAGGCCCCATCCAGGACTTCCTGGGCCGCGCCGCGCGCGAGCTGCAGCTGTGGATCGTCGGCGGCACCCTGCCTCTGGTGGCCGATGACGATGCCCACGTGCTCAACAGCTCGCTGGTGTTCTCGCCCCAGGGCGAATGCGTGGCGCGCTACGACAAGATCCACCTGTTCCACTACGACAACGGCCGCGAGCGCTACACGGAGGCCGCCGTGGTCCAGGCCGGCCACACGCCCGTGACCTGCGACATCACCTCGCGCGAGGGCGAGTCCTGGCGCCTGGGCCTGAGCGTGTGCTACGACCTGCGCTTTCCCGAGCTGTACCGCCGACTGGCCGAGCAGGGTGCCGACCTGCTGCTGGTGCCCGCCGCCTTCACCCACATCACGGGCCTGGCCCACTGGGAGGTGCTGCTGCGCGCCCGCGCCATCGAAAACCAGGCCTACCTGCTGGCGCCCGCCCAGGGCGGCCACCATGAGAACGGCCGCCGCACCTGGGGCCACAGCCTGCTGGCCGACCCCTGGGGCATGGTGCTGGCGCAGCAGGCCGAGGGTGCCGGCGTGGTGCTGGGCGAGATCAAGCGCGAGCGCCTGGCGCATGTGCGCCGCCAGTTGCCGGCCCTGGGGCACCGCGTCCTGTGAATCCGCTGCACCTGTCCACGCCCGCCCCCGCCGAAGGCCGCTGGCCCTGGCGCCGCTGGCGCACTGCCTGGCGGCGCTGGTCGCTGTGGAGCCTGCTGGTCGCTTTGGTGGCCAGCATGCTCATCACCATGGTCTGGCTGGCCGGACGCTATGAGGCCTCCCAGGTCCAGGACAAGCTGGAGCGCGACACCGCCAATGCCGTGGCCGACATACGCGCCGCCCTCAACCGCAACCTGCAGGACCTGCAGGCGCTGAACGCGCCCGACAACGACCCTGCCGAGTGGAAGACCCGCGCCGCCGAGCTGCTGCAGGTGCGCCGCGAGCTGATGCGCATCGAATGGCGCGATGCGGGCCTGCAGATCCGCTCCCATGCCGAGACGCCCTACCGCAACGTGCAGTGGGAAGACCAGCTGCGCACGCAAAACACCCATCCGGAGGCCGTGCTGACCTGCACCCACGCGCGCCGCCTCAACGGCCCGGCCTACTCGCCCAGCTACTTCCAGCTGCTGGCCGAAGGCCTGGGCACGGAGATGATGGAGGTCTGCCTGCCATTGACGCAAAGCGGCCACATCATCGGCTTTGTCATCGGCACCTACAGCCTGCAAAGCCTGCTGATCACCCAGGTCAGCAAGAACCTGCCGCGCACCCAGGAAGTGTCCTTCACCGAGCCGGACGGCACGCGCCTGGCCCTGCTGGGCGCCTCCTGGCGCGGCACGCGCATGTTCACGGCGCAGCAGCTGCTGGACCTGCCGGGCAGCACCCTGGTGCTGCGCATGGACAGCTGGCACCGCGCGCCCAGCGTATTCCCCAACGTGCTCACGGCCCTGGTGACGCTGATGTCCATCGCCCTGGTGTCCGTGGTCGCCGTGCTGGTACGCGACAACCGCCGACGCCTGCGCGCCGAGCGCGATCTGGGCGATGCGCTGGCCTTTCGCAAGGCCATGGAGGACTCGCTGGTCACGGGCCTGCGCGCGCGCGATCTGCAGGGCCGCATCAGCTATGTGAACCCGGCCTTCTGCAGCATGGTGGGCTTCACGGCCGAGGAACTGCTGGGACTGAGCATTGCGCCCTACTGGCCGCCCGAGCGCGCCGAGATCTACGCGCGCCGGCGCGACAGCCGCCTGTCCGGCAACGCCCCGCCGCCGCGCGAGGGCCATGAAAGCATCTTCATGCGCAAGGACGGAACGCGCTTTCCGGTGTTGATCTTCGAGGCGCCGCTGATCAATGCCCAGGGCCAGCACACCGGCTGGATGAGTGCCTTCATCGACATCAGCGAGCAAAAGCGCATGGAAGAGATCTCACGCGCCTCGCAGGAGCGCCTGCAGGCCACGGCCCGCCTGGCCACGGTGGGCGAGATGGCCTCGCTGCTGAGCCATGAACTCACCCAGCCGCTGGTGGCCATCTCCAGCTACGCCACGGGATCGCTGAACATGCTGGGGAGCGACGATGGCACGGGCACGGGCACGGGCACGGGCACAGGTGCAGGTGCAGGTGCAGGTGCGGGCAGCGCCATCTCGGACCATGAAGCCCGGCTGCGCCAGCAACTGCAGGACCTGCGCATGGCCATGGAGCGCATCAGCTTCCAGGCCGACCGCGCAGGCCGCGTGATCAAGAGCGTGCGCGATTTCGTGCGGCGGCGCGACCAGTCCCGCGAAGTCATAGGCGCCGCCGAACTCATAGACGCCGTGCTGCCGCTGATCAGCCTGCAGGCACGCAACCTGGGCGTGCGCGTGACCACCGACATCGAGCCCGGCCTCCCGCCCGTGCTGTGCGATCCGACCATGATCGAGCAGGTGCTGCTCAACCTGGCGCGCAACGGCATGCAGGCCATGGACTCGCCCGAGACCATGGAGCGCGAGCTGCAGCTGCGCGTGCGCCGTGCGGCCGCCAGCACGCGCCGCAGCTGGGTGGAGTTCGCCGTCATCGACTGCGGCACCGGCATTCCCCAGCATGTGGCGGAGCAACTGTTCACGCCCTTTTTCACCACGCGCAACGAGGGCATGGGCCTGGGCCTGAGCCTGTGCCGTACCGTGGTCGAGCAGCATGGCGGCCACCTGCAGCACAGCCCCCACAGCCCGCGCGGGACCGTCTTCGCCTTCACGCTGCCGGCGCACAGCCCTGCGCAGGTGCAGGCATAGATGGCACCAATGGAACAAATGGAACAATAGGCCCATGGAACCTGTACCCGACGCCACCGTCTACATCGTCGACGACGACACCGATGTCCGCGAAGCGCTGGCCTGGCTGCTGCGCTCGCGCCGCCTGCTCAGCGAATGCTATGACAGCGCAGAGGCCTTCGACGCCATGCTGCAGTCGCGCCCACCGCCACGCAATCCCTGCTGCCTGCTGCTGGACATGCGCATGGGCGGCATGAGCGGGCTGGCGCTGTTCAACCTCATGCTGGAACGCAACCAGATCGCAGGCATGCCCGTGATCTTCCTGACCGGCCATGCCGACGTGCCCACGGCCGTGGACACCGTCAAGCGCGGCGCCTTCGACTTCTGCGAGAAGCCTTTCTCGGACAATGCCCTCGTGGACCGCATCGAACAGGCGCTGGAACT
The DNA here is from genome assembly GCF_043104845.1 of Delftia sp. WSY_7. Taxonomy (NCBI): domain Bacteria; kingdom Pseudomonadati; phylum Pseudomonadota; class Betaproteobacteria; order Burkholderiales; family Comamonadaceae; genus Delftia; species Delftia sp. WSY_7. The sequence goes on along the minus strand of NZ_JBICLB010000034.1, from coordinate 135,911 downwards.
GTCGGCCCAGCACCAGGCCGAAACCCGTGCGCGCGAAGCCGTGCGTGCACGCTTCAACGAGCTGACGGAGCGCGAGCGCGACGTGATGCGCCTGGTGGTCGAGGGCATTCCCAACAAGCTCATCGCCGACCAGCTGGACATCAGCGTGCGCACCGTCGAGGTCCACCGCGCGCGCGTCTTCGACAAGATGCAGGTCAAGTCGGCCGTTGAACTGGCCAACCTGCTGCGCACGCACGGCTGACCCCTTCAGAAATACGTGGCAATCACGTCCACCACGTCATAGCGGTCATTGACGACGGCCAACTGCCGCCATTTGTCAAAGGTCAGGCAGGGGTGGGAGATGTCGAAGGCCAGCATGTCGCCTATGCGCAGGCCATCGTCCTCGGCCACCTTCAGGAAAGCATGCTGGTCCATCATGGCCGTGACCTCCCAATGGGGCGGTGTGGCCACCGGCGCGGCATCACCGGGGCGGTAGCGCAGCGCGGGCCGGGGCGGCACGGCCTCGAAGGCGGTATCGCGCTTGCCCAGCGCCACGATGGCGCGGCCGGGCTCGGGCAGCGACTGCACATAGGCCCAGACCTGCAGCGCAGGCTGCAGGCTGGCACGCATCTGCTGCGCCACGGGATTGGTCTGGTCGATGCGCCGCTGCGCTGCCTGGTAGATGCCCGCGTCATGCGTGAGATAGCAGCCCGGGCGCAGCACCAGATCCAGCGGACCGCCAATGTCGGCCTTGCCGAACTCCTGGGCCACCACGTCATACCAGGCCGAGCCGGCGCCAGTGAGCACGGCCGGGCTGCGCTGCAGCCGGCCCTCACCCGCCAGCCGCTGGAGCCAGTCCACGGCCCGTCGCAGCAGGGTGCGGATGGGTTCTTCCTCCTTGAGCACGCCCTCGTAGACCTCGATCCCGGCCAGTCGCACGCCGGCACCGGCCCGGGCCAGCGCGTCCAGCAGCGGCTGCATCTGCGCATCGGAGCGAACGCCCGTGCGCCCGCCGGGCGGGCCCAGTTCGATCAGCACCTGCACGGACCGGCCCGCTGCGCCAAAAAAGGCGGCCAGCTGCTCGACCTGCTCGGCACAATCGACCAGGCAGAAGAACTCGAAGCCAGGATCGGCCAGCAGCTCGGCCACGGCCGCCATGTTGCGCCGGCCGATCAACTGGTTGGCCATGAGCACGCGGCGCACGCCATGGGCATGGGCCACGCACGTCTGCTGAGCGGTGGCCAGCGTGATGCCCCAGGCGCCCGCGTCGATCTGCTGGCGGAACAGGCGGGGCGCCATGGTCGTCTTTCCGTGGGGCGCGAGCTGGGCGCCGTAGGCATCCACAAAGCGCTGCATCCAGGCCAGGTTGTGCGACAGGCGCGACTGCGACAGCACGGCCACCGGCAAACTCAAGTCTTCCCGCAGCAGATTCCACCCCTGCGCGGCAGCGTCCTGCGGCGCGCAGGGGGCGGACAGCGCGCCCAGGCCCTTGTCGAGCGGGCTGACCACGTCGGCCGCGCCCGCTGTGCTTGCTTCACTCATACGACTCCCCATTGATGGATGGGAGCCAGCATAGGGCAATGCCGGTGCCCGCCCACGCAAAAACGCCCCGCGTTGCGGGGCGTTGCATCTGACACAGAGCCCGGGTCAGCGGGGCTGCTGGTACTGCGGCTGCTGTTGATACTGAGGCTGCTGGTGCTGCTGCGGGATCTCGCCCACGAAGATCTCCACGCGGCGGTTCATGGCACGGCCGCTGGCCGAGTCGTTGGAAGCCACGGGCTGGTGCGAGCCACGGCCTTCGGTGGCGATGCGGGCGCCCGAGACGCCGCGCATGGTCAGGTAGTTGCGCGTGCTGTTGGCGCGGTCCAGCGACAGCGGATTGTTGATGGCGTCAGAGCCGGTGCTGTCCGTGTGGCCGATGATGCGCACCTCGGCATTGGGGTTGTTGCGCAGGCCCTCGGCGAAGCGGTCCAGGATGGGAGCGAAGTTGCCCTTGATGTCGGAACGGTTGGTATCGAACGAGATGTCGCTGGGAATGTCGAGCTTGAGCTGGTTGTCAGCCGTCTGGCTCACGTTCACGCCCGTACCCTGGGTGGCCTGCTCCATCTCGCGCTTTTGCTTTTCCATGTTCTGCGACCAGATGTAGGTACCCAGTGCACCCACGCCAGCGCCGATCACGGCACCCGTGCCGGCCCTGCCGCCGGTGACGGCGCCCAGCACGGCGCCGGCTGCAGCGCCCACGCCAGCGCCCGTGGCCGTGCGGCGCTGGGTGTCGCTCATGTTCGCGCAGCCGGAGATGAACAGTGCGGCCGCCGTTGCGGCGGCCAGAACGATGTGCTTGCGCATTGGAAACTCCTTTTGAATCTTGGGAACGCACCGTGCGGTAGCGCCAGGGTCCCCATTGTGGAAAGCAGGCTGCGCACAGCCTATCAGTGCGGGCAGGGCATACCCGTAGGACGGCGCCCGCTCCGCGAGGCTGCCTCCACGGCCGTCACGGGCCGCTGCGATCCTGCCCGGGAGAGGGTTTGTCTGGAGACGGATGCGAATCCCGTGGCGTGTCCACGGGCAACTCGCCCTTGCGGCGTCCGGAGAACATGGTCCACCACACAATAGCGACCAGAATCACCAAGGCCAGCAGTGCTTCGAGCAAAATCAACCCCATGAATTTCCACCTCCTGCGCCATGCCGCGATGGCGCTGATTGTAGGGACGCTGGTCGCCTGCACGACCACCACCAAGCCGGTCTACGACCCCTCGCCCGTACCCGATCTGCAGCCGGGCGGCTCTCCCGCCGTCACGCCCAGGCCCCCGCTGGTCACCAACACGCCCACCAAGAGCCGCTGGATCGCGGCCGACTGGAGCGAATTGCCCGGCCTGCAGGAGGACGCGCTGCACGAAGCCTGGAATGCTTGGCTCAAGAACTGCGAACGACCCAGTTCGGTCTTCGCAGGCCTGTGCCGCGATGTGCGCCAGCTGAGCATCGCCACGGGCGACGAGCAGCGCGCCTGGCTCATGGCCAATCTGCAACCCTACCGCATCGAGGCGCTGGGCGGCGGCCCGGACGGCATGCTGACCGCCTACTACGAGCCGCTGTTCGAGGCGCGGCGCCTGCCCGGCGACGGATTCAACGTGCCGCTGTACAAGACGCCGGCCGGCGCCGGCTTCGGCAGCCGCAAGCCCTGGTTCTCGCGCCAGCAGATCGAGACCCTGCCAGAGGCCCAGGCGGCCCTGGCAGGCCGCGCCATCGCCTGGCTGCGCGACCCCGTCGATGCGATGGTGCTGCACATCCAGGGATCGGGGCGCCTGAACATCACCGAGCCTACAGGCGCGCAACGCACGATCCGCGTCGCCTTTGCGGGCACCAATGACCAGCCCTACAAGAGCGTGGGCCGCTGGCTGCTGGACCAGGGACTGGTGCGCGACGCCACCTGGCCCGGCATCAGCGCCTGGGTGGCCGCCAACCCCGGCCGCGTCAATGAAATGCTGTGGAGCAACCCGCGCTACGTCTTCTTCCGTGAGGAGCCGCTGGAAGGCCTGGACCTGCAGTTCGGCCCCAAGGGCGCCCAGGGCGTGGCCCTGACGCCAGGCCGCTCCATCGCCGTGGACAAGCAGAGCATCCCCTACGGCACACCGGTCTGGCTGTCCACATCCGGGCCCACCGTGGCGCTGAACCGCCTGGTCTTCGCCCAGGACACGGGCAGCGCCATCGTCGGCGCCGTGCGCGCCGACTACTTCATGGGCTGGGGCCCCGAAGCCGGCGACCTGGCAGGCCGCATCAAGCAGAACCTGCGCCTGTGGGCCTTCTGGCCTCGCGCCCTGGCGAGCCAGGCCCCGCACTTGAGGTGACCCCCTGAGCGGCTACGCCGCTTCCTCCCGCTTTGGGGTGCGCCGGTTTTATCCTTTGCGCCAAGGCTCGCCCCGCATGGCACAAGACCAGCGCAGACACACCTCTATCCACTGTCCCTCGCTCTGGCGCGGCCCAACGCCAGGGGCGCCGAGCAAGAGCCGCCTCGCTGCGAGGGCGCCGTCCCCCTCTGGGGAAGGCGCGCAGCGCCTCAGGGGGTATCGAAGTACCTCGTGACGCGCGGCGGTTCCTTGCCCTTGTGATACGCCAGCTTGCGGTCGCGCAGCGCCACGTCGGCGGCGGTGACGCGGTCGAAGCGGCGAAGGTGCTCGGTCCATGACTCATCGATGATCTGCTCCACGTAGCGCTCCGGGTGGCTCATGCTGTGCAGCAGGCTCCAGCCCAGCGCGCCCTGGCGCATGCGGCTGCGGCGGCTTTCCTGCATGAGGGCGCGGAAGGCCTCGGCCTGGGTGGGGTCGATCTGGTACTCGATGGTGACGACCACGCGGCCGGCTTCGGGGATGTTGACCTCGGGGCGCTGGAAGGCCTTGGAGGGGCTCAGGTCCTCCTCGATCTGGCGGTCGCGCACCAGGCGCTGCACCAGCAGCATGCAGGCCACGCCGCTGGCGGCCGCCACCATGAGGCTGCCGCGCACGCCCACCATGCTGGCCACCTGTCCCCAGAGCGCGGCGCCTGCCGCCGTGCCGCCCATGATGGACATCTGGTAGATGGACATGCCGCGCGCCCGCACCCAGTTGGGCAGGGCCATCTGGGCCGAAACGCCCAGCACGTTGGCCGTGGAGATCAGCGCCATGCCGGCCAGCATCATGGCCGGCACCGCCATGTAGACATTGGGCGACAGGGCCACGGCCAGCGTGGCCAGCGCATGCACGGCAGAGCCCGACCGGATCAGCCTTTCCTTGGACATGGCCTGGCGCAGGCGCGGCAGGAACATGGCGCCCACGATGGCGCCCGCCCCCATGGAGGCCAGCAGCAGCGTGAAGGTCTCAGCGCCGCCCCCGCCCTCGGTCGGGCCGTGCAGGCGCTGGGCCACCAGGGGCAGCAGGGCCATCACCGCCGTGCACTGCAGGAAGAAACACACCGTGCGCGCCAGCACCGCATGCATGCGCGGCGACTCGCGCACGAACTGCAGGCCCACGCGCATGGCCGAGGGCAGGCGCTCGCGGCCCAGCGGGTTGGCCACGTGGCGGCGCTTCCAGCGGATCAGCACGATGCCCGAGATGACGGACAGCACGGCGTTCAGCACGAACACCCAGGCACTGCCCAGGCTGGCGATGATGGCGCCCGCCACCAGGGGTCCGATGATGCGCGAGGCGTTCATGGCCACCGCGTTCAGCGCCATGGCCGAGGGCAGGTGGTGCTTGGGCACGAGTTCGGGAATCAATGCCGAGAACACGGGCCAGCGCATGGCCAGGCCGATGCCGTTGGCAAAGGTCAGCACCAGCAGCCAGTGCGCCGTCATCCGGCCCGAGAGCACGAACAGGCACAGCACCAGAGCCACGGCCGCCACCCAGAACTGGGTGACGATGAAGTAGCGGCGCCGGTCCAGGATGTCGGCCAGCGCACCGCTGGGCAGGCCCAGCAGGAAGACGGGCAGCGTGGAGGCCGATTGCACCAGGGCCACGAGCACGGGCGAGGTGGTCAGCGAGGTCATGAGCCATGCCGCCGCCACATCGTTCATCCACATGCAGGTATTGGCCGCCATCCAGATCAGCCAGAGCATGCGGAAGGTGGGGCCGGACAGCGGCGCCCAGACGCCCTGCTGGGCCTGGGCCGTCTTCTGGCCTTCGGCCTCGGCGGCCGCCCTGTCGGCAGCGGCCATGCCGGACGGGTCCTCGAGCAGGGTGCCCGGCGCCCCCGCGCCCGAGGGCTCGGCCGGGGGCTGGGTGGAAGGCTCGGTTTCTGAGGCGGGTGGCTGGGCGGGGTCTGGTGTTGATTGTTCTGCGGCCATGTGTCCCGATTCTCGGGCCAAACGCAGGGTGGCGCCAGAAATGGTTGCCTTACTAATAACCACGATCACCACCTTGTACGACAACCGTTTTTCGCTCCTGTTACAGGAGCACACTGTCGCTTCGGCGCGACCTTCATAGGCCAGTCCGCCGGCCTGCGGCTACTGGCCAGGCAGTCCCTGGCCCGCCATGGGTCCCAGCTGGGACAGCGGCAGCGCATGGCTGGACTTGATCTCGCCCAGCGAGAAACTGGTCTGCATGTCCTTCACGTTGGGCAGGTTCAGCAGCGTGTTGCGCGCGAACTGCGCAAAGCTGTCCAGGTCGCGCGCCACCACCTGCAGCTCGAAGGTGCCGGTGCCGCTGATGTAGTGGCAGGTGACCACCTCGGGCAGCTTGCGGATGGCGTCCTCCATCTCCAGCGTCAGCGTGCCGGCCGTGCGCACGGCATCGAGCCGCACGAAGGCCAGCACGCCCAGGCCGATCTTGTGGCGGTCGATGTCGGCGTGGTAGCCGCGGATGAAGCCCGCTTCTTCCAGCGCCCGCACGCGGCGCCAGCACGGCGCGGCCGACAGGCCCACGCGCTGGGCCAGCTCGGCATTGGTCAAGCGTGCGTCGGCCTGCAGGTGGCCGAGGATGGCAATGTCGAATTTGTCCAAAGTTTGCACAAAACACCGTTTTCAAGAAAGATCCTTGCTCAGGATACTTGAAACAGCGCAAAGAAAGCAAAGACCTATCAGACGAGCACGAATACACTGAAAAAAGGCGATTTGGTTCAGACAACGAGTGCCGTGCATGCCTCTTTCCCGTTCCGGGCAGGACATGACAGGGCACCGACCATCGATGGAGACAAGCCATGAATGCCCCACTGCCCGAAGACGTGCGCCGCGCCCTGGAGACGGTCACCCTCGACGACAAATACGCTCTGCAGCACGGCCGTGCATTCATGAGCGGAGTCCAGGCCCTTGTGCGCCTGCCCATGCTGCAGCGCCAGCGCGACGCTGCAGCGGGCCTGAACACCGCAGGCTTCATCAGCGGCTACCGGGGCTCCCCGCTGGGCGGCTATGACCAGGCGCTATGGGCCGCGAAAAAGCACCTTGAATCCAACCACATCGTCTTCCAGCCCGGCGTCAATGAAGAGCTGGGCGCCACGGCCGTCTGGGGCACGCAGCAGCTGGATCTCTATCCCGAGACCAAGAAGTTCGACGGCGTCTTCGGCCTGTGGTACGGCAAGGGCCCGGGCGTGGACCGCTGCTCCGACGTGTTCAAGCACGCCAACATGGCGGGCACGGCCCGGCACGGCGGCGTGATCGCGCTGGCCGGCGACGACCACATCAGCAAGAGCAGCACGGCCGCCCACCAGAGCGACCACATCTTCAAGGCCTGCGGCACGCCGGTGTTCTTTCCCAGCAATGTGCAGGACATCCTGGACATGGGCCTGCATGCCTTTGCCATGAGCCGCTTCTCGGGCCTGTGGTCGGGCATGAAGACCATCCAGGAGGTGGTCGAGTCCTCGGCGAGCGTCTCGGTGGAGCCGGACCGCGTGAACATCATCCTGCCCGAGGACTTCCAGATGCCGCCCGGCGGCCTGCACATCCGCTGGCCCGATGCGCCGCTGGAGCAGGAGCAGCGGCTGATGAACTACAAGTGGTATGCGGCCCTGGCCTATGTGCGCGCCAACCGGCTCAACCACAACGTGATCGAGGGCCCCAACGACCGCTTCGGCCTGATCGCCAGCGGAAAGGCCTACAACGACATGCGCCAGGCCCTGGCCGACCTGGGCCTGGACGACGACACCTGCCGCCAGCTGGGCATACGCGTGCACAAGGTCAACGTGGTCTGGCCGCTGGAGGCCACCATCACGCGCGACTTCGCGCGCGGCCTGCAGGAAATCCTGGTGGTGGAGGAAAAGCGCCAGGTCATCGAATACCAGATCAAGGAAGAGCTGTACAACTGGCGCTCCGACGTGCGGCCCAACGTGGTCGGCAAGTTCAGCGACGAGCACGGCGGCGAATGGTCGGTGCCCAATCCCAGCCAGGACTGGCTGCTGCGCCCCAATGCGGACCTGACGCCGGCCCTCATCGCGCGCGCCATCGTCCAGCGCCTGACCAAGATCGGCGTGCCCGAACACATCGCCCAGCGCATGCACGAGCGCATTGCCGTGCTGGACGCCCGCGAGGCCGCGCTCAAGGTGGCCCAGAGCCAGCCCACGGGCGACCGCGTGCCATGGTTTTGCAGCGGCTGCCCGCACAACACCAGCACCCGCGTGCCCGAGGGCAGCCGCGCCGTGGCCGGCATCGGCTGCCACTACATGACGGTGTGGATGGACCGCTCCACCAGCACCTTCACGCAGATGGGCGGCGAGGGCGTGACCTGGGTGGGCCAGGCGCCCTTCACCAAGGACGCCCATGTCTTCGCCAACCTGGGCGACGGCACCTACTTCCACAGCGGCCTGCTGGCGATACGCCAGAGCATCGCGGCCGGCGTGAACATCACCTACAAGCTGCTGTACAACGACGCCGTGGCCATGACGGGCGGCCAGCGCGTGGGCGAGCGGCCCGAGGGCCATTCGGTGCTGCAGATCATGAACAGCCTCAAGTCCGAGGGCGTGGCCAAACTGGTCATCGTCACCGACGAGCCCGCCAAGTACGACGGCGTGGCGCTGGCCGAGGGCGTGACCGTGCACCACCGCGACGAGCTGGACCGCATCCAGCGCGAGTTCCGCGCCCTCAAGGGCTGCACGGCCATCATCTACGACCAGACCTGCGCCACCGAAAAGCGCCGCCGCCGCAAACGCGGCACGCTGGCCACGCCCGACAAGACCGTGGTCATCAACGAGCTGGTCTGCGAGGGCTGCGGCGACTGCTCGGTGCAGTCCAACTGCCTGTCGGTCGAGCCGGTGGAGACCGAGTTCGGCCGCAAGCGCCGCATCAACCAGAACACCTGCAACAAGGACTACTCCTGCGTGAAGGGCTTTTGCCCCAGCTTCGTCACCATCGAAGGTGGCCAGCTCAAGAAGCCCAAGAAGGAGAAAAAGGGCGACCTGTCCATGCTGCCCGCCATCCCGGAGCCCGTGCTGCCGGTGGCCGAGCAGGCCTGGGGCATCGTCGTGGCCGGCGTCGGCGGCACGGGCGTGATCACCATCGGCTCGCTGCTGGGCATGGCGGCCCACCTGGAGGGCAAGGGCGTGATCACCCAGGATGCGGCCGGCCTGGCGCAAAAGGGCGGCTCCACCTGGAGCCACATCCAGATCGCAAACCGCCCCGAAGCCATCTACACCACCAAGGTGGACATGGCCAAGGCCGACCTGGTGATCGGCTGCGACCCCATCGTCACGGCCACGCCGACCACCATGTCCGTGATGCAGCCGGGCCGCACCTTCGTGGCGCTCAACAGCCATGGTTCGCCCACGGCAGCCTTCGTCACCAACCCTGACTGGCAGGCGCCGGACGACCGCTGCGCCAGCGCACTGGCCCAGGCCGTGGGCCCCGAGCTGCTGGGCAGCTTCGACGCCGAGCAGGTGGCCGTGCAGCTGCTGGGCGACAGCATCTACACCAACCCGCTGATCCTGGGCTACGCCTGGCAAAAGGGCCGCGTGCCGCTGTCGCATGCGGCGCTGATGCGTGCCATCGAACTCAACGGCGTGCAGGCCGACAACAACAAGGCCGCCTTCGAGTGGGGCCGCCGCTGCGCCCATGACCTGGCTGCCGTGCGCGCCCTGTTCCAGACGGCCCAGGTGATCCAGTTCGTCAAGAAGCCTTCGCTGACCGAGATGGTGGCCAAGCGCGTGGACTTCCTCACGGCCTACCAGAACGCCGCCTATGCGGCCGAGTACCAGGCCTTCGTGGACAAGGTCCATGCCGCCGAGCGCGCCGTGGCGGGCTCGGGCACGCGCCTGTCGCAAGCCGTGGCCCGCTATCTGTTCAAACTCATGGCCTACAAGGATGAGTACGAGGTCGCGCGCCTGCACACCGATGCGGCCTTCAGCCAGCGCATCGCCAGCATGTTCGAGGGCGACTACCGCGTGGTCCACCACCTGGCGCCGCCGTCGTCGGCCGCCAAGGACGAGCAGGGCCATCTGGTCAAGAAGTCCTACGGTCCCTGGATGCGCAAGGCCATGCAGGTGCTGGCGAAGATGAAGGGCCTGCGCGGCACGGCGCTGGACCCCTTCGGCCGCACGCAGGAACGCCGCACCGAGCGCGCCCTGATCCAGGAATACCGCCAGTGCATAGAAGGACTGCTGTCCGAGCTCACGCCCGAGCGCCTGGCGCTGGCCGTGGAGATCGCCAGCATTCCCGAGGACATCCGCGGCTACGGCCACGTCAAGGAGCGCAACCTGGCTGCGGCCCGCACCAAGTGGAAGGCGCTGATGGCACGCTGGAACGCCCCGTCACGGGGCGCGGGCAGCACGGGACAGCCCGCAGTCGGCGTGGCCTGAAACCACACGGACAGCCCCGCCACAGGGGCGTCCTGTAAGATCGCGGCCGCCGCCCGTACCGTGAGGTGCGGGCGGCGCGGCTGCCTCCGGGGCCGCTTCAACTGCCGTCACGCCGGGCGCAAAAACCACGAAAACCCGCGCTCCGCCCCTTTAAAAACGGCAGATGGCCGCCAGTTGCAGCCATCGTCGCCGAAAAACCCGCAGCAGCCAGATCCTGGCAGCCCATGTGGGTCAGGGCTGACGCATACAATGCTCCGTTCTCCTGCGCGGGCCCGTGCATATCGGCGTGCGCAGCGACCCTTTTTCGACCTTCCAATCCTGGAGTCTTGCCCGTGTTTATTTCTTCCGCTTTTGCCCAGACCGCACCCGCAGCAGCAGCCTCCGGTGGCGACTTCATGTCGCAGTTGATGGGCATGGCGCCTCTGGCGCTGATGTTCGTGGTGCTGTACTTCGTGATGATCCGTCCGCAGATGAAGCGCCAGAAGGAGCATCGCTCCATGATCGAGGCACTGGCCAAGGGTGACGAAGTGGCAACGGCCGGCGGCATCATCGGCCGCGTGACGCGCATGTCCGAGCAATTCCTGCACATCGAGATCGCCTCGGGTGTGGAAGTCCAGATCCAGCGCAGCGCCGTCGTCCAGGTGCTGCCCAAGGACACGCTGAAGTAAGCGCTGTCCCTGTCTTGCGGGTGTGCGGACCGCGCAGGCGGCAGCACACCCTTTTGTGCGTTGCTGTCTACAAAGAGCGAAGAGCGCGATCATGAACCGATATCCGGTCTGGAAGTACGCGATCATCGTGATCGCGCTGCTGGTAGGGGTGCTCTACACCCTGCCCAATTTTTTCGGTGAGGCGCCTGCGGTGCAGGTCTCCTCGGCCAAGGCCACCATCAAGGTGGACAACGCCGCGCTGCAGAAAGTCGAAGAGGCCTTGAAGGCTGCCGATGTCAAGCCCGACGTCCTGTCCATCGAAGGCACCTCGGTGCGCGCGCGCTTCAACACGCCCGACGAGCAGCTCAAGGCCAAGGACGTGATCCAGAAGGCCCTGATCCCCGATGCCAACGACCCGGCCTACATCGTGGCCCTGAACCTGGTGTCGCGCTCGCCGCAATGGCTCACGGCCGTCGGCGCCAAGCCCATGTACCTGGGGCTGGATCTGCGCGGTGGCGTGCACTTCATGCTGCAGGTGGACATGGCCGCCGCCCTGACCAAGAAGGCCGACTCCTTTGCCGGCGACCTGCGCAGCTCGCTGCGCGACAAGAACATCCGCCACGGCGGCGTCTCGCGCAACGGCAACACCGTCGAGATCCGCGTGCGCGACGAAGCCATGCTCACGGCCGCGCGCAACCTGGTCTCCGACCAGTTCCCCGATCTGGCAGCCACCTCCGAGCCGGATGGCGCAGGCTTCAAGCTGCTGGCCTCCATCAAGCCCGAAGCCCTGCGCAAGGTGCAGGAGCAGGCGCTCAAGCAGAACATCGTCACCCTGCACAACCGTATCAACGAGCTGGGCGTGGCCGAGCCCGTGATCCAGCAGCAGGGCCTGGACCGCATCATCGTGCAACTGCCCGGCGTGCAGGACACGGCCAAGGCCAAGGACATCCTGGGCCGCACGGCCACGCTGGAAGTGCGCCTGGTCGACGAATCCTCCGAGGCGCGCGGCGCTGAACTGGGTTCGGGCCCCGTGCCCTTCGGCTCCGAGCGCTACCTGGACCGCAACGCCCAGGCCGTGATCGTGCAAAAGCAGGTCGTGCTGACCGGCGAGAACCTCACCGACGCACAGCCCGGCTTCGACAGCCAGACCCAGGAGCCCACGGTCAACCTGGTGCTGGATGCCAAGGGCGCACGCATCTTCAAGGACATCACGCGCGAGAACGTGGGCAAGCGCATGGCCATCATCCTGTTCGAAAAGGGCAAGGGCGAGGTCGTGACGGCTCCCGTGATCCGCACCGAGATCGGCGGCGGACGCGTGCAGATCTCGGGCCGCATGACCACGGCGGAAGCCAACGACACGGCCCTGCTGCTGCGCGCCGGCTCGCTGGCCGCGCCCATGGAGATCATCGAGGAATACACCATCGGCCCCAGCCTGGGCGCCGACAACATCAACCGCGGCATCCACTCCGTGGTCTGGGGCCTGGTGGCCATCGCGGCCTTCATGTGCGTGTACTACCTGCTGTTCGGCGTGATCTCCACGGTGGCCCTGTCGGTCAACGTGCTGCTGCTGCTGGCCATCCTGTCCATGCTGCAGGCCACGCTGACCCTGCCCGGCATCGCCGCCATGGCGCTGGCGCTGGGCGTGGCCATCGACTCCAACGTGCTGATCAACGAGCGCATCCGCGAGGAACTGCGCGGCGGCGCGTCGCCGCAGGCGGCCATCCATGCGGGCTACGAGAACGCCTGGCACACCATCCTGGACTCGAACGTGACCACGCTGATCGCGGGCCTGGCGCTGCTGGCCTTCGGCTCCGGCCCGGTGCGCGGCTTCGCCGTGGTGCACTGCATCGGCATCCTGACCAGCATGTTCTCGGCCGTGTTCTTCTCGCGCGGCCTGGTCAACCTCTGGTACGGCCGCCGCAAGAAGCTCAAGAGCATTTCCATCGGCCAGGTCTGGAAGCCTGAAGACACCAGCCAGCTGCGCTCGGTGACGGCCAAGGGATCCAGCGTCGCCGATTCCGGCGCCAACAACTGAAAGGGGGAAGACCATGGAGTTCTTCCGCATCCGCAAAGACATCCCCTTCATGAAGTACGCGTTGATCCTCAACGCGGTGTCCTTCATCACCTTCGCGCTGGCCGTGTTCTTCCTGCTCACCCGCGGCCTGCACCTGTCCGTGGAATTCACGGGCGGCACCGTGATGGAGGTGGCCTATACCCAGCCCGCCAACATCGCCAAGGTGCGCGACACGGTCGCCGGCCTCGGCTACGCCGATGTCACGGTGCAGAACTTCGGCACATCGCGCGACGTGATGATCCGCCTGCCCGTGCAAAAGGACGTGACCTCGGCCCAGCAAAGCGAGCAAGTACTCACGGCACTCAAGAAGGAAGACGCCGAAGTCACGCTGCGCCGCACCGAGTTCGTGGGCCCGCAGGTGGGTGACGAGCTCATGCACAACGGCCTGATGGCCCTGGGCTTCGTGGTGCTGGGCATCGTGATCTACCTGGCCATGCGCTTCGAGTGGAAGTTCGGCGTGGCCGCCGTGATCGCCAACCTGCACGACGTGATCATCATCCTGGGCTTCTTCGCGTTCTTCCAATGGGAGTTCTCGCTGTCGGTGCTGGCCGGCGTGCTGGCCGTGCTGGGCTACTCGGTCAACGAGTCGGTCGTGATCTTCGACCGTATCCGCGAAGCCTTCCGCAAGTTCCGCAAGCTCAGCACCACCGAGGTGATCGACCACGCCATCACCAGCACCATGAGCCGCACCATCATCACCCACGCCTCCACCGAGGCCATGGTGCTGTCCATGTTCTTCTTCGGCGGTCCCAGCCTGCACTACTTCGCGCTGGCGCTGACCATCGGCATCCTGTTCGGCATCTATTCCTCGGTCTTCGTGGCCGCCGCCATCGCCATGTGGCTGGGCGTCAAGCGCGAGGATCTGATCAAGGCGCCCAAGGCTTCCACGGACCCCAACGACCCCAACGCCGGCGCCACCGTGTAAGCGGATGTTTTAGCCCTGGACCGGCTTACACTCCCGGGCATGCCCTCCCTGCCCCACCCTTCCAACGCGCCTGCTGGCCCCCAGTCCTCCCTGGGCCAGCAGGCGCGTTTGCATTGGGTGCGAGGACTGTGCAAGGGCCTGCCCGGCGTGGCCCAGCAGCTGCTGGCGCAGATGGAGCAACAGGCCCAGGCCGTGGGCACGCAGCGCGAAATGCAGGAGCGGCGTGAAGCCTGGGGCAACTACCGCCAGCACCAGAGCGCCTGGCTGAACGCCAGCATGCAGGCCCTGCAAGGCGCGCTGCAGCCGGCCAAAGCCGCGCCTGCCGCCGTGCCGCAGCGCGGCGCGCTGCAGTTCGAGTTGCTCAGCGACGATGTGGTGGAGAACAAGATCCTGGCCTCCCGCATGGCCCTGGCCATGGGAGAGACCGCAGCGCCGGCCTTCGACACGCTGCGTCTGCGCATGCAGTTCATCGAGGGCCGCGAGCTGCCCTCGGACGATATCCTGCGCACCGAAACCGTGTGCCGGCACCTGGTCGAGCAATGGCTGGCCACGGGCCTGCAGCGCGGTGATCTGCAGCGCGTGCTGGACCTGCTGCAGACGGCCCTGGCACCCGTGCTGGTGACCGAGTACCAGGCCGCCCATGTGCTGCTGGACGGCCAGGGCGTCACCCGCTCGCAGGACGTGGCCATGCGCGTGCGGCGCACCGAGGCAGGCAACTCCACGCGCGCCATGGGCCTGGGCCAGACCGCCGCGCCACCTGCTGCGGCCTCGCAGCATGCCACTGCATCACAGCATTCCTCGGCCTATGCGCCCACGCAGATGGGCGGCGTGCCCGGCGCTGCCGCCTACCCGCCCGACACTGCGGTGCCCCCCCATGGCCAGATGCCGGCGATGCCCGCCATGCCCGTAGGCCTGACAACCCTTTCGCGCGCACGCCACCGCGCCCAGGAAGTCGTGGGCCAGTTGCGCCGCCTGCTCATGCAGCCGGGCGTGGGCGTGCAGGGCCTGGTGCCCGGTGTGGGCGCAGGCATGCCCCAGGCGCCCGCATCGGCCGCGCTGACCCAGGCCTTGCTGGAGCAGCGCGTGGTGGCCCAGACGCAGTACCAGCAGATGCTGGCCCAGGGCCTGACCACGCTGCACATCGATGTCAGTCCGGCTGCCATCGGCCAGCTGGTCGGGCAGGTGCGCGAACGTTCGGCCGACCTCAAGCGCAAGGCCACCACCTCGGGCGAAAAGGCCACCATCGAGATCGTGGCCCTGATGTTCCAGGCCATCCTGACCGAGGACCGCATTCCGCCCTCGGTGCGGGTCTGGTTTGCCCGGCTGCAGGTGCCGGTGCTGCGCGTGGCACTGGCCGAGCCGGAATTCTTCAGCAACCTGCGCCATCCGGCCCGGCTGCTGATCGACCGCCTGGGCTCCTGCGTGATGGGATTCGACGCTTCCAGCATCAGCGGCAGCGCGCTGGAGTCCGAGATCCGGCGCATCGTCCAGGTCATCGAGCAATACCCCGAAACGGGCCAGAAAGTGTTCGTGCTGGTGCTGCGCGAGTTCGAGGATTTCCTGGCGCGCTACCTGACCCAGTCGCAGGACAAGGCCAAGATCGTCACCGTGGCCCAGCAGGTGGAGCAAAAGGAAACCCTGGCCATCCAATACACGATCGAGCTGCGCCACCTGCTCACCGACATGCCGGTGCGCAAGGAGATCCGCGAGTTCCTGTTCAAGACCTGGACCGAGGTGCTGGCCCTGGCCGCCGTGCGCCACGGTGCCAAGGACGCGCGCACCATGCGCTTCAAGCAGGCCGCCAGCGAACTGGTCTGGGCCGCCAGCGCCAAGCCCACGCGCCAGGAACGCTCGCGCGTGATCCAGACGCTGCCGACGCTTTTGCAGACCCTGCGCGAAGGACTGGCCCTGATCGGTGTCACGGGCGACGCCCAGTCCACGCGCATCAAGCTGGTCACCGACACGCTGGCCGAGGCCTTTGTCTCCAAGACCGCGACCATCGCCCCGGCCCGCATCGAGGCCATGGCGCAGCGGCTGGCCCATCTGGAGCAGTACATCAATGAAGACGGCATGCTCGACGAGGACATGCCGCTGTCGCCCGAGAACATCGAGATGATCCTGGGCGTGGACACGGCCGGCCTCAACGTCATCCCGAGCACGAACACGGCCGTGGAGCCGGTGATGCTGGAATGGGCGGCCTCTCTGGAGACGGGCCGCTGGTTCACCCTGGACCACAACGGCGCGCGCATCCAGGTGCAATACACCTGGCGCAGCCGCCGCAAGCAACTGCACCTGTTCGCCGCGCTCGATGGCACCTGCCACCTGCTGCAGCTGCGGCGCATGGCCTCCTACCTGCAGTCCGGCCTGCTGGCCGTGCATGACGAGGAGGCGCTCACCGTGCGCGCGACGCGGGATGCGCTGCAGAAGATTCAGGCGAACCCTGAAAGGCTAAGCTCCCACTGAGGCGCTACGCGCCTTCCCCCGGGGCACGGCGCCTCTCTACCCGCTTCGCGGGGGAGGGGGACGATGCCATCGGCTAGGCGCCCCCACCGCGAGGCGGCTCTTGCTCGGCATCTCCCGCTTGGGGACGCGCCAGTTTTTGAGATCAGGCCTGGGCCAGGCGCTGGAACAGGCCGCCGGGCAGGCGTTCCACGCGGCCTTCCAGTTCCAGCTCCAGCAGGTGGGCCTGCAGGGCTGCGGCGTCCATGCCTGTGCGGTCCATGAGCTCGTCCAGCGACAGCGGGTCGTGGGCCAGGGCGCGCAGGGTGGCGTCGCTCTCAGGGTCCTGGGCGGACTGGACAGCTGCCGCTGCCGATACAGGCTTGGGAAGCGGCAGGCGCGCGGCCGTGCCCTGCAGCTCATCGAGCACGTCCTGCGCCGTTTCCACGAGCTTGGCGCCCTGGCGCAACAGCGCATGGCAGCCACGCGACTGGGGCGCGTGGATGGAGCCAGGAATGGCAAAGACTTCGCGGCCCTGTTCGCTGGCCAGCCTGGCCGTGATCAGCGAGCCCGACTGCAGGGCCGCCTCGACCACCAGCGTGCCCTGGGACAGGCCCGCGATGATGCGATTGCGCTGTGGAAAGTGCGCGGCCATGGGGCCGGTGCCCAGCGGATATTCGCTGACGATCAGCCCGTGGCTGGCCACTTCGCGAGCCAGGGCGGCATGGCGCCGCGGGTAGACCTGGTCCAGGCCCGTGCCGACGACAGCAATGGTGACGGGAGCACCCAGTCCGCCCAGGCGTGGCGCCGCGCGCAGCGCGCCTTCATGGGCCGCGCCATCCACGCCTTGCGCCAGTCCGGAGACGATGCACAGGCCGGCCTCGGCCAGCGCCTGCGCCATGGCACGCGCGTTGGCCGCGCCCTGGACCGTCGGCCCGCGGCTACCGACCATGGCCAGGGACTGTGGATAGGGGAACCAGGGGCCAGAACCTGTCATGCAGCGCTCGCTGCCCTGCACATGCAGCAGCAGCGGCGGATCTTCGGTCTGCAGCAGCGCCTGCGGATACTGGGGATGGCCCAGCGCAAGCACGGCATGCAACTGCCCGGAAGCGGGCTGGTCCAGCCATTGCGCCGTGGCCGCCACAAGCTGGTCCAGGCGCTGGGGCACGGTCTGCAGGGCATGGGCCTGAGCGGCGGTCACCAGTCCGTGCCAGGCGGACGGCGGGCCGCTCCAGATGTCCTGCGCACCACCGCAGGCCGCCAACAGACGCCGGGCCGTGGTGCGGCCCACTCCGGGCGTCAGCAGCAGCCGGAGCCAGGCAGAGAGTTCGTCAGGAGCCAACCGGTCCGTGGACTGCAGGGCGGCCGCCATGGCGCTGCCGGCAGGCCGTGGTGGCTCAAGGAGCCGGCGAGGTCAGGCTGTCGCCGACCTCGACACCGCGCCGCGCCTCCAGGATCAGCGCGTAGGAGACGCGATCGAAGGTCCGGAACACCATGGCATGGCCGTTGTGTTCGTCGGGCAGTTGCACCTCTTCCTTTTTCTCGCCCGTCTTGTCCACGATGCGTGCGCCGCGGCGTATCAGCTCCAGCACCGTGCCCACGTCCATGCCGTCCTGCGTGCCCTTGTTGATGGCAATGACCTGGTTGTTGGCCGCCCAGCGCACGGCCTGATCACCGTACAGGGAAACCACATGGGCCTTCACTGCCTGTTGCGGCGCGTGGGGCGCGTAGTTCATGTAGGTGCGCTCGGGCGCGGGCAGCAGGCGGTCGCCGGCGCGCATTTCGGTCTTGGAACGCGACAGGTCCACCGTGGCGGGAGAGTTCTGCTGGTGCTTTTCGCCCTTGCTGTCGACGATCTCCAGCGTGGTCTCGCCCTCGATGAGATCGGCCAGGCCCAGGTACTTGGCCTCATAGCCCAGCACCTCGCCGGAGATGGGGTCCTTGAGCGCCACGGCATCGCGGAAGACGCGGTACTGGCGCGGCAGGCCGTCCCCCTTGCGCAGCGGCGCCTCGGCCGTGCCGCGTGCATAGGCGCGGTCGCCGCTGGCCATGAGCACGCGCTCGTCCGTGGTGGCGATCAGGCGTGGCGCACGCAGCAGCGTTTCGGCATCGACGACCAGGGGCTCGGCCAGGAAGGGCTCGATCAGATGGGGCTGCAGCGTGGGCAGGGCCGCCTGGGCCAGGGATTCGCTGCGCGTGCTCGGAGTGATGCGGACCACGCCGGGCTCTCCGCCATCGCCCATGGGGCGGGCCGTGCTCAGGCGGGCGTAGCCGTCACGCTTGTCCAGGTACAGCACCTGGCCCGGATAGATGAGATGGGGGTTGGCGATGGCCTGCATGTTCATGCCCCACAGCTCGGGCCAGCGCCAGGGACGGCGCAGGAACATGCCGGAGATGCCCCACAGCGTGTCGCCGCGCTTGACGGTGTAGCTGTCGGGCGCATCGGGCGCCAGCTCACCCACGGGAACGCCCTGCTGCGCCACCTGCTGGGCTGCCGAGCGCTGCGATGGCGTCACCGGATACTGCTGCGCGTGGGCCGCCGCACACGCGGCGATCAGGGCCGAGGCAACAGTCCAGGTACGAGCTGTGGCGAATGCAGTCATGGAATTCCTCTTCTTGTGTCTGACACAGCGTCCCTCCTAGGCACTGCGGCACGGCCGATCTTGTCATGAACGGCCATACAGGTCTTACAAATCAGCAAAGATTCTGCGTGCAAGGCCATGAGAGGGCAACGCTTATTGCGTCGTCCCGCTGCGCCCAGGCAGAAAAGTGGCGAAAATAACGACATTCACCGACCACGCCATGTCCATTCTGCCCATTCTTTGCTATCCCGACCCCCGCCTGCACACCGTCGCCAAGCCGGTCGCCAAGGTCGATGACCGCATTCGCCAACTGGTCCAGGACATGTACGCCACCATGTATGACGCCCAGGGCGTGGGACTGGCCGCCACCCAGGTGAATGTGCATGAACGCGTGGTCGTGGTCGATGTCTCCGAAGGCCGCGACGAGCCCTTTGCGCTGATCAACCCCGAGCTGCTCTGGGCCAGCGACGAGAAGCAATTGGGCGAGGAAGGCTGTCTGTCCGTGCCCGGCATCTACGACGGTGTCGAGCGCTCCACGGCCATCAAGGTCAAGGCGCTGGACGAGAACGGCAACGAACGCATCATCGAGGCCGAAGGCTTCAAGGCCATCTGCATCCAGCACGAGATGGACCACCTGATGGGCAAGGTCTTCGTCGAATACCTGTCGCCGCTCAAGCGCAACCGCATCAAGACCAAGCTGCTCAAGCAGCAGAAACAGGCAGAACGCGCATGACCCGCCTGCCAGCGCCTCGCTTCATGCCGCGCTGGAAGATGGACGGCGCGGGCCTCGTTGCCTGGGCGCTGCTGGCCCTGTCCCTGTTGCTGGCCGGCTGCACCGTACCCGAGTGGCAAAAGCCCGGCACGCCACGGGCCGACATCGAGCGATCCATGGGCCGCCCGACCCTGAGCCTGCCGCTGGACGGCGGCGGCACGCGCCTGGTCTACAGCTGGCAGCCTGCAGGCCAGCAGGTCTATCACATGGATTTCGACGCCAGCCAGCGCCTGGTGCGCGTGGAGCAGGCACTCACCATCGAACGCTTCCACGCCCTGCGCAATGGCGAGGACACCCGCGAAAGCGTGCGCCAGCTCTTCGGCCCGCCTGCGCTGATCGAGAGGGTCTACAGTTTCAACGGCGACATCTGGACCTACCGTATCCTGGAAAATGGCATTCGCCGCCAGGCCCATGTGCATATCGACCCCGCCGGCGTGGTGCGCCGCGTGATGTTCACCGACGAAGTGTTCAATGACGACGATCGGCGTTGAGCCTGCACACCGTCCCCACCGTCCCTACTGGATTGCATGAGAGTCATTTTTGCCGGCACGCCCGAGTTCGCGCGCGTTGCCCTTGAACGCCTGCTCGCCGCGGGCTTCACCGTCCCCCTGGTGCTGACCCAGCCCGACCGTCCCGCCGGGCGCGGCATGAAGCTGCAGGCCTCTCCCGTCAAGCAGTGCGCTCTGGAGCATGGCATTGCCGTGGCCCAGCCGCGCAGCCTGCGCCTGGACGGCAAATACCCCGAAGAGGCCGCCGCCGCCCGCGCCGCCATCGAAGCGGCCCAGGCCGATGTCATGGTCGTGGCCGCCTACGGGCTGATCCTGCCGCAGTGGGTGCTCGATACGCCCCCGCGCGGCTGCCTGAACATCCACGCCAGCCTGCTGCCGCGCTGGCGCGGCGCCGCCCCCATCCACCGCGCCATCGAGGCCGGCGATGCCGAGACCGGCGTCACCATCATGCAGATGGACGCGGGCCTGGACACGGGCGACATGTGCCTGGTCGAGCGCCTGCCCATCACCGCCGACGACACCACGGCCAGCCTGCACGACAAGCTGGCCGACCTGGGCGGGCGCCTCATCGTCGAGGCGCTGGAGATGAGCGCCTGCGGCGGCCTGCCGCGCACGCCCCAGCCTGCCGAGGGCGTGAACTACGCGCACAAGATCGAAAAGGCCGAAAGCCAGATCGACTGGCGCCAGGATGCCGAGGCCATTGCCCGGCGCCTGCGCGCCTTCAATCCCTTCCCGGGCGGCGCCACGCAGTACGGCGATGAATCCATCAAGGTCTGGGAGGCTCACGCCGACCCCGCCGCCGCCTTGGCGGCGGCAGTGCCCGGCACCGTGCTGTCCGCAGGCGCCGACGGCGTGCGCGTGGCCTGCGGCCAGGGCGTGCTGTGCATGACGCTGCTGCAGCGCGCGGGCGGCAAGCGGCTGGCGGCAGGCGATTTCCTGCGCGGCTTCGATCTGCCTGAAGGAGCCATCCTGGACGGTGCTGCCAGCGGCGGCACGCCATGAACCTGCAGCCCCTGGTGGAGCGCGCACGCGGCATTGCGCGCGATCCCGCCTTCATGACCGGCGTGCGCGACATGTCGGGCACGGCGCTGGGCATCGGCGCCTGGGGCCTGGTCACGGGCGTGGCCATGATCAAGAGCGGCATGTCCTTGCCCCTGGCGCTGTTCATGGGCCTGCTGGTCTATGCCGGCAGTGCCCAGCTGGCCGTGCTGCCGCTGATGGCCGTGGGCGCGCCCATGTGGGTGGTCTGGTTCACGGCCATCTGCGTGAACCTGCGCTTCGTCATCCTCAGCAGCATGTGGCGCAGCTACTTTGCCCACCTGCGCCTGCGCCACCGCCTGGCCATCGCCTATTTCAGCGGCGACGTGATCTTCGTGGGCTTCATGAAACGCTACCCCGATGCCCGGCCCCAGCCCGAGCAGCTGCCCTATTTCTGGGGTGCCGCCTCGACCAACTGGCTGGCCTGGCAGATCCCGTCCACGCTAGGCATCCTGCTGGCCGACCAGGTGCCCCTGTCCTGGGGACTGGGCTTTGCGGGCGTGCTGGCCCTGATGGGCGTGCTGCTGTCCATGCTCAACGACCGTGCCACCTGGGTGGCAGGCGTGGTTGCGGCCAGCGCGGCCGTGGCGGCCTTTGCGCTGCCGCTCAAGCTCAATATCCTCGTGGCCATCGCGGCAGCCGTGGCCGCAGGCCTGCTGGCGGAAACGCTGCAGCAGCGCCTGCGCGCACTGCAGGCGCCTGAAAAAGGGGAGTCAGGCCCGGTGATTCTCCCGCCCGATACAGCCCATGGCGAGCGCCATGCCCGGCTGCCGCTGGACGAAGACGCCCGGCCCGTGCAAACCAAGGAAAAGGAAACGCTCTGATGGATCTGTCCTGGCTGTGGCCCTGGCTGGCCTGCGTGGGCCTGGCGGCCATCACGCTGTTCACACGCGCCTTCTTCCTGATTCCCGAGCGCGAGGTGCCCTTGCCGCAATGGCTCAAGCGCGGCCTCAAGTACGCGCCGCTGGCGGCCCTGGCGGCCGTGATTGCGCCCGAGATCGTGATGACCAACGGCCGGCTGATCTCCACCGTGGTCGATGCGCGCCTGCCGGCCCTGGCTTGCGCGGTCATGTATTTTTTTTACAAGCGCAGCATCATGGGAACGATCGCGCTTGGCATGGCGGTCTATCTGCCACTGCATATCGGCCTGGGCTGGTAGGCGCAGCGCGGCCCAGAGCGACCGAGAGCGCCCGGCTCCCCGGCTGAAACCGGATTACAGGCGTTCCCGATGCCCCGGATCGCCGGTGCGCACGCCCGCTGCCGGAGCGGGCACGCCGCCTACAATGGCCGCGCTTTACCTCTTTTTCGTTTCAATTCCATGGCGATCGCCACCGATCGCAACGCCGCCGTCATGAACATTCTCCGTTTCTCCGATCTGTGCGCCCAGGGCAAGGCCCAGGGCCAGCGCGTCTTCATCCGCGCCGACCTCAACGTGCCCCTGAACGATGCCGGCGAGATCACCGAGGACACGCGCGTGCGCGCCTCCGTGCCCGCCATCGAGATGGCACTGAAGGCCGGCGCCGCCGTGATGGTGACCAGCCACCTGGGCCGTCCCACCGAAGGCGAGTTCAAGCCCGCCGATTCGCTGGCGCCCGTCGCCCGCCGCCTGGGCGAGCTGCTGGGCCGCGAAGTGCCCCTGGTCGCCGACTGGGTGGACGGCGTGCAGGTGGCGCCCGGCCAGGTCGTGCTGCTGGAGAACTGCCGCGTGAACGTGGGCGAGAAGAAGAACAAGGAAGAACTGGCCCGCAAGCTGGCCGCGCTGTGCGACATCTTCGTGCACGACGCCTTCGGCACTGCCCACCGTGCCGAGGGAACCACCTACGGCATCGCCCAGTTCGCGCCCATTGCCTGCGCGGGACCGCTGCTGTCGGCCGAGATCGACGCCATCACCAAGGC
Source organism: Delftia sp. WSY_7 (assembly GCF_043104845.1). Taxonomy (NCBI): domain Bacteria; kingdom Pseudomonadati; phylum Pseudomonadota; class Betaproteobacteria; order Burkholderiales; family Comamonadaceae; genus Delftia; species Delftia sp. WSY_7. The sequence continues at coordinate 112,802 of NZ_JBICLB010000034.1, read as the reverse complement.
CCTGGCCAACCCGCGCCGCCCGCTGGCCGCCATCGTGGCAGGCTCCAAGGTCTCGACCAAGCTGACCATCCTGCAGTCGCTGGCCAAGAACGTGGACCAGCTCATCGTGGGCGGCGGCATTGCCAACACCTTCATGCTGGCGGCGGGCCTGAAGATCGGCAAGAGCCTGGCCGAGGCCGACCTGGTCGGCGAGGCCCGCGCCGTGATCGACGCCATGGCCGCACGCGGCGCCGAGGTGCCGATTCCCACCGACGTGGTGGTCTCCAAGACCTTCGCGGCCGACGCGCCCGCCACCGTCAAGAAGGCCACCGAAGTGGCTGACGACGACATGATCCTGGACATCGGCCCCGAGACCGCCGCCCGCCTGGCCGAGCAACTGCGCAAGGCCGGCACCATCGTCTGGAACGGCCCCATGGGCGTGTTCGAGTTCGACCAGTTCGCCAACGGCACCAAGGTCGTGGCCCAGGCGATTGCCGAGTCCGACGCCTTCAGCATCGCCGGTGGCGGCGATACCCTGGCCGCCATCGCCAAGTACGGCATCGAGGACCAGGTCGGCTACATCTCCACGGGCGGCGGCGCCTTCCTGGAAGTGCTGGAAGGCAAGACCCTGCCTGCCTTCGAGATCCTGCAAAAGCGCGCCAACGGCTGAGCACGGCAACATCCGGATACGGGGCACTTTCTTGTCAGTGCCTCGCGGCGAAGCCACAATCGACACTTTGCGCAGCTGCAGCAATCCGCCGCAGCGCGCCCCCGCACCGAGGAGAAATCCATGCGATCGTTCAAATCCGCCGGCGGCCTGGCCCTGGCGGGCCTCTGCCTGGCCCTGGCGGGCTGCGTCAATGCACCGATGACCAGCTACTTCGAAGCCACGGCCCAGCCCAAGATCGGCGCTGCCGGCCACTGGGACTCCGTGGCCAACGATGTCGTCGCCAAGACGCTGGAGACACTGCAAAAGACCGGCATCGAGCGCACCACGCCGGTCCACGTGGCCCTGCCGGCCGAGCCCAGCCCGTTCGACAAGGGCTTTCGTGAGCTGATCATCACCAAGCTCGTGCAAAGCGGCGTGACCGTCATGCTGCAGCCGGCCCAGGCCCAGCTGCAGGTGAGCTACGGCGCCCAGGTCGTGCGCCACGGCAAGCGCCTGCCCAACCCCGAACTCGTGCTGACGACGACGGTGGTGCGCAACAACCAGTACCTGGCGCGCAAGACCGACGTCTACTACCTCGAAAAGAGCGACGCCGTGCTGTTCACGGCCGAGGACGAGCGCCCCGAATTCCCCACCAAGAACCTGAAGGTGGTGGGCCAATGACGCTGCGCACGCCCCTCCTGCCGGCCGCGCTGGCTGCGGCGGCCCTGCTGTCCGCCTGCGCCGTGCCCGCCCCCGCGCCTTCGCCCGAGTTCTCGGCCGCACGCCGTGGCGAGCCCACCTACCAGTCGGCCGCAGCCAACCCCTTCATCGCCAGCAGCCGCGCTGCCGTGGACGAGCTGGTCAAGGGCCTGAACACCGAGGAACTGGGCGAGGCGCCCGTGCTCGTGGCCACCGTGGTCAACGTCAACGACCTGACGCGCTCGGCCCCGCTGGGCCGCACGCTCAGCGAGCTGTACGCCTCCCAGCTGTCCGCCAAGGGCTACAACGTCAAGGAGCTGAAGCTGCGCGGCGATGTGTACGTCAAGGAAGGCACGGGCGAGCTGCTGCTGTCGCGCGAGATCAAGGACATCGCCCGCAACCACAATGCGGCCCTGGTCCTGGTGGGCACGTACTCGGCGGCTGCCAAGTACACCTATGTGAGCCTGAAGCTGGTTCGCACCGACGACAGCCGCATCGTGCGCAGCCACGACTACGCGCTGCCCAACAACATCGACATCCAGCGCCTGCTGGGCGCCCCGGCCACGGCGCAACGCTGAGGCCCTGCAGCCTGACTGCGCCCGTGTGGGCAGTCAGGCTGCGTCTTCTTCTCCCGACCTTCCCCTGCTTGCCCTCAGCGGCCGCGCGCCGGCCACAGCACCGAGGCGATGGCCACCACCATCAGCGCCACGGCCGTCCAGTCCTGCCAGTGCAGCACCTCGCCCAGCCACCAGGCGCCGCTGAACACGCCCAGCACGGGGATCATCATCACGCTCAGCGTGGACGCCACGGGCGGCAGGCTGCGCGCCAGGAAGAACCAGACCGTCTGGCCAAAGCCCAGCACCAGCACGCCGTTGAAGACGATGGCGCCCGTGGCCTGGGCATCGGGCCAGTGCCACAGGTGGCGCTCGAAGACGAAGGCCAGCACCGTGAGCGTCAGCGCGGTCAGCGCCACCATCCACAGCGTCATCGTCAGCAGGGGCACGGGCACCTCGGCGCGGCGCAGCTTCTGCGTGCCGAAGGCCCAGCTCAGCGCGGCGGCCAGCATCAGGCCCACGCCGATGGGGCGGCTGCCCAGGGCGCCGACCTCGTGCCACAGCAGCAGGAGCACGCCCGCCAAGGCCGCCGCCACACCCGCCCAGGCACGCGGCGCCAGCCGGTCATGGAAGAACAGGCTGCCCAGCACGGCCGAGAAGATGGGCATGGTGTAGCCCAGGATGGCCGCCCGCCCGCTGGACAGCATGGGGATGGCAATGATGATCAGGCTGTTCCACAGCACCATGTTGAACAGCGTCAGCTGCGCCAGCCGGGGCCAATAGGCGCGCGGCACGGCCAGCGGCAAGCGGCGCCAGACCACGAAGGCTGCCAGGATGGGCAGCCCCACCCACATCGAGGCCATGCGGAAACTCAGCGGCGGGAAATGCTGCACGCCCAGCTTCATCACCGGCCAGTTGATGCCCCAGATCAGGGTCAGCGCGATCAGCAAAAGGATTTGTCGGGCGGTGAAGGCAGGCATAGGCCTGCCGATTGTGCCCATGGGCCGCCAAACCCGCTGGATGCCCGGCGACAGGCCCCGGGAAGGGCCGATCGCTAAAATCGCGCCCCATGACCTTTCTCGACATGCTGCGCAATGCCACCGCCCAGAACCAATCCATGCTGTGCGTGGGCCTGGACCCCGAACCCAGCCGCTTTCCTGCGGCCATGCGCGGCGATGCAAGCAAAATCTACGAATTCTGCGCCGCCATCGTCGAGGCCACGGCCGATCTGGTGAACTCCTTCAAGCCCCAGATCGCCTACTTCGCGGCCCACCGCGCCGAAGACCAGCTGGAAAAGCTCATGGCCCACATGCGCGCCGTCGCTCCCCATGTGCCCATCATCCTGGACGCCAAGCGCGGCGACATCGGCTCCACCGCCGAGCAGTACGCCAAGGAAGCCTTCGAGCGCTATGGCGCCGACGCCGTGACCCTGTCGCCCTTCATGGGCTTCGACTCCATCACACCCTACCTGCAGTACGAGGGCAAGGGCGCCTTCCTGCTGTGCCGCACCTCCAACCCCGGCGGCGACGACCTGCAGGCGCAGCGCCTGGCCGACCTGCCGGGCCAGCCGCACCTGTTCGAGCATGTGGCGCGCCTGGCGCAAGGCCCCTGGAACACCAACGGCCAGCTCGGCCTGGTGGTGGGCGCCACGCGCCCGCAGGAGATCGAGCGCGTGCGTGAATTCGCGCCCTCGCTGCCGCTGCTGATTCCCGGCGTGGGTGCCCAGGGGGGCGATGCCGTGGCCACCGTCAAGGCGGCGCGCATCGGCGGCGGCCCCATCATCATCAATTCCTCGCGTGCGGTGCTCTATGCATCGCAGGGCGACGACTTCGCTGCCGCCGCGCGCACCGCCGCCCAGGCCACGCGCCAGACGCTGCAAGACGCAGCCGCTGCCTGAGACGGCAGGGAAGCCCGGCCATGCAAGGCAAATGGCTGGAAGACTTCCTGCTGCTGGCCCAGGAGCGCAGCTTCACGCGCGCGGCCGAGCTGCGCCATGTCACCCATCCGGCCTTCGGGCGGCGCATCCGCGCGCTGGAGGCCTGGGCCGGCACGCCCCTGGTCGAGCCCGGCGGCGGCCCCGTGCGGCTGACGCCGGCCGGCGAAGCCTTCCGCGATACGGCCGAGCAACTGGTGCGCACGCTGGCCCAGTCGCACGATGAACTGCAGGCCGTGGCCGGGCGCCAGGCCCGCGTGATCACCCTGGCCACGGGACGCACGCTGGCGCGCACCATCGTGGCCGACTGGCTGACGCGCCACGGCAGCGTGCTGCAGACGGCCGAGCTGCGCGTGGTCACGCGCACGCTGGACGAGACCGTGGCCATGCTGCAGCGCGGCGAAGTCAGCTTCACGCTGGTCTACCACCACGCCGCCATTGGCGTGCGCCTGGACGGCCGCCAGTTCAGCTACCTGACGGTGATGCAGGACAGGCTGGTGCCCGTGGCCCGCGCCGATGCCCGGGGCCGCCCGCTGTACGAGCTGTCGGCCAGCCACCAGCCCGTCGCTCCCGTGCCCTACCTCGCCTTCTCCCACAGCATGGCCCTGGGCCGGCTGGTGGAAGATCACCTGGCCCGGCATCCGCTGGCGCCGCGCCTGCGCCGCTGCGTGGACTGCGACTCGGCCGACGCCCACTACGAATACGTGCTGCGCGGCCTGGGCCTGGCCTGGATGCCGTGGTCCATGGTGCGCGGCGACTGCCAAGCCGGCCGCCTGGCCGTGGCCGGCGACCCGGGCCTGGAAGTGCACTTCGACGTGCGCCTATACCGTCCCAAGCGCCACCTGGGACCCGCAGCCGAGCAGTTCTGGAGCGACATCACGGGCGCCTGACGGGTGCATGCATGCGCCCTCCTGGTGCAAACCCGCACCGCGCTGTGGAACAAGCGGGTTTTGGTGCTGCAATGGCTCCGCCTCGTGCCGAATCAGCACCAAATGCCTGGGTAGTCCTTCGCACAATCAATCTCATACATTTCAGGAATAACCCCATGCCCAGCAACTCCCTCCTGCGCCGCACCGCCCTGGCCTGCGGCCTGCTGATCGCCGCCACCGGCAGCGCCTTCGCCGACGACGCCGCCAGCTACCCCAACCGCGCCATCACCATGATCGTGGGCTACCCCGCTGGCGGCAGCACCGACCTGGTGGGCCGCTTCGTGGCCGATGGCCTGGCCTCGCGCCTGGGCCAGCCCGTGGTGGTGGAAAACCTGGGCGGCGCAGGCGGCGCCATCGGCGCACAAAAGGCCGTCAAGGCCACGCCCGACGGCTACACGCTGTTCGTGGGCGCCAACAACGAGTTGGCCATCGCGCGGCTGATCAACAAGAGCATCAAGTACTCCATCGGCGACTTCACGCCCATCGGCATGATCGGCTCCCAGCCCATGGTGCTAGTGGCCTCGCAGAAGGCCGGCGTCAAGACCGCCGCCGAGTTCAGCGCCCTGGTGGCCAAGAACCCGGGCAAGTTCAGCTACGGCAGCTCGGGCGTGGGCACGGCACTGCACCTGGCCGGTGAAATGATCAAGGAGCAGGGCAAGCTGCACATGACCCACATCCCCTACCGCGGCGTGGCGCCCCTGACCACGGACCTGGTGGGCAACAACATCGAGTTCGGCATGTTCGTGCTGTCCTCGGGCCTGCCCCAGATCCGCGCGGGCAAGGTCATCGCCCTGGGCACGACGGAGGCCAAGCGCTCGGCCATCACGCCCGACATCCCGGCCCTGTCCGAGCTGCCCCAGTACAAGAACGTGGACATCAACGTCTGGTTCGCGCTGATGGCGCCCAAGGGCCTGCCCGCACCCGTGGCCGCCAAGGTCAAGAAGGCGCTGGACGAGACCATGGCCTCGCCCGAGTTCCGCAAGAAGATGGAAGAGTCGGGCTCGGTCGTGGCCGATCCCAAGACCGATGCCGGCAAGTACATCAACGCCGAGATCGCCAAGTACACAAAAATCGTCCAATTTGCCCATATTGAGAACTAAATAACCCCCTGAGTCGCTTCGCGCCTTCCCCCTTGAAGGGGGACGACAGCCTCGCTGCGGGGCGGCCCTTGCTCACTGTCCCTCGCCTGGGTCACGCCAGTTCCAAAGGCAGTGCGCATTGCATCAGGGTTGTAGACCACGGAGTGAGTGATGGAACCTTTGCGATTTGACCTTCCCCTGCCCGACCTGAGCGTCTGGCGCGCGGGCAATACCGGTACCGAGGGCGTGTGGCAATTCGACTCGGGACGCCCGGGCCGCCACGTGATGATTTCCGCGCTGGTGCACGGCAACGAGATCTGCGGCGCCTGGGCCGTGTCCGGGCTGCTTCAGGCCCTGCACAACGGCCTGGCTCTGGACAACGGCCGCCTGACCCTGGTGCTGGCCAACCTCGATGCCTTCGACCGCTTCGACGCGGCCAGCCACGATGCCTCGCGCTTCGTGGACGAGGACATGAACCGCCAGTGGATAGACGCACGCATCGACGAGGGCAACACCCGCGAACGCCGCCGCGCTGCCGCGCTGCGCCCCTTCGTGCAGCAGGCCGACTGGCTGCTGGACCTGCATTCCATGCACGAGCCCTCGGCCCCGCTGCTGCTGACCGGCATGCAGCCGCGCAACCGCGATCTGGCACGCCAGATGGGCGCGCCGGCGAACATCGTCGTGGATGCCGGTCACAAGGACGGCACGCGGCTGCGCGACTACGGGCGCTTCGGCCTGCCCGACGCCGAGGCCGGCGACTCGCGCTCGCTGCTGATCGAATGCGGCTTCCATGGCGATCTGGCCAGCCGCGACGTGGCGCACGACCAATGCCTGCGTTTCCTCGAAGTGGCCGCCATCTTCGACAACGGCGCGCTGCACGCCGCCCTGCCCGGCTGGAAGCAGGCCGACGCACCGACCCAGTGGGCGCTGGAAGTCACGGCGCCCGTGGTGGCCAAGAGCAGCGGATTTCGCTTCACGGCGCCGTTCACGGGACTGGAGCGCTTCGAGAAGGCCGGCACGGTGATCGGCGACAACGATGGCGAGCCGGTGATCACGCCCTATGGCGACTGCGTGCTGGTCATGCCCTCGGTGCGCCAGGCGCGCGCGGGCGTGACCGTGGTGCGCTTTGCGCGGCGCTCGCCGCTCTGAGCGGCACGCTTCAACCGAACCTCAGCCGCGCTGGCAGCGCGCAGGCGACAGCCGTTCAGGCTGCACGCCCTGCGCGGCCAGGCGCGCATCCAGCGGCTCGCCGCACAGCAGGTTGCGCGCCAGCAGGCTGTAGCCGAAGGCGCTCTGTATGCCGTAGCCGCCCTGGGCGGCCACCCAGAAAAAGCCCGGCAGCGGCACGGGGGAGGCATCCCAGCCAATGGCCATCTCGCCGTCGGCCACGAAGCTGCGCAGACCGGCCCAGGTGTGGGAGGGCCGGCGGATCTGCAGCGAGGTCACTTCCTCGATGCGCCAGATGCCCGTGGCCACGTCCAGTTCCTCGGGCGCCACGTCCTGCGGCGCCACGGGGTCGGCGTTGGCGGGCGAGCCCAGCAGCTGGCCTGCATCGGGCTTGAAGTAAAAGCCCTCGTCGGCGCTGATCACGGCGGGCCAGTGCGCGGCGTCCATGCCGTCGGGCACGGCAAAGGTGAAGGCACTGCGCCGCTTGGGCACCAGGCCGATGGGCGCTGCGCCCGCCAGTGCGCCCAGCGCATCGGCCCAGGCGCCGGCCGCGTTGACCACGCAGCGCGCGCGCACCTGGCTGCCGTCGGCCAGGTCCACGGTCCAGACACCGCCGTCCTGCGCCAGCGCGCGGACCTCGGCGCTGCAGCGCAGCTCGCCGCCGCACTGGCGCAGGCCGCGCAGGAATCCCTGGTGCAGGCCATGCACGTCGATGTCGCGCGCGCCGTCGTCCGCAAAGCCATCGACCAGCAGCGTGGTGCTCAGGCAGGGCACCAGGGCCTTGAGTTCATCGGGGCCCAGGCGCCGCGCCTGGGGCGAGTGCAGGAGCGCCTCGGCATGGGCGGCATCGAGCAGGTCCTTCTGCGCGGCCGTGCCCACATAGAGCACGCCGCGCGGCGCCAGAATGGGCGCCTGCACAAAGCCCTGCGGCGGCTGCTCGTAGAAGGCGCGGCTGGCGCGCGTCAGCGCCTGGACCTGCAGCGGGCCATAGTGCTCCTCATACAGCGCGGCCGAGCGGCCCGTGCTGTGGAAGCCGGGCTGGGATTCGCGCTCCAGCACCAGCACCGAGGCGCCGCCATCGCGCGCCAGCTGCCAGGCCACCGAGGCACCGGCCATGCCCGCGCCCACCACCACGAAATCAAGGATGCTGCTGTCCATGGCCGGCCTCACTTTGCGTTCTTGCGGCCTGGCTTGGCCTGCGCGGGAGCCGACGCTGCCTCCAGATAGGGCCGCAGATAGCGCCCCGTGTGGCTGGCCGGGTTGGCGGCCACGTCCTCGGGCGTGCCCGTGGCCACCACCTGGCCGCCGCCCGAGCCGCCTTCGGGGCCCATGTCGATGATCCAGTCGGCCGTCTTGATCACGTCCAGGTTGTGTTCGATGACCACGATGGTGTTGCCCGCATCGCGCAGCTGCTGCAGCACCTTGAGCAGCAGGGCGATGTCGGCGAAGTGCAGGCCCGTCGTGGGCTCGTCCAGGATGTAGAGCGTACGACCCGTGTCGCGCTTGGACAGCTCCTGGGCCAGCTTGACGCGCTGCGCCTCGCCGCCCGACAGCGTGGTAGCGCTCTGGCCCAGCCGGATATAGGACAGGCCCACGTCCAGCAGGGTCTGCAGCTTGCGGGCGATGGTGGGCACGTCCTTGAAGAAGGCATGGGCGTCCTCCACCGTCATCTCCAGGATCTGGGAGATGTTGCGGCCCTTCCACTGCACCTCCAGCGTCTCGCGGTTGTAGCGCTGGCCGTTGCAGATGTCGCAGGGCACATAGACATCGGGCAGGAAGTGCATCTCCACCTTGACCACGCCGTCGCCCTGGCAGGCCTCGCAGCGGCCGCCGGCCACGTTGAAGGAGAAGCGCCCGGGGCCGTAGCCGCGCTCCTTGGCAGTGTTGGTCTCGGCCATCAGGTCGCGGATGGGCGTGAACAGGCCCGTGTAGGTGGCCGGGTTGCTGCGCGGCGTGCGGCCTATGGGCGACTGGTCCACATTGATGACCTTGTCGAAATGGCCCATGCCGATGATGTCGTCGTGCGGCGCGGCCTCGCCGCCGGCGCGGTGGATCTGGCGCGCGGCCTCGGTATAGAGCGTGTCGTTGACCAGGGTGCTCTTGCCCGAGCCCGAGACGCCGGTCACGCAGGTCAGCAGGCCCACGGGAAAGTCCGCCGTCACGCCCTTGAGATTGTGGCCGCGTGCGCCCACCACGCGCAGGGCCTGCAGTTGCGGCGCAGCCGCACCGGCCTCGGCCGGATGCTGGCCCGTGCGTGCGGGGAAGCCCTTGGCAGGAGACCGGACCTCGCCCTCGGCCGGCGCCTCGACCACGGGCTGCCAGGGCGTGCGCCGCGCAGGCACTTCGATGCGCTGGGTGCCCGCCAGGTAGCGGCCCGTGGGCGAATCGGGGTTGGCGCGCACCTCTTCGTAGCTGCCCTGGGCCATGACGCGGCCGCCATGCACGCCTGCGCCCGGCCCCAGGTCGATGATCTGGTCGGCCGCGCGCATCATGTCCTCGTCGTGCTCGACCACGATGACGCTGTTGCCGATGTCGCGCAGGTGCTGCAGCGTGCCGATGAGCTTGTCGTTGTCGCGCTGGTGCAGTCCGATGCTGGGCTCGTCCAGCACATACATCACGCCCGTCAGGCCGCTGCCGATCTGGCTGGCCAGGCGGATGCGCTGGGCCTCGCCGCCGGACAGGGTGTCCGCGCCGCGCTCCAGGCTCAGGTAGCTCAGGCCCACGTCGTTGAGGAACAGCAGGCGCGAGGCGATCTCGCGCACCACCTTGCCCGCGATCTCCGCCTTGGCGCCCGACAGCTGCAGGGACGCGCACCAGGCATGGGCCTCGGCCAGCGTGGCGTGGCCCACCTCGTAGATGGCGCGGGCCTGCTCGCCCTCGCCGATGCGCACGAAGCGCGCCTCGCGGCGCAGCCGCGTGCCGCCGCAGTCGGGGCAGACGGCGACGCTGCGCAGCCGCGCCAGGTCGTCGCGCACCACACTGGACTCGGTCTCGCGCCAGCGCCGCGTGATGTTGGGGATGATGCCCTCGAAGGGATGGCTCTTGACCAGGGTCTCGCCCTTGCGCGCGCCGCTGTCGAAGACGTAGCTGAAGGGCATTTCCTCCTCGCCCGAGCCCCACAGCATCACGTTGCGCACCTTCTCGGGCAGCTCCTCGAAGGGCAGCTCCACATCGGCGCCATAGTGGCGCGCCACGCTCTCCAGCATGGAGAAGTAGTAGCCGTTGCGCCGGTCCCAGCCCTTGACGGCGCCGCTGGCCAGGCTCAGCGTGGGGAAGGCGACCACGCGCTCGGGGTCGAAGGACTCAGTGCAGCCCAGGCCGTCGCAGCCCGGGCAGGCGCCCATGGGCGAATTGAACGAGAACAGGCGCGGCTCCAGCTCGGGCAGCGAATAGCTGCACAGCGGGCAGGCGAACTTGGCGCTGAAGAGGTGTTCCTTGCCGCTGTCCATCTCCAGGGCGATCACGCGGCCGCCGGCGTCGGCGCCGCCCGCGCGCAGGGCGGCCTCGAAGCTCTCGGCCAGGCGCTGCTGGGCGTCGGCGCGCACCTTGAGGCGGTCGATCACCACGTCGATGTCGTGGCGCTCGTTCTTCTCCAGCGTGGGCAGGGAATGGGACTCGTGGATCTTGCCGTCGATGCGAAAGCGCACATAGCCCTGGGCCTGCATCTGCGCGAACAGCTCGGCGAACTCGCCCTTCTTGTTGCGCGCCAGCGGCCCCAGCACCATGAGGCGCGTGTCCTCGGGCAGGGCCAGGGCCGCATCCACCATCTGGCTGATGGTCTGGGACTGCAGCGGCAGGTTGTGGTCGGGGCAGTAGGGCGTGCCGGCGCGTGCGAACAGCAGGCGCAGGTAGTCGTTGATCTCGGTCACCGTGCCCACGGTGGAGCGCGGGTTGTGGCTGGTGGCCTTCTGCTCGATGCTGATGGCGGGCGACAGGCCCTCGATCAGGTCCACATCGGGCTTGTCCAGCCGCCCCAGGAACTGGCGCGCATAGGCCGACAGGCTCTCCACATAGCGGCGCTGGCCCTCGGCATACAGCGTGTCGAAGGCCAGGCTGGACTTGCCCGAGCCCGACAGCCCGGTGATCACCACCAGGCGGTTGCGCGGAATGTCCAGGTCGATGTTCTTGAGGTTGTGCGTGCGCGCACCGCGGATGGCGATGCGTGACTGCGCCAGCGCCAGGCCAAGGTAGCGGCCGTCGGGCTGGGAGCGGGAGTCGGTGGCCCGGTCCAGGCCGCCGTCTTCGGAAATCGTGTGGGAACCAGGCATCGGGAAAACCCCTGCGAAGGCGAACCCGCCATGATAGGTCAGAACCCGTGCCACCGCATGGCGGCTCGGTCTGCGGGGCGGCAGGGCCTTCTGCGGCGCCCCTTCACAAAACTGTCTTGCACTGCCTTGCATAACCCAGCCACCCCGCAGCGCCGGCCTATGGGCGAGAATGGCGGATTGCTTGCCCCCACAACAGTGCACCCCGTGCTCGATTCCCCCACACCCGTCCACGGCGCCCAGGCGCCAGCCCCCTCCTCGGCCGCATCGGGCCGCATGACCTCGCAGGAACGCCGATCCAGCGCCAGCCTGGCGCTGATCTTTGCGCTGCGCATGCTGGGCCTGTTCCTGGTGCTGCCGGTGTTCGCGCTGGAGGCGCGCAAATACCCGGGCGGGGATGATCCGGCCATGATCGGCCTGGCCATGGGCCTGTACGGGCTCACCCAGGCCGTGTTCCAGCTGCCCCTGGGCCTGGCTTCGGACCGGTTCGGGCGCAAGCGCGTCATCGTCGCCGGGCTGCTGGTCTTTGCGGCGGGCAGCCTGCTGGCGGCCACGGCCGACTCGCTGCTGGGCCTGATGTGGGGCCGGGGCCTGCAGGGCGCGGGCGCCGTCTCGGCCGCCGTGACCGCGCTGCTGGCCGACCTCACGCGCGACAGCGTGCGCACCAAGGCCATGGCCATGGTGGGCGGCAGCATCGGCCTCATGTTCGCGCTGGCCCTGGTGCTCAGCCCCTTGCTGGCGGCCTGGGGCGGGCTGCCCGGCATCTTCGGCCTGACCTGCGCCCTGGCGCTGGCGGGCATTGCCGTCGTGCTCTGGGTCGTCCCGCCCGAGCCCGCGCGCCACGCCGACCAGCCGCGCGGCCGCATGGCCGAGCTGTGGCGCCATGGCGACCTGGTGCGCCTGAACCTGGGCGTGTTCGTGCTGCACACCGTGCAGATGTCCATGTGGGTGGCCGTGCCCGCCATGCTGGTGCAGGCAGGCCTGGACAAGCAGGCGCACTGGCATGTCTACCTGCCGGCCGTGGTGCTGTCCTTCGCCGCCATGGGCGGCCTGTTCGCCATGGAGCGGCGCGGGCGCCTGCGCGCGGCCCTGCTGGGCGCCATCGCCCTGATCACCCTCGTGCAGATCGGCCTGGGCCTGCTGGCGGCCGGCGGCGCGCAGCCGCCGCTGTGGGCCATGGCCGTGCTGATGTTTGTGTTCTTCTGCGGCTTCAACGCGCTGGAGGCCACCCAGCCCAGCCTGGTCTCGCGCATGGCGCCGGCTCCGCTGCGCGGCGCGGCGCTGGGCGCCTACAACACGCTGCAATCGCTGGGCCTGTTCGCCGGCGGCGCGCTGGGCGGCGCCGTCGCCAAATGGGCCGGCATGCCGGGCCTGTTCACCCTGACGAGCGTCCTGGCCGTGCTGTGGCTGGTCGTCACCTGGCCGCTGCGCCCCGTGGGCCGCCACGGCTGAACGGCAGTTTTCCGACGGTTACAAACTGCTGCAGCCAGCCGCTGCACCGGCATATCCGCCCCCTGCCAACGGCGGACGGCTTGCGGCACAATGGCGCGTCTGGCCCGGGATCCATCCTTCTATGCCCGGGCCACTTCTCTCTGTAAAGGTATTTCACTCATGGCATCCGTCAACAAGGTCATCATCGTCGGCAACCTCGGGCGCGACCCCGAAATGCGCACCTTCCCGAGTGGCGACCAGGTGGCCAACGTGACCATCGCCACCACCGACCGCTGGCGCGACAAGAACACGGGCGAGAACAAGGAAGCCACCGAGTGGCACCGCGTGGTCTTCAACGGCCGCCTGGCCGAAATCGTGGGCCAGTACCTGCGCAAGGGCAGCCAGGTCTATGTCGAAGGCAGCCTGCGCACGCGCAAGTGGACCGACCAGGCCTCCGGCCAGGAACGCTACGCCACCGAAATCCGCGCCGACACCATGCAGATGCTGGGCAGCCGCCAAGGCGGCGGCGGTGGCCAGCAAGGCGGCGGCTATGGCGATGAAGGCTATGGCGACAGCGGCTACGACGCCCCTCCCCAGCAGCAACAGCGCCGCCCGGCCCCTGCCCCCATGGCAGCGCCCGCACCGCGCCAGGCCCCTCCCCAGCGCCCCGCCCCCGCACCCATGGCACCCCCGCCGCAGCGCGCAGCCTCGGGCTTTGACGACATGGATGACGACATTCCGTTTTGATTCGGACCATCAAGGTTCTTGAGCATCCAGACCCGCTTTCCCCGGAAAGCGGGTTTTGTTTTTCCAGGCGCCCGACGACAAATCCCATGCTCCTGCCGCGTGCCAGAACCCTGTTGTGGAGTCTTGTCCTGTGCCTGCCGCTGGCCGTGTTCGGCTGGCTGGCTGCAGCCCTCTGCCTGATCTCGCAAGAGGACTACACGCCCGAGCCCGGCAGCTTCACCTACTACATCGGCATCTCGTCCCTGGTGCGCCATGCGCCGCTGGTGGGCGCGCTGGGCAAGGCGGAGTACTTCGGCACCGTGGGCGACGGCAACAAGCCGCCACACGACCTGATGTCCTATGACATGGAGTTCGCAAGCATTGGCCCCGCCACGCACGCCTTCGATGCCTACCTGCTCGGCAAAGGCTATTCCCGGACTGCGGACGACGAAACGCCCGGCCCCTCCTACGGCATGGGGCGGCGCGTTCGCCATGCCAGGTACACGGCGTCTTCGGGCCAAGTCGTCTACGTGGAAGTGGTGCAGGCCTCGTCGGCCGAGCAAGGCCCTGTGCGCTACCGCGCCACCATGGCGCACTACGACTGATTGCGGCCAGGGGCCCATCCCGCGGCAGGCAGCACCCCCTCGTACAATCGCGCCCGTGATTTCAGTCCACCGGCACCGTCAACCCGGGGCTCGCCATGCGCGCAGCCGCGATGCCGCACGCCTTCACAGCTTCACGCTGGCCCGCATCGCGCGCGGCTCGCAGAGCCGGCGCTCGGGCTGCACCCGCCTGGCGCCGCCGTAGCACGGCCGAACCGTACAAGCCGCCAGGTTGTTTCGGGCATCGCCCGACGCCCGGCATGTTCATTCCCGTCTACAAAATCCTGCCCCGCCTTGTCACACCCAGCGCGGCGGGGTCGGCCATTTCCATGTCGAAACACCCCCATCCCTTTCGCGCCGAGTGGGCGCCCAGCATTCCGCGCGAGCTCATGGCCGGCGCCGTGGCCACCTTTGCGCTGATCCCCGAGGTCATCGCCTTCTCCTTCGTGGCCGGGGTCGATCCCGCCGTCGGCCTGTTCGCCTCCTTCATCATCAGCATCGTCATCGCCTTCACGGGCGCGCGCCCGGCCATGGTGTCGGCGGCTGCGGGCTCGGTCGCCCTGGTGGCCGCTCCGCTGGTGCATGCGCATGGCGTGCAGTACCTTTTTGCGGCCGGCATTCTTGCGGGAGCCGTGCAGATCCTGTTCGGCCTGCTGCGCCTGGGCGTGCTGATGCGCTATGTGTCCGGCTCGGTGCGCACGGGCTTCGTCAATGCGCTGGCCATCCTGATCTTCTCGGCCCAGATGCCGCACCTGATCGGCGCCAATGCCGCCACCTGGGCCATGGTGGGCGCCGGCCTGCTGATCATCTACGGCCTGCCCCGGCTGACCACGGCGGTGCCTTCGCCCCTGGTCTGCATCGTGGTGCTGACGGTGGCGGCGAATTGGCTGGACCTGCCCCTGAAGACGGTGGCCGACCTGGGCCTGCTGCCGGACGGCCTGCCCAGCTTCGGGCTGCCGCAGGTGCCGTGGTCGCTGGAGACGCTGCGCCTGATCGCCCTGCCCGCGCTGGCGATCGCCATGGTGGGATTGCTGGAGTCCATGATGACGGCCAGCGTGGTCGATGAACTCACGGACACGCCCAGCTCCAAGAACCGCGAGTGCA
The DNA here is from genome assembly GCF_043104845.1 of Delftia sp. WSY_7. Lineage (NCBI taxonomy): Bacteria > Pseudomonadati > Pseudomonadota > Betaproteobacteria > Burkholderiales > Comamonadaceae > Delftia > Delftia sp. WSY_7. Next base: position 97,685 of record NZ_JBICLB010000034.1, on the reverse strand, counting down.
GCGGCATCGGCGTGGCCAACATCGCAGCCAGCCTGTTCGGCGGCATCGCGGGCTGCGCCATGATCGGCCAGACCGTGGGCAATGTGCGCTACGGCGGCCGCGGCCGGCTGTCCACGCTGTTCGCGGGCGCCTTCCTGCTCATCCTGATGGTGCTGCTCAAGCCCTGGGTGTCCCAGGTGCCGGTGGCGGCGCTGGTGGCCATCATGGTGATGGTGTCGGCCTCCACGCTGGACTGGGGATCGGCCCGCGCCCTGCTCAGGCATCCCAAGCTGTCCAGCGCCGTGATGCTGGCCACCGTGGTGGTCACCGTGGCCACGGACAACCTGGCCGCCGGCGTGGGCGTCGGCGTGCTGCTCAGCGGGGTGTTCTTCACCTTCAAGGTCTCAAGGCTGCTGTCCGTCGAGAAGACGCAGGACGGCGCAGGCCTGACCTACCGCGTCTCGGGCCAGGTCTTCTTTGCCTCGGCCGACCAGTTGGTCGATGCCTTCGACGTGCGGGACATCGAAGGCCGGCCCGTGCGCATCGAACTGACCAACGCCCATTTCTGGGACATCACGGCCGTCAATGCGCTGGACAAGGTCTGCCAGCGCCTGCGCAAGCACGGCAGCACGGTCGAGGTGACGGGCCTGAACGAACACGGCCGGGCACTGGTGTCACGGCTGGATATCGGCATCGAGTAGGAACCTGCCCCGGGCATGGTTTTCCAGCGCTGGCAGACCGCTGGCTTTCCTGGGGCAGACGCGGTCTGCTCTTTCGCAAAGAGAAATCCGTCAAATATCGAATGGGTCATTCAGAAAATTCTCTATTTCAAAGAGTTACTCTTTTGAAATAAAGATTTCAGCCCGCTCATTTAGGATCTGGACCGCCGTCACCTCCCCGAACCCGTTCCATCTCTTCCATGCGACTCAGATCCGTTATCTTGGGCCTTGTCCTCCTGGTCTTTGCCGCATCCGCATCCTGGTTGGCCGTGTATGGGTTTCTCATCTCCCAGGAGGACTACTCGCCTGAGCGGGGATCGCTCAGATATTACGTAGGCATCTCTTCCCTGATACGCAATGCGCCAGCGACAGGGACGATGGCGCAGCCCACCTACTTCGGCTCCGTCGGTGATGGCAACAAGCCCCCGCAGTCCGAGATGACCTTCGAGACCAGCGCCAAGGACATCACCGAGGCCACTGCGGCCCTCACCAGCTACCTGCGCCAGAAGGATTTCCACCAGAGATCCATCGATGCCGGAAATGCCGCCGCATCGTTTGTCCCCGAGGGAGAGCGCCTTGTCCAATACGCGCAATACGCGTCATCGGCCGGCGAAGTTGCCGTACTGGCGGTCACCCAGGCAATGGCAACAGGCCTGTGCAAGGTCACGCTCACCCATTACGACTGAACATGTCCAGCAGATCCCACATACCCCGAAGACTCATCTATACCTGCAACTGCGGATGGATTGACCTGGGCCACCTCCAATCGGTCGAGAGCCATCGCAATCGCTACGCCAGTGCGGCCTATCTCTGGAAAGACATACTGCATGAGCGCGGCATCGGGATTCCCGGTCACTCCGACAGCCATCTGATTCAATACAAGCAATCCATGGGGCGCTTTGGCCTGACCCAGGAATTTGCCAAGTTCTATCTCGTCAAGAAAGGCCTGTCTCTTTCAGCGAAGCGCTCCGTGGCCCTGGCCATATTCATGGAGGTTTCCATGGGCTTCGAGAGCCTGCAGGCATCCATGTCGCTCCTCACAGACAGTGGATTCAGCCAGGAAGACCTGGTTTCCAACCTGATTGGCTTTTACATGGTCGTGCACGGGGCACTGGACTGGAAGAACCTGTGCAAGCCGGTTTCCACCGAGGCATCGCTGGCCGTCTGGGATGCCAACGGTCCCGTGGGAAGCCATAAAAACAAAGTCTTCCAGCCGCAGTTCCACGCCTGCGAGGAATGCAAGAGCAAGCACCATGTGCAGCTGCCGCGCTTTCCTTCCGCGTTTCAGTCCATACAGCCCGCATCCAAGGGTCTGCATTTCATCGAAGCATCTGATGGGCTGCCAGTGCCAAAGCACATGCTTTCGACACTGTTTCCCTGAGTCTTCCTGCCCTGCGCCAGAACGCAGGCGCCCTCACCGCTCATCGAACGACAGCACCACGCGCTCGGTCAGCGGATGCGCCTGGCAGGTCAGGACAAAGCCGCAGGCGACCTCGTTCTTGTCGAGTGCGAAGTTGCGCTCCATGCGCACTTCGCCCTCGACCACCTTGGCGCGGCAGGTGCCGCAGACGCCCGAGGTGCAGGAATAGGGCACTTCCAGCCCGGCCGAGGAGGCCGCGTCCAGGATGCTGGCCTGGCCGCGCGTGAAGGGGATCTCGCGCGAGAGGCCGTCGCGTACCAGGGTGATGCGGGCGGTGGCGGCGTCGCCGGGCTGGGCCTCGTGCACCACGGCGCCCACCGTGCCCTGGCCTGCGGCCGGCAGGGCCACGCCGAAGCGCTCGATGTGGATGCGCTCCTCGGGCACGCCGGCGGCCAGCAGGGCGGCCTCGGCCTCGTCGTTCATCTGGAAGGGTCCGCAGATGTAGACATGGTCGATGTGCGCGGCCGGCACCACGCCCTGCAGGAATTCGGCGATCTTGCTGCGGTCCATCACGCCCATGTTCAGCGGCAGGTCGGTGTGCTCGTCCGAGAACACATGCTGCAGCGACAGCCGCGACATGTAGCGGTTCTTGAGGTCCTCGATCTCCTCCTTGAACATGGTGGACTGCAGCTGGCGGTTGCCGTAGATCAGCGTGAAGCGGCTGGCGGGCTCGCGCGCCAGCACGGTCTTCATGATGGACAGGATGGGCGTGATGCCGCTGCCGCCGGCGATGCCCACATGGTGGCGCGCGGCCCCGGGCTCGATGGGCACGAAGAAGCGGCCCTGGGGCGCCATGACCTGCAGCGTGTCGCCGGGGCGCAGATGCTCGTTGATCCAGTTGGAGAACTGGCCGCCGCGCACCTTGCGCACGCCCACGCGCAGCTCGCCGTCATCCACGCCTGCGCAGATGGAGTAGCTGCGGCGCAGGTCTTGGCCGTCGATCTGGTGGCGCAGCGTCAGGTACTGGCCCTGGGTGAACCCGAAGACCTCGCGCAGCGCGGGCGGCACGTCGAAGGAGACGACCACGGCCTCGGCCGTGTCGGGCGCAATGCTGCGCACGCGCAGCGGGTGGAACATCGTGGTCGTGGTCATATCGGCTTGAAGTGTTCGAAGGGTTCGCGGCAGTCCAGGCAGCGGTGCAGGGCCTTGCAGGCCGTGGCGCCGAAGGCCGACAGCCGCTCGGTGTGCACGCTGCCGCAGTGCGGGCAGGCAACGGGCTCGGGCGCGGCAATGCCCTGGCGGCGGCGCACCAGGCGGATGGGCGAGGTGCCTTCCGGCAGGCCGGAGTCGCCGCAGCGCCCTGGGGGCGCGATGCCGTACTCGCGCAGCTTGCGCCGGCCGTCGTCGCTGATCCAGTCCGTGGTCCAGGCCGGGGCGCGGCGCAGCACGGCACGCGCAGGGCCCAGGCCGGCGGCCTCGATGGCCTCGAGCACGCTGCGCTCTATGACCTCGGTGGCCGGGCAGCCCGAGTAGGTGGGCGTGAGCACGATCTCCATGCCCTGGCCTTCGGGCAGGGCATGGACCTCGCGCACGATGCCCAGCTCGCAGACCGAGATCACGGGCACCTCGGGATCGGGCACGTCCTGCAGCGCGGCCCAGGCCAGGCGCTCGCGCTCGGCCGAGGCGGATGTGACGGCCACCAGCCGTGCGGCAGCCATCACCACACCCCGCCCGGATAGGCGCGCTGCAGGTGCTGCATCTCGGCCAGGATGAAGCCCATGTGCTCGCTGTGAACGCCGTTGCGGCCCGTGCTGCGGAAGGCGGATTCGGCCGGCATGTCCAGCGTGGCCTCCTGCAGCAGGGCAGCCATTTCGGCCTGCCAGGGCTCGCGCAGCTCGGACCAGGCCGGGCCCAGGCCGCTGGCGCGTGCGGCGGCGTCCGTGGCGTCGTCGGTGAACAGCTCAGCCGCATAGCGCCACAGCTGGGCCAGCGCCGCCTCCATGCGCTGGCGCGATTCCTCGGTGCCGTCGCCCAGGCGCACCACCCAGTCGCCCGCGTGCTGCTCGTGGTAGCGCGCTTCCTTGAGCGCCTTGGCGGCGATGGCGGCCAGCTCGGCGTCGCTGGAGTGCACCAGACGCTCCCACATCAGGCGCAGCCAGGTGGCAGCCATGGCGTTGCGCAGCACGGTGAAGGCGAAGTCGCCGCGCGGCAGCTCGGCCAGCGTGGCGTTGAAGTAGTCGCGCTCGTCGCGCAGAAAGGCGAGCTGGTCCTCGTCGTGCGCGCGGCCTTCGAGCTGGCCGGCGCGCGTGAGCAGCGCACGCGCCTGGCCGACCAGGTCCAGCGCCATGTTGGTCATGGCGATGTCCTCTTCGAGGATGGGCGCGTGGCCGCACCACTGGCCCAGGCGCTGGGCCAGGATCAGGCAGGTATCGCCCAGGCGCAGCAGGTACTGCACCTCGGGGCGGGCGTCGATGGCGATGGAGGAGGCGGAGGCATTCATGGCAGCTCCCCGCTCACATGTGGTCCACCGAGGGCGGCAGCTGGTAGAAGGTCGGATGGCGGTAGACCTTGTCCTGAGCCGGGTCGAAGAACATGTCCTTGTCGCCGGGGTCGCTGGCCACGATCTGGTCCGAGCGCACCACCCAGACGCTCACGCCCTCCTGGCGCCGCGTGTAGACATCGCGCGCCATCTGCAGCGCCATCTGCGGGTCGGCCGCATGCAGGCTGCCGCAGTGCTTGTGGTCCAGGCCGGCCTTGCTGCGGACGAAGACTTCCCACAGCGGCCATTCGTTGGTGATGTTCTGTTCGGCGGTGGTCATGCGGCCTCCTTGCGGGTCTGGTTTCTCTGTGTCTGCTTGCGGGCATGGGCCAGGGCGGCCTCGCGCACCCAGGCGCCTTCGTCCCAGGCCTTGACGCGGGCGCCCAGGCGCTCGCGGTTGCAGGGGCCGTCTCCGGCGATCACGCGCCAGAACTCGTCCCAGTCGATGGGGCCATGGTCATGGGCCTGGCGGGCCTCGTTCCATTTCAGGTCGGGATCGGGCAGGGTGACGCCCAGCACCTTGGCCTGGTCCACCGTGGCGTCGATGAACTTCTGGCGCAGCGCGTCGTTGGAGATGCGCTTGATGCCCCAGCGCATGGACTGCGCGCTGTTGGGAGACTGGTCGTCGGGAGGACCGAACATCATGATGGACGGCCACCACCAGCGGTTGACGGCGTCCTGCACCATGGCCTTCTGCGCCTCGGTGCCCTGCTGCATCATGGTCAGCAGCGCCTCGTAGCCCTGGCGCTGGTGAAAGCTCTCCTCGCGGCAGATACGCACCATGGCACGCGCATAGGGCGCATAGGAGCAGCGGCAGATGGGCACCTGGTTCATGATGGCCGCGCCGTCCACCAGCCAGCCGATGGTGCCCATGTCGGCCCAGGTCAGCGTGGGGTAGTTGAAGATGGAGCTGTACTTGGCCTTGCCCGTGTGCAGCGCGTGCAGCATCTGGTCGCGGCTGCTGCCCAGCGTCTCGGCGGCCGCGTAGAGGTACAGGCCATGGCCGCCCTCGTCCTGCACCTTGGCCAGCAGGATGGCCTTGCGCTTGAGGGTGGGCGCGCGGCTGATCCAGTTGCCCTCGGGCAGCATGCCGACGATCTCGCTGTGCGCATGCTGGCTGATCTGGCGCAGCAGCGTCTTGCGGTAGTTGTCGGGCATCCAGTCCTTGGCCTCGATGAATTCGCCGGCATCGATGCGCTCGTCAAAGCGCTGCTGCAGGCGCATTTCGTCGGCCGAGCGCACGGCCTTGCCGCCATCGCCCGCTTCCTTGCCCATGGTGTCCATGGCCTGGGTGTACATGTGCGATCTCCTTCAGTGAAATGGTTGACGACGGCCGGCGGTGCCTCAACGCGGCCGCCTGTCGTACACGCGCCGGGCCTTGCCGGTCTGCGTGCGCTCGATGGTGTCGGGATCGAAGACGCGCACCGCCGTGGAAATGCCCACCAGGGTCTTGATGCGCTGCTGCACCCACTGCGCGATCTCGCCGCGCTCGGCATCGCCCAGGCCGCGCCGCTGCGGCTGCAGCTCGCAGTGCACCTCGACGGTGTCCAGCAGGCCTTCACGGCTGATGTGCATCTGGTACAGGCCCGTGAGGCTGGCATTGGCCAGCACGATTTCCTCGATCTGGGTCGGAAAGACGTTGACGCCGCGGATGATCATCATGTCGTCGCTGCGCCCCACGATCTTGCCCATGCGCCGGAAGCTGCGCGAAGTCGGCGCCAGCAGCCGCGTCAGGTCCCGCGTGCGGTAACGAATGATGGGCATGGCCTCCTTGGACAGCGACGTGAAGACCAGCTCCCCCTCGCTGCCGTCGGGCAGCACCTCGCCCGTGTCCGGGTCGATGATCTCGGGATAGAAATGGTCTTCCCAGATCACCGGCCCGTCCTTGCTTTCCACGCATTCGCTGGCCACGCCCGGGCCCATGACTTCGGACAGGCCGTAGATGTCCACGGCGTCCAGCCCCGCCTTGCCCTCGATCTCGCGGCGCATGGCCTCGGTCCAGGGCTCGGCGCCGAAGATGCCGATCTTGAGCGAGCTCTCGCGCGGGTCCATCCCCTGGCGCTGCATCTCCTCCACGATCACCTGCATGTAGCTGGGCGTGACCATGATGATGTCGGGCCGAAAGTCCTGGATCAGCTGCACCTGCTTTTCGGTCTGCCCGCCCGACATGGGCACCACGGTGCAGCCCGCGCGCTCGGCACCGTAGTGCGCGCCCAGGCCGCCCGTGAACAGGCCGTAGCCGTAGGCCACATGCACCATGTCGCCGGGCCGCCCGCCCGCCGCGCGGATGGAGCGCGCCACCAGGTTGGCCCAGTTGTCGATGTCATTCAGCGTGTAGCCCACGACCGTGGGCTTGCCCGTGGTGCCCGAGGAGGCATGCACGCGCGCCACCTTCTGGCGCGGCACGGCGAACATGCCGAACGGGTAGTTCTCGCGCAGGTCCTTCTTGGTGGTGAAGGGAAAGCGGGCCAGGTCGGACAGCGTGCGCAGATCGGAGGGGTGCACGCCCTTCTCATCGAAGGCGCGGCGGTAGTGCGGCACGTTGTCGTAGGCATGCTGCAGCGACCAGCGCAGGCGCTGCAGCTGCAGCGAGGCGATCTCGTCGCGGCTGGCGGTTTCGATGGGGTCGAGTTCGCCGGGGGCGGGGCGCAGGTCTTTGTTCATCGGGGTTCTGGCGTCGTGAGGCAAGGGGTTCAGAATAATTGACCGACCGGACGGTAGGATTATAAGATGCAGCTTTCTTGAGCAACAAGGCTTGTTGTCCGGTACTAACCCTGATAGCGACGCCACATTCCAACCCAGGAGACATCCCATGCCCGCCCACGCCCTCTACGAACACCACCGCCCCCTGCTCGACGACGCGCTGCAGGCCCTGTCCCGCCGGGGCCACTGGTCGCCCTTCCCCGAAGCGCCTTCGCCCAAGGTGTATGGCGAGACCGCCCAGGCCCAGGGCCACGCCGCCGTGCAGGCGCTGTTCGGCAAGGACTATCCGCTGCGCCAGCCCGGTGAACGCGCCCGCGTGGCCACCGAGCAATCGCCCTATGGCGTGGCCCTGGACATCCGCTACCCCGAGTGCGATGCCCAGGCGCTGGTGGATGCAGCCCAGGCGGCCGAGCCCGCATGGCAGGCGCTGGGCCCCCAGGGCCGCACCGGCGTGCTGCTGGAGGCGCTGACGCGCATCCACCAGCGCAGCTTCGAGATCGCGCATGCCGTGATGCTGACCACGGGCCAGGGCGCGATGATGGCCTTCCAGGCCGGCGGCCCCCATGCCCAGGACCGCGCCCTGGAAGCCATTGCCGTGGCCTGGAAGGCCATGGCCGACGTGCCTGCCGAGGCCGTCTGGGAAAAGCCCCAGGGCAAGCATGCGCCCGCCGTGCTGCACAAGCGCTTCGAGATCGTGGGGCGTGGCGTGGCCCTGGTCATCGGCTGCGCCACCTTCCCGACCTGGAACACCTACCCGGGCCTGTTCGCCGCGCTGGCCACGGGCAACCCCGTGATCGTCAAGCCCCACCCCAACGCCGTGCTGCCGGCCGCGCTCACCGTGAGCGTGCTGCGCGATGTGCTGACCGAGCAGGGCCTGGACCCCAACCTCGTGACCCTGGCCGTGAGCGACAAGCCCGAATTGACCCAGGCCCTGGCCACGCACGCCGCCGTGGCCTCCATCGACTTCACCGGCGGCAATGCCTTCGGCCAGTGGCTGCAGTCCAACGCGCCGCAGGCACGCCTGTATGCCGAGATGGCCGGCGTGAACCTGGTGGTGATCGAGTCCACCGATGCCTACGCAGGCATGCTGCGCAATCTGGCCCTGTCACTGTCGCTGTACAGCGGCCAGATGTGCACCACCACGCAGAACCTGCTGGTTCCGGCCGGTGGCATAGAGACTGACCAGGGCCACAAGAGCTTCGAGCAGGTCGGCGCCGATCTGGCCGCCGCCATCGACCAGTTGCTGGCCGATCCCAAGGTGGCCTTCACCGTGCTGGGCGCCATAGGCTCTGCGCAGACCGTGGAGCGCGTGGAACAGGCTGCCACCGTGGGCCGCGCCGTGCGCGCCTCGCAAAAGCTCACCCATCCCGAATACCCGCAGGCCGAGGTGCGCACGCCCGCGCTGCGCGCGCTGGACGTGGCGGACGCCGCCATCTACGAGCGCGAATGCTTCGGCCCGGTCTCCTACCTGGTGGCCGTGCCCTCGGCCCAGGCAGCGCGCGAGCTGGCCGAGCGCAGCGTGCGCGCGCATGGCGCGATGACGCTGGGCCTGTACTCCACGGATGCGGCCTTCGTCGATGCCGTGGCGGCCTCGGCGCTGCGCTCGCGCGTGGCCCTGTCCATCAACCTCACGCAGGGCGTGATGGTCAACCAGTCGGCAGGCTTCTCGGACTTCCATGCCACGGGCGGCAATCCCGCGGCCAATGCCAGCTACACCACGCTGGCCTTCGTGGCCGACCGCTTCGTGGTCGTGCAGCGCCGGTGGTAAGGGACCGGGCCGAGCCTAGGCCTGGCGGGCCTTGCGCGGCTTCTTGCCATCCGGCACGCTGACCGCGCGCACGCCGCCGAAGAACAGCTGGGACACCATGGTGCCAATGGCGTCATGGTCCAGCGTGCCGCCCGGCTTGAGCCAGGTGAAGGTCCAGTTGATCATGCCGAACAGCAGCATGGCCAGGGGCTTGCCCAGGGCGCTGTCGGCAGGTTCTCCGCGCACCTGGGCAATGGTCTGCGCAAAGGCGGCGACCACGCGGCGCTCCACGTCCAGGATGCGCTGCTGGTCTTCCTCGCGCAGGAAACGCACGTCCTCGGTCAGCACGCGGTGGGCATTCTGGGCCTGGGCGTACTCCTGGCCGAAGCCGCGGATCAGCGCATGCAGGCGCTGCTCGGGATCGGCATGGGCCTGCAGGGTGTCGTTGACCAGGGCTTCGAGGCGCAGCACATGCTCTTCGGCAATGCGCACGGCCAGGTCGTGCTTGTCGAGCACATAGTGGTAGAGCGTGGCCTTGGAGACGCTGCAGGCCGCAGCCACCTCGTTCATGGAGGTGCCCGCATAGCCGCGCTGCGCGAACAGCTGGGCGGCGTGGGAGAGGATCATTTCACGCTGGCCATCGTAGCCAGCAGGGTCACGTACGCGTGCCATGCGGCGGCGTCCTTTCGGTAGATGTCGTTGCCAGGGTCCGCCCGTGCGGCCCGGGCCGGAATTATGGACGGCGCAGCGGCGCGCGCCCCCGCGATTACCAGTTTTCAGGGATATGCAAAGATGCGGGCTTCGCCCACAGTCGGGCGGCCATCCTGCCCCTTTTTACGCCCGCCGCTGCGCACGCCTTTTCCATGCCCGCCCACCTGCTTGTCCCAGAGTCCACGCTTCCGGCCCCGGTGCTGGTGGTGGAGGACGAGCCGCTGATCCGCCAGCGGCTGCAGTCCGTGCTGGGCCAGCTGGGCTACACGCCCGATGCCCTGCTGTTCGCCGGCTCCCTGGCCCAGGCCCGCGCCTGCCTGGCCGAGCCCGTGGCGCTGGCCCTGGTGGACCTGGGCCTGCCCGACGGCAGCGGCATCGACCTGATCGCCGAGATGCGCAGCGCAGACCCGGCCGTGGGCATCCTGGTGATCTCGGCCTGGAGCACGGAGGACGCCATCCTCGCGGCGCTGCGCGCAGGCGCCACCGGCTATGTGCTCAAGGAGCGCGACGACCTGGAAGTGTCGCTGTCCATCCGCAGCGTGCTGCGCGGCGGCGCGCCCATCGACCCCTTCATCGCGCGCCGCGTGATCGCCGAGCTGCAGGGCGCGGCACCGGCCACGCCGGAGAGCAGCGGCACCGAGTCCACGCTGAGCGCGCGCGAAAGCCAGATCCTGCGCCTGGTGGCCGATGGCCTGACCAACCGCGAGATCGCCGAGCAGCTGCACCTGTCGCGCTACACGGTGGAATGCCACATCAAGCACATCTACCGCAAGCTGGCCGTGTCCTCGCGCACGCGCGCCGTCAACACGGCACGCGTGCGCGGATTGCTGGGCTGACGGCCATGGGCGGGTGGCGCCGGTGGTTCGGCCCGGTGCGGCACTTCGCCCTGGGCCAGGCCCTGGGCCTGGCGGTCCTCCTGTGCAGTCCCTGCGCCTTGGCCCAGGCCTGCCTGCCGCAGATCCTGTCCATCCAGTCCGCCAAGGCCGCAGGCCAGGGACCGCCGCCCATCGCCAGCGCGGTACGCGACTGGCACAACGTGACCCTGCCCGACCACTGGCTGGACCGCTGGCCCGGCTACAGCGGCGCCGTCTGGTACCGCATCGACTGGCAGCGCGGCTGCGCTCACCCCGCTGCCGCCGCTGCCACCGCTCCCGCCGCCGCCGATCCCGTGGCGCTGGCCCTGCACTCCATGGTCATGGCCGGCGAGGTCTTCGTGAACGGCGACCTGCTGTGGCGCGACCGGCACCTGGTCGAGCCCCTGTCGCGCAGCTGGAACATGCCGCGCTTTTGGCTGCTGCCCGAATCCGCCCTGCATGCGGGCACCAACAGCGTGTGGATACGCGTGCACGGCCTGGCCGAACAGACGCCGGGCCTGGGCGAGGTGCGCCTGGGCGAGCCCGAGGCGCTGCGCCAGTGGCACGAGCAGACCTGGTGGAACCAGCGCACGCTGTTTGCGATGAACATCGTGGTCTCGCTGGTGCTGGGCGTGCTGTTCGCCTTTGCCTGGCTGCAGCGGCGCGCCAGCAAGGCCTTTGGCTGGTACGCGCTCAATGCCTTCTGCTGGGCGCTGTTCCTGGCCAATATCCTGGCCACCGAGGCCTGGCCCTTCCCCGACACCCTGGCCGTGGCACGCGGCAACCTGCTGGTCTTTTTGCTGTTCGGCCAGAGCTTTTGCCTGTTCACCTGGCGCTTCGGAAAACTGCACCTGCCCCGGCTGGAAAAGCTGCTGTGGGCGCTGACGCTGGCCGGCATGGCCGCCGCCATCTTCGCGCCCTGGCCGCTGGTGGACGGTGTGCTGCACATCGGCCTGGTGTACTTCGGCATCTGCGTGGCCGTGTCGCTGCACTTTCCGCTGCACGCCTGGCGCACGCGCGAGCCGGGCCACCTGGTCTACGCGGCCTGTCTGCTGGTCTTCCTGTGCGCGGGCCTGCACGACATGCTGGCGCTCAAGAAGGTGATCGGCCCCGCCACGCCCTGGATGCCCTATACCGCGCCGCTGACCATGCTGGCCCTGTCCATGGTGCTGGGCCGGCAGTTCGTGCTCAGCATGCGCCGCATCGAACAGTTCAACCAGGAGCTGAGCGACAGTGTGGCGCGTGCCTGCGACGAGCTTGGCGGCACGCTGGCGCGCGAGCATGCGCTGGCGCTCAGCCACTCGCGGCTGCAGGAACGGATGCAGCTGGCGCACGACCTGCACGACAGCCTGGGCGGCTCCCTGGTGCGCTCCATCGCCATGGTGGAGCAGGCGAGCACCCCCATGCACAACCGCCAGTTCCTGTCCGTGCTCAAGCTGCTGCGCGACGACCTGCGCCAGATGATCGACAGCGGCACCAGCGTCTCCGTCACCGTGCCGGACACGCCCCAGGCGTGGATCGCGCCGCTGCGCCACCGCTTTGCCAGCCTGTTCGACGCGCTGGACATGCAGTCCGACTGGCAGGTGCCGGCCGCCTGGCCGCAGCCGCCCGGTGCGCTGCAGTGCCTGGCGCTGACGCGCGTGCTGGAGGAAGCGCTGGCCAATGTGATCAAGCACAGCCGCGCCCAGTGCGTGCAGGTGCAGCTGCAGTGGCCCGAGCCGCATTGGCTGATGCTGCGCATCACCGACGACGGAGCAGGCTTTGACGTGGCCGCCGTGCAGCAGGCCGGCATGGGCGTGGGCCTGCGCAGCATGCAGGCGCGCCTGCAGCGCCTGGGCGGCCATCTGGACATGGATTCAGAGCCCGGCGCCACCGTGCTGGCCGCCTGGCTGCCCGTGCCCGGCGATCCCCTGCCCGACGGCACGGAGCAGGCCACCCTCAGCGCGAAAAGCGCCCTATCCCCGCACTGACGCCGGCCGGGGTCAGCACATCGTCGAAATACTCCAGCGTGAGCTGGTTGCCGTCGAACGTGGCCTTGGACAGGCTGCCCGGCGAATCGCCCTCGGGCACGAAGCTGAAGACTTCGCCATCCCAGTGGCTGAGCAGCATGCGCTGCGAACCCAGGCTGACCTGCAGCCCCCCGCCACCCGTCTGCAGGCTGACCTGGGCCGGCCCGTAGAAGCGGTTGGCGTAGCTGCCCACATAGGCGCCCAGCGGCCGGGGCGGGCGCGGGAAAGGGGGCCGGGTCTTGCCTGCCAGCTCGCCATGCGGCTGCATGATGGGCGCCAGCCGCTTGGTCCAGATGCTCTCCCAGTCCTGGCGCTGGCGGCCCCATTCGACCTGGTCCAGGAACTGCGAGACCACGATCTCGGGCACGCCGATGGGCATGCCGTTGGTCAGCACCACGATGCCCAGCTTGAGCTCGGGCATGACGGTGAAGCTGGTCGCGCTGCCCGTGCCGAAGGCGCCCGAGTGGCTGTAGGTGGTGCGCCCCGCCTCGGACACGCCCACGTTGAAGCCGAAGCCGTAGTAGCGGGCGGGCTCGCCGTTGCCGGCCGGCGACTGCAGCATCTGCGGCGACAGCGCCGTGCGCAGGGCCTGCGCATCGACCACCTGGCGGCCCTCGAAGCGGCCCTCGTCCAGCAGCATGGTCATCCAGCGCGCCATGTCGCGCACCGTGGAGCTGACGCCGCCCGCAGCCGACTGCGCATCGGGCCGGCGCACCGGCCCCGTCTGCCACACGCCATTGACGCGCAAATGGCCGGCCGCGCGGTTGGCGCGCGCCTCGAAATCGGCAAACAGCGAGCTGGTCTGCGTCATGCCCAGCGGGCCGTAGACGGCCTGCTGCGACAGCGCGGCCCAGGACTGGCCCGCGATGGCGGCCACCGCCTCGGCGCCCGTGGTCAGGCCGAAGTTGCTGTAGGCGTACTGGGTGCCCACGGGCCGCAGCGGCAGGTAACGCAGGCGCTCCAGGATCTGGCGCTGGCTGTAGCCCAGCTCCTCCAGCGCATCGCCGGCCTGGCCGGGCAGGCCCGAGCGGTGGGCATACATGTCGCCCACGGTGATGCGCTGGGCCGCGTCGGCGTCCTCCAGCGTCCACCAGGGCAGGCCCTGCTGCACGCGCGTGTCCCAGGACACGCGGCGCTGGCCCACCTGCTGCGCCACCACGGTGGCGCCCACGGACTTGGAGACGGAGGCGAGCTGGAACACCGTGTCCGCATCCACGGCCAGCGACGAGCCCAGACGGCGCACGCCCATGCCCTGGGCATAGACCAGGCGCCCTTCATGCACGACCGCCACGGCCACGCCGGGCACGCCCGTGCGCCGCATCTGCGCGCGCACCTGGCCGTCGAGTTGATCGAGCGCACGCTTGACGCGGTCCGTCACGGGCGGATCGATGGGATCGCCCCAGGACACCTCGCCGTTGCATCCGGCCGTGGCCACGGCGCCAAGGGCCGCTCCCAGAAAATGCCGGCGCGCAAGAATCGATGAAGCCATGGGGTCTCCTGTGGTGCTGTCGTGAAGAACAAAAGGAAAAAGAAAAAGGGGCGGTTGTGCCGCCCCCCGTGACGATAGCAAAACGCGACGGGCCGCATCCTGCCCGGCATCAATGCCGCATCAGTGCCGCGTCAGTGCTGCATCAGTGCGGATCCACCGCCGCGATGATGCCGCCGCCCAGGCACACGTCGCCGTCGTAGAGCACGGCCGACTGGCCGGGCGTGACGGCCCATTGCTGCTCGGGGAAATCCAGCCGGAAGCCCTCGGGCGTGGCGCCCGAGATCAGGGCCGGCGAGTCGGGCTGGCGGTAGCGCGTCTTGGAGCCGTAGGCCTTGCCCTCGGCGGGCGCGTGGCCGGCCACCCAGCTGACCTGGTCGGCCAGCAGCGACTGCGACAGCAGCCAGGGATGGTCATGGCCCTGCACCACGCGCAGCGTGTTGGTGTCCAGTTCCTTGCGCGCCACGAACCAGGGCTCATGGTCGCCGCCGCCGCGCGGCGCGCCCTTTTCCTTGACGCCGCCGATGCCCAGGCCCGAGCGCTGGCCCAGCGTGTAGAACGACAGGCCCACATGCTTGCCCAGCTTGCGGTTGCGGTCGTCGAGGATGTTGCCGGGCTCCTTGCTGATGTAGCGGTTCAGGAAGTCGCGGAACGGCCGCTCGCCGATGAAGCAGATGCCCGTGGAGTCCTTCTTCTTCGCGTTGGGCAGGCCGATCTCCTCGGCAATGCGGCGCACCTCGGTCTTCTTCAGCTCGCCCACGGGGAACATCGACCTGGACAGCTGGGCCTGGTTGAGGCGGTGCAGGAAGTAGCTCTGGTCCTTGGCCGGGTCCAGCCCCTTGAGCAGCTCGAACAGCTGCGTGCCGGGGTTCTGGCGCACGCGGGCGTAGTGGCCCGTGGCGATCTTCTCGGCGCCCAGGCGCATGGCGTGGTCCAGGAAGGCCTTGAACTTGATCTCGGCATTGCACAGCACATCGGGGTTGGGCGTGCGGCCGGCCTGGTACTCGCGCAGGAACTCGGCGAAGACGCGGTCCTTGTACTCGGAGGCGAAGTTCACATGCTCGATCTCGATGCCGACCACGTCGGCCACGGCGGCGGCATCGACGAAATCGACATTGGACGAGCAGTATTCGCTGTCGTCGTCATCTTCCCAGTTCTTCATGAAGATGCCGACCACTTCATGGCCCTGTTGCTTGAGGAGATAGGCCGTGACAGCGGAGTCCACACCGCCCGACAGGCCCACCACGACGCGGTGTTTAGTCATGGCAGCGATTATCCCAGCGCCCTTCAAAGGCTGCGCGCCACGGGCTTTGCAGCCCTGCGCCAGCAGGAATAATGGCCCTCCTGCTCCCTAGGAAACGCCCGCATGCGCTACGACCTGACCGATCTGAAGCTGTTCCTGGCCATCGCCCAGGCCGGCAATCTCTCGCGTGCCAGCCAGGCGCGGCACCTGACGCCCTCGGCCGCCAGCCAGCGGCTGCGCAATCTGGAGCAGGCCCTGGGCTGCCAGCTGTTCACGCGCGAGCACAAGGGCATGCGGCTGACCGAGGAAGGCCACGCCATGCTCGAGCATGCGCGCGGCGTGTTCGCCGCCATCGACGGCATGGAGGCCGAGGCCGCCCTGCTGGGCAGCAGCCTGCAGGGCAAGGCGACGCTGGCGGCCAACAGCTCCTCGCTGCACGGCTTCATCGGCCCGCACATCGGCGAGTTCCTGACCGCCTTTCCCGAGGTGAACCTGACCCTGGTGGAGCAGACCAGCGAGACGATTGCCGCCAGCGTGGCCGAGGGCGAGGCCGACCTGGGCGTCTACGCGGGCGAGCCCATGGCGGGCGCCGTGGCCTGCGAGACCTTTGCGCTGGACCGCCTGGTGGTGATCGCCCCGCCCGGCCATCCGCTGGTGCCCCAGCCGGGCGAGAGGCCAGAGGACGGCGAAGGCCCTTCCTGCCGGTTCTTCGACACCCTGTCCCATGCCTTCGTGGGCATGGCGCTGACCAGCAGCAACTACGCCTTTCTGCGCGAGCTGGCCAAGCGCCATGGCCGGCCGCTGCGCTGCCGCATCCACGTGGACGATTTCACCTCCATCGTGCGGCTGGTCTCGCAGGGCGTGGGCCTGGCCATCATTCCGCACAGCATCTACCGCAGGCTCGGCACCGCGCATGCGGTGGCCTGCCTGTCGCTGGAGGAAACCTGGGCACGGCGCCCGCTGCAGCTGGTGCGCTCCAGCGAACGGCCGCTGACGCCCACCGCGCAGCGGCTGCGCAGCTTTCTGAAAGGGCTGGCCGACAAGGCCTAGCCCGGCCCGGCCTGGGTTCAGTGCTGGGCCTGGGCCTTGGCCTGCTTGCGCTCCAGGAAGGCATTCATGTGGTGCTGCGGCTCGCCCGTGTTGAAGGCCGCGCCGAACTCGGCCACGCTGTCGGTGATGGCCGAGTCCACGCCCATGCCTTCCCAGCGGCGCAGCAGGCGCTTTTGCTGGCGCAGCGCCTCGATGCCGATCCCGCCCAGCCCCTCGGCAATCTGCGCGATGCGCGCATCGAGCTGGTCGCCGGGCACGCATTCGTTGAGCAGGCCCCAGCGCTCGGCCTGAAGGGCGCCGATGTTCTCGCCCGTGAGCAGCAGCCAGCTGGCACGCGTGCCGCCGATCTGCGCGGGCATCATGGCCGCGTGGATCACCGAGGGAATGCCGACCTTGACCTCGGGCATGCCCACCACGGCATCATCGGCCGCGATGCGCAGGTCGGCCGCCATGGCCAGCTCCAGCCCGCCGCCCAGCGTATGGCCCTGCAGCCTGGCGATCACGGGCACGGGGAAATGCCGCACCGCGTTGCACAGGTCGCGCAGCCCGCTGATGAAGGCGCGTGCCGAGGCGGCGTTGAGCGACGCCATCTCGCGGATGTCGGCCCCCGCCACGAAGGCGCGCGTGCCCGATCCGCGCAGCACCAGGCAGTGCAGATCGGGGCGCTCGGCCAGCTCGGCCAATTGCGCGGTCAGCGCGCGGATCACGGGCGTGCCCAGGATGTTCAGCGGCCCGCCGCCGGTGATGGTGAGCACGGCGGTCTGCGGGGTGGGAAAGGTCACTTGTGCATGCACGGCAGATCTCCTCAAAGTTTCTCGAAACCGATGTCGCGGATCAGCTGGGACCAGGCCCGGTTGGAGCGCTCCACCGTCTGCCTGAACTGCGCAGGCTCCTGGAAGTCCACGACGGCGCCCTGCTGCTCGATGGTCTTGATCAGCTCGGGCTTTTGCAAGGTCTTGCGCAGGGCTTCGCTGAGCCTGGCAAGAATGGCGGGATCGAGCCTGGCAGGCGCGCCCAGGCCGTACCAGGACATGTCGTTCATGGGCTTGAGACCGGCCTCGGCATAGGTGGGCACGCCCGGCAAGGCCGAAAGGCGCACGGGGCTGGACACGGCCAGCGCACGCAGCTGGCCGCCCGCGATCAGCGCGCCAGAGGACGGCATGTTGTCGAACACCACATCGAGCTGCCCCGCCATCAGGTCGTTGAGCGCCGGCCCCAGCCCCTTGTAGGGCACATGGGTGAGGGTGGTGCCCGTGGTGCTGCCGAACAGCGCACCGCTCAGGTGGCTGAGCCCGCCATTGCCCGAGGAGCCGTAGTTGAGTTTGCCCGGCGCGGCGCGCGCCGCGTCGCTCACATCCTTGGCGTTCTTGTAGGCCGAGCCTGCGCTGACCACCATCACGCCCGGCACATTGGCGATGTTGGTGATGGGCGTGAAGTCCTTCACCGGGTCATACGCGGGCTTGGCGTAGACGTTGGGGTTCACGGCATGCGAGCTCTCCACCATCATCACTAGGGTGTAGCCGTCGGCCGGCTGCTTGGCCGCATAGGCCGAGCCCGTGCTGCCGCCCGCGCCGGGGCGGTTTTCCACCACCACGGGCTGGCCCAGCGTCTCGCCCAGGTAGCGGGCCGCCACGCGCGCGATCACATCGGTGGCGCCGCCCACCGCATAGGGCACGACCAGGCGTATGGGCCGGTCGGGATAGCTTCCTGCCCCTGCCGCCCCCGCTGCCCCGGCTGCCCCTGCCGCATATGCCAGCGGCATCCCCGCCAGCGCGGCGGCTGCCACGGCGGCCTTCAGTACTTTCATGCGTTTCGTCATCCTTGTCTCCTTCTTGGCTTGTCGATGTCTAGGGATTCAGAGGTCCTGCGGCGCCGCACCGAGCACGGGCGGCGGCGGCACCTGGGCGCCGCTGCCGGCCGGCACCATGGGGTTGCGCACCAGCTTCAGCGTGCCCAGCTGCGGGTGCTCCACCGTCTGCAGCATCTGGCGGTGCCGGACCTGCGGATGGGCGAAGACCTGTTCCATGGTGTTGATGCAGCCCCAGGGCACCTGGGCGGTGTCCAGCGCATCGGTCAGGGCCTGCAGCGGCCAGCGGCCCAGCGCCGCGCGCAACAGCGGGCGCAGCTGCGCCATGCCGGTCAGGCGCGCGGCATTGGTGGCAAAGCGCGCGTCCAGGTGCCAGTCCGTGCCCAGCACGGAGCACAGGGCGGCGAACTGCCCGTCATTGCCGATGGCCAGGATGAAATGCCCGTCTGCGCAGGCAAACACCTCGTAGGGCGCGCAATTGGGATGGGCGTTGCCCGTGCGGCGCGGGTTCTCGCCGCTGACCAGGTAGTTGGCCGCCTGGTTGGCATTCATGGCCACGGCCACGTCCAGCAGGGCCAGGTCGATGTGCTGGCCGCGCCCCGTGCGCTGGCGCTGCACCACGGCCGCCAGCACGGCGCTGGTGGCATACATGCCCGTCATCAGGTCCACCACGGCCACGCCCGTGCGCAGCGGGCCAGCGCCCTCCTCGCCATCGGCCACGCCCGTGTAGCCCATGAGGCCGCCCAGCCCCTGGAACACATAGTCGTAGCCGGGCTTGTGCGCAAACGGGCCGCTCTGGCCGAAGCCCGTGATCGACAGGTAGATCAGCCCGGGGTTGATGGCGGCCAGCGCCGCGTAGTCCAGCCCGTGGCGCGCCAGCGCGCCGGCCTTGTAGTTTTCCACCAGCACGTCGGCATCGCGGATCTGGCGCAGCAGCCAGGCATGCGAGGCCGGCTCGGTGAAGTCCAGCGCCACCGACTGCTTGCCACGGTTGCAGGACAGGAAGTAGGCCGACACGGCCTCGCCACCGGGGGCCTGCACGAAGGGCGGGCCCCAGGCGCGCGTGTCGTCGCCCGTGCCGGGACGCTCGATCTTGAGCACCGATGCGCCCAGGTCGGCAAGGTTCTGGGTGCACCAGGGTCCCGCCAGGATGCGGGACAGGTCCACCACGCGCAGGCCGTCGAGGGCGCTGGACAATCCATGGGTTTGTTGCATGGACTCCATGCTCGCGGCATGGGGCGCGGTGGTCCATCGGTCATTGCTTCACGCAGCGTTCGCGGAAACTGCATGCCCCGCGTAAGGGATGGCTTCCTCCACCGTTTCCCAGATGAACCGGCCCGACGGGCTTTGCTGCTCCTCCACCACATGCGCCACCAGCCCGGCCGCCCGCGAAATCACGGCAAAGCCGCGCATCACGGCCGTGGGCACGCCGATCTCGCCCAGCAGGGCGGCCACGGCCCCCGTGGCATTGATGGTGATGGGCCGGCCCGCTGCGGCGTCCACGGCGGCAGAGAGGATTTCGAGCGCGCGGATTCTGCTGCCCGCCAGTTCGGGTTCGGCGCGGCCCATGTCCAGCAGCTTGTAGGCGCGCGGGTCCACGGGCTTGTGCAGGTGGTGGCCAAAGCCGGGGACGGGGCTTTTCAACGCCTTGTGGTGCCGGGCGATGGCGCGGGCCTCGGCCTCGGGGTCGGCGGCGGCGGCGATGCGGTCGAGCAGCGCGGCGCAGTTCTCCATGGTGCCCACGAAGGAGCTGCCCACGGCCAGCAGGCCGGCCGAGACGGCGCCCTGCAGGTTCTCGGGCGCGCTCATGTAGATGAGGCGCGTGGCGATGGCGCTGGGCGTGAGGCCATGCTCCATGAGCACGATGAGCACCACATCGGCGATGCGCAGGTCCACGGGGCGCGGCGTGCGGCCCAGGATCTGCATCAGCATCACCTCGGTGAAGGTCTTCTTGCCCATCAGGTCCTCGACCAGGTCGGCATCGCGGTAATGCAGGCTGGTGAGGGTGTGGGTGCACAGGCGGGTGACGGGGGGTTGGTGCGTGGCCATGGCCAGGGTCTCCTTGTGATGGTGTGCGGGATCAGCGCGGTGCCAGCGCAAGCTCGCGCACGGCCGTCTTGAGCAGCTTGCCCACGGGCGAGCGCGGCAGGCTGGCGTGAAAGTGGATGCGCTTGGGTGTCTGCACGGGGCCCAGGCGCTGGCGCACGAAGGCGATCAGTTCGGCCTCGTCCGGCCGCTGGTCGGGGCGCAGTTCGGCGCGCAATTGCACGGCGGCCTGCACGGCCTCGCCCCAGTGGTCGTCGGGGATGCCGAAGACCACGCACTCATGCACGGCCGGATGCTGGCCCAGGGCGTTTTCCACATCAACGGGATAGACGTTGAAGCCGCCCGTGATGACCAGGTCCTTCAGGCGGTCCTTGAGGTGCAGGTAGCCCTGCGCATCGATCAGGCCCCGGTCCCCCGTGTGCAGCCAGCCGTTCACCAGGGTCTCGGCCGTCTTGCCGGGCAGGCGCCAGTAGCCGCTCATCAGCAGATCGCCGCGCGCCACGACCTCGCCCACCTCGCCCCGGGGCAGCAGGCGGCCGTCGGGCGCCATGACGGCCAGGTCGCTGAACCAGGTGGCCCGACCCACGGAGGTCCACAGGCCTTCGTCCTCGAAGTCCTCGGGCCGCATGGCCGTGAGGATCTGCGGCGCCTCGGTCTGGCCATAGGTGGTGGCCAGCACGGGGCCGAAGAAGGCGCGCACCTGGCGGATTTTCTCGGGCGGCATGGCGGCGCCGCCGTAGATGAGGCGGCGCAGGCCGGGGAAGTCCGCACGGCTGGCGCCCGGCAGCGCCATCAGCATGTAGATCAGGGTGGGCGGCATGAAGCACACGGTGCCGCCGCGCACGGCAAAGGCGCTGCGCACGGCCTCGGCACCCGCACCGTCGAGCAGCACATGGCAGCCGCCCTGCGCCAGGATGGGCAGCAGATAGGTGGACGTGCCATGCGTGATGGGCGCGGCCATGACGTAGCGGTCATGTTCATCGAACCCCCAGGCCTGGATCTGGTTGGCAATGCCGGCCATCCAGGCGCGGCAGGGCTGCATCACGCCCTTGGGCAGGCCCGTGGTGCCGCCCGTGAACTTGATGGCCTGGATGGCATCGGCGGGCAGGTCGGGTGTCACAGGCAAAGCGCCGGTCTGCGCCTGCTCCAGGGCCGCCGTGCCCTCGCCCAGCACCAGGTGGATGCCCGGCGCCCCTTGCACCAGTGCAGCGCCGCCCGCATCGCACAGCACGATGGAGGGCTCGGTGGCATCGATGATGCGGCGCACCTCGGACTGCGTGCTCTTGGGATTGAGCGGCACCCAGACCTTGCCGCTGGCCATCACCGCCAGCAGGGCGGCGATATGGTCTGCGCTGTTGCCCGCGCAGATGCCCACGCGGCTTTGCACGGCAGGCTCCAGCGCCTGCAGGCCGGCCGCCAGCGCGGCCACCTTGCGGGCCAGCGCGTCATAGCGGATGCAGCCGCCCGGTGCGTCGATGGCGATGCGCTGCGGCCAGCGCTCGGCCGCGCGCCAGAAAAAATCAATGGGTTGCATGGGGGTCGTCTCCTTGTGGGGCGGTTGTGTCGAGCTTTTGCCGAACGTGTGCCGAACTACTGGGCGGTGGCGCCCGAGGCCTTGACCACCTCGCGCCAGCGCTTGATCTCCGACGCCGCAAAGCTGCGCATCTGCGCCGGGGTGCCGGGCTCGGGCGTGGCGGCCATCTCGCCCAGGCGCTGGCGCAGCTCGGGTGCGGCCAGGGCGGTGTTCAGGGCATGGTTCAGGCGCTCGATCACGGCGGGCGGCGTGCCCGCAGGGGCGGCCAGGCCGAACCACGACTGCACGTCAAAGCCCGCATAGCCCGACTCCGCCAGCGTGGGCACATCGGGCAGCAGCGCCGAGCGCCGGGCGCTGGTGATGGCGATCGCGCGCAGCTTGCCGGCCTGCACATGGGGCAGGGCCGAGGGCGCGTTGTCGAACATGGAATCCACCTGCCCGCCCAGCAGGTCGGTGATGGCCGGTGCGCTGCCGCGGTAGGGCACGTGCAGCATGCGCAGGCCCGACAGCTGCCGGAACATCTCGCCCGACAGGTGGATCGACGAGCCGCTGCCCGACGAGGCGAAGCTGATGCCCTGCGCACTCTGCCTGGCATGGCGCACATAGTCGGCCACGTTCTGTATGGGCAGGCGCGGGTTGACCACGAGGATGTTGGGAATCTTGGCGATCAGGCCGATGGGTTCGAAGTCCTTGACCGGGTCATAGCCGAGCCGGGGGTAGAGCGAGGCATTGATGGTGTTGGCAATGGTGTAGACATACAGCGTGTAGCCGTCCGCAGGCGCCCGCGCCACGGCCTCGGCGCCCACATTGCTGTTGGCGCCCGTGCGGTTGTCCACCACCACGCTCTGGCCCAGCTGCTCGCCCATCCGGGCGGCCACCAGGCGTGCGATCACATCGGTGGCGCCGCCGGCCGCATAGCCCACCACGAGCCGCACGGGCCGGGCAGGCCAGGCCGCCGGCTGCGCCAGCACGGGTGCGGGCGCCAACGCCACGGTCGCGGCGGCCATGCCGGCCAGTGCGCAGGTGAAGGAACAGGCCAGCAGGCGCCGGCGCGCCCACGGATTGAAACGGGCAGGGGTTGTCATGTCTTGTCTCCAGGTGATCGTTCTGATGTCCGCTGATGTCTGCTGATGTCCGCTCATGTCTGCCTGTGTGGGCTTTCGACGGCCTGCGGCACACTGCGCGCTGCACGCAGGCCCTTTTCTGCCCTGCCTGCAATCACCGGGAAATTCTTTTCCATGCCTTCGCGCAGCACCAATCCAAACGTCCGGCCAGCGGACATTCCAGTCTCCGCCGACGATGCCGGCAGCCGCACCCTGCGCCGTGGCCTGCAGGTGCTGGACGCCGTGCTGGCCGCAGGCCGCGAGGGCCTGCGCGTCGCTGACCTGTGCCGCGCCACGGGGCTGGAGCGCGCCACGGTGTACCGCCTGCTGTCCACCCTGGTGGACAGCGGCTATGTGGCGCACAGGGGGCGCTTCGGCTATGCGGCCGGCCACCGGCTGGCGGCCACGGCCGCCAGCGCAGGCCAGCCCAACATGGCGGTGCGGCTGCAGCCCGTGCTGGAGCGCGTGAGCGCGGGCTGCGCGGACGCGGCCTTTGCCATCGTGCGCGAAGGCGCGGCATCGCACTGCATCGCCCGCCATGTGGGCACGCATCCGGTGCAGATCCTGGTGATCCAGGTGGGCACGCGCCAGCCGCTGGGCGTGGGAGCGGCGGGCCTGGCCCTGCTGGCCGCCCTGCCCGATGCCGAGGTGCAGGCCGCGATGGCGGCCAACGCGCCCGTGCTGGAGCAGTACGGCGGCATGACGCCCGAGCGCATGGCCCTGCTGGTGAAGGCCACGCGCCAGCGCGGCTGGTCCGTCATCGGCAACCACGCCACGCGCGGCGTGCTGGCCGTGGGCATGGCGGTGCGCAATGCCGAAGGCGAGCCCGTGGCCGCCGTCAGCGTGGCCTCCACGCTGGAGCGCATGCCCGGCGAGCGCCAGAAGCTGATTGCGCGCTCGATAGGCGAGGCCCTGGCGGCCCTGCTGCCGCGCGGCATCTGAGGCCAAGCCCCGGTCTGCACCGACAATCGGCGCTGCACACCACAAGCGCCGCCCCCATGGAACTGAGACAACTCCGCTACTTCGTCCGCATCGTCGAACTGGGCTCCATGAGCCGCGCCGCCCTGGACCTGGACATGGTCCAGTCCGCGCTGAGCCAGCAGGTCAGCCGCCTGGAAAGCGAGCTGTCCACCCGGCTGCTGCAGCGCACGCCGCGCGGCGTGGTGCCCACCGAGGCGGGCGTGGCCTTCTTCCGCGAGGCCCAGCTCACGCTGCGCCATGCCGAGCAAGCCGTGCGCAGCGCGCAGCAGGCGCGGCTGTCGGGCTCGGTCAGCGTGGGCCTGGCGCCCACCACCTCGGCCATGCTGGGCCTGCCCATGATGCAGGCCATGCGCGCGCGCTACCCCGATGTGCGCCTGCACATGGTGGAGGGCATGTCCGGCCACCTGACCGACATGCTCAATGCGCGCGCGCTGGACATGGCCGTGCTGTTCGACGCCCGCCTGCACGGCGGTCAGGCCCGCGCAGGCGGGCGGCGCTGGCAGGTGCACCCGCTGATCGAGGAGGAGCTGTTCCTGATCCGCGCGCGCGGCCACCACCCCGAGCCGCTGCCGCCGCAGATGGCGCTGGCCGACCTGGCCGGCGAATCGCTGATCCTGCCCACGGGCCTGCACGGCCTGCGCAGCACGCTGGACACGGCCTTCTCGCAGGCGCGCTTCACGCCGCATCTGGTGCTGGAGGTGGATTCGCTGTCCATGGTCATGGCGGCCGTGGATGCGGGCCTGGGCAGCACGGTGCAGCCCTGGGCCTCCATGGGCCGCTATGCCGATGCCGCGCAGCGCTTCGAGTGGTCGCGTATCACGGACAAAGATGCCCTGCGCACCAACTTGCTGTGCAGCCTGTCCGAGGATGAGCTGTCGCCCGCCGCCCTGGCCGCGCGCGTGGTGCTGATCGACTGCGTGCGCCAGCTGCTGCGCGGCGGCGCCTGGGCTGGCACGGCCCTCATCCATCACGAAGACTGATACCCCCATGCCGGCGGGCCCCTGCCCGCCGCGCTGCGTTCTCCCTACATTCGCAATCCCCACGATGGCGAATGCAAGGAGAACTCCATGGACCCCGATGTCCTGGTCATAGGCGGCGGCAATGCCGCCCTGTGCGCGGCCCTGATGGCGCGCGAGGCAGGCCGCAGCGTGCTGCTGCTGGAGGCGGCGCCGCGCGACTGGCGCGGCGGCAATTCCGGCCACACGCGCAACCTGCGCTGCATGCACGACGCTCCCCAGGACGTGCTGGTCGAGGCCTACCCCGAAGAGGAGTTCTGGCAGGACCTGCTCAAGGTCACGGGCGGCATCACCAACGAGCACCTGGCGCGCATGGTGATCCGCGCCTCCTCCACCTGCCGCGACTGGATGCGCCGCCACGGCGTGCATTTCCAGCCGCCGCTGTCGGGCGCCCTGCACGTGGCGCGCACCAATGCCTTCTTCATGGGCGGCGGCAAGGCCCTGGTCAACGCCTACTACCGCAGCGCCGAACGGCTGGGCGTGCAGGTGCGCTACGCGTCGCCCGTGGACCGGCTGGAGATCGAGGACGGCGAGTTCAAGGCCGCCTGGGTGGGCGAGCAGCGCATCACCGCAAAGACCTGCGTGCTGGCGGCGGGCGGCTTCGAGTCCAACCGCGAGTGGCTGCGCGAGGCCTGGGGGCAGAACGCACGCGGCGAATGGCCGTCCGACAACTTCCTGATCCGCGGCACGGCCTTCAACCGCGGCGTGCTGCTGCGCCACCTGCTCGAAGACCATGGCGCCGACCGCATCGGCGACCCCACCCAGGCCCACATGGTGGCCATCGACGCGCGCGCGCCGCTGTACGACGGCGGCATCTGCACGCGCATCGACTGCGTCTCGCTGGGCGTGGTGGTCAACCGCGAGGCCGAGCGCTTCTATGACGAGGGCGAGGACTTCTGGCCCAAGCGCTATGCCATCTGGGGCCGCCTGGTGGCCCAGCAGCCGAGCCAGACCGCCTGGTCCGTCATCGACGCCAAGGCCATAGGCCGCTTCATGCCGCCGGTCTTCCCGGGCGTGCGCGCCGACTCACTGCCCGAGCTGGCACGCAAGCTGGGCCTGGACGAGGAACGCTTCATGCAGACCCTGGATGCCTACAACGGCGCCTGCCGCGTCGGCCACTTCGACCACACGGCGCTGGACGACTGCCATACCGAGGGCCTGGCCCCCGCCAAGACCCACTGGGCCCGCCCCATCGACACGGCGCCCTTCTACGGCTACCAGCTGCGCCCCGGCGTGACCTTCACCTACCTGGGCCTGGAGACCGACGACACGGCGGCCGTGCGCTTTGCCGGCCAGCCCAGCACCAGCCTGTTCGTGGCCGGCGAAATGATGGCCGGCAACGTGCTGGGCAAGGGCTATACGGCCGGCGTGGGCATGTCCATCGGCACGGCCTTCGGCCGCATCGCGGGCCGCAACGCGGCCCTTGCCGCCGCCGGACAACCCGCCGTGCGCGGCGCAGTGACAGAGAAGGCTTGACCGAGATGCAGACCCTGAACGCCCTGGCCCAAGAAGCCCAGGACCTGGCCGCAGGCCGGGTCATCCCCATCCTGCCGGTCTCCACCGAAACGGCCGCCGAAGGCGAGGTGGCGCGTGCCCTGCAGATCTGCAACGCCTGCCGCTACTGCGAAGGCTTTTGCGCGGTCTTCCCGGCCATGACGCGGCGCCTGGAGTTCGGCAAGGCCGATGTGCACTACCTGGCCAACCTGTGCCACAACTGCGGCGCCTGCCTGCATGCCTGCCAGTACGCGCCGCCGCACGAGTTCGCCATCAACATCCCCAAGGCCATGGCCGAGGTGCGCGGCCAGACCTATGCCGACTACGCCTGGCCGCCCGCCCTGGGGCGCCTGTACCAGAGGAACGGGCTCACGCTGTCGCTGGCCCTGGCCGCAGGCCTGTCGCTGTTCCTGGTGCTGGCCGTGGCCCTGCAGGGCGGCCCGAGCCGGCTGTGGGGCGCCGACCTGGGCGCCAACTTCTACAACCTGTTCCCGCACAACCTGCTGGTGGGCATCTTCGCGCCCGTGTTCCTGTTCGTGGTGCTGGCGCTGGCCATGGGCGTGCGCCGCTTCTGGAAGGACGTCAAGCCCGCCACCGGCGGCGTGGACGTGGGCACGCCGGCGGCGGCCGAGGCTGCGCACGACGTGCTGCGCCTCAAATACCTGGACGGCGGCCACGGCGAGGGCTGCCACAACGACGACGAAGCCTACACCCTGAGCCGCAGGCGCTTTCACCACCTGACCTTCTACGGATTCATGCTGTGCTTTGCGGCCACGGCGCTGGCCACGATCTACCACTACGTGTTCGGCTGGGCCGCGCCCTACGAATTCCCCAGCCTGCCCAAGCTGCTGGGCGCGGTGGGCGGCACCAGCCTCATGCTGGGCACCGCAGGCCTGTGGCGCCTGAACCGCAGGCGCCACCCGCTGCATGGCGACGCGCGCCAGAAACCCATGGACCTGGGCTTCATCGCCCTGCTGTTCCTGGTCGCGGCCAGCGGCATGGCGCTGTGGCTGGGCCGCGGCACGCCGGCCCTGGCCCTGCTGCTGTGCCTGCACCTGGGCGCGGTGATCGCCCTGTTCGCCACCCTGCCCTACGGCAAGTTCGCGCACGGCGTGTTCCGCACGGCTTCCCTGCTGCGCCACAACACCGAAAAGCGCCAGCCCAGCCCCATCGGGCTGGGCGCCGACTAGCCGCATGTGCCCCGATTCCCAGCCAATGACGGAGACAACCCCATGATGAACAAGCGCAACTTCCTGCACGCCACCGCCCTGGCCGCCTCCCTGCTCGCACTGGCCGCCAGTGCGCAGGCCCAGGACTTTCCTCCCAAGAAGCCCGTGTCCCTGGTCGTGGGCTTCGCCGCCGGCGGCGCCGCAGATGCGGCCGCGCGCCTGATCGCCAAGAAGCTGGGCGAGAACATCGGCCAGAGCGTGGTGGTGGAGAACAAGGGCGGCGCGGGCGGCAACATCGCCCACCAGCAGGTGGCCAATGCGGCGGCCGACGGCTCGGTGCTGCTGTTCGGCTCGGTGGGGCCGCTGACCATTGCGCCGCACCTGATGAAGCTGCCCTACGACCCCTTCAAGGACCTGGCACCCATCTCGGGCGGCGTGAACTTTCCCAACGTGCTGGTGGTGCACAAGGGCGCGGGCGTGAAGACCCTGGCCGAGTTCGTGGCCAAGGCCAGGAAGAACCCGGGCACGGTGGACTACGCCTCGACGGGCGCGGGCTCGGCCTCCCACCTGGCAGGCGAGCTGTTCAACCAGCGCGCGGGCATCGACATGGTGCACGTGCCCTACAAGGGCGGCGCGCCCGCGCTGCAGGACCTGCTGGGCGAGCGCGTGACCAGCTACTTCGCAGCGCCGCCCACGGCCCTGCCCCACATCGAGGCCGGCAAGCTGATCCCGCTGGCCACCACGGGCCTCACGCGCCCGGCGTACATGCCCGACATCCCCACGGTGGCCGAAGCCGGCTATCCCGGCTTCGAGGCGCTGAACTGGTATGCCTTCGTGGCACCGGGCAAGACGCCCAAGCCGATGCTGGACCGCTGGAACACCGAGATCGTCAAGGTACTCAATGACCCCGGCGTCAAGGACGCGCTGAACAAGCACGGCCTCACCCCCCAGCCCACCACGCGCGCCGAGTTCGCGGCCTTCATGAAGAAGGAGTACGAGCAGTGGGGCAGGCTGGTGAAGGAGCGAAAGCTCTCGGCGGAGTGAGCGGCTTGCAGGCGTTCAGAGTTTGATCGGCTTGCGTGCCACGGGCGCTGCAAAGCCCGCGCACAGGCGGTTCCAGACATTGATGCTGCCGATGGCATAGGTCAGCTCCACCATCTCGCGCTCGCTGAAATGCGGGCGCAGCGCCTCGAAGTCCTGCTGCTCGGGATGGGCCTGGCTCAGGCGCGTGCAGCGCTCGGCCCAGTTCAGGGCGGCGCGCTCGCGCCCGTCGTAGAAATCCACCTCGGGCCAGGTGACGATGCTGTTGATGCGCTGCAGGTCCTCGCCCCGGGACAGCAGTTCGCGCGTGTGCATGTCCACGCAGAAGGCGCAGCCGTTGATCTGCGAGACGCGCAGGAACACCAGCTCCAGCAGCTGGATGCCCAGGCTGGACTCGTGCAGCAGCGCGTTGATGCCGGCCTGGGCCTTGTACAGCTCGGGGGCCACGGCCTGGAAGTTCAGGCGCGGCGTGGGGGCGGCAAGAGGACGGGCGCCGGTGGCAGCGGAAGACGAAGCGGACATGGAAAACACTCCTTGAGGGATGTAGCAGCCTGCCGGAATGGCTGGCCCATACCTTCAAGACGCGCGGGGCGTGCGCGTTGTGACAGCGTTGGCGAAAATTTTTTCGCAGCCCCGGCCCCCTCCCCCATTCCCGCCCTGGCTGGCGCTCAGTCCGCCACGATGCGCCGCTCCGTGGCGATCTTGCGGTACAGGGCGTTCTCGGCCGCGATCTCGCGCGCGAACTCCTCGGGACGGTTGCCGATCACGCGCGAGCCCGTGTCCTCGATCTGGCGGCGCACCTCGGGGCTGGCCAGCGCGCGCTGGGCGGCCGCATGCAGGCGCGCCACGATCTCGGGCGACAGCCCCTTGGGGCCGTAGATGCCATAGAAGGCGCTGCGGTTGACCGGCTCCAGCCCCAGCTCCTTGAAGGTGGGCACCTGGGGCAGCTGGGCCAGGCGCTCGGGCGCGGCCACCGCCAGCGCGGTGAGCCGGCCCGCCTTGATGAATGGCAGGGCCGAGGGCAGGTTGTCGAAGACGATGGGCACCTGGCCCGCCACCGCATCGTTGAGCGCCGGGCCCGAGCCCCGGTAGGGCACATGCGTGAGCGACAGCCCCGAGCGGCTGGACATCAGCTCCATCAGCATGTGGCCTATGGAGCCCGTGCCCGCCGTGCCGTAGGCATGCTTGCCGGGGTTCTTCTTCACCTCCTCCACGAAGGCCGCAAAGCTCTGCGCCTTGAAGCCCGGATGCACGGCCAGCACATTGGGCGTGGCCGCAATGTTGGTGATGGGCGTGAAATCGGTGAGCGGGTTGTAGGGCAGGCGCGGGTTGATGGCCGCATTGGTGGCCGTGGTGGACACGGTGGCCACGCCCAGCGTGTAGCCGTCGGGCTGGGCGCGCGCGGCCTCGTGCGCGCCGATGGCGCCTCCGCCGCCGCCCTTGTTGTCCACCACCAGCGGCTGGCCCAGGGCCTCGGCCATGCGCGGCGCAATCGCGCGCGCCACGATGTCGGTGGTGCCGCCGGCTGAAAACGGCACGATCAGGCGCACCGGGCGCGTGGGATAGGCACCGGCATCGGCCGCCATGGCGCCCGGTGCGGCGCCTGCGGCCAGCAGCAGGGCGCACAGGCTGCGGCGTGAAGTGAAGTGGTTCATGGGATGTCTCCTGGGAATGGCTGTGTTTTTGAACGGACGGTGGAGGTTTCTGTCAGGCCGATGCGCGGCGCACGATGTGCGAGCGGTCCAGCGCGCCGCAGGAGGAGGCGCCCAGCATGGCCAGGTTGCGGTCCACCTCGTCGCGCAGCAGGCCGATGGCGTGCAGCACGCCGGCCTCGCCGCCCACGGCGGCGGCATAGTTGAAGGGCCGGCCCACCAGCACCATGCGCGCGCCCAGCGCCACGGCCTTGAGCACATCGGAGCCGCGCCTGAAGCCCCCGTCGATCAGCACGGGATAGTCCGGCCCCAGGGCCGCCACCACGTCCTCAAGAATGCGCATGGCCGACACCGCGCCGTCGAGCTGGCGCCCGCCATGGTTGGACAGCACGATGCCGTCGGCCCCCACGCGCCGCGCCTGCAGCGCGTCCTCCACGCTGAGCACGCCCTTGATGACCAGCGGCCCCTTCCAGCGGCGGCGGATGGCCTCGATGTGGTGCCAGCTCAGGTGGTCGCGTGCCGAAAAATCGCGCATCACGCTGGACGACATGATGGGCGCACCGCGCGTGGCAAACGAGTTCTCGAAATGCGGCATGCCGTGGCGCAGCAGCGTGCGCAGGAAGGTGCCCGCCACCCAGCCCGGGCGCACCATGCCGTCCCAGGCCAGGCGCAGGCTGGGCTTGAGCGGCGTGGAAAAGCCTGTGCGGATGTTGTTCTCGCGGTTGGCGGAGATCGGTATGTCCACCGTCACCACCAGGGTGCGAAAGCCTGCGCGCTCCACGCGGTCGATCAGCGCGTCGATGCGGGCCTGGTCACCGGGGATATAGGCCTGGAACCAGGTGGCCGGGCTCTCGCGCGCCACCTCCTCCATGGGGATCAGCGAAGTGCCGCTCATCACCGACACAATGCCCGCGCGCTGGGCCGCGCGGGCCAGCACCAGGTCGCCCCGGTAGGTGGACAGCGCATTGATGCCCATGGGCGCAATGCCGAAGGGGCTGGCATAGCGCTCGCCGAACAGCTCCACGGCCTGCGAGCGCTGCGACACATCGGCCAGCACGCGCGTGGTCAGGCCCCATTCGCCGAACACCTCGCGGTTGTCGCGCAGCGAGGCGTTGTCCTCTGCCGCCCCGGCGATATAGCCGAAGATGGGCCGGGGCAGCCTGCGGCGCGCGGCCTCCTCGAAATCATGCAGCGACAGCATGCGGCGCAGCACGGCCGGGGCACGCGGCGCTGGCAGGGCGGGTGCCGAAGGCGTGGAGGCAGAGGCAGAGGAGGAAGCGATGGCGGCCATGGTGCGGACCTCGGAATGTTCAGGAACCGGCGCCACTGTAGGCCGCGCATCCATTGAATGAAAGTGGATTATTTAGAATGCACTTGTTCGCTTTTTGCCAATGACAAACCCATGTCCACACCCTCGGTCAAGCAGCTCGAAGCCTTCTGGTGGGCCGCCACCTGCAGCAACTTCGCCACGGCCGCGCAGCGCGTGCACCTGTCCGTGTCCTCGCTGTCCAAGCGCATCACGGAACTGGAGTCCGCGCTGGGCCAGCCGCTGTTCGACCGCAGCGGCCACCGCGCCGTGCTCACCGACGCCGGCCAGCGCCTGCTGCCCGCCGCGCTGGAGGTGCTCAACGCCATGGCCGCGCTGGGCCAGGCCCTGGACACGCGCGAGGCGCTGGCCGGGCATTGCCGCTTCGGCGTGGGCGACCTGTCGGCGCTGACCTGGCTGCCGGCCTTCGTGGCCGCCGCGCGCCAGGCCCATCCGCAGCTGGTGCTGGAGCCCCATGTGGACGTGGGCGGCGTGCTGGAGCAGCGCCTGGACGACGGCGAGCTGGACTTTGCCGTCATCGCGGGCCGCTCCTCGCGCAGCAGCCTGCTGTCCCGCCCCGTGGGCGCCGCACGCTTTGCCTGGGCCGCGGCCCCCGGCCTGGCAGGCGCGGGCCGCCTGGGCGCCACGGCCCTGCTGCAGCGCCATGCGCTGGTCACCCTGCCCCCGCAGGCCGGCACCACGCGCCTGCTGGACGACTGGCTGCTCGCCCAGGGCGCCAGCGTGCGCGAGCGCATCCTGTGCAACAGCTGGGGCGCCGTGGCCGGCATGCTGCGCGCCGGCCTGGGCGTGGGCTTCCTGCCCACCGGCTGGATCGCCGCCCTGGGCCTGCGCGCCGTCGGGGGCGCCCGTCCCAAGGCTGCCCTCGCTCCCCTCCACTACGCCTTCCAATGGCGGCGCGGCGACGCCCGCGCCCTGATCCCGGCCATGCAGCAACTGGCGCAGGCGCAGGTGGATTTCACGGTGATGCCGGGGTTGGTGGGTGCAGGGCCGCACGCCTCGCCGCATCACACTCGCAGCAAAGGCCATCCAGCCGAAATCGGGCAAGATGGCACTTGGAAGCAGACCTCCCGCAACCTGTACGACACAGACGAAGATGCCGCCTGCCATCGCTGAAGTCATTGAAATCCAGGGCCGCTCCGAGCAAGGCGCGCAAAAGCCGTTTCTGTGCCGGGCCGACGATGGCCAGACCTACTACGTCAAAGGACGGCAGACGGATCGGTCCAGCCTGTGCAACGAGTGGATCTGTGCGCATCTGGCCATGCAGTTGGGCCTGCCGCTGCCGCCCTTCAAGCTGCTGCATGTCAGCCAGGAACTTCTGGACGAGGCGCCCAGGCCATGGCGTGAATTGGGCTGCGGCATAGCGTTCGGCTCGCAGCGTCATCCCGGATGCACCTGGTTCGACAAAGCCCAGATCCTGCATGTACCGCAGGACCTGCAGGCCAACATCCTCGCCTTCGACTGGTGGGTACAGAACGTGGACCGCATGGACGGCAACTCCAACCTGCTGTGGGATGCGCATCGCAGCGCATTGGTGGTCATCGACCACAACCTGGCCTTCGACCCGCATCTGGACGCCGCAACCTTTATCGAGAATCACATTTTCAGAGGCTGTTGGCAGAAGACAGATCTTGTGTCGCGCGACCGGCTACAGGATCAACTTTCCGAGGCGATGGATGCCGTTTTCCGCTTTGCCTGCGACAATATTCCACCGGAATGGCATTGGAACAACCCGGAATGCGACATCCCCGCCAGGGTGGACATCAATGCCATTGCCGCGACGCTTGCGAAGTGCAAATCGCCCGACTTTTGGAGGTTCACATGAAGCCTCTTGCCTGCCGCTATTCGATAGTCCAATTTGTCCCGTATGCCGAGACCGGCGAGTTCGCCAACGTCGGCATTGTGCTGACCTGCCCGCAAAGCGGGTACTTCGGTTTTCTGCTGCAAAGCCGCAAGTCCAAGCGCGTCACCGATTTCTTCGATGCGCTTGACAGGGATTTTTACAAGAGCGCAGTCAAGGCCGTGGAGGAAGAGTTGTCGCGGCTCGAGACCCTCGCCCACAGCCTGGCGCCGCAGGCGAAGACAGATGCTTTGAGGGGGATGATGGCCGCGCTCGAGCAGCCACGCGAAGCCATTGTGCGCTTCAGCCCCGCCAGAGTGGTGCTCACCCAGGATCCGGCCCGGGAGTTGCGGCAGCAGTTCGACCACTATGTCGACCATGCTTTTGCCACGCCCGAGTACGTGGAACGCACGATGAACGAACGCCTGAGGGCTTTGCTGGGCGGCCTCGAATTGGATGCGCCGTTCAGGCCGGCGCGCATAGGCAACGAGTACGTCAGTGCCCGGTTCGACTTCGTGCAGACGGTGGGCGACAAGCCCCGCAAGATCATCAAGGCCCTGCATCTGGGCCAAAGCGATGCCAACGACATTGCTGCGCATGGCGACGTCTGGACCGGCAAGATCGCGCGACTGATCCGGCAGCGTGAATTGCCCGGAGACATCCTCGTCAATGTGAACCTGCCTCCACAGGACAAGCAGGCTCACAGGGAAGTCAGCCAGGACATCATGCGGGAGCTCGAGCACCACAAGGTGATCGTGGTGGCTGGCGAAGGCCAGTCCGCCATGCAGAGCATCAAGGAATTCGCGCAGCATTAGGCGCAGCCCTGCGGGCACAGCGCCGTCCAGCGGTCAGCCCTCCCCCCACTCCACCAACTGCGGCCGCACCTGCACCACCTGCCCCGCGCGCAGGCCTTCGCCGTCGATGGCGCGGAAGGCCTCGGCCATCAGGCCTTCGACGTTCTGGCGCACCATGTGCACCGGAAAGCGCAGGCATTCGGCATAGGGGTCCCAGTCGTAGCTGCCAAAGCTGCATTGCGCCAGTTCCGCATCGGGCAGTCCACGCAGGAAGCGGATGGCGCCTTGCAGCGTGATGCCCGATGAGAACAGCAGGGCGCGCGGCAGGCCGCCCAGGCGCTGGTAGAGCGCGGCCATGGCAAGGCGGGCCGCTTCGGGGTCGTAGCCGCAGCAGAGGATGTGCTCGTCCGCCACCGGCGTGTGGGGCGCCAGGGCTTCGCGAAAGCCGGCCAGGCGCTGCTCGGTGGCGTACTCCTTGCGGACTCCGCCCAGAAAGCAGATGGCGTCCTGCGGCGCACCTGCCGGGGGCCTGGAGCGCGCCAGCAGCAGGCGCGTGAGTTCGGCCACACCCCAGCGGTTGTCGCTGGTGACGGAGGGCGCCTTTTTCCCGGGCAGATCCACGTTGACATGGCGCACGCCGGCCTGGCGGCATTCGGCGCTGATGGCGTCGGGCCGGGTGGCGCCCGTGACGATGAGGTGCTCCACACGAAAGGCGATCAGCGAGCGCACGGTCTCCACCTCCAGCGCGCCGTCGCGCAGCGTGCTGACCACCAGCGGGCACAGGCCGCGCGCGTGGGCCATGCGCTCGAAGGCCTGGGACAGCGCGCCGAAGAAGCGGTCCTCGTGCGTGGGAATCACCATGCCGATCAGCCCCGAGCGCTGGCGGCGCAGGCCGCTGGCCTGGCGGTTCACGGCAAAGCTGTGTTCCTGGGCGAGCTGCTGCACGCGGCGCGCGGTCTCCTCGCTGATGCGCCGCGACTGCCAGCTGCCGTTGAGGATGGCGCTGACCGTCGAGGCCGAGGTGCCGGCCAGTTCGGCCAGGTCGTAGATGGTGGAGGTTCGGGGGCGGTTCACGGTGCTCTGCAGGGGTTGGGACGGGAGCGCTCGGCGGCCATCGTAGCCGCTGCGGCAGCGATTCGGGCGGACCGGAGCCGGCACGCAGCAGCGGCCCGGGAAATCCCGCATCGGCAATGGAAGTCCATCTGTCTATAGTTTGCACAATCGATTGTGCAAAACAGAGGGAGGAGCGCCATGTTCCATGGATTCAGCCGGTTCTCGAGGGCACTGTTGGCCTGCACCCTGACGGTGCTGGCAGGCGCGGCCAGCGCCGAGGATGTGTCGGTGGTGGCCAAGGTCGGGGGCATTCCGTGGTTCAACGCCATGGAGACCGGCATCCGCAAGGCAGGCCGCGAGCTGGGCATCTCCAGCGGCATGGTCGGCCCCACCGAGGCCGATGCGGCCCAGCAGGTGCGCGCGGTCGAGGACCTGATCGCACGCCGCAGCAAGGTCATCGCCGTGGTGCCCAACGATGCCAGGGCGCTGGAGCCCGTGTTCCGGCGTGCGCGCAGCGCGGGCATCAAGGTGCTCACGCACGAGTCGCCCGACCAGAAGGGCGCTGACTGGAACATCGAGCTGAGCAGCGTCGCGGGATTTGGCGAGCGCCACATGGACAGCCTGGGCAAGGCCATGGGTGGCGAAGGCAAGTACGTGGTCTTCGTGGGCTCGCTGACCGTGCCGCTGCACAACGCCTGGGCCGATGCGGCCATCGCCCACCAGAAAAAACAGTGGCCGAAGATGCAGCTGGTGTCCGAGCGCTTCGGCGTGGCCGAGAGCCTGGACGACTCCTACCGCAGCGCCCAGGACCTGATGCGCGCCCACCCCGACCTCAAGGGCTTTCTGGCCTTCGGCAGCCAGGGCCCCATTGGCGCGGGCCGCGCGGTGGCCGATGCGCGCAAAGCCGAGCGCATTGCCGTGGTGGGCTCGTTCTCGCCGGGCCAGGGCGCCAAGCTGGTGCGCGACGGCGTGATCCGCGAAGGCTTCATCTGGAACCCCGCGCTGGCCGGCGAGGTGATCGTGCATGTGGGCAAGATGCTGATCGACGGCCGCGAGCCCACGGACGGCATGGAGATACCGGGCCTGGGCAAGGTCCAGGTAGACCGCGAGCGCCGCAACATTCAGGGCCAGAAGCTGGAGCCGATCAACCGGCAGACCATAGACCGGCTGGTCGGCCTGGGCCTGTGAGCCGGGCTCTGCCATGGATGCCACCACAACGGCGCTGGTCCGCATGCAGGCGGTCACCGTGCGCTTTGGCGAGGCCACCGCGCTGCATGCGCTGGACTGGGACGTGATGCCCGGCGAGGTGCACTGCCTGATGGGCAGCAACGGCAGCGGCAAGAGCACGGCGATCAAGGTGCTCAGCGGCGTGCACGCGCCGCAGCCGGGCGCGAGCATCGACATCGGTGGACAGACGGTGCAGCGGCTGGACCCGGCGCTGGCCAAGTCCCTGGGCATCCAGGTGATCTACCAGGACCTGTCGCTGTTTCCCAACCTGAGCGTGGCCGAGAACATCGCCTTCGACCAGGCCATGGGCCGCTGGTGGGCGCCTGTACGCCGCAGGCGCCAGCGCGAGGCGGCCCAGGCCGTGTTGCGGCGCCTGGGCATTGCGCTGCCGCTGGATGCGCGGGTGGGCGACCTGCCCATTGCGGGCCGCCAGCTCGTGGCCATCTGCCGGGGCATGGCGGCCCGGGCCAGGCTGCTGTTCATGGACGAGCCCACGGCCTCGCTCACGCGTGCCGAGGTCGATGCGCTGCTGGCCGTGGTGCGCCGGCTCCAGGCCGGTGGCATGGCCATCGTCTTCGTGAGCCACAAGCTGGACGAGGTCATGGAGATCGCCGACCGCGTCACCGTGCTGCGCGACGGGCGCAAGCTGGGCACCTGGCCCGCCGCGCAACTGTCGGGCAGGCAACTGGCCACGCTGATGACCGGGCAGGAAGTGGATGAGCGACTGCATGCGCGCGACATGTCCGCCGCGCCCGCGCTGCTGGAAGTGCGCGGCCTGGGCCGCGACGGCGACTACGAGGACGTGAGCTTCGATGTGCGCGAGGGCGAGATCCTGGGCCTGACCGGGCTGCTGGGCGCGGGCCGCACCGAGCTGGCCCTGGGCCTGTTCGGCATGCGCCGGCCCGACCGCGGCAGCATCCGCCTGGGCGGCCGCACGCTGGTGCTGCGCAGCAACCGCGATGCCATGGCGGCGGGCATTGCCTATGTGCCGGAGGACCGCCAGTCCATCGGCCTGAACCTGCGCCAGTCCGTGCAGGACAACCTGGTGCTGGCCATGCTGCCGCGCCTGTCCGGCCCGCTGGGCTGGCTGCCTGCCAGCCGCCGTGCCGCCACCGCAGCCCAGTGGCGCGACCGCCTGCACATGCGCCTGCCCGCGCTGGACGCACCCGTGCACCAGCTGTCCGGCGGCAACGCCCAGCGCGTGGTGCTGGCCCGCTGGCTGGCGACCGCGCCACGCCTGCTGATCCTCGACTCGCCCACCGTGGGCGTGGACATCGGCAACCGCCAGGGCATCTTCGAGATCGTGCACGGGCTCGCCGCACAGGGCATGGCGGTGATCGTCATCTCGGACGAGGTGGCCGAGGTCCATGCCCACTGCGACCGCGTGCTGCACATGCGCGGCGGGCACATGGCCGGCGAGTTCGTGCCGGGGGTGCATTCCGAAAGCCAGATCGAGGAGGCCGTCCATGCCTGAACACGCACACGCGCTGCTGCACCACCCCGTGGTCCGGCTGGGCCTGGCCATTGGCGCCATGGCCCTGCTGTTCGGCGCCCTGGCGCCGGGCTTCTGGACGCTGGGCAACTGGATGGACGTGGCCGAGGGCGCATCGGTCACCGCCATCATGGCCGTGGGCCTGCTGGTGGTGCTGGTCGCGGGCGGCATCGACATCTCGTTTGCCGCCACGGCCACGGTGGCGCAGTATCTTGCGGCCCTCGCGGCCACACGCCTGGGCTGGCCACCGGCGGCCAGCATCGCGCTGGGCCTGGCCACGGGACTGGCGCTGGGCGCATTCAACGCCCTGCTCATTCACCGCCTGCGCGCCACCTCCATCATCATCACCATCTCCACGCTGAACCTGTACTTCGCGCTGCTGATGCATGGCACGGGCGGCCGGTCCATCTACGACCTGCCGTCGTGGTGGAGCGATTCCGTGGTGCTGGCCCGCTTCGCAAGCGCCGACGGCGCAGACCCCGTGCGCCTGACGCTGCCCATCGCCGTGGCCGGCGCAGCCGCCGTGCTGACCGCGCTGCTGCTGGGCCGCAGCGCGCTGGGGCGGCGCCTGTACGCCTTCGGCGGCAACCCCGAGGCCGCGCACCGCATGGGCATCGGGCTGGGCGCCATCCAGGGCGTGGCCTATGGCTGGCTCGGCATGATGGCGGCCATCGCAGGCCTGGTGCAGGCGCACCGCGTGGGCGAGTCGGTGCCCAACGCCCTGGTCGGCACGGAGCTGTTCGTGCTCGCGGCCGCCGTGTTGGGCGGCGCCAGCCTGTTCGGCGGCACGGGCAGCGTGGGCGGCGTGCTGATGGGCGTGATGCTGCTGGCCGTGCTGCGCAACGGGCTGAATCTGATGGGCGTGTCGCCGTATTTCTTCCAGGTGCTGCTGGGCGCCGTGGTGCTGGCCTGCGCCGCCGCAACGGGACTGCGGCGCACGCAGCGACGCAACCAGCAGCGCAGCGCTGACGCCACTCCTGCAGCGCCTTTGGCGGGGGCTGCGCCATGAACCGCAGCCCTGGCGCGCCGCTGGGCCTGATCGCGCTGCTGGCGCTGCTGTGCGCCGTGTTCACGCTGCTGCTGCCCGGCAGCTTCGCCACCCTGGGCACGCTGCAATCGGTGCTGCTGCAAATCCCGGAACTGGGCCTGCTGGCACTGGCGCAGATGCTGCCGCTGGTCAGTGGCGGCATCAACCTGGCCGTGGTCGCCAGCGCCAACATGGCGGGCCTGGCCATGGCCTGGGTGCTGGTGGGAGGCCTGTCGGCGCTGGGCCTGGACCTGTCGGGCCATGAGGGCCTGCTCATCGCCGCGGCACTGACCGTGGGCGCCCTCGCCAGCCTGCTGGTGGGCCTGGCCAGCGGCTGGCTGGTGGCGCGCGTCAACGCCCATCCCATCCTCGTCACGCTGGGCACCATGTCGCTGATCAACGGCCTGTGCGTCTGGCTCACGCGCGGCAAGCCCATTGCAGGCTTTCCCGAGACCTTCCAGGCCCTGGGCTCCGCCCAGTGGCTGGGCCTGCCGCTGCCGTTCTGGATCTTCGCGGCCGTGTGCCTGCTGGTGGGCCTGTACCTGGGCAGCACGCGCCACGGGCTGGCCATCCGCATGGTCGGCTCCAATGCCGAGGCCACGCGCCATGCGGGCATCGACACGCGCCGCGTGCTGATCGGCGTCTACACCCTGTCCACGCTGCTGTGCTGGATCGCGGCCGTGCTGATGATGTCGCGCTTCAACTCGGCCAGCGCGGGCTACGCCCAGTCCTACCTGCTGGTCACGGTGCTTGCGGCCATCCTGGGCGGCACCGATCCCATGGGCGGCTTCGGCCGGGTGTCGGGGCTGTTCGTCGCCCTGCTCATCCTGCAGGTGCTGTCCAGCGGAGTGAACCTGCTGGGCGCCAATGCCCAGCTCACGCAGGCCCTGTGGGGCGCCACCATGATCGCCGCCGTGGCCGCGCGCCACCTGCTCGCGCGCTGGCGGGGCCGTGCCCGGGCACCCGCCGAACCCTCCCCTTCACTCTCTCGCAGAGTCCACCCGGAGCCCCTATGAACCCCCTCGGCATCCACGCCCTTGTCTGGGCCGGCGACCTGTCGCCGGCCTCCACCCGCCATGTGATCGAGCAGACGCGCCAGGCCGGTTACGACCTGATCGAGCTGTCCCTGCACGGCCCCCGGCTCATGGACCTGGCGCTCACGCGTGATCTGCTGCAGGAGCATGGCCTGGGCGTGGGCTGCTCGCGGGGCCTGACCTTCGAGGCCGATGTCTCCAGCGAAGACCCCGCCGTGGTCGCGCGCGGCCTGGCGCTGCTGCAAGAGGGCGTGGACATCACGGCGCGCCTGGGCGGACGCTATTTCGGCGGCATCCTCTACGGCGCCATGGCGAAATACGGCCACCCCTGCACGCCACGGGGCCGGCGCAACGCGATCGAGGCCGTGCGGCGCATTGCCGACTTCGCGGGCGAGCGCGGCGTCACGCTGGGCCTGGAGGTGGTCAACCGCTACGAAAGCAATCTGCTGAACACGGCCGCGCAGGCGCTGGAGTTCATCGACGAAGTCGGCCAGCCCCATGTCTGCGTGCACCTGGACACCTACCACATGAACATCGAGGAAGCCGACCTCGCCGCGCCCGTGCTGGCCTGCGGACAGCGGCTGGGCTATGTGCACATCGGCGAGAACCACCGCGGCTACCTGGGCGCGGGCCACATCGACTTCGCGCAGTTCTTCGGTGCCCTCGCGCAGATCGGCTACCAGGGCACCGTCACCTTCGAGAGCTTCTCGTCGGCCATCGTCAACGAGCAGCTGTCGAACGCGCTGGCCATCTGGCGCCCGATGTGGGAAGACGGCATGGACCTGGCCCTGCACGCACGCGGCTTCATGGCAGACGGGCTGGCCCGCGCGCAGCAGGCACGCGCATGACGGCCATCCTGCCGCCCGAAGCCCTGGCGCGTGCATTTGCGCTGGCACGCTCCGGCCCCCGACGCCTGCTGGGCCTGGCAGGCCCGCCCGGCGCAGGCAAGAGCACGGCCTGCGCGGCCCTGCTGCAGGCGCTGGGCCCGCTGGCGGCGGCCGTGCCCATGGACGGCTTCCACCTGGCGCAGTCCGCGCTGGAGCGCCTGGGCCGCGCGCAGCGCAAGGGCGCGCCCGACACCTTCGACTCGGCCGGCTACGTGGCCCTGCTGCGCCGCCTGCGCGCGCCCGTGGCCGGTGAAACGGTCTACGCCCCCGAATTCCGGCGCGCCATCGAGGAGCCCATTGCAGGCGCCATCGCCATCGCGCCCGGCGTGCCCCTGGTCATCACCGAAGGCAACTACCTGCTGATGGAGGAACAGGATGCGCCAGGCACACACTGGCATGCCGTGCGCGCGCTGCTGGACGAGGTCTGGTACGTGGACATGGACGACCGCCTTCGCATCGAACGCCTGACCCGCCGCCACGAACTCCACGGCCGCAGCCCCCAGGCCGCACGCGACTGGGTGGCGCAGGTGGACGAGCCCAATGCGCACCGCATTGCGGCAACGCGGGGGCGAGCGGATTGGGTGTTGCGCTGGGGGTGAGCGGGGGAGCGAACACGGTTGCGGCAGCCAGGCCTTTCAGGGGGTGCCGGAGCGACCGCCCTCCTCTCGACGCGCCAATGCCACAGCGTCCCGCAAATTCAGCTTCAGCATGGCTTGTCCGCCGATGTAGCCGGCCAGGGCGCTTGTTGCGCGCTGCTCTATGGCATCGGCACTGGTCAGCCCGAGCCGAACCAGGGCCGCGATGTCCTCTTTGTCGTTGTCGGCGAACCGGGCAATCTTGCTTACGGCAAGATCCACGGGAGAGAGGACATGCACGCGAATCTGGTCCACACCGAGGTCGATAGGGATGGCGTCATCCAGATAGTCCTCATGCATCAGCGCAAAGCTGGAGTTGTAGTTGGTGTCAAGGTAGACCACCTGCGGGGTGCCGTCCTCCAGCATCACCTCGACCATCAGGTCGTTCGGCAGATGGACGCGCCCGCCGAATTCCGCATCCACATCGGTAGTGACGCGGTCTGCTGTGTAGAGGTGAACGGCCATGCCGCCAGCCAGATAGACATTCAAGGGGCGGCCCAGCGCAAGCCGCTGCTCCAACTGCTTGAACAGCTCCCGCAGGCCTTCTGCCAGCGCCGTATGGGTATGAAAAATCGGGAGCATGGACATGGCCTCAGTGCCCACGCAGCCGAAGGCTGAGCATGTCGCGCAGACGGGGCAGGCTCAGAACCCAACCCCGCCTGACCACATCTTCCGATGGCAGTCTTTCTTCTGGATGCAAGGCGAAATATCGCTCGCTGGCCTGCATCAGGCTCGCAGATTCCTGGGGGAATCGTGAACGGACGATCATGGCGGCCAGGCGAAACACGTTGGCTTCGCGCTGGTCCTGGGCGGGCTGCGCACGCTCCCGGGCGACGAAGGAGCAGCGCGATAGCAGCGCCGATTCATCATCTCTGGCCGTCATTGCATCCACCTCCGTTCGCACCATGGCATCAAGATTTCGATGCCATGACTCTAAAGCGAACTCGATCTGCGCGGCAGGCCTTGGGGCTTTCGCGGGCTCAGAACGCCACCACGCCCCCATCCTTGCGCGGGTCCGATCCGCCGATGTAGTGGTCGCCGTCGCGCAGCACCAGCTGCGCGCCGCCGAAGGCGAAGACGCCATGGCCTTCCTCCACCGTGACTTCGTGGCCGCGTGCGCGCAGGGCGGCGACGACCTCGGCGTCGAAGGCGGGTTCCACGGCCACGCCCTTGCCGCCCGTCACGCGCCAGCGCGGTGCGTCGGCGGCGGCCTGGGGGTTCTGGCCGTAGCGCAGCACACGCAGGGCCATCTGCAAGTGGCCCTGGCTCTGCATGGGGCCGCCCATCACGCCGAAGGCCATCTGGGGCGTGCCGTCGGCGTTCATCGCAAAGGCCGGGATGATGGTGTGCGAGGGGCGCTTGCGTGGCGCGACTTCGTTGGCATGGCCGGCTTGCGTGGTGAAGCCGTGGCCGCGGTTTTGCAGGCTGATGCCGGTGCCCGGCACGACCACGCCCGAGCCGAAGCCCATGTAGTTGGACTGGATGAACGAGACCATCATGCCGCTGGCATCGGCCGCCGCCAGGTAGACCGTGCCGCCCGGGCGCGGTGCGCCGTAGGTGGGCGCGCTGGCGCGCTCGCGGTCAATGAGCGCCGCGCGTTCGCGCAGGTAGCCGGCGTCCAGCAGATGGGCGGATTCGACGCGCATGTGGTCGCCGTCGGCGTTGTATTCGTGCAGGTCGGCCAGGGCCAGCTTCATGGCCTCGACCTGCAGGTGCACGGACTCCACGCCGTCCAGCGGCTCGGCGCCCACGCCCAGTGCATCCAGCATGCCCAGCGCCATCAGCGCGGCAATGCCCTGGCCGTTGGGCGGGATCTCGTGGATCACCGAATCGCCAAAGGTCTGCGACACCGTGCCGACCCAGTCGGCCTGGTGGGCGGCCAGGTCGGCCTCGGTCATGGCGCCGCCGCAGGCCTTGGCGTGCTCGGCCATCGAGCGCGCCAGTGCGCCACGGTAGAAGGACTCGCCCTTGGTGGCGGCGATCTCCTCCAGCGTGCGCGCATGGGCTTCGCTGCGGAACACCTCGCCCGCCTTGGGGGCCTTGCCATCGGGCAGGAAGCACTCGGCAAAACCGGGCTGGTCGCCGAGCTTGGCGCCGCCCAGCGCCCACAGCGTGGCGATGGTGGGCGAGACCGCAAAGCCGTCACGCGCATAGCGGATGGCGGGCTGGGCCAGTTGCTCGAACGGCAGCTTGCCGAAGCGGCGCGACAGCTCCACCCAGGCCGAGACGGCACCGGGCACGGTGACGGCGTTCCAGCCCTTCTCGGGAATGCCGCCCAGCGCGGCGAAGTACTCGGGCGTCCAGGCTTCGGGCGAGCGGCCCGAGGCATTGAGGCCGTGCAATTCCTTGCCGTCCCACAGGATGCAGAAGGCATCGCTGCCCAGGCCACAGCCCGTGGGCTCGACCACGGTCAGCGCCATGGCCGTGGCAATGGCCGCATCCACCGCATTGCCGCCAGCCAGCAGCATGGACAGGCCGGCCTGCGCGGCCAGCGGCTGCGAGGTGGAGACCATGTTGCGGCCCAGCACCGAAGAGCGGTGCGAGGCGTAGGGAAGTGTCCAGTCCGTAACAGTGCTTGTCATATCAATTTCCATAGCGCCAACGCGCCACCGATAGCTTGAGGAACCGCAGGCACGGCCCAGCTCAGGGACGCCAAGCAAGGGCCTACGCCGGCCGCGCCACCCCGCAGCAAGGGCGTCGTCCCCCTCCCGCAGGAGAGGGGGAAGCGGCAAAGCCGCTCAGGGGGTGCTTCACTCAATCCAATGTGATTTTGTTGTCTTTGATGACCTGCGCCCAGCGCGCGCTGTCGGCCTGCACCATGGCGGCGAACTGCTCGGGCGTGCGCGGCGATGCGGCTTCCACGCCCTGCCTGGCCAGGCTGGCCACCACCTCGGGATTCTGGATGGCCTTGTTGAAGGCCTGATTGATCCGCGCGACAAGTTCGGGCTTCATGCCGGCCGGGCCATAGACGCCGAA
This sequence comes from Delftia sp. WSY_7, assembly GCF_043104845.1. Classification (NCBI taxonomy): domain Bacteria; kingdom Pseudomonadati; phylum Pseudomonadota; class Betaproteobacteria; order Burkholderiales; family Comamonadaceae; genus Delftia; species Delftia sp. WSY_7. The sequence continues at coordinate 53,153 of NZ_JBICLB010000034.1, read as the reverse complement.
CCAGGTGACCGAAGAATAGCCAGGCAGGCCGGACTCGGCCACCGTGGGCAGGTCGGGCGCCAGCGCGCTGCGCTTGTCGCCGGTCACGGCCAGGGCGCGCAGGCGGCCGCTGGCCACATGGGGCATGCCGGTGGGAATGGAGTCGAACAGCAGGTGCACCTGGCCTGCGGACAGGTCGGTGATGGACTGCGCCGTGCCCTTGTAGGGCACATGGGTCAGCTGCAGGCCTGCGCGCGCCGCGAAGGCCGCCGCGTTCAGGTGGACGATGGTGCCGTTGCCGCTGCTGGCGTAGTTGAGGGCGCCCGGATGGGCCTTGGCATAGGCGATCAGCTCCTGCACGTTGCGCACGGGCAGCGAGGGCGTGACCAGCAGGATGCTGGCCGCACCGCCGATCTCGGCAATGGGCGTGAAATCCTTGTCGGCCTTGTAGGCCAGACGGGTCATCAGGTGTGGCGAGATGGCATGCGTGCTGCTGGTGGTGAACAGCAGCGTGTAGCCGTCCGGCGAGGCCTTGGCCGCCTCGCCCGTGCCGATGGTGCCGCCCGCGCCGGGGCGGTTGTCGATGACCAGCTGCTGGCCCAGGTCCTGGGACATGCGCTGCGCCACCACGCGCGCCACGAGGTCGGTGGCGCCGCTGGCCGGAAAGGGCACGACCAGGCGCACCGGGTGCGAGGGCCAGGACGCCTGGCCCTGTGCCACGGCGGGCAGGGCCATGGCGCCAGCCAGGGCACAGGCCGCAGCCACGAGGGTGCGGCGTGGAAGTAAAACGCTGGGCAATGCCTTCATGGGCACACTCCTGGTCAGAGGGTTGGACAGCTGCAGCCGCTGCTCCCTGCAACGCCGCAACAGGCCATCGTAGAACCCTCGCCCCTTTGCCGCCATCAGCAAATTTGCAAACCTGCGTTGCCTCTGCGGCAAATTGATGACAATCGGGGCGACATGCCCGACGCCCGCCACCTTCTCCTGCAGGACACCGCGCTGCGCTACTTCCATGAAGTGGCGCAATGCGGATCGCTGACCGAGGCATCGGCGAGGCTGCATGTGGCGGCCTCGGCCATCAGCCGCCAGATCGCGGCGCTGGAGGGGCTGCTGGGCACGCCGCTGTTCGAACGCCACCCGCGCGGCATGGTGCTCAATGCGGCCGGGGAGATCCTGGCCGACCATGTGCGCCGCGCCGGCCTGGATGCCGAGCGCGCGCTGGGCGAGATCGAGGCCCTGCAGGGACTGCGCAGCGGCCGCGTGCGCATCGCCAGTTCAGACGCCTTTGCCAACGAGTTCCTGCCGCGCCTGTGCGCGGCCTTCCAGCGCGAGCACGCCGGTATCGTCTTCGAGGTCATGGTACTGCCCACGCCCGCCGTGCCCGAGGCCGTGCGCAGCGGCACGGCCGACATCGGCCTGTGCTTCAGCCGCGCGCCCGAAAAAGGCATTGCCGTGGCCTGCCGCGTGGCCGCGCCGCTGGTGGCCCTGGTCGCCCCCGGCCATGCGCTGGCGCAGGCGCGGCGCCTGTCGCTGGCCCAATTGGTGCGCCATCCGCTGGCGCTCACGCCGGCCGACACGGCCGTGCGCCAGCTGCTGGACGCCGCCTGCAGCCGCCAGGGCCTGATGCTGATGCCGGTGATGGAGAGCAACCACGGCAAGACCCTGCTGAACTTTGCAGCCCAGGGCGCCGCCGTGGCCGTGGCCAGCGAGATCGCCGCGCGCCACATGGTGGCCACGGGCGCGCTGGTGGCCGTGGCGCTCAGCGACCGGGGCATGGACCTGCGCGACATCGAGGTGCAGACCCTGGCCGGCCGCACGCTGCCGCATGCGGCGCAGTCCTTCCTGGAGATGCTGCAGCTGCGGTTGCCCGGTCCCTGGTAACCGGAGGACACGGCGGGCAGCGGGCAGCGCCCGCCAGGCACCACCCACACAAGGCCGGCCAGAAAAGAGACCACAGTCCGACCAGGGATGCAGGGACAAAACTCGGAAAGCTCCGATTTTTACGGCCCTGCAGACCCGTGATTCATCCATCGCCCTTGCTCGATCCGCTCAGGCTGGGAGCGGATTGGGCACGAATCGGATAGGACAACTCTGATTCTGACCCAGCCGATTCTGATTCTCCAGCGCGACCGGACAGCCAGCCGCCGGCGCCATTCCTATCATCCGCAGCTCTGTCGTCGGGCTTCCCCTTGCGGGATTCCTGGACTCCCGTTCCTGAATGAATTCATGGACAACCCGGCCATCGCCGGACCTACAAAGAAGAGGCAAGGCATGTACACGAACCAGACCGGAGGGCGCAGGCGGCAATTGCAGCGGGAGGCACAGCATGGATGAACGAACCGAACTGACCTTCATGCTGCATGGCCTGCCGGACCGCGACGCCAAGCTGTTCCGCTCCTATGTGCTGATGGTGAATCACCGCACACGGCACCGCTGGACGTGGCGCGAATCCCAGGCGGACATGACGGTGGTGCATGGCGAACTGGCCCAAGCGCCTGCCGCCCCGCCCGCGCTGACGCTGCGCGTGGGAGGGCCACCCAGGGGAGCCTTCCCTGCGGGTGGCCACCTGGGCATGCCCCTGCGCGCCGAGGCGCTGGAGGAATGCCTCAACACCATGGGCGCACGCATCCTGTCGGTGCACGGCAAACCGGCCAGCGCCAAGGCACACGCCAGCGGCCTGCACACGCAGCATCAGCTGATGCTGCTGCAGCTGCGGCGCTGGCCGTCGCCGCAACTGCTGACGAGATCCCACCATATCCGCCTGGCCACCTTGCTGACAGGCCAGCCCACGACGATGCAGACCCTGTGCCAGCGCTCGGGCCTGCCGCCCGAGATCTGCGCCGGTTTTCTGAACGAGCTGGACGCCGCCGGCCTGCTGCGCTGGGCCTCGGCCCGCCCGCCCGCCGCACCGCACCCCGGCAACCCAGCGCCGGACAGGGGTGTGCTCGAACGCATACGCCTTCGCCTGGCCCGGTTTGCAGGAGCGCGCCCATGAACGAACTCAAGATCCTGATTTCCGGCCCTCCAGGCGCAGGCAAGACCACGGCCATCCGCTGCGTCAGCGAGATCGCCCCCGTGAGCACCGACGTGCGCAACACCGATGACACCCTGGACAAGGCGCTGACGACGGCCGGCATGGACTATGGCGAGCTGACCCTGGACAACGGCGAGAAGCTGTACCTCTACGGCACGCCCGGGCAGGAGCGCTTTGACTTCATGTGGCGCATCCTCTCGCGCGGCGCGCTGGGCGTGATCTTGCTGATCGACAACAGCCGCTCCGATCCGCTGGCCGACCTGGATACCTATGTCCAGGGCCTGTCCGATGTCTTGCGCAGCACGGCATGCGTGGTGGCGGTATGCCGCATGCAGGAGTACACAGCGCCTGATCTGGACAGCTTTGCCGTGCACCTGCAATCGCGCGGCCTGCTGTGCCCCGTGGTGCCGGCCGATGTGCGCAACCCCCAGCAGGTGGTGGCCCTGATCGAGCTGTTGCTGCTGCAGATCGAAGCCCTTGCCCAGGAGAAGTCCCATGAAGAATGACGCTGCCTTGAAGGCTGCAGCCCAGGCGGCGGTGCAGTCGCTGATGAGCAGGTTGCACGGCGTGCGTGGCTGCGTGGTCAGCACCGAGGACGGCTTCGAGGTGGCCGCCCGTGCGCAAGGCCAGGGCAGCACGGCGCGGCTGTCGGCCATGGCCAGCTCGATGGCGGCGCTGGGCATGATCGCCGGCGAGGAGAACCAGCTCGGGCATTGCGCCAACGTGGTGGTCGAGGCGGCCGAGGGCTTCATCGTCATGCTGCAGGCACAGCGCCCGGGCCTGACGCTGGTCATCAGCGTGGTGGCCTCGCGCGAGGCCGTTCTGGGCCAGGTTCTCTATGTCTCGCGCGAGGCCGTGCGGACGCTGGAACAAGCGTGATGGCAAAGGCGGGCAAGGGCTGCTCCTATGCATCCGGCAAGAAGGCACCGCGAAGGTGCAGAACATTTTCGCAACACAAGGGAGTTAGGAAAACAATGGCCAATATCAAGCAAACCATGGATGAACTGATGCGCTGCGACGGCGCCATGTGCGCTGCACTGGTGGACTACAACAGCGGCATGATCCTGGGGCAGGACGGCTCGGGCGTGGACCTGGAGCTGGCTGCCGCCGGCAACACCGAACTGGTGCGCGCCAAACTCAAAACCATGCGCTCGCTGGGCCTGGAAGACACCATCGAGGACATCCTCATCACGCTGAGCAAGCAGTACCACATCCTGCGCCCCTCCACCCACCACGAGGGCCTGTTCCTGTACCTGGTGCTCGACAAGGCCAAGGCCAATCTCGCGCTGGCGCGCCGCAAGGTGCAGGACGTGGAGAATGCGCTGGTGGTCTGAACAACAGCCCTTGACTGGCTGCGCCGCTCAGAACCGCTCGGCGCACAGCGCCTGCCATTGCAGGATCTCGATCTCGCCGCGCTGCACCCGGATGAGGCCCCGCGCCTGCAGGCCCTGCAGCAGCACGTTGGTGGTCTGGCGCGAGATCGACAGCATGCGCGCCAGCTGCTCCTGCGTGACATCCAGGCGCGGCCGGGCCGGCACATCGTCCAGCCGCTCGCCGTAGCCACGCGCCATGGCCACCAGGCGGCGCGCCAGCCGCTGGGGTGCGGGCATCAGGGCCAGGTCCTCCAGCGCCGCAAAGGCCGCCCGCATGCGCCCCGACATCAGCACGCCCAGGTCATGCCAGTGCGCGGGGTGCTGCTGCAGCCAGTCCAGCAGCGGCTGGCGTGGCACCTGCAGCACCACGCTGGGCTCCATGGCGTGGGCATCGTGGGTGCGCGGCGAACCGTCGAACAGCGCGATCTCGCCAAACCAGGTGGCTGGTCCCATGCGCGTGAGCAGCGCCTCGCGCGCCTGCTCGCTCTGGCCGCCCACACCGGAGAAACCGATGCTGCCCCGGACCACGGCGAACAAACCGCCCTCCAGCGCATCGCCGCGCAGGAACAGGGCTTCGCCCGCCTCCAGGCGGCGGGGCTGGGCCAGGGCCAGCAGCAAATCGGCAAACTGCGGCGCCAATGCGCTGAACCAGCGGCCGGCGCGCAGCGTGGGCAGGTAGGAAGAGGCGAGGGAAGCTTGCATGGAAAGGGATGTCGGGTGGCTGACAGACACAGCCGGCGGGCCTGCGTATTTTCGCCGCTGACATCGAACACATGCCAGGAGACCTTCCCATGCAAGCCTCACACCCCCTGCCCCGCGCGCTGGCGCGCCCTTGCCGCCTGCTGGCCTGCCTGGCCGCCGCCGCCCTGCTGAGCGCCTGCGCAGGCAGCAGCCTGCCGGTCTCCGACATGGCCCGGCCACAGGCAGCCAGCGCGGCCACGCGCGCGGCCCAGCAGGCTGCGCTGGCGCAGCAGCCTCAGGACGACGCCCAGGCCATGGAGGACGCGCAACGCGGCCTGATCGCCTCGGCGGATGCGCTGGTGGTGCGCAATGCCCAGGGCCGGCCCATCTGGGGCATGCAGGCCTATGCATTCCTGCAGCAGGACCAGGCGCCCGACACCGTGCACCCCGCGCTGTGGCGCCAGGCACAGCGCAACCGCGTCAGCGGCCTGTTCCAGGTGACCGACAGGCTCTACCAGGTGCGCGGCCTGGACCTGTCGAACATGAGCATCATCGAGGGCGAGACGGGCCTGATCGTGGTCGATCCGCTGATGTACACCGAGACCGCCCAGGCCGCCATGGACCTGTACTACCAGCACCGACCGCGCAAGCCCGTGGTGGCCGTCATCTACTCGCACAGCCATGTGGACCATTTCGGCGGCGTGCGCGGCGTGGTGCGCCAGGAAGAGGTGGATGCAGGCCGCGTCCAGGTCATCGCCCCGGCGGGCTTCATGGCCGAGGCCGTGGGCGAGAACGTGATCGCCGGCCACGCCATGGGCCGGCGCGCGCTCTACCAGTTCGGCATGCTGCTGCCGCGCGATGCCAGGGGACAGGTGGACGCAGGGCTGGGCAAGGCGGGTGCGCCCGGCACCATGGGGCTGATCGCGCCCACGCGCGTGATCGACAAGCCGCGCGAGACCCTGCGCATCGACGGCGTGGACATCGAGTTCGCGCTCACGCCCGGGGCCGAGGCGCCGGCCGAGATGATCATGTACTACCCCCAGCTCAAGGTGCTGAACATGGCCGAGATCGCCGTCCACACCCAGCACAACCTGCTGCCGCTGCGCGGCGCCCAGGTGCGTGACGCGCTGGGCTGGTCACGCCACCTGAACGACGCCCTGCACGCCTATGGCGGCCAGGCACAGATCCTGATCGCCCAGCACCACTGGCCGGTCTGGGGCCAGCCCCGGCTGCAGCGCATGCTGGCCGGCCAGCGCGACACCTACAAATACCTGCACGACCAGACCGTGCGCCTCATGAACCACGGCTACGTGGGCTCGGAGATCGCCGAGATGCTGAAGATGCCCGAATCCCTGGCCCGCGACGGCGCCACACATGCCTTCTACGGCCACCTGCGCCACAACATCCGCGCCATCTACCAGCACTACCTGGGCTACTACGAAGGCAACCCGGCCCAGCTGGAGGCGCTGCCGCCCGTGCCCGCGGCGCGCAAGACCGTGGAGTACATGGGTGGCGCCGACGCCGTGCTGCGCCGTGCGCATGCCGACTACGAGCGCGGCGAATACCGCTGGGTGGCGCAGATCGCCTCGCAGCTGGTCTTTGCCGACCCGGCCAACCAGGCCGCGCGCCGCCTGGCCGCCAATGCCTATGAACAGCTGGGCTACCAGATGGAATCGGCCACGGCCCGCAACGCCTTCCTGCAGGGCGCGGCGGAGCTGCGCCAGGGCGTGCCCCAACTGCCCAGGCCCGGCAGCGCCGCGCGCGACCTGGTGCGCAGCCTGCCGCTGGAGATGTTCTTCGACTACCTGGGCGTGCGGCTGGACGCCGGCAAGGCCGCAGGCCAGCGCATCGTGCTCAACTGGACCTTCACCGACACCGGCGAGCAGCGCAGCCTGAACCTGGAGAACAGCGCCCTCACCCAGAGCCCGGGCCTTGCGCCCGCCGCCCACGCGAGCCTGCGCCTGACGCGCGCCACGCTGGACGCCATTGCAGGCCAGGAGACCACGATGGCCGAGGCCATCAAGAGCGGCCAGCTGCGCATCGCGGGCGACGCCTCCAAGGTAGCGGCGCTCATGTCCATGCTGGACCGCTTCGACAGCGTGTTCCCCATCGTGGAGCCACGCCCCGAGCGGGCCGCTCAGTAACCGTGCTGGGCGCGGAAGTCGCGCGCCTTGCCGAAGTGCCCGTTGCCGATGAAGGGCACGGGCGGGCGCAGCGCCGACAGCGGCGAGGGATGGTTGCTGGTCAGCACCAGATGCCCCCGGTCGGCCGGAATGAAGGCGCGCTTGGACTGCGCATGGCTGCCCCAGAGCATGAAGACCACGGGGCGCGTGCCCTGGGCGATGTGTCGGATCACCGCATCGGTCAGCAGCTCCCATCCCTTGCCCGAGTGGCTGGCCGCCTGGCCTTCCTCCACCGTGAGACAGGTGTTGAGCAGCAGCACGCCGTTCCTGGCCCACTTGACCAGGCTGCCGCCCGGGTTGGGGAACGGCGGGAAGGGCACGCCCAGGTCACGCTGCATCTCCTTGAAGATGTTCTGCAGCGAGGGCGGCATGCGCACGCCCGGCGCCACCGAGAACGACAGGCCTTCGGCCTGCCCCCGGCCGTGGTAGGGGTCCTGCCCCAGGATGACCACGCGCACCTCATCGGGCGGTGTCAGCTCCAGCGCGCGCAGCGGCTGGGGCGGAAAGATCACCGCGCCAGCTTCCAGGCGCTGGTGCAGAAAGGTCAGCAGCTGCTGGCCCGTGGCACCCGCGAAGAAGTCCTCGACCAGGGGCTGCCAGTCGGGCGCAACGGGCCAGTCGGCGGGATCGGCGGATTGGAGTTGGTCGGCTTGCGCCGGGGCGATTGCGTCGTCTTGAAGGGCCATGGCGGATGGGGGCACCGCCGCCACATGCCGAGGCAGCAGCCTCCCTCAAAAAAGTACAGCTGAAATGCATGGGCGCAAGCGCCATGCCTGTTGGATCACGGCAAGCATACCTTTGCCTGCGGCGGGGAGGTACGTCCGCCTCCAATGGCGCCCTAAAGACAGACAATGGTTACACGGAAAAACATACGAAAAACCTTGAGCCAGCCCAATGCTTTACCTAGAATTTCGTGTAAATGACCGCAAACTGCACTCTACAACTGCACCACTGCAGCGCCTGGCACGACGTCGCGAGCGTGGACCTGCGCGGGCAGCAAGGAGAAGGCTGGAAGGCCAGCACCTACTCGGGCTATACCGTGGACTGGGCGGTCCAGCATGCGGGCGCCACCGATGCCCGCGCCCTTTGTGCCCGTTGGCCTGTGGGGCTGGAGCCCCTGCAGCAGGTGCATTGGCCAGTCTTTCTGATCGACATGCTGCCTCAAGGCTTTGGTCGGCGCGAGCTGCTGCAACGCCTGGGCCAATCTCCCCTGGCAGGTGCGGTTGCCGACTGGCAGTTGCTGCTGGCCGGGGCAGGTAACCCCATAGGAAACCTGCGCGTCAAGGAAGCGGCGCAATGGCTGGGCAACCATGGGGGAGGCATGCGCGGGTTCACCGACGAGGAGGTTGCGCAACGCGGCGACGAGTTCTCCGAGTACCTTGCCTCGCATGGCCTGTTTGTTGCCGGGTCCTCCGGGATACAAGGCGAGTGGCCCAAGGTGCTGCTGACACGCGCCCAGGATGGTCTGCTGTACCTGGACCACACCCTTGCGGACGAGCAGGCGGTGCAGCACTACATCGTCAAGTTCGGACGCGGCACCGACCCGCAGCTGGCCTGCATCCTCAGGCATGAGGCCATCTATATGCGTCTGGCCGCCGATCTGGGACTGCGGGTGCATGCACCGCTGGAGTTGCACCAGCGTGCGCTGTTCATACGACGGTTTGACCGGCAGGCGCGCCGGGGCGCGGTCACGCGACTGGCGCAGGAAAGCATTGCCACGCTGACCGGCATGCCAGGCTTCGAAGCCGTGCCCGACCATGACACGGTCTGCCTGGAGCTGATGCGGCACTGCAGCCACCCGCAGCAGGAAGTGCTCGAATACATCAAACGCGACATTGCCAACCTGGCCCTGGGCAACAAGGACAACCACGCGCGCAACACCGCCGTGCAGCGCGGTTTCGACGGCCGCATCGCGCTCACGCCCCTGTACGACTTTGCGCCCATGTATCTCCACCCGGACGGCATTGCCCGACGCATCCGCTGGCGGGATGAACAGGGCGGCCGGCCCGATTGGCGCCGTGTGCTGGATAGCGTCTGTGCGCTGGCCGCGCAGCTCCCTCGAAAACGCCGGGGCACGCAGTCGGATCCGTTGCAGCGCGATCCACTGGTGAAAGGCCTCAAGGCCATGATTCCCGCGCTGGAGCGCATCGCCGCAGACGGTCTGGCGCTAGGGCTGGAGCCCGAGGTTCTCGGCCACCTGCGTCCCGCCCTCCTGGCACGTGCGCAGGAGCTCGCTGCGCTGCGCTGAAGACCATGGACAAGCGTTTCACCCCCATTCCCATTGCCCAGCAGCTGGAGCTGCGCAGGCAGGCTATTGACGATGTGCTGGCCCACCCCGAATGGTCTTTGCCGCAGGCCGTGCGGCATCTGAAGAAGACCATGCGGCTGACCACGGCCGAGATGGCCAAGCTTTGCGGCGTTTCCTATAGAACGCTGCAGGACATCGAGCAGGAGCGCAGCGAAGGCAGCGTGCAGACCATGAACCGCATCTTGGCCATGCTGGGGCTCAAGCTCGGGGTGGTGCGCATCGTGCGGACCCCGGATTCACCGGCCGGCCCGCACAACGACGCGTCTTAGGCAAACAGCTTGGCCAGCGCCTCCCCCGGCTCCTTGGCGCGCATGAAGGCCTCGCCCACCAGGAAGCCGTGGATACCGGCATCGCGCATGGCCTTGACGTCCTCGCGGCTGCCGATGCCCGACTCGGTGACCAGCAGGCGGTCGGCGGGCACGTTCTTTTGCAGGTCCAGCGTGGTCTGGATGCTGACCTCGAAGCTGCGCAGGTTGCGGTTGTTGATGCCCACCAGCGGGGTCTTGAGGCGCAGGGCGCGGTCCAGCTCGGCGCCGTCGTGCACCTCGACCAGCACGGCCATATCCAGGCTGTGGGCGATCTGTTCCATCTCGGCCATCTGCGCGTCGTCCAGGCAGGCGGCGATCAGCAGCACGCAGTCGGCGCCCATGGCCCGCGATTCGTAGATCTGGTAGGGATCGACCATGAAGTCCTTGCGCAGCACGGGCAGGTGGCAGCTGGCGCGCGCCTGCTTGAGATAGTCCACGCTGCCCTGGAAGAACTGCTTGTCGGTCAGCACCGAGAGGCAGGCGGCGCTGACGCCCTTGCCGTCGCCATCGGCATAGCTTTGCGCGATGTCGGCGGGGATGAAGTCCTCGCGGATCACGCCCTTGCTGGGGCTGGCCTTCTTGATCTCGGCGATCACGCCGGCCTGGCCGGCGGCGATCTTGGCGCGCAGCGCGCCCACGAAGTCGCGCGTGAGCACGCGGCTTTCGGCGTCGCGGCGCATGTCCGCGAAGGGCATGCGCTTCTGGGCGGCGGCCACTTCCTGCACTTTCACGTCGCAGATTTGCTTGAGGATGTCGGACACGTTGCTTTCCTTGGTTTCTTGTATTCGGTGGTCGATGGGGGCTGCGCGGCTCAGGCCGTCAGCCGGGCCGTGTAGGCCACGAGTTCGTTGAGCTTGGCCAGGGCAGCGCCGCTGTCCAGCGCCGCCTGGGCGCGGGCCATGCCGTCCTCGATGCTGGAGGCCACGTTGGCCGCATACAGGGCGGCACCCGCGTTCAGGCAGACGATGTCGCGCGCGGCACTCTTTTCGCCATGGAGCACGCCCAGCAGCATGGCCTTGGATTCCTCAGGATTGTCCACCTTGAAGGCGCGCGTGCCCACCATGCGCAGGCCGAAGTCCTCGGGATGGATCTCGTACTCGCGCACCACGCCGTCCTTGAGCTCGCCCACCAGGGTGCCCGCGCCCAGGCTGATCTCGTCCAGGCCGTCGCGGCCATAGACCACGATGGCGTGCTCGGCGCCCAGGCGCTGCAGCGCGCGCACCTGGATGCCGACCAGGTCCTCGTGGAACACGCCCATGAGGATGTTGGGCGCGCTGGCCGGATTGGTCAGCGGGCCCAGGATGTTGAAGATGGTGCGCACGCCCAGCTCCTTGCGCACGGGCGCCACGTTCTTCATGGCCGGGTGGTGGTTGGGCGCGAACATGAAGCCGATGCCCACGTCGGCGATGCTGCGCGCGATCTGCTCGGGGCTGAGCTGGATGTTGACGCCCAGCGCCTCCATGGCGTCGGCGCTGCCGCTCTTGCTGCTGACGCTGCGCCCGCCGTGCTTGCTGACCTTGCCGCCCGCCGCCGCGATCACGAAGATGGAGCAGGTGGAGATGTTGAAGGTGTTGGCGCCATCGCCGCCCGTGCCCACGATGTCCACCAGGTGGCGCTTGTCCTCCACATGGACCTTGTTGGAGAACTCGCGCATGACCTCGGCCGCGGCCGTGATCTCGCCGATGGTCTCCTTCTTCACGCGCAGGCCGGTGACGATGGCCGCCGTCATCACGGGCGACAGCTCGCCGCGCATGATCAGGCGCATCAGGTGCAGCATCTCGTCGTGGAAGATTTCGCGGTGCTCGATGGTGCGCTGCAGCGCTTCCTGGGGGGTGATCTGGGTCATTGCGGTGTCTCGGTTGGGTGCCGGCCTGCTCAGGCCTTCTGTTCCAGGAAATTCTTGAGCATGGCATGGCCATGCTCGGTGAGGATGCTCTCGGGGTGGAATTGCACGCCCTCGATGGCCAGGCTGGTGTGGCGCACGCCCTGGATCTCGCCGTCCTCGCTGGTGGCCGTGATCTCCAGGCATTCGGGCAGGCTGGAGCGCGCGATGGCCAGCGAGTGGTAGCGGTTGACCGTGAACTGCTCGGGCAGGTCGGCGAACACGCCCTTGCGGTCGGTGGTGATGACGCTGGTCTTGCCATGCATCTGCTGGCCCGCGCGCACGATGTCGCCGCCGAAGGCCGCGCCAATGCTCTGGTGGCCCAGACACACGCCCAGGATGGGCAGGCGGCCTGCAAAGTGCTGTATGGCCGCCACGGAAATGCCGGCCTCGGCCGGCGAGCAGGGGCCGGGCGAGATCACCAGGCGGTCGATCTTCTCGCGCTCGACCAGGGCGATCACCTCGTCCAGCGTGGCCTCGTCATTGCGCACCACGGTGACATCGGCACCCAGCTCGCCGAAGTACTGGACGATGTTGTAAGTGAAGCTGTCGTAGTTGTCGATCATCAGCAGTCTGGTCATACCGGCTCCTGGGTCTCAAAGGGAAAAACGGGTGGCACGGGCATGCCGCAGCGAAGGCTGGCGCGGGAATGCGCGCAATGCTGCCTGGGTCTGGAAGGGGGAATCTGAGGGCATCTGGGCAATCTCCTGGGTTCTGGGAGCCGCCGTGCCGGGGAGCCATCTGCTGGGTGAGCCTTGCTGCCGTCACGGCGGCAAGGTGCGGTACGCAACCGCGACGACGTGCCGCTTCCTTATTGGAAGCGCCACCACTGTGCAACGATGATCGAAACGGGCGTACCGTTCATGGCTGTCTTGGATCGAGAGTTCAGGTGTCTGGAAGACGGGAATGCAGCAGGCTGCATGGCGGAGCATGCTAACACAGGGTCCGCGCAGCGTGGCGGGACGACCCTGCGGGCGCCTCACTTCAGGAAATCCGGCTGGTCGAACTTCTGCTTCAAAAAGCGCCCGTTGGCCAGCAGCGCCTGCGCATCGCTGGCCGCCACATGGGCCACCACCTGCTGCATCTGCCCGGCCAGCAGCGCCAGCTGTTCGGTCAGCAGTTGCCTGGGCGTCTTGCCGTCCTGCACGGGCTGGGTGACACGGAACAGCGGCGGCAGCGCCGCATAGTGCGACAGCGTGGCGGGCAGGTACTGCAGCACCGTCTCGCGCACGGTGAACAGGCCGTCGTTGAAGACCGGGCCGGCCTCGGCCAGCGAGGGCAGTACCTCATGCACCGAGCCGCGCACGCTGTCCAGGTGCTTTTGCATCTCGGGCGTGAGCATCGGGCGGGCCTTTTGCACCAGCTCGTCGATGCGTTCGCGGATGTCCTCGGCGCTCCAGTGCTGCTGCAGCGCCCGCTCGAAGCTGGCGCCCGCGGGCTGCAGGGCCCAGCCCAGCAGCAGGCCCGCGACGTACAGCCCCAGCGTGATCCAGCCCCAACCGCCGCCGATCACGCCGGCAAACAGCAGCACCGGCCCCAGCAGGGCCAGCGCCAGGCCGGCGAGGTTGCCGTTGCCGTAGAAGAAAAGCTGCAGGCGGCGCATCAGGCGGGTCCCATCGCTGGCGGCGCTGTCACTGGTAGCCCCGGATTTCCTTGAACACCAGCGGCAGTCCGCTCTTGCCGGTGTTGCGCGCATCGAAGGCGCGCCCGCCCGTCAGCGCGGCCAGGGCCTGCATTTCGCCGGACTGCGCCTCGCCAAAGATGATGGGAAAGACGCGCACCAGCGGCGCGCCGCCGTCGCGCGCCATGCGCTGCTCGCGCTCGAACGCGGCCCAGTCGCGGCCGGCCGTGTTGGCGCCATCGGTCAGCAGCACGATGCTGACGAAGCGCTCGGGATCGGCCCGCAGTTCCTGGCGTGCCTGCTGCTGGGCCAGCGTGAGCGCGTCGTAGATGGCCGTGCCGCCGTCGGCCACCAGGCTGTCGGCATAGGCCAGCACCTGGGCGCTTGCGGCCTGCAGGTCGCCCGCCGCGAACTGCACGCGCGCGGGCTGGCCGACCAGGCCCGAGAACGGAATCAGCAGCACGCGCTCGCGCGCCTGGAAGGCGGCGTAGCGCTGGCTGGCGGCCGATGCCTCGGCGCCGGACAGCAGCTTGAGCGCCTCCTTCATCTGCGCCAGCCGCGCACCCTTCATGGAGCCGCTCACGTCCAGCACGAAGATGCTGGTGGCCGGACGGCGCAGATCGCTCTGGTAGGCCGAGAGCACGGCATCGATCACCTCCAGCCGGTTCGGAAAGCTCAGCTCCACCACGGGCGCCGTGGGCAGGGCCGGGCTGGCCTGCGCCTCGGGGCTGGCGGGGCGCAGCTGGGCCTGGCGCAGCGGCTGGCCCTGGAAGGCGGGGGCCTTGAACTGGGCGACCAGCTTGTCATAGTCGGCGCGGCGGCCGGCGTTGAGCAGCATCAGCGGATAGTCGGCCGAGATCACGCCGTCGCGCGGGTAGACCAGGGTCAGGCGGTCGGCGGCGGGCAGCTTCTCGTTCAGGCGCAGGATCACGGCCTCGTAGTTGACCAGCGCATCGACGGCGCCAGGCTCGCGCTCGAAGGCCTCGGCCAGCCAGCCGGAGCTGCCGGCGGTGAGCTTGTGGCCCGACAGGAAGTCCTTGAGCACCTTGGCATTGACCTCCCTGGCGTCCAGGTCCTCGGTCTTGCCGGCCACGGCCGAGGCCACGGCGAACAGCGCGCTCATGCCGGTGTTGGAACTGGCCGGATTGGTCATGCCGTAGCGCAGCCGGCCCTGGACGGCAGCGCGTGCGATGTCGGCCCAGGTGGGCGGGGCCTTGTCCCAGCCCAGCTTTTGCAGCACGGGGGCCTTCACGCCCAGGGCCACGCGCGAGTAGAAAAGCTTTTCGCGCGCCAGCGGCTTGTTCGCCAGCGCCAGCGCGGGATAGGCGCCATTGGGCGGCAGGATGGCGTCGTACTGCTCGCCCGCATTGATGCGCTCGACCATCTCCAGCGTGCCCGCATAGCTGAGCTTGAGCGGCACGCCCGCCGCCGTGGCGGCCTGCTCCAGCGCGGGCGCCACGTCCTTGAGCTCGGAGCCGGCCAGCACGGTGAATGCACCCTGGGGACCGGCGGGCGCATCGGCCTTTGCGGCGGCCTGCGGCGCGGGTTCGGGCGACTTGCCGCAGCCGGCCAGGACCAGCGCAAGGCCCAGCAGCCACCAGGCCGCCAGGCGCCGGAACATGCTCACAGCACCACCTCGCCGGCGGGCGCCTGCAGCGCCTCGCGCACGTCCTCGCGGCGGCTCTTTTCAAGATAGGCGCGTGACTTGTCCACCTCCTGCGACAGCGTGTCCACCGTGGTCTGCATGGAGGCCAGGGCCTTGACCTTGAAGTCGGCCATGGCGTCCATGGTCTGGTAGATGTTGCCGAAGGCCTGCTGCAGCCTGGCGATGTCGATGGTGCTGCCGGCCGCCTGCTCGTGGATCTTCCCGCTTTGCTCGCGCAGCAGCTCGCTGGTGCCGGCGATCAGGTTGCCCGTGGTGGTGTTCAGCGCCGTGATCTGGTCCAGCACCAGCTTCTGGTTGGCCAGCGCCTGCGCCACGATGACGGCCGTGCGCAGGGCAGAGACCGTGGTGGTGGTCGCGCGGTCCACGCCCTTGGCCAGTTCGAGGTTGTTCTTGCGCACCAGGTCCAGCGCCAGGTAGCCCTGCACGTTCACCGCCATCTGGGTGAGCAGGTCGGTGACCTTCTGGCGTGCGTAGAACAGCATGTCCTCGCGCACCACGCGCGCCTTTTCCGGGTCGCTGGCGTCCAGCTGCGCCGCCTTGGCCTCCAGCGCCGCGTCCAGCTTCTTGCCGATGTGGATGTATTTCTCCAGCCGCTCCATCAGGCCCCACAGGTTGGCCTTTTCCTGCTCGATGGCGGCGTTGTCGCGCAGCAGCTCGTCCTTGCCGCGCTTGAGGCTGTCGATGATGGCGTTCAGGTGGCTCTGGCTGGACTGGAACTTGTCGAAGTAGTCCACCAGCCTGTTGCCCATGGGGATCAGGCCCAGCAGCTTGCGCGGCTTGAACAGGCCATCCTGGCGCGAGGGGTCCAGCGCCTCCACCTGGCGGCGCAGGTCGATCAGGCCCTGGCCGATCTGGCTGCCCTGGTCGAACAGGCCGTTGTTCAGCGTCTTGACGGGACGCTCCAGCATGCGATTGGAGACGGCGGCAGCGGCCTGCACCTCCTTGTTGCCCATGCCGTGGATGCGCTCGACCGCGCCCTTGAAGGCGGGCGACTGGCTGTCGTTGGCGGTGATGTCATCGATGAACTGCGCCACCTGCGCGTCCAGCTGCTGCACTTCCTCGGCCTTGAGGCGGACCTTGCCGCTGGCCGACTCGATGGGCACGGGCAGGGCGGGCGCGGGCGGCTCCAGCACGAAATCCTGCTCCTGTGCAGGCACGGCCACGGCGGCGCTGGCAGCGGTGGTCTGGGGGGTGTTGCTCATCGGTTGCTCCTGGAACGTTCGGTCATTTGAAGCGCTGCTCCATGTCCACGATCATTCGCTCCAGCCACTCCTGGCTGGGCGGATCGATCACCTCCACCAGCTGCGCGGGCGCCTGCACG
The DNA here is from genome assembly GCF_043104845.1 of Delftia sp. WSY_7. NCBI lineage: Bacteria > Pseudomonadati > Pseudomonadota > Betaproteobacteria > Burkholderiales > Comamonadaceae > Delftia > Delftia sp. WSY_7. The sequence continues at coordinate 36,797 of NZ_JBICLB010000034.1, read as the reverse complement.
CCCTGCCCGGCCCAGCGCTCGGGCCCGTGCGTGTCGCCGCCGGTGCGAAAGCCGTATTCCTGCGCCAATGCGCGCAGTTGCGGGTCGGATTCGAGCAACTGGCCCACGCGATCGCCTGCCGGCGTGTAGGGCACGAGCACATGCTTGGAATACAGCGTGGGCTGCGGGTAGAGCATCACCATCTCGCCGCTCCTGCGCTGCGGGTGGCGCAGCAGGAACTCCACCAGCTGCGACTCATAGGCCACCAGCAGCGGCGCCTTGCCCATGCCCAGGGCCAGGTAGTCCTCGAACGGCCCGGCCGACGAGCTTTCCTGGAAGCCCTGGCGCAGGAACAGCGGCGCCACCTGCGGCATCACGCGCTCCAGGTCGACCGGGCTCTGCACCACCTGCTGGCCGTTGAGCACATAGCTGGCCAGCGCCAGGTACATGGCCGCGCTGTTGGAGCTGCGCACATCGGTGCTGGCGGGCAGCACGGCCTTGCCGGTGGCAAAGGCGCCGGAGGCCTTCAGGTCACGCCAGCGCGTGCCCTTGCCGGCCATGGCCAGCAGGGCGGGAAGATCGGTCACGTAAAAGAAGTCGCCCTGCTTTTGCGCAACGCCGTTGGCGATCAGGATCTCGGCAATGGGCCGCCAGCTGGCGAACACGATGGGCGTGTAGAACGGCGTGTAGACCGTGGCAGCCCTGGCCGCCGCCTTGAGCTGGGCCGCAGCCGGCGCCCCCGAGGGAAAGCCGAAGTCGTACTGCTTGGGGTCGTAGCTGTTGGCAATGCTGCGCGAGCCGGCCTTTTGCACCGTCACCGTCACGCCGTGGCGCGCCAGCACGTCGCGCACGCGCTCGTCCTGGAAGAAGGCTTCCTTCTCGGAGCCGATCAGGCCGCGCGCCGTCACGGCCTGCTGCTGCGCCCGCTGCGCCTGGCGGTCCTGCACCAGGGCCGTGCGCGAGTACCAGACGCCGCCGCCCACGGCCGCCAGCAGCAGCGCCGCCAGCCCCGCCGCCAAAGCACGGCGGGCGTTCATTGAGTGGCTCCGCCCTGGATGACGGCAAGATGAAATTCGGTCATGAACGCGCGGGCCGTTGTCATGTTCTGTTCAAAAAAACTTCTTATACGGAAGTTTTGTGACACAACGACGACACACGGCCCGGCCCGCGCCGCGACTACCTCAACGCGACTATCTCAGCGCGACTACCTCAACGCGAGTTGCTCAGTGAAGCTGCGCCCACCGGGCGTTTCGCGGTGCTGCTGGGTGCGGTGCTCCACCAGCTGGTCCCACGTCTGCATCTGGCGCTCCTGCGTCTTGCGCAGCGCGCCGGTGACCTGCTTGCCGGCTGTCTCGATCAGCGTGGTGATGGTGCGGCTGTCCTGCACCTTGGTCAGGTCATAGTTGCCCGACTGCAAATCCAGCATGCTGCGGTTGCGCGCCTTTTTGGACTCGGCGTTCAGGGACTCGGTCACCACCTGGGCGATCGACTCGCCCTCCCTGCCGCGGGACTGCCGGGTGGTCTTCTGGCCCACCTGGTACTCGGCGCGGCCGATTTCGGTCACGGCGCCGAATTCATTGGTGTTCTCGAAATCACCGCTGAAGCTGGCCTGGAAATCGGCCAGACCGCTTTGCAGGGACTGCACGGAACGCTCCAGCCCGGAGAGCGCGACGATGGCGCCCGGCGCGGCCGGCGCCTGCGCGTTGTGCAGCTGACTGAAGGCACTCTTGAACATGTCCACCAGCGCCGCATCCGCACGGCCGCGCTGCGCGGCGGCATCAAAGCGCTTCAGATGCTGGTCCAGCGCGGACTGGCGCTGCGACGCGCTGGCGCCTGCGGGCGCGTCGGACTCCAGGTTGACGGCCAGCTCGCCCGCCGCGCCCTTCATCGCCACCGATCGGCCATCGGCGCCCACATGCAGGCTGAACGAGGACAGGGGCTGCGAAGGCTTGGGGTTCTTGATGTCCAGGTCCAGGCCGGACAGCACGCTGCGGTCGAAGTCCATCAGCTTGCCCAGTTCCAGCTGGGGCTTGCCCGGCTTTCCCAGGCCTTCCAGCGCTTCGTCCAGCCCGTCGGCCAGCTGGGCAATGGCCGCGCTCTCGGCCTGGCTCAAGGCGCCGGAACTCTTGACCTCGACCCGCAGCCCGCTGCTGCTGCCCGCTTCGCTGCCGTCGTTCGTGGCAATCCGCAGCTCCACGGTCTGGCCCGATTGCGCGCGGATCTTCAGGCTCACGGTGGCAGCGCCCACGGACACATCGCTCAGTGCGGACTTGTCCAGGGCCTGCGCATCCGCGCTGCCTGCGACGGAGTTGGCCGCCGTGGGCGCCTGGTACTCAGCAACCGTCTGTTGGTAGTCCGACGGCGTGGCCGCAAAGCGCGACAGCAGGGCGCCGCCCAGGCCGCGCCAGCGGTCGGCCAGGCTGGCCGACGGGCCCAGGCCCAGGTTGCGCGCCATCAGGGTGCTGATGTCGTCCCTGTCTTGCGAGGCCCAGGCCCGGGTCAGCCTGAACTGGCCCAGTTCCACGGGCTGCGGTTTGGCATAGATGACGCTGGACCCTGTGGACTGGCCCAGCGTGACCTGCGTGCCCGGGTCGGCGGGTGCAGCAGCTGCCGTGGTCGCTGACGACCTCACGGACACCGTGGGCCGCATGCCCGCTGCGCTGGCGGCAAAGCTGGCGCCGGTGGATGAAATGCTGGTCATGGATTGATCGTCTTCCTTCGGTCTTGTCTTGACTGAATGGCGGCCCCAGGCCTTTGCAGGCAGGGGATTTTCTCTGTCCACGGACCATCGGCAGATTTCCGGTTTTCTTTACCTCTCATGCACCAATATGGTGTGAATACCTTGTGTTCATTGAAATCCGGCCAATACAGGGAATGCTCGGCTGTTGGCGCAAAAAGACACCATTGCTCTACTGGGCACAGCAACCGGCGGCAAGCGGCATTCTCCCCGTGAGGCAGCCCTCTTTGACCTGAGTCAAGACTATGGAGTGAACTGCATCGATATAACGAAACGGCATCGCCAAAATCGGTCGCTGCAGTGCAACATAGATAGAATGAAAAAGACCAGGAGACGATATTGGTATGCAAACCTTTGATTTGCATGCATCAAAACAAGCTATCAAAAGCTTCGTAGTCACAGGAAATACAAACATTCGCCGTGGCGCATATGTCGGCAATGCCGCGCCATGGCCCCGTGATTCCTGACGAAGCCGCCCCAAGGCGGCCTGTTTCCCGGCAGACCTTCTGATCTGGAGCATTCGAGATGACGCTATTGGCTGGCAAAAAAGGCCTGATCGTCGGCATCGCCAACCGCGACAGCATTGCCTGGGCCTGTGCCCGGGCCATGCATGCGGCGGGCGCCGAGGTCGGCGCGACCTGGCAGAACGACAAGGCCCGTGTGCATGTGGAGCCCCTGCTCGACGAGATCGGTGCCGAGCTGCGCATGCCGCTGGACGTGGGCGACGACGAGCAGATGCGCGCACTGTTCGATGCCGCCGCCGTGCGCTGGGGCCGGCTGGACTTCGTGCTGCACGCCGTGGCCTACGCCCCGCGCAAGGACCTGCAGGGCCGCGTGGCAGACAGCTCCCGCGAGGGCTTTGCGCTGGCCATGGACATCTCCTGCCACTCCTTCATCCGCATGGCCCACCTGGCCGAGCCGCTGATGGCCGCCAGCGGCGGCAGCCTCATGACGCTGAGCTACCTGGGCGCCAGCGAGGTCATGCCGCACTACGGAATCATGGGCCCGGTCAAGGCCGCGCTGGAGTCCACCACGCGCTACCTGGCGGCCGAGCTCGGCCCCTCGCGCATCCGCGTCAATGCCGTCTCGCCCGGGCCCATCGCCACGCGCGCGGCCTCGGGCATTGCCGCGTTCGATGAACTCGTGGCCGACAGCGTGCGCCGCTCGCCCATTGCCGGCGAATTGCAGCCCGACGACGTGGGGCCGCTGTGCGCCTTCCTGGCCTCGGACGGGGCGCGCGCCATCACGGGCTGCACGCTGTATGTCGATGGCGGCCACCACATCCTCAACTAGCGGCTGCCGCACCGGCACCCCGCAGCACTGCAGATGACCCTCCCATTCCCCCGAACCGCCGCCGCCGCGCTGGCAGCCGCACTGGCCACCGCCCTGGCGGGATGTGCCTCCCTGGCGCCGCCGCACGAGCCGCCGCCCCTGCCCACGCCCGAGGCATGGCCTGCCCATCTGCAGGCGGGCGCCCAGGGTGTCGCCGCCGCCGGCCTGCCCTGGCGCGAGTACTTCACCGACCCCGTGCTGCGCCAGCTGATCGCCACCGCGCTGGAGCACAACCGCGACCTGCGCGCGGCCGCGCTGCGCGCCGAAGAGGCGCGCGCGGCCTTCCAGATCCAGCGCTCCGAGCTGTTCCCGGCCATTGGCGTGGGCGGCCAGGCTGCACGGGCGCGCGTGCCTGGCGATCTCAACCTCTCGGGCCGCTCCGTGGTCAGCGGCGAGTACCGCGCCGAGGTCGGCTTCAGCAGCTGGGAGCTGGACCTGTGGGGCCGCGTGCGCAGCCTCAAGGACGCGGCCCTGCAGACCTGGCTGGCCAGCGATGCGGGCCGCCACGCCGTGCAGACCGCGCTGATCGCCCAGGTGGCCGACGGCTACCTGGGCCTGCGCGAGCTGGACGAGCGCGTGGCCATTGCGCGCGAGACGCTGGCCACGCGCCAGGAATCCTTTCGCATCTTCACGCGCCGCGAGGCCGTGGGCGCCAGCTCGCGCCTTCAGCTGGCCCAGGTCCAGACCCTGCTGACCCAGGCGCAGGCCCTGCTGGCCCAGCTGGAGCTGGCACGCGCGCAGCAGCTGCATGCCCTGGCCCAGCTGGTCGGCGCCCACCCGGGCCCGCTGCCCGCCGCCGCACCCTTTGACGACGCCCTGGTGCTGGCCGAGCTGCGGCCGGGCCTGCCCTCGGAACTGCTCACGGCGCGGCCCGACATTGCCGCGGCCGAGCACCAGCTGCGCGCGGCCCGGGCCCAGATCGGCGCGGCGCGCGCCGCCTTCTTCCCGCGCATTGCGCTCACCGCCCGCTGGGGCACGGCCAGCGCCGAACTCGACGGCCTGTTCGACGGCGGCAGCCGCGCCTGGGCCTTCGTGCCCACGGTGTCCCTGCCCATCTTCGACGGCGGCCGGCGCCGCGCCAACCTGGAGCTGGGCGAGATCCGCAGCGACATCGCCGTGGCCCAGTACGAGAAAGCCATACAGACCGCCTTCCGCGAGGTGGCCGACGGCCTGGCCGCGCGCCGCTGGCTGTCCGAACAGATCACCGTGCAGCGCACCGCCGTGCAGGCCCAGGCCGAGCGCGCGCGGCTGGCGCAATTGCGCTACGACAACGGCTCGGCCGCCTACCTGGAGGTGCTGGACGCCCAGCGCGACCTGCTGGCCGCACGCCAGCAACTGGTGCAGGCGCGGCGCGCCCTGCTGTCCAGCCAGGTGGGCCTGTATGCCGCCCTGGGCGGCGGCAGCGGCGCGGAACCTGCCGCGCTGCCCGCCACCGTGCCGGCCACGCCTGCCGATCCCCCGAATTCCTGAAGCATCCGGACCCGCCCATGGACAAGAACACCTCTCTGAAGAACAAGATCGTGCCGATCGCCGCCGTGGCGGTCCTGGCCCTCGTGGCCTGGTGGGCCTGGAAGACCTTCACGCCCAAGGGCCCGGGCGAGGGCTTCGTCGGCAGCAATGGCCGGGTCGAGGCCACCGAGATCGACATCTCCACCAAGCTGCCCGGCCGCGTGGAGGAAATCCTGGTGCGCGAGGGCGACTTCGTGCAGGCCGGCCAGCCCGTGGCGCGCATGCAGATCGACACCCTGCGCGCCCAGCGCCAGGAAGCCGACGCCATGCGCCAGCAGGCCGAGCACAGCGTGGCCGCGGCCGAGGCCCAGGTCACCCTGCGCCGCAGCGACCTGGCCGCCGCCCAGGCCCTGATCGTGCAGCGCGAGACCGAGGTGGACGCCGCGCAGCGCCGCTTCAAGCGCTCGGAAACGCTGGCGCGCGAGGGTGCCTCCTCGGTGCAGGAGCTCGATGACGACCGCGCCCGCGTGCGCGGCAGCGAGGCGGCGCTGGCCGCCACGCGCGCCCAGGCCGCCGCCGCCCAGGCCGCCGTGAAGGCAGCCGAGGCCCAGGTGGTCGGCGTGCGCTCCCAGGTGCAGGCGGCCACGGCCACGGTGGCGCGCGTGCAGGCCGACATCGACGACGGCGTGCTCAAGGCCCCGCGCGATGGCCGCGTGCAGCTGCGCGTGGCCCAGCCCGGCGAGGTGCTGGGCGCAGGCGGGCGCGTGCTCAACCTGCTGGACCTGTCCGATGTCTACATGACCTTCTTCGTGCCGGAAACTGCAGCCGGCCGCATCGCCCTGGGCAGCGAGGTGCGCCTGGTGCTGGACGCCGCGCCCGAGTACGTGATTCCGGCCCGCGTCTCCTTCGTCGCCAGCCAGGCCCAGTTCACGCCCAAGACCGTGGAGACCGCCAGCGAGCGCCAGAAGCTGATGTTCCGCGTGCGCGCCCAGATCCCGCCGGAGCTGCTGCGCCGCCATCTGGAACAGGTCAAGACCGGCGTGCCCGGCATGGCCTGGCTGCGCACCGATGCCAGCCATGAGTGGCCCGCCAACCTGGCCATCAAGCTGCCAGCCCAGCCCGCGCAATGAGCCAGAGCACGACGCCCCACGCCAGCGGCTGGGTCGTGCGCCTGAAGGGCGTGCACCAGCGCTATGGCCAGGTCGAGGCGCTGGCGGGCATCGACCTGGACATTCCCGAAGGCCGCATGGTCGGCCTGATCGGGCCGGACGGCGTGGGCAAGTCCAGCCTCATGGCGCTGATCTCCGGGGCGCGCCAGATCCAGGAAGGCAGCGTCGAGGTGCTGGGCGGCGACATGGCCCAGCGCCGGCACCGCGAGGCCGTCTGCCCGCGCGTGGCCTACATGCCGCAGGGCCTGGGGCGCAACCTCTATCCCACGCTATCGGTGGAGGAGAACCTGCAGTTCTTCGCGCGCCTGTTCGGCCATGACGCGGCCGAGCGGCGCCGGCGCATCGACGACCTCACCCAGGCCACGGGCCTGCGCAAATTCCTGGAGCGGCCGGCCGGCAAGCTGTCGGGCGGCATGAAGCAGAAGCTGGGCCTGTGCTGCGCGCTGATCCACGACCCCGACCTGCTCATTCTTGACGAGCCCACCACGGGCGTGGACCCGCTGGCGCGCGCCCAGTTCTGGGACCTGATCGCGCGCATCCGCCGCCAGCGCCCCGGCATGAGCGTGCTGGTGGCCACGGCCTACATGGACGAGGCCCAGCGCTTCGACTGGCTGGTGGCCATGGACGAGGGCCGCGTGCTGGCCACGGGCACGCCGGCCGAGCTGCTGCAGCGCACGGACAGCCGCTCGCTGGAAGAGGCCTTCATCGCCCTGCTGCCCGAAGAGAAAAAGCGCGGCCATGCGCCCGTCACCATTGCACCCCTGCCCGAGGGCGGCGAGGACGACATCGCCATCGAGGCCAGGGACCTGACCATGCGATTTGGCGACTTCGTCGCCGTGGACCATGTGTCCTTCCGCATCCGCCGCGGCGAGATCTTCGGCTTCCTGGGCTCCAACGGCTGCGGCAAAAGCACCACCATGAAGATGCTGACCGGCCTGCTGCCGGCCAGCGAGGGCCAGGCCTGGCTGTTCGGCCAGCCCGTGGACCCGCGCGACATCGACACGCGCCGCCGCGTGGGCTACATGACCCAGGCGTTCTCGCTGTATGGCGAGCTGACCGTGCACCAGAACCTGGTGCTGCACGCGCGCCTGTTCGGCGTGCCCGAGGCGGACATTCCCGCGCGCGTGGCCGAGATGCTGCAGCGCTTCGACCTGCAGGCCGCGCAGCACAGCCTGCCGGCCGCCCTGCCGCTGGGCATGCGCCAGCGCCTGTCGCTGGCCGTGGCCATGGTGCACAAGCCCGAGCTGCTCATCCTGGACGAGCCCACCTCGGGCGTGGACCCCGTGGCGCGCGACGGCTTCTGGCGCCTGCTGGTGGAGCTGTCGCGGCGCGACCGCGTGACCATCTTCATCTCCACCCACTTCATGAACGAGGCCGAGCGCTGCGACCGCATGTCCATGATGCATGCGGGCAAGGTGCTGGACAGCGACACGCCCGCGCGCCTGGTGGCCAAGCGCGGCGCGGCCACGCTGGAGGAAGCCTTCATCGGCTACCTGGTCGAGGCCGGTGGCGGCGAGGCCCCGGCCGCCGAGGAACCGGCCGCGCCTGCCGCCCCCGCTGCCGTGGAAACGCACGCTGCGCGCCGCCGCCATTTCAGCGCCCAGCGCATGCTCAGCTATGTCTGGCGCGAAGCGCTGGAGCTGCAGCGCGACCCGGTGCGCGCCACGCTGGCCCTGGTGGGCTCGCTGATCCTGATGTTCGTGATGGGCTACGGCATCAGCCTGGACGTGGAGGACCTGCGCTTTGCCGTGCTGGACCGCGACCAGACCACCATCAGCCGCAGCTATGCGATGAGCCTGTCGGGCTCGCGCTACTTCATCGAGCAGCCGCCGCTGACCGACTACGACGCACTGGACCGCCGCATGCGCAGCGGCGAGCTGACCCTGGCCATCGAGATCCCCCCGGGCTTTGCGCGCGATGTGCTGCGCGGCGGCTCCGTGCAGGTGGGCGCCTGGTTCGACGGCGCCATGCCCACGCGCGCCGAGACCGTGCGCGGCTACCTGCAGGGCATCCACCAGCACTGGCTGACCGAGCAGGCGCGCGAGCGCCTGGGTATGGCGCCGGCCGGCCTCATCGACATCCAGACGCGCTTTCGCTACAACCCCGACGTGCGCAGCCTGCCGGCCATGGTGCCGGCCGTCATGCCCCTGCTGCTGCTGCTTTTGCCCGCCATGCTGACGGCGCTGGCCGTGGTGCGCGAGAAGGAAAGCGGCTCCATCACCAACCTCTACGTCACGCCGGTCACGCGCACCGAATTCCTGCTGGGCAAGCAACTGCCCTATGTGGTGCTGGCCATGCTGAACTTCCTGCTGATGTGCCTGATGGCCGTCACCCTGTTCGGCGTGCCCGTGACGGGCAGCTTTGCCACGCTGGCCCTGGCGGCGCTGATCTTCAGCGGCGCCTCCACGGGCTTCGGCCTGCTGGCCTCCACGCTGACGCGCAGCCAGATCGCCTCGATGTTCCTGGTGCTGATCGGCACGCTGATCCCCACCACGCAGTTCGCAGGCCTGGTCGACCCCGTGTCCTCGCTGGAGGGTGTGGGCCGCGCCATCGGCGAGGTCTATCCGGCCAGCCACATGATCGCCATCAGCCGCGGCGTGTTCAGCAAGGCGCTGGGATTTCGGGAGCTGGCCGGCTCGTTCGGGCCGCTGCTGCTGTCCGTGCCGGCGATCCTGGGCCTGGCCATTGCGCTGACCAGAAAGCAGGAGAGCTGACATGCGCACCCGCCTTTTCTCCAACATCTACCGGCTGGGCGTCAAGGAGCTGTGGAGCCTGTGGCGCGACCCCGTGCTGCTGGTGCTCATCGCCTATGTGTTCACGGTCTCCATCTACACGGCGGCCACGGCCATGCCCGAGAGCCTGCACAACGCGCCCATCGCCATCGTGGACGAGGACGGCTCGCCGCTGTCGCAGCGCATCGCGGGCGCCTTCTATCCGCCGCAGTTCGCGCCGCCGGCCATGATCGACCGCACGCAGATGGACCCGGGCATGGACTCGGGCACCTACACCTTCGTGCTCAACATCCCGCCCAACTTCCAGCGCGACGTGCTGGCGGGCCGCGCGCCCGAGCTGCAGCTGAACGTGGACGCCACGCGCATGAGCCAGGCCTTCACGGGCAACAGCTATGTGCAGCAGATCGTCTCGGCCGAGGTCAGCGAGTTCGTGCGGCGCTTTCGGGGCGCCACCGCCCTGCCCGTGGACCTGGTGGTGCGCGCGCGCTTCAATCCCGCGCTGGACAAGGTCTGGTTCGGCGGGCTGATGCAGATCATCAACAACGTGACCATGCTGTCCATCATCCTCACGGGCGCGGCGCTGATCCGCGAGCGCGAGCACGGCACGGTGGAGCACCTGCTGGTCATGCCGGTGACACCGACCGAGATCATGCTGGCCAAGATATGGTCCATGGGACTGGTCGTGCTGGTCACCGCCTTTGCCTCGCTCAACCTCGTGGTGCGCGGCGCCCTGGGCGTTCCCATCGAAGGCTCTCAGCCGCTGTTCCTGGCAGGGGCCGCGCTGTGCCTGTTCGCCACAACGTCGCTGGGGATCTTCCTTGCCACGCTGGCGCGCAACATGCCACAGTTCGGCATGCTGCTGGTGCTCGTGCTGCTGCCGCTGCAGCTGCTGTCGGGCGCCATGACGCCGCGCGAAAGCATGCCGCAGCTGGTGCAGACCATCATGCTGGCCGCGCCGACCACCCACTTTGTCGAGCTGTCGCAGGCCATCCTCTACCGCGGAGCGGGGCTGGACGTGGTCTGGAAGCCCTTTCTCGCACTGGCCGCCATCGGCTCCGTGCTGTTCGCCCTCACGCTCGCCCGCTTTCGCAAGACCATCGGCCAGATGGCCTGAGTTTCGTTCCGCCGCCAAGGCATCTTTCCACGTCAACCAGCAAGGAGTTCCATATGAGCGCACAGACCATTCCCCTCCATCTGCTCAAGGCCCAGCTTGAACTGCAACTGCACCTGAGCCGGCTGCTGCAGGAAAGTGGCCAACAGTGGCTGGAGCATGCCGCACGCAACGGCCCCGAGCGCATCGCCGAGACCGGCAGCGAGATCGAGGGCGTGCAGCAGACCAGCAGCTGGCAGGAGCTGGCCACCCTGCCCGCCCAGGCCTTCTGGCGCCACGCCCACCTGCGCATGGGCCATGCCCAGGCCCTGGCCCAGACCGCCATGGCCAGCCAGATGACCCTGGCCCAGGGCGTGCAGCAGGCCGTGCACGACTGGCAGCAACAGGTGGCAGCCACGCTGGGCAACAGCACCCAGGGCGCAGCCGACACCGCCGTGCCGTGGAGCGACCTGCTCGCCCGCTGGACCTCGGCCGTGCAGTCCGTGGCCCAGCCCGCCCATGCGGCGCAGCAGCCCATTGCGACAGCCGCCGCCGAAACGGCCCGCGACACCACAGCCCAGGGCTGACGGGCCCCAAGGAAGCCGCCACGCGGTCCCGCAGGTTCGGGGCCGCATGGGCGCGGGGCGGCCATCCGCACCCAGCCACAAGCAATCACACGCAATCTAAGAGCAGGGCATGACATGCCGGTAAAGGAGTGGGCCAGATGAACGAGAACCTGCAGAGCCACGGCACCGTGGACGTGGGAGGGATGTGGGGCGATCCGATGAAGCTGTCGCAGGCAGCCGCGCAATACGCCACCGATGCCTGGCAGCGCTCGCTGCTGTATGCCGACATCCGGCGCCAGCGTGGCAACCAGTACCGCGAGCATCTGGCCGAGGAAGTGCCCAATGTGCTGAGCTTCCGGGCCGAGATCGTGATGTCGGGCCTGGACCTGCCGCGCCCCGTCAACTACGGGCTGGCACGCATCGCGCCCATGGAGGGCACGGTCATCGACCCGGCCAAGCGCCCCTTCATCGTCGTCGATCCGCGCGCGGGCCACGGCCCCGGCATCGGCGGCTTCAAGCCCGACAGCGAGATCGGCGCCGCGCTCAAGGCCGGCCATCCCTGCTACTTCGTGGGCTTCCTGCCCGACCCCGTGCCCGGCCAGACCGTCGAGGACGTGATGCGCGCCGAGGCCCAATTCGTGCGCAAGGTCGCCGAGCTGCACCCCGAGAGCCGGGGCAAGCCCGCCGTCATCGGCAACTGCCAGGCCGGCTGGCAGATCCTCATGACGGCTGCCGTCTGGCCCGAGCTGTTCGGCCCCATCATCGTGGCCGGTGCGCCGCTGTCGTACTGGGCCGGCGACAACCCCATGCGCTATGGCGGCGGCCTCATGGGCGGCAGCTGGATGACGGCACTGACCAGCGACCTGGGCGCGGGCCGCTTCGACGGCGCATGGCTGGTGCAGAACTTCGAGAACCTCAACCCCGCCAACACGCTGTGGGAAAAGCAGTACCAGGTCTATGCCGACGTGGACACCGAGGGGCCGCGCTACCTGGGCTTCGAGAAGTACTGGGGCGGCTATGTCTTCCTGGAAGGCCGCGAGATGCAGTACATCGTGGACAACCTGTTCATCGGCAACCGGCTGGCCACGGCCGAGCTGACGACCTCGGACGGCGTGCGCATCGACCTGCGCAACATCCGCTCGCCCATCGTGGTGTTCTGCTCGCATGGCGACAACATCACGCCGCCGGGCCAGGCCCTGGGCTGGATCACCGACCTGTACCGCGACGACGAGGACATCGCCGCCCACGACCAGACCATCGTCTTCGCCACGCACGACAGCATCGGCCACCTGGGCATCTTTGTCTCGGGCGCCGTGGGCCGCAAGGAGCACCGCGAGTTCGCGGCGCACATCGACATCATCGACCTGCTGCCCGCCGGCATCTACCGCGCCGAGATCGCCGACCGCCCGGCCGGTGTGCCGGCACAGGACCTGACCGACGACGCCTACCTGATGAAGATCCGCCGCAGCGACCTGGCCGAGGTGCGCGACATCGTCCGGCCCGACCCCGAAAGCGAGCGCCACTTTGCCGCCGCCGCGCGCGTCTCCGAAATCAACCTCGCCCTGTACCGCAACACCGTGCAGCCCTGGGTGCAGGCCCTGTCCACGCCGTTGTCGGCGCGCTGGCTGCAGGCCATGCATCCGCTGCGCGTGGGCTATGAATACTGGTCGGACTCCCACCCGCTGGCCCCTGCCGTGGCCCAGGCCGCCGAGCAGGCGCGCGAGGACCGCCACCCCGTCGAGCCCGACAACCCCTTCCTGAAGGCGCAGCAGGCCATGTCGCAGGCCGTGGTGCATATGCTGGACACCTACCGCGACCAGCGCGACGCCATGCAGGCGCGGCTGTTCCACGCCATCTATGGCTCGCCCCTGGTGCAGGCCCTGGCCGGCCAAAGCCGCCAGGACGACGGCCCGCCGCGCCCGCACCCGGGCGAATCGCCCGAGCACTGCCAGTACATGTGCCAGGAACTGGCACGGCTGCACGAAAGCGTGGCCCAGGGCGGGCTGTACGAGGCCGTCATCCGCGCCCTGTTCCATGTGCTGCGTGCCCGTGGCGAGGCCGATGAGCGCCACTTCCGCCACGCCTGGCGGCTGCTGCAGGATCACCTGGGCGGCGTGCCGCCCGACATGGCGCAGTTCCGCCGCATCGTGCGCCGCCAGGCCCTGCTGATGCAGCGCGAGCCCGACGCCGCCATGGCCGCCATCACCCAGTTGCTGGCCGCCTCGCCGGCGGCCGACATCCGCTGGGGCATGACCACGGTGGACGAACTGGCCAACCAGGGCGGCAACCTCAGCGATGCCGAGCACCAGCGCCTGCTGCAGGCCATGGCGCATTTCGTGCAGGCGCTGGAGGCCGCCGAGTCCAGGCAGGCGAAAGAGCAGGCCGAGCGGCTCCCGGCCATCGCGCCAGCCTCGGTGGCCGAGCCTGAACCTGTGACGGTGCCTCTGACCGCTCCTGCGGCAGCTCCTGAACAGGCACCCGAGCCCGCACCTGTTCCCGACTCCGCGCCTGCCGCCAAGCGCTCCGCACGCGCCCAGGCCAGCCGCGCACACCCCAGCCCCCGGAAAAAGCGATGAACCTCTCCCCCGATTCCGATGCGGCCCTGCCGCCCGAAGACCTGGCACTGCTGCGCAACCACAGCTTCGACGAGCTGGACGTGGGCGACAGCGCCAGCCTGGAACGCACGCTGAGCACCCAGGACCTGCGCCTGTTCGCCGCCCTGTCGGGCGCGGCCGTGGCCGACGGCGCTGGTGCCGGTGCTGGCACGGTTGCCGGCGCCGACGATGACGACACGGCCCTGATTGCCCACGGCATGTGGGGCGGCATGCTGCTGGCCTCGGTGCTGGGCACGCGCCTGCCCGGCCCCGGCACCACCCTGGTCGGCCAGACGCTGCGCTTTCTGGCGCCGCTGGCCGCAGGCGACCGGTTGACCGTGCGCGTGGAGGTGCTGTCCAAGCAGGCCGAGCAGCGCCAGGTCACGCTGGCCGTGGCCTGCACCAACCAGCATGGCGCCGCCGTGATCGAGGGCCAGGCCACCGTGCATGCGCCGGCCCGCCACATCGAGCGCCAGCGCACCAGCCTGCCCGAGATCCGGCTGGAGGCCGGTGGACGCGACGGCCTGCAGCGCCTGCTGGCCCATGTGGCCGGCCTGCCGCCCATCCGCGTGGCCGTGGTCCATCCCTGCGACGAGACCAGCCTCTCGGCCGCGATGGACGCGCGCCGCGAAGGCCTGATCGACCCCGTGCTGGTGGCCCCGCGTGCGCGGCTGGAGGCCGTGGCGGCCGAGCACGGGCTGGACCTGGGCGGCCTGCGCATCGAGGACGTGCCGCACAGCCACGCCGCCGCCACGCGCGGCGCCGAGCTGGCCGCCTGCGGCGAGGTCGAGGCCATCATGAAAGGCAGCCTGCACACGGACGAACTCATGGCCGAGGTCGTGGCCGCCGCCGCCGGCCTGCGCACCAAGCGCCGCGTCAGCCACTGCTTCGTGCTGCAGACGCCGCACTACCCGCGCCCCTTCATCGTCACCGACGCGGCCATCAACCTCGCACCCGACCTGCAGCAAAAGGCCGACATCGTGCGCAACGCCATCGCCCTGGCCCATGCCATCGGCGTGCCCGAGCCCAAGGTCGCCATCCTGGCCGCCGTGGAGACCGTGAGCCCGCACATGCCGGCCACGCTGGACGCCGCCGCGCTGTGCAAGATGGCCGACCGGGGCCAGATCGCGGGCGGCGTGCTCGACGGGCCGCTGGCCTTCGACAACGCCGTGTCCATGGCCGCCGCGCGCACCAAGGGCATCGATTCGCCCGTGGCGGGCCAGGCCGACATCCTGGTCGTGCCCGACCTGGAAAGCGGCAACATGCTGGCCAAGCAGCTCATGTACATGGGCGAGGCGGCCAGCGCCGGCATCGTCATGGGCGCCAAGGTGCCCGTGATCCTGACCAGCCGCGCCGACAGCCGCGCATCGCGCATCGCCTCCTGCGCCATCGCCCTGCTGCTGGCCCACCGCTACCGGAACTCGCCGCCATGATCCCTGCCCACACCGCATCCTCCCCCGCCCGCGAACTGGTCGTGGTGCTCAACTGCGGCTCGTCCAGCATCAAGTTCGCCGTCTTCGATGGTGCACAGCGCCCGCTGCCGCGCAAGCCGCTGTGGAACGGCAAGGTCCAGGGCATAGGCGGGCCCGCGCCCGACTTCGGCGAGAGCGGCGTGCCGCCCTTTGCCATCACCCTGGACACAGCCCACCCCTACCGCGCCGCGCTGCAGCTGATCCGCGAGCGCATCACCGCGCGCCTGGCGCAGCTGAACGGCGCCCGCGTGGCCGCCATCGCCCACCGCGTGGTGCACGGCGGCAGCCGCTACTTCGAGCCCGTGCGCGTCGATGCCGGCGTGCTGGCCGACCTCAAGGCCTTCATCCCGCTGGCGCCACTGCACCAGCCCTTTGCGCTGGAGGCCATGGACATCCTGCTGCGCGAGCGGCCCGAACTGGTGCAGGTGGCCTGCTTCGACACCGCCTTCCACCACACGCTGCCCAAGGTCGAGCAACTGCTGCCCCTGCCGCATGCGGCCTGGGAACGCGGGCTGCGCCGCTACGGCTTCCACGGCCTGTCCTACGAATACATGGCCACCGCCCTGCCCGAGCGCCATGGCGACCTGGCGCGCGGGCGCACCCTGGTGGCCCACCTGGGCAGCGGCGCCAGCCTGTGCGCCATGCAGGGCCTGCAAAGCGTGGCCACGACCATGGGCTTCTCTGCGCTGGACGGCCTGATGATGGGCACGCGCACCGGCGCGCTGGACCCCGGCGCCGTGATCTACCTGATGGAAATCGAAAAGCTCAGCCTGCAGGAAGTGGGCCGCATCCTGTACCACGAGTCCGGCCTGCTGGGCGTCTCGGGCACCTCGTCCGAGCCGCGCGTGCTGCTGCCGCTGGAATCAGGCGCCGATGCCCGGGCCGAGCGTGCCCGCGACGCGCTGGCGCTTTACGTGCGGCGCATCGTGCGCGAGATCGGCGCCCTGGTCGCCGTGCTGGGCGGCCTGGACCTGCTGGTGTTCACCGCAGGCGTGGGCGAGCACAGCGCCGAGATACGGCGGCGCGTGTGCGAGGGCCTGGGCTTTCTGGGCCTGCGGCTGGACGCCGAGGCCAATGCGCGCGATGCGGCCGTGATCTCGGCCACCGGCAGCGCCGTCACCGTGGGCGTGGAGCCCACGAACGAGGAATGGGTGGCGGCGCGCCATGCGCTGCGCTGGCTGCCGGGCAACGCGATCCCCGCATGAGTGTGAACAGGCCCTAGGAACGATCGTCCTGCGCACCGCCTTCGCGCAGCCGCGCGAACTCGCGGTGCTCGTAGGCAATGCATTCCTCCATGAGGTGGCGGTACACCGCCTCCATCATGTCGGGCTGGCCGCCCTCGGCGGCCGTGCGCTCGCGCACGCGGCGCACGATGGCCTCGATGCGGCCCTCGTCGCGCACCTGGGCCGCATCGGCCTTGATGCGCGCGGCCTGCTGCATGTAGCCCATGCGCGTGACCAGCAGCGGCACCAGCACATCGTCCAGCGCATCCACATTGCGGCGCACATCCAGCATGTCGGTGCAGTGCTGCACCAGGTCGATGGCCTGCTTGGCGCGGTCCGTGCTCATTCCAGTCCTTCCTCCACCAGCTCGGCCGCGCGCATCAGTGCGCGCGCCTTGTGCTCGGTCTCTTTCCATTCCATCTCGGGCACGGAATCGGCCACCACGCCGGCGGCGGCCTGCACGTAGAGCGTGCCGTCCTTGATCACGCCCGTGCGGATGGCAATGGCCAGGTCCATGTCGCCCGCAAAGCTCAGGTAGCCGCAGGCGCCGCCGTAGATGCCGCGCTTGGTCGGCTCCAGCTGATCGATGATCTCCATGGCATGCACCTTGGGCGCGCCCGTCAGCGTGCCGGCCGGGAAGGTGGCCTTGAACACATCCATGTTGTCCATGCCGTCGCGCAGAATGCCCTCCACGTTGCTGACGATGTGCATCACGTGGCTGTAGCGCTCCACGGCAAAGGCCTCGGTCACCTTCACGCTGCCCGTCTTGGCGATGCGGCCGATGTCGTTGCGCGCCAGGTCGATCAGCATCACATGCTCGGCGCGTTCCTTGGGGTCGGCCACCAGTTCCTTTTCGGTGGCCTTGTCGGCCTCGGGCGTGGCGCCGCGCGGGCGCGTGCCGGCCAGCGGGCGGATGGTGACCTTCTGGCCCTCGTCCGTGTTCTCCTGGCGCACCAGGATCTCGGGGCTGGCGCCCACCACATGGAAATCGCCCAGGTGGTAGTAGTACATGTAGGGGCTGGGATTGAGCGAACGCAGCGCGCGGTACAGGCTCAAGGGGCTGGCAGTGAAGCGCTTGTGGATGCGCTGGCCCACCTGCACCTGCATGAAGTCGCCCGCGGCGATCAGCTCCTTGGCCTTCTCCACGGCCGCCAGGTAGTCTTCCTTGGCAAAGCTGCGCTGGGCCGGATGGCTCTCGCCGGCCTTGATCTGCGGCGCGCTGACCGAGTAGCGCAGCAGATCCTTCAGCTGGCGCAGCCGCTTCTTGGCGCGCGTATAGGCCTCGCTCTCGCCGGGGTTGGCATAGACGATCAGGTACAGCTTGCCCGACAGGTTGTCGATCACCGCCACTTCCTCGCACTGCAGCAGCAGGATGTCGGGGCAGTTGAGCGTATCGGGCGGGCAGGAATCTTCCAGCTTCTTCTCGATGTAGCGCACGGCGTCGTAGCCGAAGTAGCCGGCCAGCCCGCCGCAAAAACGCGGCAGCCCCGGGCGCAGCGCCACCTTGAAGCGCTTTTGGTAGGCAGCGATGAAGTCCAGCGGATTGCCCTTGGCCGTCTCCACCACCTGGCCATCGGTCACCACCTCGGTGCATGCCGCATCGCCGAAGCCGCTGGCGCGCAGCAGCGTGCGTGCAGGCAGGCCGATGAAGCTGTAGCGCCCGAAGCGCTCGCCGCCCACCACGGACTCCAGCAAAAAGCTGTGCTTGCCGTCACCGCCCGCATGGGCCAGCTTGAGGTAGAGGGACAGGGGGGTTTCGAGGTCCGCAAACGCCTCGACCATCAGAGGGATGCGGTTGTAGCCCTGCGCAGCAAGGCTCTTGAATTCAAGTTCGGTGATCACGGGGAAAGACTCCGGATTGCGTGGCGCTGGCAGACCTGGTGTGGGTGCGGGCTGCGTATGGATTGCGCCGATTCATTCGATTGGCCCGTAGGGCCTCGGGTGCACGCCGGGTCGCGCCCCGGGTGCTTCAGCTGTTCAGTTGGACAGGCTTGCGCCAGGGCCAGGCTCCCCGGTCTCCACAACCTGCAATGAACATGCGATGAATGAACATAGCGGGCAAGTGTAGCGCAGACGCGGCTGGGTACAAGTGCGGGCCGGCGCCTTGCGGGGGCGCCGCAGGGGCCTGCCATGGCCACAATTGACACCCTGGTCAGCCTGACCAACAATGGCAGCACAACCTGACCAGAAAGGTCGACCATGCCGTCCCATTTCTCCGCCCGCACCGACGCTGCCTTGCCCGAGGGCGAACGCGACCCGCTGAACCGCGCCCTGCGGGACCTGAGCCATCAGGTCGGATCGGCCATGCCGCGCAACACCACGCCCATGCCGATCTCGGTCTTCAAGGCGCAGTACGGCGCGGTGCTCAAACAGGCCGATCACGACGGGGTGGCCCTCATCTCCCAGGGCCGCAAGCGCTACGTGATCGTCAGCGAGGAGCACATGGTGGCCCTGTCCGCCAACGAACGCGCCCCCCGCACGGTGGCCGACATCTGCCGGTCCCTGCCGCTGCCGCGCCAGGCCGTGGATCTGTCCGCTGCGCAGATGTCCGGGGCGCGCGGCGATATCGACGTACCCGCCCGACGCGCGCCATGAGCCGCTACCTGCTGGGTCCCCGCTGCCTGCTGTGGATGGCGAACCAGGAGCCCGCGACCCTGCAGTGGTTCTCCACCATCCGGCCGCTGGACTGCATCGTCAGCGACCTGTCCATGGCCATCGCCAAGGCGGCCGTGGCCGAGGCATTCCACGACCTGCGTGACCGCAACGAGTGGTTCTCCCTGCTCGATGCGCTGTATGCCAACCTGCGGGCCGAAGGCGCCTCCATGCTGACCAGCGTGGACAACAAGGTGCTGGAGCGCTTCATCGAATGGCGCAACTTCGCGCCGCTGGACAGCCAGGGCCCGCAGGGCACGGCGCCCCTGGCGCAGGACCTGCGGCTGCTCATCGCCACGGCCGACCTGCTCAAGGTCTGCTACACCGAGCCCGCCAACCTCTACCTGGCGCAGGCCGCCGCCCGGGGCGTTGCCGTGCACGCGCTGTGATGGACTTCGACGTACCGCCCCTGTCCAGCGCGGTGCGCCAGGGCCTGCGCCGGCGCCGGGTCGTCCTGAGCCTGTCGGGCGGCGGCTATCGCGGCCTGTTCAGCGCCCATGTGCTGGAGCGCATCCACCGCGAATTCGGCAACGGCGACCTGCTGGAGAAAGTGGACCTGTTCGCCGGCACCTCCATCGGCGCAATCATCGCCACCGCCCTGGCCAGCGGCTGCCAGCCCGCGCGCATCAAGCAGTTGCTGCTGGACCATGGCCCCGCCATCTTTCCCTCCAAATGGCTGCCCGGCCTGCGCCAGGCCATGGGCAAGGCGCTCTATGACAGCGCCCCGCTGCGCGCAGCGATCAAGGAGGCCATGCCGCAAGCGGAGCAGTCCGCCCTGGGGCAACTGCAGGTGCCGCTGCTGCTGCCCGCCGTGAACTGGAATTCATCGCAGCTGCACCTGCTGGCCAGCGGCGCCCTGCCCGACAGGGACCGGCTGGGCCTGACGCTGATGGACGCCATGCTGGCCTCATCGGCCGCCCCCACCTACTTTCCCGCGCACGCCGCAGCAGGCCATGTCTTCGTGGACGGCGGACTCGCCGCCAACGCGCCCGACCTGCTGGCCCTGCAAGCCGCCCGCCAGCTCTGGGGGCCGGCCGCCGACATCGTGATGATCAGCGTAGGCACCGCCAACCCCCAGCAGGGCCAGGACCCCGTGGCCATGCCCCGGCGCGGGCTGACCCTGGTCAAGCCCCTGCTGGACCTGGTCATGGCCGCCCAGGAAGTCCAGGCCGTCAAGGCGGCCCGCCAGGAACTGGGCACCAGCAGCTACCTGCGCCTGAACTTCACGCAGCCCGCAGCCCAGCAAAAGCGCCTGGGCCTGGACATCGCCAACGCCGACAGCACCCGGCTGCTGCAGGCCCTGGGCGACGAATGCATCGCCGCCCTCACGGACCAGGAAAAGACGCTGCTGAAGAACGTCCTGGGCTGAAACGCCAGGCCAAGCGAAGCGAAGGCCCGACAGGGCTTGCAAAGAGAATCAGCGCTCAAACGCCGCCGAAGCCGCAGCCATCCGCCGCAGATACGCCGGATCCTCCTGCAGGCAATGCACGTAGCTCACCTCGTCCTCCACCAGCTCCTCCATCCGCTGCGCAGCCCCGCAAATGGCCTGCAGCGCATTGGCCACCACCTCCAGATTGCGATGGCCCTCGGGCCGCTCCAGCCAGGCCAGCGCCAGCTGGCCCAGCGAGTACACCTCGCTGCTGCCTTGCAGCGTCAGCCGGCCGATCTCGGTCACGGCATGGCTCAACTGCTGCGGCGTGGGCTGGGTCAGGGTTGGGGAAGCGGTACTCATGGCGCAACCCCTCCCACGGCAGACGCGCCAGCGTGGGGCGCTTGATGGGTGGAGGGGAAGGCAGAAAAAGAAGTGCCGTACATGACGTACATGATTTACTCCTCAGCGAGACGGGAACCACCCGTCTGTGTTCTTACGCACAAACAGGTGGACGGGATGTTAAGAACACGTGCTGAGCCGTGCGGACGCCCTTGCGGGTAGCCCCATCCCGCCCGTAACCGCAGGGACGTGGGCATGCACCCACGATCCGACAATTCAGACGTGACAAGGCCTCCTTAACGGCGAGGCCGCACCGCTCAACAGTCAAGTGTTCTTACGCACCAGCCCCTGAACAGGGGGCCGCCGCAATGATAGAGGCTTTCAAGACGGCAAGCGCCCCGAAGCCCCAGGCCGAGCGCAGCGAAGGCCCGGGCAAACTCCCCGTATGTCAGCGCCTGCGCCGTGGTGGTTGCGGGGTTGCAGTCCTGCCGAAGGACAGGACTGCTTCGTCATCTGACTCGCCGTGATTGTTTGAACGTAGCGCGCAGCGCGAAGTGAGTTTCACGGCGAACCCCGCAACCGCCACGGCGCAGGTTGCCCCGCAGCGAAGCGAAGGGGTCGCGGACATCCGGGCGCTTTTCTTTGCTCACTTTCTTGTAGCGAGACAAGAAAGTGAGTCGGCCGCCGGGCCGAAACCCGGCCTCGAAAAGAAACGCCCCGACAGGGGCTTGCAAACAGAATCAGCGGTGCAACGCACAGACAGGTGGACGGGATGTTAAGAACACGCATTGCGACGTGCGGACGCCCTTGCGGGTAGCCCCATCCCGTCCATAACCGCAGGAACGTGGGCATACACCCACGACAAGAAAGCGGACCGAGCAGGATGATAGCCACCCTCCATCGGCCCGCGAAAACCCTGTTGCCACCCCCACCCGATCCCCACAACATGTCGCCCGGACGTAACAAACCGCAACCGGGCCACAGCCCCCGCGCAGGAGACACCATGACCGCCTTGCCCCGCTGGATGAAGACAGCCGCCCTGGCCATGGCGCTGGCGATGCCGCTGGCCGCCACTGCCCAGGAGCCGCCGCGCACCGTCGCGGGCGTGGCCTATCCCGCCCAGGCCGGGGTGGGCGGCCAGACGCTGCAGCTCAATGGCGCGGGCATTCGCTACAAGGCCATCTTCAAGGTCTACACGGCGGGCCTGTACCTGGAAAAACCGGCTGCCAGCCTGCAGGAGATCGCGGCCCTGCCCGGCCCCAAGCGCGTGAGCGTGACCATGCTGCGCGAGATCGATTCGGCCGAGCTGGGCAAGCTGTTCGCGCGCGGCATCGAGGACAACATGGAGCGCGCCCGCTTCTCGCGCCTGGTGCCCGGCGTGCTGCGCATGAGCGACATCTTCACGCAGCACAAGAAGCTGCTGCCGGGCGAGAACTTCTCGGTGGACTGGGTGCCGGGCCAGGGTGCCCAGGTCTTCGTCAAGGGCCAGGCCCAGGGCGCGCCCTTCCAGGAGCCCGAGTTCTTCCAGGCGCTGCTGGGCATCTGGCTGGGCCCGCACCCGGCCGACGATCAGCTCAAGAAGGCATTGCTGGGCGGTTGAACGGCTGCGCGGGCTCCTGCACGGGCCCGGCAAAGCGCGCCTGGATCTCCAGCCCCGTGGCACCGGGCAGGGCCGTGAGCGTCCAGCCGTGGGCGCGCGCAATCTCCAGGCAGATGGGCAGGCCCAGGCCCGCGCCCAGGTCGCGCCGCTCGCTGCTGCGCCAAAAGCGCTCGAAGATGCGCGGCAGGTCCTCGGGCGGCACGCCACGGCCCTGGTCCAGCACCGAAAAGCCCAGGCCGCAGGCCTTCACGGTGACGGTGGCGCCCTGCGGGCTGTGCTGCACGGCGTTCTCGATCAGGTTCTTGAGCAGCACGAACAGCGCGCCCCGGTCGGCACGCCAGGCAGGCGAGCCGTCCTTGACCTCGCAGTGGATGTGCACGCCGCATTTTTCGGAGGCGCGGGCCATGAAGTCGCAGACCTCGCCAATGATGTCGGCCGGCGCAATGTCTTCCATGCGGTAGCGCTGGTGTTCGCAGACCTCGGCCAGGTGCAGCAGCTGCTGGACCTGGCGCGCCATGTGGTCCACGTCCTTGAGCAGCTCGGGGCTGCGCCGGTCCTCGGGCTCCAGTTCGATCTGCACGCGCATCAGGGCCAGAGGCGTCTTGAGCTCATGCGCGGCCATGGACAGGAATTCCTGCTGGTTCCTGAAGCCGGCCTGCAGCCGGTCCAGCACGTGGTTGAAGGCCTCGACCAGGGGCGCGAACTCGCGCGGCAGATCCTTGGGCTGCAGGCGCGTGCCCAGCGTCTGCGGGGTGATGCGCTGCGCATCCTGCGCGGCCACGCCCAGCGGCCTGAGCATGCGCTGCAGCGTGCGGTGCGTGGAGAACAGGAACACGACCAGGAAAACCACGCCGATGGCCACCATGCCGCGCCACAGCGCGGGCAGGCCCACCGATTCGCGCAGCCAGTCCACCATGCGGTCGCTGACGGCTATCTGCACGTGCCACGTCGTGCCATCGTGGACCAGCGTGGCCGTGCCTGCGCGCATGACCACGCCGCCGCGCTCGTAGGCAAAGGCCTTGAGCTCGGGGTCGAAGCCCTGGCCGGTCTGCGTCAGCGGCTGCATTTCGCCGTTGGGGGCGAAGACCACGCGGCCACGGGCGTCGGTGATGCGCAGCTGCATTTCCTCGCCCAGGCTGGTCAGCATCCAGGCCTTGAGTTCACGCTCGCTGAACCCCTGGGGCACGCCCCGGGCATCGAAGCTCACCCACTCGGCCAGCTTCTCGGCCGCATGCCCCATGCCGCGCTGCAGCGCGTAGCTGTCGAAGGGCTTGGCGACGAGGATCACCAGCGCGCCGACCAGCAGCGCGCTGAACACCATGCTCAACCCATAGACGGCCAGCAGCCGCGAGCGCAGGCTACCGGGCCAGCAAAGGTTCGCGAAGCGCATAGCCCTGACCCCGGATGTTGACGATTTCCATGCACGAGCCGGCCGCGGCCAGCTTGCGGCGCAGCCGGTGCAGGGCCACATCGAGGGCGTTGGGCGTGACCACGCTGCTCATGCCCCAGGCCGCCGCCTCCAACGTGGAGCGGCGCACCGTGGCGCCGGCCTTGCGCACCAGGCTGAGCATGATCTGAAGCTCCGCCGGCGGCAGCGCGATGGCCGAGCCCGCGCAGTGCATGCAGGCCTGCTGCGGGTTGATGCTGATGTCGCCCAGCTGCGGCGCCAGCTCCTGCACCAGGGCCGGGCGGCGCAGCAGGGCGCGCACGCGGGCAATCAGTTCTTCCATGGGAAAGGGCTTGGTCAGGTAGTCGTCGGCACCGGCCTCCAGGCCGCCCACGCGGTCGCTGAGCGCGTCACGGGCCGTGAGCATCAGGCAGGGCGTGGAGCGGCCCGCGGCGCGCAGGCGCTGCACCAGTTGCAGGCCGTCGCCATCGGGCAGGCCGCGGTCGATGACGATGACGCCGTAGTCGATGTCCTGCAGGGCCAGCCAGGCCGTGGAGATCTGGTGGAAGACATCGGTCTCTATGCCGGAGTTAGCCAGCGAGCGGCTGACCAGCGTGGCCAGCCTGGCATGGTCCTCAATTAATGCGATGCGATTCATGGTTTCCGTCGTTGCCGCACAGGGACAGCAAATGCTCCCTGATCCCGGTGATGCGCTGCGGCGCCATGGGCTCGACCAGCACATGGATGACCCACAGGTCCTCGACCATGGCGCGGCATTGCAGGGCAATGTCCTCGGACACCAGATCGTCGGCGCAGGCCGCATCCACGAAATCAAACCATATGTTCTGGAATCTTGCGCGGGTCAGCAACTGTGCGGCCGTCTTCTGGCCGCGCTGGCGGGACAGGGCATGGTCGCAGACGCAGCGGATATAGGCGCGCAGGTGGCGTGCGGGGCCTGGCGGCTCCTCGGCCAGCGCCTGCAGCAGGTCCTCGCGGAACTTGAGGATGACCAGCTCGAAGATCGTCTCCAGCCGCACGGCACGGTGCTGGCTGCATTCTTGGAAGCGCGAACCCAGGGAATACGCCTGGCCCGCCGCCTGGATACCTATCACGTCCTGGTAGATGGAGGCTTGCATTGCGATGGCACGTTCTGTCGTTTCAGGCTCCGTCGGTCCGCCGCGAGAGCGGCAAACCTGCGGGTAAAACAGCCATGCTCCTCGATTGCGTCTTACTGGCGACTTACCGGCCCCTGAATCTGCCCCATTACACCGGGAATATGCAGGCGGCCGGGTTGATCAATATTGGTTCAAATATCTTCCTGCCAGCCAGCAACATACCTGACCAGCGCCCACTGTGCCAGCCACAGTGCCATATATCCAAATGTCTCCACCAGCTCCTCCAGCACGATCACCTGATAATCAAACCATTGCTGCAGGACAATGAAGCCATGACCTTCCGCATTGGTGGATATCACCATGGCCGCGACAAATGTCGCCAGGCTGAATATCGGCAGCGCCTTCTCGCGCACCAGGCGCTTGATGACCTTGTTCCAGACACCGTGGCGCACAAACCAATAGCAGCACAGCAGCAGCATGGCGCCCACCACCCATTTGACGGCGGGCCGGTACCACAGCACCTGGGAGCTGATCACCGGCCCCCACTTGCCAGCCTCCAGGCTGGGCAGGAAAGCCGCGCCCCAGGCCAGCTCACGCCCCAGAAAGGCCAGCCAGAACAGGGAGGCGATCCACCACAGTGGCGCTGCAAAGGAGCCTTTTTGCCGCCGCGCCGCAACCAGGGCCGCCACCATGCCCAGCAGCAGGGTCACGGCCTGGATATTCTCCAGGAATCCATTTTCCCAGCTCAGGCTTTGCGGCAATACAAAGCTCAGGGGAAAGCTCAATACCAGCCCTGCCAACAAAGCCCAATTCCAAAGCCGCAGCAAGGAATCATCATGGTATTTGGACGCGGATATTCTTGTTTTTGAAAGGGAAGCAGTCATTTTGATACAGGGCGTCTGGCGCTTTATCTGTTGATATGGTTTTTGCAAGCACGCAATATCCCGGAAATACTTACCAGGAAGCCGGAAAAATGGCGGGCGCACGGGCCTTCCCGCCGTTTTTCATTACAGCAGACTTGCCACCAGATTGCAGCACTGTGTCAAATTTGCCCTGCCGGGCGCGCAGTTGGCACCGCAGCCCGGCCAGGGCGGGCCGGGCTCAGGCGACGCGGACCGCGCGCGGGGGCAGCGCCGCCAGGGGCGCGGGCTGCACCAGGTCGCGGTAGTAGTTGGGCAGCGCGAACAGTGCGGGGTGCACTTCGGCGTTGTAGTAGCGCAGGTCGGGCAGGCGGCGCTCGGCCAGGCGCTGGCGCAGCTGGGCGGGGGGCAGCGCCGCCGCATCCAGCGTGTCGGAGGCCACGGCCAGGCCCCAGTAGGCGCCGTACAGGGGGATGTACAGGCCGTAGCAGCGCACGATGGCAAAGCGCTCGCGCAGGCTGGCCACCAGCCGCGCCACCTGCTCGCCATGGAAGACGGGGCTGCCCAGGTGCAGCACCAGGGCGCCGCCCGGCGCCAGCACGCGCTTCATGCGCGCCAGGGCCTGGTCGGAGTACAGCGCGCTGGCAGGCGTGTCGGGGTCGGTGAGGTCCATCAGGGCGAGGTCGAAGCGTTCTTCGGTGCGCTCCACCATGGCCATGCCGTCGCCTATGCGCAGCTGCAGGCGCGGGTCATCGAACACGCCCCGATGCACCTGCTGCAGATGCGCGCGCGCGGCCTGGACCACAGCCTCGTCCAGCTCGGCCACCACCACCTGCTCCATGGACGGGTGCTTGAGCAGTTCCTCGGCTGCGCCGCCATCGCCGCCGCCCAGGATCAGCGCCTTGCGCGGCGCCGGGTGGGCCAGGGCAGCGGGGTGGACCAGGGCCTCGTGGTAGAAGAATTCCTCGCGTTCGGAGGTCATGAAGCGCCCATCCAGTCGCAGCACCTTGCCGAACTGCGGCGTGTGCAGCAGCTCCAGTTCCTGATGGGGCGTCTGCACGGTTTCGCGCCGCGTGGCGCGCCAGCCAAAGCGCGCATGGGGCGTGAGCGCCTCCAGCGCCCAATCGCCCTCATCGGCCGCCGCCTCGTCCTGGGCGCCAGGGCCGATGTCGCCGCGCATGAGCTGCTGGCGCACCACGCGGCCCGGCGCGTAGGCGGCGATCACGCCCTCCATCAGCGCACGGGCCTTGCCCGAGTTGTCGGCGGAGAAGTTGCAGACGTAGACATCGACGGTGACGCAGCCGGTCTCGGGCCAGGTGTGTATGGCCAGGTGCGATTCGGCCAGCAGCACGGTGCCGGTGACGCCGCCGGGCTGCCCCTGGTAGTCAGGGAACTTGACCCAGCGGTCCTCCACCAGGGTCAGGCCGGCCTGCGCGGTCTGTGCGCGGCACAGGGCGGCGATGGCATCGGCGTCGAGCATATGGCGCTCGTCGCCCTGGCATTGGTAGAGATCGGCGGTCAGGTGCAGTCCGTGCATGTCGCGTGCTTCCTCCTTGTCTGTGGCCGGATCGCGGCCAGGATGGCAAAGCAGACGACTCTAGCAAAAACATAAATCGCACCGTCAAAGTGCGTTAACCATCGCCAAATCCCATTCTTTTTCCAAAAAATTTGGAGGCTGCGCGTCTCAGGCCAGTTCGGTCAGCGCATCGACGAAGCCATCGGCATCGACCTGGCGCACGGGCTGGCCGTGGTTGTAGCCGTAGCTGACCAGCACCACGGGGCAGCCCGCGGCGCGCGCGGCCTGGGCGTCGTTGCTGGAGTCGCCCAGCATCAGTGTGCGCGCGGGGGAGGTGCCCAGGGCCTCGCAGGTCTTGAGCAGGGGCAGCGGGTCGGGCTTCTTGCGCTCGAAGGAATCGCCGCCGAAGACCTGCTCGAACAGCGGTGCCAGGCCTTTTTGCTCCAGCAGCGGCCGGGCGAAGGACAGCGGCTTGTTGGTCAGGCAGGCCAGCCGCAGGCCGCGTGCGCGCAATGCCTGCAGGCCTTCGAGCACGCCCGGGTAGACATCGGCGAACTGGCCGTTGAGCTGCAGGTAGTGGTGCTCGTAGCGCTGCCAGGCCTGGCCGTAGATGGCATCCACATCGGCCGCGCCCACATGGGCCAGCACCGAGCGGATCAGGTGCTCCGAGCCCTTGCCCACCATGTTCTCTATGGCCTGCGGGGCGATGGCCGGCAGTTGCAGGTCCGCCAGCATGCGGTTGAGGGCTTCGGCGAAGTCGCCCAGGGTGTTGACCATGGTGCCGTCGAGATCGACGATGGCGGCATCCAGGTGCGTGGGGTTCAACGGAATAAGGTTTGCAATCATGGCCATGGAGTATCGATAACCGGGGGCTGCCTGCGCAGGAACAGCGCTGAAAATATCAGAACTTGCACGGGCCCTGGACTTGGGTCCTGCGGCTCCTGGCAGACCCGGCATGGCGGCGGCCGCGCACCCCGGCGCACGCAAGGGGCCGTTGATCAGAACGACACCCAGTCGTCCTGCTCCTGCGCTTGCGCCTGCTTGTGCGCAGGGCTCACCGGGCTCACGGGGCGCAGCACGGGCCGGGCAGCCTGGCGGGCGGGGAGCGCCGCTTTCGCGGGTGCCGGATTGCGCGCCTGCACCGTCGGCTGCGACAGCGGCGGTGTCGAGGCAGGCTGTGCCGCCTGGCCGCCCAGCTGGAAGATCGACACGGCCTGAACCAGCTGCTGTGCCTGCGTTCTGAGGCTGGCCGCCGCTGCCGCGCTTTCCTCCACCAGCGCCGCATTCTGCTGCGTGACCTGGTCCATCTGGCTGACGGCCTTGCCGACCTGCGCCACCCCCGCGCTTTGCTCATCGCTGGCACTGCTGATCTCCCCCATGAGATCGGTCACGCGCTGGATGGACTGCAGCACCTGCGCCATGGTGGCGCCAGCCTGGTCGGCCAGCTCGGTGCCCTGCTTGACCCGTGTGGTGCTGGTGGCGATGAGCTGCTTGATTTCCCGGGCGGCCTGCGCGCTGCGCTGCGCCAGGTTGCGCACCTCACCGGCCACCACGGCAAAGCCCTTGCCCTGCTCGCCTGCGCGGGCAGCCTCGACTGCGGCATTGAGCGCCAGGATGTTGGTCTGGAACGCGATGCCGTCGATCACGCCCACGATTTCGCCGATCTGGCGCGAACTTTCGCTGATGTCCTGCATCGCATTGACGACCTCCTGCACCGAGCCGCCGCCCTGGGTGGCCACCTGGCTTGCGCCCAGGGCGAGTTGATTGACCTGCCTGGCGTTGTCCGCGTTTTGCCTGACGGTGGTCGACAGCTGCTCCATCGACGCTGCAGTTTCCTGCAAGGCGCTGGCCTGCTGTTCCGTGCGCTGGCTCAAGTCGGCATTGCCGTTGGCGATCTCCGTGCTGCCGCCCGCCACCCCGTCGGCATTGCTGCGCACGTCCTGCACGACCGAGGCCAGGCTCTGGAGCATGGCATTGAGCGATGCCTGGACGCTGCCTTCAGGGGCTTGGTGGCGAAGCAATTCAGGGCTGAGATTGCCCTGGGCAATCTGTTGCGCAACGTCGCCCAGTTGTGCAGGCTCCGCACCCAGGGCGCGCGTCAGGCCGCGTGCTATCAGTTGCCCCATCAGCACAGCCAGGACAAAGGCCATGACGCTGGCGGCGATCAGTATGTTTCTGCGGTGCGCGTAGGCCTGCGCGGCCTCCTCGATCATCTGCTGTGAACGCAGCCGGGTCAGTTCACTGTACTGGCGGGTGGCCTCGATCAGCTGCGCCAACAAGGGCCGGCACTCTTCGTTCATCTTGCGGATCGCTGCCTCCTTCTGGTTTTGCAGAGCCAGGGACACGATGTCGGTAGCGACCGGTCCATAGCGTTGCTCCACGCCCGCAATTTTGGCAACCAGATCACGTGCATCGGCCGCAACATCCTTCGAAGCCACTTTGGCCTGGAGTTCGGCCAGCGAGGTGTTGACGTCGGTGTGCGCGGAGGTCACGGCATCCTTCTCCGCCGCCAGGTCTGCAGGCGAGGTCACCAGCACCAGGTTGCGCGCCGCGATCGCCCTGCGGTCCACGGCTGTGCGAACCCTCTCTGCCAGGTGTGCACGGGCGTTGATGCCTTCGACGAAGTGCACGAGATTCAGGTTCGCCTCGCGCAGCGCCTGCAATGCCAGCAGGGACACCACTACGGTGAGAAGTGCCAGGCAGGTGAAAGCCACGGAAAGTTTGGTCTTGACCGTCCAGAAGCGGGGATTCATGGCGCGTCTCCAGTTGGGTTGGCAAATTGCGGTGTAGAGGCGGAGAAAGAGGTGTGCCGGAGCAAATGGCTCAGCTCACAGCGCAGTCCGGCAGGGCTGCCGTGGCAGTCACCAGGAGCTTGTCGGCATCGATGAGCAGCAGCGAACGCTCCTCGAGCACGCCCATGGCCAGCAGGCAGTCATTGACCAGGCCCCCGCCCATGGCGGGCACGGCGCGCAGGTCCTGCGGCATGAGCGTCACCACGTCGGTGACACCCTCCACCACCATGCCCGTCACTCCGCCAGGCAGGCGCAGCATGATGGTCACGGTGCAGGCGTCGTACGGCTTGGCCGCAAGCCCCAGCCTGAGCCGCAGATCGATGACGGGAATGACCTCGCCGCGCAGTTCCAGCACGCCGTTGAAGTAGGCGGGGCCATTGGCAATGCGCATGGGCGACTCGTAGGACCGGATCTCCTGCACTTGCAGCAGGTCGATGCCGAACTCCTCATCGTCCACAAGGAAGGAAAGCCATTGCCTGGCGGTGTCGGTTGTCAGTGTAGGTGGCATCTTCATCACTCCAATCAAATTTATTTGATGAATTTGATAAAAATTTAACAGAGAGAAAAGAACAGCACAACCGGTTGTTACATTTTTGGAGGTGTTGATGCTTCGACACGTGAGCCAGGCGAAACGCGTCGCCAAGCGCTGCGGGCTGTGGCGACGGCTTGTCCAAGGGGGGTAGAGGACTGCGTGGCGGCTCGGCGCAGCAGATCCCGGAGCAATGGCCTGGCGAGACTTAATTGATAAATTCAATCCCCCGAGATGAACTCAAGCTTGGTAAATTATCAATTGCATCATATTGATCAAAATTCCCAGCCACTTCTCGGGAGCCCCACCACCATGTTCCTTCGCCTTCTGTCCATCCGCACACGGCTCATCGCTGCCTTCACCCTGCTCCTGCTGCTGCTGAGCACGGTCGCGGCCATCGGCGCACTGCAGATCGCCCGGGTCCAGTTCAATGCCAACGACCTGGGCACCAACTGGCTGCCTTCCACCCATGTGCTGGCCATGAAGGACATCTCGGAGGACTCGCGGGCCGGCGAGCAGGGCCGGGGCTTCGCGGTGGTCGCCAGCGAGGTGCGCGCGCTGGCCCAGCGCTCGGGTACGGCGGCCCGCGAAATCAAGGAGCTGATCGGTGCCATGACGCAGCAAAGCTCGGCCGCTGCGGGCAGCCTGGAGCAGCAGGCCGCTTCTCTGGCGCAGATCGTCTCCACATTCAGGATGCATCCCGAGCATGGGGCAAGCCACCCCGCCGCGCCGCGTGCCGCCACCGTCCAGGTCATGGGGCCCAGGCAAGCGCTGCCGGCCGTTCAGGCCCGCGTATCGCCGGCCCGTGCGCAACCGCAGGTCAAGGAGGAGGAATGGGCGGCCTTCTGACCTGGATCCGTACAGAAGCAAGGAAATGGCGGCAAGATGAAGTATCCATGTGAACCGTTGCGGGGCCCTTGTTCATGATCAAGCGCATCAGTGTGCGGCAGCTGCGGCTGGGCATGTTTCTGGAGAGCTTTTGCGGCAGCTGGATGGAGCATCCGTTCTGGCGCAGCCGCTTCAGGCTGGAAGACCCTGCCGACCTGGCGAGGATCCTGCACGCCCCCATCCAGGAAGTGTGGATCGATACCGCCAAGGGCCTGGATGTCGCGCAAGACGAGCCGTCTTGCTCGCGCGAGCAGGTGGACACCGTGATCGACGCCCAACTGTCCGAGATCTCGCAGCTGGCCGAGTTGGAGTGCGAGCTGCGGCCCGTTGCCTTCGATGAGGAGGTGAAGCGGGCCGCCCGGATCTGCCGCCAGTCCAGGCAGGCGATCACCGCCATGTTCCGCGAGGCGCGCATGGGCAGGGAGATCAACCAGGACGAGGCCCGCTCCGTGGTCGCAGAGGTGTCCGAGTCGATCATCCGCAATCCGTGCGCCTTGGTCAGCATCGCCCGGCTCAAGAGCAGCGACGACTACACCTACATGCACTCGGTGGCGGTCTGCGCCTTGATGATCGTGCTGGCACGCCAGCTCGACCTGCCACCGCAGCAGGTGCGCCAGGCGGGCTATGCGGGGCTGCTGCACGATATTGGAAAGATGGCGATCCCCGCCCCCATCCTGAACAAGCCGGGGCGCCTGACCGACAGGGAGTTTGCCGAGGTCCGCGAGCATCCGGCGCGAGGCCTGGAGCTGCTCCTGGCCGGCGGCGTCGATGATCCGGTGGTGCTGGACGTCTGCCTTCACCATCATGAGAAGGTGGATGGCACAGGCTACCCCCACGGGCTGCGCGGCGAGGACATCAGCCTGTTCGCGAAGATGGGCGCGGTCTGCGATGTCTACGACGCCATCACCTCGGACCGCCCCTACAAGCGTGGCTGGGACCCTGCCGAGGCGGTGCACAAGATGGCCGAATGGAGCGCCGGGCACTTCGACAAGACCGTATTCCAGGCCTTCGTCAAAAGCATAGGCATCTACCCGGTGGGCTCTTTGGTGCGGCTGACAACGGGCAGGCTGGGGGTGGTCGTGGACCCTGGCCGCCAGTCCCTGACCTGTCCGCAGGTCAAGGTGTTCTATTCCACGGCCAGCGGCATGCGGATGGCACCGGAGACCGTTGACCTGGCCCGGCCCGGGTGCCAGGAGAAGATAGCCAGTCGGGAAGACCCCGCGAAATGGGGCTTCACCGACCTCGATGCCCTGTGGAAAGACCCGGCCTGGGAACGGGCCACATAAAGGCGGGGCTGCCGGCTCCCGCACAGGGGCAAAAGACCTGTTCCCGGCCTGGCAACAGATTTGATAGATAAATTCAATAAAATTTGATTGAATTGATATTTATGATTCACATGCCAGCCCACACCTTTGTTGCGGCATGAAAGATCTCCCCATGCAAAAGATACTGATCGCCGAGGACCATGCCGACATCCGCAAGCTGCTGCGCATGACACTGGAATTCAGCGACTTTGACGTCATAGAGGCTTGCGATGGCGACGAGGCCTGGGCGATGGCCGAGAGGCTCAGGCCCGACATCGTCCTGCTCGACATCATGATGCCGGGCACGCTCGACGGCCTGGAGGTGTGCAGCCGCATCAAGCGCTCCTACGAGCTGCTGCATACGCAGGTCATCCTGCTGACGGCCCGGGGCAGCGCCGAGGACCGCAAGGCGGGCCTGCAGGCCGGAGCCGACGAATACCTGGTCAAGCCCTTCAGCACCCTGAAGCTGCTGGAGACGATCGAAAAGCTCGAGAGGATCGACTGATGGCCCAGTACCAGACCGCCTCCCCCCGGGAGCCATCGCGACGTTTCGATCCTGCGGCCGTGGAGCAGATGGAGCAGCTCATCCAGGACTTCGGCCGCATGTACCGCGAGCGCAACGATCTGCTCAAGGAAGTGACACGCGCCCACCACGAGACCCTGCTGCGCCTGGCCATGGCCGCCGAGTTCAAGGACGACGACACCGGCTCGCACATCATCCGCATCGGCTACCTGTCGGAGGCCTTGGCCCTGCGCCTGGGCTGCCGCATCGAATTCGCCAGCCTGCTGCGCAAGGCGGCCCCGATGCATGACATCGGCAAGGTCGGCATTCCGGACACCATCCTCAAGAAGCAGGGCCCGCTGGATGCGCAGGAGCGCCTGGTCATGAACCGGCATGCCGAGATCGGCGCGCATCTGCTGGGCCAGTCGCGCATCCCGGTGTTCCAGATGGCGGCCGAAATCGCCGCCAGCCACCACGAACGCTTCGACGGCAAGGGCTACCCGCAGGGATTGGCAGGCGAGGACATCCCGCTGTCGGCGCGCATCACCTCCATCGTCGATATCTTCGACGCGCTCACCATGGACCGGGTGTACCGGCCGGCGTTCGGGCTAGCACGGGCCCTGGAGATGATCGCGGCGGAACGGGGCAAGGCCCTGGATCCCGGCATCGTCGACGCGTTCATGGACAACATCGAAGAGCTGGATGCGCTGCGCCTGGCGCTGACCCGGCAGTCCCCGTCCTTCACCGATCTGATCGACACACCCTGAAAGCCCGCCATGCATCCATCATCGACATGTTTCGGCGCACCGTCCCCAAGGCGCGTGCTGGCCCGCCTGGCAGCCGTTGCCGGATTGCTGCTGTGTCTGGTGCCATGGTCCGGCTCTGCCGCAGCTGGCGAGGTGCTGGAGCGGATTGCATCCACGGGCGCCCTGCGTGTGTGCATATGGCCCGACTACTACGGCATCACCTTCCGCGACCCGCGCACGGGCCGGCTGACGGGCGTGGATGCAGAGCTGTCGGCGGAGCTGGCCAGGGAGCTGGGCGTACGGCTGCAGTATGTGGATTCCTCCTTTCCCAGGCTGATACCTGACCTGCTGGAGTCGCGCTGCGATGTCGCCATGTTCGCCGTGGGCATACTCCCCCAGCGGCAAAAGCAGCTGCGCTTCACGCAGCCCTATCTGAGCAGCGACATCTACGGCGTCACCACCAAGAGCAATCAGGCCGTGCAGTCCTGGGCGGACATCGACCAGCCCGGCGTGCAGGTCGCCGTGCAGCGCGGCACCTTCATGGAGCCCGTGATGCGCGAGACGCTCAAGCATGCGCAGATCGTGTCCATCGAGCCGCCCCAGACCCGCGAGAAGGAGCTCATGGCAGGGCGCGTGGATGTGTTCATGACCGACTACCCCTACAGCCGCCGGCTGCTCGACAGCTCCGACTGGGCCCGGTTGATCGCACCGCCCAAGCCGTTCCACGTGCTTCCCTACGGCTATGCAACCAGTCCTGCCGACGCCCAGTGGCTGGCGCGCCTGGACCAGTTCGTCTCCGACATCCGGCGAGACGGCCGCCTGGCCCGGGCGGCGCGCAACCACGGGCTGAGCGCCATCGTCGCGCCTTGAACCCTCCGATGGAGCGCCTTCATCATGTCTGGCCGAGCCGGCACGCATCATTTTCTGGGAGCCAGGCGCAGCGCCCACCTCAAGGCATTGGTGCTGACCTTTGCCCTGTGCGTGCTTGCCGGGCTGGTGCTGTTCGTCTGGAGCCAGCTGCATGCCGAGGCCGAGCAGAGCAAGGCCCAGGCGGCGCTGCTGGCCCGTGTGCTGCAGGATCAGACGAACAAGACCTTCGAGACCGGCGAGGTCGCCCTGGCAAGCCTGGCCAACAACCCGGTCATCTTGTCCGCCGACAGCCCCGGCGCAGCGCGCGAGGCGGCCTTGGCGCAAGTGGTCGGCCAGTTGCCGGTTCTGCGCAGCATGGCGCTGCTCGATGGCAAAGGACGCATCCTGGCGAGCACGCAAGCGGGCGAGGCCGGCCTGCAGATCGAGCTGCACAAGCTGCTGCCTGACAGGGCATCGGCTCCGGTCCCGGGCAAGGTCCAGCTGGGACGCCTGGTCACCGGCCGCAGCCTCTCCTCCCTGGCAGCGGCCCCGCATGCGACACCGCGGGGCGTCCGCTACCTGCCCCAGATCCTCGCATTCGAGCGCGACAACGGCGCACCGGCCGTGCTGGTGGCCCTGATCAATCCCGATGCCGTGGCCAACTTCTACCAATCCACGCTGGAGTCCCTCAGCTACGAGGCCATGCTGCTGAGCTACGACGGCCAGACGCTGGCCAGCACGAATGCGGGCACCGGCGTGCAGGCGACCGCCGTGCTGCAGACACCGCTGTTCCGGCAATGGCTGCCGCACAGCGAATTCGGCTCCTACGTCGGCGCCGGCATGCTCGGCTCCCATGAGGTCGTGTCCTTTCGCACCGTGCGCAACTGGCCTCTGCTGCTGGTGGTGGAGGAGCCCTACTCGGAGGTGGTCGCGCGCTGGCGCGACAAGGCATTCGCCTTCTTCGTTGCCGGCCTTGCGCTTCTTGCCCTGGTGCTGGGCCTGAGCGGGTCGGTGCTCAAGACCCGCAGGGTCCAGAAGTCGTCCCAGCAGTCCATGGAAAAGGCCCAGGCGCGCCTGGCTCGCAGCGAGCATGAGATGGCCGTGCTCATGCGCAGCGTGCAGGAGCTGATCTTTCGCACCGACAGCGAGGGCCGGCTGACCTTCGTGAACGCACGCTGGGAGCAATGGACCGGGCAGCCCAGCGTCGAGGCGCTGGGGCAGCCGCTGGAAGGCATCGCGCGCGAAGCCTGCAGGCCGCAGATCCATGCCCTGCTCGACCCCCAGGCCAAGCTGGCCCTGCGCAACTGCCAGGCCATGTTCCAGCTGCCGGGCCACCGGGAAATACTCTGCGACATCGCCGTCGTCCCCCTGCTGCGCGACGGCCGGCTCGTGGGCTTCGCGGGCAGCGCCGTGGACGTGACGGCCCGCTGGAAGGCACAGCAGGAGCTGCAGACCCAGCTGGCCTTCCAGCACCTGCTGTTCGAGACCACGCCCCTGCCCATGCTGGTCACCGACGCGGACCACCGCGTGGTACTGGTCAACAAGGCCTGGGAGGACTTCTTCGGCCGCGGCCGCTATGCCGTGCTCGGCCACGAGATCAAGGGACTGCACTCGCGCGACGATGCCCTGCTGCAGATACGCAGCAACCAGGTCGTGATGCGCTCGGGCCAGCGCATGGTGCTGGAGGCCCGGCTGCCCCACGTGGACGGCAGCTACCGCGACGTGCAGATCTCCAAGGCGGCGGTCAAGGATGCCCAGGGACAGACCACCGGCGTGCTCAGCATCTTTGTGGATGTGAGCGAATTCCGCGCGGCCGAGCATGCCACGCGCGAGGCCCGCGACGCGGCCGAGGAGGCCTTCCGCGTGAAGTCGGAGTTCGTCGCCAACATGAGCCATGAGCTGCGCACCCCGCTGCAGTCCATCATGGGCTTTGCCGAGCTGGGCAGCCTGCGCTCGCGCGGCAATCCCGCCATGGCCGACATGTTCAACGACATCCATGCGGC